>NZ_ML703278.1:0-125798 GCF_008520305.1 Mesorhizobium sp. SARCC-RB16n | reverse complement strand
AGCATGTGCAGGATCACCTGCGCGTCCTTGGGGTCGTTCTTGTCCCAGCTATTGTGCAACGCTTCTCGCGTCCGCGCGAGCGCCAGAGACGACACCAGTCGAACCTCGAAACCAGCCTCAGCCAGGCGCCATGCAATCGGCCGGTGATAGTTCCCCGTCGCCTCGAAGCCACAGACCACCGGGCGACCGTACGTCTGCAGGACTTCGACCAGATGGTCATGCTCAGCACGGTTATTGAGGACTTGCAGACGGCGTCGGCGTTTGTGGCTTGGGTCTTCGATCAGAACTTCATTGCGAACCTTGGCGATATCGATCGCTACCAGCACCGCGCCGGCGGGTGTAGAATCTGAAGTGGTCATGGTCGGTCTCTCCGGAATGGGTTGTGAACATTCACATTCTAGAGAAACTCTGACTGGCCATGGCCGCCTCCAGCGGTGCGCGCCTGCAGCGAAAAGCTGCGCGCACCGCAGTCTCGGCCGCCGCCGCTCCTTCATTCCGCAGGTGCTACGGCACCGAACTGACCTCGATGGCCATTCTCAAATGGTGCCAGGAGAGCGGCGTCGAATGGCATTACATCGCGCCCGGCAAGCCGATGCAGAACGGCTTCGTGGAGAGCTTCAATGGCCGGTTCCGCGACGAATGCCTGAACGAAACGCTGTTTTCCACCCTCGCGGAAGCACGGGCGGCAATCCAGCTCTGGAAGGAGGACTACAACCAGCACAGACCACACTCAGCACTGGGCAACATCACGCCCAGCGAGTTCGCCATGAAAATAGCATTGGAAAAACAGGCCGCATGAGGCCAGAAATGAAGCCTCGGACTCTCCAGTGAACTGGAGCAAAGATGGGTCTCAGGTCACGATCCTTGCAATCGCCGCGTCCGCACCGCCGCGTGATGCCTGTTAGCGGGTGCGGCTCAATTGAACGCCCATAGCGGCCACTCGTGCCGGCGGCTTAGTCCAACACGTTTTTCACTCACCGTCGCGATCCGACACAGCGCGCTCTCGCTACCCATCTTTCGGCGCGAAGCTAAAAACGCTCTGCAATATGCGAACTACCGCAATAATGCGAACAACGGCTTGTTGACATTCCGTCCAAAGATGCCATTTGGTCAACATGGAAAACCTCATATCTCCCATTTGCATTCGGCGCTGCTAGTGGCATTGAGGTCAGGGCAAAGCGCAAGCTGGATTTAGTAATGGATCAGTCGAGCGGACATAGTGAACAGCGTGTGCAGGATATTCTGGATACGCTAGCCCAGCTTGTGCCTCAGATCGCACGCAGCATAACAAAAGATTGTGAAGTAGTGCTGCACGATAATCGCGCTTCGCCGCCCCGCATTATGGCCATAGGCAATGGACATGTTACCCGTCGTGGTGTCGGCGACCTCATGACCCGCATTGCGATTGGCAAGGCGGAGTTGCAGAACCTTCAAGAGCCGCTGTTCAACTACAGCTCGGTTGCTCCGGACGGTAGGCCGTTGAGGGTTAGCTTACTGCCAATCATTGTCGATGGGACGACGGTCGCTTATCTCGCCGTAAACTTTTCTACTGGTGACCTGCTTATGGCGCAAAGGGCGATTACCGAACTGACCCGGACAGAGCCGCATCCAAAAGAGATTCAGGAAACCTTTTTGCCAAATTCTCTGCCCCTGAGGCAGATAATCGAGAACTTTCTCGAGGATTGCCATCGTCCAGCGCACCTTCTCGACCGTGAAGACCGCATCGAACTTGTGCGCCGTCTGCATGATCTGGGCGTGTTCCAAATGCGCGGGACAGTGCGAGAAATTGCAGGTCGACTTGGGATTAGCCGCGCCGCTGTCTACAACTACCTTAAGGTCGCGACTGGGGAGGCGGACACACCGTAAGCCGCACCCAAGTTGTTGCATAACCCAAGTTAGGATATAGAGGCATCTTCCAATGACACACAGATTGGAGCCGCTTCTGGCTCCGCGTTCCATTGCCTTTGTTGGTGCGAGCCCTCGTGCGGGAACGCCGGGCAACGACATGTTGCGCATGATTGAGAAAGCAGGGTTCACCGGCAAAATCTATCCAGTTAATCCGAAGTACGAGCAGATTGAGCAGTATCAATGCTGGCCCTCAATTGCGGCTCTGCCGAATCTGGTCGATCTAGCGGTTCTTTCAGTGGCCAATTCGAGACTTGAAGAGACTGTAAGGGAGGTCGTCAAGGCCAAGGCACGGGCGGCCGTGATATTTGGCAGCGGGTACCTTGAAAACGACATAAACCCTCCGCTGACGGAAAGGATCTCCCGCCTGGCCCGGGACGCTGGACTGGAAATTTGCGGTGGCAACTGCATGGGCTTTTATAACGATGCTGCGAAAGTGTGGGCGGCAGCGTTTGCCACAGAACGCGAGGCGCTACCGGGTAATATCACGTTCATTAGCCATGCGGGTTCCGCTTATGGCGCCCTCGTGCACAACGATCGACGCTTCCGTTTCAATCTTGCGGTCTCCGCTGGGCAGGAACTGACAACCACGGCGGCGGACTACATGGATTACGCGCTAGAGCAGCCCGAGACACGTGTAATAGGCCTCTTCCTCGAGGAAGTCAGGAACCCGCAGGCGTTCGTCGCAGCGCTTGAGAAAGCAGCAGCGAAAGCGATCCCGGTAGTGGTTCTAAAGGTCGGACGCACAGAGGCCAGCGCCGCCCTCGCGGTCAGCCATTCCGGCGCCATCGCGGGAAACGACGCGGCCTATCTTGCTCTTTTCGACCGTCACGGGGTGCTGCAGGTCGACACCCTCGACGAGTTGGCAGCGACTTTGCTGCTCTTCGCGCAGCCGCGGCGGCCAGCGAAGGGCGGTCTTGCGGTGATCGGCGACTCCGGCGGCGAGCGGGAGATGATTGTTGATCTCGCGGAGCACTATCGGCTTCCCTTTGCCCAAATCAGCCCGGCGACAGCGTCGCGTCTGGCTGCGAGGCTGGAGCACGGACTTGAACCGGTGAATCCGCTCGACGCATGGGGTACGGGGCACGAATATATCGAGCGATTTGCGGACTGTTTCACAGCTTTGCTTGATGATCCGAATACTGCCCTTGGTGTCTTCTTCAATGACCTGCGTGATGATTATCCGGTGCACGAAGGTTTCGCCGAGGCCGCGCTGCGTGCCTTCGCCCGGACTGGCAAGCCGGTTGCCTACGCGACCAATTACAGCCGCGTCCACAATGCCAAGGCTTCGCTCGCCCTGACGCGGAGTGGGATACCAGTCCTTGATGGCACGTCGGCGGCCCTGAAAGCTGTGCGTAACATGCTTGCACATCGCGACTTCCTGGGGCGCACAGTCGATCAGCCTCCACATGTAGCCACAAGCAGAGATTGGCTGCCGCTCCTACGCGGCGGGCCGCCGCTGAGCGAGGCGGATGCCTTGACCCTCCTCGCTGACTACGGGATCCAGACCCTGCCGTTTCAAATCGTTGAGAGTGCGGACGCTGCGGTAGAAGCGGCCCGGGCGATTGGCTTTCCGGCCGTACTCAAGACGGCCGAGCCCGGAATTCTGCATAAGACAGAACGTATGGGTGTTATCCTCAGGCTGCCCGACGAGTCCGCGGTGAAAGCTTCCTGGACAGACCTTGCTTCCCGTATCGGTCCGCGCGTTCTCGTCACCCGAATGGCACCAACGGGCGTGGAATTGGCACTCGGCTTGACGGTCGATCCGCAATTCGGTCCCCTCGTCATGGTCGCAGCAGGGGGCGTGTGGATCGAAGTCTTGCGCGACGCGCAGTATGCGCTTGCCCCCTTCGGACCGGCTACCGCCCACGAGCTTCTCAGCCGGCTGCGCATTCGCCCGCTTCTTAAGGGCGCGCGCGGCCAAGCCCCCGCTGATCTCAATCGGCTCGCGGAAACAGTTGCCCGCTTCTCAGTGCTAGCAAGCGATCTTGCCGAAGTGATCGCGGAAGTCGATGTCAATCCGATCATTGCATCTCCGGACGGCACGTTTGCGCTCGACGCACTCGTCGTTCCTAGGAAGGAAGTATCTTCACCATTAGTGTGTGCGCGTCGATTGTGAGATGGGCACTAGCTGCCGAACAGCGGTTACTGCAGGATGGAACTCACGCACGATCAGACATTCTGATCAGAAAGCTTGCCGCAGCTGTCTGGCCGCCACGCGACGGCGAATTTCGCGCGGCGCGACCTGCCGGTGTTCATCCCACCGGTAGGGCCATATCTCAAAGTGTTTCATGGGAGCCAGCAGCCCACGACATCGCGCAAGTTCAGATTGAAGCCGAAGCAGAGCCAGACAGCACGGGCCACGTTTTCGAGTCTACCGGGTCGCTTGGGAGGCTTCGCGCCGCCCGGATCGGAAACTCGTCAATGCTTATGCGAGCGCCGTCAAACTTCACGCGATGGAGATGAACGGCCGAGCGTCGATAAGGCTGTCTGAATCCTCGGCGGGACGGGCTACATGCTTGAAAAGCCAGGGAACGGCTCTTTAAGGACGTCCGAGTCGATTGATTGGGAAGGCACGCTCGAAGTCCAGCGTGTGATCATTGGCGGTCAAAATCCGCAATTGCGGACTCTACACCTATACCGGTGGGAAACGAAAGGAGCGCATCCAGGGCACCGGCGGTCGCACTCACTCTCAATCGCGCCCTTCAGTCTGCCTGACCCGTCAAGCCCTCAATGTCGGCGAGCAGCACGCGTGTCCTTTCCGCGATCCAGTCGCCGACCTCTTCTGCACGACGTGACCGTGAATTCGCGGGGTAGGCGAGACAATATTGGTGGCCTGTTCTCAACGAGCGCTGCATTGCGGGGACAAGAATTCCCTCCCGAAGCAGATATCCACATGAGGTTACGTAGCCCAGCGCGACGCCACGTCCGTTGAGAGCGGTCTGTATCACTACCGAATAGTCGGGAACCCTCATCTCCGGGAGTGGCGTCGACAGCGACTGGTTCGTCCGATTTAGGAATTCGTGCCAGCTGATGCGCGGTGAAGCGAGTGTGACGAGCAAATGTGAGGCTTTGAGGCTCGTGGCATCAAGCAAGCCGTTGCGTCTTACATATTCCGGCGAGGCCAGAGCTATGATCCATTCGGGCGCGAAGGCTGTGGCACGGTCCCCGGACGAAACGTTCGTGTCCAGCCTGACGCCAAGGTCGCACGGGCTGATGGGGCCGATTGCCTCGCCGCCCGTTAGCTGAAAGTCGAGGGTCAAGTTTGGAAACGAGCCTCGGAAGTCTTCCATCTGGGGAATAAGCCAGTGAGCGGCGAAGGCCGTCGAGAGCGACAGCATCACGGCATCATCGGGGCGGTTGCGCCCAGATATCTGATCGATCGCGGTTTCCACTGCGAGGAAGGACAGTTGCACGGCCCTGTGAAGGATTTCGCCCTCTGGCGTGAGCTTCAGCCCGCTCTTCCCTCGGTAGAATAGCTTGGTGTCGATATGCTCCTCGAAGGCGGCGATGCTTTTGCTGACCGCTGGCTGAGTGACGTTCAATTCTCGCCCGGCCTCCGAGAAGCTTCCGGCACGAGCGGCCGCCTCGAACGTGAACAAGGCCTGAGTCGAAGGCAGCTTTCTACGTAGGGCCATAACGTACAGCTATACTCGCCATGAGAGAGATCGCTGTTTAACTCGTTGGATTGATGTGGTCCAGTCATAACCTATAGCCATGGTCACTGGGATTATGAAAATTGTCTGAACATCGCCGCCGCCGTAGTTCCTCCCGCTTGCCCGATGAAACGGAGATCCCGCCCTATATTACTCGCACCGCTCCGACCTACGACATCCTGACCGAGGAACAGATCGTCGCGATTGAGGAGGCGGCAGAAGATATTCTCGAAGGCGTAGGCGTGGAGGTCCGACACGCGCCGAGCCTCAATCTTTTGCGGGAGGCTGGTTGTCGCGTTGAAGGCGAGCGCGTCCGTTTTGACCGCGGCTTCTGCCGAAAGCTCATAACGGAAAACGCTCCGTCTGAATTCGTCCAGCACGCCCGGAATCCCGCGAAGTCGGTCCGCATCGGCGGCAACTCGATGGTGCTCGTGCCCATCTATGGGCCACCGTTTGTCGCCGCAACGGATATCCAGCGCCGCTACGGCACCTTGGAGGATTTCAATAACTTCGTACGCCTCGCACATATGACCCCGGTGTTGCATCACACTGGCGGGCCTATCTGCGAGCCGACCGACGTCCCGGTTCCAAAGCGCCATCTCGATATGAACTATGGTCATTTGGCACTGTCGGACAAGTGCTTTATGGGCGCTGTGACGTCGAAAGAACGGGCCGAAGACACGCTCCAGATGTGCGAGATCGTTTTCGGCAAGGAGTTCGTCGACAGCAACTGTGTGCTGTCGGCAATCATCAACCTGAACTCTCCGCTAGTGCTGGACGAAACGATGCTGGATGCAGCGCACGTCTATGCTGCTGCTGGTCAGGCCTGTGTGATCACGCCGTTCATGATTGCGGGCGCATCAAGCCCGACCACGATCGCCGGATTGTCGGCGCAATCACTTGCCGAAACCCTAGCCGGGTTGGCCATCCTCCAGTTGGTCAGGCGCGGCGCACCCGTCATGTACGGTTTTATGATGATGGGCATGTCGATGCGGTCCGGGAGTCCGATCCGCTACGACGAGACGTGGAAGTCGCTACTCATCGCAGGTCAGCTGGCGAGGCGCTTGGGCATTCCGTTCCGGTGTGGCGGGTCGTCGACCAATTCGAAGGTCCTTGACGCTCAGGCTGGATGGGAAGGCTCTCTTTACATGATGTTCTCGATGCTGGCCGGGGTGAACTTCATGATACACGCGACCGGAACCCTGGAGCAGGGTTTGGTCGGGAACTTCGATAAGTTCATCATCGACTGCGACATGCTAGGCGCGGCATCCCGCATGATGTCCGGGGTTGACACCAGTCCAGCGGCCCTGGCTGTCAGTGCGATTGCGGAGGTGGGACCGGCGGGCAACTTCCTGACCAGCCCACATACGATGGATCGCTACAGGACGGCATTTTATTCGCCCACCAATGCGAACGGGGAGTCCTTCGAACAGTGGGCGGCGGGGGGTTCTCTTGATGCGGCACAGCGCGCGACGCGACGCAGATTGGAATTGCTGGCTGAATACCAGCAGCCGGCGCTTGATGCTGCCATCGACGAGGCGTTGATCGATTTCATGAATCGACGCCGCGCGGTTCTCCCGGACAGTTTTGCGTAGCACGATGACCGCGATTCAGTCGATCACAAAGGATCCGCTCCTTCAGCCGCTAACCATCCGCGGACTGACGTTACGAAACAGAGTGATGAGCACAGCCCATGCCTCAGGCATGGACGATGCGAACATGCCCGACTTCCGGTACCAGCGGTATCATGAGGAGAAGGTGAAAGGAGGTTTAGCCCTCACGATGTTCGGGGGCAGTTCGAATATCGCTCCCGATTCACCATCAGTATTCCGTCAACTAGATGTCGGGACCGATCGGATCATTCCGCACTTTCAGGATTTTTCAGAACGCATCCACAAGCACGGCGCCGCGCTGATGTGCCAGATCACACACATGGGGCGACGGGGCGACGCGCAGGTGGGCGCCTGGCTACCGATGATCGCACCGTCTCCGATACGGGAACAACTGCATCGCAATTTCCCGAGGGAGATGGACAAGTACGACATCGACCGCGTCGTGCGGGCGTTCGGAGACGCCGCATGGCGTTGCCAGGAGGGTGGCCTCGATGGGCTCGAAACGTTGGCAGGTGGCCATTTGATTGGCCAGTTCCTGTCGCCGCTGACGAACTTCCGGGGCGACGAGTTTGGTGGGAGCCTGGAAAATCGCGTTCGCTTCGCACTGATGGTACACGAGGAGATCAGGCGGCGTGTAGGCGATAACTTCGTGGTCGGCATACGACTATCGATAGACGAGGGCGAGGGTGGCACGCGGTTCGACGAGGCGCTCCAAATCGCCGAAATCCTGTCCAGGGAAGGGTCAGTTGACTTCTTCAACTGCATGGTCGGCCGGATGGACACGGACGTTACCATTGTAGAAGAAAACATGCCGGGAATGAGCCGTCCGCTCGGTCCCTTCCTAGAGACGGTTGGACGTTTCCGGCAACAAATTGGCCTTCCGGTATTCCACGCTGCCCGTGTCACAGACGTCGCCACCGCGCGTCACGCGATCCGCGACGGTTTGTTGGACATGGTTGCGATGACGCGAGCCCACATCGCCGACCCCGAGATCGTGAACAAGATTGCTCGGGGGGAGGAGGACCGGATTCGACCGTGTATTGGCGCATCACATTGTCTTTATAAGAAGCCGCATTGCATTCATAACCCGGCCGTCGGCCGCGAAACCCTGTTGCCTATGCAGGTACCGAAAAGCGACGCTCCAGGCAAGAAGGTCGTCGTCGTCGGAGGTGGTCCTGCCGGGATGGAAGCAGCTCGCGTGTCAGCTGAACGCGGCCACAACGTGGTCTTGTTCGAAGCAGCCCCGAAGCTGGGCGGACAAGTGCTACTGGCGGCGCGAACGTCATGGAGAAAAGACCTGATCTCGATCGTCGATTGGCGTCTGGCCGAACTGGACAGGCTTGCCGTCGATGTCCGATACAACGTGTATGCCGAATCCGGCGATGTCCTTGCAGAGACTCCCGATCACGTGTTCATCGCGACGGGCGGACTTCCGGCCGCCAAGCACTTCAATGGGGCCGATCTGGCGGTATCAGCTTGGGATTTGCTGTCTGGCGACGCCCAGGCTGCGAGGTCGATCCTGATATGCGATCAAACCGGAAGGCATGAGGCAGTTGCAGTCGCTGATCATCTGTCCGCGGCCGGCCACGAGGTCACGCTGGCCACGTCGGACGCGCAGTCGGCAGTAGAGATGGGTTATCCGGACAGGACCGTTTTTCACAAGCGCCTGGCGGAGCAGGGGGTCTCAACACACCCGTATCTCACGCTGCATTCCATACGTCGGGAGGGCAACCGACTGGTCGCCACCATGGAACATCGGCTGACGCACTCGTTGCAGGAATGGACCACCGATCAGGTGGTTCTGGAAGCAGGAACGGATCCTGTAACCGAACTTTACGATGGACTGCGGAATGCCTCGGTGAACGACGGTGTTACCGATGTGGACGCGATGGCGCGATGGGAAGCGCAGCCTGTTCGTGATCGCCCCGGCTTTTCATTGCACCGGATTGGAGACGCCGTGACTTCCCGCACCATCCACGCAGCCCTGCTTGAGGCGTTTCGGCTGACTGTACACCTATGACTGTTGATTTCCTGAAGCGAGCCGGGTTGGCGCGTCTTACTCCGCCGTCCCATCGCCGGCAAGCCATGGCCGCGTGAGAAGCCGTGAGTGCACGACCTTGAAAAGCGCGGTGTCGGCCTCGCGCGGCGACAATTCAAGCAACGTGACACGCCGGATCACGGACTGGTCGAACTGACGGCCTTGAACGTTAGAACCCTTCGAAAACGATCGACGGCTCGTTGCCACAGGGCAACAGATCTGCGTTGCTCCCTATCCTGGCCACAGGCTAGTGAAGATGCTCAACGATCGACTAACACTGTCTTAGTCTCTGATGAATCATCTTTTACCCCCCACTTAACAACCACCAGGTTCTCCGACGGATTAATCATCACTAATTGGCCGCTGTTGCCGCGCGCGTAGTAGGTACTGTCGGCTCCATGCATGGCCGCGGTATCAGCCTGCCAATGATGCAGCCACCAGTAGTACCCGTGCGGAGTCTTGGCGGCGACGACGGCTGAGTAGCCATCGTCGCTTCTCTCATGTAGCCGTCGGGGAGAGTTTTGGTGCCATCGGAAAGCACACCGTTGCGTCAGCAGGCGCTTGGCGGCTGGCGCTAGCCCCCTGGACAGGGCTTCCGGCGATGACGAAGTCCTGCCTCGTACCGTATCCCGGCCAGTTCGTCCCTTGGATTTCATCTTCTCAATATGATGGCGATCTGCTGGCATCGTGTTTGAAAGGCATGCTCCGCTACACCAACGCCGATTGGCGAAGCGCTTCTTGGCGACGAAGCCGGGCCGTGGAATCGTTGAGAACGCCATCAAGCCAATGCGGATCCATCTGTGGAACCGCGGCCAGCAGGGCCTTGGTGTAGGGATGTGTCGGCGAGGACAGCAGCTCGTGCTTCGGACCTTGCTGCACGATCCTGCCACGCTGCATCACCACCACATTGTCGGCGATGGCATTCACCGTCGCAATGTCATGGGTGATGAACATGTAGGTCTTGTCCAACTCCTTCTGGAGATTGAGCATCAGCTTGAGAATCTGTTCCTGGACCAGTTGGTCGAGGCCGGATGTGATCTCGTCGCAGATGAAGACCTCCGGATCGGCCGCGATTGCCCGTGCTATCGACACCCTCTGCTTCTGACCGCCGGAGAGCTCGGACGGGAAGCTTGTAATGTGGTGTTCCGAGAGCTCGACCATCTCGAGCAATTCGACGACACGCCGGGCGCAGGCGTGCCCTTTCAGCCCGGTGTGAAGGGTTACCGGTCGGCCGACGAGATCCATCACCGTATGCCGGGGATTGAGTGCCGCGTCCGCCGACTGATAGATCATCTGTATGCCGCGAAGCTGACCGGCAGCGCGCTGCTTCAGCGAAGACGCAAGTGCGGCACCGTTCAGGCTTATGGTGCCCGATGTCGCCGGCAGCAGACCTGCAATGACCCTGGCAAGCGTCGACTTTCCTGAGCCGGACTCGCCGACGACAGCAAGAGTGCGTCCTCGCGGCAAATCCAGGCAGATGTCCTCAAGAACCTTGAAGTCTCCATAATGGGCATCGACATGGCTGACCTTCAAAATGGGCTGAGTCGGGGCTTCCTCCGGCTTCTCGAGATTCCGCACGGTCCACAGCGAGCGTGTATAGGCCTCCCGCGGGTCAGCCAGCATCCGCCCGGTCTCTGCCTCTTCAACCAGTTCCCCATGTCGCAGCACCATTATACGATGGGCCAGTTGGGCGACGACGGCCAGATCGTGGGTGATGTACAGGGCGGCAGTGTGATGGTCGGTCACGATCCTGCGGACAGAGGCCAGTACTTCGACCTGCGTCGTCACGTCGAGCGCGGTCGTCGGCTCATCGAAGACAATGAGGTCGGGCTTGCAGATCATGGCCATCGCGGTCATGGCGCGTTGCAACTGACCGCCGGATACCTGATGAGGGTATCGGTCGCCGATCTCATTTGGATTCGGAAGCTGCATTTCGGCGTAGAGTGCCTTCGCCTGCGCGATGGCTTGCTGGCGCGTCAATCCACCCAGCCTCATGGCACACTCGATCGTCTGATCGATAATGCGGTGCGCCGGGTTGAACGACGTCGCAGCGCTCTGGGCGACATAGGCGATGCGCGTGCCGCGGATTTGCCGCCGGGCTGCCTCGCTTTCCCGCAGCAGATCGATGCCGTTGAAGCTGACACTGCCCCTGGCGATGCGACAGCCCGGCCGGGTGAAGCCCAGGGCCGCGAGCCCGAGCGTCGATTTTCCCGCGCCCGATTCCCCGATGAGGCCCAGCACTTCGCCACGCCGCAGCGACAGGCTTATCCCCTTGACGATCGGCTGCCAGGCGCCGGAATTGTCGACTTCCACCACTAGGTCACGAATGTCGAGCAGGACTTCGCCTGTATGGCGCGCGGCGGTGTCGTGAGGCTTACTGATCATCGCGCAGCCCGCTGGCGATATCGAGGAACCAGTCGATGACGAAGTTGATGCTGACGGTCAGCAGCGCTATTGCCATGGCAGGCAGCAGCGGCGTGATGTTGCCATAACTGATGAATGTCGCGCTTTCGCGCACCATGGTGCCCCAGTCCGCGGAAGGCGGCTGGATGCCAAGGCCAAGGAACGACAGCGCCGAAATTGTAAGGAACACGAAACAGAAACGCAGACCAAACTCGGCAAGCAGTGTCGGCAGGATGTTCGGCAGGATTTCCCTCGCGACAATCCAGCGCGCCTTTTCCCCGCGCAGATGTGCGGCCTCAATGAACTCCATGACCGCGATGTTGCGTGCCAGCGATCGCGACAACCGAAAAATCTGGGTCGCGCTGAGGACGGCGATGATCAGCACGATGCTGGGGATGGAAGAGCCGAATAGAGCCAGCAGAATGAGCGCAAAGATGAGCTGCGGGATCGCCATCAGCGTATCGGCCAAAGTGGAGAGCAGGTAGTCGAGCCATGGATGCGAAATGACCGACAGAATTCCAAGCGAGCCGCCGATGAAGAACGCGATTGTCGTGGTGATGAAGGCGATGCCCACGGAGTTGCGGGCGCCGTAGATCAACCGGCTGAATACGTCCCGGCCAAGCTGATCCGTACCGAACAGGTGAACGAGGCTCCATGGCGCAAACGGCTCGGTCGAGACGACGTCCGCCTCGCCAAAAGGCGCAAGCACAGGGGCGAAGATGGCCATCACGGCATAGAGGATCACCACGGCGAGACCGATCCTTGCTGGCCACGATGTCCGTTTCAGGTTCTTGCGAAGCATGGAAAGGCGCGATCTGCGGTATTTGATCGGCCGCAACGGCGCGTCGGCGTGGTCGATATGCATCGTGCGCCTCATCGTGGGTGCGCCAGGCGCGGGTTGGTGGCAATGGCGATGACGTCTGCAAGCAGGTTGAGCAGGATGTAGGCCGTGGCGAAGATCAGGGCGCAGCCCTGGACGACCGGAATGTCGCGTGAGCGCACCGCGTCGACCATGGCCTGGCCGATGCCCGGATATACGAACACGACCTCGACGACGACCACGCCAACGATGAGATAGGCCAGATTGAACGCGATCACCGCGGATATCGGCGCCCAGGCGTTGGGAAGCGCGTGCCTCAAGATGATGATCCAGGGCGCCGTCCCCTTGAGCTTGGCCATCTCTATGTAAGGGCTGGAAAGAAGGTTGATGATTGCGGCGCGGGTCATGCGCATCATGTGAGCAATGATACCGAAGCAGAGCGTGGCCACCGGCAACGCCAGACGCTCGGCAATCTCCACCACCCCCATGCCGGGGGTAATGCGTGCCAGCGAGTAGAAAATGGGCAGTTTGACGGCCAGCAGAAGCATCAGCACGTAGGCCACGAAAAACTCCGGGAAGGAGATGCCCACAAGGGTCAAGGCGTTCAGCGACCTGTCCAGCCAGCTGTTGCGCCGGATCGCGGCAATGATGCCAAAGAGAAGCGCCACGGGAACGGAAATCAAGGCAGCTAAAGCTGCCAGGAACAGCGTGTTCTTCAGGCGCGGACCAATGATGCCGTTGACTGTACGCGGCGTTCCAGAACCCGACGAGAAGGAGAGACCGAGATCGCCCTTCAGGGCGCCGCCGATCCAGGAGACGTAACGTTCGGTCACCGGCCGGTCCAAGCCGAGCGACCGCTGGAAATTGGCCACGGTCTCGGGCGTTGCGGAACGTCCGAGGGCGACTTTGGCAAAATCGCCCGGCAAGACGGCGATTGCAGCGAAGATTATGAGAGATACGATGAAAAGGGTGACAAAACCTGATCCCATTCTCGCAATGACGGTTCTTGCAAGAGGCGTAATGGCTGGCGAGTGCAATAGATCATCTTCCGATCGGGGCGCCGGCAGCATTGGTCGAGCTACCGGCAAGGATTGGCTACGGGCGCGTTCCGGCTAGGCAAGCCACCAACGTTCGGCCATTCGAAAGTTGTCGCACTGCAGCATATTGCCTATGGGCCCGTGCGCGATCTTCTTCGACATGGCATCGATGAACAGTGCGTAGGCAAGCACAAGCGCGCCGCCATCGTCATGCAGGATCTGCTGCATTTCGCCGTAGATTTTCTGGCGCGTGGCTTTGTCGGACTCAGCCCGGCCTTTCACCAGCAACTCGTCGAAGCGCTTGTTTTTCCACGCGGTGTCATTCCATGGCGCACCGCTTGCATAGGCAGTGGTGAACAGGGAATCACACGTTGGCTTGCCTAGCCAGTCGACACCCACAAACGGCTTGTGCTGCCAGACATTGTCCCAGTAGCCATCGTCGGCTTCCCGCACGACGTTGATCTCGATGCCGGCCTTGGCGGCATGGTCCTTGAACAGAAGCGCGGCATCGATGGCATTGGGAAATGCCGTTTCGGCGACGGAAAGATCGACCGTGAGCGAGGTCAGGCCGGCCTTGGCTAGATGTTCCTTGGCCTTCTCGATGTTGTAGCTGTGAACAGGCAACGGATTGATCGCGAACGCGATCTGCGGGGCGACGGGGTTGTCATTCGCCGTCTTCGCATTGCCGAGGAATGCCTTGTTGACGATGTCGTCGCGATCGATCGCGTATTTCAGCGCCATGCGAACGTCGGGATTGTCGAACGGAGCCACCGTTGTGTTCATGCTGAAGCTGAAATGGCGCACCCCGCTGACTTTCGATATCTCGATGGCCGGATTTTGCTCCAGCATTTTCAGCGTCTTGATATCAGCATCGACCATGTAGTCGATCTCACCGGTCAGCAGCGCGTTTGTGCGCGCGGCGACATCGATGATGTTGACAAATTCGACCTTGTCGAAATAGGGCTGGCCAAGCTTGTGATAATCGGGATTGCGCTTCATCCGCACGCCGATGCCGGGCTGGTTATCCTCTATCGAGTAGGGCCCGGTGGCCACGCCCCTTGCCCAGTCAATTCCGCCACCGGCCTTTGCAGGCATCACCACAAGGTGACAGTCGGCAGCGAGGTAAGGAAAATCGACATTGCCTCCGCTCAGCGTGAAGACCACGTTTCTGTCGCCATCGGCTCTGATATCCACGATGGACTCGACGACGGCCTTCGCGGCGGAACTCGACGCGGGGCCCATATGATGGCGATAGGATTCGATGACGTCATTGACCGTGACTGCCGCGCCGTCGTGGAATTTGAGACCGGGCCGCAGCGCAAACGTCCAGACCTTGAGGTCGGCAGAGGATGAAAAGCTCTCCGCCAAGTCCGGAACCGCGGCACCCGTCGCGTCGAGTTCCGTCAGCGCGTTGCAAAGCGTGCCGCCGAAAATCACCTGCTGATATGAACTCTGCCATGTCGCCGGATCAAAGGAATCCGCCGGCGTGCCATCGTTGATCGCGAACCGGACCGATCCGCCCTGGCGCGGTGCGGATTGGGCGGCGCGCGCATCCAATGGGGAGAGCGAAGCACCAAGCGCAAGCAAGCCCGCCCAACCAATGAACTGGCGACGTGTTGAAGTAGTGAACCCCTTGAGGGCCTCGCCGGACTGCGAACCTTGTTCATTCTTCATATGCTTTCCCCTTTTCCTTTTATGGGCCAGTCGGCGGCCATGCAGCCTTGCCGGCAAACGGGGAAAGCTGCCCGCCCCGTGCAATGCAAGTCACAATCGAGACTGTCAATTTGCCGAAGTCGGGCGGCTGGAACTATAGCGGCCACGGCGTTCAGTCACTTTGCATTCCCTAGAATGGCATACTGGCTTCTATTGCAGGAAATAGATCACACGAACGCCATCCCTGGAATACGGGTTACTCTCATGGTGATATAACTGAGTGTTATGGGTTTTGCGAAAAGACTGCCGTCGGCCCAGACGCTCTTCACGTCCGAAGCGGCGGCTAGAACACTGAGTTTTTCTGAGGCCGGACGGCTGCTGAATGTGACGCAACCGGCGGTCAGCAAGAACATTGCGGCGCTCGAGGCTCACATCGGTACGAGATTATTTATCGCAAGAAGTCGAAACTCCGCCTGAACGCGGAGGGTGAATCGCTACATCGCGCGGTGCAGCCTCCGTTCCTGGCGCTCGAGACTGCGATTGATCAGATCTCGAAAGGGAATGAGATGAGTTGTCGATGTCCCGACGTCTGCCGCGCTCAGATGGAGAATTCCGCCGTGCGTTCCCTGAGGCGACCTTGGATCCGCAACTTACTGGCAGTGAAGCCGTCGGCCCGATTGACCCTGTGATCTGGGCCTGCGACTCGGGCAAAGCCCCGACCACGGTCGACGGTCAGTCGATCCAGCCGGTATAAATCCCAAGCCCCCGCTTCTTAATCTGGCTGCCGATCACTACCCGTTGGATTTCAGATGTGCCTTCCCAGATTCGCTCAACCCGAATATCGCGATAGAGTCGCTCGACCGGGTTCTCTCGCATGTAGCCACGACCGCCTAGAATCTGCAGCGCCTTGTCAATAACACGGCCCGCCATCTCGGAGGCTTGCAACTTCACCGCGCTGGCATGGGCGTGCGCAAGCTTCCGGTCTGGTCTTTGCGAGGCCTGCCATGCGATGCGGTAGAGGAGCGATTTCGCGGCCATGATCTCGACTGCCATGTCCGCGACCATGAACTCAATTCCCTGAAACTCGCGAATGGGCTTACCGAACTGGACGCGTTCCGCTGCGTAGTTATTCGCGATCTCGGTGGCCCGTGTTGCCGCTCCGACGCAATGGGCCGCAATCTTGAGGCGGGTCTCGACAAACCAGTCCTTCGTCAGCTCCAGTCCGCCGCCAACGGTACCCAGGATATCCTCCTCTCCGAGTTCCACCTTCTCAAAGATGTACTCGGGGTGCTCGGACATGAAGTTATGCATAAACTTTGGCACGCGCTTGACACGGATACCCGGCCGATCCTTGTCGACAAGAAACACCGTAGGCTTCTCTGGATCGCCATCGACAAGGGCGTGCACCATAATGAAGTCGGCGATGTCCCCGTGCGTGACGAACCATTTTTCTCCAGAAAGGTAGTACCGGCTGCCGAGCCGCACAGCGGTAGTTTTCACATGGCGTGGATCCGATCCCGCGTCTGCTTCTGAAATCGCAAAACAATAGGTGCGCTCGCCACGGCAACTCGGTTCTAAATACCGACGTAGCTGCTCGGGGGTGCCTTGCTTGAGCGGAATTGCGGGTTGCCATGCCACGCCCCCGATGCCGCCAGTCGCCATCCCAAACTGCTCGTTGACCAGGGTCTGTTCGAAGAGCGATAGGCCCTGGCCACCATGTTCACGCGAATGGTTGATGGCATTGAATCCCGCCGCGAGCACCTCCTTCCTGAGTCGTGCCAGGATATCGCCGGGCAGCGATCCGTGCTCCTCGATTGCCATTTCATTGGGAAAGAGGTGGGTCCTGGTGAACGAGGCGGCTCTTTCCTGCAGGTCGCGCTCGCGCGGTGAGAGTGTCAGGTCCATCTATCTTGTTCCTTGCTTGGACGGCCGCGCGCAAGATGCTTGCCACCATCGATTAAGAGCGTCGTGCCCGTGATGTAGTCGCCAGCTGGTGACGCAAGGTAGGCTACCGCCGCTGCGACCTCATCGGGCTCACCCATGCGTCGGATTGGTAAAACTTCGATTCCAGCTTCGAGATGCGAGATGTCATACTGCGCAAGGGCACTGGTGCGAATCGTCCCAGGTGCAACCGCGTTCACGGTAATATGCGGGGCCCATTCGGCGGCGAGCGTTTCCGTCAGGCTGATAACCCCTGCCCTCGCCGCGGCGCTGTGGGCGTAGCCTGGCAGGCCGCCTGCGATTGAGAGCACGATATTGATGATGCGACCACGTCCCCCCGAGGCTATGCGTCGTGCCGCGAACGCTTGCGACATGTGCCAGGTTCCGGTGAGATTAAGGTCGACGACGGCACGGAAGCCGTTGGCTGAGATGCGCAGGGCGTCCGCTTCGAACTGGCCGCCGGCATTATTGACGAGGATGTCAGGAACGCGGCCCTGAGAAGAGAAGTTATCGAAGGCAGCTGCCACTTGCCGCTCGTCCCGGATGTCGAGACTCTGGACGTTCACATTGACATTTCTTGATTTGAGACGCTGGGCGGCCTTCCCAAGCCGCTCGGCATTTCGGGAGGCTATGATCACGCTTGCACCAAGAACGCCGAGCTGCTTGGCGATGGCGAAGCCGATGCCACTGCCGCCCCCAGTTATCAGCGCGACCCGGCCGTCGAACAGATTTGGCGCAAAGACCTGACCAATCATTTACGTCCTCGGCAAAGCTCAGCATGACAGAAAACGGCTGTGCAGGTGCACACGCCTTCAGGGAACCAAAGAACGGAACGGAACTCATGCTTCATGTGGCCCTCAGTCAGCGAGTATCACGCCACCTGCCGATGCGAGTAAGCGCTCGCGCCTGCCAGCCGCCGCTTCCAACCAGCCGGCCTCCAGTTGTGGCACGGAGTCCACGAGGATTTTCGTGTAAGGATGCTCGGGCCGGTTCAGGACTTTGTCTGTAGGCCCGCGCTCGACAATTTCGCCTCGGTACATGACAGCGATCTCGTCGGCGAAACTCGCGGCCGTGGAAATATCGTGCGTAATGAACATAAATGCCAATCCTCGCTCAGCCCTCAGGCGACGAAGGAGGTCGATGACCGATGCGGCGACCACAGGATCGAGTGCGGACGTGATCTCGTCGCAAAGGATAAGTTCAGGCTGCGCAGCTAGCGCCCGCGCAAGGTTGATACGTTGCTTCTGGCCGCCGGATAGCTCACTAGGCTTTCGCCCAGCGAAATCGGCCGGCAGTTGAACCATTTCAAGAATATCCCTGACCAGCGCACCGCGCTCCCGGCGGCGCTTGCCGCCAAACAACGCCAGTGAGCGGCCAAGGATCTGCTCAACTGTATGAGCGGGATTGAGAGCGACATCTGGCGACTGGAACACGATTTGAATACGCCGCAATTGGTCTTTTGAACGTTGCTCGACGGTTTTCGGCAACCGCGTTCCAGCAAGGTGAATCTCTCCCGACGCCGACGGAAGCAATCCGGCGATAACCCGGGCGAGTGAGCTTTTGCCCGAGCCCGACTCGCCAATGATGGCGACGACTGAAGACCGGCGCACCTCGAGGTCAACCGACTTCACTGCTACTACCCGGGGACCGCGGGTCGGATTTTGTCCATAACCCGCAGTAATGTTCGAAACTGTTAGGAGTGGGGATCCGACGGTCGCCGTCGGGGCGGCAACCGTCCCTGGTGCCCATTGCTTGTAAGCTGAAAGGAGAGTGCGCGTGTACGGCGCCTTTGGCGCGTTGATGATCGCTTGGGAAGGACCCTCTTCTTGAGTGACACCATTGTGTAAGACCACTACGCGATCAGCGATCTGGGAGACGACAGCGAGGTCGTGACTTATATAAAGGGCTGCGGCCCCTTGCTGCCGGATTGCGCGCTTAAACGCCTCGAGGACCCCGATTTGGGTGGTTACATCTAAGGCGGTCGTGGGTTCATCCAAGACTAGAAGCTGCGGCCCACAACACATTGCCATCGCGGCCATGAGTCGTTGCAACTGGCCACCCGAAACTTGGTGGGGGTATCGAGTTCCGATATTGGCCGGGTCTGGCATTGACAGATCGTGATAGAGCTCAAGCGCCCGGGCGCGGGCCTTGTCAGCCGGCATAATGCCGTGGACGAGCGCTGGCTCGATGACCTGCTCTCCGATCATCAGCGAGGGGTTGAAACTTGCGGCCGCGCTCTGTGCCACGTATGCGACTCGCCTTCCACGCATAGAGCGGAGGGCGGAGGGGCCCATTGAGAGAAGGTCGGTGCCATCAAGCAGCACACGTCCCGAGGCGACCTGCAATCCGGGTCGAATGTGACCCAGCGCGGTGAGGCCAAGAGTGGTCTTGCCGGAGCCTGACTCCCCTATGATGGCAAGCACTTCTCCCGGTGCGATCGCAAGGCTAACGCCGCTCACGACTGGCTTCCTCGTCGCGACGCTCTCGATTGTAAGGTTCTGGATGTCGAGCAATCGACGGTTCATTCGCGGGTCCTGCCGTATATGCGCCCGGTTCGCATGGATAATTCATCCACAAGAAGGTTCAATGCCACGGTAATGCTGGCGATCGCCGCGGCCGGGATGATGGGCGCCAGGGAACCAGAACCCAGTCCCTCCATGTTCTCTCGCACCATACTTCCCCAATCGGCGGTCGGCGGCTGCACGCCTAGTCCAAGAAAACCAAGGCTGCTCATGAAGAGAATTATGAAGGAAAGTCGGAGCGCGAAATCAGTGAGCAGCGGCAGTGTGGTGTTGGGCAGAATTTCCCGGGAGAGAACCCACCAGGTGCCCTCCCCCCGCGCCCGCGCGGCCTCGATGAACTCTTTTTCCCTCAACTCCATGGCAAGGGCCCTAGCTATACGATACACGGCCGAGGCGTAGACGAATCCGCTAGTAGCGATGAGCACCGGGATCGATGAGCCGAGCGCCGCGATAACGACGAGACCCATCATGATATGGGGGAAAGAAAGGAGCGCGTCGTTCAGCCTGCTCATCACTGAGTCGACGATGCCGCCGCGGATAGCCGCGAAGAAGCCGAGACAAATACCAAGGCACTCTGCGATCAGCGTCGCGATCAATCCCGTAGCCAGCGTTGTCCGGGCCCCGTAGATTAGGCGGGAGAAAACGTCCCGTCCGATATAGTCCGTGCCCAGCAGGTATTCGGCCGTCGGTCGCATGAAATTGGCGTCCGAGACGATGTCAGCCTCGTTGTGTGGCGCAAGGAACGGCCCGAACAGAGCCACAAGAATCCAAAGCAGGAGGATCGCTACGGCAAACACGCCTGTGGCGCTCAGAGTTCGGCGTTTTGCATTTCGCAGGTTGGCGGCAGCCGAACTGGGTTTGACTGCGGTCATTTCTTCATTTCCTGGTGTCGAAGCCTAGGGTTACCGATGATTGCAGCAATATCGGCCAGCAGCATGAGAGCGATATAGACGGCACAGAAGATAAGAACACAGGCCTGGATCACGGGGAAATCGCGGGAAGAGACAGCGTCGACAAGGAGCCGCGCTAAGCCCGGATACACGAATACCGTCTCAACGATCACGATACCGCTCACGAGATACGCAAGATTGAGGGCTACGACATTGGCGATCGGGCCGACGGCGTTTCGTAGCGCGTGAACAAGGATGATGCGCCGGTAAGACACGCCTTTCAGCACGGCCATCTCGACGTAGGGCAACGAAAGGACGTTCACCACGGTCGCACGGATCATGCGCGCCATCTGTGAAACGATGACGGCAGCGAGCGTCGCCACCGGCATGGCCAGCGAAGTTACCATTTGCCCGAACGACCGGAATTCGGTGACGTACGCAATGGCCGGCAGCCAGCGAAGGTTAACTGCGAAGATCAGCACCAGCAGCGTTCCCAGAAAAAACTCCGGCAGCGCGGACACACACAAGGCACCGATCGAGCTGACCCGATCGAATACGCCGGCAGGTCGGGTCGCGGCCCCAAGGCCGATGACGAAGGCAATCGGAACTGCTACCGCCGCTGATAGACCCGCCAAGATCAGCGTGTGTCCAAGCCGCTCCGCGACAAGCGTTCTCACCGGGACCTGACTCGCGAGTGAAACGCCAAAGTCAAGGTGGATGACGCCGGCCAGCCAGCTGAGGTAGCGAAGCGGTGCCGGCCGGTCGAGCCCGAGTTGGACGCGCAGCTCCTGGAGGCTTTCTGGGGTGGCATGCTGCCCGAGTACAGCCTGTGCCACATCGCCGGGCAGCAATTCCGTTCCCGCAAAAACCAGAAACGAAACCACCAGCAACGTTAGCAGCCCCTGCAGCGCGCGGCGACCAATCAAATTGAGCATCAGCAAATTCCCAAATGGGCGGTGAGCGTTCCCACCGCCTGCGGTTCACTGAAGGCTCAGCTCTCGAGCCAGACGCTGTCGGCGAAGTTAAAGCCACCAAGATTGCCAGTTGGGACGGGGGTCAACCCTTTCACCTTGCTTGAATGAGCGTCAATGTAGTTGACGAAGGCGGGGATCGCGTTTCCGCCCTGCTCATAAATGATTGACTGAATATCCCAGAATGTTTGTTTGCGCTTGTCCGGATCGACGGTGCCGCGTGCCGCGTCGATGAGCTGGTCGAGGTGGGGATCCTTGAACTGGGTGTCGTTCCACTTGGCATCCGACTTCCAGATCAGCGTCGCCATGAGGCTTTCCGTTGGTCGCGGATTCCACACCACGGCATGGAAGGGTCGCTTTATCCAGATGTTCGACCAGTAACCGTCGGATGGCTCGCGCTTGAGGTTAATCGTAAGTCCGGCCAGGGCTGCTTGGCGCTGCAGCACTAGCCCCATCTCAATGCTGTTCTGAACGGCGTCCGTGACATGGAGTTCGATACTGGCGTTTTCCATTCCTGCCTTTTTCAGGTGGAATTTTGCTTTGTCGATGTCGACCCCACGCTGAGGCAAGGAGCTATTATAGACTGGGCTCTTCGGCATGACGAAGTGATCATTGGCGACGACCCCGTAGCCATTGAGTACCTGCTTCACGATGCGCTCCCGGTCGAGCATGTTCTTGACCGCAAGACGAAGATCGAGATTGTTGGTTGGCTCCCGATCACACATCATCGCGAATTGCACGAAGCGCGGGCACGGCGTGGAGAACACTTCGACGCTCGACGCTTTTTTGGCCTCGTCAATCGCGTTTGGGCGCAGGTCCGACATCATGTCGATATCGCCGGCTATGAGAGCATTCAACCGCGCGACCGGATCTGCGATCCCGAAATACTCGATCTCGTCGAGGTAAGGTCTTCCTGGCTTGAAATAGTTGTCATTGCGGGTGACTACGGTGCGGACGCCGGGGGAGAACTCTTTCAGCCGGAAAGGTCCAGTCCCGATGGCCGTCGAAAAGTCGGTCGTCCCTTTCTTGACAATCATAAAGCCGAACGTCCCAAGCAGCACGGGAATGTCAGCGTT
This sequence comes from Mesorhizobium sp. SARCC-RB16n, assembly GCF_008520305.1. Taxonomy (GTDB): domain Bacteria; phylum Pseudomonadota; class Alphaproteobacteria; order Rhizobiales; family Rhizobiaceae; genus Mesorhizobium. Next base: position 103,273 of record NZ_ML703278.1, on the reverse strand, counting down.
CGGGCTCTTGAGCTTGACGCGAACACCGTCCGTGCCGTCCGCAGTCACCTCGACGAGATCATCCACCAGCCCCTTGGAGGCTGAGGCAACCTTGGGGTCCTTGTGACGCATGATCGAATAGATGACGTCGTTGGCGCCGAGTGCCTTGCCGTCATGGAAGGTGACGCCTTTCCGAAGTTTGAAGACCCACTCCGTGACGTCTTGATTGGCCTCGAACGACTCCGCAAGTTCCGGTTGGGCCTGCCCATTACCATCGATGCGGGTCAGCGCATTATAGAGCATATGCCCCCGGGCATAGTCCGTGCTTTGTACGAATTTCGCGGGATCAAGCGTGTCCTGCGCGCTTTGCACATGACCGGCGACGCGCAGCCGCCCACCACGCCTGGGTTGCGCCGTGGCGAGGTTCAATGACGATGCCCCTGCCGCGAGCGCGGTTCCGGTAGCGATCAGCGATTTCGTGAATTGGCGACGGTTCAGCATTTCTTCCCCAGTGGTTGATACGATTTCACCTGACACCCATCGCTCGTTGTAAGTGGCGACGTTGGTTGACATTTTGTCTTGTCGTGTCATTTTGTCAACAGAAAAACAGGTGAGGCGACTTATTTAAGGCCGCCGCCCGTGGCCCGGGGAAAGCCCGCTATGTCAACTTCCGTAATCCACTACTGCACCCCCTCAGACTCAAGGCGCATGCCGCTGCACAATTGGCTACTGTGGAAGGCACAGAGATCCCGGCGATACGGTCTCCACTCGCGATATCCATATTACGGCCTATGCGTGGCTTCGGCCGATGAAGATGCATGCAGCAGGGGAGCATCGGGGGTCGAGCGCTACCCGATTCAGAAGGCCCTATATTGCACAGCCTCAAGCCGACGCACGGCGAGAAAGCTCAGCCGGCACAAAGTCCATTCCAGGGATGTGACAGTTCCGCGAGTTCACAGCTCCACGCCATTTCCGCCTTCTCTCGCGCGTTCCGACAAACGCTGCAAACGTGGACAACGTGCATGACTGCGCGGCAGCCATATCAATCTGGTTCATGCAGGGCCAGGAACGTCAGCGAGAATGTCGGCCATGAGCCAATTATCCTCGTGTTCTATCTGGTCCCGCACTTTACCATGCTGGCTTTCTCCTCGGCGGTAGAGGTATTGCGCCAGGCCAATCGTGTGTTGGGTTATGAGGCGTATCGTTGGCGGGTCGCATCGGAGTCCGGTGGCGCGGTTGAAGCCATTTGCGGACTTTCAGCCGTAACCAACAGTTCCATTTTAACTGAACGTCGTCGCTTATTCGAGGAATGTCGCCCGAGCATGGTCGTTATCTGTGCCGATCAGGATGTGGAGAGCTACTCGAGTAAACCTTTGGAAGCTTGGCTTCGTGAATGCAGGCATTGTGGGGTGGCCGTGAGCGGCGTTGGGACGGCCACCTACATACTGGCTAAGGCCGGGTTGCTGAACGACAAGCACTGCACGATTCACTGGGAGAACCTTCCCGGCTTCAGCGAGCGATATATGGAAGTTCCTGTGAACGCAGTCTTGTATCAAGTAGACGGTAATATTTGGACATGTGCAGGCGGTTCGGCTTCACTGCACATGATGTTGCATCTCGTTCAACGGCATTTTGGTGACGAGACCGTGGCAGGTATATGCGAGCAGGCAATCGTCGAGCGTGTAAGGGCGCCGAATGAGCGCCAGAGGCTGCCGCTTTCGCAAAAGCACGGCATCTTGAATCCGATAATGATCAAACTCATTGAGCAGATGGAAGATCATCTGGCGGAACCACTGTCGATCGAAAAACTTGCAAAGGACGTAAAGCGCTCCCGCCGCCAAGTTGAACGCCTATTCCGTAGCGAATTAGGTCGCTCGCCTCTTTCTTACTATCGAGAACTACGGCTGGAGCGAGCTCGAATGCTGCTTACTCAGTCTGCCATACCGATTGTCGATATCGCCATCGCCTGTGGATTTATCTCGGCGTCCCACTTTTCCAAATCCTTTCGTGAAACATATGGGATGGCACCACAAGAAATTCGTAGAGGGCGAGCGACGTCAAAGCAGATTGTCTTAGACATCGCGACGAATGATCTTGAAGAGGTCGCATAAATCTTGACGGTTTTTGTAACAATGATCAGCACGCGGCGCGTATTTATGATCTTCTTGAGGCCAAGCCTGTAGTTGGTGACTAACGACCGCAGCTTACGTCGCCTCAATCTGACAGGTTGCTGATGGCAAGATCCATGAGAGAACGCGAGTCAAAAGGAATGATGACCATTAGGTAAGTATTTATGCAGCGCGAAGATTCACTATTGTCCACTCTAGCCCCTCTTCAGAATCGTGCATTCCGCGCGATCTGGGCGGCTACGCAAATTTCAAGTCTCGGGTGGTTGGTGCAGACAACCGCCATCAGTTGGCTCATGGCCACGACTTCGACCTCCGATCTGATGGTGGCGCTTGTGCAGGCCTCGTCGACGCTGCCTGCGTTCTTTCTCTCCATTCTCGCTGGGGCCATTGCCGACAGCTTCAGTCGCCGCGGCGTTATGCTCGCCGGGCATTGCCTGATCGCTTTGGCTTCCGCAACGCTGGCGATTTCTGTTGCGCTGGGATTTGTCAGTCCATGGCTGATACTTGGATTGGGTTTCCTGGCGGGGTGCGGCTTTGCGCTGAACGATCCAGCCTGGCACGCGTCGGTTGGCGATATCCTGGAAAAACGCGACATTCCGGCGGCCGTGACGCTGATGTCGGTGGGCTATAACACCGTACGCAGCATCGGCCCGGCTCTCGGCGGCCTTATCCTTGCTTTCCTCGGACCACTGGCTGCATTCGTCCTTGCAGCGGTGAGTGATCTGGTGCCGCTGACCGCCGTCTCCCGCTCGAAATGGCATGTGCGCTCTTCTCCGCTCCCGCGTGAGCGGATTAGCACGGCTATTCAGGATGGATTGCGCTTCACCGCGATATCCTCGGAGATCAGAGCGGCAATCGTGCGCGGCACGTTGTTCGGGCTGGCGAGCATTTCCATCCTCGCGCTTCTTCCCCTGATCGTTCGCGATCATTTGGCAGGCGGCCCGATCGCTTACGGCGCTCTCCTGGCCGCTTTTGGCACGGGCGCCTTTGCTGCCGGCCTTGGCAGCAGCTATATGAGGCGGACGGTGTCCCAGGACCGGCTGATCGCGCTCGCGTCCGTTGCCTGTGCCCTATGTTGTCTCGCGCTGCCTCTTACATCGTCCCTTCCTGTTGCCGCTCTTGCCCTGGCAATTGGGGGTGCCGGCTGGCTTATCACCTGGACCGGAATTGACGTGGCCATTCAGTTGTCCAGCCCGCGCTGGGTCGTTGGGCGCACGCTCTCTATCTACTACGCTCTCTCATATGGCGGCATGGCCGCAGGCAGCTGGATCTGGGGCTCTATTGCCCAAAACTACTCCCTGACCATGGCTTTCGAAGTTGCCGCCGCGGTTTTGCTGCTTGTTGCTGCCGCCGCTTTCGTGCTGCCGATCGAACTGTGGGAAGAACCGGAACATGAAGCATCAGAGTTCGTACCGCCGTCGCTGGCACTCGACCTGAAGCCAAGAAGCGGACCGATCGTCGTCAGGGCCGAGTATCTGATCGCCGAGCATGATCTCGAGACCTTTCTTGCGTGCATGCGCGAACAGCGCCGTGTTCGGAGCCGGGCGGGTGCGCGGAACTGGACGCTGCAGCGAAACTTGCTCAAGCCCTCTCTGTGGACCGAGACGTACCGGACGCCGACGTGGATGGACTATCTTCGTCTGAACCATCGCCTGACGGCGGCGGACAAGGAGGTTGGCGACCGGCTTGCCGCTCTGCACGATGGCGATGGTCCGCCCATTCCAGCGCTGTCGATCGAGCGGGCAACCGGGGTGGTTCGCGCCCGCAGCCAACCGATAACGCGCATTTCGCGCCCATGAGGTTGAAGCGATGATGACACCAGTACGCCATGAACAGCCGCGTTCGCAACCGACTTTCACAGGGGGGAGTCCTGTCGCAGTCTCTGCGATCAACACAAAGCACTACGCGTCTGAAGAAGCTCCCGACCTGCGCAAGGCATTTTCCCCAGCCGCGCAGGAACACTTGGCGGCCATTGGCACTCAGCCAATGCCCCCGCTTTTTCGGGTGCAGTGATGAGGACATCGGCGTGCGGCGGCGTGTGTCGACTTCTCACCTCCGCACATCCGCGACCATTGCGGCTGCGAATAAATTTTCCCCTAGCCTCCCAAGGCGCGTGGCTGTCGCCGGACTCGTTTCGGCGGCAGCCACATCTTTCCGGACGACAACGCGGTTCGGGAGTGCCGACACAGGACGGAGCGAGCGATGATCACCGCAACAACGGCTTCGAGGGCCTTTCGCCTTTCCGCTGTATCGCTGGACAATTCTCTGGGCATTCCAGCGAATTCTGAACGAAAGCGCGAACAGGCAATCGTCATAGGCGACCTGTTAGATAATAACAGTTTTGCGCCGGTCGGCCATAGCGGTGGCCCTTACCGGCTGTCTCTTGCTCTGGTGGACAGGCGACTGACGGTGTCTATCACCACAGAAAAAGGCCGCACGTCATGTGCCATTATCTGTCGCTATCCTCCTTCCGACGGCTATTTAAGGACTACAGAATTGTTTGCGAGAGCTACGCGACCGCCGAGGCGCGGTTGAGCTCCGAGAGGCTGGAGGCGATCGACATGGAACGCCGCGCCATCCACGACGAGGCCTCCGCACTGCTGAGAGAACGCCTCCGATCGAAGGTGGCGATCGATCACGACACGGCACGACGGCTGTTCACTCTGATCGAATTAGCGGTCCCGCAGAACATCGCCTGTCGGGAGAGATTGACGTGAAGAGGCGGGCAAGTGCAGCAGGCGTTGGACGGAAAACCGCCGCTCGAACCAATCACAGCCTCGTCCCCATGCTTTCAATTGAGAGAGTGATATCGATGAAGCAAGCACCGGAGAAGACTGCTTGATCGGCCTGCGAGATAGAACATCGTCCGACGGCTGGGTGGTAGCGCCGATAAACTGAAGCCGACATTCAACCCCATAGGACAACTCCGGGGAGCACCAGGCCGCCGGAGCCGCTCACTATTTGATGGAGAAATTTGAATGCGACAATGGCTGGACAGGCTCACCGATCTTGCCGCCCTCCCGGGCGACGAACGGATTATAAAGCACGGGCTTGCGAATTTCACTGAGGAGATGGGCTTTGCCGGCTATGCTTATATCAATATTCTATCAAGCCACGCACACATCGTTTCAAACTATGGGCCAGGGTGGCAGTCTGCATATGCCGAACAGCAGTATTTCGAGATCGATCCGGTCATTCGACGCGCCAGATCGCTGAAGGGGGTTTTCACCTGGAGCGGGGAACGCGAGAGCTCACAATTGTCGAAAAAGGAGCGCTCCTTTTACGCACACGCGGCTGATTTCGGCATCCGCTCCGGCGTGACCATCCCAATCAGAGCCGCGCGTGGCACGCTTGCGATGTTCACGCTTGCCTCGGAGAAGCCCGAAAGCGAATTGAGACATGGGTTGGATCCGTTGGCTGCCGCCGCCGCAGTCGGACAACTGCATGCCCGCATCAGTTTTACCGATCTGGCGCCAACCGTCCCGCAGCCCGATTTTTTCGATTCCACGGCCGCCGACTATCTTTACTGGCTCTCCGAAGGCAAGACAAAGCAGGAAGTGGCAGACCTCGCAAACGCCTCATATGACAGAGTGCGGTCAAAGCTTCGAACGGCGGCAAAGTATCTCGAAACCGGCAATACGATGCACCTTGTCTCCACCGCCATTCGCAAAGGGCTGATCTGAGACTTCAGTTCGCCGGCACCTTGGGAATATAGCCGAGGATGTTGATCAGCGTGTTCGTCGCATACATTTGGGCGTGCATCTCCATGCAGGCCCGGATGTAATCGAGATGCTGAGCACCGCCGACGATCTCTTGAATTTTGTCTTTCTCGGGCAATGCCTGCTGGAGCTGGTCAGCTCTTGCGACGAGAAGCCGGTGGGTGCGAATGGCTTCTATGGTCAGAAGCTCCAACTGAGGCTTTGGAAGTCCCTGAGTAAGCCCGAACAGGGCGCGAATTTCAGGTTTCGATTGCAACGCGGCTGTTTCCGATCCCATTTCCATTCTCCCGGCTTGTCCGCGGTGCGCCCCCGCAAACGTTAATCCCTGATCCCAAGCCGGGGGTTGGAAACTGTCGTGGACAGTCCTGAGACCTTTAGCACCGAGTACCTGGACATACGTCACAGGCCCCCGGCCACATGGTCAGAGGATCTGGCGCCGTATCGGCCGGCGCCAACCGCCACGAGAGGTTTCCACACCCCGGGGCAGCGCGTACTGCCCTACCCGCCTTATACCGGGCAGGTTCTGTTTTCGCCAGCGCGAACAGATGGATAATTGCCGCCGTCATGGTGCAAATCTGCACTCGCTGATGACTACTTTGCACCGATGCCGGAAAGATCGATCCGGATGCCGGCCGTGCTGGGGTTGCCGTCACGCGCAGGCTCACCGGACAGATCGTTCACCTCCTCCCCGCCCGACTTTACCGGCTGCTCGGAAGTATCGGCCAAAGGCTCTTTCTTGATAGGCTGGGGCAAATCGACTTCGTCGGGATCCGGCGTCCGAAACACCGACTTGCCCTCGAAGTAACCGCTCTGCCATGCGAGGACTGCGTCCTCAAACACCTCTGGCTTTTCGTCCCCGTCCAACGGATTGCCGTACCACTTCAGAACGACCCGGTAGGTTTTCGCGAACAAGGCTGTTCCCATGCGCAGGTTCGCGCAGGCATCGACCAGATCGGGTTTCAGTTCACCGGCCTCGAGCACACCAAGGCCCGCTGGATATTGGGTGATCCCGACACGCACGACATTGCGGCCGATACTCTGGCGGATGAGATCCAAAGTTTCATCTGGCGTGGTCGGCTTTGGCACGAGGATGACGCGTTTGCCGGAGCGCACCGTGACAGCTAACGGATCATTCGATCCAGCTGCCGCGATGAACTTTTCTACGATCGTAGGTTTCAGGCTGGCATCAGCACAGGCCTTGATCAGAGCGGCATCGACCATGCTTTTTCTCCATTCCTCAATTGTTGAATGCAATGATGAGCGGCAGGCCAAACAGCCTGGCCCAGGCAATGGCGCTCGCGCGCTGGATAGCAACGATGGACGTTCCTACGGTCCACCATCCGTTGCCGGTGGCCACGACGGTGTCGGCGGAATGCAGCATCGACTGGAGCGCAGGCCAGACAACGAGCTGCTCGTAGCAGATCAGGGGAGCCAACCTTGCCCCCTCCACTTTGACCACGGGATTGGCGAAGAAGTGCGCCCGGGCGCTGCCACCCTCCCCCATCCAGGCTTTCCATGGTTGCCACATCGAGATGGGGACCGGCATGCGCTCGCGATAGAGAATTTCCGCTCGGTCGGCCGAGATCGATACCAGCACATTGTCATAACCCTCGCCGTCGAGCAGGGCCGCGCCGGCAATGACGGTGATGGTGCGGCCACGCAGGCCCTCCCGCCACAAGCGCTCCACGGTCGGCGTCCAGAAACCCAGCGCACTCTCGGGAAGGACGACAAAGCGGATGGAAGAATCCGCGGCCGACTGCACCGTTGCAATCAGGTCACGGTGGTGGGCGAGCGAGGCATCGCGCCCCAGCCTTTGTCCCTGTTCGAGATCGACGCCCTTCCATCCCTCCGGTAGGATCGGCGCTGTCCACGTTGCGGCGGACCACACCCAAAAACCTCCCAACAAGAGTGCTGCGGTCATCCGGCCTCGCGATGTCATCATTGCGAGCCCGATGGCAGTGGCGCCAACACCCCACCATCCCCAGCCCGGAAACAGCACGCCTGCCGCAGTGATCGGCTGCGCCCAACCGATGATGCCGAACGGCGGCAGCGCCATCACCACGGTCGCCAAGAGATACCGCACCGCCCGGCCCTGTCCCGGCCGTTCTGACCAGGCCGCCGCATGGACGAGGACAAAGGCTGATGATGCCGCCAGCCAGAGAAGCAGCCCCGGCCAGAGATCGGCGGCGTAGAAATTGGCAACGCCTTGCGGCAGTCCGCGCGATGCGGCGAGAAAGTACCCAGCCGACACCAGGGCTGCGGCGGTCCGCGACGGTGAAAGCGCCCATAGCGCCGGGAATATCATGGCAAGCGGAAGCGCAAGGACGTGGCCGCTCCAGCTGACCGCTCCGACCGCGATTGCCAGGACGACGAGGAGAGCTGAGCGTGCCAGCTCAAGGCGTGAAGGTGAAGACCGGCCGGGCAAGGCCGAGCAATCCGGTCGAGGGTACTGGTCCGAAATAGCGGGAGTCATAGGAGCTCGCAAAAGGTGAGTGCAGATAGAGATATCCCGCCGGCACGATGCCGCCGGCGAAGGGCGTGAGCGACCGGCCGGCGCCGTCGGTCTTGCGCAGGCGCGAGGACGAGAGAATTTCACCGTCGATGCGGACGACATCGCCGATTTCGACATGCTGTGCGGGCAGAGCAGCCACCGCCTTGACGAGCGGCGCGACGCTGCCCGGGCAGAGGCCACGGGCAAGGTAGCCTCGACGACGCGCCTCCTCGAACAGAGGCGTGATCGGCGGGCAGACAAACACCAGGTCACCGCCCGAAATAGCGTGCCGCGGCGGCTCGATCCTCCAAAGACCGAGCGGCTCGCTCGGCGTCAGGTTCAGACGATAGCCCCCGCTCCAGGCCACGACGGAGAGGAGGCTGCTCATCAGCGCCGTCCCGCCGAGCCCCATGATTGCACGACGACGCGTCATTGTTTTAGCGCTGGCGTCTGGCGCTGGGTCAAACGCAGGTCGTCGACCTGCTTCAGTGTCGACGTCGTGCGCTCATGGGCGGCCAGTTGTTGGGCTACGCGCATCACCGGCCAGGCCTCCTTGAGCTCATCCTTTTCCTGCGGCTTAAGACCGGCGGCGAGCTTGTCGAACAGATTTCCTTCCGGATTGCGCGCCCCGTTCGAGAGCAGCGCGCGCTCGCCAAAACGCTCAGTGACGGCCTTGTTCAGCCCGTCGATCTCGAGCTTGGCCTCGCGGTTGCTGATGGCAAATCCGACAGCCGCCGGCAGATCGTTGCGGTCGATCGCATCGCGCACGCGCTCGAGCACGATGCGTGCTGTGGGCGACAGCGCCGGAATATCGATCGACACGCGCTGGCGCAGGCTCTGTTCCTCTCCCTGCAACCGCTCCCGGGCCGTCTCGCGCATCGTCAGATACTGCTCGATGTCGCGCTTCAGGGCCGGCACGTTGACCTCGGCAACGCGTCGCGCCCCGCGATCCGCCTTGCTGGCGAGAAGTCCGGTTTTGCCATTGAGCGCTCCAATCGATGTTGGATCGCTGTGGAGCTTCTGGAGCGTATGTCCGGCGCCCTCCCGGTCGCCGAGAACCGCATCAAAATTCATGGCGCGGAAGGCTGTTTCCGGATCGGCGAACACGTAGCGGAAGCGCGTGGACACCTCGTCCCATTGCGCTTTCAACGCCGGATCGTCGCCAAGCTTCTGGTCGACGGCATCCCGTAGTGTAAACGCGAACTCCTTGACGCCAGCGACCATCGGTCGGGCCTCCTTCTTCTGTTGCAGGTTGGGCGATTGGAACAGGCCAAGTCGCTCGCCGGCGACCCGCAGGCGTCTGCCGAGATCGGAAAACTTCTCTTTCTGGCGGAGCGTCCAGTCGAGCCGGTCACGCATAAGCGTGCGGGCGACCTGGACGATGTGCAGGCCGCGGTTTTCGGCAAAAGCCAGAGCCTGGCGGTAAAGCGTGGCGCGCTGGTAGTCGAGCGTCGTCTCCTTGGCGTTGCGTCGGGAGAGAACCGTTTCGAGACCGCCGTTGAAGCTAAAGGACCGGCTCCCGTAATAGACCTGCAGATCTTCGCGATGGCGGGTCATGGCGACGTAAGTCAGATGGCGATCCAGTGACAATGACGCGAGCACCTTGACGCGATCGACGGTGGCGCCCTGGCTCTTGTGGATCGTCGTCGCATAGCCATGATCGAGATTGTTATAGGCGCGCTGTTCGACCGTCACTCGGCGCCGATGCTCACCTTCGCCAACGGAGATTACGACCCGGTTCGGCGCTGCCTCAACGACCTTTCCGAGCATGCCGTTCTTGACGCCGAGCGCGGTGTCGTTCTTCAGGAAGACGATCTGGTCGCCGGCGTCGAACTGGCGCAGGCCGTCAGCTGTGCGGAACGCATGGCCCTCACCGACAACGCCACGCTCGACCAGTTTTGCACGCGCCATATCGTTGAGCAGGCGCACGTCGCGGCGCAGATGCGCGAGCATCAGCGTCGACTTCGCGGGATCATAGTCGCGGTTCCAGTCGGCGATCAGACGTTCGATGGCATCAGCCTTCAACGTCGAGCCGTGCACTCTGTTCTGGGTGCGATAGGCGGCAAGTGCCGCACCGACATTTCCGCGTGCGAGATCAAGCGAGGCTTGCCGCATCCACTCTTCACGCTGGCGGTAGATCGTCTCCAGTTCCGCATAACCGATGCGCTCAGTGATGGCCCGGAAGGCTGCACCCGCCTCGATCGGCTGCAGCTGGTCCGGATCGCCGACCAGGACGAGCTTGGCGCCTGACTTGACCACGGCCTCGACGAAGCCTGCCATCTGCTTTGAGGCGACCATGCCCGCCTCGTCCATGACGAACACGGTCTTGCCGTCGAGCGCGTCACGGCCCTGCCGCCAGCGCAGTTCCCAGGAGGCAAGCGTGCGGCTCTGGATCCTGGCTTCCTTTTCCAGACCCTCGGCCGCCTTGCCGGCAAGCGCGCCACCGACGACGCGATATCCGGCAAGCTCCCATGCTTCGCGTGCCGCTTTCATCATCGTGGTCTTGCCGGCGCCGGCGCGGCCGACGACTGCGGCGATCCGGGCAGAGCCCGCCACATGCTCGATCGCCGTTCTCTGTTCCTGCGACAGTCGCGCATGACGCGCAAACGTCGCCTGCAGCACTGCCTTCCGAACGCCATGCGACGATTGCCTCGAAAGCCAGGTCGCGCGATTGGCCATCTCGGCTTCGAGCCGGATCAGCGTCCGCGTCGTGTATTTCGCGGGCACCCGCTCGCCGGTCGCGAAGTCGATCGTATCGCGCTGCAGGCGCAGCACCTCGGCACTTCCGAGAACACGCACCACCAATTGTTGGAAGAGTGCGGGATCATCGACATAGCGATGCAGCACCTTGGCGATGTCGCGCTGATCGAAGACGCTTTTCTCCGAGGTGATGAGGTCAAGGACGTTCTCTGGTCGCCGGAGAATGCGGCGCACATTCTCGGACCGCTGCTTCTCGTTCAGTTCCAATCGTTCGAGCTCGGGCGAGAAGCCTTCCTGCCTCGCCTTGCGCTCGATGGCTTTGGCGCCGACGCCGAGATGGATGGTCGGCACGAGCGCGATGCCCTGCTTCTCGTAGGAGCGGCCATCGACACGCAGTGCGATCCCGTTCATTGCCAGGTGATGGTTCTGGCGTTCGAACCAGCCGTCGCGCAGAGCATTGAACTCCGCGGTACCGCCGGCCCAAAGGTCATAGATGATCTTGCCCGCCTCGGACTTCAGCGGCTGGCCGTTCTCGCCGAGAACCGCAACCTTCTTGGCGCCAAAACCGTCCTCGGTCAGAGGGCGCAACGTCATCATCAGGTGGATGTGAGGGTTGCGCGCGCCAATCCGGTTCTCATCGTGATGAGAACCAAAGGAATTGGCGTCACTGGATTTGCTCGTGTCGTGATAGACCCAGTCGGCGACCATGCCCTTGGCAAGCACGTGGCGGTGGACGAAGTCGCGCACAAGCGCGATGTTCTGCTCGGCCGTCAGCTCCAGCGGCAGCGCAATGGTGAGATCCCTGGCAAGCTGCGCGTCGGCGCGCTTCTCGAGGGCTTCGACCTTGTTCCAGAAGGCTTCCGAGGCGCCTGATAACGACCGGTCGGCGATCAGCGTTCGCACCCAGGCCGGCGCGTCGGCCGGCAGCGAAAACTCCTCATGCACGAGACCTTGTTTGCTTGTGTAGTCGATCGTGCGGGCTTCACGCTCATAGTCCATGCGGGCGCAGTGCCGGTAGGCCGCCGAGAGCACGGCACTGCGGCCGCTGCCACGGCTGACGATGCTGACGGAGAAATGGGCGATGGCCACGGCGCGAACTCTTTCCCGGTTGCAAATGATCTCGGCATGTTCATCGGGAGCGGCGGCCCCGCCAGGGCCGCAAATCGGCACGTCGCGTCAGCGACGTATAATTGCGCCCTTGGATCCGCTCCTTCGGAACGGCGGGATGATGGCCGAAAGTGTCGGCGTTGCCGACGTGCAAATCTGCACCTTTCCCTGAAGAGCCATTCGGGAGAATCTCTGGCGATCTCGAAACAACGCCAGGTCAGCAGGAGTAACCTCCGGAATGAAGAAGCCGTCATCGAAGATCAGGGAAGAGATCGCCCGCCTGCACGAACAGCTGAAAGCCGCCGAGACACGCGAGGCGGAGCGCATTGGACGGATCGCCCTGAAAGCGGGGCTCGGCGAGATCGAGATTGACGAGACCGAGCTTCAGGCAGCGTTCGAGCAGGTTGCCGAACGGTTTTGCGGAGGCAAAGGGGCAACAACGCGAGCTGCGACCGGAAAGAAGAGCCCGGGAGATGGTCGGGCCGGCAGCAGATCGCCCGCGAAGGACGAGGCTGGCGCGTCTCAGAGCAACGCTGGCGAGGCTTGAGCGGATGGCCAGGACGATGACGAGTGATGCCCGCAAAAAAGACACGCGCGAAAAAATCGAGCTCGGCGGCCTGATCGTCAAGGCCGGCTTGCGCTATGAAAAACGCGCGCTGCTGCTCGGGCTGCTGATCGATGCAGCCGGACGGATTGGCGGCGATGACATCGAGCGGGCGCGGCTGACGGCGATCGGTGCGGAGGCATTCGGCCGTGACCCCGAATAAGCTTCTGCTCGCCGTCCTGCCCGCCGCGACCATGGTCGCGGCGGCGATTGTCATTCCCGGCATCGAGCACTGGCTTGCTGCCTTCGGAAAGACCCCGCAGGCCAAGCTCATGCTCGGCCGCATTGGCCTGGCGCTCCCATATTTGCTCGCGGCCGGCGCCGGCGTGATCTTTCTATTCGCGGTAAACGGCAGCGCGCATATCAAGGTCGCGGGCTGGAGCACCGTGACAGGCAACGCCGCGGTCGTCGTAATCGCCGCACTGCGCGAGATGGCACGGCTCTTCGACTTCGCGGCAAAAGTGCCGGCGGGCCGATCGGTGCTCTCCTATCTCGATCCGTCCACCAGCATCGGCGCGGCTGGCGCGATACTCTCCGGCGTCTTCGCAATGCGGGTTGCCATGAATGGCAATGCGGCCTTTGCTATGCCCGCGCCGCGACGTGTTCGCGGCAAGCGCGCCGTGCATGGCGACGCCGACTGGATGAGCATGACGGAGGCGGCAAAACTGTTTCCGGAGAGCGGCGGCATCGTCGTCGGCGAACGCTATCGGGTCGACCGGGACAGTGTGGCGGAATTCTCGTTTCGCACCAATGCGCGGGAGAGCTGGGGCGCCGGCGGCAAGAACCCGCTTCTGTGCTTCGACGGTTCCTTCGGCTCGTCACATGGCATCGTGTTTGCCGGCTCCGGCGGCTTCAAGACGACCTCGGTAACGGTGCCGACGGCGCTCAAATGGGGTGGATCTCTCGTCGTGCTCGATCCATCGAGCGAAGTTGGGCCGATGGTTATCGATCACCGGCGCAAGGCCGGCCGCAAGGTGATCGTGCTCGATCCCGAAACCCCGGCGATCGGCTTCAACGCGCTCGACTGGATCGGTCGCTTCGGCAACACCAAGGAAGAGGATATCGTCGCGGTCGCGACCTGGATCATGACCGACAATGCGCGGGCGACATCGGCGCGCGACGACTTCTTCCGGGCGTCGGCCATGCAGCTGCTGACGGCGCTGACTGCCGACGTTTGCCTGTCCGGCAATACCGACGAGAAAGATCAGACCCTGAGGCGGGTGCGTGCCAATCTCTCGGAACCGGAGCCCAAGCTGCGCGAGCGGCTGACACGCATCTACGAACAGTCGGAATCCGATTTCGTGAAGGAGAACGTCGCGGTGTTCGTCAACATGACGCCGGAGACCTTTTCCGGCGTCTACGCCAATGCCGTGAAGGAAACGCATTGGCTGTCCTATCCGAACTACGCGGCACTGGTGTCCGGCAACAGTTTCTCCACCGACGAGCTTGCGAGCGGCGAGACCGACATCTTGATCGCGCTCGACCTCAAGGTGCTGGAGGCGCATCCCGGTCTTGCCCGCGTCGTGATCGGCGCGTTCCTCAACGCGCTCTATAATCGCAATGGCCAGCTATCCGGGCGGACGCTATTCCTGCTTGACGAGGTGGCAAGGCTCGGCTACCTCCGCATCCTGGAAACGGCGCGTGACGCCGGCCGCAAATACGGCATCAGCCTGACGCTGATCTTTCAGTCGATCGGCCAGATGCGCGAAGCCTATGGCGGTCGTGACGCGACATCCAAATGGTTCGAGTCGGCCTCCTGGGTTTCCTTTGCCGCCATCAACGATCCCGAGACGGCGGACTATCTGTCGAAGCGCTGCGGCGAGACGACGGTCGAGGTCGACCAGACGAGCCGCACCAGCCAGTCGTCTGGCTCGTCGCGCTCGCGCTCGAAGCAGCTCAGCCGACGCCCGCTGATCCTGCCTCATGAGGTGCTGCGCATGCGCACCGACGAACAGATCGTGTTTACCGCCGGCAACCCGCCGCTCAGATGCGGGCGCGCGATCTGGTTTCGGCGTGAGGACATGAAGGGGTGTGTAAAGCCCAATGCGTTCTTCCGGGACAGTGCGCAGCAGCGATGATGTCTCCGTCTCAAGTCGCGTCCGCGGGCATGTCCTCCAGGAGCCCGTCGTAGACTTCGAGCAGTGCGTTGGTGATCGCCTGACCCAGAGCGTTTCCGGCGGCACGGACGTCGTCCTCCGTGCCGTCCCGCGCCGCCTGGGCGAGTTCGAAACCCTGCTCGCCAACAATCTGCTTGGCGACTTCGATGGCCCAGAGACCGAAGTCACCGCGGCTTCCGATCTGGATCGTTTCGTCCATGATGAACCTCGAATGTTTTTCATGCGCCATACAGTCTCGCCACGGCAAACACCAGTGTGCGCGCCTTGCCGCAGCGTTTTGACACCGCCTTGCGGCGACTCAAGAATCTCGGAAAACTACGCCGCGACGGCTACCGGAAGAATTTGGCCACATCAAGTTGTGGAAAATGGATTGGATTGGACGGTTTGCCTGCGCGCGGGGCCGTGACAATTAGCGAATCCAGTGGAATGTTGCTGTCGCAATCCAAAGGGGCTTAAGCATGACCACCACCAACGAGATCGCAGACAAGATTGCCGCCGACCACGGCCTGACGAAGGCACAGAGCAAAACGATTGTCGGAGCTGTCTTCGCCGCCATCACTGCTGCAGCAACATCCGGTGCTGAAACATCGATCCCGGCCTTTGGAAAGTTCAAGGTGAAGGCAACTCCGGAGCGCGACGCGCGCAACCCGGCAACAGGTGCGACGATCAAGGTCGCTGCCGCGAAGAAGTTGACCTTCCAGCCGGCGAAGGCGCTCAAGGATACGATGAACACGTAGCGGCGTCTCGCGATACGCGGGTTCATGCGACCGGCAACTGATACGCGGCCCAAGTTTCCACATTCATCACGATCATGAATCAATTGCGGCAGACTGATTCATAAGTCTCGTTGGACGCTGACGCTGAAATTTCCGACTCTGTCGGCATGCTTGCTCAGCCCTATCATCTTTATGTCGAACGGACGGATAGCGCGAAGAACATGGCGCGCTACTATGCCATGTCGATTGAGCCGACATTGTTCGGCAATGCCTGCTTGAGCCGTCGGTGGGGGCGTATCGGTTCCGCCGGTCAGCAGATGGTCCATCATTTCGACCGGGAAGATGAAGCGGTCCGGCTCTTTCTTGATCTGCTCCGACAGAAACGAAATCGCGGTTATCGTCCGCGGACTTCGGCGCTGCTGTGAAGCTGCCCGCCAAAGCAGGCGTGGTGCCGGATGGTGAACACCTCTCCAGAAAGGAGGCTCCGCGTTGATAGGGCCGTCCCTGTTCAGCGCCATCAGAGCGAGATCGGCTTGGGCGATTTGGAGTTCCGCCGTCGAGCTGCCCGGCGCTCCGCGCATGTTGATGAAGGCGACCGTCGATCTTCTTCCTCCTGAAACGGTTCTCAAGGTTTGGCGGCAATCGAGAGGGCGACGGAAATACGACGCGATGTGGGAGAGGCTGCGCGACCGTACCATCACCGATGAGACGCGCCTGCAAGAAGACCTTTGTCCGGTCGTGTATGCTCTCGGGTGTGGCAGGCTACGATCGCGAGCGGCATCGGCCCAGGTGGTGCCCCGGCCGATGCGTGATGAGGCTGCCGGTTAGCGGTTGGCCCCGCCTCTCGGCGGGGCCAACCTCGTTAATCCCGGTTCGGGCGGGACCAGATCAGCTGCAGGCCTTCCTCCCCTTCGATTTCGATGAGGGTGGCGTAGATGGGTGCCGAAAAGCTCGGATCGTCGAGCTTGACCGAGAGGTAGTCGCGGCCCTCGCTGGAGGTCTTTTGCCAGGCGGCGCCGAGTTCGACATTGGCTGCCGCGAAGATGCGGAAGTGCGGGCCTTTGTCGGAAGGGTTCTCGACGCGGACCAGCTTGGCCTTGACGTTGAGATTGAGGGTCTTGATCGTGCCGGTGAAGCCGCTTTCGGAGGTGGTGAAGGTGCCGATGGTAGCCATGTCCAAGTTCCTTTTGCTATTCGGGCCGCGCCCATCGCGACTCGATGGCTGTCGCAAGGATCGGGAACGATCGGACCGCACCCTTGGGCCGAAACGCAGTGAAGGGCGGCCAGACAAGGCTTTCTTGTCGCGCGAGGAAGGGCGGCGGCTTGGCCGCTCGGGGAAGAAAGTCTTGGACGACCGTTGCGGGAGGACGATCGAGGCGTAGCCGTTCTCCGGTCAGACATGCCTCATCGAGCCCGCAGATGGAGCGCCGGCGACAGTCGCATAGGATCTGTAGTGGCGGTCGCGCTCGGTTCGTCCGCATTTCCGAAGACGGTCTCGCGACGAGCCCATTTTCGAATTCGATGAAGTGAGGTTCGGGATTCCAGCGTTTCGATTATTGCCGGCGGCACAGTTGCCTTGCCGGTTGCCGAAAGTCGTCGCCCCGCGATTCGCCGGAAATCTATGCCCTAGCTGGTGATGCTGCCAGTCAGGAATTCCCGCATCATGGACATTCCATCCCGCATCCAGAGCGGCGGCAGAATCTCGAACATGTGGTCGTGGTCTCGTTCGCTGATCGCGAACCACTCGCCGGAGTAGAGCACGCCGGCATCGTCCAGCCAGCGGTTGGGCCGCCGCGCATGGCGGTCGAACATGCGGAACATTTGGCCGGTCGGGGACGCCTTGAAAAAACCTTGACGCGGCCGGCGGGCATGCGGCAGCCGGTCTCCTCCTCTCCTCTTCCTGCCTTTGGCTCACCTTCACCCACGACCTACTGCAGGTCCAGAGATCGCAAAATCGCCTGCAGATCGGTCCAAATGTGGCCCTCGGTTTCAAGACCGATGCTTACGCGGAAGTGAGTCGTCGAATCGGCCGAATGGACAATATGGCGATCGGGAGCAATAACCATCGGGACAATCATGCTCCTCGTTCCACCCCAAGAAGCGCCAATGGCGAAAGTCTTCAGCTGATCAAGCGCGTGGTCGACAGCTTCTGCGGAGATGTCGTCAACCCTTAAACTGAAAACACCCGAGCTACCCTTGAAGTCACGACGCCAGAATCCATGGCCGGGTGACTTAGGGAGCGAGGGATGCAGTACCGCGTACTTCTGACTACCAGACAGACGCTGAGCGAACTCTTCCGAGAGAGCACCAACGTGCCGCAATCGCAAGGCCATCGTTTGTAGTCCACGCAATGCAAGCGAGCATTCATCGGGGGAGACGCCAACTCCGAGGCAGCTAAGAGTGTTGCGTACTCGCGCATAGAGATCGATATCGCGGAACACCACGGCACCGAGCAGAAGGTCCGAATGTCCTCCAACATATTTTGTTAGAGCTTCCGCAACCATGTCTACGCCGAGGTCGAGCGGTTTGCAGAGCAAGCCCGTCGCCCACGTATTGTCGCAACCGACCAATGCACCCGCAGACCTACATATTTTGGATATCGCTGGAACATCACAGACTTCCATGCTGGTCGAGCCAGGCGCCTCTACCCAAACAAGCTTGGTACGTCCTTCAACAAGACGACCGCGAAGATCCGTCAACTGCATCGGATCGAAATATTCGGTTTCAATACCAAGGTTGCCTAAGAACTCTCTCGTAAGACTTTTAACGGGGGGGTAAACATTATCCGCGACGAGTAAATGATCACCTTCTTTGAGAACTGTCAGCATAGCGACCGAGATAGCGGCCAGACCCGACGGTACCACTACCGCCCTTTCTGCATCATGGATGCGCGCCAATTGGCTCTCCAAAACCCGCACCGTGGGAGTGCCAGATAGCCCATAAGTGTAACCATCAGGCGCTCGGTTAGCTCTACAGCGATAAGTCGCTGCATCAGGAAATACGATTGTCGACCCGCGATATACGGGCACAGCCAGACTTTCGAAACCTTCAAGTGGCGTTTCCGGAGGTACGACGCAGAGCGTGTCCCGTAGTTCTCGATTCTTCGTCACGGCAATTGCTTTCGTTAGGGGGAGAACCTGTGCAGGCGACGAATTCACCTATGATCGATCAATTATCTCCTTTGAGATAATCAGTTTTGTGAGTGCCTCTTCTTGTCAATGGCTCTGTCTTGCTTACTCTTATGGCTTCTGTCGCCCGTTAGACTCATGCTTGTCACCTATTTCTCATATTTTGGATTGCTCCCGGGCGCACGCAAGTCGCCTGTTGATCGGTGAAGGTATATCTGGTATATTAGGCCTGTCAAGCCGGCAGCGGGAGCTGTCGAAGTCCTTGGGGGGTAGAGCCTCCGGCGTCAATTTTTACAGGAGCTAGCAATGTTAAGTGCACCAATTTGGCCGGGCACGCTCGAAGTCAGCAGGCGAATCACTCAACTAAAGAAGAACATGGCAGACGTGGAAATGGACGCTATCTTGATCACGTCAAAAGATAACTTCGAATACTACACCGGTTACAGAAGTCTTTTTTGGCTTTCGGACACCCGCCCGTTAATGGCGATTGCTCAGCGCGACACCCCCGGGATTTCAATCGTGCTCAACATCGGGGAGAAACGTAACGACTACTGTAACATCAACGCGGACGTGCACCCAATCTTCTACCACGGCTTTACGGACGCTGCTCTGGATGCCATCCAAAACATTTTGAAGGATCTGCCAAGAAGTTCTCTTATTGGGATCGATTACGGTCGCGATATGAATGGTAGAGGATCTCTTGCGCTTGTGGATCGCATGCGAGAGGACCCTCATCACATGCGACTAGCAGATGCCGCAGAGTTGATCTGGCGTCAGCGCATTGTCAAAAGCATGCACGAATTTGAAGCAAAGCGCGCCGCATGCCAAATCGCGACAGATTCATTTTTCGGCGGCTTAAGCGATATCAGCTCCGGCATTAGCGAATATCAATTCGGACAACTCCTTAAGATCCGGATGATCGGGCTCGGTGCAGATAGCGTTGATTGGATTCCGGTGCGCTTCGGACACGGCGGAGCCAGCTATGGTCAGCCGAATGCCGACCGCAAACTCGAAAATGACGACTTTATCTGGGTGGACATGGGTGTGCGCCGCGGCGACCAGATTAGCGATCTGAACAGGATAGCCAAGGTGGGTAAGCCGACGCCCGAGCAGGAAGATATTTATGCTTTTGTGCGGGATGTCACTCTTCGCCTCGCGGAAGGCATTCGTCCAGGCATGACCGGGCACGACGCTTTCGCGCTGTTCGAAACTCTCTGGTCGGCTCGGGACTTCTCCAAGGGTGGTAAACTCGCGATTGCTGGACGGGTGGGCCATGGTTCCGGCATCGCGTTAACGGAACCTCCATCGTTGATGACTGGCTCCGCAGAGGTCATTTTAGAAGACATGGTTTTGCATGTCGAACCTAAGATTGAGATTGCTGGCGGAATGTTTCAGGTGGAGGAGGTGTTTAGGGTCACTCCAACCGGGCCCGAATTCCTTAGTGCGATCTCTCCCGCGAAATTGCCGTCAGTGGAGCTCTAAATGCCGAACTCCGTCTCTTCTACAACGGTCATGAAAGAAGATCCGATCCAGGGGCCTGTTTGGACAGGAGTTGATTTCGGCGGGCCCGGTCTTCAGACGGACTTTGTGCGTGTCCCCTATTCTTCCGACAAATCTGCTTATGGATGGATTCCAGTGCCGATCATTTGTGTCAGCAATGGGGGAGGAGGACCGACCGCGCTTTTGACAGCAGGAACGCACGGTGACGAATATGAGGGACAGATTGCCCTTCGGAGGCTGATCCACGAGTTACCAACCACGCGTCTCGAGGGGCGGGTTATTATTTTGCCTGCTCTTAATCAACCGGCTGTGAAAGCTGGTCGGCGTAATTCGCCTCTTGACGGCGGTAATCTAAACCGTCTCTTCCCCGGAAGCTTGACTGACGGGCCGACTGCTGCAATAGCGTATTTCGTTGCGCATGTGTTATTTCCGATAGTCGATCTTGTAATCGATTTGCATTCGGGCGGTACTTCATTGGATTATCTCCCAATGGCGCTCGCCCATGCTGGACGAGGACCCGCCGAGTCAGAGTCAATTCGGCGACTCTTAAAGAGTTTCGGGGCCCCTTTTAGTGCTATAACAAATGGGAGCGGCGGAGGCGGAAAATCTACTCTGTACGCTGCGGCGGAGCAGCGAGGTATCGCGGCGATAACAACCGAACTGGGCGGCGGACCAACCCTTTCAGAAGTTGGTCTGTCGATAGCCGAGAAAGGTATCCGTCGAGTGCTTCGCGACTTCGGCATAGCACCCGACCTCGGCGACGACCCGAATCCCACCACTCGGTTTGCTCGCTCCCTAGGCCCGAACCATACGATATACGCGCCCTGCGACGGGCTCTTTGAACCACTTGTAAGGCCTGGTGATAAGGTGGCGAAGGGTCAGAAGGCAGGATTTGTATATCGGACCGATGATATGGTTGCGAAACCATGTGTGCTCGAGTTTTCAACAGATGGAATTGTGGCCTTCAGGCGTTTCCCGACTATGACAGAAACCGGCGATGCGCTCTTTGGTCTAATTTCGGAGACAGAGAATGACAGGCCATCACACGCTTCAAAATTTTAAGTCCGTATCTCTTCCGATCTCGTGTTGGGCTATGATCGAGGTGCTCTGTTCGCCTCTGAGCCGCGGCCACGAGCTAAGTGCCGGGTAAGAGTGAAAACAACGATAACAAAAAAGATGTGGGATTGTCGCAGCCAATCGCGTGAGACGACGTCTCGGCTGTTCTGAAACGACCGATAGATCTCCTCGAGGGTCTCAGTTACCGGCGCAGGCTGTGGCTCCTAGGATCCGCGCTTACCACCGTTCACGAAAACGGCCGGTGCGCCCCCTGGCCGGAGAAGTATCGAGGGCGAACGCTTAGTGCTCGATCCCTCGGCCACCTGCGGCATTGCTCGCGCCTCGAAATTGGGCGAGGACCTGGCCTTGATCTGCTCGGCCACGGTGCGAACAGCCGGTCTTGAAGTGTTGCACGCGATCGTCGGTCAAGACCCTTGCGCTCGGGAGACGAAACCTGCGCCAAGATGGGTCGGATAGCGGTCGATGATTTGCGTTGGTGAGCTGCTACGGGCATGCCTACCTCCAGGGTAGGTATTAATTAGTCGCCGGTGAACTATTCGCAAGGCTTTGATCTGGTTTCCTAATTGGTGAGGAATGCGGGAATAGCGTTGCAACATTTGCGGTGTCTGGTGGCCGTTTTCTTGCAATTCGATTTGACGATTCCCTTGTGCGCCGATGCGTGATTCACTCGTTTTGGCGGGCGAATCGAGGGACGGCGAATGTCCAGGCCACGCGAGAAGCGCGAGACGGGAGAGCAGGACCTGTTCCGCTCCAGGCTCGATCAGATCATCAACATGAAGCACGAGCTGGTGCGGCTGGCGCAGGCGATCGACTGGCCGGTGCTGGAGGAGCGTTTCGGCGCGGTCTATTCGGACGGTCCTGGCATGCCGCCCTTACCGACGCGACTGATGGCGGGCCTTGCGATCCTGAAGCACACTTTCGACTTGTCGGACGAGGAGTTGTGCGCCCGCTGGATGGAGAACCCCTACTTCCAGTATCTGTGCGGCGAAGAGTTCTTCCGCCACGAGCTCTCCTTCGAGCGCTCATCGATGACGCGCTGGCGCCAGCGCATGGGCGAGGAGCGGATCACGGCGCTCCTGCAAGAAAGCCTGGCGGTGGCGGTCAAGAGCGGAGCGATGAAGCCGGCCGATACGCGCCGGGTGATCGTCGACACGACCGTGCAGCCGAAGAACGTGATGTTCCCCACCGACGCCAAGCTCGTCAATCGGGCGCGCGAGCGGCTGGTGCGGCTGGCGAAGAAGGCGGGGCTCGATTTGCGCCAGACCTACGTGCGGGTCGGCAAGCTGGCGCTGATCAAGCACCAGCGCTACGCGCACGCCAAGCAGTTCAAACGGGCCAACAAGGCGCTGCGCAAGCTCAAGACCTATCTCGGCCGCACCATTCGCGACATCTCCCGCCGGATCGCCGGCCAAGCGGACCTCGAGGCGAGCTTCAAGTGGCCGCTCTACCAGGCCTCGGCGGTTCTGGAGCAACGTCAGCGCCAGCGCGGCCGCAAAATCTACAGCCTGCACGCCCATGAGGTCGAGTGCATCGGCAAGGGCAAGGCGCATGCCCCTTATGAGTTCGGCGTCAAGGTCTCGATCGCCACGACGCTCGAACGCTCGAAGGGCGGCCAGTTCGCCCTGCACGCTAAGGCACTGCCCGGCAATCCCTATGACGGCCATACGCTCGCGACCGTTATCCCCGACATGGAAAAGACCATCGGCAACGAAATCGGCCGCATCCTCGCCGACGCCGGATATCGCGGCCACAACGCACCTGAAAGCCACAAGCTCAGGGTCTTCACCGCCGGCCAGAAGCGCCGCGTCACACCTGCCATCAAGCGTCAGATGCGCAGGCGATCGGCAGTCGAACCCGTCATCGGCCACATCAAGGCCGAGCACCGCATGGGCCGCAACTACCTCGCCGGCGAACAGGGCGACGCCATCAACGCCATCCTCGCCGCCGCCGGCTACAACTTCTCGCTCCTGATCAAATGGTTCAGGCTGCTTTTGTGGCTTCTCATCACAGCACTCCAAAGCCGCCCCAGATCCAGCGCAGCCTGACCCACTTCATTGTTCACGGACGACTAATTACGCGACCCCACTTTTACCAGAGCGCACCCTCCTCAAGGATCTGAACAGGCCACCCGTTCGATTCTCGCCACGGCGCACCATCACCTCCGAATCTCGTCGAAGCTAGGCAATCGCGGTCGACCTGCGGCGAGCACTGTTCTCGACAACCCTAGTGCAACAATTGCTTTAGGAACTGCTTCGTGCGGTCGTGCTCAGGGTTTCCGAAGAATTTCTGTGGCGCAGCTTCTTCGATAATGGCCCCTTTGTCCATAAATACCACGCGGTCGGCCACCTCACGAGCAAAGCCCATTTCATGCGTGACACAAATCATAGTCATTCCCTCCTTGGCGAGCGCAGTCATAACATCCAGCACCTCTTTTACCATCTCGGGATCAAGCGCCGAAGTGGGTTCGTCGAACAGCATGATCTTGGGCTTCATGCACAGCGCCCGAGCAATTGCAACGCGCTGCTGTTGACCGCCTGACAACTGCCGTGGATACTTCTTGGCCTGCTCGGCGATGTGAACCCGTTCGAGCTTTTCCATCGCGATTTGATTGGCAGCATCCTTGGGGATCTTTCGTGCTCGTCGCAACGCCAAGGTGCAGTTATCCAAAACGCTTAAATGAGGGAACAGATTAAACTGCTGGAAGACCATTCCTACATCACGCCGTACTTCAGCCAAGCCCCTCATGCCAGGTCGTAGTTCAGCCCCACTGACGACGATGCGGCCTTCGTCGTGTGTTTCCAGTTGATTGACACAGCGGATAAGGGTCGATTTGCCTGACCCTGAGGGACCACAGATCACTAGCCGTTCGCCAACCGCAACATTCAAGCTAACCTTGTCAAGCGCTTGAAATGTCCCGAACCACTTTGACACGCCTTCGATCAACACCGCAGCTCTGCTGTCAGCTTTCTGAGTGAACTCCACCACAAGGGTTCTCCGTTCTGTACGTTCGGGTTCCATTTTTCTTCTCCTCGACGAAGCCCTGCCGCTCCTTTTTAATGTGACGTGCCGAGCAAGCCGAGCCGCCGTTCCAATGTCCCCACCAAGAAGGCCGCAATCAGCGCCAGGAGCAGGAAGAGAACTCCTGCGATGAACATGGGCTCGGCATAGCGATACGTGTCTGACGCCACATCAAACGCGCTGCCAAGCATTTCAGGAACCGCGATCACCGCGAGCAAGGGAGTGGACTTAAGTATGCCGATTGAGTATGCGCCAAGCGGTGCCGCGATATTTCGCAACATCTGGGGCGCGACAACATACATCACCGTGTCCCAACGATTTAAGCCCAAGCTGAGTGCTGCTTCACTCTGGCCAGCGGGCACGGCCTCGATCCCAGCTTTGAATACTTCCGAGATGTAACCCGAATAATAGAAGCTTAAGCCGAATATACCAACAAGGATCGCAGGCAGGACAACACCATAATACGGCAATACAAAGAACAAAAAGTAGATCTGGACTAACGCCGGGGTTGACCGGATCGCATCCACCAAAAACTGCACTATGGGACGCACCCACCGGTTGCTGCGCCGAAGCATTTCCCACAAAAAGCCGAGGAGGGTTGCCCCGATAAAGCTGAGTATACCCACCAATATGGTGTTTCCGATGCCTTCCAAGACACGAGGGATGATTTCGACCGCGAAAGCAAGATCAAAGCTCATTGACACGCTCCCCCAGTTTGCCCGTAGATCGCTCCAAATGTCGGCCCAGCAGGGTGACGGGATAACAAACCATCAGATAGCAAAGCAGCAGCCCGGAGTAGATGGCGACCGGATCGTACGTCGATTGAGCTATCTGCTTCGCTCGGAACGTCATGTCTGTCAGTGTGATGAGCGAGACCAGCGCAGTACCCTTGATGAGTTGGATGGCCTCGTTGACAAACGTTGGGATCATTTTTCGAAGGGCCTGTGGTAGCTCAATCCACCTAAGGACGGCAAAGCGATTCAACCCCAAAGCCAGTCCTGCTTCACATTGCCCACGATCAAGAGATTGCAGAGCTGCACGTACAGATTGACTCGAGTACGCTCCAGCGTTCAAGCCAAGCACCATAGCTCCTACTGCAACAGCCGAAAGCTCGATACCAAAAGCTGGCAACGAATAATAGAAGACGTAAAGGAGAACAATCACGGACGTGCTACGCCAAAACTCTATCAATGCGGTAATCGCCCAGCGGGCGGCGCCCGTTGAGAAGTGTTGAAGCACTCCTGCTAAGACCGCAAAGGGTACGGCGTATAGCAATCCAAAAAAGGTTACCTCTGCGGTGACGTCGGCACCCTGCAGGATGCCAAGCACGATTTCGATAAAGCTCATGCTCATTACTCCGCAACTTGCCGCTAATTGTCGCCCCAAATGCTCCTGGCAGTGCCATGAACGTCCCCGCCCGGCGTTTCGAGGAGGCGGTTCTGTTGACTTCCATCGGGCTTTCCCTTTGAACAGGCAAACAGAATAATATACATGGTATGCCAGCATGTCAACAACACTGCCGGGGAGCCGCCACCGGGAACGTCCTTGACGTCTATCACGTAGGCTACTAGGTATTCCAAGGTGCGTTCGGAGCGCCCTGTGGCGAAAAGAAGGAGAGCTGTATGACTAATTCGCCGCTTCGGCCATCAGCGTCACTGCACGAATCTGTGCGCGAAGAGATTCTCGCTCGCATCAGAAACGGAACATATCAGCCAGAGGCTCTCATTCCATCGGCAGCTATGCTCGGAGACGAATTCGGCGTCAGTCCAATTACCATCAAACGTGCCTTACGTGATTTACAATCAGCCGGTGCATTGGTGGCGGTTGCGGGCAAAGGAACCTACGTCAAGAAACGCACCCGTATTTTGCGGCGACTAGATATCTCGTCGCCGTCTTATGAAGGCGCAACGATTCAGTTGCAGTCGATCACGAGGGAGAAGATTTCGGATTCGGCGATGAGCTCATTCAATGTGCCCACCGACGCAATGCTCTGCGTACGCAAGATCGTTTATACTGACGGTGCACCGTTTATGTACGATGCAACCTATCTGTCCTCGGACGTCAGCAATGAGATGATTGAGGAGTTCGGAGACGTCTTCGTTGCAACTGCATTGAAACGTCACGGTATCGACGTCGTAAATACGGACCTTATTATTGACGCAGCCCCGGCCTTCGGAAAGGTCGAGGAGATTTTCGGCATTCCTTCCGGCTACCCTATGCTGCGGCGGTTCTACAAATTCACGACCAGTTCTTCGTCGATGACAGTGTTTGGTGTCGTGCAGGCGCCGTTCGATCAGCTCGCCTGTTCGATAAGTCTTCCGGCAAGCCCAGTACCGGAAGCCCGCAAAAACTCGGGCAGCGGGCTCGCGGGCGACTTCTCTGTCAATAATGATGGTGCGTTAAGTTAGAGAGTCGCCAACAAGGGCCAGGTTAGGCGTCCCGCTTAGGGCCATCAGAACTCCACCAAGGGGGCGCGGCACCACTTTAGCCATCCAGCAGCCGATTAACAATTCTAACCAAACGTTCCCGCAGATGAGGAGGCCCGACGTGTCAGAAATTGTAATCGCCACATGCGCTTTTCCAGGGACGTACGATATAGGCAAGAGTCTTGAGTTGCATCTGTCCTACATCGAGGAGGCTGCCGTCGCTGGCGCGGCCATCGTCGTTTTCCCCGAGACGAGCCTGCAGGGGTATCCGAACTGTTCGAACTTCTCCAGCATCGAGGGCGTGCTCAATGAGGTTCAACGCGTAGCCGAAACGGTACCGGACGGGCCGGCTGTGCGGCGCCTAATCGCTGCCGCTATGAAGCATCAAATCCATGTGGTCTTCGGTCTCATCGAGGCGGGCACGCAGCCGGGTATCCTATACAACACACTTGTTCTCGCGGGCCCGCAAGGATACATCGGTTCGTACCGAAAGGTCCACCTCGGTATCGGAGAGCAACTTGTTTTTCGGCCTGGGGACCGATGGCCGGTATTCGACACCCCGCTCGGCAGGATCGGCATGCTGATCTGCTACGACAAGTGTTGGCCGGAAGCATGCCGCGAACTCACCTTATCCGGTGCCGAATTGCTGGTGATGGGAACGGCTTGGCTTGCGATGCCCGGCCATGGCGAAGGAGAAGACAACCTCTATGTACAATGGTACAACCTGTTTGATCGGGTCCGCGCTGTAGAAAATTACCGTTGGTTTATCTCATCGAATTTCGTCGGTGAACTTGGCGGCGAGACCTTTATCGGTTTCAGCCAGATTGTCGATCCACTAGGCTGTATCGTTGCAAGCAGCGGGCTTGACCGTGTCGGGTTGGTTACTGCAAAAATAGATATTCGTGCCGGCCTCGCGCGGACTACCGCTATCCGCGGAGGCCCGCGCCTCATCAGGGATCGCCGTGCCGAGACCTACAAGGTGCTCAACGGCTCTCTCCCGATACTTGTGGACGGCTGACGGTGGGCTCGGCTGTCGAGGGCTGTGACTGATTTCTGCGAGTTTTCTGGCTTGGTACAGCGGTCTGAAATAGCCCACGAATGACCCAGGCACGATCTCCACCTTTGATAAGGGATAGGAATAATGTCGCGTCTGTGACTGATAACAGCCGGAGATAGAAATCCTCGAAGGGGATGAGCGCAGACGGCGGTAGACCACCGCGGAAAAGCTGTCGATGTCGAGGAGACCTGCGCGGCACACGTGTGCCTCGCCACCCTGTCCCCCAACCTTCCACTAGCGCAAGCTGGCCGCGT
The DNA here is from genome assembly GCF_008520305.1 of Mesorhizobium sp. SARCC-RB16n. Classification (GTDB taxonomy): domain Bacteria; phylum Pseudomonadota; class Alphaproteobacteria; order Rhizobiales; family Rhizobiaceae; genus Mesorhizobium. The sequence goes on along the minus strand of NZ_ML703278.1, from coordinate 75,251 downwards.
GAGGCGCGATGACGGCAAGTTGGCCACGGGCGAGGTTGTGGCAGCGTCGCAGTATGGGGCGCTTCAGAACGAACTGCGCGAGCTGCAGTATCAATGCGGGTGAACTTTCCCAGAAGGGCTAAAAATAGAATTCCCCAACTAATGGTGTCTTCACCTATAGTGGGTGGCGATAGGCGCGCCAACGCCACCGCGGCCGGCCATCCGATGGGGTGCCCGCGAACCTGCCGCTTCAGGTTGACATCCCTAATATACCTACTATGATCAGGCCGTCGTCTTTCTCTTGCAAGGCGAACAACCGAAGGAGGTGGAAAATGAAAAATAAAGAAATGGTCGCGACACTTGCCATTTTGATGCTGGGTTGGGCCGGCGTCACAATGGGCTATGCCCAGGACACGTTGGCTAAAGCGAAGCAAACTGGGAAGCTAACAATTGGTATCGCCAATGATCCACCCTGGGCATTTGTAGATGCGAAGGGCAACGTGACGGGTCAGGCTCCTGACGTACTAAAAGCGGCATTGGCGCCGCTCGGTATCACGAAAGTTGAGGCAGTCGTGACAGAGTTCGGGGCCCTTATACCTGCCCTCCAGTCCGGTCGATTCGACGTGATTGCATCAGGGCTCTACATCACACCCGTGCGTTGCAAGCAAGTCGCATTTGGCAATCCGGATTTGCGGATGGGCGAAGGCTTTCTGGTGCTAAAGGGTAACCCGAAATCCATTCACAGTTTTAATGACGTCGCACAGAAGAGCAATGTGATCCTCGGCGCAAGCAGAGGAAGTGCGGAGGTCCAGTACGCCCTCGATGCCGGCGTGCCGAAAGACAGACTTTTACTTTTCCCGGACGAGCCTTCGCTTCTGTCCGCACTACTAGCCGGACGCATCGATGCGGTTTCGTTGACGGCCGTCACCATCTCAAAATTGCTTGCGGCCTCTGACAAGGTGGAACGCGTCGAGCCATTTTCACAACCAGTAGATGCCAAGGGCAAAGCTGTCTCTGGCTACCCTGGCCTAGCATTTCGCAAAGAGGACTCCGATTTGAGGGATGCGTACAACGTTGAGCTTAAGAAACTGAGAGAAAGCGGCAAACTGCTCGAAATTCTGAAGGCTTACGGCTATAGTGACGACGAGCTCCCGCCCGCTGAGGTGACTGCGGCGGAACTTTGCAAGTAATCTTTTTTTTGGCCTGATCCGAGTCAGCTGTAACTAACGTGAAAACGAAAGCAGTTGGAATGACCGAATCGAGCAACTTCTTGGCTTCGGTCATTCCACTCGACGGAAGTGCCTCTCGGGTGTCACTTTGACGAAGGACTTTGTTATTTGGGTCTAATCCTGCACCCGGCCCTACCGGCATGCTTTTTGCTACGCGACTGACCACTCGCTACGTTGGCAATCCAAGCGCCCTGGCCGCGCATCGTCTGGGTATAAACCGAACGGAAATTCGTCACAACGAGATGGAAAGCCTCTCAAGGTCCCTGACAACGCATGGGTTAACCGAAGGCGAGCTTCCTCCTGCCGGCCTGACCGCTTGTGATCTCTCCAATAGGATGAGCTATAGTGACGGCACTTCGGTGTAGTCGAGAAGGCCCTTGCAGACTTTCCTCAAGAATATTTAACTTAAATGCGCGGTTACACCTACCAACGAAAAGGAAAGTGTCAGGCAATGTCGAGCACTGTTACAACGAAACACGACGTGAGCTCTCGGCCCGAGCACATCCTGTTTCCTAAAAGTTCAGTTCACAAGCACGCGGGAGCCCTGGCGGGGTTTCTTGCCAAATTGAATTACGACGACATCCCTGCCGACGTTCTTCACATAGCCAAGCTCATCACACTCGACACAGTCGGCTGTATCGTCGCCGCGACACAGACGGCTCTTGGAGAGAAGATCTTGGCCGCGTACGATATGGGGCGGCAGCCCAATGGCTGCAGCGTCCCCGGCACCGAGCTACAGCTCGCACCATCGTTGGCCGCAAAGGTAAACGGCTGGCTTTCGGATGTGCTCGACTACGAGGACACTGCCTCAGGTCATCCTAGTGCCACTGTCATACCTGCAGCTTTGGCTATGGCGGAGCACCTTGAAGGAACACCGAAACAGTTTCTGACCGGCGTCGTTGCAGGGTATGAAGCGGGTCTTCGACTCCAGGACGCAACTCGGGCGAGCCCAGAGGCCCTCCGTCGGTTTGCATCCTACCATGCGTGGCACGGGGTCGCGGCTGGAGCGGCTGCAATGGCCGTATCTGGGGGGTCCGAAGAACAGTTTCGGTCAGCTCTGGGCCATGCTGCTGCAAACACTAATATTCCTCTTTGGTATGTTGAGTATGGCCGGCCGGCGCATGCGCTCAAAGCGAACTACGGCCAAATGGCCCTGGCCGGCGTCGACGCTGCAATTTGTGCTCGCCAGGATATTATTGGGCCTTTTGCAATGTTAAGCGATGCTGAGAGGGGCTTTGCACTGATAATAGGATCGGATCGGTTCGATGCTACGCAGCTATCACATAAGCTAAACGACATTTGGCGAGTTCGGCAAACCTGCTTTAAGGGTTATCCCGCCTGCTACTTGTTGCAATCAATAATTCATGCGCTATCGAACGTTGTGCGAACGAACGATATTCGCCAAGAGCAGATCGACAGGATACTGATTGGGTGTTCTAAAAAAGTCCACGATTGGTTCTCCTACAAAGAGACCCCTGGCGACCTTGATGGCCAGTTTTCTGTTGAGTACGTCTCTGTGATGGCCGCGCTTGGGATACCAGCGGGGAGAGAGTGGTACTCGACATCGTTACGAGAGAGTGCTGACGTATCTTGCCTGATGAGTAGGGTTTCAACTGAAATCGACCCGGTAGCTGAGGAGTCTTACTGGAAGGGAGACCGGCTATTCTCTTCCGTTAAAATTCTTACGACAGAAGGCCAATCTTTCGGCGCAACAGTCGAGTTCCCCCCCGGACACTTCCGTAATCCCCTTAGCGATTCTGATATCGAAAGCAAGTTTTTGCGCAACCTGAGCGGAACTTTGCTCGAGCGACGCGGAAATCAAATCGTCGAGAAGACAATGAATTTGGACCGCTTGAGTTCGATCAACGAACTCAGTCAAATTCTGCGTGCGGTTAAGATTGCCTGAGAGAAAGTCCGTTCCTCTGAAGCGCCTGATCGTGTTCGCCAAGCAACGTGGAGAAACACTGAATTAGACAGCACATCTGCATTCCGCCTGGAGTGCACGGTTCAGGATCCGATCGGCTCGCTCTCGCCGCGATTGACCCTGCAATCGCTTCTCACCGAGCCTTTCCGCATTCACGCAGCAAGCAATGGCGACGCCGGCGCCGAAACTGAGCACCTGTTGCGAATGGTTGGCTTGCCGGCCGATTTTGCTCGCCGCTATTCGCACCAGCTCTCTGGTGGACGCGGCGCGTCGGCGTCGCGCGGGCGCTTGCCCTCTCTCCCGGTTTGTCGGTATCCATCCGGTAGGGCTTCCGATTACCCATATCGTCGGCTTGATCCGAAGGCGATGTCGTGCAACCGGGTCATGCCGCGCCAGACGACCATATTGCCAGGCGGCGGATCATGGTTGCGGGCGAGATAGCCGCCAAGCATGGCGATTTGCAGCAGGTAAGCGGCGAGCGTGGGCCGTTGGAGGCGCGGTCTCGTTCGGGACGCGTCGATCCTGTCGAGCGCAGTGATCTCGGCGAAGGTGAGAACGCTGTCGGGCGCAGCGTCTGGCTTGGCGCGCTCCGACATAGTGATAAAGAATATGCGCCAGCTGACCACTGCGATGAGGGCGAGGAACTTCGCCAGCCTTTCGGCGGTCTCGAGCCTCGCCTCCTCGGCACGGCAGCCGGACTTCATGGCCTTGTGGAACACCACGCCTTCCAGCACAGGGCGTACGAGCCGAGCTTTCGACTGCCGGGGAAAGATCTTCGACTGGCAAGTTGGTCACCAGCTTCCAGTCGATCGGCTCGCGACCGGGCGGCGGATTCTCTTCGAGGGCGTGGATGTAAGTCAGAACCTGCGGACTGTAGCGCTTGTGCTTGCCCACCGGCGCCAAGGTATTGATGGCGGCGAACTTCACCCGCAGCCAGGTCGTTTCGTCCTGATCCACCGTAATGCGATGACGTCCCGCCCAAGGCGCCGCCGCAAGTTGGGCAAAGACGCGATGAGCAGGATCGTGTGGGGCAGCATCGGCAGGCCGCTCGGCCAGCCTGTTCGTCTGCACCCGCACGAGGAAGCTCGTACCAGGTCGTGCGCGGTGCAATAGAGCTCGTAGACGTCGTTCTCCCGGTCACCCACATGCACGCAGCGCTTGGGCGCGCGAACGAGCGCAATAGACTGGCGCAGGTTCTCCAGCCAGCGGTAGCTTTCCTTCGTCTCGATCGGCACGCGCGTCCAATTTCGTTCGTGTCCAGAACTTCGCCGTCGTCAGACCAAGGGTGTGCCGGTGAGGGTGACGGCCAGGCTCGAATGCATCAGCACCCGCACAAGGTCAGCACGCTAGGCTGGCCGGCCTTGTAGTGCCCGGCGTTGATGGTCTTGGTGAAGCCGATTTTGCCCGGCTGCGCGCGGCTGTAGATAAATTCGGTCGTGTCCTGCAGGATAAGGATCGGGCCTTCGCTCGCCGCAAAGCGCGCCGCGGTCGCAGCGAAATGACCAGCGAGAACGCTGTGTTCGGTTGTTCGGTCACACACGGGTTGTCAAAGAAGCGGTAGGCCGCCTTCGCCGCCGCCCAGTCGCCGCAGGCTGCCGGGATTGGCTTGCCCGGCGCAGCTGACATCTGATCCAGCAACCGTTGCAGCCGACGGGCCAGACGCTTGTCGGGAAGGGCCGCCGCAGAAAGCTCTTCCTCCTGCCAAGCGCCCTCGCTGCTGCTGGTCTCCCGCATCCGTGACGCCTCCGTGATTCGGCGTCACGGACAGAATCACGGCAGATTCATACGGAGCAATAGGCCCGCCGACGATGTGGGTAATCGGAAGCCGGTAGGGACCGCCTTGCGTGATTGAAGGAGTTCGTCCGTCGGAGTCTGCGACCTATGCTTAAGGTCATGGGGTCGATGGTCGATGAAGATTGAGGCGAGCGCCTATGCCTGGTGGGCCGGCAGTAAGGCGCTCGCAGCGGCGCGACCGTCGGCGGCGAACGGGCCCCGGATCCACTGCGCTTTCGGAATTAAGCCAGAGTTTGGAATAAACGCAGCAATAGCATTGCTCGTGGCACGAGCGACGGGATAAGAATCCGCTCGTTATGAGAATGTGCGCCATCGCCGTCAGGTCCCATTCCGTCGAGAGTGGGCGCAAACTGCGCTGTGAAATTGGCGTCTGAGCCAATTGCACCATTTACGCCTTCGAGCACGAACCCGAGTTCCGCCGCGCACGCACGCGCACGCTCAAACAGTGCTTCGATCTGAGGAGATTTCTCATATCCCGGCCGACCTCCGACCTGTGTTGTGACTTCAACTGCCACGTCGGTGCTATAGGATTTCAACGAACGTATCCGTTCGATTACTTTGTCCGCGAGCGCTACGTCAGATGCGAACATTTCGACACTAGCGAACGCAGAGTCGGGTATAATGCTGCAACTTGTTCCACCGCCAATGATGCCAACGTTTAGGATGAGACCCTTTTCGTAGTCACTCATCTCTTCAATGTCGAGGATATGCCTTGCGAGTTCACGTACCGCGCTGCGGCCGGCCGCTGGCTTAAGTACGTGGGAGGCTCGGCCAGTTACCTTCAGTTCAAAGCTTGCTGTCTTACCACGGCGCGAAGTCACGATTTTCCCGCCGTCGCGTGCGGGCTCAGTAACCAAGACATACCGTGCGCGGCGTGCTTCCTCTTCAATCAAGTCCCGCGACGTCGGGCTACCGCTTTCTTCGTCTGGAACGAACAGGTGGCGAATCGGCAGTTTGGTGGCCTCGCCATTACGAATTAGATGCAAGAGCGCAAGGAATGCTATTACTGCACCTCCCTTCATGTCGTAGATACCCGGCCCATAAGCGCTGTCCCCTTCGATGCGGAAAGGAAGCGTGGTTGTCAGCGTCCCAACCGGATGAACGGTGTCAACATGGCTCACAACGAGGATGCCGGGATCCTCTCCGCCCCAAGGAGAGCTCACGATGAGCTTGTCGCCATAGCGGTTTCGGCCAGGAAAGCGCTTGGTTCGCGCAGTGGCCACTTTCGCGTCGCTCTCGATCTTGTCGAGCAGGCAGTTTACCTTCGCGTCTTCGCCGGTTGGCGTCTCGATTTCCACCCAATTTTTAACTTCATCCAGAAGCGCCTGGGTGTCGAAGGGCGCCATAAGCGCAGTGATTTCACTCATTTCTATGTCCCGTAGTTTCAAATGTGAACGATCGCAGTCAGCGCGCCGGACTTGCTGGGCGGTAGTTCTTTCGCTGGTGTAAAGCTGAGACTTTGCCGGAAGAACCTGCCGTTCCTAACCCGGAGAAGTGCCCAAGTGAACAACAATCAACTATCGAGCGTGACAGTGTCGATTGACGACCAGCACACGCGCACTTGGTCCCCAGCCGCAGGCCTCGTCGCGAGACGATCCGACATCATCTTAGCTGTCATGTGCAGACCATTCGCACATTGTATTGCAACCCGCGTGGTCCCGCCGACAAATGCAGTCCCAACGACTTCACCATCCAGCACATTTTCTCCCGTCGTGACTGACTCGGCACTGCCGCAAATCCGAACTCGTTCGGGGCGAACCATTACTGTCAGTTCTGATCCAGTAGATCGCTTTTCGTGCGGCACCAAAAACGTCTCGTTGCCGGAAACCAGCATCCGTCCATTACCTTCGACTCGCCCAGTGATTATGTTCGATTCGCCAATAAACTCCGCAACGAAGCGACTCCGTGGCCGGAAATACAGGTCGTCAGGTGTACCTAGTTGCGCGATCGCACCCAAACTCATTAGGCAGATGCGGTCAGACATGTTTAGAGCTTCTTCTTGATCATGCGTTACATAAATGAACGTCGTTCCGAGGTCCTTGTGAAGACGCTTGATCTCCCCTTGCATTTGCTCTCGGAGGTTCTTGTCGAGCGCACCTAACGGCTCGTCCATCATGATTATTGCCGGCGCATAGACGATGCAGCGCGCAATCCCAACGCGTTGCTGTTGCCCCCCCGATAGTTGGCGCGGCTTGCGATCCTCAAGACCGCGCAGTCCGACACGGTCTAGGGCCTCAGTCACCTTCGCCCGGATGGCGCTCCTGTCAAAATGACGCGCACGCAAGGGATAAGCCACGTTCTCGAAAACCGTCATGTGCGGCATCAGAGCATAATTCTGGAAAACCATCCCGATCCCCCTTTCTCGCGGTGGCATGCGTGTGATGTCCCGCCCGTCCAGGAAAATGCTTCCAGTCGACGGCCCACTTCCGCCTGCGATCAGGTTAAGGAGCGTGCTCTTCCCTGATCCAGAAGGACCTAACAAGGTTAGGAACTCCCCCCTGTTCACCGCCAGCTTGGTGGGATGGAGCGCAGCTAATGAACCGAAGTATTTCGATATGTCTTTGAGCTCTATTGCATATTTAGGGTCGTTCTCCGACCGGTTTTTTGCTACCAGGCCTGCAGATCCATCCCGACGATTCGACCTTGCAGCCGACACTACGTCTTCCCCTAGTCCGTTGGGCCTGCTGTCATCTCGGGCGACTTGCTGAGTTCGCTCTTCTCTTGGTAACGGCATCATGTTTTAAATCCTCTACTTCTGTTCCCCGATGGGTCTGAATGATCAGCCGTCTGCTGGTGTGGCTTTTCGCAAGCTGATCGCGGCGACGCAGACCACCAAGGAAAGCGCCATCATTAACGTCGAAACGGCGGCAATTACTGGAGACACTTCCCAGTTGAGAGCGTTGTACATTCTAACAGGCAGAGTGATCGTATCGGGTCCGCTCAGGAACCAGGAAAGAATGAACTCATCGAACGACGACAGAAAGGCGAAAAGAGCAGCGCTGACGAGTGACGGAACGAGTTGGGGAAGAACCACTGTTACGAACATTCGGATCGTCCCCGCTCCCATCAATTCCGCGCCGAATTCAAGATTTCTATCCAACTTGTTCATTCCGGCCATAATCATGACGACCACGAACGGAAGAACCACCATAATGTGACCGAGCACTATTGAGAGTGTCGACGAGTTAATCCTGAAGTAGGAAAAATACAGGTATAGACCTAGCCCGGAAATCACTGACGGCACGATAAGCGGACTCATGATAACGCCAGTAATCAGCGCTCGGCCAAGGAACTCTCGGCGGACTAGCCAGTACGCGGCAAGCGTTCCGGCAAAAAGCGACAGGGACGTAGTTGCTAACGCAATTTTAATGCTATTGAGAAGCGGGTTCACCCAGCCAGGTGAGTTGAAAAATGTCCTGAAAAGGTCGAGAGAGAATTCGGTTGGCGGAAAGGTAAGAGTATTTGCGGTGCCAAACGCCATTGGAATTGTAATTACCAATGGAGATAAAAGAAAGACGTAAACGCTCACGGCCAGTGCTGTGCCGACTGCGCGATAACGGCGCTGGAGTGGATCATCTATAATGTCGGTCATTTGCGATTCCTATATCCTTCGGCTGCGGCGCCAGAGCGCCAACGGGGCGGCAAAACTCACAGATATAGCGAAAAGGATTACACTGATGGTCGAAGCTCGGGGCCAATCAAGTACCTGCCGGCTATAGTAATCAACCAAGTTCGACAACATCAGATCTTTCGGACCTCCAAGCAAGGCCGGAACCATGAATGAGCCCAAAGACATCACGAAGATACTCAAAAGGCCAGCTAAGACGCCCGGCAAGCTCAAACGAACGGTGACAGTCCAAAATATACGGGCTGGCTTGGCTCCCATAATGCTAGCCGCCCGGTAAACTGCCTCATCGATTGCAAGGAGGCTGGCAAGGATTGGTAAAACGACGAGCGGAACTTGCCAGTTAATCATTCCAATTAAAGTGCCAATACGATTGAGGATCATCGGCAGTTGAATGTGTGCATCGAACGCCCAACTAAGAATGCTGTTGATAACCCCTTCGCGTCCAAGAAGAACCATAAACGCGAAGCATTTCACCAGGATACTCGTCCAAAGAGGAAGGAGGACGAGGCCGAGCAGAATCGCCCGTCGCCGCGCCGGCTGACTAGCGAGATGGAGCGCTACCACGAACCCCAAGACTAAGCTTACGAAACAGGATATACCGGAAATGACGAACGTCGTTATCAGTGTCTGTCTGAACAGCTTACTCGCCACGACGTCGGCGTATAAATCCAGAGAAAAAGCCAGTCCATTGACGCTGGTGTAGACAACATATAATAGAGGCGGCATCACAATAAAAATGGCAATCAGTGCCGCTGGCGACATGAAAATGGCGGTCGCCCGAATGCTGCTAGTCATGTTCATGACCGTCCTTCGAGAGGTGTCGACTTGTGTAGGACGGGCCCATTAGCCCGTCCTACACAATGATGGAATCAGCCCACCGTCCATTCCTTGAACCGCGCACTCACCGCAGCATTGTTGGCCTGCCAGTAGGATGGATCAATGAAGAGGTTGCGGGGGTTTTCGTAATCCGGCTGCCACTTCCGCACTTCTTCGGACAACATCGGTCGTGCTTTTTTGGAGACAGGAACGCCTCCCAGCTGATTGTTAAGCCGCGCCTGGACCTCAGGCCGCAGACAGTAAGCGACAAACTTGATCGCATTCGCCTTGTTAGGGCCCCCCTTGATCACCGTCAGAATTTCCGAATCCAAGAGGTTCTGCTCAAAGGAGAAGGCCAAAGGTGCGCCCCCGCCTGGTTGGTTCGTGGCCTTAACGCGGCTGGCAAAGGTGCAGCAAAAGTCGACTTCACCTTTCTGTGCGAGGGAGATCGTCTGGGTGCTTGTAGCGGGCCACGAGGGAATACTCGCCTTGACGCGATCAAGCGCCTTGAAGGCACGATCCAAGTCTAGAGGATAAACATCCTTTGGCGATACTCCATCCGCAAGTAGCGCGGCCTCCAGCGTCATGACGGGACCATTGAGGAAAAGAGTGCGGCGTCCGGGGTATTTCGCGACGTCGAACAGGTCGGCAAAGGTAGACGGATGCTTACCTGCGTCAAACTTCGTTGGATCCCATGCGACACCACCGGCGTATATACCCCAAGGCACGACCTCGTTCGTCGGAGCGACTGCCAAGTCGGCGACATCGAAGCTAGAAAGATCCAACTGCTCCCACAAGCCGTCTTTCGAACCGGTGGCGCCTTCCGAGCTTGCGCCGTCGAAAACGTCCCACTCAACATTCCCTGCAAGCTGCTGAGCCTTCACTCTGGCCAAGTCTGGCGCAGGGACGACATTGACCTTGATGCCGGTTTCTTCCGTGAAGGGTGTGATGACGGCCTTTGCCACGGCGTCTTGGTAGGAGCCACCATATCCCGTGAACGTCAGCGACCCTGAATCTGCCATCGCGCTTGTAGCCCGCATAACTGCCGGCGCGGCCAGTACACCGGTTAGGCCCCACAGCACCGTGCGGCGTGAGACTGAGATAGATTTTTTCATAGTAGCTTCCCCTTTTTGATGTGGCTGCAGATCGTTGATACTCGCTCAGCATTGGGCGCGAGCCAGTTGCCGCGCCAATTTGCTCTTTTGCCAGCATGCCCCCAGCTGACGCTCTTGAGAGTTGCCTGTCTTATACCAGATATACATGGACTGTCAACTGGCGGCGGCGGGCGCGCTCTAGGGAATTACGCTCGCGCTCCTCACAAAGCGCAGCGGTGAATTGACTGAGGCCTTGGGCCGAAGTCAGGTCTGAAGGAAAGTTCAGGGACGCTCCGCAACAGGTTCATGCGACTGAGCAGGTTCCGCGCTGAATCTTCGCCGTACTGCAGGGTAAAAGGTCTGAAGCTGGAGCGGATCGATGGATGCCCGCCCCCCTGAAGACGCACCGAACTCCCGCCTACCTTCTTAGAAGGGGTGATCCCCGTCGGCTCGGGCACACGAAAGGTGGGCTTGAACTCCAAGCTGCGCGGCCACAATCGGGGCGGACTCCATCTCATCGTAATCGCCGTGCTATGTCGTTCGCCATGGCACTGGCAAGCGATGAATCCTGCTAGAAGGGTTGATCGCGGATCGGAGCTAAGACAGCAACTGTTTCGGGCGATTCAAGCCGACAAGCCGAATCTACAGAACGCCCAGGGCTCTACCACAGGGTAGAGAACATGTTTGCCAAGCTCAACGATTGGGTACGGATTGCCACTCGCTAACACCGCTGCGCCCCTTTCGGCTGTACGAAGCAAGGCGGAAAAGGAAGAGACGGGCAGCCTACCTTAATCGACGCTGCCGGCTATCAGACGCTCCCTCATACCCGCGCTCTTAAACCACCTCTCGGCGGCAGACGCGACCAGGACGAGGGTTTGGGAAGCACTGGGGAATGTGAAGTCGCGGTCACTTCTTGATCTTCCTGTGGCTTGCCGATGCACGATTCCCAGGAATACTTATAGTACAGGCAAATTGGTCAAAGGGGGCTTGGACAACGCCATAGCAACTAACTGCGGGGTTGGTTGTCGTAAATTTGTAGAAACGGCGGAGCATCGGATAGCCTGTTGGAATGCCGAACACCTCCTCGACCTTGCCGACAGCTGGGGCTGCATCGATGATGAGGTCCGTATTGACGACATTGATGTTGTGACGCTCCAGCGCCTGAACAACGAATCGTTCCCCGAACTCCTCGATGATTTCCTCGCCTACATGTGATGAGACGTAAGTGGCGTCGTACATAAACGGCGCGCCCTCTAGATTAATAGTCTTGCGGACACAGAGCATTGCCTCCAGAGGCGGATCGAAGGCTCTCATAGTGGGGTCTGAAATTTTCTCACGCGTGATGGATAGAAGTTGGATCGTCGCGGCCTCGAACGAAAGCTTGGACATATCAAGCGTGCGCAGGACGCGCGTCCGCTTCTTTACATAGGTGCCTTTTCCGGCGATTGAAACCAAAGCTCCTGCGGCCTGCAGATCGCGCAAGGAACGCTTTATGGTGATAGGACTAACACCGAATTCTGCTGCGAGCACGACGGTGGAGGGGATAAGGGCGTCGGGCTGATAGGCTCCGTTGGTGATGCGCCGTTGGATCTCCTCGCGTACTGACTCGTGTAGAGATGCGGACGCCCGAAACATTGAGGTGGCCATAATCATCCCCGCTCGATCAATACAACAACTTTCCAGCGGCTCTGCGGGATCCTTCCCACGAGGCACCGATCAACACGAAGTTGACATAACTGGCCTACCTTGTATGAAATTTCAACGGCGTCAACCCGGATGGGTGGTTAGGCTGAGATTTGAATCGATGGTACACCGACTCCGCTAAATGGCGCACACTTCTCATGAGCAGCCTTATGCTGCCTTTGTCGTGCCTTCTGTTAGTGTTCCTCCGGGATGAGCCGAGCGCGTAATGCAGGCGCTGCGTATTGTACACTATATCGCCGAAAGCGCTGATGCGCTGAGGGGCGTCATCGGTTGGGGGCGAGAGCCAGCAGCTGGTCCTGCGCGCCTTTGCACTATCATAATCGCCGACGCGGCCCATGCCTGCCTGGTAACGTGAGGATGCCAAAGTTCGGAGGCATATTGGGTGGAACGGTCGTCGTAACGGATAGTTTCACTCGGCCATGTCGCCTCGGCCGGGGTCTTCCAGCGAGTTTTTCTCAGCCGCGTTGTGAGGGTTGCAGCAACGGCTGCGATCGCCTCAGCGCTCAGGTTCGCACCCTTCGAAAAGTACTGGCGCAGCACCCGATTGGGGTTCTCGTTGGTCCGCGTTCCCGCCAAACGCTGTGGCGCTGTGGCGAGATCGGTGCATGGGATTTTTCGGAACTCCAATGCCAGATTGACTCGCCTCTTCCTCCAGAGATTGACACCATGTATATGAGGTATATCAATATCGAATCCCAAAAAATGAGGTGCTCGCGCCATGCCCACGAACGAAAATCTCGAAGACCGAACCTCCAGGTTTGAGCATACTTTGTTTCCTCGAGCAGAGGTTCATGAACATGCGGCTCAGATGGCGCGTTTCCTGTGCCAACTCAGCTTTGATGACCTACCCGGTGAAGTCATTCGTCTAGCGAAGCTCGTAGCGCTTGATACTATCGGCTGCATCATTGCTGGCACGCAGACGGATCTTGGACGGCAAGTGATCGCGGCGTACGAAACTGGAAGCGGCCCCCAAGGTTGCAGCGTTCTTGGAACTGCATTGAGGCTTGCGCCTTCGCAAGCGGCTAAGGTCAATGCTTGGCTCTCCGATATTCTGGACTATGAGGACACACTCTCGGGTCACCCGAGCGCGACGGTTATTCCGGCAGCCTTAGCTATGGCAGAGCACCGAACGGAATCCTCAAGGCAATTCCTCACCGGGCTTGTGGCAGGATATGAAGCCGGGGTACGACTTCATGATGCGACAAGGGCAACTCCCGAGGCTTATCGTCGGTTTGCCTCATATCACGCGTGGCACGGCGTAGCAGCTGGTGCAGCTGCTATGGCGATTTTGGGGGGATCTGAGGACCAGTTTCGATCCGCTCTAGGGCACGCGGCCGGCAACACAAATATCCCTCTTTGGTATGTGGAATATGGCCGGCCGGCACATGCCCTGAAGGCGAACTACGGACAGATGGCGCTTGGCGGAGTCGATGCAGCACTCTGTGCCGGACAGGGGATTATCGGACCGTTTTCCATGCTCAGTGACCCAGAGCGGGGTTTCGCGGCGATCATCGGATCTGATCGCTTTGATCCCGCTCAATTTTCGACCGATCTGGGCTCCACTTGGCGAATCACAAAAACTTGCTTCAAGGGATATCCCGCCTGCTACGCCTTGCATCCGACAATCGGGGCAATTCTAGCTATACAGAAAGAGCATGATGTGAATCCGGCCAACATCGAGAACGTCTGCATTCTAGGTGGAGCAAAGCTAGCGAGCTGGTTCTCATATGGAATGCCATCGTCCGAACTCGATGGCCAATTCTCGGTGCAGTATGTTGCAGCCATGCTGTTATTGTCAAAAGAGCCGGGTGTAATTTGGCATAGCTCTTCGACTTGGGACGATCCAGATGTAAGGGCTTTGCTGGCAAAGATAGCCGTCGACGTTGATCCTGAAGCAGACGCTGCGCTCTGGAAAGGAGAAGCGCAACGGGCGTCGGTATCCATTTCATTGAAAGATGGAAAAACCTATTACGCAACTGTCGATTGGCCCCCCGGCCACCCACGTAACCCGCTCAGGGATACCGAGATTGAACGCAAGTTCGAGCGAAACTTACAAGGCACTTTCCTCGAAAAGCGGACCGCACAAATCTTAGAGATGGCAATGAGTCTCGATAGACACGATAGCAAGATTACAGACCTTGTAACACTTCTGCGTGCGCCTTTTACTAATAACCTATAGTCAATTATCATTTGTGTTTGCGGCAGAACGTATTCATCGCCAAGACAGAGTAGCGTCTTGCGGTTCGGCTAGGCTAAGCGGTTTGGCCGTCGGGAGCCGGACCTGGGGAAGCTGGATTTGAGAACCGATGACGATCTGCCGGTGCAACGGGGCCGCAAAAGGAGCCAACCGCCATCGATAGCGGGCAGCGCTGATTAAACGCGATCGCCCGCGACGCGTGCCTGCCGGTCCTGGCTTGCTGTAGGCTGCAAATAGGCAACAGCGCACTGGGCATCTGCCACCGCGTGGAGATTTGCCCGCTTGTCACCATGCGACATCCGGGAAGCTTGACGCGATCCGGGTCGACTGCTGCCCGTTCGGGTCCAGCCATTTCTACGCAAAAGAGGCTCCGTTTCCTTTTTTCGGGGCATGCCGCAAAGTTATTAGCCTCAAATGGATATTTTTGGTCCGCTTGTCGCACTCGCAAGAAGCATCGAAAGGGTAGAATGGCACCAGGTGAGCGCGAGGCCAGAAAAGACTGCGGGCAATGCGCTTCGTGCACATCAGTAAGAGTCGCGACCCGTAAGCGAGCGCCCGTATTCAACGGAATGGCCAACTTCAAGCGAGGTGACGGCGCGTAGGCAGGTCACGAACGACGCGAAACAGTTCTCCAGAGGAACATCACTGAGCTTGGCGATCGGGAGGGTCGACCGGCTGAACGAGGACGATGGCATGATGCGGTCAGGCGACGAGCGGCAACAGGTGATGGGCACAGCAGATAAAAGGTGCTGCGCTAACGTAGGTTGTTTCTGGTCGACGATCATCGGCAGTCGCCCGCCCGCCCTATGCCAGCGAGTCGATGACGCCTGGTCCGGGCAAAACATGAGGTGAAGTTCGCCGGCCCGCCGGGCAAGATTGAAGCACAACAGCGCAAACTCGACCGGTTTTTGGAGGCGTTTTCCATTCCGGGCCGCCGTTAGCCTGAAGTGGAAAGAATGTTCGCGGCTGCAGAAATCCCAGCCTCAGCTGAGACCACAGATCGTCCCGAGATCGGATAGCCTGTGGGTCGTAACAACTTCTTTACTATGATCAGCCATCCTTGTTGAAGGCGCCCCTCCGCAGCCTGACTGCCCGCGCGTCATTGGTGACGCGCAGCCTAGTGCCGGCGACCGACGCTTTCATGTACCCCCCGCCCCCCGAGAGTATGCGTCGGACGCCGGCCAGGCTAGAATCATCCTCGCTCGCGCCGCCTCTCCCATCGATCTCTGTTCATGGGTTCACGAAGAAGGCTGCGAGCAACTCCAGGTAAGACGCCCAATAGAACAGCCGGGCGGCGGCGCCGGTGAGGGCTTTAGGCAAGGCGAAGGCTCTGGGCCTCCGTGCCTCTCTTGCCCTGCCCCTGTTCGAAAAGAACCTTCTGTCCCTCCACCAGCGCGGTGAGCCCAGAGCGGGACAGCGCGGAGGCATGCACGAAGACGTCCTTTCCTCCGGTTTCAGGAGCGATGAAGCCGAAGCCCTTTTCGACATTGTACCACTTCACAGTGCCGGCAGTTTCCAGCCGCACCTCCGATCCAACGACGGACGCTTCACCAACAGTCGCGTGTGGCGAAGTCTTGCTCCCTTCTCCGATCTCCAGTACCTGCGCAACCTGATGCCCCTTTCGCGTTTCTTCCAGAACGACCTTGAGATGGGCTCCTTCGGCGACACCGCTGTTTCCGAAGGCCTCCAAGACGCGGAGCGGCAGATAGGCTTCCCTGCCGTCCGAGACTTTGACGAACCCAAATCCTTTGCCCGCGTCGAACCACTTCACCTGCGCCTGGACAGGCTCTGCGATCGCAGGTGATGGGCTCTGAAAGAAGCTCGGCACGAAACCAACTTCTGCAAAAGGCGGCCCGTCCTCATCTCGATGCCGACGTGGCTTGCGGTGGTCTTTGTATCTGCTCATTTTGTCTCGGCTGGGCATAGGAGAAGGCACTCTGCTGGCTTATGAATAAGGTGGGGCCGACGGCCGATCAACGTGCTTTTTATACAGTGTCTCCTAAGTAAAGCCGCTCGGTGATCACGGGTGACCGGCATCCGCTTGCACGCGGATCGGCGTGAGGTGCGTCCTGGCTGCGAGCGGAGCGGAAGCCTCAGGCGGCCTCCTGCTCCGTATCCTCTTGCGGCTGAAGGCTGTGCAGATAGGCCACCGCGCGCTGCGCATGGGCTGCAGCCTGGAAGATCGCCCGCTTGTCGGAGCCGAGGATTGTGGCCCAGCTCTGGATATACGAGGCATGATCGGGTCGCGGCTCCATCTCCGGCACGATGCCGAGATCGGCGCAAATGAAACTGGCGCCAATTTCGACCAAAAGTTCTTCGCGCGCGCGATCGGTCTTGTCCTGATGGTACCGGCTCAGGTCGCGGTTCAGCCGATGAGGGGCAGAGGTCCAATGCAGGGTCTCGTGTCCTCGCACTGCGATCAGCGACGCAATGTCCCGAAATTGGTCTGGAAAGGGTAGCTGCACGTGGTCGGTGATCGGTGAGTAATATGCCTTGTCGCCGCCATAGCGCACCGTCGCGCCTGTATTGTCGAAGAACCGCTCGGCGTGTTCGATCTGCTCGATGGGATTGGGGGCCGGGTCCGCATGCCGATAATAATGGTCATCCAAGCCTTCGATCTGGTCACAGTTGAACACTGTATACGCCTTCAGGAACGGGATCTCGCGTGCGACTTCGCCGCCGCCGGGGTCCGCTTCAGTCTTGGTGAAGCGGCTGGCATAAACGACGGTCGCGCCACTTTCACCCTTTCGGATATGGGCGCCGAGTTCGTTCGCCTGCCGCAATGTCATCCACATTGAGGAAGAAAAGCCGCGCGCCATTCGCTCCGACCAGAGAAGGAGCACATTCACTCCTGTGTAGGCCTCGCCATTGTGGCGCAGCGGCCGGATGATCCGACCAACCATGTTGCGCCTATTCCATGGCTGGACCCATGGACGAACTCCCTTCTCCAGATCGGCAACGATCTTGTCGGTGATCCGCGCATAGATGTCGGCGCGCGATCCGCTTTCCCTGGCTTTCATGTTCTCAACCTCTCGATTTTGGAGCCGCGCCTATCGCGACCCGTCACGGGCGTCCGTCGCCAGGGCGATCGGGAGGGCGCGCATCCGCAGGACCGGAACGAAGAGGAGGGCGGCGAAGCCGTTGCGCGACCCACCGGGCCTGGCAGGACCGCGATCCGGGACGGGATGCGAGGGCGGCTGCTCCCTTCCATTCTTCTTTCTCTTTCCTTTCCGGAGCGGCGCCCCATGAAAAAGGCCGGTCCGTCGTAGGACCGGCCTCGTCAACGATGTGACGGGCGAGGCTGAGGCCTCGCCCTGGCGGGCTCAGCCGAGAGCCGCCATCTGCAAATCGGCCGCCTTGCGGTCGACGGTCTGGCCGGGGTTCTCGATGGCGCGCTCGAAGGGTTTCCAGCGCTCGCCGACGACCTGCTCGTAAGCGGCGACCGCACCCTCGGCCGCCACGCGCAGCGCATGGGACTGGAGTGCCATATCGGCGGCGAACTCGCGCTTGCGCTGGGCGGCGCTGTCGAAACCGACCGGCCCGTCGAGGTCCTCGTCGCGGGCGTCGTTGGCGGACTTGGCCGTCGCATCGCGCGCTTCGGTCACGGCGCGGCTGTAGAACTGGCCGGCGCCGTGCGCCGATCCGACGAAGGCGCCAACGATCCGCTGCAGGTGGATCTGCATCGCGCGTTCGCCCAGGCCCTCGCTCAGGGCATCGGCCGTCTCGATGATGAGCTTTTCGTGAAGATCGCGAATGCCATCACTGTCGAGAAGGGGCAGGCCGAAGCTTTCGGAGATGAGGCTGGCCTGATTGGCGTCCGGGCAACAGAGCCGGACCATTTCGATGGTGGTGCCTTTGCGCAGCGGCACAACGCGGGCAGACTGACGGGAAGTACGAGCGGTCTTGGTCATGGGAGTTCCTTTGCTTCGGTTCCGCCGAAGGCCTGGACCGGCTCCCTGGCCGGCCCTCCCTTCGGGCGAGGTCCAGACAAAACCGGCGGAAAGACGGGCGCTTCAGGGTCCGGGAGGGCCAATCGAGCAGGGTGGGTTTGCGTCCAAGCAGGGCTTACCAGCCCTCGCGCGGGACGCGGGCCCGCCGTGCCGAGAGCGGCCTCTACCGGCCGCCCCGCGGCGCGGAACGCGGCCTTGAAGCGCACGGCCGCCGGTTTAGGACCGCACACCGAACGAAGGGAGGCCGGCCAGGGAGCCTGATCATCGACAATGAGGACCGTAGGACAGGTTGCCGTGACCAACCGCCTTCAAAACCAGTCTGATTGTTGTTGTACCGCATGTGTCGCCACCGGATGAACCGGCTATGCCCGTCAATTCGGCTGCCGCGCCCGCCGGAAGGCACCTGCTTCACCTCGCGGCAAACAGGCCGATCGTCACGCCGCGCGTCAGAAGTATAAGGTCGACAAGGGTTGCAAATCGAGACAACCGCCATGCCGCTCGAGGAATCGGGCGATCGCAAGATCCTGGCGTGCCAGCTTTCGGGACAGGGCATCGATCTCCGGCTGGCGCTCCGCGGTCAGGCCGGCAAGATGTGACCGATAACGCTCGAGGAAGGCGCTCGCGTCCGGCGCCCTCCCGCGACGATAGCCTGACTGGCGCGGCTGCAATTGCGGGATCAGCGCCGTCATGCAGCGTGTGATCTGCCGGTCGATCATGTCGAGCTGGCGCTTGACGGCGGGCTTCCTCCATGCGCAAGAGTTCGGCGCGGCGCTTAGGCGACAACGTCATGAGCCCAGCCTCCCCTGCCAGCCGACGAAGCTCGACGGGCCGCCATAGACGACGTGGCGATCCGGATCGATGACGAAGCCAAAACGGCCGATCTCGTACTCATCGGCGGGGACGAGGAAGCGGCGTTCCTCAATGCCGACGCCACGCCTGCCACCTGGCGTGGCAATGCATTCGACGAAGCCCTTTTCATGGTCCGACGTGATTGCGGAAACCACGATCCAGTCGTCGGCGTGTTGCGCCTCGAAGTCACGTTGATCTTTCTCGCGGGATTCGCCGGGTGTAAGCACCTTGCCGGTGATCGCTTCCCAGGCATCGGGAAAGCTGTCCTTCATGGTACGTTCCGCGCTACGGCGCTCGAAGCTCGTGAAGAGATGAGGGAAGGTGAAGGCGACGATCGCCCAACAGACATCTTCCTCATAGAATCCATCGGCCGCGCGCAGCCGGGCGTGGACCTTGGCGTTGCGTTCCGGCGAGAGATGGAACCCGCCATGGCTCGCGGTCGAATGACAGGTCACCCCGTCCGCGAAGACCGTGGCGCCCTGCGATGGCCCCATGGCGTTTGCGCCGTGGACCAGATCTCCCGCCGTCCGAGCGCGCGCCTCTCGCGTTGATCCCCGGCGTTCTGCTCGACTTTTGTCCGGAACGCGGCCTCGTCGGCGAGCGCGCCGCAATGGCCGTAGAAATCGGAGCGCATCCACTCGGCGATAGGACGCCGGATACGCCAGCCGGTTGCCAGATAGTGCCGCCCGTCGCTCGCGGGCAGCATCGCAAACGCCGTATCACCGGTGCGAGCGACCAAGAAGCCGTCAGCGCTGCGGCCGATCTCCACCTCCGGATATCCGGATATGGAGTTTTCGTTCGAACTTGCAGGAGCATAGGTCATCACGCGGCCCTTCCCTCGACATGGTCGGCGGCGACCTCGTCCGCTGTGATCTGATCGAGCA
The DNA here is from genome assembly GCF_008520305.1 of Mesorhizobium sp. SARCC-RB16n. Lineage (GTDB taxonomy): Bacteria > Pseudomonadota > Alphaproteobacteria > Rhizobiales > Rhizobiaceae > Mesorhizobium. Next base: position 55,203 of record NZ_ML703278.1, on the reverse strand, counting down.
CCGCGTTCGGATAGCGGTGCTGCGTCAGCCATTCTTCGGCATCGGCGCGATTTCGGGCGAGATGGACCAGTTCGGCGTTCTCGCCGGGCCGATCAAGCACGCGGACCGCGCCGATGGCCGGGCGTTCGAGAACCATGAAGCGCAGTCGGCAATCAAGCGAGAATGTCCGATAGATGCGGACAGCGACGACCCCGCTGGCACCGTAATCCGCCTCATGCAGCGTGAAGCTCGCCGGCAGGCCGACGTTGGCGACGGCTCCCTCGCGCTGCTTTCGGATCAGGCGACCCCTGCTGTTATTGGTCTGCCATTGCGACAGCTTCTTGTGGTGGCGTTCCGGCGGTCGTTTCGTGCCGTCGGACCAGGCGATGAGCGAACCGATGGGTGCGCGGAAGATGAGATGCGCGGACATGCATGTCCTCCATGTGCTGATTGTCAAAACAGGACCGCCGCCAGCGTTTGCCGGCGGCGGGATGGCGATCAGAAGAAAGATGCGGGAGCGCTATTCGGCGGCCTCGCGGAAAGCCTGCTCGGCCTCAGCGTCGCCAGCGTCGGCAGCCGCCTGCGGATCCTCGAGCTGATCGTCGGGATCGTCTTCCCCGCTGGCGGCCTTCCTGGTCAGCCACGACGAAAGCCTGGCCTTGTCCGGCGCGAACAGGGCGGCCGGATGAATGAGGCGCCCTTCTCTGAAGTGCTCGACGAGCGCGGCGCGAGTGTCCTTGACCTTCTGGCGCGGCAGGACCGGCGTGTCCTTGCAGGAGCCTTCCAGTGCCGGCCGCGACAGGCAGGAGAGGAATTCTTCGCTGCCCATGTTGGGCAGAAAATTGTCCGCGCCGATCGCATCGCCGGCCACGCGCGCGACAATGCCGCTGTTCGACCTGTTCTCGCGGCAAGAGAGCACGTCGATCAGCACGGACCGCACCGCGGAGCGCAGCGTGTCCATGTCGAACTCGAAGACGCCCTCCGGATTGAACAATCGCGCCGCGTGTTGCCCGAGGCTTGCGGATCCAAAATACGAGATGTCGCGGGCGCCGGATGCGACGCTGACATTCTGGCCGGCGAAGGCCAGAACAAGCAGCGCCATCAGCGTGTCGTCCTCGATCGGGGCGCGGGCAAGCGCCTCGTGGAGCGCGTCGGTACGCAAATCGCCGATGATCTCGATTCCCTTGCGGGTGACATCCGGGCGCGACGTCGAGACGATGCCGGTGTCGTCCGCACCGCCAGCGCCGGGGCCGCCATCGTCCCTGGCTTTGGCCTTCTTCGCCTCGGGCATGCGGTAGTGCACCGACTGCACCTTGCCGTCGCGGTCGAGATACATCGCCGTGCAGTCCGACTTCGCGGGCTTGCCGTGGACGCGTTCTGCCTTCTGCGGCAGTTCCGGCTGGCCCCAACCGTTGACTTCGACGAGCATGCCCTTCTTGGGCAGATTGTTCGTCATCCATTCCTGCTGCGCGCCGAGGAAAGCCTCGACGTCGCTCGTATAGCGGCTGTCCTCGTCGGCTGGCGCGAACAGGTCCTCGACCCAGGCGATGCCATAGGCCTGGGCCAGGTCATCGCCGAAGCTCGCATCGCGCGCATACATGCGGGTCTTTGTGAGGCCCTGCGCCACACTCCACCACGACACCTGCGGATCGGCCTTCGACGGCCTATGCTTCTTCCAGACCTCTTTCTGCTCCTCGAGCGAGGCGGCCGCAATGGTGCGGAGCTGGCGTTCGTCGGGCATGTCGCCCTTGGCCATATGGTCCAGCATCGCCGGCAGCACGTTGGCGAGCAGCCTCAGCTTCTTGATCTGGCGCACCGACTGAGCGAGCGCGACGCCGATCGCCTCCTCGGTCCAGCCCAGGGCAACGAGCCGTTCGATCGCGCGCCACTGGTCGACGGGATTGAGCTGCTCATGCGCGATCGTCGTGACCAGCGAGCGCATGGCGCCGCCATCCTCGGCACGGGGAACGACCAGGACGGCGATTTCCTCGAGGCCGGCGGCGATTGCCTGCTTGACGCGCCGGTGGCCCTCGTCGATGACGAAGCCGTTGCCGCCGTCCGCCTCGGCGGCAACGACAGGGGGCTGCACGATGCCGACAGCCTTGATCGTCGCCAGCAGCAGCGCGTCAGCCTGCGGGCTGGACTTGGAACGGCGCGCCTTGTCGGGATTATCCTTGAGCGCGCGCGGATCGACAAATTTCAGTTCCATGGAGATACTCCTTTGGGGATTGCGGACGCGGCCTTTTCGCCCGTCCTTTTCCGTCTTCTTCCCGAAGACATCCCCCGGCACCGCGGAGCGGGCGGGCCGGTGCAACTGCGGTCGAGCATCCCTGCCTGGCCGGACCAGCGGGGCTTTCAGCCCTGCGCAGGACGACGGGCCGGGATCGCGAGCGGCGCGGTTGAGCGTAAGCGCCACTGGTTCGGGCGATCGGCGAACCGGTTTTTTTCCCCCTCCTCCTCTCCTTCCATTTCCATTGCTATTCCCATTGATTGCCACGTTGGCTGGCACTATATTGCGTCAAGTTGAGTGGCATCAAACCGGCAAGAGATAGCTTATGGGTCTCATCCAGTATTCCGATAATGGCCTCTTCGCGCCGCGCAAGATCGCGGAGGCGTTCCGTACGACCAGCGAGGAAGTCGCGCGCACCGCGGGGCTCGGCAGGGACGCGGTCCAGCGCAAGGACCGCATTCGGTCGGACAAGACCCAGCGTCGACTGCGCGAGATGGTCGAGGTGATCAACAAGGTCGAGCCGCGCTTTGGTTCGCAGTTGATGGCCTATGCCTGGTATCGTTCGGAGCCGCTACCGGGCTTCTCCGGCCAGACGGCTATGCAGCTGGTGCGCGGCGGTCGTGCCGATGACGTGCTGGACTATGTCGACGCGGTCGACGCCGGCGTGCACGCCTGACCCGGTGTTTTATCGTGGAAAGCTCTATCGGGCGTTGAATCCCATTTATGCGCGCGAGCCGCTGTCGGGCCGTGGCGCTGAACTCTACGGTGGACGATTCAATCCGAAGGGTGTTCCGGCGCTCTATGCGTCACTGTCGGTGATGACCGCGCTACGCGAAGCAAACCAGGTCGGCAATCTCCAGCCGACGACGCTCGTCTCCTACGACGCACAAATCGATGATGTCTTCGACGGCCGTGACGCAGAGGCTTTGTCGGCCCAAGACATGGATGCGGCCACGCTCGCCGACGGCACATGGCGTGACCAGATGAAGGCGACCGGAGAAGCGCGGACGCAAGCCTTTGCCCGCCGCCTCATGGACAAGGGTTGCAACGGCCTGCTTGTCGGCAGCTTCGCACCTGGCGCAACCAGGCAGGATCTGAACCTCGTGCTCTGGAAATGGGGTGATGCGGCCCCGCACCGCCTCACGCTGATCGACGACGAGAATCGCCTGTCAAGATAGCAAAGCCGTCAGGCCGCGATCCGATCGCTCCTGGGTTTGTCGCCCGATGCCTCGACATCGCGGGCAAGATCCGCGTCAACCTTTGCCAGTTGTTCCAGCTTCATCTTCAACTCGGCCTCGAAGGCAAAGGCTTCACCGACGCGCGGTCGATACGACGCAAGACGCTTGCGAGCATCGTCGAGCCGCAGGCGATAGTTTTCCTGTTCGCCCTCGAAGTTGTCCAGTGCGTGCTCGAGCCGGGCGATGGCGCCGATCGGCGTCGTGGTGACGGGCAACTCGACCTCATGTCCGGCGCCGATGCGCAGCAGCATGGTCGTGTAGCGGAAGCCGTCCTTGCCGAAGCGCTCGCCGGCAAATTTCAGATCGAAGTCGCCGATCGAGGCAATAACCTGTTCGCCATCATGCTGGAGCTGGACCAGCGTCAGGATCTCTTTCATCAGCGCGCGGCCGGCGCACTTGCGCTCGGTGAACGCCTCGCCTGTCACGGTCATGGCGAAGGCATCCCCTGCCGTTGGCACCAGCCGCTCGATGTCCTGTGCGATCTCACCGATCCTGCGGATCGCCAGTTCAATGTCGCGCTCGGCATCGCGGATCTGGCGACGGATAGCATGCTGATCGTCGATATGGGCCGCGCAAAGACGCTCGAGACGGGCGATCTCGGCCTCCAATCCGGCCTTCTGCATCAGGCGCGGATCGCCGGACGCGATCGCCTTGGCTAAAGCGAACTGGTTGGCCTGGCCCTCGCCGATGTCTGCCAGGCGGCGGATCGAGGTATCGCCGGAAAGGGCCGCGGCGATGAAGCGGGCCTTGCGCTCGTTGTTCTGCCACATCGTGGCATCAAGGCTGCCGAGCGTTGCGTAGGCGTAAATGCCCACCTCATCGTGCTGATTGCCTTGCCTGATTATACGCCCCTCACGCTGCTCGATCTGTGAGGGGAGCCACGGGACATCAAGGTGATGCAACGCCTTCAGCCGAAGCTGCGCGTTGACCCCGGTTCCCATCGTCTCGGAAGAGCCGAGCAGGAACCTCACCCGGCCCGACCGGACATCGCCGAACAGGCGCTGCTTGGCCTCAGACTTCCGAAAATCCTGCATGAACGCGATTTCGGAAGCGGGGACGCCCATCCGGACCAGTTCATCGCGGATCCAGCGATAGGCGGAGAAGCCCCGGGTCTTCTCGACGTTGATGGTGCCGAGATCGGAAAAGATCATCTGGGCCGCCCCTGGCAGCTCAAAGACTTGCCCGTCTGGCCGGACATAGATGTTTTGCGCCGTGTCGCGCCAGATGTGAAAGGCGTTGGCTATAAGCGCGTTGAGCTTGTTGCCAACTTCATTGTCCATGGCCGGCATGACCAGCCGAAGATCGATTGCCGCATGCCGTCCGTCGGTGATCACCGACAACAGGATGTCGTCGCCCGGCTGCGCCGGTCCGTCACGTTCCTCGATCGCCTTGATGCGTTCGGCGAGCACCAGCTGATAGGCCTTGAAGGCTCGGGTCGGCTCTGCCGTGATGATCTGGCGCTTGCCGCCGGTGATCTCCGGCACCTTGACATAGTGGCGCAGGTCCGCCGGCATCACCACATCGGCAAACGACCGGAATATCGCGATCAGTTCGGGAACGTTCACGAACTGGGCGAAGCGTGTCACCGGCTTGTATTTGCCGGACGGCTGCAGTTCGAGCTCGGTCGAGGCATCGCCAAAGGTCGAAGCCCAGGCGTCGAACTCGTGCAGCCCGCGCTGTGCAAGACCTGCATTGTCCATCAGCCGCTGGACGGTGAACATTTCGCCGAGCGTGTTGGTAATCGGGGTGCCTGACGCCAGCACCAGCGCCCTGCCCGGATTCCTGGTGTCGACGAAGCGGGATTTTACATAAAGATCCCAGGCGCGCTGCGAGCCGTTCGGATCGACACCCTTCAGTGTCGACATGTTGGTGGCGAACGACAGTTTTCGGAACTCCTGCGCTTCGTCGACGATGATCTGGTCGACGCCGATCTCGCCGATGGTCACGAGATCGTCCTTGCGCGTCGACAGCGCCTCCAGCCGCTCCTTGTGGCCCTCCTTCATGCGCTCGATGCGCTTGCGCGACAGCCGATCCTCTCGCTCGACCTTGGTCAGCAGCTCCTCGTAGGCTACGAGTTCATCTTGGATCATCTGGGCCTCGAAGGCCGAAGGAACGGCAATGAAGCGAAACGCCGAATGGGTGATGATGATCGCGTCCCAGTTGGCGGTCGCGGCGCGCGACAAGAAGCGACGACGCTTCTCCCTCACGAAGTTCGTCTCGTCGGCGACGAGAATGCGGGCGGAAGGGTAGAGCGCGAGAAACTCACGCGCGGCCTGTGCCAGGCAATGGCCGGGCACGACCATCATCGCCTTGTTGATCAGGCCGAGCCGACGCTGCTCCATGATCGCGGCGGCGATCGACATGGTCTTACCGGCGCCGACGGCGTGGGCGACATAGGTGCTGCCGGCGGCAATGATCCGCCAGATGACCCGCTTCTGGTGGCCATAAAGAGAAAAGGCGCCCGAGGCGCCTGGAAGTTGCAGGTGGTCCCCGTTGAATCTTCGCGGCACGATGTTGTTGAAACGGTCATTGTAGATACGGGCCAAGCGGTCGGTGCGATCGGGATCGGACCAGATCCAGTTCTGGAAAGCCGTCTTGATTTTTTGCAGCTTCTCCTTCGCCGCCTCCGTGTCGACGACATTGAGGACACGGCGCTCGGTATCGCCGTCCTTCACCGTGTCGAAGATCTGCGGGATCGAGGAGTTGAGCGCATCGGACAGAAGCTGACCGGCGTCACGGCGATGGGTGCCCCATTGCGTCGTGCCGGCGGCCGAATATCGCAGGCCATGGGCCATCACCGTCCAGCAGGCAAGCTCCGGGGTGTGGTGGATGGTGATGTCGGCGTCCATCGTTTCCTTGACGAAGCCGATGATGTCGGCCGCCGGTATCCATGGTGCGCCAAGACGCGCGGTGATGTCGGAGGGCCGGAGATCGGCAGGCTGCACAGCCTTCAGCGCCGAGACATTACGGGCGAAAACGGGATCAAGTGCAGCCGCGGCCTCGGCAACCGCAAGCTTCGAGCGGACCGCGCCGGAAAGATAGGCGTCCGCCGCCTGCCATGCTCCTGAAGCCGGGTCCTGGAAGATCGCCGGTCCCAGTTCCTCGATGATGGCGGCGACATCGCGATGCAAAAGCTCAGCGATGTGATCGGGATCGACATGGCCACGTTCGTTGAGGACTACCGCGAGCGCGTCGGCGGCATTCGTGATGACCGGCGCCGGCGGCGGCGCGATCACGCGCTCGGAAAAGATCGGCCCGGGCTTGGCCGTATTGCTCTCCAGGTCATAGTCCTCGATCGAGGCGACCAGCCAGCAATCCGGATCATCGAGAAAGGGCTGGATGTTCGGCCGACGATGCGTTTCGCGAACCTCTCCGGTCTCGTCGTCCTGCGACGTCGAGACGGTGGTAAAGTTGATCGGCCCGAACTCGCGCACGAAGTTCGACCAAGCGATGCGCAGCGTGACTTGTGCCGGCTTCCACGGCCGATGCAACTCTTGGCACCTCAGCACCTCGCGCACGGCATCGCGGATCGGGATGAGCTTGCGGAGGATGCGCGCATGCTTGTCGAGGATGCCATCGGTCCCCCGGCCCCGCTTCACATTGACGGCGACAGGAATGCCGTCAATCATTTGCATCAGGGCGCCACTTTTCGCCAGAAAATAGCTGCCCTCGCGGATCGCCATGCCATCGGCTGCCGGACTGGCGGACGGCCCGGCAAGATCCTCGTCCAGACTGGGACCGATCTCTTCAGGATCGCCGCCGTAGATGGCTTCCGGAAGAAAAAACATCGCCGCGTTGAGAGCAGCATCGAGGTCCTCACCGGCGCGCGGCAGGCAGGTATAGGTCTCGTCGGGACCATGGATGCCGCGCCGCAGCGCATGCTCACCCAGCACCATGTCGGGGTGCTCGGCGAGCCAGCGGTTGACGCGGATTGCGCCCTCGTCCTCGGTTTCCGCCCGCACCTGCGCCAAATCGAGCCACGCATCGGAACCGGGCATCTCCCCGGGGCTACGCTTGCGGAAGAACAGGATATCGACCACGACGTCGGTACCCGCGTCGGCGCGAAAGCTGCCTTCAGGCAGGCGGACTGCGGCGATAAGATCGGCCATGCCGGCTATTGCTGCGCGGGCGCGACTATCCGCCTTGTCCATCGTACCGGCCGAGGTGACAAAGGCGGCGAGGCCTGCAGGCTTCAGACTGTCTATCGCCTTGACGATAAAATAGTCGTGCAGGCGCAGCCCAAGCGAGCGGAGCGCCCGGTCGCTGCGCACGATGCGGTCCGAGAACGGGGGATTGCCGATGGCCAGATCGAAATGCGCCGGCAGATCGACATGCGCGAAATCCCGGTTGAGGATTTTTGCACGTGGCTGCAGCAGCCTGGCGATCCGGGCAGTGACCGGGTCGAGTTCGATACCGGTGATGTGGGAGACCGCGCGGAACCGTTCGGGCATCAGCGCTGCAAATAGCCCGGTGCCAATACCCGGTTCCAGAACGCGGCCGCCGCGCCAGCCCAGCCGCTGTAGTCCGTTCCAGATGGCCCGGACGATGTATTCCGGGGTGAAGTGAGCGTATTGCGTGCACCGGGCGAGCGAAGCGTAGTCACCGCTGTCTGTTGCAGCCTCCAGCTGCGCGCCGATTTCGTCCCAGCCCTTGCGGAAGCGCTGTTCGCCCGGCCGGCGGAAGACGCCATTGGCGAGCTCGCTGGCCCCAAAGCCGGTGAACTTGATTAGCGCCGCCTGTTCATCGGCTGTGGCCGCGCGTTGTTGGTCAACGATCCCGGCGGCAAGGCGAATGGCGGCGAGATTGTCCCGGGCTCGGTCGCGCCAGGATCTGGCGAGGCAGCGCGCGCCGGCGAGATAAAAGTTCGTTCCGCTTGGCGACTTGCGCACGGACCCCGCATCCGCCGCGATGGGCTTGGCGGGTGCGAGGGGCGAGGGTGTCGGGTCATCATCGTCAGGATCGTCGGCAAATGCGGCCGAAAAGGCGGTAACGCCGAGGCCAAGACCGGAAGAAAGAGCGGTATTGCCGAACAGGTCGAGGGTGAAGGGGTCGTCTTGCGCCATCGAAAAATCTCCTTGGAATTTTGGCGAGCACGATCACGCGGACGGCGTTGTCGGCCGCGTGAAAGGCTGGCGAGGGGGAAGGGGCTAGCGGGCGATCAACGACAGCGAGACTTCTGTCTCGGTCAGCTGCACGTGCAGATGTGTGCAGTGCAAGTGCCGATCAAACAGCGGTATAAGCCTCTCGGCGTCGATGAATTCGATCCCGTCATCACCGCCGAAATGGCGGGTTTTGTAATGGAACCAGTCCGGATTGCCGACCGGATGGCACTCGTCCGAATAGATCACGAGCGGACGGTCGCTGTCGGCGAGTTTGCCGTTCGAGATCATGTAGACCCCCTGGTCGCCAACCAGCCATAGGCCGGGGATCTCGCCCTCGCCGTAGTACGGGTTGCGAAACCCGCCATTGGCTGCGGCGTCGGCAATACCGCGATCGACGACCTTGCGAACGCCGGGAATGGGAAACGTGAACATGGCTGCTTCCTCACGCCGCGATTGCATCAGGGAGGTAGCGCAGGTGCACCGGAAGCTTTGCGGAGACCTCTGCGTCAGTGAGGCGGTCAAGCAGCTTCAGGGCGCTGCCGCGACGGCCGCAATAGACAAAAACGGTGCGCGCGCCGCGATCGGCTTCGGCCCAACCTTCACTGGCATAGCCGCGAAAATCGTCATGCGTGCTCGACCAGATGTGATCGAGCCGCTCTTGGCGCGTCATTGCGCGAACCGGGCGGGATTCGCGCTCGACAATCGCGTCGCGCATGCGCTTGTAGGAGCCTCTGTCCGACAGGTCGCAATAGCCGTGATAATGACGGAGTTGGGCGTCGATCGTCAGCGCGAAGAAAACGCTGGTGACGCTGCCGGTCAGGAATTCCCGCAGCGCGAACATGCCCTCACGCATCCAGAGTGGCGGCAGAATCTCGAACATATGGTCGTGGTCGCGTTCGCTGATCGCGAACCACTCGCCGGTGTAGAGCGCGCCGGCATCGTCCTGCCAGCGGTTGGGCCGCTGCGCGTGGCGGTCGAACATGCGAAACATCTGCCGGCGGTCGGCGACACCCTGATACACCTTGCGGATCGGAGAGAGGGTCATTTGCGGGCTCCTTTCAGCCTCGTCGGGCTGGAGCGCGGCTCATCCTTGCGATTTCACCGTCAATTCAGCCCTTCCTGACCCCTCCTCCGCGGCGCCTCTCCGTCCGGGCGGGTCAAGGGCCGGCGAAGCCGGGCGAAGCTTCACCCTTGACGCGGCCGGCGGGCATGCGGCAGCCGGTCTTCCTCCTCTCTCCTTCCTGCCTTTGGCCCACTCTTCACTCCTGCCCTCAGCTCGGCGTTCCAGTCCTCCTCTCGCGGCCGCAGACGTTCGAAGCCGCAGCCGGCCTCGCCGGCGAGCGCTTCGAGGCGATCTGCGTAAACGTCGCCTTGGGGATTATTGTCGGTCGCCGCGACCAGCAACACACCTGACCGTGCCGCCAGCAGCCGTATCGCCGCCGGGGTGGCGGGAGCCCAGCCGCCGCCGGTGCTCAGATAAAGGCTGTCGCGCCGTTCACCCTCCAGCGCCGCAAGGCTCATGGCGTCGATCGCCGCCTCGGTGACGCACAGACGCATCGCATCGCGGGAGCCGAATCTGAACAGCACCTTGGCGCCCCCCGTCGCGAAGCCGCGCCACTGCGGACCGCGCTCTTCCCAGCCAGTGAGACGCCCCTCCCCGTCCCTGTGGGCAACCCACACGCTGCCACGGGGCCCCTCCCGCAGCAGGTCCTGGCGGATGGCGGATCGCATGACAGAGTCCGGAAGATGACGCCCCTCGCGCAGGTAGCGCCAGGTGCTGGAGCCCGGCCACGGCTTGTGGCGCCTGCTCCATCGCTCGGCCGCGCTGATGCCGGGATTGCGCTCCGGGGCCTGCCTCTCCCACACCGGCTGGCGCGGCTGATAGTCGATTAGCCGGGCGACCAGCGTCTTTGCCTGCGCAAAGCCGACCGTGTGCAGATGCGACATGAGCGAAAACACATCTCCCTTGGCGTCCGAGAGCGGGTCGAACCAGCCCTTCCCCTCATGGATAACAATGATGATCGCCTCACCACGCCGGTACTTAATCGCCCGTCTTGTGCTTTCCTTCAGGTCGATGGCGTAACCGGCATTATCCAGCGCAGCCGCGCAGGGCACGCTATGTCTCAGCTCGTTGAGTTCATCCCGATCCATTATCCTCTTTCGTGCGCCGCAGGCGCTCGCCTTTCCTTCAGGTTTTCTCACCGCAGCCTTGCGGGACAGCTTCCGGACGCCGCGAAGAGAAAGGCGGCAAGGGCGCGGCTGGCAACGTGCAAATCCGCACCTCGGGCCCTCACCGCTGGCCAGCCGGGGCGAAGCTTCCCTTGCCGCCTGCTGCTCGCGAGCGGCACCTCCGGGAGCAGAAAGCCGGCTCAATGAGCCGGCCCGTATTCGTGGGGATCGAATTCGTGGATGATGGCAACCTCGCCGCCGTCCAGTTCGTGGCTGACCATGACGCCGTACTGTCCGTCGACCTCGAACAGCGTGACCGGGACCATCAGGGTGCGCGAAAGCTGGAAGGCGTGGTTCTGTGCGGTGGCAAGATCGGACATCTGAGGCTCCATCTTCGGAGCGGGCCATTCCCGCTCGATGGCTCCGTCGGTGTCCGGCCCCGGTCGCGATCACCGCGAGGCGTGAGCCGAAGCGGCGGCACGCTCGCGTAGCCGACCCCGCGCGGGTTGATCGTGGAAGATCCGGGGACGGACCAGGAAGCCATCGCATGAGAGCGGGATTGGATTGCCTCCTGTGGAGAGCGCCTATGAACGCAAATCTTGCTGGCTGCGAGGCTCCGACAAAGCCTCCGCACCGTTTAGGGATCACACTTGTTCAGGTGACCGTCGAAATCCGTCGAGAAGCCGGACGCGATAAAGGAGCGCAGAACCATACGTTCCTACCCCAAATTGCGGGTGAGAGGCGATCCTCACTATTCTTGCATAGCTGCAATGCACGAAATCTATTTGCGCCGTGCACAAATTCTAGCCATTAAGCCTACAGCTGAAGCAGGCGACGGTCTCCTCCCAGTCCATCGCATCAGCTGTTCCCCTCTGGAGGCTTTTGCCTTCACACTTAAAGGGCCTCGGTTTTCCGATGGCCCTATTTTTTTGGCGCACTGTCCCACAGCTAACGCGTGGTTTTGAACGGGTCCAAGGGTTCCGACAGCACGGTCGCAGCGCAGAATTCGTGCTTCGAGCGCGGCAGCGACGAAGGCTCGTCGGCAGATGGTATGTGGCAAAAACACTAACATTGCCGAGATAAGAAAAGCCCGTCACAGCTAGTGAGCGTCGGCGACGGGCTTCCTGCGATTAGGCGCGGCTACGCCCCGAGGGATCGCCCAAAGGGAGAGCAGCAACAGCGACCAAGCGCATCGAACCGGTGCGGCCTCGCCTGTCGCGAGTTTTATCGGCGCCGGCCGCTTGGAGACTGCTGGTGGACACGTCCGAACCGTGCCGACGACGACTTTGCCGCGATCGCCGCGCAGGACTACCTCAACACCAGACGCTATGAAAGGATTGCGGGACGAGCATCGCATGAGCGCTGCCGAGGCACATTGCTTTCGGCGGCGGGCATCACTATGGGGTGGAACTTCGCCGACTGCTGATAATGCCAGAAGGAGCGTTCCGTGACAGACGAAGCCGACAACAACACAACTGATGCCCTCATCGAACTCACCGCCGATGTCGTCTCGGCATATGTCTCGAACAATCCGGTTCCGGTCGGTGAGCTCCCAGCCCTGATTGGGCAGGTGCATGCTGCACTGAAGGGCACGGCCGGCGGCGCCGCGCCTGAAAAGCCGCAAGCTCTCAATCCCGCCGTGCCGATCAAGAAATCGGTGACGCCCGACTTCATCATCTGCCTGGAAGACGGGAAGAAGTTTAAATCGCTGAAGCGGCACCTGTCGACCGACTACGGGCTGACGCCGGACGAATATCGCGCAAAATGGGGTCTGCCGGCGGATTATCCGATGGTGGCGCCCAACTACGCAGCCGCACGTTCGGCATTGGCCAAGGCCATGGGCCTCGGCCGGAAGCCCAAAGAACCGGAAAAACCGGCGCCTGCGAAGCGGACCCGCAAGAACGCCACAGCTGATTGATCGCCGATCCGTCGTTCGGCGCGTAGCAGCTGCCCCTACTGATCGCCAGCGAAGTCGTCGCCGATCTGGTGAAGGTCACGAGGGGCGTCTAACATCTGGGCCTGTCGCTTGCCAGGCCGGGCAAGATTTGCTTGAAGCCCCTCGCACGATCAAATGGCAACTCTGGCATGGTAAGGTCTATCGAACCCGTGACGAAATTGCCGACCTGCAATTCGATGCGGAAGGTTTGGAAACAGGCTATCCAAACATGCGCAAGTTCCTCACCGCCATCGGCGGCTTCCAGGCCTGCCTTCGTCGAGGCCACCGTCGACGCCGTCATCTCCAAGCGCTTCGCCAAGAAACAGCAGATGCAGTGGAGCAGGATCGGCGCGCATCTTCTGCTGCAAACCCGCACGCAGACCGCCCGTGCCGCATGGCCGCCCCATAAATCTTCATGCTCCCGTGTCCCACCGCTCTTGGTCCGCCAACGGGAAGAGAGCTGAGTCCTTAAGATCTCACAAGCGCCGGAACGCTTCTTACGCGGTGAGGCCTCACTCAGTTTATCAAGTTGCCGGTGACAAATATCGTAATGCCAGCACGGGTGGGCCCACTTCCTGCTTGCCACCCATCTGTTGCGGATCGTAAACGGGCGTACGGCCACCAGGGCGGCACGCGATGAAGCGGCTTCCCCCTCTCATGATCACGCTGGTTGGAGCCCCTCCGGCGAATGCCCTGATTTGACCAAGGACGACAGCATGACCGATAAGGAAGCTTTTCTCACCGATTACGAAATTGCACTGCGCGCCGCGATCAACGTGCTGCGCGACACGATCGAAAGCCACCGGATGCCTTCCGGCTTGCCGCTCGAGCCGGACGCCGCCGCTCTGCATGAGCGCGCCATCGAGCGCCTGGAAGCGCTTCTCCGATCAGCCGCCAATGATGGACAGCGGTGAACGAACTCTTCCCGCTCATCGCCGCGCAATCTCTCACTGCCCTGGTCGAGGGCGCCGGCTGTCGGTTCCCCTGAATTCATCAAAAGTTCGTATGTGGAATCCGGAGACCCACCGGGCCTGCGGTAAGTCAGCTAAAGAAAAGGCGCCAATGGAGATACTTTTTTCACGTCGAACCGTGCTCGCGGCGATCGACACTCTGGAAATTGTCTCAACACAAGCTGAGACCAGCGCGCTCTTTCTTGAATTCGGGCCCGACGTCTATCGCCATCTGCGCGGTGAGAGCTTCAGCGTCAAGAAGCGCATGAATGACCTCAAAACGTTCGTGGATGCGAAGCCTAAGCAACAGGTTTACGGCGGCTTACTCGAGAATGTGTTGGTGGAGCGCGCGGCGCCACATCTACCGTCCGAGGTTCTCGAATACCCGTGGTCCCAGCCAGTCGTGTTGCATTCAGTCATGGCGCAATTCAAACACGCCCTTGCACAGGATGACTATGTGGTCATCGAGGGCAAACTGCGGCGTACGCTTCCCGAGGATATCGGCATGCCACCGACCCAGTCCGAAATGACGGTGTTGCTTGATCGGCACGGCTTTATCATCGCCCAAGGACATCTCGACCAGGCGCTGGATGCCCATGCTCGTGGCAATTGGGCGTCGGCCAATAGCCAGCTTCGAACTTTCTTAGATGCCCTGCTCGATGACCTGGCAGCGAAGATCGATCCGTCAGCGGTAGCACTTGGCAGCGGACAGCCGCGCCGGACAAAGCTGTCGGCGGCGGGCTTTCTGAGCATCCCGTTGAACGAGTGGGACAATGACGGCCGTGGTTTTGTAAACGGCCTTTTCAAACGGCTGAGTCCTGCAGGGGCACATCCCGGCCTGTCGGAACTCGATGACAGCACTTTCCGATTGCATATAGTGCTGCTGACTGCAGCGCTCTTTCTTCGTCGGTATGATGCTTGGGGACGGCAATGAACCCCCTCATCACTGGCTTCGACGGCCAACTTGGCGCGTCTCCCCCCTCGTCACAATCCTGTGTGCCGGTATTAGTACCCAGCCTGGGGAGGCTCTGTGACCGATAAACTGCCCATCGGAGATGTTGGAAAACTGGCACTTCAGGACGTTCGAGCGATGGAGGCGTCTGACCTCGCCGATGGCGATTCTTCAGCTCCTTCGGCGGGCGCGGGTTGCAGCGCCATTTGCTGGAATTGTGAGTCCTATCCTTCGCGCTGCTCCATAGCACCCCCTCGCAGGCCTAGCACTCGCAACCACGCATCGACCTGGCCGAAGGCGTCCTGCTGCCATTGCTCGGGTGTACGGCCATCGAGGATGTCCGTCTCAGCTACGAATTTGCGCACGCTTGTCGCGCCGTAGCCGTCAGGCGCGTCGAACTTGTCCGCGATGTATTTGTAGCCCTGGGCTCCGCTTTCGTGGTCGAGCAGAGGTTTGCAGGCTTCGGCCAAGGCCTCGATTCCATCGGGATAGTTGCGAATGCAGTAGTAGATATCGTAGGCGTCTTTCTGCTTATGCCGGCCATTGAGCGCATAGCCTTTCATGGCGAGCAAAGCTGGGATGGAGCAAACGGCAATCTCGACGCGATTAGTGCCGCCGTCCGGCATGTCGCCCGAGATGGCGACCAGTTGATAGAAGCGAAGAGCGAGATCCGCGCCGTCGGCCCGCTGGACGGCGAAATCATTTAGGATCGGTGGACGGTTTTTCACGATTTCCGCATCACGTGGCATGAGGAAATCGACGACTATGTCGATGGACGTACCCCCATCATCGACAGGCACCTCACGGACGAGCTGAAAGCGTCGAAGCTCCTCGCGCTGTTTGTAACCTTGGCTCATCAAGGCTTCGACCAACGTAACGTACTCGCCGTCACCCAGAGCTTCTGCATCGAGACTGAGATCGACATCGAGCGTTCCGACGTGACGCATGTCCTCGTTGTCGAGAAGCAGCCAGGGAACTGCGCCGCCGATCACGGCAAACTTTCCCTTGAAGCTGCCGAGGATCTGCCCGATTTCGACCAAGACACCTTTAACGGCTTTCGTCGTGCGGTCTTGGTAATCCGCCGCAGACTGAGGGTCAGGCGGCACTATCTTGGCCATGGGAGGAGTTCCTGTCTTAGATGTTGCGCAGCTTCGGCTCCTCGTTCTCCGGCAACGCCAAGGTCGAGGTAAGTCTGGACGGGGCTGGTGCAAACCACTCCCGGGGCAGGCTGGGTGACATCGTTGAAAAGCCCATGATCCTTCAGCACCGTAATTATCACATTCGCCCCTGAGGTAGACGGAGACAGTTTCAGAGCATCGCTTAGCGCCGCAAGTCCAGCCGAGTCCGCGTAGAAATATTGGGTGGACACCCGACCATAAGGCGCCAGCCAATGCGCCGCCGAAAACGATGCGAACACGGCGTTTGGTGTGGCTCGTCCGGCGCTCAGGGCGCGACGCGCCGAGACCTCGAAAGATTGACCATGGAGCGTCGTATAGAACCCCATGCGCTCGCCGACCGGTGGTTCGTAGGCGTCACGCCAGGCATCCAGGAGCCCGCCGGGCTGCGACAGCCGTAGGCCGTCATCCGTCACCTCGGCCCATTCGCGATCAACCAGCTCGCCGCGGACGTTGCTGACGTGGCCCAGGCTCACGTCGGAAGCTTGGGCGAGATCGGCGACGCGCCACGCGCGATCAGGATCGCGGAGAAGCACCCGGAGAACCTGCGCGGATTTCGGTTTGAAGATGGATTTCAGGTTTCGCTGAATGGCAGGCGGCTTTGCATCAACCTGGCGTTCGATGAATACGGTATCGAACGCGATCCGGGCATTTCCAACCAAGTCAAGATAGCCCACATCGAATTCCCGGCAAAGCGCTTGCGCTTCCTGAGACAGGTAAGGCGCGATGAAGATCGGCATCGCCGGAGGATCGTACTTCTCCGCAGTCTTCCGAAGCTGAAAGAGTGCCGCACGCACATGCCG
The DNA here is from genome assembly GCF_008520305.1 of Mesorhizobium sp. SARCC-RB16n. Classification (GTDB taxonomy): domain Bacteria; phylum Pseudomonadota; class Alphaproteobacteria; order Rhizobiales; family Rhizobiaceae; genus Mesorhizobium. The sequence goes on along the minus strand of NZ_ML703278.1, from coordinate 38,669 downwards.
CGGCTGACCGATTGGTTTGACTTCGCAAGCGAGAAAGCGACGATTTCCGTCCAGGCTAAATTCCGCGAAAATATCGATGCTGGAACTGGGCGGCGTCAGTTCCACCTTCTCCACGTGGATGGCGGGGACGCTGCGCAGCAATGCGGCGACGGCCTCGGCTGCCTGGGTCTCAAGATCGTTCACTTCTAGGTGAGTTTTCAGCATTTGCTGAAAATGCATCGTTCAGTGAAATTCGTCAACTGATTTCAGCTAAAAGCCTATTTTCAGCAAATGCTGAACGCCTTTGACCGATGAAAAGGTCCAGCGACCGATGGCAAGATCGACACGGTCAGTCACCTCGAGATCGTCTGAAATGCCACCCAAGCATAACGAATACGAGGGCAGCAAAGTTAATTGACGCGCCGTTCCCTTTGCGTGCGAGGCGCCGCTTTCCCGATGATATCGCGCACGGTTTGCTGATCGAATTGAATCGAGATTCCCCGCTTCGCAAAATATAGCAGATCAATGCTAAGGGCAGCGAGCGCCTTCCTGATTTGAAGAGGTGGTTCGCCAGGCAGCACCATCACCTTCTTGCACGTTTCGCCGCCGAGGTGTTCGTACAGCAGAAGCTGACCGAGTGCACGTTGGATGTCCGAGGCCGTCGCATCGGACTTGATTTCAAACAGAAGTCTGTTCCGTCCCGCTTGAGCGAAGAGATCTGGACCATACCGTCCGAACCGACTGTTGGAATGCGGAATGTCCAACGCCTCGAGAGTTCTGGTCAGCGCGTGCCAGATGTCCGCATGCCGACGTTCAGCGGTTCTTGCCGCGACAGGCGGGACATTGTAAGCGCCCTGTTTTTCTGGATTGGACGAACCCTCTGCCTCGCTGACACGGTCGAACATGTCCTGGGCTACAGCGCCGAGCTGAAAGTGGATCCGAACCCGGGCGCAAAGCTCGACGAACGCGGCAACGCAGTCCTGCACCTCGGGGGCCGGCCGATCGAGGTCCGCGACGCGGTGGCACGATGCCACCGTCCCGTCCGCATAGCGAACAGGAACCCGCTTCGATTTTGCAACGGTATCGAACATTTCCTCGGTGATGCGAATGCCGCGCGGATGGAGGCGACCCTGGTGCAGCAGCCAGCGATGGCCTTGTTCATCTGTGGCAAGTACACCCTGCCGGTTCAGGTTCTTGCCAGTGCCCGGGGGATTGATCTCCACCAGCATGTTGTCGCGCAATCGTGCCGGCTGCTGTCCGAAAACATTCCAGTACTTCTCAGGAGGCGTCGCCCGACCGCTCTCCGAAAAGTAGCCCCATACCCCAAGCCGTTCCTGCCAAATCGCCCCGTGCTTCAGCCCGGAGATTTTCCGCCCACCTATTGCAAATTTGTGCTCGAACAGGTTCACACATGCATGGATCGCTGAACGCGACTCTACTGCTTCCAACAATATTAGCACCCTCCCAAGCCCGGCATCTGCGCCCAGTGCGCACACCGTCCCTGCGGCCAGCCTATGCCGATCCGATCGTCCAGTTCTCAAAGGCCGCGGCGACCAGCGCGGGGCCTGCTGCCTTTCGCTGCCGTTTCGACATGTCGACAGCGCGGTCGATGAAGTCCGTCGTGCTGGAGCCGGGTGAGCGAGCGATGTCGGCGACTATTCGCGGCTGGCCACAGACGAGTTTGATTTCGTTCTCATCCCTTCCCATCGTCTCAATGGGTAGCTCAATCAATACCGTGTACTGCACACCCGCCAGCTCAACTGTCAGGGGCGCGAGAACCGTGTCTTGCGAATCCACGATGCCGTCGTCGTCCCAACGCGGAAAAAACAAGTTAGCCCCGGCGATCGAGCCCAGCGCCAGAAGATCCTGATGTTTTTCTATCCATTGGTAGAAGTCTGAGAGCACGACATAGGGCGCATCGGGTTTGGCATGTCTTTCGATGACGGACGCCATGCGACGAAGCATGGGCGCCACCGGAATCCAGTTGTGAAACGGCCCCGGTTCGCCCTCGGCCGCCGGCAATTCCAGTGCTGCGGCTCCCATTTCGATCTTCACCTTCTTGTGCGGACGGGCCAGTATCGCGCCAACCTCGACTATCGTGACTGCTTCGTCCAGCTCGACCGACCGCGACCCACTATAGTCAAAGTTCATGCCTGCCCATTCCTTTTCGAAATCGAGGATGATCTCGAAGAACGCGTTGGCCATCCGGATCGGGGCGCTCGGTTCGCCGTCCGGTAACGGCAGCACCGCGAACACCTGGACCGGAAATCTCGTCCATTGACCGTCGTCCGGGTCAGCGAGCTCAACAGATGCCGACATGAGAGGCGGCGCCTGAAACTCCAGGATCGCACTGTGGAAGAAGTCCGTGTCGTTCTCCAGAGCGATGCCGAACCGCCGGCGCTCGATGGTGAGATCCATGACGTCGATTTCCCGACGACTACCGAGGAATAGGCTGTGGATCTTCTCCCGGGCATCTTCGCCGGGAACAAAGAACCTGCCGACGACAGAACCGTCTTCAAAGCCGCACGTCTGTCGCTGTCGGATCTTGCCTTCGATATAGGCGGACAAGGATCCGCCAAGCATGCCGTCAAGGGCAGCTGACAACCCTTCACCGCCGCTGCCCAGCTCGACTGCGTGTTCCAGCGGGATCGGAACCGTGACCTTATGGAGCTTGCGATTTCCCCGCGCCTCTTCCCGTCGCACGCGGCGCAGTGTCCAGTAAATGACCGCTCCATCCACCGGAACCATCAGGCTGCGCATGGGCAACCTGTTTCCGATTCCGAATTCGAGCACGGCGATCGCTGCCGGCAGATCGGCATCGACGAGATGCTTGAGGGCCGAAAGCTTGATCCTGGGCACCTCCCCTGCTCGGTCCGTCGATTTGACTTGGACGAGGAATTTCGGGAGGTCGTTCTGGCTGTCCAGCGGCATTTGCGTCGAGCGAACCGGTTCACGTTCGAGTAGGAAGTCCCAACCCAGCCTGTCGACCAGACATTTCTGAGCGCGGAACCCTTCGGGCTCGCACCAGCTTATGAACTGGTTCTCTCCCAGCATACCGACATCCCGCCCTTCCATGCACTTCCCCCTAGTTGTCCCACGTTAAGCGCGGATGTCCCTTGCACGCCTCAAAAAAGCAGGTAGATCAACTACCAAGTGAAGTTCGGTCGGCATCGCAGAGCAACGCTCATTGCCTGCGGCAACGGGGTGAAGGAGCGTGACGGGGCGATGGCTGCCTACGACTGCCCTGGTCCATTTACTGAAGTTTCTGCAAAATGTAGCCGGGAAAAATCACCTCACTGCAGACAAGCTTTCCAGTGATTTGCTTCAACGCCTCTAGATCTTCACTAGTAGAAAAAATGACCTGCTGATTTCGCCGGCCAGCACCAGACGCCCTCTTCAATAGATTCTCGAAGCTCACCTTCGAGGAAGACTGCTGCCGCGGCTCGTCGAACACAAGCAATCCCGGGTGGTTGGTGTGCTTTGCGTTCGCAAGCTCGAGCAAGCTTAGCTGATACGCCCACTTCAACCGAATAGCATCGCTCGCCGATGTCTCGAAACCGATTTCGAACCCCTCCTTCTCGGGGCGGTAACTGTCTTCGGAGATCGACAGCTCAGAAGGCGAGAATGTACTGAAACCGAATTCTCTTGCCTGACTTTGGAGAAGCTCCGTCAGGAGCCTCAGCTTATCCCGATCACTGGAGGAGAGCTTATCTCCGGGGATTTGTTCACGCTCCTCGAGAAGCTTCCTGTAAACGTCCTGTAAATTCCTCAAACGCTCAATTGCGTCATCAAATACCGCCTGAAGACCTTCTAGATCCCGGACCTTCGCTTCTGCCCGGATGCGTTCTTCAATGACCGCCGCTGAAGGATTCGACCCCGGCGCGACCAGCTCGGATCTAAGCAGCCGAATCTGTGCGTAGTGATCAAAGAGTTCTCGGCTGATTGCGGACAGCTGATCGCTTCGTTCGGTCTCCTCGGCCTCTTCCCGAGCGAGAATGTCTTCAAACATTCTCTTTTGCGATCGAATATATTCGATGTTGTCAGAAACCGGCATAACGGCTGAAAGGGCATCTTGGGACAACAAGGTGTCGACGAGTGCCTGCTCGCACGTTGGGCACCTGTCGGGCGTTAAGGTCGCCGTTATCCCCGAATAACGTTGTAGTTTCTGTACATCCAGATTCTTGGACAGATCATCATCGAGGGTATCGATGCGCCTTTCCAGAGACTGCATATCGGCCAATTTGAGCTGCTGAAGATTGTGAAGTTTGACCCGCTGCACATTGAGGGTATCGACCCGCTGGGTCAGCTCCTGGAGCTTTTCAGCGACCTCATCTGATTGGTCCTCCACATCAGGCACCGGGACCGATGCAAGAGTAGCTGCGGTCCCTCGATATCTGGAGACCATTGCGGAAAGGCCGGTCCATTCCGTTCCGTCCGCAAGCTGAATGTGCGCGCGAGCCAACGCATCGGGATCGGCAAGGGGACTCTCGCTCAGGGCTGCGATCCTGCCACCGCCCCGCGAAACGAACCGCTCCAGCTCCTCACGAATTGCAGACCACTGCTTGGCATTTGAGCCGATCCGCTCGGCCAAGCGCTCCCGCAACATCTCAAGCTTGTAAACGTCGAGGTCCATGACAAATTCGACGGCGCGCTTATGAACTTCCCTAATTCTCATGTAGGTGGGAATCGCCGCGGGGATCGCAGACCATCCGAACTTTTGCTCAACCCAGAAAAGGGGAAAGACGGTCTCCAGGTAGAGTTTCGTCTCTGGCGCGTCGTATCGTCGGACGTTAGGAAGCTGCCAGCCGAGGAAGCCCTCTAGGAAGTGGTGAAAGCCGTCTTCCCGCTGCGCAGCTCCTGGATCTAGTACAAAGAAGTTCTGTCTTTTGAGGGATGTCGCGTCCTCTGACAGCGCCGGTCCGAAATCCACGGTTATCAGGCGAGTGTCTGTGCTTGCCTTTACAGCACGAGTAACAGTGATGACTTGCCCTCGCCCGTTTTCGATTTCAAGCGAAACGTTTGATTCAAGAACATCAACCCGTTTGTCGTCGTCGGTGTCCAGGTAGCTCGTCATCGCATGCGGCAGCGGAATCTCTCTGCGCGGGCTCAGCATCCGCTCTAGGCCGAGGGCGTACAACATGCCTTGCATGCATGTTGACTTCCCCTTGGTGTTGTCAGCCCACAGGACGGTCAGGCCCCGGCCGAAGGGCACATCGGCACCATAGACACCATCCGTTGCTACAGCGCGGAGCCTTAGCCTTCGAAAAAGCAGCGTCAAAGCAGATCCTCCAAGCGCCACACCCGCTTCATTAAGGCGTCAGTCATGCGAGGGGCGACGTCATTCAGAAAGCGCATCTCATCCGTCAAGATTTCCCCCTCCTTCACTATCGCTTCCGACGTCCGTACGCCTTGGTCGGTGAGCGAAACTGACGTGCCCTTTTCGATCTTTACAAGCCCAAGGGCATGAGCAAGCGCGACCGCTCGATTCAGCGACGGTTCAACTCTCACCGAAACGTCAGTGGGCTTGTACTCCCCAGACAAGAGCCCGCGAACCTCTTCACGGCCTTCCGGCAGTCGAACTGAATGGGCCAGAAATTGAAGCTTCTGGAAGTTCGATTTCTTTCCGCGGCTGTAAAACAGAGCCAAAATGAGTACCGCTATACCCCACGACATGCGGAGGTCCCCGGGAAGTGGATTAGGACGGGCTGTATAGGTGAAAGCCCCGTTCAGGATCGCTTGGCGAAGCACCGATTCATTGGACATTGGGAAAATCCAGCGGACAACGCATGATCCATTCGCATATCGACCCATAGGCTATCTGCTCTGCATTCTCCTCCGAAAGGTTCGGCGCCGCCGTGCGCATCGCCGAGATGAGGGAATCCAGCTCGGTGTGCAAAATCGAGCCAGGTGTCTGCACCCCCTGCGGCCCTGCAAATTGCAGGCGACGAGCCCGGCTATTTATGGCTGACATAATTTTCTCATGGAGGTCTGGAGAACCGTTGCGAAGGGCGTCGAGCAAGGCATTCCCCTGCAGGAACGATTTAGCAGCTTCCGCAACTGCCTCGTGGACGTGATCCGGACCGGTTCTCTTGCCCAACTTCTGCGTTGCATTTGTCAGAAGGTTGGATGAACCCGCCGCCCACGTATCAAGTTCTTGTTGCGAAGGAGTAGGGATTGACAGCTTTACGCTGGAGACAGTGGACATGCCCACAGCGACAGCGTCTTTCGGAAACGAGCCCGGATCGTGAATGCCAACCTCAAAGGTGATGTCGAGCGCTGGACATTTCGCATCGCGCATGTCCAGGGTCTTTTTCGAGCAGTGAAGATTCACTTCCTTACTGTCGTGGTTCGGAGCGAGCAGAACCCAGTGCTTTATGGGCACGCCCATAAACAACTTCGCGATCTCGACGGAATTGGCTATTATCTTGCGAAGATCTGTAGTGATTTTTTTCTTTTGCCGTTCCGCCCGTGTGGCGATGTCGACCGGCTCTTCGACAACATAGCATTGGTAGGCAACCGCCTCTTTAGCGCAATAGTAGTCGATGCCATAGTCACCTTTGTGTGCTGCCGGTATCTTGTGCACGTTCAATGTGCCGTGACGATGTTGAAGCAAACTAAGTGAAAACAATTCCCAGTCGTCTGGATTCCAGACCTGAACAGCACTTGTCACCGATTGCCACCCCCAATGCCCTCGCCATGTTACGCTTCTTCTACGAGCGATCAACAGCCGGCTCCACGTTCATCTCCAAGTTCCGCGCTAGGTGATCCCCCATGCACGGTACCGGCCTCTCCCCGTCATTTCCCTAACGCCGAGTTCGGAAATCAAATTGAGTGCGCCGCGCGGGCTGATCTTCACTTCCTTGGCGATCATTGCTGCAGACACAAGTGGCCTGGAGAGCACAAGTTCTATGACGCTAGGAAGACTGCTTGACGACCGACGGTTCCGAAGCCGCCGTTCCATTAGATCCTTCGCTTGGACAAGTCGATCGAGCTCTTTCATTCCCGCCTCGGCCGCGCTCGACAACGCATCAAGGAAAGCCGTCAGCCGGGTCGTTCGGACCGGTGACCGCCGACGCTCACGCGAGATGGATTTGAGTCCGGCATTGATGCCCAGCAGATGTGTGCCAACCTTCCGTTCTGACCGCAGAATGGAGGCCGCCAGTTGCGCACCCAGCCAATGTTGGCGTTGCAGCGGCTCGAGTGTTTCCCATTCTTCCCAAGCCAAGGCTGCGGCTAGCGACGGCGGCACGCCAGCAGTGTCGGAAACCAGCTCCTGCCAACGCGCCAGACGCTCAGCTTCATCCCAGTCCTGATCATACACGAGTGGATCGCGTTCCTTCCCCTTGACCGATACCGCCGTCGGAGGAGCAGCCGCATGTTGTGTTAGAACACGCTCCGACCGCGCGAGGACCGCATCAAACTCTGCAAACTCGTCCGAAAGGGGATCGACAGCTTCATGGTCATCAACATCATCATCATCATGTTGCGCGTGGAGATTTCCTTCCCCTGGCACCGCCGGATGAACGTCACCTGATTGACCGCGCAGCGTCGCTAACCCCACGTCGCTCAGCGCCCAGCCCGGTTCGGCTGCCGCAATCCTGCGCCGCGTTCGAAGGATGGAGTGCGCAATCACCAACTCATGCGTCGGGGCGCGGACATCCATATGGGCATCGTGAAGAACGAGGTCCTCGACATGGACAAGTTCGCCGGCGACCCACATGCTGGCGGCAGCGTCGAAGAAATGCCCTCGCTCAATGAAGCCGGAGGTGACTGGGCTTCGACGTGCTCGCTCATCCAGGCGAGCGAGCTGGTCCTCCGCCCTCATTACGTGCGGAAGGAGCTCTTCCAAGGGTAAATTGGCTGAACGGTATCCCATTGCGAACACTTGAGGATTTTATCGAAACGGAAACTAACACGCCATTGGCTTCCGTCATAGGGTGTTTTCTCCGACACCCGTCGATATACAGAGGGCGAGCTGCCTGGGCATTGAACAGGTGCCCGCCTATCGACCTTGCTAAAGCTCGAAACCGTTTATTTCCAAGGTTTGCGCAGCCACAGCGACGGCGGAAAAGTACCTAGAGACGTTTACAAACGATCGTTTATCCGTATCTTCTGCAATTGGAAAATCGCCGCTCGACGGTCTCTGGGGCGCTGCAAATGGCTGGTGATGCACACAATCGCTCTTCTCGCCGGCCTCAGGGCCGGCTTATCGGCTATGCGCGGGTCTCGACGGAGGAACAGGCGACGGAAGCGCAAGAGATTGAACTTCGCTCGGCCGGCTGTGACGTCATCGTCCAGGAACACGGATCCGGAGCGTCACGGGCGCGCCCTGCCCTTTCCAGGCTGCTTCGTGAGATCGACGCCGGTGACACGCTCGTGGTCGTGAGGCTCGATCGTCTGGCGCGGTCCGTCGGCCATCTGCTCGAGGTGATCGAGGATCTGACCACGAGGAATGCGCATTTTCGCTCGCTGCACGACCCCATCGATACGACCACGCCGCAGGGAATGTTTTCGCTCCAGGTGCTGGGCGCCGTGGCGCAGCTCGAACGCGCGCTGATCTCCGAGCGTACCAAGGCCGGCATCAAGGCCGCAAAGGCAACGGGTCGATTGTCCGGCAACCCCGGTATCCGGGAAAAACGCCCCGAGGCGCTGGCCAAAATGACCGCGGTGCAGAAAGCCGCCTACGGCGATCGCATTCAGGCTTCCGCTAACCAGTGGCTTCCAATCGTTCGCCGCATGCGGCCGGATCACACCTGGGACGACATCGCCCGCGTGCTCGAGCAGCGCGGTCTCGACTGGACGCCGGAACGCCTTCGCCGCGCCGTAAAATGGCTGGTCGCGGAGCGCATGGCCGACCCGGCATTGCTTCGCAAGTCTCCTCCACGCCTGCCCGAGGATCGCTTGATGACGCTGGTCGCCGGCATTCATTGGTCGAATCCCGATCTGACCTTGCGCGAAATCGCCGTTCAGCTCGAAAGGTTGCACGAGCGCACCCCGCGCGGCGGCTCCAAATGGTCGCCCTCGTCCGTGAAGAACCTCATCGACCGGGCCCGCCGATCGGGTTTGATTGCCAGCGCCGGCGACACTGCCTTTCCTATGGCCGGATAACAGCGCTGCCTTCATCGCGATTTCGGCCTCTGCAGGCTCTTCAACAGCGAATCCGAGACCTGCAGGCGATCTTCGGCTTCACCGTCACCATTTGACCGCCAACCATCCAGCTTCTCAGCTGGCTTCTGCGCGTCCAGTTTAGCCCGGAGCAGTGCCATGATCATCGGCCAGGTCGAGAACTTCCCGTCCTTGGCCCGATCGGTCAGGCTACGCAGATAGCCGCCGGCGTTGTTGATCTGCCCGGACCTCTGATAGATCGCGGCCAGGGTAATCCCGGCATGTTGTTCACCCATGACCTCACGGGCCTCCCGCCAGGCGCTCGGGCTGATCCCCAGCATTGGCCGGGCGACCTCCGCCGCGGTCAGCAAGTCGCGCCAGTGCCGGATTGCGCTGCCTTTTGCCAGCTCTCGGATTTCCGGGCAGGCGTCCAGCACGATCCCCAAAGGCAGCTCCCGTTTCGGCAGGCTCCGTACCTTGTCGGTTTCCGCAACGGTGCCGCCCGCTTCATCCTCATTTCCCAAGCCATGTTCAGATTCAAAATTAGAGTCTGGATTTGAATTCTGTATGTGGCGGCCGAAATGGGACTCATTGGCGTCCATATTCTGTGATTGTGTGAATGATTCCAATACCTCACGGATATCCGTGCAAAGCTCGTGCAGCTCTTGCGCGATGCTCTCGACAAGCTGGCGAGGAGCCGAGCGTGGCAACCGGAGGATGATCTGTTGATAGGTCTGATGCACCCTGCCCCAGTTCCCTGGAACGCGCTCCTCAATGCAAGTCTCGATCATCTTGACGATGTCACGCCGAAGCAGGGTCAAGCGCTCCTTGGCGACCCGGAAGGCCTTCTTCTCAGCCTGCACTGCATCAGCCAGGTCTCGGAACTCTTCCGCACGCGCTACGATCGGCGAGAGGTCGAAGCCATAAGCCTGCTCGAGCTCGCCGCCCCTGCCCTTGCGGGCGAAACGTTTGCCGTTCGGGCTGTCGCGACGGATAATCAAACCGCAATCGACCAGGACGGCGAGATGCCGGCGCAGCGTCGTCGCGGGCATACCATTTGCCCGCGCCATGAGCTGCTCGTTCGACGGCCAGACGATAAGCTCCGCATCGCCTGCAAGGGCCGTTTCTGGATGGAAGGTGAGCAGGGCGTTCAGGATCGCGAGCGAGCGGTCCGTGGCCCCGATCAACTCGCGCGCTTCGCGAATATGCTGAAAAACCTGCCACTTGTGAGCGACAGCGTTACGTGAGACCGTCTTTGCGGTGATCTGACTTGCAATATGGCCAAGCTTTACCGGCCGCCGCCCAAAGGGCGTCGTTGAGACGTACGTCTGCATTTCCTTTACCTTTTGTTAGGCAAAAGAATTCCGCTCGCCGAATCGGCGTTGAGCCTCAGAAGGCTCTTGACGGTGATTCTCGGAAATGCGATTCTCTTAGTTGCGAGACTACAGAGAAGGGCTTCCGGAATTCGTTTCGGTGGCCTTTTTCTTTTGCGACTAGTGGTTTTCTATCCCTACCCAGCGTCGCTGGGTTGAAGAAGGTTTCACTCTTGGTCGGTTGTCCCTCCTCCGCTGGTTTCGATAAATTGGGCATACAAACGATCCAACTGGTCTGCGACATATTCTCCGAATGAGGGCACCAGCTTCTCGTCGAAAATTAAGGCTGTCCTGCCGATCTCTTGCTGGATCCGCGCCGCTTTTTTCCCCTTCGGCGTACTCCAAGCTTTTACCTTCCTGGAGGACTTGCTAGGACGCTTCGACGCAAGATCGAAAATGAGCGCGAAGCGAGTGTCGCTATCTGAGGCTTTGAACCGTTCAGATTCCAGAACCGTCTCGACAGCGTCCATGACCCTGGGCTTCGCTATACTCTCAGCGAGCGCAATCCAGCGCGATCTTCCAGCCTTTGAGGCCGGGCCTATCTGAGCTGCAAGTTTTTCAGGTACGGTTCGTGCGACGGCGATATAGCGGCTGACGTCAGACTTGTCAGTTGAGAGGGCAGCGGTGATGGTTGTGCGATCGAAGCCCGCGTTCTCAAGTCTTAGCGCAAAAAGGGCTTTCTCAATGAACGAGAGATCAGCACGGTCCAGATTCTCCCGACCTTGAGCTACCACCAACTCACGATCAGTCAGGTTTCTGACAATTGCCGACACCGCCTGACCCAGATCGACGGCGGCCCGCAACCGTCGCCGCCCATACGCAATCTGATATCGGCCGGTCATTTCTGGATGTGGTCGAACAAGGATCGGAATTTGCTGCCCGTTCTCCGCAATGCTCGCCTTTAGCTGATCGAACTTTGGATCGATGGCTGTAGGCAATCGGTCAGCGATCGTTGATCCTTCGACTGTGGATGGATCCAGGGCAATGACAGCCTCGCCAGAGGCTAACTGATCTTGTAGCCGAGCTGCGTTTTTTGCTCCTTCCGCCATTTCCTGTAACGACGAGCCCATGGCGGAGATAGCACCGGTGCGGACACGAGCAACTGACTTGTCCGTCGGGGCCTTCTCGCTCGCTACGGGCTTCTTAAGGAACAATGAGTCGATTGCGTCCTTGCGGCTCATGGCACTGATCTTTGCGGGCTAGTTTCGAGGCAGCATGGTTTCGCCGGTAGGAGCTGCTTGTTGGGAGCTCCCAACAAGCGAAGTCGCAGGCGGGCTTGCCGGACGTCCGCACAAAATCCCTGGTGTGAATTCGACAGGCAGGGGCGCTGGGCAGCAACACGGAGCAGCCAGGGCAGCGCTCTGTTGGGAGCTCCCAACGAGTCGTCATGATTCGTGCCGGCCATCATGCCCGCCCCCATGCAGTCTTGATCAAAGCCTCGATTTCGGCGTTTACCGAATCCAAAGCCTCCATCGCCCGATCATATGTCGACCGCGTTAGATTCTCTCGGCCGATCTCGTAGAGGGTCTGCTTTGTAAGACCGGCATCGGAGACGGCTGCAGATTTCACCATTGGATTGGTGAGGACATGATCGTCAAACATGTTGCGCAACAGCGCCGCGACCTTCGTCTGCGGCGCATCCTGAGGTTCAAACCGGGTAAGCAGATAGCGGATGAAATCATATTGGAGATTTCCCCCGGCCTCCTTCACGACGCCGAGGAGGTCGCGGGTCATAAGTAGGAACTGGCTCATGGACGCGACATCGAGCATCTGAGGATGCACAGTGATGACCATTGATGTCGCGGCGCACAGGCCACTTAGGGTCAAGAACCCAAGCTGGGGAGGGCAGTCGATTACAACCACGTCATAGTCATCGGCGACCTCATCAAAAGCCTGGGCGACACGGGTGAAAAAAAGCCCCTCGCGTGAACCGCGGTCGCTCAAGGCTTTTGGAGTAGTGTGCTCAAACTCCATAAGCTCAAGATTTCCAGGAACGAGATGCAATCCGTCAAAGTACGTCGGGCGAATAACCTCTTTGAGAGGCCGTCTCGCGTCGTCGTAGCGGATTGCCGCATATAATGTCTCGTTGGAAGCCACATCCGTCTCTGGAAGAACCCCGAGGAGTGCCGAGAGGCTGGCCTGGGGATCGAGGTCAACGGCGAGTACTCTGTACCCCTGCAGCGCAAGATACTGAGCAAGATGAGCCGACGTCGTCGTCTTGCCCGAGCCGCCTTTGAAATTGGTAACCGCGATGACCTGCAAGTGCTCCGAGCCTCGTCGATGGGGCACGAACTCGATGCTTTCGCGTCCACGAGCAGAGCCCGCCAGCATATGCCGGATCTCATTTATCTGACCTAGTGTGTAGAAGCGCCTTCCGTTGCTGGCGAGTTCGGGCTGCGGCCCTTCACCCGCCAAAGTCATCTTTCGAAGCGTTGAATCGGATATCTTCATTAGGCGGGCTGCTTCACCCGACGTGAATTTGCGCAAACTCTTGTGCGAGGTGGGAGGAAACAGTGTCTCGCTCATAGCTTGAAGCTGGGAGCTCAGCTGTTCGGCATGCTCACCAATAGTAACATCTACCGAAGGGCGATCATTTCGGGATATGGCCACATTGCTCACGGTGGAAAGCTCTTGTCACGGTTAATCGGCACGTACTGCCATTTTTCCGTGACGATTACCGAATGCACGTTCGGTTGCAAGGCGTTTTTGGTTAATGAAGGGTTAACGTGAGCTCCCACAATCCTCCAGAAAACTCCGATTTATCCATATTCCTCCGCAGGTTAGTTCGCCTTCCCGTTTCGAGGCGTCGGCCGGAAATGCAGATCTGCATATCGATCATCCACACGTTCATTGATCGTCTACACGCCAATAGACGGTGATTCTCCCGACTCGGCGAGGTGCAAATCTGCACGTAGCCACAGGTGAGTCGTGATGATTTCTGTATGCCCCAGTTCGATTCGCGGAGTGGAGCATGCACATCACAATAGTTTCGCCGGACCTCTACGAGCAGTATTCTGACCTGCTCACGCAGATGCATTGCCTTCGTGCGATGATCTTTAGATCGCGCATGGGCTGGGACGTGGCGGTCAGTGATGGCGAGGAAAGAGACCGCTACGACGGTCTCAGACCGACCTATGTTCTAGCTGTCGATGACGGCGATCGGGTCGCTGGCTGCGCGCGCCTGCTTCCCGCGTCTGGCCCAACGATGCTGGAGTGCAGCTTTCGGAAACTGCTGGCCAACGAGTCGCTCTCTCCTCACTCCGGCATGGTCGAGAGCTCACGCTTCTGCGTCGACACCTCGCTTGAAGTGGGGAGAGGAGAGGGCCAGTTGCACCTAGCAACGCTCACGATGTTTGCCGGCATCATCGAGTGGTCGATCACCAACGGCTATACCGAAATCGTCACAGCGACCGACCTTCGTTTCGAACGCATTCTGAAGCGGGCCGGGTGGCCGATGACGCGGCTCGGCAAGCCTGCTCCAATCGGCAACACGATGGCTGTGGCAGGCAGTCTTCCCGCCGATCGCGCGAGCTTCGAGCGCGTCCGCCCGCCGGATTACCATTCGACCATCGCTGAACACGCCGTCACTTCGGCGATGAGTGCCGCGTGACCCAGCTTCGTTCCCATTCCCGCCTTGTCCGCAAGCTCCAGGACGCACTCGGTGACCAGCTTTGTGTGGCCCTCGACGATGCAACCGTTGTCGAGATCATGCTGAACCCGGACGGGCGGCTGTTCATCGAGCGGCTCGGCCACGGCATTGCTCCGGCCGGAGAGATGTCGGCCGCCGCGGCCGAGGTCGTCATCGGCAGTGTCGCCCATGCGCTGCAAGCCGAGGCGGACCACGATCAGCCGATCATATCCGGCGAACTGCCGATCGGCGGCCACCGCTTCGAGGGGCTGCTTCCGCCGGTGGTGTCGGCGCCGACCTTCACGATCCGCCGTCGCGCCTCGCGCCTCATCCCGCTCGACGATTATGTGAAGAACCAGGTGATGACCGAAGCGCAGGCCCGCGTCATCAGGAGCGCCATTGCTTCACGTTTGAACATCGTTATCTCGGGCGGGACGGGATCGGGCAAGACGACACTGGCCAACGCCGTCATCGCGGAGATCGTCGCGACCGCGCCGGAAGATCGCATGGTGATCCTCGAGGACACCGCCGAGATCCAGTGCGCGGCCGAAAACTCTGTCTGCCTTCATACGAGCGACAGCGTCGACATGGCGCGATTGCTCAAAAGCACGATGCGTCTGCGCCCTGACAGGATCATCGTCGGCGAGGTGCGCGATGGCGCCGCGCTGACGCTGCTCAAGGCATGGAACACAGGCCATCCGGGCGGCGTCACCACTGTGCATTCCAACACCGCCATGTCCGCGCTCCGCCGTCTGGAACAGCTGACGGCCGAAGCCAGCCAGCAGCCGATGCGCGAGGTAATCGGCGAAGCCGTCGATCTCGTCGTTTCGATCGAGCGGAGCGGACGGAGCCGGCGTGTCCGCGACGTGATTCATGTCGAGAGTTTTGGGGCCTCGACCTATCAAACCGAACATTATGCCCAGATCGACGAGGTTACTCATGCAGCCTAAGCGTTATCGTGCCGTGGCCGGCGGCGCCTTTCTTCTTTCGGCAATGATACTGGCCTCTCCGGCATTTGCCTCATCCGGTGGCGGCGGGTTGCCGTGGGAGTCGCCGCTTCAGCAGATCCAGCAATCGATCACCGGTCCGGTCGCCGGCTTCATCGCACTGGCGGCGGTGGCGATCGCCGGCGGCATGCTGATCTTCGGGGGCGAGCTCAACGACTTTGCCAGACGGCTTTGCTACATCGCGCTGGTGGGCGGTGTCCTCCTGGGTGCCACCCAGATCGTCGCCCTGTTCGGAGCAACAGGTGCCACTATCGGCAGCCTCGAGCCGCAGGCGCGGCAGAGTTTCCTCGCGCAAATGGAGCCCGCACAGCGGGAAGGAGAGGGGCCTCATGGCTGACTCCGGCTCCGCTCTCATCAGCTCGCGGATCCACCGTGCGCTCTCGCGTCCCAATCTGCTGATGGGCGCGGATCGCGAACTGGTGCTGCTGAGCGGTCTCGCGGCAGTCATCCTGATCTTCGTCGTGCTGACCTGGTATGCGGCGATCTTCGGAATGATGTTCTGGCTCGTTGCCGTCGCCGCCCTTCGCATGATGGCGAAGGCCGATCCCCTGATGCGTCGCGTCTATCTCCGGCACGTCTCCTACAAATCGTTCTATCACGCCACATCCTCGCCCTGGCGACGGTACTGAGGCCACGAAATGGTAGCCCTGAAGCAATTCCGGAATTCCGGACCGTCGTTTGCCGACCTCGTTCCCTATGCTGGCCTCGTCGACAACGGCATCATGCTCCTGAAGGACGGCAGCCTCTTGGCCGGCTGGTATTTTGCCGGACCGGACAGCGAAAGTTCGACTGACGCCGAGCGCAATGAGATCAGCCGCCAGATCAATGCGATCCTCGCCCGCCTCGGCTCCGGCTGGATGATCCAGGTTGAGGCCGCGCGCGTTCCGACAACCGACTATCCGGCCGAGGCGGATTGCCATTTCCCGGATGCGGTCACGCGCGCCATCGACGCGGAGCGGCGGGCGCATTTCGGGCGGGAGAGGGGGCATTTTGAAAGCCGGCATGCCCTGATCCTGACCTGGCGCCCACCGGAGCCACGGCGCTCCGGGCTGGCACGCTACATCTATTCCGATCGAGCGAGCCGCTCCGCCACCTATGCCGATGGCGTTCTTGAGGCCTTCCGCACGTCGATCCGTGAAATCGAACAATACCTCGCCAACGTCGTGTCGATCCGCCGGATGCTGACACACGAGGCGGAAGACCGAGGCGGCTTTCGTGTGGCACGCTATGACGACCTGTTCCAGTTCATCCGCTTCTGCATCACCGGCGAAAACCATCCGGTGCAGTTGCCGGACATCCCAATGTATCTCGACTGGCTGGTGACATCAGAGCTTCAGCATGGCCTGACGCCTACCGTCGAAAACCGCTTTCTCGGTGTGGTGGCGATCGATGGCCTGCCGGCGGAGAGCTGGCCGGGTATTCTCAATACGCTTGATCTCATGCCGCTCACCTATCGCTGGTCGAGCCGCTTCGTCTTCCTTGATGAACAGGAAGCGCGGGCGCGGCTGGAGCGCACCCGCAAGAAATGGCAGCAGAAGGTGCGGCCGTTCTTCGATCAGCTGTTCCAGACCCAGAGCCGCTCGCTCGACCAGGATGCCATGACGATGGTGGCCGAGACCGAGGATGCGATCGCCCAGGCAGCCTCGCAGCTCGTTGCCTATGGTTACTACACGCCGGTGATCGTCCTCTTCGACGAAGAGCAGCCCCGCCTGCAGGACAAGTGCGAGGCGGTCCGCCGCCTGATCCAGGCGGAAGGGTTTGGCGCCCGCATCGAGACGCTGAATGCCACGGACGCCTTTCTCGGCAGCTTGCCGGGTGTTTCCTATGCCAATATCCGCGAGCCGCTGATCAACACCCGCAATCTCGCCGATCTCGTGCCGCTGAACTCGGTCTGGTCGGGCAGCCCGGTAGCCCCTTGCCCGTTCTACCCGCCGGGTTCGCCGCCGCTGATGCAGGTCGCCAGCGGCTCCACTCCTTTCCGGTTGAACCTGCATGTCGACGATGTCGGCCATACACTGGTGTTCGGCCCAACGGGATCGGGCAAGTCCACACTGCTGTCGCTGATCGCGGCGCAGTTCCGTCGCTATGCCGGCGCGCAGATCTTCGCGTTCGACAAGGGCCGATCAATGTTGCCACTGACGCTTGCTGTGGGCGGAGACCATTACGAGATCGGCGGCGACACGCCGGCAGGAGGGGAGGGGGCATCGCCGCCGCTCGCCTTTTGCCCGCTCGCCGGACTCTCGACCGACGGCGATCGCGCCTGGGCGTCCGAATGGCTGGAGACGCTTGTGGCGCTGCAGGGTGTCACGGTGACGCCGGAGCACCGGAACGCCATCTCGCGCCAGATCGCCTTGATGGCGCAATCGCGCGGCCGGTCGCTGTCGGACTTCGCGAGTGGCGTGCAAATGCGCGAGATCAAGGATGCACTCCATCGCTACACCGTCGATGGTCCGATGGGGCAGCTCCTCGATTCCGAGGAAGACGGCCTGTCACTCGGCGCCTTCCAATGCTTCGAAGTGGAAGAGTTGATGAATATGGGCGAGCGCAATCTCGTGCCGGTCCTGACCTACATGTTCCGGCGGGTTGAGAAGCGGCTCACCGGCGCGCCAAGCCTGATCATTCTCGACGAAGCCTGGCTGATGCTCGGTCATCCGCTCTTCCGCGACAAGATCCGGGAATGGCTGAAGGTCTTGCGCAAGGCCAATTGCGCGGTGGTGCTCGCCACCCAGTCGATCTCGGACGCCGAGCGCTCCGGCATCATCGATGTGCTGAAGGAAAGCTGCCCGACAAAGATCTGCCTGCCGAACGGTGCGGCACGCGAACCCGGCACACGGGAGTTCTACGAGCGGATCGGTTTTAACGAGCGGCAGATCGAGATCGTCGCGACCGCCCTGCCGAAGCGCGAATACTATGTCGCCTCGCCCGACGGCCGCCGGCTCTTCGACATGGCGCTCGGGCCTGTCGCGCTCTCCTTTGTCGGTGCGTCCGGCAAGGAAGACCTGAAACGCATCCGCGCACTTCACGCCGAACACGGTGCCAAATGGCCGGAACACTGGCTGCAACAGAGAGGGATTGCTCATGCAAATATCACTCCTCACAACAACTGATCGACGCTGCACCGTCGCCATGCTGGCGGTGGTGGCAGCGATGGCTCTGCCGGCGCCAGGCATGGCCGGTGGCGTCACCGGCGAGGCGACGGAATTCACCCAGCTCGCCAACAATGCCGAGCTCGTCTCGCTGGTCGGCAAGTCGGCCGAGCAGGTGAACAACCAGGTCACCCAGATCAATCAGCTGGCGGAGCAGATCCAGAACCAGCTGAAGATCTACGAGAACATGCTGCAGAACACCGCGCAATTGCCTGATCATGTCTGGGGCCAAGTCGAAAGCGACCTGAACCGGCTGCAGAGCATCGTCGGGCAGGGGCAGGGCATTGCGTTTTCTATGGGCAATATCGACGACCAGCTCAAGCAGCGGTTCGAGAGCTATGCCGAGATGAAGAGCAACTTGCCCACCAACGCGAGCTTCTCCACCACCTACCAGTCCTGGTCCGACACCAATCGCGACACGATCGCCGGCACGTTGAAAGCCGCGAACCTGACCGCCGAGCAGTTTTCGAGCGAGGAATCCACGATGTCGTCATTGCGCTCGATGTCGGAGAGCGCCGACGGTCAGATGAAAGCGTTGCAGGTGGGCCATGAGATCGCCGCCCAGCAGGTGGCGCAGCTTGAGAAGCTGCGCGGGCTGGTTTCCCAGCAGATGACGATGATGGGCACCTGGTACCAGTCGGAACAGGCTGGGAAGGATCTCGCCCAGGCGCGAAGGGAGAAGTTCTTCAACGCCGAGGTCAAGAGCATCCCCGAAGGTCAAAAGATGGAGCCGCGCTGGTGAACCGCACCGTCATTGTTGTCCTGCTCCTGGTCGTTGCCGCGGTCTCGTCGGTCGCTGCAACGCTGGTCGTCAACTCGAGAGACTCCAGCAAACCTGCACTCACCGAGGAGCAACGCGCCGCCAGGGAAAACTTCTTCGGCGCGAACAAGGAGCTTCCGCCGATCAAGGACGGTCAGGAGATGCGTCCACGATGGTAAAGACCAATATTGGACGTTCGGTTCTTGTCGCTATCCTGCTTTGCGTCGTCTTCGCGGCCCCGGCTTTTGCGCAACAGGGCCAGGTGCTGACGGAGCTGGAAAATCAGATATCGACCGCTGCGAAAGGGTGGGAAACCACCATCATGGATGCGGCGAAGTCGCTGTTCTGGATCCTCGCGGGCATCGAGATCGGAGTTGCCGCGGTTTGGCTGGCCCTTCAGGCCGCATCCCTTGATAGCTGGTTCGCAGAGCTTGTCCGGCGGATCATGTTCGTCGGCTTTTTCGCGTTCGTTCTCACCGAGGGGCCAGGCTTCGCCCGCTCCGTCGTCGACAGTCTCTTCCAGATCGGTGCAGGTGGCGGGTCAGCCTCTCCCGCCGAAGTATTCGACGCCGGCATTCGCGTGGCCTCGCAAATGTCGCAACAGGCGCAATTCGGGTTGTTCGAGGACAATGCACTGGCGATCGCGGCCGTCCTGGCGATGAGCATCGTCGTCATCTGCTTTTCACTGGTCGCGGCGATTTTCGTGTCGGTGATGGTCGAGATGTATGTCGGCCTGCTCGCCGGCATGATCATGCTTGGCCTTGGCGGGTCCTCCTATACCAAGGACTTTGCCATCCGTTATCTGGTCTACGCCTTCGGCGTGGGCATGAAACTGATGGCGCTGGTGATGATCGCCAAGATCGGATCGCAGGTTCTCACCGGCCTCGCCCAGGCGCCGACCGCCTCTTCCGATCAGTTCGTGACCACCCTGGCAATTGCCGGCATATCGGTGGTGGTCTTCATTATCGCGATCTATGTGCCGAACATCATCCAGGGCGTGGTTCAGGGAGCCTCGGTGTCCGGCGGAATGGAAGCCATCCGCCATGGCGGCCAGGCAGCATCGTTCGCGGCCGGCGGGGCGTTTCTGGCCGGTGGTGCGGCCGGCGCCGGATTTGCCGCCGGTCAGGCAGCACGGGCGGCGGGATCGTCGTTTGCCGGAGCCGCCGCACGCGGTGTTGGCACCGGTATCTGGGCCGCCGGACAAGCGGCCGGCTCGGCGGCCAAGGAAAAGGCGATCGGCTCTCCAGGGGCCTATGCCGGCTCGCTGCTGGGTCTGGCGAATGCCAAGCTCGACGGCAACCGCAGTGGCAATGGCGGACGCACTCCACCTCCCGAACGCAACGATCAATCATAATCAAAGAGGACGGGAAAGATGGCAGCGAACCGCGGCCCCGATAACCCCTATCTTGCCGCCCGCAACGAATGGAACGAGCGATACGGCTCCTATGTGAAGGCGGCGTCGGCGTGGCGCATTGTCGGCATCACCGGCATGGTCATGGCCGTGGTGGGGTTTTCCTATGCGCTTTACCAGAGCACGCAGGTCAAGCTCGTTCCTTATGTCGTCGAGGTCGACAAGCTCGGCACGGCGGTGAGCGCCGGTTTCCCGCAGCAGATCGAATATGCCGACCCCAGGGTGGTGCGCGCGACGCTTGGCGGCTTCGTTTCGAACTTCCGCTCGGTCACCCCGGATGCCGTGGTGCAGAAGCAGTATATCGACCGCACCTACGCGCTGCTCAGGACCTCGGATCCGGCGACGGAAAAGGTCAATGCCTGGTTCCGCTCGAACTCACCCTTCGAGAAGGCGAAGAACGCCACGGTCGCCATCGAGGTCAACAACATCGTGGCGCTGTCGAACCAGTCCTACCAGATCGACTGGACGGAATTCGAGCGCGACCGCAAAGGCAAGGAAACGGCTGTCCGCCGGTTCCGCGGCATCGCCACGGTGACGCTGACCCCGCCGCAGGACGAGGGCGTGATCCGTCTCAACCCGATCGGTCTTTATCTCCGCGATTTCGACTGGACCGCACAGCTTTGAAAGGCATGGCCACGCACATGAACATGAAAACAAATACGCGCCGCGCCAGGCTTGTCCTTGCCCTCGCAAGCGGACTGATCACCGGAACCGTGGCGATATCCGACGCGCGCGCGGGCGATGTCTCGGCAAACGAAGAGAAGGGCATCGATATCTCCGGCAAGTGGCGCGGCAGCCGTGGCCTGGTGACCAGGGGAGACGACGGCAAGGTCATCTTCCTCTATGGCGAGGTGCAGCCCTCCGTCGTCTGCTCGCCGCTGCAGGTTTGCGATATCGAGCTTCAGCCCGGTGAGGTGGTCCGCGATGTACTCGTCGGCGATACGGTCCGCTGGAAGGTCGAGCCCGCGACATCGGGTGCGGCTGGTGGCCAGGCGATCCATCTGATCGTCAAACCGGCCGAGGCAGGGCTGATCACCTCGATGGTGGTGACGACGTCGCGCCGCACCTACCATATCCAGCTGAAATCGCATCCGACGCAATATATGGCGCGGGTCGGGTTCGAATATCCGGAAGATGTGTCGGCCAAGCTCGCCGATATCAATTCGAGGCTGGAGGCAAGCACGATTCCCGGCGCGGGCATGCCGGCCGAACAGCTTACCTTCTCCTACTCCGTCTCCGGCCGAGCCGGCTGGCGACCGACGCGGGTCTATAGCGACGGCGAGAAGACCTACATCCAGTTCCCGCGCCGGATCTCCGGCCAGGATGCACCGGTGCTGTTCGTTGTGTCTGGTGGACAGAACCGGATCGTCAACTACCGGATGAAGAACGACATGATGATCGTCGACTACAACGTCGACAAGGCCGTTCTGGTTTCGGGCGTTGGCTGGAAACAGGAGAAGGTGACGATCCGGCGGGGAGGGCGCTGATGAGATGTCCTGCCATTGATCAAATCCGCCAGCTCGCCGCGGCCGGCCTCATCGTTCTGTTTCTTTCCGGATGTCAGACGGCCGCAACGGACGGCCTCGTTGCCAGCGACGCGCCGCCGGACGTTTCCGGCCCAGCCGCAAGCGCCATCGCCGGCGATATGGTCAGCCGTCTCGCCGAGCAGATCGGGCCGGGCAAGGTGACGATTGCCCTCAAGGTCGATGCCTCTCCCTTTGGCCAGGCGCTCGAGGGGGCGCTCAAGGGCTGGGGCTATGCCGTCGTCACGGACCAGAAAACCGATGCCGGCAAGACCGTAATCCCGCTCGCCTACGGCGTCCTGGCATTCGATGGCCAGGTTCTGGCGCGGCTCTCGACCAGTAAAGTCGAGCTTGGCCGCGCCTACACGGTGACCGCCGGTGGCGCGACCCCGGCCAGTGCACTCTCCGTTCTGAAGCGCGGGTGAGGGGGAAAAAGTCGATGGTACAATCTCTGAAGCTCGGCGCCGCCACGACGGAGGACGCTCAGTCCGGCATGCGCCGGATCAACCGGTTGCCCATCATCGTCGTGGTCGTCCTGGTGATCCTGTTCCTCGGGGTGATCATCTACGGCCTGACCTCGCGCGGGCTGTTCTTTGGCAAGAATGCGGGGCTCGATACGAGTACAGGCACGCCCGCCTCGACTTTTGCCGATCAGATGAAGCGAGGCATCACCGACGGTATTATCGGTGACACCGAGCCGCAGGTCACCTTCCAGCCGACGCCGGTCGAGAAGAAGGAAGACAAGGCGACAAATCCGTTCACGACGCAGCCGGAAAACCGCGAGGAGCCGCAAAAGACCCAGGAACTGGAGCCGGAGGCGGTTTGGCGCGCCCGCCTGAAGCGTGAGCAGCAGGAGCAGTATCTACGCGAGCGGCAGCGCCAGAGGATGGCACGACTGCAAGCAAATGACGCAGCCTATGATGCACCTCTCGCCATCGACCGCAGCAAGCTGGCGGCAAGTGCGAAAACCAGCGACCAGACGCCAGCTGAAACCACCACGGCATCGTCAACGACAAACCAAACCATGCCGGACCTTTATGCCGCCGCCCTGAAAAACGGCCTCACAGGTCAGGACGTCGACCAGAACGGGCAGCGATCCAAGGAGGACTTCTTCAACTCCGATCTCAAGGAGCTGGGATATCTGCCGAACCGTGTCGTGCCGCAGCAATCCCTCTATGAACTCAAGCGTGGCTCGGTTATCCCGGCGACGTTGATCACTGGCATCAATTCCGACCTTCCCGGCCGCATCACCGCGCAAGTGAGCCAGAACGTCTATGACAGCGCCACCGGCCACCGGCTTTTGATCCCTCAAGGAGCAAAACTGTTCGGGCGCTACGACAGCAAGGTCTCGTTCGGACAAAGCCGCGTTCTCGTCGTCTGGACGGATCTCATCTTTCCGAATGGTTCAACGCTCCAGATCGGTGGCATGGCAGGCACCGACGCCGAAGGCTACGGCGGGTTCAACGACAAGGTGAACAACCACTATTGGCGGACCTTTGGCTCGGCGGCGCTGATCGCGCTGATCGGCACCGGGATCGATGCGTCGATGCCGGAAAGTTCCACGCTCGCCACGCAGGAGACGGCGTCGGATGCGGCGCGACGGAATTTCGCGGAGAGTTTTGGCCGTGTTGCGGAACAGACGATCAGTCGCAATCTGAATATCCAGCCGACGCTGGAGATTAGGCCGGGATATAAGTTCAATGTCCTGATCGATCAGGACATTGTGTTTCCTGGGTCCTATCGGAGTTAGAATCGGACGTTCTGCGTGCAGTGAGCTCTCCTCACCCGCCGTGAACGTGCATCCGCCCTCTCTATTTTGCTCACACCGGCGTGCGCTACGGCGCTGGGACCCGGCGCTCTCCTTTACAGGGCCGCCCCCGCAGAGATACCTCATCTCGAGCTAGTCCCCAAGGCCATGTCGAGATGCCTCCGTCAGACCCCGACTGCTTGACGGGGGGGCAGCTTCGGACGACATACGGCCCGTAACGATTGCCTTGGGTGTGTCCGTTTCTGTTGCCAGCGTCTCTAAGCATCTATGTAAATGCTCAAAGGACCGGTATCTAGCACCTGCTGGCATGCTGCTAGCATGTGTTACTGGCTCGACTGCTCACTTCGCAACGCAACATCTGTTGCACAAATCACGACGTTGCGCTACGAACTTCTATGGCTAATGGACCTTTCTCTGACCGACTAATCGGGAGCTTCGAATCGCTGTCGGAGCAATTTCAGCTTGCCGCACGGTACATTATTGACCATCCCCATGATGTGGCCTTGCTTTCTATGCGGGATCAAGCCCGATTAGCTGGCGTTCAGCCCTCAACAATGACTCGGCTGGCAAAATTTTTCGGCCTTTCAGGTTATGATGAGATCAGGGGAATGTATGCCGAAGCCGTTCGCAGCGGCGATGTTGGTTTCGCTGGGAAGGCCGGAGCCCAGGCACTTGACCAAAAGCGCAAAGGAGATCATGGGCTAGCTCGCGAAATACTTCGCGCAGAAGCCGCCGAGATCGGACGACTAGCGGAATCCGCGCAGCTCGATGCGATTGTTTCAACGGCTAGGCGTCTCGCCATTGCGCAGCAGGTATTTTGTGTAGGCTTGCGATCAAGTCACTCAATCGCGTGGCACCTGCATTATATACTGTCGATGATAGGCGAGAAATCGATTCTACTGGATGCTATGGGGGGTATTGGCTCCGACATGATGACTCGCGCTACTAGGGATGACGTGCTTTTTGCCGCAAGTGTTTCCCCCTACACGCGGGCGACTGTTGAGATAGCTGAATATGCGCAGCGCAAGAAGATTCCGATTGTTGCCATCACGGACAGTGAGGTCGCGCCCCTAGCCCGCATTGCTGATGATGTCGTCCTCGTCCAGACAAAGAGTCCGTCTTTTTTTCACACAATGACGCCGGCTTTTGCGGTAGCTGAAGTGCTTGGCGCGTTAGTGGCTGGCAGAAACGCAGATGCTACCCGCGAGTCACTTCTCAAATTTGATGCCCATCTCTCCAACCTCAATACGCATCTGAAATCGAAGACCGCACCCCGAAAAGCCAGCGTTTCTGCACGGGGTCACAACGGTAGCGCCCTGGAAGATTGAGGGCGATATCGGCACTTCGGCCACGTTACGCATAGTCTCCCGGCTTCCCTCTGCTGAATTAGTAACCTATAGCTTTCACGATAGCATCTCTATCTCCGCGTTTCCGATTCCGCCGCTTATACGTGTCAGGCTGGGTGGCAGACTACGGAATGTCCCGAGACCTCTCTCAACAATGGCTCATCGACACGGCATCGACCCGTTGCTATTGGGCAGCGTATGTGAAAGCGGCAGCCGGAGGGTGGATTGATCGGGCTTGGAACGTCTCCCTTTAGTGCAACTGCAGTTTTCGTTCGATAAGGGCGAGCGGATGGAACCGAAGAATAAGAGCCCGGGTGTAGGGGTGCCGCGGGTTGCGAAATATCGTTGACCTCGAAGCAAGCTCTACCATTTGTCCAAGGTACATCACTGCCGCACGATCTGAGATATGTCGCACAACGCTGAGGTCCATGAGCCACAAAAAGGTATGTGAGGCCCAACTCGGCTGGAAGATCCTTAAGCAAGTAGACGAGTTGTGCCTCAATCGAGGCGTCCAACGCAGGAACGCGTTCGTCGCACACGACAAATTTCGGCCGGAGCGCTAGACTAGTGCGCGTCCATAAACGGCAAGCTGCTGATATTATTGAATGAATCCTGCTTTTGGGTAGGCAAGGCCCGGCGGGTTCAGATACACTTTGAGATCAAGCCACTGATTCCAAAGCGTTTCTGCCACCGCCGGAGCCGACAATGCGCCAAGAACGCACCGTCCAATCCAGTGTATTTGATCTTTTCGCCGGACACGAGATCGGCTGTGAATTGAAGGCCATGTCGCAATGGCTGGACGAGCATCGCGAGCTTTTGAGCCTGGTGACGCGGGACCTGCGCCGGCACGATCTCAAGGAGACCGGCCGCGAGGGCCTGCCGGCGGAGGCTGTGCTGCGCTGCGCGCTGCTCAAGCAGCACCGCCAACCAAGCTATCAGGAACTGGCCTTTCACTTGGAGGATTCCGCCTCGTTCCGGGCTTTTGCCCGGCTGCCATGGGGGTGGAGCCCAAAGAAATCAGTCCTGCACAAGACGATCAGCGCGATCCAGGCGCCGACCTGGGAAGAAATCAACAAAGTACTGCTGGCAAGCGCCAGGCGAGAGAGGCTGGAAGGCGGCAAGGTCGTGCGCGTGGACAGCACCGTCACCGCCGCACTCGTCCACGAGCCGAGCGACAGCAGCCTGTTATGGGACGCTGTGCGGGTGATGGTGCGGCTGTTGCAGCACGCGGATGCACTGGGCAGCGCCATCCCATGGCACGATCACTGCCGCGCGGCGAAGAAGCGGTCCCGGTCGATCGAATATACCCGCGGCCGCCCGAAACGGGTGAAGCACTACCGCGAGCTGCTCAGGATCACACGCACCACCTTGGGCTATCTCCAGCAGGCGGCTGAGCAGCTGACCCTGGCGGCGAGCCCGGCCGTTGAACTGTGGCAGGCCCAAGTCCGCCATTACCGGCCGCTGATCGAGCGGATCATCGCCCAGACCGAACGGCGGGTCCTGGCAGGCGAGCCGGTCCCGGCCGGCGAGAAGCTGGTGAGCCTGTTCGAACCGCACGCCGATATCATCGTCAAGGGCAGCCGCGACGTCGAATATGGTCACAAGATCAATCTGACCACCGGTCGCAGCGGACTGATCCTCGATCTCGTCATCGAAGCGGGCAACCCAGCCGACAGCGAGCGTCTGCTGCTAATGCTGGAGCGCCACATCGCGTTTTACGGCGAGCCGCCGCGTCAGGCGGCGGCCGACGGCGGCTATGCCAGCCGCGCCAATCTGCGCCAGGCCAAGGCTTGGGGCGTGCGCGATATGGCGTTCCACAAGAAGAGCGCCCTCAGGATCGAAGACATGGTCAGCAGCCGCTGGGTCTATCGCAAGCTGCGCAACTTCCGCGCTGGTATCGAGGCCAGCATCTCCTGCCTGAAGCGCGCCTATGGCTTGGCCCGCTGCACCTGGCGCGGGCTCAACCACTTCAAGGCTTACGTCTGGTCCTCGGTGGTCGCTTACAATCTCGCCCTCTTCACCCGCCTCAGATCGACCTGACCCCCAGTCATCGGGCCGCGTTCACAAGCACGCCGGCGAGCGCCGGCCGATACTCCTATGACCCCATTGCCGCCAGATCGACCCCCGGCCGCAACCTCCATGCCCTTGTACCATCACGCGTCCCCAAAACATCGCTTCACCAGGCCAAAGACCACTGAAAACTCCAGGAAAACAGCCGTTTATGGACGCGCACTAGACTAGAGCACGGGCGATGCCAATGCGCTGGCGTTGCCCCCCGGAAAACTCGTGTGGAAACGATGCGCGTGCTGTGTAGCGAGTCCGACCATGTCGAGGAGTTGGTGGACCCGAGCGTCGCGGTCGGGGCCTTCTAGTTAGCGATAGCGAGCGGCTCGCCAAGAAGCCCTTTTACCCGCATGCGCGGATTAAGCGAGCTAAAAGGGTCTTGGAAAATTATTGGAAATCCTTCCGCCTCGTCTTGAGGGCGTTCTTGGAGAGGCTGACAATCTCCTGCCCCTCAAAGTGATAGTTCCGGCCGTCGGGTCGAGCAAACGCGCCACGAGTCGAGCGGTCGTTGACTTCCGCAGCCTGATTCCCCGACAAGGCCGAGCGTTTCACCGCCGGCGGATGTCGAAGGATATCTTGGCTACGGCATACACAGTTGCCGAATCGCGGAAGAGAAGGCTGCTTTTGGCACTCCTGCGATGGACAAGCTGCTCATCACGATGATTGGACCCATCACATTCGGGAGGATGTGCTGACGCATCACACGGATGTCGCCCGCACCAAATGACGTGCTTCCTCAGCACACCTGCTACGCGGTTCTCAGTTTCAGGCTCATTTCGGGGCCGGCTGGCCCATCGCTCAATCGAGTATTGTCACCATGATCATAAGCCAATCGGGACTGCAACAGTTATTTCTTGTTTGCACAATATGATCCTTCTGGGTCATCTGCGATGCGAGAAGGCTCCATCCTTCAGAGGTCTCAAAAAGATGGGACGGTGGCTCGTCATCCATGTCAATGTGACCCGTCCGGGCGATCGATAAGTATCTGATTCCTAGGATCGATTTTATGAGGTTAGTAAAAGGGAATCCCAGGCCCTGCGCTCCGCCGTCATGAGAAAGCAACAAGAGGCTGGCACGATGACAACGTATGCATCATCCCACGAATAAATAAAACACATGTTGCATTGACCAGAAAATTCTGCAAACTGATAAAAAAGGCTCGAAAACCAACCGGACGGCGAGATTGAAATGAGCAAGATTCTTCACCGAACAATCGGTGCGAACCTACCAATGGCCGTAGCAGGAGGGGGGATCTACATCACGGACGGTGGAGGGCGCAGCTACATAGACGGCTCCGGCGGGGCCGCAGTTAGTTGCTTGGGCCACAATCATCCCGAAGTTCTTGAGGCGATGAAAGTGCAGATGGGGCGCATCAGTTACGCTCATACATCTTTCTTTACGACCGACGTTGCTGAACAGCTTGCTGAGCAGCTCGTTGATCTGGCGCCAAGCGGTCTCGACTATGTGTACCTAGTCTCTGGGGGATCCGAAGCTGTCGAAGCTGCTCTCAAGATGGCACGTCAGTATTTCGTGGAGATTGGCCAGGCTGAGCGACGCCATATCATTGCGCGTCGGCAGAGCTATCATGGCAATACGATCGGGGCTCTGGCAACCGGTGGAAACGCGTGGCGCCGTGCGCAATTCAAACCGATCTTACCAGAAACACATCATGTGTCGCCCTGCTATGCCTACCGCGATTTGCAGCCGGGCGAGACGGCTGAGGCCTACGCCGAGCGCCTCGCCACCGAACTCGAGGCCAAGATTGTCGAGCTGGGAGCCGAAAAGGTCATGGCGTTCGTGGCTGAACCGGTGGTCGGCGCGACGCTTGGAGCCGTAGGGCCCGTGGCGGATTACTTCAAGCGCATCCGCCAGATCTGCGACAAGTACGGCATCTTGCTTATCCTCGATGAAGTTATGTGCGGAATGGGCCGCACCGGAACGATATTCGCGTTGGAGCAGGAAGGAATCGTTCCTGATCTCGTCACTATCGCGAAGGGATTGGGTGGTGGCTTCCAGCCGATTGGAGCGGTACTGCTGTCAGAAGAGATTTATCGTGCATTCGCGGAAGGTTCGGGACTGTTCCAGCACGGACATACGTATATTGGTCACCCCATAGCTGCGGCCGCCGCCAACAAGGTTGTCGAAATCCTCAAGCGTCCAGAGACGATATCCAACATCAGAAGAATGGGAGATCGACTCGAGGCCAGCCTCAACGCGGCTCTCGGTCAATCTCCCTACGTGGGCGATATCCGCGGCCGCGGCCTATTCCGTGGCGTGGAAATCGTGGCGGACAAGGAAAGCAAGCAGCCGTTCGATCCAGCTTACAAGGTTCACGCCAAGATCAAGAAGGAGGCAATGCAGCGGGGCCTGATGTGCTATCCGATGGGGGGAACCATTGACGGCATGAATGGCGATCACGTCCTGCTGGCCCCTCCCTACATAATTCAACCCGAGCAGATCGATATGATCGTGGAGCGGCTCGCCGCAGCGATAGATAGTGCCGTTGCAGGCTCAGGCTGTTTGTCATGAATTTCTCCCCTCAATCGCCATCTCCCTGTCCGCCCCTGGCCGACGAAGACTGGCCCGCGGAAATCGCTGATATGAAGGCCGGCTTCGCCGGAGCGCTTAACGTCTACAGAACGATGGCGCGCCACCCGGCACTGCTGAAAGCATGGGCTCCGCTACGCCAACATATCGTCAAGGACAGTGCTCTGGGGGACGTCCGATCAGAACTTGTTATTCTGAGATCTGCCCATCGCATACGTTCGGATTATGAATGGGCCCATCATGTGAGCCGCGCCCGTGCGCTCGGCATTGCAGACGCGCGAATTCAAGCGATGCGAAATTCGCCAGACGGAGAAGACGGCCTTATTGCATCTGCGGTCGACGCGCTGTTTGACAAGGGATATCTGGCTCCGGAGATAGAAGGTGCCGTTGCCGAAGCGGTGGGTCAACAGGCTGTATTCGACTTAATAGCGACAGTCGGATTCTACTCAATATTAGGCTTTATCTTGAGGACTTACGAAACACCTATAGACCCCGCTGTCGCAGGCGAATTCCAAAAGCGCCCCCTCTGAACCCAGTCAGCGGCATGCATCGGCCATCGCCAAATGCAAAATGCAAAATGCAAAATGCAAAATGCAAAATGCAAAATGATCAAATTCATGAAATAGCTATTGCTGGGAAGTAGAATTGGTCAGTTTCCTAACTAGTTTTGACTGTAGAGGATCTCACACACGACGCAGAGCGAGACCAAGATATTACGAGGTCACCGTGGAATGAATACAGTCCCGAGCGGCTTCGGCCATGAACGTTTGTCCGAAGCCAATCGGGGCGCGGGCACGGTTCGTGCGGTCGTCACGGCAGCGTCCTGAAGCTGCTTGACCGCCTCATTAGCGCAGAGGTCTCCGCGAAGCCGGTGCACCTGCGCTACTCCCCCCAATGCAATCGCGGCGTGTAGTGTCGGATATTCAGTCTACCATTCTCTGCAATTCAAAGGTCATCGAACGCGGCGAGACCGACGACGCCGCTAACGGCGAATTCCACATCTTACTATTTCAATGCGGGGGCGAGGTCCCCGGCCTCTGC
The DNA here is from genome assembly GCF_008520305.1 of Mesorhizobium sp. SARCC-RB16n. GTDB lineage: Bacteria > Pseudomonadota > Alphaproteobacteria > Rhizobiales > Rhizobiaceae > Mesorhizobium. Next base: position 7,971 of record NZ_ML703278.1, on the reverse strand, counting down.
TGGTTGGAGAGACCAGGGGGTCTACGTGATCTCGAACGGCAAACTCGCCGACGGCGACCGTCCGATCGTTATCTATTCGGACGAGTGCCATCTGGTCAGCAATCCGTGAAGCGCGCACAATGTCTACGGCAGAACAGTTTCCGCTCTAGGCGCCGATACTAAAAAACTATCGTTTTTTCTGCCCAACCCAATAGACCTGATTTTCACGGCGAAGGTCTTCGTAAGCCCTGATCCGCGCTTTGGCCGCGTCACCTCCGCGCGCAACAAGCAAAGAAATGAGGACGTCGAGCACAGCCGTTGCGCCAGCATAACATCCGAAATGGTGGGTCGACAAAACGGAAACTATAATGGTTTCGTCGGCTTCGAAATCTGGAGCCACGAGTTCGCTGTCCGAGAGCAGAACCAATTTCATGCCCTTGCGTCTCGCAAATTTGCAAGCATCGATCGTTTCTCGAGAGTAAGGATTAAAGGTGATCGCAATCATAACATCAGCTGCGCTGGCTGAATGCAATTCGTCGATTGCGCTGTTCGTATGACGCGGCACCAGTTCCAAAGTCGGCAGCGCCATACGGCCGACGTAATGGAAGTAGTAGGCCATGGCGAAACTAGCTCGGACGGCAGTCAAATAGACCACCCGCGCCTCCAGAAGCATCGTGATCACTCGTTGCAATTGGTCAGGCGCCTGAAGTTCGAGGGACCGCTGAACAATTGCCAGGACATTTGTCGACGCGTCGGCTTGAACCTGTCCGAACTCATCGCCGTCTCTCAATCGTTCAACCCACGCAGGATGATCGAGGACGGCGGAAGCTGAAACAAGCGCATGCCTAAACGGCTCGCGCAAGTCGTCATAGCCCTCGAACCCGAGGCGTTGAGCCAATCGTACGAGCGTATAGGTGCTCACCCCTGCTTTTCGCGCCGTTATACGAATGGGATCCAGACCAAAATCCGATGGATGATCCACGATGTACTTTGCAACCGTTCGCAACCTGCCGGGAAAGCTCCCCAGCCTATCCTTGAGATCGGCTATGATACGGTTCTTTTGAGTCGGATCCAAATCCGCCGTCCGTTGCAAAACATTTGTTATTTTTTGTGCATGTTTACTTGATCCGTTTTTTTATGCAAGGTCATGTCACCGAAAAATGCGCGCTCGTGCGCCCTCGACTGCATTAAGCGTCAGGATAAAAACATGCCTCATCCGCTGCCCTCTCATGCTTCTGTCATCGTTGTTGGTGGTGGAATTATGGGCTGCTCAACCCTCTATCACCTCGCAAAGATGGGTGTTTCGGACGCAATCCTGCTCGAGCGCAACGCATTGACCTCTGGTACGACGTGGCACTCTGCAGCACAGGTCAGAGCTTTGCGGCACTCTCGGAATTTGACGCGAATGATTCAATATTCGGTTGAACTCTATTCGCAGCTCGAGCAAGAGACGGGCCAGTCCGTAGGTTGGATACAGAAAGGATCCTTGTCCATCGCTACGAGCCCCGGCCGGCTAACCCATATTCATCGGCAAGAAGCATTGGCACATGCCTACGGAATCAACGCGCGGTCAATTTCTGCTGAAGAGGCGAAGGACCGGTGGCCGCTGATGAACGCTGACGACGTTCTTGGGGCGGTTTGGTCGCCTGAAGATGGGCGTGTGTCTCCGTCAGATGTATGTGCTGCTCTGATGAAGTCCGCCAAGAGGCTGGGCGCGAAGCTTTTTGAACGAACTGGCGTCACTGGCGTCCTAACAGAGAACGGGCGCGTGCGTGGCGTCGAAACCACGCAGGGTACAATCACCTGTGACGCAATCGCGCTTTGCGCCGGGCTTTGGTCAAGAGAGGTCGGCGCGATGGGGGGAGCAGAGGTGCCCGCACTCGCTTGCGAACATTTTTACCTGCTGACTAAGCCGATCGAAGGAATTGTGGGCAATTCTCCGACGCTCTCCGACCATGATAGCCATCTGTATATCCGGGACGATTCGGGTGGATTGTTGGTCGGATGCTTCGAGCCCATGGGCAAGCCAATTGCGCCAGGCGTACTGAATGACAGCTTCGAATTCGGGCTACTCCCTGAAGATTGGGACCATTTCGAGCCTATGATGGTGAACGCCCTGCACCGCTTGCCCGCACTTGAGAAGGCCGAGGTCAAGATGCTTTTGAATGGGCCAGAAAGCTTTACGCCGGACGGCACGTTCATGTTGGGCGAGACTGCTGAAACCCGAGGGCTATTCCTCGGATGCGGCATGAACTCCGTGGGGATTGCTTCCGGCGGCGGCGCAGGGATGAACCTTGCCCACTGTATTGTCCACGGCCATACAGCATATGACCTAACCGAAGCAGACGCTAAGCGCTTCGCGCCGGTTTTCAACAACATCGAACACTTAATGGCGCGGGCGCCAGAAATCCTTGGAACGCATTATGACATTGCTTACCCCGGAAAGCAGTTGAAGACCGCTCGGGATCTGCGCACGCTTCCGCTGGACAGGGAGTACCGTGAGTCGAAGGCGCATATGGGCCAGTTCTTTGGCTGGGAACGGCCACTTTATTTTGGCAAGTCCCAAGAACCCGTTCTGCGTTTCGATCGACCAGACTGGTTTGAAAACGTGCGTGCCGAAGTGATGGCTGCACATGATCGAGCTGCGGTTTTTGATGCTTCGCCATTTGGCAAAATTGACGTCCAAGGCCCAGATGCGGAAAGGTTCCTTTTGCACGTCTGCGCGGGTCACATGGCGCGTGCGCCGGGGTTTGTGATCTATACCGCCATGCTTAACGAGCGCGGCACCTTTGAGTCAGACCTTACCGCTCAGCGCCTCGCTGAGGATCACTATCGATTGTTCGTCGGCACAACTGCAATAAAGCGTGATCTTGCATGGCTTCGCCGTCGCTCTGATGGCTACGATGTCACATTGACAGATGTCACCGAGGTTTACGCGGTGCTTGGACTGATGGGGCCGGACTCGGCCAGGATTGTCAGCGAATGCGGCGCCCCCGCCTTCAACAACGTCGGCTATTTCAAGCATGATACCGGGGAACTAATCGGAAAGCCCGTGCGAGCCGCCCGCATCTCCTATGTGGGAGAAGCGGGTTGGGAGATGACCTGCCGAAGGGAAGATGCGCCTGAAATCTATGCGGCGGTTGTCAGGGCTGGTGCTCAACCAGCCGGAATGTTTGCTCAAACGTCGATGCGGATTGAGAAAGGCTTCTGTGCGATGGGTCACGAATTGGATGGCGACATCAGTCCGATCGCTGCTGGACTCGATTTCGCTGTCAGAAAAAGTGGCGGGTTTATCGGAGCAGACGCATTGGAAGCCGCGCGCGCACTTGGAGGCGTTTCGCACATCATCTCAATTTCGCTTGATGACGAGACAGCTGTTCCTCTGGGGCATGAGCCGATCTACCACAATGGTCGTATTGTAGGACAAACCTCCTCTTGCGCCTTCGGTTACCGCGTCGGCAAACCCGTAGGTCTTGGACGCACTCGTGAGCCGCTGGCGGGTGGCGAACGGGTCCAAATTGATATAGCGCGGCAAATGCACGACGCCACAGTTAGAATCGGTCCGCTATACGATCCTCAGAGCTTGCGGATGAAACATTGACGGCTGCAAAGCCCCATGCGCCCATCCACCATCGCACCCTTCTCAATCGCAAGGACACCATTGTCGTCCTTGAGGCGCTGATCTTCAGTCGGAAAAGGTTGGATTAGATGGACATTGTAGAATGTAGATCGCGGTGCCGTCATTACTGCCGTGAAAAGCCAGCCTGCGCATTGTATTGGACCGGCTTTAGAGCAGACCGTCGAGGATCCGATGAATAAGATTTGCGAAAACCCGTATGCAGCACTTGAGGGCCTGTTGTTCGACGGGATGTTCATCGCGGGTGGCGGGTTCGGCCTCTGCGGCATCCCCGAGCTTCTGATCGATGCGATCCGCGGGGTCGGTACGAGGGACCTCACCATCGCCTCGAACAATTGCGGGGTCGACGACTTCGGCCTTGGCGTCCTGCTCAAGACGAAGCAGATCAAAAAGATGCTCTCCTCTTATGTCGGCGAGAACGCCGAGTTCATGCGCCAATATCTGAGCGGCGAACTGGAGCTGGAGTTCAACCCGCAAGGCACGCTCGCCGAGCGCATGCGGGCCGGCGGGGCGGGCATTGCCGGCTTTTACACCAGGACCGGGGTTGGCACTGTGGTGGCCGAAGGCAAGGAGGTGAAGTCCTTCAACGGCGAGGCTCATGTGCTCGAGACCGGCATCGTGGCCGACCTGTCGATCGTCAAGGCCTGGCAGGCCGACACGTCAGGCAATCTCGTCTTCCGCAAGACGGCCCGCAACTTCAATCCGCCAGCGGCGACGTGCGGCAAGATCTGCGTGGCGGAAGTCGAGGAGATCGTGCCCGCCGGCAGCCTCGATCCCGATCACATCAACTGCCGGGGATCTATGTGCATCGCCTCATCCAGGGCGAGCATGAGAAGCGTATCGAACAGCGCACGACGCGCGCGGCGGCTTGAGGGGGGAAGCAATGGCCTGGGACAGGAACCAGATGGCAGCACGGGCTGTCCGCGAGCTTGAAGACGGCACCAATGTCAATCTCAGGATCGGCATCCCGACCTTGGTGGCCAATTACATCCCCGACGGAATTCATGTGACGCTGCAGTCGGAGAACGGTCTGCTCGGAATCGGTCCGTTCCCAACTGAGGACGCGATCGATGCGGATCTGATCAACGCCGGCAAGCAGACGGTGACGGCCTTGCCACACTCAGCCTTCTTCGATTCGGCGCAAAGCTTCGCGATGATTCGCGGCGGCAAGATCGCCATGGCGATACTCGGCGCCATGGAAGTCGCCGAGAATGGCGATCTCGCCAACTGGATGATACCCGGCAAGCTGGTCAAAGGCATGGGCGGAGCCATGGATTTGGTCGCGGGTGTCAAGCGGGTCGTCGCGGTCATGGACCACACCAACAAAGCCGGCGACTCCAAGGTGCTTAAAGCCTGCACCCTACCTGACCGCCCAGGGCGTCGTCGACCGGATCATCACGAATCTTGGTGTCTTGGACGTGGTTGAGGGCGGCCTGAGATTGATTGAGGTAGCCGATGGCGTGACGGAAAGCGACCTGCGACGGGCAACCGACGCAACGATCATCAACTGATCCGGTTTTGCCGACAGAGCGGAGGCAGTTTCAGCAGAGGAACTGCTATGCGAGGAAGCGGGCCTTGTGCAACACTTGCCTCAAGAAGGGCTGGCATAAATTCAGCGAACCATCTCTCCGCACATTGACGATATAGAGTCTTTATTAGGCGATGCGGATGGGTCCATGCCGGTCGGGTCGCCATGGAACGAATGGGTAATCGCTGTCTGTAAAACGGCTTTACAACTCGCCCCGAGGCAGCGGGAGACGCATCACGGAGAGCGAGGTCGAAGCTAGATTGACGGGCCGGTCAGCGTGCCGTCGTTTTGCCTTGGCCATAGTCGGAAGAGAGCATGAACTTTATAGAGAGCTAGGGATGTAGGGTACCTGTCAAGACTTGATCTCGGCGCCTTTCGTGAGGACTACCTCTGTCACAAGGGCTCGACTTGCCGCGAACGCCGACTGTTCTTGAGGCATTTGCAATCAGGTATTTGTGTGGATGACCAACGGTTCAATGACGGCAGATCGGGCGTCAGGGAAATACGAACGACTGCGTACGTCAAAATGAGGAGAAGAATAACCATGAGTGTCTCACGGGAGAATGACGATTCGAAGGCGACCGACACATCGCCGCAGCTAGGGGTCACTGGAGCGCAGCAGATGCATGCCTCGATATTCCGGTTCGATCTCCACGGCAAAGCGCTGCGAGGCTCGATGTCCGTCGGCCCAATCGAATCTACTTACCTGACAATGCGCGATGGTGTCAGAATCGCCCTGGATATCGTGCGGCCGATGGACGAGGCAGGCAGTACCAAACGCGACACCATCCTGGTGATGACGCGCTACTGGCGAGGTGTCAGGGGCACCCTGTCGAATGAATATGCCGATCTTTTCGTGCCCCACGGATATGCGGTGGTCGTGGGAGATGTTCGAGGCACTGGCGCATCATTTGGCGTGTGGCCCCATCCGCGCGCGCGCGCCGAGACCGCAGATTTCAGCGAAGTGCTGGATTGGATCGCTACGCAGCCTTGGTCCAGTGGACGCGTGGTCGGCTATGGGCTGTCCTATACGGCTAACACTTCCGATTGGATGGCAGAGCGGAACCATCCGGCCTTGAAAGGCATCATCCCGCGATTTGCCGATTACGATCCTTATGAGGACGAATTTTTCCCAGGGGGCATCCCAAACGCTTCCTTTGGGCGAGACTGGAGCAACGGCAATAAAAATCTCGACTGCAACGTCCGTATCTCGCCCGATGGCGACCGGTCGCCGGGCGTTCGACCCGTCGGCGAGCGCGGTGAGGAGGACCTCGTCAGCGCCCTGCGAGAACACGATGCGGTGCCCTCCCTATGGGAGGGATTTCAGCAGGTGACTTTCAAGGATGATCGTCCCGCAAGTTGGGAGGGCGACTCAATGCTCGATTGGAGCATAGAGCAGGTAGCCAATCGAGTGTCCCGCGCTGGAACCCCAACGCAGAACTGGGCGGGCTGGTTCGACGGTGGGACGGCTCAGGGGGCCATACGTCGTTTCCTGCGCCAAACAAATCCAATGAACATAATTATCGGCCCTTGGGGCCACGGCGCGTTCGAGGCCCGAGATCCACTTCGGTCGGATGGGGAGTTGATCCTGCCAACAACGCCGATCCAAGAAGCAAATGACATCCGCTTCGCGGATATGTGCTTCAGCGATCAAGCCGGTCACCACGGAGGCAAGGCACTCCATTACTATACCCTTGGCGAAGGAACCTGGAAAACTACTCCTACCTGGCCACCAACCTCCACCCGCTGGCGGCTTTACACCGGAAGCGGGTTCTCGTTGCGGGAATCACCTGACGAAACGGGTTTCGACGAGCTTCAGGTGATCCCAGCATTGGGTGACCCCTCACCCACTCGGTGGGATTTCGCACGCACTGTAAATTTCCCGGGAGACCATCGGCGACTTGAGGCTGCTGGTCTCGCCTACATCGGCGAGCCGTTGCGCCGCGATCTCGAAATAACCGGTCATCCCATTGTCAAATTGACTATTTCCTCGACCCGGGAAGACGGCAATTTTTTTGTCTACCTTCAGGCGGTTGCGCCCGATGGCACGTCCTGTTATCTTACCGAAGGTCAATTGCGGGCCCTGCACCGGAAAGTCTTGTTAGATTCTCAATGCCACGTCTTGGGACCTCAGCACAGTTACCTAAAGCGAGACGCCAAGCCCCTCATTCCCGGCAAGCCCGCGATTCTTACTTTCTCATTACTTCCCATTTCTGCCCGCATCCCGGCCGGGTATCGCCTGAGGGTGGTATTTACCGGCAGTGACGCGCCCACCTTCATCAATGTGCCCACACACGGCCCTGCCCCCAATGTGCAATTTCATAAGGGCGCGGAAGGTTGCTATGTCGATCTGCCAATTGTCCATAGCTGAGGGGGCGCGGCAGGCCGAGCTACTGGCCCATCGCCGGCAAGGAGGTCATCTTGAAACACAGGTGTCCGACGGATACCGGAGGTTTTGTACCCGGGATCACGTTATGGCTCGATAACCATCCGTCGGCCATGCGTTCGAAGGGCACGCGGTCTCTGCTTGATCTAGCCGCAGGCACCAAGCCGAGCGGCCCTTCTACTTCTGACCTCATTGAGCTCCGGTTCAGATTTGCTCTGATCCCTGAAAACTGGATCGTTCGAAAGTGGAGTTTTCCGCGGTAACATCCCTTGGCTGGGAGGAGCGGAAGACGATGAAGACATCGAAGTTCTCGGACGCGCAGAAGGCGTTCATTCTGAAGCAGGGATCGGACGGAATCCCTGTCGCGGAGATCTGTCGTCGGGCGGGGATCAGCCAGGCGACCTATTCTAGAGCACAATCTGACCTGATGGAATCGTGAGG
>NZ_ML703277.1 GCF_008520305.1 Mesorhizobium sp. SARCC-RB16n | reverse complement strand
TATCACGATGCCAGAAAGCGAGGATGCAGACACCCTCATGCCGTTCGCATCCTCGCCAGAGCCTGGCTCAGGATCCTCTGGCGCGCATGGCAGGACCGCACATCCTACGACCCCAACAAACACCCCGCCGCTAGCCTCTTGCTCACAACAGGTTGACACAGGAAGTCTCATGCCGGCTGCTTCTCGATGGCGCTCACCGCCATTCTCGGTGGTGAAGGTCATATCGCAAGCGACATCCATACGGTCGCAAAGGTGCATCTGGGTGCCACCTCGGCCGGGCCGACGATTACCCGCATCGAGATCGAGACGGAGGCGAATGTCGCTGGGCTCGCCGCCGCCGACTTCGAGCGGCTGGCGCAGTCGGCCAAGGCTGGATGCCTCGTCTCGCGGGCGCTGGCCGGCGTCGCCGCGATCACGCTGAAGACGAACCTCATAACTCACTGAAAACGGAAGGAGAAAATCCCATGACCCGGGAATTGATCATCGACATCGCCACGACTAACCGCACCGGCTGCACGGCTGAGATCATGCGGCGCTACAACGACGTCTTCCAGCGTCATGATCCCTCGGCGCTCGACGAGCTTGTGGCGCAGGACTGCGTGATCGAGAACACCACGCCGGCGCCGGACGGCGCGTGCCGCGCCGGCAAAGCTGCCTGCGTCGAGCTGTGGTCGGCGATCGCCACCGCACCCGGTACGCGCTTCGACATCGAGGAGACCTTCGTGGCCGGCGACCGCGCCACGATCCGCTGGCGCTACTGGATGGCCGACGGCAATTCGCTGCGCGGCGTCAACCTGATGCGCGTCGAAAACGGGCGGATCGTCGAGGCGATGGGTTACGTCAAGGGCTGAGCCGCGCGATCACCTGTCCGCCAGCGCCAGCTTGGCGCCGAGCATGACGAAGGCGCCGGCAAATGTCCGGCGCATCCAGGTCAGCACCGTTGGTCGCGACACGACATGGCTGCGGATCGAGGCCGCGAAGATGCCGTAGCCGATGAAGACCACGAAGGTCAAAAGCATGAACACGGAGCTGAGCTCGAGCATCTTCGACAGCGCATTGGGTTCGGTGGTGCTGACGAATTGCGGCAGGAAGGCGAAGAAGAAGATCGACAGTTTCGGATTGAGCACGTTGACGAGGATGCCTGTGGCGATCACCTTGCCTGCCGAGCGCGGAACGACATCGTCCTCGACGCTCAGGCCGCCCTTCTCCTTCAGCGTGTTCCAGGCCATATAGAGCAGGTAGGCGACGCCGAGATATTTCAGCGTCTCGAAGGCGACAGCACTGGTGTGCAGCAACGCCGCCAGGCCGGTGATGGCGGCCGCCATGTGCGGGATGATGCCGAGCGTGCAGCCGAAGGCTGCGATGATCGAGGCACGCGCACCGCGCGAAAGCCCGGCGCTCAGCGTGTAGAGAACGCCGGTGCCGGGCGAAGCCACGACAATCAGCGACGTCAACAGAAATTCGATGCTCACGACGATTTCCTCCGGCGCCCTGCCTGACGCAGCCTAGCCAGCAAGCGGGATCCGCACAAGCGACACGCATTCGCCACCAGGACGCCGCCCGCTAAGAGGTAGAAAATCCAAGCGCCCGGCGTGCCATCAGGCACTCGTTATCGCCAGGCATGCAGGCGCGACAGACATCCGGGCGCAGTTCATAGATGGTGCAAGCGGTCGACTTGCCGACTTCGCCGGACAGGGCCGAACAGCGCACGCCGTCACAGCGCATACCCGACAGGTCGGCCGCCACGTATTTTTCCGGGATGCGGTCGAGCTGCGCATCGTCCTCGGTCGAAAAGCGCGGCCATTCGGCCGAATAGGAACAGCAGGCGCCGCAGCTCTGGCAATCGAAGACAGGAGCTATGCCTGATGACGGCAGGCTGCCAGCGGCTGCCACGGCAAACGGCCCCGAAGCGGCAAGGTTGCGATCGGCATCCCGAGGCAAGGTGCTACTTCTTCTTGCCCGTCTTGCCCTTCGGTGCGTCGACCGGCGACTTGAACAGATCCGTCGCTGTCTCGGCGGCCTTCGGCGCGACCGCCGGCTTGGCCGGCTTTGCGGCGGAAGCCGTCGCTGCCGGCTGGTCCTTGGCGGAAAATTTTATTGCCATGTCAGTCCTCGTCGGCGAAACGCGATGATGGTGCGCGCGGATTGCGCAAGCGGCCGATCAGCGCCGAAACCGCCGTGATGTTCATTTCCTCGGGCGACCAGTTCCTGGCTTCCGCGATGTGATGCGGCGCCAGCTCACGATGCGTGCTGCCGCTATAGGCAGCATCCTGATAGGTCACCCGCTCATGGGTCTTGGCGTCCTCGCGGACATATTCGATCAGATAGTTCGGGGCTTCGGCACGGCCGCGAACGCCGATGCGCACCTGGGCATCGCCATGGGCGCGCTTGCAGCGTTCGAGTTTTTCCAGCACGCGCCGGACATATTCGACCGGCTTGTCCAGGGTTTCGACCATGTCGGCGATGGTCGCATCGGCGGCGATCGGCGTTGGCGGTACGCGCTTGGTGGCCATCAGCGTTTTCCGGCTCGTTTCGGCAGCGCCGCAAGTGCTGCGGCCGCCGCCATCTCGTCGGCTTCCTTCTCCAGCCGCAACTCGCGCAAGCGCGCGGTCTTGGCTTCCCGCGCCTGGCTGACGGCGTCGCGCTCGGAAATGATGCGGTTGAGCGACATCGACTGGGTTTGCGTCTTGCTGAACAGCGACACGGCCGGATCGACGGCGGGCTTCGAATGAGCGGTCAAAATCTTTCTCCTGTCAGGAGCCTGGTGCCGATAGGACGAGACCGGGTCTTCGGTCGGGACCATGCACAAAGCAATGCGGCAGCGGATTCAAATTGCTGGAGCGTCCCTTAGCACGTTCAGCCCAATGCGCAGCGCATTTTCGGCGGCAACAAGCGTAAAATGAAAAAGGCCAGGCACCGCCTGACCTTCCCTGGGAGCGCCGTGCATCCAACTGGATGCACAAGGCTAGCTCCCGATGGGCAGCACAAACCTTGGAAACTCAGGTTCCCGTGGCCATGCGCCCGAATTCGCCATTCACCGGTGCCAGTACATCCGTGGTCACCGGGACGGCAGAATTCTATCTTCAGGCCGCCTTCAACTGGTCGGCCGACATCTTGCCCGACTTGTTGTCGCGGACCATTTCATAGCCGAGCTTCTGGCCCTCGACGATGTCGCGCATACCGGCGCGCTCCACGGCCGAGATGTGGACAAAAACGTCGGCGGAGCCGTCGTCAGGCTGAATAAAACCAAAACCTTTGGTGGCGTTGAACCACTTGACTGTGCCGGTGCTCATGACGAACCCTTTCCATGGCAAATATTCGTTCGCCGTCATGCGGATGCATAACGCCGTTTGTCTCGATTTTTGATGTGGGAAGTTCGTCAAAGGCGCGCTCGAAAGCGCGGATAACAAAAGTCAGTCAAACAAATATCGACGAATTGCTTGTAGGGTTCTTTTGGCGGCTTGTCAAACTCGGATGACCCAAGCCGTGGATTCACCAACCGCTGGCATCGCGGCGCGCCGCATCAACTCAAAAAAAAAAATCGCCGCATCCCGGAACCATCCATGCAAACGCGCATTTTGTCCATGTCATCAGCAATTCATGAGAGCAATCGAAAGAAGGGTTGATGGCAAAGACGCCCCCCGCGAGATAACAGGCGCGAGGGGCGTTCTATTTGGCGAGAACCATGCGCATCGGCGGCGCGCCAACCGCATCATGCCTTTCCCGTATACACGCAGGCCGAGCCGCGATCGTCTTCGCACCAACCGTGCTATGCGATAGAGCGCGGCCGGCGGAATGTTCCTCAGCGTGCGCCCGATATGTGGCCGCCGGCAACCGGTTCCACTTTTCTGGATCAGGCCCCAGGGTCCTATTCGTCGGGGCTTGGCTCCGGCCATGTCTCCCCGGCGGCTTCGGCATACCATTGGCGCATTGCCGGTGTTGCCAGAACCGCTTCGACATAGGCCCTGGTGTCGGACGCCAGTTTCCCGCCATAGGTGTCGAACCGGGTGACCACGGGCGCATACATGGCATCGGCCACGGTGAAATGGCCAAACAGAAACAGACCGCCCTTACCGTGTTTCTCACGGCACTCACGCCACAGTGCCTCGATGCGGGCACGTTGGATCTCGCCCTCGGCGTCGAGTCGCTTGTGCCCCTTGGGCCGGCGCAAATTCATCGGCCAGCCATAGCGGACTTCGCGAAACCCGGAATGCATCTCGGTCGCCGCCGAACGCGCCAGCGCCCGGGCGCCGATATCGGCCGGCCAGAGCTTTTTCTCGGGAAAGAAGTCGGCGAGATATTCAAGGATGGCAAGGGTTTCCCAGATAATCCTGCCATCGTGTTTCAAGGGCTTGTGAACCAAGACGGGCACCTGACCTGTCGGTGACACTTTCGCCAGCTTGGCCGCGGTCTCGGGGGTACGCAGCCGAACCAAGACCTCCTCGAACGGTATCTCCAGATGCCGCATCGCCACCCAGGGCCTAAGCGACCAGGACGAAAAGCATTTGTTGCCGATATAGAGCGTGAATTCCGACATCTGTCCCCCCCTGGTGGTCTTGCTCTCCTTGCGGAGTGCGCTTGCCGGCACCCTAGCCTGCCTGCCCGGCCGTCGAAAGGCGCCTGTTTTGCCGACACAAGCAGCGGCTGCTGGAACCGAAACCGTGCCGGCTCGTTTGCTCAGGCGAACCAAACCCGGGAGATGCGAAAAATGGTGAACAAGGATCAGGTCGCCGGCGTGGCCAAGCAGGTAAAAGGCTCGGTCAAGCAAGCCGCCGGCAAAGCGGCCGGCGACAGGCAGACGCAGGCCGAAGGCATGGCCGACAAGGCTACTGGCAAGGTGCAAAAGGCCTATGGCGACGTGAAGGACAAGGTCAAGAAAGCGCTTTGATCGCTGTGAAAAAGGCCGCGTCGAGCGGCCCTTTTCACGTCTTCAGCGACTTGCTGAAGGCGTTGGTGAAAATCACGTCGCCATGGTCGTCGCCGGCTTCACCCAGCACGACATCCACGCTGTCTTCGGTAACACGTGCCAGGGCGAAGCCGCCCATATAGGCGGCTTTCGGCTTGAAGAGATCGAGGCCGTCGCGTTTATAAATCATCGGCACCTCGTGCTGATGACCGTGGAAAACGGCGACAACGTTGTAGCCCTTCAGGACCGCCAGCAATGCCTGGCGGTCCGCATCGCTCCACCAATGCGACGCTCCCTTGCCGCCGTCGTCGAATACTCTTTTGACGGGGTCCCATCGCTCCATCGAAAAACTATCCCAGCCATAGTGCTGGAACAGGATGACGGGGCGGCCGTCCGCCGCATAGGTCGCCAGGTCCTGCTTGAGCCAAGGCAGGCTGTTGTCGGCGCCATGGCCGGTGTCGCCGGCGAAGCGATGGGTCTGCACCAGATGCAGGCCACCCCAGTCCCATGAATAGCAGTCGGTGTCGACGTCGTAGCTGGTGGCCGGCACCGGCGGCTTGAAGAACACCCCGGCACGATGATTGACCTCGACATAATCGCGCATTTCGCGCCGGTACCAGTCGACATGGTGCGGCGGACCGTTCTGATCGAGGTCGTGATTGCCGAGCCCGACATAGACCGGGACATGCACGCGGTCGGGACCCATGCCTTGCTGATAGCGCTGGCTGAACTGCAGGAGCTGGGTGCCTTCGCTGGGCTCGGTGATCTGACCGCCGCCATCGTCGGTGATGTCACCGCCGACGACAAGGCCGAGCGGCGTGCCGATGCGGCTGCCGGCCGGCCGCAGGCCCGTTGCGATGCCGTTGATCTCGGCCGGCCAATCCTTGTCACCGATGGCGTTCAACGCCGCGACGTTGCGAAGCAGCGCCGTGTCCGTCTTGCCTTCCTGCTGGCAATTGGGGCTCAAGCCGCTTGCCATGCGGCAGGCATGGACATCGGCAACAAACAGGAAGGTGGCGTCGACAAGCTGGATGCGCTGCCCGGTCTGGGCGAGCGCCGGGCGTGAAAGCGCACCGGCCGCGGCAAGACCGGCGGCCTGCACCAGAAAGCCGCGGCGCGAGAGCAATAGGGACGAAGTGCGATTTATCATCCGGGGATTTCAGCATGAGAGCGGGCGGCAGTAAAGTTCAACCCGCGCCATTTGCGATCGTCGTATGGAAGGAGCCGCCCTATCATCATCGACAGCACGACAGGCGTCTGCCATGTCTAGGGCATACAGATCAAGCTCTATGGCAAGGGGAAGGCCATGAAGACTCTATCGGCCGGCATATCAGCGATCCTGTTCACCGCTGGCGCCGCGCATGGTGGCCCGTGCGTCGACGCGAAATCTGCGAGGAATGGCTTTGTCCTGGCAAGACCCGGTATCCAAAGCGAGTTTCGGCCAGCGGCAGGCGGGATGATATCGGTCACCAACACCTACGAGCAGCAATCGCCGCAGAAGCAGTTCCTGTTTGCCGGCCTGATCGAGGTTTTTCGCGACAGCGAAACCGGTCGGCTGGCAATGATCCCGTTTTCCGATCTGCGAAAACTGTTTCCGCTGAAGGCGGGAGCCAAGAGCACGATCGAGTTCGTCGAACTGTCGCCCAGCAAGCAGCCGAAGGCCACCAAGACACTGACGCTGGCCGTCAAGGACAAGGAGACGTTCAGCCTGGGCGACTGCAAATACAATGTGCTCGCCGTCAAGGAAACCTTCAAGAACGGAGCCGGCGAGACACTCGACGCCTTCACGGCGCTCTATTCACCCGATCTGCAGGCCGCTCTCGCCCGGCGCTACGATGAAGGCACCAGTGCGGAATCGGTGAACGGTTACGAGACGATCAAGCCATTAGAGTAGTAACTGGCTTCCCGCGCTCGTCGCGGCATCGGCCGCAATGCCGGGCTGACTGATCCTCCGGCTCAAATGGTGCCGTGCCGTCGCAGCACCCTGCGACGCCGCCTCGCCCCCGGCTCACCCTGCGATGATGCCGCTTGCGAGGCGCTCCGCTCGAACGCCGCGAGGCAATCGCGCAACGGGCCGGCGTCCTGCGCTGTCTTGGCCATCGACATGGCGCCGGAATAGGCGGCGACGGCAACCACCGCGAAATGCCCGGGATCCGTGCCTTGCTCCCTGCCCTCCTGCTGATCGGCCCTGATCTTGTCGGCGATCGCCTGGCGCCATGCCGCAAAGATACCGGCGAGTGCCGTACGGAATTCGGCATCGGCGAGCGAGAGTTCATGCGCCAGATTGTTGAGCGGGCAGCCGCGCACGAAACCTTGCCGTTCCAGTTCCGCCGCCACGGCTTCGAACACCTGACGCACGCCCTCGCGCGCCGAAGCCGCCGCTTGCATCGGCGTGATCCACGTCTCCTCGACCGCCGCAGCCACGCGTTCGTCGATGACCGCCAGCGCCAATGCCTTCTTGGTCGGGAAATGATGATGGAGCGCGCCACCGCTAACGCCTGCCGCCGCCATCAGATCGCCGAGGCTGGAAGCATGGTAGCCGCGTGCCTGAAACGCGACTTCCGCGACATCGAGCACTTTCCGGCGCATGCCTTCAGGGTCGTTGATGCGTTTGCCTCGGGCTCGCCTTGGCCGGTTGTTGGTCTCTGCTGACATTCTCGAAGACTAGCATGTTGACAAAACAGGGCAACCGGTCTGTTTATAAAACAGGATGATCAACCTGTTTTGGAGAACGCCGGATGAACCCGACCCCGAATGCCATGCCGAAGCCGGCGGCTCTCGCCTCGCCGATCGTCGAATTGCGCCAGTACACGTTGAAACCCGGCCGCCGCGAAACGTTGATCGAGATCTTCGACGCGGAGTTCATCGAGAGCCAGGAAGACGCGGGGATGACGATCATCGGCCAATTCCGCGACCTCGACCGCCCCGACATGTTCGTCTGGATGCGCGGTTTCGACAGCATGGATGCCCGCAAGGACGCCCTGGGCGCGTTCTATGACGGACCCGTATGGGCGGCGCATCGCGATGCTGCCAATGCGACGATGATCGATTCCGACGATGTGTTGCTGCTGCAGCCGGCGTGGCCGGATGCCGGCTTCGATCTGTCGGGGTTGAGCCGGTCAACGGCCGCCTTGGCCAAAAGCACAAGCGATCGGAATCAGTTGCCCAGTCTGGTTGAGATTTCGATTCACCATTTGCAGGCGGGCTCCGAGGCCGACTTCGCCGGGCGCTTCCGGGAGGAGATGGTTGCGCGGCTTGCCCACAATGGCGCGCGTCTGCTCGGCGCCTTCCTGACGGAGCCGGCCGCAAACACGTTCCCGCGACTTCCCATCCGCGCCGAAGAAAACGTCTTCATCGCCGTTACCGGCTTCCACGACGCCGACGCCCATGCCAGCCATCGCCTCGCGACTTTGCCGGCGTGGCGGGCGTTCGGCCAGGGCAAGCAAGCCGTCAGAACAAAGCCGGCCGAGACATTGCGGCTGGTGCCCACGGCCCGATCGCTGTTGAGGTGATCAGCGGTCGCTCAAGGGAAGAGAGGTTCGCGAAAGTACAACAGGAACCTAGCCAGGGTTCGGCTGCATACGAAGCGTATCCACGTGAACCTTCTTCAACCGATTTGCATCCCCACCATGCGCAATCTCTGCTTGATGCGTTTTGTGCAACGCGATACGCCCTTGCCCAAATCGACAGACGGAGACTTGCCGTGAGCACGCCAAAGACCAGAACCGAAACCGATACGTTCGGCCCCATCGAGGTTGCCGCTGACCGTTATTGGGGCGCGCAGGCGCAGCGTTCGCTGGGAAACTTCAAGATCGGCTGGGAGAAGCAGCCGGCTTCGATCGTGCGCGCGCTGGGTATCGTCAAACGGGCGGCGGCGGAAGCCAATATGGAACTCAAACGGCTCGATCCGGCCATCGGCAAGGCGATCATCGAGGCCGCGCAAGAGGTCATCGACGGCAAGCTCAACGACCATTTCCCACTGGTGGTCTGGCAGACCGGTTCGGGCACGCAGTCCAACATGAATGCCAACGAGGTGATCTCGAACCGCGCGATCGAAATGCTGGGCGGCGTCATGGGCTCGAAAAAGCCGGTGCACCCCAACGACCACGTCAATATGAGCCAGTCGTCGAACGACACCTATCCGACGGCGATGCACATCGCCTGCGCCGAGCGGATCATACATGACCTGATCCCCGCGCTGCATCACCTGCACAAGGCGCTCGCCGCCAAGAGCCGGGACTTCAATCACATCATCAAGATCGGCCGCACCCACACGCAGGATGCCACGCCGCTGACGCTGGGCCAGGAATTCTCCGGCTACGCGGCGCAGGTCGCATCGTCGATCAAACGCATCGAGATGACGCTGCCTGGCCTGCAGGAACTGGCGCAGGGCGGCACCGCTGTCGGCACCGGCCTCAACGCACCGGTCGGTTTTGCCGAGCGGGTGGCCGATCGCATCGCTGCCATCACGGGCATCGCTTTCGTCACCGCGCCGAACAAGTTCGAGGCGCTCGCCGCCCATGATTCCATGGTGTTCTCGCATGGCGCGATCAACGCAGCGGCCGCGGCACTCTTCAAGGTCGCCAATGACATCCGCTTCCTTGGCTCCGGTCCGCGTTCGGGCCTCGGCGAATTGTCGCTGCCGGAAAACGAACCCGGCTCCTCGATCATGCCTGGCAAGGTCAACCCGACCCAGTGCGAGGCGATGACGCAGGTCTGCGTGCAGGTATTCGGCAACAATGCGGCGCTGACCTTCGCCGGCAGCCAGGGCCATTTCGAGCTCAATGTCTACAATCCGCTGATGGCCTACAACTTCCTCCAGTCGGTGCAGTTGCTCGCCGACGCTTCGGTCTCCTTCACCGATAATTGCGTCGTCGGCATCGAGGCACGAGAGGACAACATCAAGGCGGCCCTCGACCGTTCGCTGATGCTGGTGACGGCGCTTGCGCCCACAATCGGCTACGACAATGCCGCCAAGATCGCTAAGACCGCGCACAAGAAGGGCACGACATTGCGCGAGGAAGCGTTGGCAACCGGACTGGTCAGCGAGGCCGACTATGACCGCCTGGTGCGGCCGGAGGACATGACGCATCCGGGGTAAGCACTTCCAGGAACAGCGCAAAGCCGTTTTCCGTCCCACGGCTGATATTTTTCGGCGGGAGAATTTGCTCCCGTCGCCGCACTGTCCGATACGAATTTCGCGCGTCCTGCCCAATCACGGAAATGTATATTCTGTGAACAATGTGTCGCCGCATAGCTGACTTTGGTGAACAGTCGGCATCGTCTATCTGAGTGGTCATTCAACCCATTCGGAGAGTCACCATGTCCATCAACACTTCCGCCGCCGGCGCCGGTACCGCATCCAACAGTTCTGTCACCCTCCTGCTCGGCCGTATCCTGCTCGCAGTCATTTTCCTGCTTTCCGGATTCGGCAAGCTCACAGCCATTTCCGGCACGGCCGCCTACTTCGGTGGCCTCGGCCTGCCGGCGCCGACGGCGACGGCCGTCATCGTCGGACTGATCGAACTGCTTGGCGGCCTTGCCGTCCTTGTCGGTTTCCAGACCAGGATCGCAGCCTGGGTGCTCGCTATCTTCACCATCGCGACCGGGCTCGTCGCCCACACCGGCTGGGCCGACCAGATGCAGATGATCCAGTTCCTCAAGAACCTCGCCATCACCGGCGGCTTCCTGCTGCTGGCCTCCTCGGGTGCCGGCGCCTATTCGATCGACGCCAAGCGCGGCTGACGCTTTCCCCTCCCAAGGACCCGAAACAAGCGGCGCGGAATTTTCCGCGCCGCTTTTTCGTTTTGGGATCATAGGCGTAGATTGCAATGGTCGCCGGCGACTGTGCCGGCAAGGGAGGGTGCCATGGGTCGCAATGCATTGCTTATGGTTTCGCGGCTGCTGTTTGCCGTGCTGTTCGTGCCGTCCGGCTTCCAGGCGCTTGCCAACATTGGCGGCACCACCAGCTATTTCGCCGGCCTTGGTCTGCCGCTGCCAACGCTCGCCGCCTGGTGTACCGGCCTTTTCGAGCTGATAGCAGGGCTGCTGGTCCTCGTTGGACTCCAGACGCGGATCGTCGCGCTGCTGCTGGCCGCCTTCTGCGTCGCGGCCGGCTATATCGGCCACTATGGCCAAGGCGCCGGCGATGCGACGCTTGCTTTCCTGCACCAGCAGATGCTGATGAAGGATATCGCGATATCGGGCGGTTTCCTGGCGCTTGCTATGGCCGGCGCCGGCGCCTGGTCGGCCGACGGAAGGGGCTTCGGCATAGGCGCCGACGCGACTTGACTATTTGACCGACACGCTCGGCCCGCCCTCGACCGCCAGCACCAGGCGGCGATTGGTGACGCGCGCCAGTTGCGCCAGCCGGCCGGCCGGGCGCTCGCCGTAGAGATCGGAAAGCGAAGCCGGCAGCACCAGCGTCAGCGCGCCGTTGGGGCGGCTTTCCCATTTCAGTCTCGGCATGATGCCGGGCATGGCGGCCGTCAGCAGGTACACGACGCGCATCATCGCCGCCAGCACGCGGGCGCGCTCCAACAGGCGCGGCGGCGCCAGCGCCTTGATTTCGGGCGCCACCAATTCATTGAAGACGCCGTCGTGACGGTAGGCGTTGGTCAGCGCCAGGTAGGCGCGGCCGGGATGATCGACACCGATGAACGACGCATGCGCGATGATGTTGAGCGACTGCTTGCCGCGATATTCCGGATGAGCGCGCCAGCCGATATCGGCGAGCAGGCAAGCGGCGTGGCGATAGCGCGCTTCGTCTTCCGTCTCATCGATGCCGAAAGCCTTGAAGGCCTTGCCGGTCCATTCGACCAGATCATGCGCGTGATGGACCGAACGCGAGCGCAAAAGCGCAAGTTCCTCGGCGGCCGAGATCAGCGGATCGGCCTTCTGCTCGGCCGCGTCGAGCAGCGAATAGAGGAAGCCTTCGCGCACGCCTTGCGCCGAAACGACGATCCTGGAGGGCTGCATCGCCGCCATGATCTCCTGCAACACGAGCGCGCCGTATGGCAGCAGCGAGCGGCGGTTCTTGGACACGCCCTCGATACCCCTCACCTTTTCGACCTCGCCCCTGGCCACCTGCTTGAGGAAGCTTTGAGCACTTTCGGCCGATATCTCGTAGTGGTGCATGACGCCGAGCGGGTAGTTGTTCATCTCCATGTGAAGCCTGGCAAGGTTTCGCCAGGTGCCGCCGACGGCGTAGAAGGTCCTCCCCTGCCCGCCCTTCAACAGCTTGGCTCGGGCCAATTCCTGGCGTGCGATCTTCTGCGCCTGGACGAGCGAGTTCTTCGCCATGTCCTGCAGACGCAAGCCGCCAAGCGGCAGCGTGATGCCGTCGCCGATCGCCTCGCCGTCGATGTCGATGAGCTCCAGGCTGCCGCCCCCAAGGTCGCCGGCAATGCCGTTGGCCGGGTGGAAGCCGGAGATGACGCCGAGCGCGGAGTAATGCGCTTCCTGGCGGCCGGAGAGCACGCGGATCTCGGTCTTGAGCACATCCTCGGCGCGATGGATGAAATCGGGACCGTTGATCGCCTCGCGGGCCGCGGCGGTTGCCAGCACGTACATGTGTTCGGCACCGGCCTGGTCGGAGAGCGCGCGGAAGCGGCGAAACTCCTCCATCGAGCGTGCCACCCCTTCGGGGTCGAGCTTCCCCGTCGACACGATACCGCGGCCGAGGCCCGCCAGCATCTTTTCGTTGAAAAGCATGGTCGGCGAACGCGCCAATCCCTCATAGACGACAAGACGGATCGAATTGGATCCGATGTCGATGATGGACAGCGGTCGGCGGTCCTGCAGCCGGCCCTGGGAATTGGACAGCATCAGGCGGTGGCGTTCTTCTTGCGGCGCTTGAACTGCGCGATTCGCTTGGGCGCATGCGATTTCAGCGCGTCACCCCGTCCCGACAGGCTCGGATTGGTCATGAAATATTCCTGCGCGTTGAACGGTTCCTCGCCCTCCTCCAGCACCACGCGCCGGGAGGTTCCATCAGCCAATACGTCGAAACTTTGCTGATTGTCCATGATGTTGCCGAGCATGATCTGGCCCAGAACCTGTTCATGCACAGTTGGATTGGTGATCGGCACCATGGTCTCGACGCGGCGATCGAGATTGCGCGGCATGAGGTCGGCAGAGGAGATGTAGACGATCGCCTCGTCCGCAGGCAGGCCGTGGCCGTTGCCGAAACAGTAGATGCGGCTGTGCTCGAGGAACCGGCCGACGATCGACTTGACCCTGATGTTTTCCGACAGACCCGGCACCTGAGGCCGCAGACAGCATATGCCGCGCACGACGAGGTCGATTTCCACACCGGCGCGGCTGGCGTCGTAGAGCGCGTCGATGATGATGGGATCGACAAGGGAGTTCATCTTCATCCAGATGCGCGCCGGCCGTCCCTCCAACGCGTGGGTAACTTCGTCCGAAATGTGCTGGAGGATGCGGTTCCTCAGCGTAAACGGCGAGATTGCCAGCCGCATTTCGGCGGTCGGCTCGGCATAGCCGGTGATGAAGTTGAACAGTTGGGCGACGTCGCGGGCGATGGTCGGATCTGTGGTGAAGAAGGACAGGTCGGTGTAGATGCGCGCGGTGACCGGATGGTAGTTGCCGGTGCCGAGATGGACGTAGTTGCGCAGCTTGCCGTCCTCGCGCCGCACTACCAGCGACATCTTGGCGTGGGTCTTCAGTTCGAGGAAACCGAACACGACCTGCACGCCGGCGCGTTCGAGATCGCGCGCCCAGCGGATGTTGGCCTCCTCGTCGAAACGAGCCTTGAGCTCGACCAGCGCCGTCACCGACTTGCCGGCCTCGGCCGCGTCGACCAGCGCACGCACGATCGGGCTGTCGTTGGAGGTGCGATAGAGCGTCTGCTTGATCGCCACCACTTCGGGGTCGGCCATTGCCTGGCGCAGGAACTGCACCACCACATCGAACGACTCATAGGGGTGATGGACGACGATGTCCTTCTCGCGGATAGCGGCAAAACAGTCGCCGCCGTGCTCGCGGATGCGCTCGGGAAAGCGTGGGTTGTAGGGTGTGAATTTCAGGTCGTCGCGGGGAACGGAGACGATCTCGGAAATCTGGCTGAGCGCCAGCGGCCCGGTGAGCACGCTGATGCGGCTCGACGAGACGCCAAGCTCGCCGGCGACGAAATCGCGCAATTCGGCCGGCATCAGCATGTCGAATTCGATGCGGATGACCGAACCGCGGCGGCGCCGCTTCAGCGCCGTTTCGAACAGCCGCACCAGGTCTTCCGATTCTTCCTCGACCTCGATGTCGCTGTCGCGGATGATGCGGAACGTACCGGAGCCCTTGACCTCATAGCCGGGGAACAGCTTGCCGATGTAAAGGCCGACCGCCTCTTCCAACGGAATGAAACGGACATGGTTCTTGCGGTCCGGAAGGCGGATGAAGCGCTTCAGCGCCACCGGCAGGCGCAGCAACGCGCTCATCTCCTCGCCATTCTTGCGATGGCGAAGCTGCAGCGCCATCGAGAAGCCGAGATTGGGAATGAACGGGAACGGATGCGCCGGGTCGATCGACAGTGGGGTAAGCACCGGAAAAACCTGGTCCTGGAAATGCTCTTCCAGCCAGACCCTTTCGTCCTTGGTCAGAGCATCACGGCTGATGCTCTCGATACCTTCCTTGTTGAGCAGAACCGTGAGTGCCGAAAGGCTCTTCTGCTGGTCCTCCTGCAGCCGCTCGACTTCACGCAGCAATTGCTCGAGCTGCTGTTCGGGGGTACGTCCGTCCGGGCTCTTCAGCACGATGCCCTCGCGCACCTGGCCGGCAAGGCCGGCGACGCGCACCATGAAGAACTCGTCGAGGTTGGCGGCCGAGATCGACAGGAAGCGGACGCGCTCCAGCAACGGGTGATGGGTGTTGAGCGATTCTTCGAGAACGCGCCGATTGAACTGCAGCCAGGAGAACTCGCGGTTGACGAAACGGTCCGGATTGCCGGCCGGGCTCGCTGCCGCGACATTGTTGAATTCGCTTTGTACCGGCTTCAATTCGTTCATGATTCCTGCTCTTCCGCCCGCTCAGCCGGTTAACCGGCTTAACTTATCCTGTGGCAGGCTTTTGCGACAGTTCTCTGACAGGGTTTTGCGACAGTTTGATTTCATCGAACTTGCAAAGAGACTTGATATGATCCAGATGCAAGAGAGAGTGCGTTAAGGAGACGACGATGGCCGGCGGTTCAATTCCTCATTTCCAGAACGATGCGGGCCACCCGGCAATCGACATCGGGGTCAAGGAATTCATGTGCACGGGCGCCAACCCGCCTTTCGATCATCCGCATGTGTTCCTCGACATGGGCGACGACAATGAGAAAGTCTGCCCTTACTGCTCGACCCTATACCGCTATTCGCCGAAGCTGAAGGCGACGGAAACGCTGCCGGCGGGCTGCCTCTACATCGACCAGGCCGCCTGACCTCCCGATCATGAGTGAGACGCGGTCCCGGCAGGTGGTGATTGCCGGGGCTGGTATCGCCGGGCTGACAGCGGCGATCGCCTTTGCCGAGCGCGGCTACCCCGTGAAGGTGTTCGAACAAGCCAAACGCCTCGAAGCGGCGGGCGCCGGTATCCAGCTCTCTCCAAACGCGACGCGCATTCTGCGCCAGCTTGGCGTTCTCGACTCGCTTCTTGCCAATGCCATCAAGCCGGAAGCCGTGGTGCTGAAGGATGCCGCGAGCCTGCGCCAACTCGCACGCGTGCCGCTTGGCGGAGCCGGTGAGGAACGCTGGGGCGCGCCCTATCTCGTGGCGCACCGGGCTGATCTGCAAGACGCCCTGATGGCGCGCGTCGCACAAATGCCCAGTATCCAGTTCACCACCGGTGCGCGCATCTGCAACATTGCCGCCGGCACGCATGGCATCACGGTGACTGCCGAGGCGCACGGCAAGCCGGTCCAGGCGGAGGGTTTCCTGTTGGTTGGCGCCGACGGCGTCTGGTCGTCGGTGCGGAGGCTTGCCAGTCCAGGCAGCGGAGCCGGCTTCGCGAACAGCCACTTCTCCGGCGAACTGGCGTGGCGCGCGACGGTGAGCGCGGACAGCGAAGCCGGGCGAGCCTTTACCGCGATCAGCGCCCCCGACTGCGTCACCACCTTCCTGCACCCCGGCTTTCACATGGTCGCCTACCCCGTCAGCAGAGGCCGCGCCTTCAACCTTGCCGCCTTCACCCGGGGCGATCGCATCGCGGAAGGCTGGTCGGGCCGTGCCGATCCCGCCATCCTATCAGGAGCCCTTCGCGGCACTGCGGCAATGCTGGCGAGGCTAGTGGAACTCGCCTGTCCGTGGACCGCCTTCCCAATCCATACGGTCGAGCAGCGACGCTGGACGGTGCCAGCCGGCATCGCCCTGATCGGCGATGCCGCGCACGCGATGACGCCGTTTGCGGCACAGGGCGCGGCCATGGCGATCGAGGACGCGGCGACGCTTGCCAACCTCGTCGCCGACTTCCCAGCCGACCTACGGCAAAGCTTCACCATTTGGGAGAACCTGCGGCGGCCACGCATCGAAAAGGTGC
This sequence comes from Mesorhizobium sp. SARCC-RB16n, assembly GCF_008520305.1. Lineage (GTDB taxonomy): Bacteria > Pseudomonadota > Alphaproteobacteria > Rhizobiales > Rhizobiaceae > Mesorhizobium. The sequence goes on along the minus strand of NZ_ML703277.1, from coordinate 82,074 downwards.
TGAAACGCGGCGCGCTCAATCGGCTTGCCTGGCATGCCTGGGGACCGGTGGCGATTGCGCGCAACGTTGTGCTCGCGATGCGGTCGGGAGAGAAGCTCGCGGCGGATTTGGATTGGCTTTATGGGTGGCGACAGCAGCAGATCGTCCGTCGCTGAAAGGAGCTCGTGGCAAAAGCTAGCTAATTATAAAGCCTTAGCGACAGCCCAAGCGATGCCGGCAGCGGGTTCCACCAGCCCGTGCGCAAGCCGGCGATGCGCAATGCCGCCGCGGTCCAGGTGTTGCAGCCGATCAGCGCGTTGAAATGGCCGTTGGCCTCATAAAAGCGGTCGAAACTGGAGTAGGCGGCCTTGTCTATGACGATCGGGCCGCTCGGTCCCTGCTGAAAACTCGCTTCGATGAAGTCGAGCAATGCAGCAAAACGGTCCTCGCCCACGTCGAAGCCGGCGACATCGGGGTGCGCCTCGGAGATATCGCCGGCGACGTCGACATGCATCACCGAAGCATCGAGCGTCAGAGCCTTGAATACCGGCAGCGCCTTCACTTGCGACCATGTCGGCGTTTCCAGGTAGAAGGCACGCCCGCCCCAGCCGAAGACGAGGTAGCGCACTTCGGGTGCGTCCGAAGGCAGGCCGGCATCGGCCAGGAAGCGGAAGCGCCGGCGCACCTCGTCGTCCACTGGAATGGCGATGTCGGTGTGGATCGGATTTTTCAGCACCAATATGCGCCGCGTGCCCTCGCCCGCGGCGGCCGCGGGCCAGAGAGGGCGCGGCACCAGCGTGCCGAGCGCCGCGGCAAGCACCACCGCGGCGACCAACGTGACCAGGAAACACAGGAGTTTTTTCATCGGTGCGGCTTCGCGGTTTCGTCGCGGCTCAATGGAGGCGATCATTATCCGATCGGCCAGACGCAAAAGCCCGGCCGTGGCGCGACCGGGCTTTCTCGAATCGGCGTCAGTCCACTCAGTGCAGGATCTGCGACAGGAACAGTTTGGTGCGTTCGTGGCGGGGATGATCGAAGAACTCGGCCGGCGTATTCTGCTCGACGATCTGGCCCTGATCCATGAAGATCACCCGGTTGGCGACCTTACGGGCAAAGCCCATTTCGTGGGTGACGCAGAGCATGGTCATGCCTTCCTCGGCCAGCCCCACCATGGTCTCCAGCACTTCCTTGATCATTTCAGGGTCGAGCGCCGAGGTCGGTTCGTCGAATAGCATGATGCGCGGATTCATGCACAGCGAGCGGGCGATCGCCACGCGCTGCTGCTGGCCGCCCGAAAGCTGGCCCGGATATTTGTTGGCCTGCTCCGGAATCTTGACGCGCTTGAGGAAATGCATGGCGATTTCCTCGGCCTGCTTCTTCGGCGTTTTGCGCACCCAGATCGGCGCCAGCGTGCAGTTCTCCAGGATGGTCAGATGCGGGAACAGGTTGAAGTGCTGGAACACCATGCCGACCTCGCGGCGCACCTCGTCGATCTTCTTCAGATCATTGGTGAGTTCCTTGCCGTCGACGATGATCTTGCCCTTCTGGTGTTCCTCCAGCCGGTTGATGCAGCGGATCATGGTCGACTTGCCGGAGCCGGACGGTCCGCAAATGACGATGCGCTCGCCGCGCATCACCTTCAGATTGATGTCCTTCAGCACATGGAACTCGCCATACCATTTGTGCATGGCGATGATGTCGATGGCGACATCGGTGGTCGAGATATGCATCTTGGCGGCATTGACCTTGATCTCTTCCGCGCTGACGGCGTTTTCGGTGGCCATGGCTGGGGTCCCCTTGTTCTTTTGTTTAGCGTTTGTAGCCGGTGTCGAGCCGGCGTTCCGTGTACATTGAATAGCGCGACATGCCGAAGCAGAACAGCCAGAAGACGAAGGCCGCGAAGACCAAACCGGATTTCGCGGTCTGCGCGGTTGCCCAGTTGGCGTCGGAGAAGTTCTGCTTGACGATGCCGAGCAGGTCGAACATCGAGATGATGAGGACCAGGCTGGTATCCTTGAACATGCCGATGAAGGTGTTGACGATGCCGGGAATGACCAGCTTCAGCGCCTGCGGCAACACGATCAAACCCATTTTCTGCCAGTAGCCGAGGCCGAGCGAATCGGCGCCTTCATACTGGCCCTTGGGGATCGCCTGCAGGCCGCCGCGCACCACTTCGGCCATATAGGCCGCGGCAAACAGCGACACGCCGATCAGCGCCCTCAGGTACTTGTCGAAAGTGACGCCGGCCGGCAGGAACAGCGGCAGCATGACGCTGACGAAAAACAGAACGGTGATCAGCGGTATGCCGCGCACGGCTTCGATGAAGATCACGCACAGCATCTTGATGATCGGCATTTTCGAACGCCGGCCGAGCGCCAACACGGTGCCCAGCGGCAACGACACGGCGATGCCGACGAAGGACAGGCTCAGCGTGATCAGCAGCCCGCCCCAGCGCGAGGTTTCGACATGCGGCAGGCCGAATATGCCGCCGACCAGAAGGAAGAAGGAAACGATCGGCAACACCAGGAAAAGCAGGATCGCGTTCAGCCCCTTGCGCGGCACACGCGGCATCAGCATCGGCACCAGCAGCACCACGAACAGGATGGCGACCAGGATCGGCCGCCAGCGCTCCTCGACCGGATAGGTGCCGAACATGAACTGGCCGAACTTGGCATTGACGAAAGCCCAGCAGGCCCCACTCCAGCCGTCGGGCTGAATGCCGCCTTGCGCAACGGTCGCGCAGACCGTGCGGTCCGGCCCGGTCCACTGCGCGTTGATGAACGCCCAGCTGATGACCTGCGGCAGAATCCAGGCGACGAGGAGGATGCCGAGGATGGTGAGGATGGTGTCGCCGACCGAACCGATCAGGTTCCTGCGCACCCAGGCGATCGGACCGCTGACGCTCGCCGGCGCGGGCTGCGCCAGCGCCATCTCGGTACGCACCCAGGACATATCGTGTTCCTGCATGGCTCTACCTCTCCACCAGCGCCATTCTGGCGTTGACCACGTTCATGACAGCCGAGGTTACAAGGCTGAGTATGAGATAGGCGATCATCATGATCAGCACGCCTTCGACCGCCTGCCCGGTCTGGTTCAGAACCGTACCGGCTGTCGCCGTCAGGTCGGGATAACCGATGGCGATCGCCAGCGAGGAGTTCTTGGTCAGGTTGAGATACTGGCTGGTCAGCGGCGGGATGACGATGCGCATGGCCTGCGGCACCACGACCAACCGCAAGATCGACCCGGATCGCAGGCCAAGTGCTGCCGCCGCCTCGGTCTGGCCCTTGCTGACGCCTCTGATGCCGGCGCGCACGATTTCGGCGATGAAGGCCGCCGTGTAGCAGGACAGCGCCAGATAGAGCGACAGGAATTCCGGCTTGACCTGGAAGCCGCCGGTCAGGTTGAAGGTCGACTGTTTCGGCAAGTCAAAGCTCAGCGGAAAGCCGCTCAGCACATAAGCGAGCAGCGGCAGGCCGACGATCAGCGCAGCGGACGTCCAGAACACCGGAAATTGCTGGCCTGTCGCCATCTGCCGCTGGCGTGCCCTGCGGGCGACGAACCACGACATTGCGATGCCCACGACAAGGGCCACCAGGATCAGCCAGGAGCCGTCGCCCCAGACCGGGCGCGGAAAATAGAAGCCGCGCTGGTTGAGGAAGGAGCCGAAGGGCAGATGGTAGGAGTCGCGCGGCGCCGGCAGCACGGCGAGCACGCCGGAATACCAGAAGAAGATGACCAGCAGCGGCGGGATGTTGCGGAAAATCTCGACATAGACCGTGCAGATCTTCTGGATCAGCCAGTTCTGCGACAGGCGGCCGATGCCGATGATGAAGCCGATGATGGTAGCGGTGATGATGCCGGCGACGGCAACGATGATGGTGTTGATCAGGCCGACGACGATGGCGCGACCATAGGTCGAGTCCGACGTATAGGCTATCGGCGTGTCCGATATGTCGAAGCCCGCGCGCCCCTTGAGGAAGCCGAAGCCGGAGGCGATGTGCAGGCGCTGCAGATTGTCGATGACATTCTGCACGATCCACCAGATGGAGCCGAACAACAGGACGACGACCAGCGTCTGGAAGAACAGACTGCGTATTCTCGGGTCATTGACGAAGGAGCCGCGGCTCGGCTCCTCGCGTAGGATTTCCTGCGATGCCATGTCACGTCCCCTGTGAAAGAGAAACCGGAAGGCAGGTGCCTGCCTTCCGGATCACATTTCGATCAGCGGATCGGCGGAGCGTATTGCAGGCCGCCCTTGGTCCACAGCGCATTGATGCCGCGAGCAATCTTGAGCGGGCTGCCCGAGCCGACATTGCGGTCGAACATTTCGCCGTAATTGCCGGTGGCCTTGACGATGTTGACGACCCAGTCATTGGAGACGCCGAGATCGGTGCCGATCTTGGTATCGGCTTCCTGGCCGAGCACGCGCTTGATCTCGGGGCTGGCGGAATTCTTCATTTCGTCGACATTGGCCTTGGTGATGCCGAGTTCCTCGGCGTCGAGCAGGGCGAAATAGGTCCACTTGACAATGTGATACCACTGGTCGTCGCCCTGGCGAACGGCAGGTCCGAGCGGCTCTTTCGAGATGATCTCGGGCAGCACGACGTGATCGGCCGGCGAGCCGAGCGTCAAGCGAATGCCGTAAAGGCCCGACTGGTCGGTGGTGTAGACGTCGCAACGGCCGGCATCATAGGCGGCGTTGACCTCTTCCAGCTTCTCGAAGACGACCGGATTGTACTCCATCTTGTTCGCCTTGAAGTAGTCGGCGAGGTTGAGCTCGGTGGTCGTGCCGCTCTGCACGCAGACGGCGGCGCCCGAAAGCTGCAGCGCCGAATTGACGCCCGGCAGTTTCTTGGCGTTGATCATGAAGCCCTGGCCGTCATAGTAGGTCGTGCCGATGAAATTCAGGCCAAGCGCGGTGTCGCGGTTGATCGTCCAGGTGGTGTTGCGCGACAGGATGTCGACCTCGCCGGATTGCAGCGCGGTGAAGCGCTCCTTGGCGCTGAGCGGCGTGAACTTGACCTTGGTGCCGTCACCGAAGACGGCGGCGGCGACCGCGCGACAGAAATCGGCGTCGATGCCTTGCCAGTCGCCCTTGTCGTCCGGCGCCGAGAAGCCGGCCAAACCGGTCGAGACGCCGCACTGGATGAACCCCTTCGCCTTGACGGTGTCGAGCGTGCCGGCCGATGCAGCCGACGCCATCAATCCAAGCGTAGCGGCGCCAAGAATGCCGATAGCAATATGTTTCATGACCCACAGACCTTTTCTGTTTTTCAGGCAAACCCTGATCTTTTTTCCCGTGTGAACGCAGCTCCCATCCCGGCCCATTCCCGGAACCCCGCGTCGCAAATCGACACGCCGCCTCCGATTCACGAACAGCATCGAAGGCGATAATTCTCGTGAGGTCAAGGAAAATGACCGAATTGCAACGGGTTTGAAAATCGATTGCCCGAAATGCCTGAATTGCAGACAAACGCGCCCGCGATTTAGTCAAAAAGCGCGAATTGAATCGGCAGAGTTCATTTGACGCAGATATGAGCCGGCGCCGTGAAATCCATGCCAGCTACAATAGCTGGCTACAGTAGGTCGACCGGCGGCGATCGAGCTTCCGACAAGCACTGCCGCACATGGTTGGTCGAGTTCAGGACCAGCCCCTGGCGATGTCTTTCGGACCAGGGAATTGGCATATTCGAAGTCCATTCCTGGCGGATGGTGGGCTGTTGCACGGCCCACGACGCCGCACTATGGCTAGCGCCTTATCAAACAGGGCGACCAAGAATGGCGAAAGACGGCAGCGAGCAGGGTTCCGGCAAGATGGGCATCAACACGCGGCTTGCCCATTCGGGCAACAACCCGCACGACTATTTCGGCTTCGTCAATCCGCCTGTGGTGCATGCCTCGACCGTGCTGTTCCCCAATGCCGCCGCGATGGCCGCACGCAACCAGAAATACACTTACGGCACGCGCGGCACACCGACGACCGATGCCCTTGCACAGGCGATCGATGCGCTGGAAGGCTCCGCTGGCACGATCGCCGTGCCGTCGGGCCTGGCGGCGGTGACCATTCCGCTGCTCGCCTTCGTATCGGCGGGCGACCATCTGCTTATCGTCGATTCCGTCTATCACCCCACGAGAAACTTCGCCGACACGATGCTGAAGCGGTTGGGCGTCGAGGTCGAGTATTATGCTCCCAATATCGGTGCCGGCATCGCGGCATTGATCAAGCCGAACACCAAGGTGGTGTTCACCGAATCGCCGGCCTCCAATACGTTCGAGGTGCAGGATATCCCGGCGATCGCCAAGGCGGCGCATGCGGCCGGCGCCATCGTGATGATGGATAACACCTGGGCAACGCCACTCTATTTCCGGCCGCTCGACCATGGCGTCGACATCTCGATCCACGCGGCGACGAAATATCCTGCAGGCCATTCGGACGTACTGCTCGGCACGGTCTCGGCCAATGAGGCCTGTTGGAAGCAGCTCTACGAGAGCTTTTGCACTCTTGGCTGCTGCGCGGGGCCCGACGATGTCTATCAGGTGCTGCGCGGCCTGCGCACGATGGGCGTGCGGCTCGACCATCACCAGCGTAGCGCGCTTGCCATCGCGTCGTGGCTCGAAGGCCAGGAGGGCGTGGCGCGCGTGCTCCACCCTGCCCTACCAAGCCATCCGGACCACGATCTTTGGAAGCGCGACTTCTGCGGTTCGAGCGGCATCTTTTCCATCGTGCTTGCCGGCGGCGGCCAGAAGGAGCAGCACGCTTTCCTCGACGCGCTGCGGATCTTCGGGCTCGGCTATTCCTGGGGAGGCTACGAGAGCCTTGCGGTGCCGGTCTGGCTTGGCGACCGCGTCGTTGCGAAGGGCCCTTACGAAGGTCCGCTGATCCGACTGCAGATCGGCCTCGAGGATGTCGACGACCTGAAAGCCGATATTGTGCGCGGCCTCGCCGCCGCGGCGGCCGCCTGAACGGCCTGAGCGGCTGTCGAATCGGTTCAGCGGACCAGCGCAAACGCCTCGAAAGACTGACGAACGCCGACGTCACCTGGCGGGGGCGTAACGACAGCCCAGGAATTCTTTTTCCTCAAATCGCGGCTTCGCGGATCGATTTGGCTTTCAAATTCATCAATGCCGGGCCATTGCGGTGCGATCCGCCCCTGCAGTACCGGCAAAGTTTCCGACGTCATGGCTTTCCGCCTTTTTGTTCCCATTCTTGCCGGCGCGACACTGCGCGAGCGCATCATCGCCTGCATCGGTGCGACGATCGGCATCGCATTGACCGGGGCGATCGGGGGCCTGGTGCTCGGCAACGGACCGCATGTGCCGCTGCTGGTGGCACCGATGGGGGCGTCCGCCGTGCTTCTGTTCGCGGTGCCGGCAAGTCCGTTGGCGCAACCCTGGTCGATCATCGGCGGCAACACGGTATCGGCACTGGTCGGCGTAGTCGTGGCCCATTTCATCCATGAAACCGCCCTTGCCACCGGCATCGCGGTGGCGCTGGCCATTGCTGCCATGTCGTTCACGCGCTGCCTGCATCCGCCGGGCGGAGCCGCCGCGCTGACCGCGGTGCTAGGAGGCCCTGCCGTCACCAGCGCCGGCTTCCTGTTTCCATTCGTGCCGGTGGCGCTGAACTCCATGCTGCTGGTGACGCTGGGTTACGGCTTCCACAAGCTGGCGCGGCGTAACTACCCGCACCTGCCCGCATCGGTGCCGGCGAACAGCCATGGCACCATCGATCCGCCAGCGCAGTTGCGCGTCGGCTTTCGGCCCGAGGATATCGACGCCGCGCTTGGCGCTCTCGATGAGACCTTCGACATCGATCGAAATGATCTTGACCGGCTGCTGCGGCAAGTCGAACTGCAGGCGATGGTGCGCACGCACAAGAGCCTTCGGTGCGAAGACATCATGTCGCGCGATGTGATCTCGGTCGACGAGCACACGCCCGCCGAAACGGCGCGCCAATTGCTGCTCGACCACAACATCCGCACCTTGCCAGTCGTCGGCGAAGAGGCAAGGCTGGCGGGAACGGTGGGGTTGCGGGAACTGGCACTGGCCTCCGGCACGGTCGGGTCGGCGATATCGCCAGCTGCGACGGCCTCGGCCGATTCCGCCGCGATCGGGCTGCTCCCCGTGCTTACCGACAGCCGCAGCCATGCGGTCATCGTGATCGACGACGACAAGCGGATCCTCGGACTGATCACACAGACCGATCTGCTGGCGGCCACGGCACGTCTGCAGGCTGCTGACAAGCCTTGGCCGGGCGCGACACGATAGCAACCGACCGGACCGACAAAAAATTCCAGGAACCTTTTGCCGGCAATGCCGTCCAATCTCTTATTCGGGATTCGGTTCGGAGATTGGGTTGAGGAAACTGGCCATGCCTGCTGTGTCGACGGCGACGCCTTCTGATGCTTCAGGCGACATGCAGCTCGTGCGACGGGCGCTGGCGCGCGAGAGCGACGCTTTCCGCTCCATCATGAAGACGCACAATCAGCCCCTCTACCGGATTGCGCGCGGCGTGGTGGCCTCGCCAGACCGGGCGATATGCGTCCATGAATCATCATAACAGGGCTCGCGCCTGCCGATCCAGGCATCGAGCCCTTCGCGCAGATCGGCGGTCGGGGCCATGCGGGCAAACTGCTCGGCCTCGACCATCAGGCCTTCGGCGATGCTCTGGTTGACGCCGCGCGCCACCGCGGTGAGGATGCTCGCGACGGCCAGATCGGAGTGCCGCAGGATACGCCTGGCCAAGCCGATTGCGGCCGGCATCAGATCGTCATGCGACACCACCTGGTTGACGAGGCCAAGTTCAAGCGCCCGTTGCGGCGAAAACCAGTCGCCGGTCAAAAGCAGTTCGAGCGCCCGCTTGCGCCCGGCCAACCGTGGCAGACGCTGCGTCCCGCCGAAGGTCGGCGGCATCGCGAGGTTGATTTCCGGCTTGGCAAACAAAGCGCGGTCGCTGGCGACGGCGAGCGGCACCGCTTCGGTGATTTCGCAGCCACCGCCGAAAGCCATGCCGTTGACGGCGGCAATGACGGGTTTGCGAAATGCTTCCAGCCTTGCCGTCAGCCGCTGCCCGCGCATGACGAAGTCACGCATCGCAACATCGACGCCACGCGCCACACTGGCCGAGAACTCGTGGATGTCGCCGCCCGCCGAAAACGCACGCTCCCCTGCTCCGGTGAGAATAACCGCCCGGACGACGTCATCGACTTCAATGTCGTCGAGGACCGCGAGCAGACGATCGATCAGGGCATAGTTCAGCGCGTTGAGTTTTTCCGGCCGGTTGAGGGTAAGGACGACAATCCCATCCCTGGTTTCGTTAAGGACAAGATCGGTCATTTGGCTTCCTTCTTCATCATGCTCACGGGCCGGAAGGTTACACCCGTTGCCGCTTGTGTATATTCACTAGTCAGTATACCAAAGCTGATGCCCGAAGCTCAAAGCCCTACCCGCAAACGAATTGTCGATGCCGCGACAAGACTGTTTTACGCAGAAGGCATCGGTCGCGTCAGCGTCGATGCCATCGCCGAAAAGGCAGGGCTCACCAAGCGGACGCTTTATTACCACTTCAAGAGCAAGGACGACCTCGTAGCTGCCTATCTCGATGGCCGCGACCAGCCCAATCTGACGCTGATGGCCGGCTGGTTCGATGCTGCCGAAGGCGGCGCGGATCGCAAGGTCGAGGCGATCTTCACCAACCTGGCGAGGGCCGCGCGTCACCCGAAATGGAAGGGATGCGGGTTCCTGCGCACGGCCGCAGAACTCGCTTCGATGCCTGGGCACCCGGCGATCAAGGTCGGGTCACGACACAAGTCAAATTTCGAAACATGGCTGGCTGGGGAGTTATCCAACCACGGTGTCGAGGAGCCGCAAGCCTTGGCACGCGAGATCGTGCTCCTGATAGACGGTTCCTTTTCGATCATGCTGATCCACCGCAACCCCGATTATATCGAGGCAGCCGGCCGCGGCGCGGCGACGCTTGTCCGGGCGCGAACTTCAAGCACCCGGTCTAGAACCTAAACGCCAGCCATGCCGTGCCGGCGACGAGCGTTACCAGCGTCAGTGGCAAGCCAACCTTGAAGAAGGCGCCGAACGATAGCGGCGTGCCGGCGGCCCGTGCCTGCTCCGCGACGATCAGGTTGGCAACCGAGCCGAGCAAGGTGAAGTTGCCGGCCAGCGTGGAACTCATGGCCACCACCAGCCAGGCGCGCTCGGGGTTCTCCAGGCCGGGTATGAATGGCCTGAGCGCCAGCACGGCCGGAACATTGCTCATGATGTTGGACAACACGGCGGTGAAACCCGACAGCCTCCAGACATCGTCGAGCTCGATGTTCTTGGCCGAGGCGATCATGTCAGGTGTCAGCAGCGTCTTTTCCGCGCCGGCAACCACCACGAACAGACCCGCGAACATGAACAGCAGCGGCCCGTCGATCTCGCGGTAGATGCGCGATGGCTTGATGGCCCGGGTGAGCAGCAGAATGGCGCCGCCGATGAGCGCTGCCTTGGCTACGGGAACACCGGCAAAGAAGGCGATCGCCAGCCCGATGCAGACGACCACAGCCTTCAGCACCTGGCCACGATGCATGCGGCCGCGCGAGATGTGTGGCGTCAGTTCGCCGTTGCGCGTGAATTCGGCGCGGTAGACGATGCGCACAATGACGATGACCGCGACAAGGCCGAACAAGGCGACTGGAGCGAGCGCCGCCGAAAAGGCCGGATAGGAAACGCCCGATAGCGCGCCAATCACCATGTTCTGCGGATTGCCGGTGATGGTGGCGACGCTGCCGCAGTTCGAAGCGGTGGCGGTGGCGATCAGATAGGGGATCGGGTTGCGGTTGATGACGCGGGTGACGTGGACGACGATCGGCGCCATGACCAGGCAGATGGCGTCGTTGACCAGGAAGGCCGACAGCACGCCGGTCAGGAGCGTCACCATCACCAGGAGCATGAACGGTGCATGCGCGTGCTCGATGGCGATGGCGCCGAGACCGCGAAAGGCGCCCGATACCTTCAGATGCGCCACTACGATCATCATGCCGAGCAGAAGCGTGATGGTGTCGAAATTGATGGCGCGATATGCATCCGCCATGCTGAGCGCGCCGATGGCGATCATCGCCGCGCCGCCAAGCAGCGCAATGCCTGCCCGGTCGAGACGCAAGCCAGGTATGCGGCCGATGGCGACGCCGGCATAGGTCAGGACCAGGATCAGCAGCGCCGCTGCGCCCATCAATGTCATCGGTAGAAGCCCTGCTCGATCTGTTGCGCACCGATGCCGGCCGCCAGCGATTCACGTGATGCCAGCTTTAGCGCGATGTCGGGATTGATGCCAAAGGGGCCGCGCGGATTGTTGGCCGGGAACATTTGGAAGGCCAGACGGGGTGGCACCGCTAACGCCGATAGAAATCCAACCGCTGTTGCAACGCCTGCGGTGAAAACAGTTCCTCCACGGTTTGCCGCCCCTTCCGGCCGACGGCCAGTCGCAGCGCCGGATCGGCTTTAAGCTCGGCCAGGATTCCTGCCGCCTGTTGCGTCGTTTCGAACAGGAAACCGTTTTCGCCATGCCTAATGTGGTCGACGTAGCCACCATTCGAATGGCAGACCACGGGCAGTCCGCAGGACATCGCCTCGAACACCACGCGGCCGAACGTCTCCACATGCGAGCCGGTGCGATAGTAGAACACGTCGAGCGTCGGCAGAAACTGTTCGGCGGCAAATTCGCCCTGTGGCAGGAGTTCGAGTTGCGGATGCGGCGCGAGGCTGCCCTTGAGCGGCATGCCGCCTTGAATTCGCACCGCTATGCCATCGGAAAGCAATGCCTCATAGAGCGCCACATCGTCCGCGTGATGCTTGTCCGCCGTGTCGCGGCTCAGCCGTCCCACCGTGAACGGACCGTTCGGCCTTGCCGGGCGCGGCGAGAAGCGCTCGATATTGATCGGCGAGGCATGGACGACGCCTTCGACCTGCAGCATGCGCCTCTGAAAGTCGGAGATCAGCACCAGTTCGGCATCAGGCCAACGCAGCAGGCGCGGCCTGCCCGTCGTCAGTGCGATGATCTTGGGATGAAAGGTGTTGAAGACATAGATCAGCCGGCGCGGCCGTGGAATCAAATAAGGCCACATTTTGTTGCGCCAATGCGCACCAAGAAAGACATAGGTGCCGCCATCCGGTACGTTGCGTGTTGCCGGCGAGACGCAGCGTATCGGAAATTCGTGCATCAGCTCTTCGGATACGCGCGACGAGGTTGCCCAAAGGTGCACCTGCGAGTCGGCGCTCAACAGCCGGTACAATTCCAGGGTTTCGCGCTCACTGCCGCCAAACGGGTTCTGAAAGCCGTTGAATAAATGGATCATGATCGCGGTGCTTACTGGGCTACCAGAGCGTTTCGCCATTCAATTGCCTGCACCCAAGGCCGTGCTGTATCCGCGAAACCGCACGATCGGGACTTAAGAGGCAGGACTATTTCTGGCGATGCTCCGTACACTACTTGCCCGGAGGAAGCACACAGACAAGCAAGCGTCAAGCAAGCGGCCGATGTCTGCTCGCTGCAAGGCTGCGGTCAGTGCACGGTGGCGATGCTGGGCGGAGACACCAGGGAGGCTTCCGCCGGATCGAAGCTGACCTGATCGCGTCCATTCGATTTCGCGGCATAAAGCCGTCTGTCGGCGGCGGAGAATATTGCCTCGTAGGTGGTCGGCCCGCTGAAGCTGGTGCCGCCGATGCTGACGGAAAGCGGGCAGGAGCGGCCGCCCGGGGAAAAGTCCATTTCGCGTATCCGTCGGCGGATGCCTTCGGCAACCAGCCAGGATTGCGAGGGGTCGACACCGGGAAGGAATACGCCAAACTCCTCGCCGCCGATCCGACCGACGATATCGCTGCCGCGCAGCTGGCCCTTGATCGCCTGCGCGATCAGCTTGAGCGCCTGGTCGCCGCAATCGTGGCCGAGGCGGTCGTTGATCGACTTGAAGTGATCGGCATCGATGATCAGCAGCGCGCCGGAACGGGTCTCTTCCTGCTTGCGGGTCTGCTCGAGATAGGCCTCGACCAGCATCGAGAAGGCGCCGCGGTTCAACACCGCCGTCAGGCTGTCCGTCGCGGCGATGACGCTGAGGTCGCACTGGGCTATCGCCAACTGGCGGATCTTCCACATCAGGAAAAACAAAAACGAGCCACCCAGCACCATGGGCAGCAGAAGGTCGGTCAACTCCGCGCGCCAGACAGCCTCGGGCGAAAGATAGGGGAAATTGAACGAATCGACGAAAAACGCCACGGCAATGAAGAATGTCGTGCCGGCGGCGGTGACGGCGCTCACCCTGCCCCAGCTGGTCGGCGACAGGTCCAGCTTCATGCCCTTTCACTCCGTTAGCCGTCCCTACTATGACGTGCCAACGCAAACAAAATGATAAGACTTTCCTTTCAATTCGAGATCGGATGGCCGTGAGCCGGGGCACGATCGCGCCCAAATAGGCGGCCGTGCCCCGGTAGCAGAAGCAATTTGCTCATCGGATTTCGGACAGGGAGACTTCCGAAGTCAGCGGCTGGACGCGGGCCCAGCCGCCTCGATAACGAAGGATGCCGCGATCATGTCGTCGGCATCCAGTCGCAAGGAACCGTCGCCAGATCCCATGATGGCGGCGACTTTGTGAAAGGTTTTCATCTCATAGCCGGAAATTTCAGCATCCTGCATTCGGGCCCTGAGTTCGGCGATACGCCGCACCAAGGCAGGGGACGTTCCGATTTCACGTTTCGACATGACCTGACTCTCCTTCCCCGACCCGCGCCTGTTTTGCCCCACCCATTCGCTAGCCGCACGTTGCCCTTTATGAGGCTCCACGAATACAAGGCCCCGAACGCGTAGTTTTGCCCAAGGTTCCAACAGGGCCAGATCACGAAATAATTCCGGAGCCCTGCGCGGGCCCGGAACCCCGTGCGGCTTTCGTTACATGCCGTGGCGGCACTGGTGAGCAAGGGTGAAGTCAAGTGACCGCATCAGCTCATGCCGTTTGAAATCAAGGCGATCCCGAACGATGCGGAACGTGTAGCCATTTGGGAAATAACGATAAAATACGTGTTCAACGATCGACACCCCAAACGTCCGGATTCCGGGCGAAGTTCTCGATCAACATTTCGATGAGGATCCGGACTTTCCGTGTGGGGTGTTTACCCGGCGGCCGGACGACATATGCGCCTGCCGAAGGTGGCGGATAGCGTGTCATAACCGGAACGAGCGCGCCGGAGGCCACATATTCGTATGTGATGCAATCGGGGAGCCAGGCGATGCCGAGTCCCGCCGCGGCGGCAGCGGCAAGCGCCGTAGCGTTGTCGGCCTTGAACCTGCCCTGCGGCTGAACCGTGACGATCTTGTCGCCATCCATGAACCGCCAGGCTTCCGTTCCTTGCATGAGGGCCTGATGGTCGACGAGTTGCTCTACCGTCTCAGGTGAACCGTGCGCTTTGACGTAGTCCGGGCTTGCGACAAGCTTTCCATAGATCGGCCCGACGCGTCTCGCGATCAGGTTGGAGTCCTGAAGGTAACCAACCCGGATCGCGCAATCGAAGCCTTCGGCGATGAGATCGACGAAGCGATCGCTGTAGGAGGTATGGATGTGGAGCTGCGGGTGGTGTCGCGCCATTTCCGCAAGCACGGGGGCGAAGTGCGTCGGGCCGAAAGAAAGCGGCATGGCAACCCGCAGGCGGCCGCGCAACTCACCGGTGGGGAGAATCGTTTCCCTGGCCGTATCGATCTCGGCGCTGGCGCGGGCCGCATGGTCTCTGAACGTCATGCCCGCTTCCGTGAGCGCAGCGCCACGGGTCGTTCGTGCCAGAAGCTGGACGCCAAGCTCCGCTTCAACCCGAAAGAGCCGCCGACTGACGATCGATTTGGAGACGCCGAGCCGGCGCGCGGCGGCCGATACGCCCCCGGCATCGGCCACTGCGACGAATGTCTGTAAATCTTCGATGTCCAATTTCAGCGTTCCTCGTTTCGCGACACAGCTTGCCCGATTATGGCACTACCGTATCACTAAAAGGAACAGCAAATTGCGTCCTGGCAACGTCGCCTGCTGGCGCATGTCTCCCGTGAACCCATTGCCGTCCATAGCGGCATAGAAAGGAAGTCCTGATGACCCCTCGCAACGGTCTTGATTCGCTACTTCGTCCTGAAGACTCGGTCCTCGTTCTGATCGACCACCAACCCTATCAGCTCGCAAACCTGAACAGCCACGATCCGCACATGGTGGTCAACAACACGACCGCGCTGGCGAAGCTAGCAAAAGCCTTCAATGTTCCGACCATTCTCACCAGCGTGATCGCGGCGCGCGGTGGACTTCTCTTTAAGCAGATCACCGACGTATTTCCGGGCCAGGAAGTCATCGATCGCACCTGGGTGAACACCTGGCAGGACGAGAATGTGGTGAACGTCGTCAAGGCGACCGGCCGCAAGCAGCTGATCATCGCCGGACTGTGGACCGAGGTCTGCGTCGCAATGCCTGTGATCCAGGCCGCCGGCGAAGGCTGGGACGTGACCGTGATCACCGACGCGTCGGGCGGGATTTCGAAGGAGTCTCACGAAGTTGCCATCCAGCGCATGATCACCGCCGGCGCGAACGTGATGACCGTGATGGCGCTCGCTGGCGAATGGCAACGCGATTGGGCGCGCACCGAGCATGTCGAGGAGCTGACCGAGATTCTCATCCAGCACTTCGGCGGCAGCGGCATCGCGTATCTTTGGGAACAGCAGCTTCTCAACACGCCCGTGCCGAGCACGGTGCGCTGATTTGGGTGGGGGTGACGAAAGTCTTGAGCGATCCGCTCCGAACAAGCTGATTGCCTATCGACTACAGCATGTCGCGGCGAATAGGATTCGCCCGACCTGCTGTAAGCTCCTGATTTTATGCATGTCGTTATCCCGGAACCGAGGACACTTCCGGGCGACATGCATTAGCGTCATCCCCTCCACAAGACGCTGGCCATGTCTGAATGCAAGGCGCGCCGCGAGCCAATTGTGGTTCCATAAGCCATTGAAATTATGGCGATCCCGACAGGATTCGAACCTGTGACCATCGGCTTAGAAGGCCGGTGCTCTATCCAGCTGAGCTACGGGACCGCTGGCCGGCTCGGGGCCGGTAGATAGTGGCGCTGGCGCGCGCCGGGCTAGCCGGTCAATGCGTCCAGGGCGTTCTGCGGTCATAGCGGAAATTCTCCGCATAGGAAATCTGGCGGCGCTTAGGTTCTTTCGGCTCTTCGACGCGGAAGGCAAGCCCTTCCTTTTCAGCGTAGGCCACCGCCTCTTCCTTGGTGCCGAAGGTGAGCCTGATCTGGCTTCTCATGTCTCCCGACGTGGTGTAGCCCATCAGGGGATCGATCTTTTTGCGCATCTCGGGATCGAATTCCAGCACCCAGTGGCCGGTCTTGGCCTTGCCGGACTGCATCGCGGTTTTGGCTGGGCTGAAAATGCGCGCGGACATGGCCACCTCTTTGTTGTGCAAGGCGGCATCACCGCCCCTTGGCCGTCATTACTGCGCATTGGCACCGGCGGCAAGGTTTTTGCACTTGCCATGTAACACCGAAATGAATAGGCAACAGACCGTTCGGAGTGTAGCGCAGCCTGGTAGCGCATCTGGTTTGGGACCAGAGGGTCGGGAGTTCGAATCTCTCCACTCCGACCATTTCTCTTTAAAATGCGATACCGATGGCACCGAAGGGGTTGGCCCTCATTCGCGTTTCACCATTTCCGGCTCGCTTCCCTCGCCATTGCCGGCTTAAACTTCGGCAAACGGGGGATTTGCGGTGTTTGGGATCGATGCATGGGTGTCGCTGTTCGGGCCGGCCTATTTTGCCTATGCGGGCGTGACGATTCCGTTCATGGCGGCGTGGGCAATCGCCTGTGCGGCGCTGGCGATGTGGAACAATAGAGAGAGCCGCAGGCAAGCCAAGCTGGCACCGGGGACAGCCGCTTCGCGTTCCTGGCCTGCCAGCATCGGGATGTTCGTGCTGGTCGCGGCCAGTTATATCGCCGCGCATTCCGCCATCTATCTGTTGGTTCGGCATTTCGTCGGAATGTGGCTGTGATTGGCCGCTGTTCATCCGACGACAAAGCAATCTCCCGGCAAACGGCATGCATTTGAAGGCAAGCTCGCCGGGCGAGAACCCCAACCGCCTCAATCCCGGCGAGCCTACAACCTGATTTGGAACGCAATCAGGACCGGGGTCAGCCGGCAAGCTCACGATGCAAGACGGGTGCCAGTCTTGTTTCCCAAAACGGGACAGGCGTCGAGACGGGGAATCACACTGGAACACCGAAGCCCATCAAATCTCGAACTCGCCCTGCCCTTCATCCATGGCGTTGACGGTCTCGGCGGCCAATGCCCTTGTGATCGGCATCTTGCGCTCCAAGGCGGTGCGATCCAGGCGCTCCACCACACGCATCGCGGTTGCGAGCGAACGCTCGATGCGCCGTACCAGATACTGCACGACATGCGGCTCGACCTCGACCTGTCGGTCGGCGAACAGCTTGGTGATGACGCCGGCGAGCAAGAGATCGTCGGGCTCGTGGATCTCGACGGTTGCCGCCGCCTTCAGCCGTGAGGCAAGATCGGGCAGCTTGACGCCCCAGGCCGACGGAAAGCGCCGCGCCGTCAGAAGCATCGTCGAGCCGGCGCCGCGCACGGCATTGATCAAATGGAAGAGGCCTTGCTCGTCGACCGCGCCGATATCGATATCGTCGATGAGCGCCGACCGCGTGCCGAGATTGGCGATGCTGTCGCCCATGCGCCCGGCGTCGACGGCCACCGCGTTGGCGCGGGCACGCCAGATCGAGGCCAGATGCGTTTTGCCCGAACCAGCGGGACCTGCCAGCACCACCACTGGCGCTGGCCAATCCGGCCAGCGGTCGACCAACGCCGCCGCCTGGTTGTTGGTGCCGGAGACGACCAGTTCGTCGCGCGAGTAGCCGGTGCCATGGCCGAGATCGAGCGGCAGTTGGCGCGGCGGATCGGTTCGCTGGGCAGTCACTTCAGCGACGCGGTTGCGTGCGATGGCCGCCGCCGCGATCGGCCGGCAGTGGCGGCAAGGGTTCTGTCGCATGGCCCTTGTAGAGGGGCGATTCGAGATAACGGGCAATGGCAAACCGGACCAGCACCGCAATCGCCGCCGAAGCCGGCACGGCAATCAACAGGCCGACGAAGCCGAACAGCGCGCCGAAGGCAAACAGCGCGAACATCAGCCATACCGGATGCAAGCCGACGCTCTTGCCGACCAGCCTGGGCTGCAGGATGTTGCCTTCGATGAACTGGCCGATGAAGAAGACCACGGCGACGGCGACGATCATCGTCCAGTCGGGCCAGAACTGGACGAAGGCGACGCCGACGGCCAGCACCAGCCCGGTCAACGAGCCTACATAGGGGATGAAGGAGATCAGCCCGGCGAACAGGCCGATGAGGATGGCGAAATTCAGCCCGGTCAGCGTCAGGCCGGTGGCATACATGGCGCCCAGGACAAGGCACAGCGTGCCCTGGCCGCGCACGAAGCCGGCGGTAGCGGTGTTGATATCGCGCGCAATCGCGCGCACCGTCGCGACGTTGTCGCGCGGCACCCAGCTGTCGATGATCGCCACCATGCGATCCCAGTCCAGCAGCATGTAAAAAGCGACGACCGGCGTGACCACGAACAGGCTGACCACCGAGACCAGCGCCAAGCCGGAGCTCCACAGGGAGGTGAAGACCGTGGTTATCAGACCGAAGCCGGAGGTCAGCAGCGAATTCAGCCCGTCGCGCAGGCCGTTGGCGTTGACGCCGAATCTCTGCTCCAGCCATTTCGGATCAAAGGAGGTGATCAGGCTTTGCAACCGGGTCAGGTACTCTGGCAGCTTGCCGGCGAAATCGGCCATCTGCGTCGCCAGCACCGGAATGAGGATGACGAAGGCCAGCACCAGCACGATGAGGAAGGTGATGAGGATGACCACCGTCGCCATGAAGCGGCTGAGGCCAAGCCGCTGCAGGCGGTCGGCGACCGGATCGAGGAAATAGGCAAGCACCATGCCGGCGACGAAGGGCAGCAGGATGGCGCTGAAGACATAAAGAAAAAGCGCCAGGATCGCGGCACCCGCCAGCCAGAAGAAGATCTGCCGGTGGAACGTGGACGACGCCTCGGCCTCCGCCGCCGTCTCGCCGGCCGGCACGACGACGATCTGGTCATCGGCGGCCTTGCCCCGCGCCACCGCTTTGCGGGCGGCCGGCTTGCGGGCAGCCTTGCTGTCGATGGGCTTGTCAGCCTGATTTACCGCCTTCGCCATAGCCGCTCATATGCCTCAGCCAAGCCACGAGATAGGCCGCGGCCGAAGTCACGGTCAAGACCCCGGACAGCAATATGAGGGCTGGCCGCAGAGGGTCGAGGTGCACGGCAAAGGCGAGTTCCCCCAGCACAACCGCCGCCAGCACGATCTGGATGGCGGTATTGGCCTTCGACACCAGAAACGGTTTTATCTCGACTGGATGAGCCATCACCGTGGACAGCAGGACCGCGCAGACGATCAGCGCATCGCGCGACACCATGGTGACGACCAGCCAAAGCGGCAACTGCGCGATGAAGCCCATGACGACGAACACCGAAACCAGCAGCAGCTTGTCGGCGAACGGATCGAGATAGGCGCCTAACCTGGATTGCTGGTTGAAGCGGCGGGCGATGAAACCGTCGACACCGTCGGAAATGCCGGCAACGACGAAGCCGGCAAAAGCCCAGTCCCAGCGCGCCTGCAACATGGCCAGCACCAAGGCAGGCACCAGGACAAGGCGCAGGATGGTGATCAGGTTGGGGATGGTCAAGGCATTGTCCCGCCGTATTATGCCCTGAAATAGATGAGGGAGATGGAGGACCGAGGCAAGGGAGAAGCAGGCTGGGCCGGCAGCAGACGCAGTGTGCAATGCCCCGGCTATCCACGCTTTTGTCGGGCCAAACGGCGCCCGGTTCGGCCGTTATCCTTGCGGACCGAAACCGTTCATGCGAAGAGCCCGCAAACGAGCAGGAACATTGCGATGAGCAAGCGCGAAACCGGCCAGCACAAAACGGGCCAGAACAAAACGGCCAAGCGCAGAAACGGGCTCACCTATGCCGAGGCCGGCGTCGACATCGATGCCGGCAATCTTATGGTGGAGAAGATCAAGCCGCTGGTGCGCGCGACGCGCCGACCAGGCGCGGATGGCGAGATCGGCGGCTTCGGCGGCCTGTTCGACCTGAAGGCAGCCGGTTTCACCGATCCGGTGCTGGTCGCCGCCAATGATGGCGTCGGCACCAAGCTCAAGATCGCCATCGATGCCGGCAAGCACGACACGATCGGCATCGACCTTGTCGCCATGTGCGTCAACGACATCGTCGTGCAGGGCGCGGAACCGCTGTTCTTCCTCGACTATTTCGCCACCGGCAAACTCGATCCCGAACAAGGTGCCGCGATCGTCGGCGGCATCGCGCAGGGTTGCCGCCAGGCCGGCTGCGCGCTGATCGGCGGCGAGACCGCCGAAATGCCCGGCATGTATCACGGCAAGGACTACGACCTTGCCGGCTTTGCGGTGGGCGCGGCCGAACGCGGGCAGCTTTTGCCTACCGACGACATCGTCGAAGGCGATGTGCTGCTCGGCCTTGCCTCTTCCGGCCTCCATTCCAACGGCTTTTCCCTGGTGCGCCGCATCGTTGCCGCGAGCGGCCTGGCGTGGAGCGATCCGGCGCCGTTCAACGACGAGGCGACGCTGGCCGAGGCGCTGCTCGAGCCGACCCGCATCTATGTGAAATCGCTCCTCAAGGCGATCCGCAACACGCATGGCATAAAAGCGCTGGCCCACATCACTGGCGGCGGCTTCCCGGAAAACATTCCGCGCGTGCTGCCCAAGGATTTTTCGGCCGAGCTTGATCTCGAAGCCATCGACGTGCCACCCGTGTTCTCGTGGCTGGCCAAGACCGGCGGCGTGGCGCCGGAGGAGATGATGCGCACCTTCAACTGCGGCGTCGGCATGATTTTGGCTGTCGCTTCGGGTCAGGCAGCTCAGGTCGCGGCCGTGCTGCAGGAAGCCGGCGAGACGGTGACGCCGATCGGCCGCATCGTGCCGCGCCGGGACGCCGGCGTCATCTATCGGGGCTCGATCGGCCTATGAGCACGCAGAGAAAACGCACCGTCGTCCTGATATCGGGGCGCGGCTCCAACATGACCGCGCTGATCGCGGCGGCCAGCGATCCGGCCTTCCCGGCCGAGATCGTCGGCGTCATCTCCGACAAGGCGGACGCTGCCGGCCTCGGCATCGCCAAGGCACGCGGCATCGCCATCCAGGTCATTTCCCGCACCGACCACGGCAGTAAGCAAGCACATGACGCGGCGATCGACGCAGCACTTACGGCCTTCAAAGCCGAGATCGTGGCGCTGGCCGGCTATATGCGCATCCTGACCCCCGGCTTCGTCCAGAAATGGCAGGGTCGCATGATCAACATCCACCCTGCCCTGCTGCCGGCCTTCAAGGGCCTCGACACCCATGCAAGGGCGCTGGCCGCCGGTATCCGCATCCATGGCTGCACGGTGCATTTCGTGACGCCCGAGATGGATGACGGCCCGATCATCGCCCAAGCGGCTGTGCCGGTGATGGTCGGCGACAATGCCGATACGCTGGCAGCCCGGGTGCTCAAGGCCGAGCACCGGCTCTATCCGCTGGCGCTGGGACTCGTCGCCGAAGGCAAGGCACGCATGGAGGCCGGCCGCGCCGTGCTTGCTCACTTTGCCGACGATGCCGACAACGGCACCTCGGTGGTGATGGCGCCCGACCCGCTGCGCGAGGAAGCCGACCTGGAGCATCTGGCGCGGATCACGCCCTAACCTTGAGGTTGGTAGCAAATATTGCTACTTGCCGTTCAAGGAGACAATTCGATGACGACAGTCGAAAAAGTCAGCGTGGCGCTTTCCCCTGAACTGCTGGCGATGGTCAAGGACGCCGTCGGCAGCGGTCGCTATGGATCGGCAAGCGAAGTGATCCGCGAGGCGCTACGCGAGTGGCGCCTGCGTCAACCGCTCCGCGAGGCCGAAGTGGACCGATTGCGTCAGGCTTGGACGGACGGGCTGGAGAGCGGTCCATTTGCTGCTTTTGACGTCGAAGACATCAAGCGGAAGGCCCGCAGCCGGCTCGTTGAAGCCGCCAAGAAATAGCCTATGGCAAGAATCCCGATCATCCGCAGCCCAGCGGCGGAAAATGATCTTGTCGATATCTGGCTTGCCGTCGCCGAGGGGAGCCCACGTGCCGCCGACCATTTTCTGGATGCTATCGCCGAGCGCATCCTGCAGCTTGCTGCCTTTCCCGAATCTGGACCGCGCAGACCCGTCATCTGCGTCGACGCCAGAGCATTGACCATTGGCAACTATCTGATCCTCTGTCGCCTGGCCGAGGGACAGATCGAGATCGTGCGCATTGTGCACGGCGCGCGCGATGTCTCGACGCTGCTTTAGGATCGAACTCTTGGATGTCTTTGACAGCGCAATTCGAAGAAAAGGTGATCTTGCCGGTGTCTTCGAATACGATGAGACCGAAGGACCACAAAATGCCACGGCCTATTTCTATCTGAGCGAAATCAAGGGCCAGGCATCTGAACCGGTCGCCGGCAGAATTCATATTCGCTCAGGCGCGTGGGCGATCACCGGGGCAGATGTCACCGTCAGGTGGGATCGGAACGAGCGATTTGTAGGCCTGTTCATCTTCGGTACTTTGGCGGCGGCCTTTGATACCACCACGGGCGCGCGGTATGGTGGTGGATATGGCAAGGATTTCAATGCCGACATTCCCTGGTCCTGAACGATGCCGATGAGACAGCTGCTTCTGCTGCGCCACGCCAAATCGAGCTGGGATGATCCTGACCTCGATGATTTCGACCGGCCGCTGGCGGACCGTGGAGTGAAGGCAGCCCGATTGATCGGCCGCGAGCTTGCCGCGCGCGACTGGCTGCCGGACCTGGCGTTGGTTTCGCCGGCACTGCGCACCCGCGATACGTGGCGGCTGGTGGCTGCGGAACTGCCCGTGCATCCTCGCGTCGCGTTTGCCGAAGCACTCTACGATGCGTCAGCGGCGGATATTCTGCGCCAGATACGCAAAGCAGACCCGTCGAGCGGCTGCCTGCTGGTTCTCGGCCACAATCCAGGCCTTGAGGATTTGGCAAAACAGATTGCCGGACCGGGATCGGAGGCCAAGGCGCGCGAGAGGCTCGAGGAAAAGTTTCCGACAACAGCTCTCGCGCGCTTTGTCTTTGAAGACGATTGGTCTGGCCTGTCGGCCGCCCGGCTGACACATTGCCTGCGGCCGAAGGATTTAAGGTAGAAATCCGGTGTCTGGCGAGTACGGCGGATCAGGCCTGCCGCACCGCTGACATCAATTGCCCCAGATGCCTTGGCCGGGCTCCGGCCAGTCGGTTGCGGGCTTCATCTTGGTGTCGGCCTTGTGCCCGGTCATATTCGTGTTGTTGCTGACGGCGCCAGTGGCGTCGTGATCCACGCCGGTGATCGGGGCAACAGGCTGGTTGGCATTGTCGGAGCCAAAGTGGTCGCTGCCAGCGAATGCACCTGCGGTTGCGACAAGGATAGCGGCGGTAGCGAGAGCAAGTCTGTTCATTTCAATCTCCTGGTTCATCCGTTGGGCGGCGTCTTGGGAGGACGGTTCCGCTGAGGAGAAGACCAGAAGCAGCTTGGGTTTATTCCTGGACGGGAATTTTTTGCCGACTGCGAAGATCGGCCGATACGGCCAATGCCCTTGGACTCATCCAAAAAACAAGAGCGGCGGGCCAGGCCCACCGCTCTTTGTCGTCGAGGTAGTCGAGGCCCTGCGTGGATCAGTTGCCCCAGTTACCCTGGCCGGACTCCGGCTGGTTCGAATCGGGCGTCAGCTTGAAGTCGCGGTGTTCGACCGGCTTGCGGATCGAAGCCGTGTAGCTGTGGTCGATCTTGCCCGCTGGCGCGGTGACAGCCGGCTGATTGACGTTGTCGGAGCCATAGTTGCCGCTACCGGCGAAGGCGCTGCCCGTGGCAACGAGAATGGCGGCGGCGGTAAGTGCGATCCTGGTCATTTTCTTTACTCCAGTCGTTCTGGTCTGTCCGTCAAGTGGCGTGCCCTGGGGAGGAATTTCGCGTCGCTCGGACCACCTCAAAGTGGGTTTTCGTTCGCCGGCTTCCAATCACGAAGATGTTCCTTCACGGCCCGATTGCGGACCTCGAGGTTGAGACACAGATTTGAGCAGCAGTGCTTTTCGTCAACAATGTCAGTCATTTATTGCGCAATTCACGAAGCATTGAGCTTTGTTTCGCCGGGCACGGATTCGCAGTGCGCTCACGGCTCGTCAACATTAATTGAACCGATTGGTTCGATCCGCAATGAACACGCGGGGCTGCGCCCGCGCGATGGCAGTCCGGCATGGCCTGCCCCGGGGTTGGCTCACCCTACTCTTCCGCAAAAAACAAGAGCGGCGGGCCAGGCCCACCGCTCTTTGTAGTCACGGTAGTCACGCGATGCTTGAAGGGATCAGCGGCCCCAGATGCCCTGGCCCGACTGAGCCGGAACGTTGGCATTGGCATCAGCCTGCGCCTTGTCGGACTTCAGAATAGAGCCGGTGTGGAAGGTGTCGACGTTGGAGGTCGACTGGCTGACAACCGGCTGGTTGGCGTTGTTGGAGCCGTAGTTGTCGCTGCCGGCAAAAGCAGTGCCGGTGGCAACGAGGATGGCAGCGGCGGTGAGTGCGATCTTGGTCATTTCAAGTACTCCTGAATTTGAAGGTTGGATGGATTGGCAGTCGCGATTAGCGGCCGAAGAGGTTGCGGTCAGCGCCCTGCGGAGCCTGGACCGACGCGGCCGTCGACTTCGAGGTCGAAGCGGTGACCGAATGGTCGACAGTGGCGGCGGGCTGGTTGGCGTTGGCCGAGCCATAATTGTCGCTGCCGGCAAAAGCGGTGCCCGTGGCAACGAGGATAGCGGCGGCGGTAAGAGCGATCTTGGTCATTTTATTTACTCCAGAATTTCTCTGTTCTGTCCGTCTAGTGGCGTGCCCTTGGGAGGATTTCGCGTCGCTCGGACCACCTGCAGATGGGGAAGGCCTTTTGGGATTTCCAGTCGCATCGATTTTGCAGAACTTCATTATATTATAGACAATGAATATTGCGGTGCAGCATTTTCAGTCTGATTTTTCAAATGTTTTCAGTCTATTAGCGTTTTGTCCTGGGGCGCAAGCCAAGGCAGACTAGGGCCATTGTTCACCGTCTGCGATACAATCCGTCAACCAGAACCGAACCGTTCGGTTCGATTAATACTCTGAACGGGCTACCTTAGCCTGCGAAAAACCGTCGCCGGCCGCCGCCAATCCGGATTTGCCTTGCGTTGCGATCGATACTATCGATCATTTCGGGTCCGATTGCCGAATGGGGGCGCCGATCGAGCCCAGGCGGCCCGTTGAGACCGGAAGCAGGCGGATGCTGGAACGGCAATAAACATGCGATTGCTGCTTGTGGAGGACAATCGCGAACTGGCGGACTGGCTGGGCAAGACCTTGCGCCAGGCGAATTATGTCGTCGACATCGTCCATGACGGCGAGGATGTCGAGCATGCGCTTGCCGCGGGCGACCACGCGCTTGTCATTCTCGATCTTGCGCTGCCTCGCATGAGCGGACTGGAAGTGCTGCGCATGCTGCGAACGCGCGGCAACCGGGTGCCCGTGATCGTACTTACCGCCAACGCCAGCCTCGATGGCCGGGTCAAAGGCCTCAACGAAGGCGCCGACGACTATCTGGCGAAGCCCTTCCAGATCGAGGAGCTCGAAGCACGCATCCGCGTCCAACTGCGCCGCGCCAATGACCGGACGGCACCCGTCGTTGCCTGCGGTGACCTCGTCTTCGACACCAACACCAGACTGTTTTCGCTCGGCGGCGAGACGCTGGCACTGACGCCGCGCGAACATGCCGTGCTCGAGCAATTGATGATCAAGGCGGGACGCACCGTGAGCAAGGCCGCATTGTCCGCCGCGATCTATGATTTCGAGACCGATGCCGATCCAAGCGCCATCGAGATCTATGTGCATCGTGTGCGCAAGAAGCTTGAGGGGTCGCGGGTCCAGATCGCCACCTTGCGTGGCCTCGGCTACCTCTTGCGCCACGATGATTTAGCGCCATGAGGATTTGGCGCCATGAGGATTAACAGCCTTCGCCTGCAATTGCTGG
This sequence comes from Mesorhizobium sp. SARCC-RB16n, assembly GCF_008520305.1. GTDB lineage: Bacteria > Pseudomonadota > Alphaproteobacteria > Rhizobiales > Rhizobiaceae > Mesorhizobium. Next base: position 55,886 of record NZ_ML703277.1, on the reverse strand, counting down.
CCTGGGTGGTGCTGCCGCTCGCCGGGCTCGCCACCGTCAATCTGTGGACCAGCCATGGCAATGCACTGGCGACCGCCGATCTGATCACTGATCGCATGCTGGTCGGGTCGGCACGGATGATTGCCGAGCAGGTCGCAATGACCGACGGAGTGATCAACGCCACGGTGCCGCCGGCAGCGCTCGAGATGTTCGATACCGGCGACCGCGACAGGGTCTACTACGGTGTCGAGGCTGCGGGCGGACGTCTGTTGACCGGTTATCCCGGGCTGCCCAGGACTCCCGGGCGTCCCAGTATGGAAGCGACCTATCGCGACCAGACGCTGCGGCTGCTGACGTTTACGCACGCCGTGGTCGGCGCCGGCGAAGACTCGCCGATATCGGTCACCGTCGGCGTCACGCTTTTCGGCCACGACGCGATGGTACGGCATCTCTGGTTCAGCGCCTTCACACAGCAACTGGCGCCGGTGGCGATTGCCGGCGTCTTCGTGCTGCTCGGCCTGCGGCGAGGGTTGGCGCCACTCATCAGGCTGCGCGACGCAGTGCGTTCACCGAAACGCAGCGAACTCGATCCCATCGAAGTCGCCGGTGCGCAGAGCGAAATCCGGCCGCTGGTCGATGCACTCAACGCCTATATGGAGCGGGTGCGGGCGCAGATGGCGGCACAGCGCCGTTTTATCGCCAATGCCGCGCATCAACTGCGCACGCCGCTGGCGCTGTTGTCGACGCAAGCGAGCTACGCGCTGCGCGAAACCGCTGTCGATGCGCGCCGCGAAGCGCTTGTCGCCCTGCAGGCAAGCTCCGCCCGGTTGGCGCGGCTGGCCGAGCAACTCCTGACCTTGTCGCGCGCTGAACCAGGTAGCCGGCGACCGCGCGCCGACCGCATCGACCTGACGCAAGCCGCGCGCCAAGTGCTGGAAACGCACGCGCCGAGGGCCATCGATCGCAACATCGATCTTGGTCTCGATGAGACCGGCTCCGTACCGGTCATCGGCGACGGCACGATGCTGCGGGAGATGATCGTCAACCTGGTCGACAACGCGCTGCGCTACACACCGACAGGCGGCACTGTCACCGTAAAACTCGCCGCCACCGATGGCGAGGCGGTGCTGACGGTTACCGACGACGGGCCAGGCATACCCGCCGACGAGCGCGACCATGTCTTCGAGCGCTTCTACCGGCTCGCCGGCGCGACCGACGATGGCAGCGGGCTCGGGCTCGCCATCGTGCGCGAGGTGGTGGAAAATGCCGGCGGCCGCGTCACCCTTGCGGATGGCGCGGCCGCCGGCCTGGTGGTCGAGGTGCGCCTGCCATTGGCCGGCGGCTAGGTGCGTCTGCCATTGGCCTGCGGCTAAGGGCCCTGCCCGGTCGGATCTGCTTACTGCGTCTCGTGCAGCGGCTGCGGACGCCATTTCGCCAGCCGGTTCTCGACCATGGTCATCAGATATTCCGCGCCCAGCGCCACCACCATGATGATGACGATCGCCGCATACATGCCTGCGGCATCGAACGAGCCCTTGGCGATGTTGATCAAGAGCCCGATACCGTAGCGTGAGCCGACGAACTCGCCAACGATGGCGCCGATGATGGCGAAGCCGAAGCTGACGTGCAGGCTGGCGAAGATCCAGCTCATCGCCGACGGCACGATCACCGAGCGGGTCAGCTGCCAGTCGGAGGCGCCGAGGATACGGGCATTGGCAATCATCGCACGGTCTGCCTCGCGCACGCCCTGGAAGGCGTTGTGGAAGACGACGAAGAACACCATGACGAAGGCCAGTGCCACTTTCGAAGCAAGGCCAAGGCCGAGGATCATGATGAAGATCGGCGCCAGCACCACGCGAGGGATGGAGTTGATCACCTTGATGTAAATGGAAAAAATATCGGCGGCCATGCGGTTGCGGCCAAGCGCGACGCCGATGATGATGCCGGCAACCGAGCCTGTGACGAAGCCGAGGACAGACTCCTCCATCGTGACATAGAGATGGTACCAGAGCGGCCCTTCGGACGTGCCTTCCGTCATCCACTCATAGAGCCTCTGCGCGATCGCACTTGGCGTGGCGTAGAAGAACGGATCGATCCAGGCCTTGCGCCCGGCGATTTCCCAGGCGGCGAGGAAGACGATGAGGATGGCATACCGCCAGAAGATCACCGTGCGGCGGCGATGCTGCGCGGCCTTGGCGGCGGCGGCTTCTATTTCGGCGTCCGAGGTTCCCGGCTTGAAGCTTCCTGCCCTGATGTCGATGGCGGCATCGGTCATTATATCCTCCCTCACGCGGCAGCGCGTGCATAGCTGGTCTCGACCTCTTCCTTGAGATCGGCCCAGATAGTGCGCGAATAGTCGATGAAGCTTTGCTCGTAGCGGATGTCGGCGACGACGCGCGGGCGCGGCAGGTCGATGGTGTAGACCGACTTCACCGTCGCCGGCCCGGCGGTCAGCACATAGACTTTGTCGGCCAGCGCTATTGCTTCCTCCAGGTCATGGGTGACGAAAACGACCGAGGCCCTGGCTTCGGACCACAGACGCAGCAGTTCCTCGTGCATGAGAACACGCGTCTGCACGTCGAGCGCGGAAAAAGGCTCGTCCATCAGCAGGATCTCGGGACCATTGATGAAGGTCTGCGCCAGTGCCACGCGCTTGCGCATGCCGCCGGAGAGCTGGTGCGGATAGTGATGTTCGAACCGCGCCAGGCCGACGCGCGCAAGCCAGTCGCGCGCCGCCGCCGTCGCTTCTGCCTTGGCCTTGCCACGGAAGAGCGGCCCGGCCATGACGTTCTCGATCACCGTGCGCCATGGAAACAGCGCGTCGCTTTGAAAGACGAAGCCGATGCGGGAATCGATGCCCTTGACGGGTGCGCCCATGACCCTGACCTCGCCCGCGCTTGGGCTCGCCAATCCGGTGACGAGGTTGAGTGTGGTGGACTTTCCGCAGCCGGTCGGGCCGACAACGGCGACGAATTCGCCCCGCTCGACGGTCATGGTGAAATCACGGATCGCGGTCAGCGACTTGCCGGTGGGTGACAGGAAGCGGCGGCTGACATTGATCAGCTCAATTGCCGGTGCGCTTTTTTCTTGTGCCATGCTGGGCTACTCCGGGTTCGAACGAAGACTGCCGTCGGCCAGGGCCGCCGGGCGTGAAAAACCAGACGACTGCCGGCACGATGCGGTGCATCGCGCCGGCAGACGGGTCACTTCGCGTTCTTGACGAATTCCGTCGTATAGGTCTTCGACAGGTCGATCTGCTTGCCTTGCAGTTCCTTCTTGAAGGCCGACAGCACAGTCAGCACCGTCTCGGGGCCGCCCTCGGGCATTATGCCGTCGGCGGTGAACATCGCCTTGCCGGCATCGAGGGCCTTCACATAACCTTCCTTGTCGCCGACATAGTAGTCCTTCGGCATCTTGTCGGCGATTTCAGCGCCGCTATGGCTATTGATGAACTTCTGCGTCTTGACGAAAGCATTGGCCAGCTTCTGCACCACATCCTTGTGGGCCTCGACCCAGTCCGTCTGCATGTAGAGAGAGGCGGCCGGGTATGTGCCGCCGAGCGCGGCCTTGGTGCCTTCCAACGTACGCATGTCTATAAGGACTTTGGCTTCACCCGTCTTGAGTAGTCGGGTGATGGTCGGTTCGGTCGTCATGCCCGCCTGGATCTTGTCCTGCTGCATCGCAGCGATGAACGTATCCCCGGCGCCGACGGGGATTGAGGTGAATTCACCCAGCTTCAGGCCGTTCTTCACGGCAAGGTATTCCGTCAGGAAGTTTGTCGAGGAGCCGAGGCCGGTGACACCGAGGTTCATGCCCTTGAAATCGGCCGGCGACTTGATCTCGGGATGCTTCGTCGAAACCAGTTCGACCTCGCCGGGCGCCTGGCTGAACTGGACAATGGACTCGACGAATTTGCCTTTGGCCTGCAGGTCGATGCAATGGTCGTAGAAGCCGACAACGCCTTGCACGGCGCCGGCCAGCATCTCGTTTTCGGCATCGACGCCGGCCGGTTCGTTCAGCAACTCGACGTCGAGGCCCTCGTCCTTGAAGTAGCCCAGGGCTTCGGTGAGCTTGGCAGGCAGATAGATCTGCTTTTCGTAGCCACCCACCATGATGGAAATCTTTTCGTCGGCCGCCGATGCCACTGTGGCGCCCGTGGCGGTGATGGCAAGCGTCAAGGCAGCCGTGCGCAAGGCACACTTCGAGATGAAACCGGTCACAAAAACTTCCTCCATTTGGGCGACGCGCTGTGAAGCCGCGCCGCATTCCTCCCTCGCCGACCGTCGCGGGCCGGACATGCGGTGACACCGCAAAACTGTCATGACATGCCCAAGCTTTCAGCTGGCTTTCAGCGGCGAGACAAAAAAATTGGTTCGCAGCGTCACGCCCGAGCGCCCTGCCCCAGCACGTCGCGCATGTCATATTCGCCGGGAGCACGGCCCGCCACCCAGAGTGCTGCGGCGATGGCGCCACGCGCAAACATGATACGGTCGCAGGCCGCATGCGACAGGGTGACGGTCTCGCCCTCGGCGCAGAAGCTGACGCTGTGCTCACCGACGATGCTGCCGCCCCGCGCCACCGCAAAGCCGATCTCGCCAGCCGGTCGCGCGCCGGCGTGGCCATCGCGGACGCGCCTGGCAACCGTGTCCAGTTCGACGCCGCGTCCGCCGGCGACGGCTTGGCCCAGCATCAGCGCCGTGCCCGATGGCGCATCGACCTTGTGGCGATGATGCGCCTCGAAAATCTCGGCATCCCAGTCCTGCGGGCCGAGTGCCCGCGCCGCCTGCCCGACCAATCCGACCAGCATGTTGAGCCCGAGCGAGAAGCTGCCGGACCGCACGATAGCGACGGTTTTCGCGGCGGCGGCGATGGTCGCCAGTTCGGCGGTATCGAAACCTGTCGAGCCAATCACCAGTGCTGGCCCGCCGCGCTCCGCACAGAAGCTGGCGAGATCGGCGGAAGCCGCCGGCGTGGTGAAGTCGATGACGACGTCGGCTGTGGCAAGCGCCTCGTCGCGGCTCATCAGCCCATCACCAGCACTGCCTGGCCGGTGAAAGCAGCCGGCAAGCACCAGGCGCGCATCGGCCTGCACGGCCTGCGCCATCTGGCGTCCCATGCGGCCGAGCGCGCCAGCGATGGCGATCCTGATCGGCGGCTGCGACACCGGCTCTGCTATTTCCACATGCCGCGCATGCGCGCGCCGATGTCGACGCGCACCTCCGGCCGGGGTGCCCTGCCTTGCGCCGCTTGCGCGGGCGGCCACGAAAGCTGCTGGAACGCGGCAAGGATGGAGGCCGGAATGAAACGCGTGCGCGAGGCATAGAGATGACGGTCACCGCGCGCCGCCTGGCCGTGCGGAAAGAAGCGCTGCGGCATGACCAGGTTGAGGCTGTCCTTGGCCCGTGTCATCGCCACGTAGAGCAGCCGGCGCTCCTCCTCGATGTCCTCCTTGGTGCCGACGCCGAGATCGGCGGGAATGCAGCCGTCGACCGTGTTGAGCACGAAGACGTTCTTCCACTCCTGGCCCTTGGCCGAATGGATGGTGGACAGGATCAGATAGTCCTCGTCGCGATGCGGCGGCCCGGCCTGGTCGCTGGTCGCGTCCGGCGGATCGAGCGTCAGCTCGGTCAGGAAGCGTTCGCGCGAGGCATAGCCCGACCCGATCTGCTCGAGTTGCAGCAGATCAGCCCGGCGCGTGATCGCATCTTCGTGGATGCGCTCCAGATGCGGTTCGTACCAGAGCCTGATCTGTTCGAGATCGGCCGGCCATTTGGCGCCGGCCCGCAAGCCGGAATAGAGCGACACAAAACCCGGCCAGTCGTCCGCGGCGCGCTGCGGCGGACGCCAGCCGGCCAGGCCCATCGCCTCGTCCAGCGCCGACGTCATGGCTTCGACGATCTGCGCGGCGGCGGAAGGGCCGATGCCCGGCAAGAGCTGCAGCACGCGAAAACCGGCGACACGGTCGCGTGGGTTTTCGGCAAAACGCAGTACCGCCAGCACATCCTTGACGTGGGCCGCATCGAGGAATTTCAGGCCACCGAACTTGACGAAAGGAATGTTGCGCCGCGTCAGTTCGATCTCCAGCGGCCCGCTGTGGTGCGAAGCACGAAACAGCACCGCCTGGGACTTCAGCGCGGTGCCGGCCTCGCGCTCCGCCAGGATGGTGTCGCAAACGAAGTTCGCTTGCTCGACCTCGTCGCGCACGGTCACGAGCCTTGGCTTGTCGGCGGACTTGCGTTCCGACCACAGGTTCTTGGTGAAGCGCTCCGAGGCTTCGCCGATGACCGCATTGGCAGCCGCCAGAATGGTCTCGGTCGAGCGATAATTGCGCTCCAGCATCACCACATCGGCGGTTTGCGCGAACTGCCCGGGGAAGTCGAGGATGTTGCGCACCTCGGCGGCCCGGAACGAATAGATCGACTGCGCGTCGTCACCGACCACCGTCAGCCCAGCGCCGTCGGGTTTCAGTGCAAGCAGGATCGACGCCTGCAGCCGGTTGGTGTCCTGGTATTCGTCGACCAGCACATGGTCGAAACGTCCGCCCAGATGCGTGGCGATTTCAGGCTCGGCCGTCATCTGCGCCCAATAGAGCAGCAGATCGTCGTAATCGAGCACGTTCTGCGCCTGCTTGGCCTCGACGTAACCGGCAAACAGTTGCTTGAGCTGCTCGGCCCAGCCGGCGCACCAGGGAAAAGCAGATCCCAGGACCTCACCAAGCGGCGCCTGCGCGTTGACGGCGCGCGAATAGATGGCAAGGCAGGTGCCTTTGGTCGGAAAGCGCGCTTCCGTCCTGGAGAAACCGAGTTCATGCCGCACGAGATTCATCAAATCGGCGGAATCCTCGCGATCATGGATGGTGAAGGCCGGATCGAGGCCGATCTCCAGCGCATAATCGCGCAACAGCCGCGCGCCGATGCCGTGAAAAGTGCCGGCCCAGGTCAGCGCATCCGTGATCACCGTGGCGTCGCGGCCGAGCACTTCACCGGCGATGCGCTCGACACGCCTTGCCATTTCGGATGCGGCGCGCCGCGAAAACGTCATCAGCAGGATGCGGCGCGGGTCGGCTCCCTTGACAATCAGATGGGCGACGCGGTGCGCCAGCGTGTTGGTCTTGCCGGAGCCGGCGCCGGCAATGACCAGCAGCGGGCCTGCAATCTTGCCGTCGCCATGTTCGACGGCCTGACGCTGCGCGTCGTTCAGCCGGGCGAGATAGGCCGGCTGGACGGTCGAGTCCAAAAAGGTCGAATCATGGGCGGCAAGGTTCATCGCCCATCAAGCATCGTTTCCGCTTTGTTCGCAACAGAGAAGCAGCTCCGCCATTCGGTGGAACAGGAAGGTCAGCGTTTCGGGTCAACGCCCATCGCCGCCGACTGCCGGCGCAGCGCCTCGCGGTCGTTCGCGGGCGCCGGCAGCAAGAGCGGATCGACAGTGTCGGGTACCTCGTCGATCATCTTGCGGGCGAGACGGTAAGTGACAAGGGCCAGCGTACCAACCAGAAGCAAACGGATCATGTCGACGGTCCTCCTTCGCTGGGTCAACCTGAGGCTGGGCGTTTTGTTCCCTCGGCGCAATCGCAGCAATCAAACCGGCGCGCTTCGTTCCGAGATTGGAAGAGGTGGCGAGAAAAAAGCTGGGAACGATCCTCGCGCTGGTGTCCTGCGCAAGACGATTGCGTCTTCAACGCGTCGCCGCGATGCATTCCTCGAGGCGCTCGAGGCGAAACTTGGCATTGCGCAGTTCATGGCCTGCGTCCTGGCGCAGCTGTCGTGTTTCGGCCGAGGCAGCGGTCAAGTTTCGTTCGAGTTCCGCGATACGCACGCGCACCCGCCGCGCTTCGTCCTGACGCAACGCCTTTATCCAGCTCCGCCCGCGCATCTATGAACCCGCAGCACACCAAAAGCCTGCCGCAGTCATGACGGCAAAACCCTAACTTCCGCCAAGCGCGAGCATTCTAAATTTAACGAAAGCTAATTTAGCGCGAGGAAGAAGGCCGGCGCCGCTTGGGAGGTAATCTGATAGCGCCGGCCAGGCGGATATCAGGTCCGCCGCATGACGGAGGCTAGCTGAGTCTTGCCGCAGCGTCATGCGAGATCAAGGATTTCGACCCTTTCCGGGCTTTTTCCCCCGGTAAAATGCCGCGAAAAGCCCCGGGGTTTCAAGTCCCAAGCCGCTGCCTGGCGATGGCGACATGGAAATCGACGCCGAACAGCAGCCCATCATCGTTGAAGTCGTAGCCGGAATTGTGAAGCGGTGCCGAGACCTCGCCGTTGCCGAGGAAGACGAAGCAGCCCGGCACGTGGTCGAGAAAGCGGGCGAAATCCTCCGACGCCGTCCTCGGCTCGCGGGCGACCGCGATATTGCCGGGCTCGAAAACGGTCCTGGCGGCGGCGAAAGCCGCATCGACCAGTTCGGCATCGTTGCGCAACGGCACGAACTCCCTGGTGTAGTTGACCTCGGCGGTGACATTGTAGGCGGCAGCGATGCCTTCGGCGATGATGCGCATCTGGCGTTCGATCTCGGCGCTGACCTCGGGGCGGAAGCTGCGCGCGTCGCCGAGGATGCGGGCAAGGCCCGGCAGTGCGTTGCGGGTGCCGTCGGTGATCAATTCGGTCACCGAAACCACGGAAATGTCCGCCGGGCTCAGCCGGCGCGAGACGATGGTTTGCAGGTTGGTGACCAGCGCACAGGCGGCGACCAACGTTTCCTGACCCGAATGCGGCCGCGCCGCGTGGCCGCGCAGCCCGCTGAGCACGATCTCGAAGATATCCTCGGCCGACATGACCGGACCGGCGCGGGTTTCGAAATGCCCGATGGGCAGGCCCGGCACGTTGTGCAGGCCGAAGATCTCGTCGAAGGGAAAGCGCTGCATCAGGCCATCGTCGAGCATCGCCAACGCGCCTTTTCCCCATTCCTCCGCCGGCTGGAAGATGAAGCGCACGGTGCCGTCGAAACCGCCCTCCCCGGCCAGAAGCTTGGCCGCACCCAGCAGCATCGCCGTGTGGCCGTCATGGCCGCAGGCATGCATGAGACCGGGATTGCCGGAGCGGTATGGCAGGGTCGATTGCTCCGATATGCGCAGCGCATCCATGTCGGCCCGCAGCGCGATGGCGCGGTTGCCGCTGCCGCGCTTCAAAGTGCCGACGACGCCGGTGCCGCCGACACCCTCGGCGACATCGTCCAGGCCGAATTCGCGCAACTTGGCCGCGACGAAGGCCGCCGTGCGCTTCTCCTCGAAGCCGAATTCGGGGTGCGCGTGCAGATCGCGCCGCCATCCGGTCATCTCCAGCTTCAGCGCGTCGCGGTCGATTTCAGCCATTGCCTGATATCTCCTGATCCACAAGGCGGCCGACGACATCAAGCAGGATGTTGGCGCCGGCGACAAGCTCGGCATCCGCGGTATGTTCGCGCGGATTGTGGCTGATGCCGCCGGCGCTCGGCACGAAAATCATCGCCGCGGGCGCAAGGCGCGCCATCATCTGCGCATCGTGGCCGGCGCCTGAGGTCATGCGCTTCGACGCAAGTCCGCGTTGCTTCGCGGCAGCCTCGATCAGTTCGACGATGCGGCTGTCGAAGATCACCGGCTCGAAGCGGGCCAGCCGCTCGACCGAGATCACGACGCCATCGGCGGCCGCGCATTCTTCAAGAAATGCGGCGAGTGCCGCTTCCTCCGCTTGCAGGCGATCCTCGAAAGGGTCGCGCAGGTCGACGGTGAAGACAGCGCGCGAGGGAATGACATTGATGGCGTTTGGCTCGAAGCGCATCGTGCCGACGGTTGCAACGGTCGGCGTGTTCGAAGCTTTGGCACGGTCGTGCAGGAACGTGACGACACGCGCAGCCGCATAGCCGGCGTCATTGCGCATCGACATCGGCGTGGTGCCGGCATGGTTGGCGACGCCGTCTATGGTGATGCGCTGCCAGGAGATGCCTTGCAGGTTCTCCACAGCACCGATCGGCACGCCTTCGCGTTCCAGGACCGGGCCTTGCTCGATATGCAGTTCGAGATAGACATGCGGCTTGAGGAAGCCCGGCTCCTCGTCGCCGGCATAACCGATGCGGGCCAGTTCCTCTCCCAGCACGCTGCCGTCGGTGCCGACGGCCGCCAGCGCCTCGTCGATACCGACGCCGCCCGCATGGACCAGTGAACCCATCATATCGGGGGAATAGCGCACCCCTTCCTCATTGGTGAAGGCGGCGACCGCGAGCGGGCGCGACGGAACAAGACCCGACGCCTTCAGCGTTTCGATCACCTCCAGCCCGGCGAGCACGCCATAGCAGCCGTCATAAATGCCGGCGTCGATGACGGTGTCGATATGCGAGCCGATGAGGATCGGCGCATGGCCAGCATTCTCCGGCACCTGCCAGATGCCGAAGATGTTGCCCATGCGATCGACGGCGATTTCGAGACCGGCCTCGCGCAGCCAGCCGACCAAGCGGTCGCGACCCAGCCTGTCAGCATCGGAGGCTGCCAGCCGCACCAGCCTGCCCTCGCCATCACGACCGATGCCGCCGAGCTCACGGATGCGGCCAAGCAGCCTTTGCGCGTCGATCGAGGTCATGGCGTCGCTCCAGAAAGCATCTTGCCGGCAAGCACATCCGCCGGGTTCATGCCGACGAGTTCGGCATAGCGGCGGGGATCGGTCGCGCCTTCGGTGTTGACGACCAGCACGCGCGAAGTGGTGTCGAGGCTAAGCTCAGTCCGGTGATCGGCCATAGCCCGGATCAGCCCGGCAAGGCCGACCCCGCCGCTTTCACCGGCGACGATGGCCGGATCGTTGCCGGCCGGGCGTGCCAGCCGCCGCATCACGGCGACGGCGTCGTCCTCCTCCACCGTCATGAAGGCGTCGGCGACACGCGCCAGCACCCGCCAGGCGACCGGCGAAGCCTCGTAGCATTCGAGCATCGCCATGACCGTCGCCTCGTCATGCGCGATCTTGACCGGATGCCCGGCCTTGGCGGCACCGAAAACGCAGGCGGCACGGGCGGGTTCCACCACCGTGAAAACCGGCCTGGCTTCGCCAAGCACGATGGCGAGATGGCCGGCGATCGCCGCCGCGATGCCGCCGACGCCGGCCTGCACGAAGACATGGGTCGGCGGTTCGGAGAGCTGGCGCAGCGCCTCGCGCACGATCGCCGTGTAGCCCTGCATGACGAGGCCCGGAATGCGTTCGTAGCCCCGCCATGAGGTATCGGAAACCACCGTCCAGCCTTTCTCGGCAGCGGTCTGCGCGGCCTGCCTGACCGAATCGTCGTAATTGCCATCGACGCGGAACATCTCGGCGCCATAGCGGGCGATGGCCGCGACGCGCTCGTCGCTGACGCCGGCATGGACAAAGATCGCCGCCTTGGCACCGACAAGCTCGGCGCCTTGTGCGACGGATCGGCCATGATTGCCGTCGGTGGCGCAAGCAACCGTCATGGTCGCGGCAACCGACCGGACTTCAGGCCGATCGAGATCGCCGATATCGACGGGGCGGCCGAGCCGCTTGGTGGCCTCCTCCAGGACCAGGCGGAAGACCGCATAGGCGCCGCCCAGCGCCTTGAAGCTGCCGAGGCCGAGGCGAAAACCCTCATCCTTGACATGGACCGCAGCCAGACCGAGTTCGCCAGCCAGCGCCGGCAGCGCGTGCAGCGGGGTTGTCCGGTGATTGTCACGACGGGCAAGGAAACGCTCGACCGTGTCCGCCCCGGCAATGCCGAGGGTTTCGGCATCGGCAGCGTCCAGCGGCCGGCGATGCAAGGCATTGCGATTGGGCAGGAACATCGACGGTTTCCTCCTCGGCGTCGTCCGAGAGAAGATATTGCAGGATACGCGCAAAAAGCGCTGTAATTCGGCTTCCCAAATGCAAGTTTGTTTCGTCAGGATACGCCAGTGCCTCAGCCGCCCCCTTCACTCGACAGTTTCGATCTCGCCATCCTTGCCATCCTGCAGCGGGACAACACGACGCCGCAGCGCCTGATCGGCGAAGCGGTGAACCTGTCGGCCCCGGCCGTGCAGCGCCGCATCAAGCGCATGGAGCAGACCGGCGTCATTGCCGGCAATGTCGCAAACATCGACCCTGCGGCCGTCGGCCAGCCCATCACTATTTTCGTCGAGGTCGAGCTGGAGAGCGAACGCACCGAACTGATCGATGCGGCCAAGCGACAATTCTCGGCAGAGCCGCAGGTGCAGCAATGCTATTATGTCACCGGCGAGGCCGACTTTATCCTCGTCATCACGGTGGCTGACATGGGCGCCTACGAGGCGCTGACGCGAAAACTGTTCTTCGGCAGCAACAATGTGCGGAAGTTCCGCACCTTCGTCGCCATGGACCGTGTGAAGGTCGGATTGACCGTGCCGCTGCCTGGATGATCGGTGGCGCCACTGCCGGGTTTCTGACATGGTGCGCCGGCAAATGGCGGCGGAGGCGCGGTTGCGGGACAGCACCACGGTTGCGATCATCGGTGCGGGGCCGGCGGGCCTGGCGGTTGCGGCCTGCCTGCGGCAAGCCGGGCTGGATTTCGTCATGCTCGAAAAGGAGCAGCAGGCCGCGCCAGCCTGGCGGCGCCACTACGAGCGCGTGCATCTGCATACGACCAAGCGCTACTCGTCGCTGCCCTTCGTCCCGTTCCCCAGGGATTATCCACGCTATGTGCCGCGCCATCTCGTGGTCGAGTATCTCGACACTTACGCAAAACGTTTCGACCTCGAGCCCCGCTTCGGCGAAACGGTGCGGACGATCGCCCGGGAGGGCCGCGGCTGGCGGGTGGAATCGACGTCCGGTCCCTTACGCGCTTCGCATGTGGTGATCGCGTCCGGCTACAATGCAGAGCCCTTGCTGCCCAGATTCGCCGGCCTCGAAGCCTTCAAGGGCAAGACGCTGCACAGCGCCGACTATCGCAACGCCACGCCTTTTGCCGGTCAATCGGTGCTGATCATCGGCATGGGCAACACCGGTGCGGAGATCGCGCTCGATCTGGCTGAAGGCGGTGCCCGACCGACGATCTCGGTGCGCGACGGCGTTCACATCGTGCCGCGCGAATTGTTCGGCGTGCCGATCCAGATGGTCGGCATGGCGACACGGCTCGGGCCGCAGCGCATCAATGACGCCCAGTTCCCCATCATCCTCGATCTGGTGCTGGGCAGGCTGGAGAAATTTGGGCTCAGACGGCCGAAGCACGGATTGCTGCAGCAGATCGCCCTTTCGTCGCGCATTCCGGTGATCGATGTCGGTACCATCGGCAAGATCCGCGAAGGCGCGATCAAGGTGGCGCCCGACATCGCCGAGATTTCGGAACGCGGCGCCCGTTTTGCGGACGGCAGGCACGGCGAATTCGACACCATCCTCTTCGCCACCGGCTACCGGCCTGGCTATGCCAGGTTCCTCGAACCCGCCATCGAGCCGGGTCCCAGCGGCGTCAATGCGCGCGCCTCGGATCTCGGCCTCTACCTGGTCGGCTTTCACAACGCGGTCACCGGGTTGCTGCGCGAAATCGGCATCGAAGCCCAGGCGGTCGCAAACGACATCCGTCAGCGGCAAAACAGGAAAAAGGCGGTCGAAACCCTGCCGGTATGAAGTTGGGCCGCGCTCTCAATCCGCAGCGGGCGATGTCCTGAGCATCATGCCGAAGACCGACGACGCTAGGCCGCCAGCTCACCCGCCCGGCGCAGCCACACTTTGTTGTCGTGGAAGGCAGCGCCGCCATAGGGTGCGGGGGCGTCGGCGCCGGTCAGCACATTGATGCCCTCGCCGCGCTCATGCGCGCTGTTGGGCCAGATGCCTTCGGCGATCACGACGCCACGCTTGATGCCATCAAACAGCTTGACATGCAGCACCACCTCGCCGCGCATGTTGCCGATTTCGACACGGTCGCCGTCTGCAAGATCGAGAGCCGCCGCATCGTCAGGATGCAGCAGGAGCTCCGGGCGGCCCTCCTTGGCCTTCGACACCGGTGTCTCGGAAAAGGTCGAGTTGAGGAAGTTGCGCGCCGGCGAGGTCGTCAGTCGGAACGGATGGGCTTCGTCGGCCACCTCGATCAGGTCGACATGATCGGGAAATTCAGGCAATCGGGCCACCGGGCCGAACAGGCCCATGCTCTTCGGCGGCCGGTTGGGAGCCGGCTGGCCCGTCCAGTCGGCGCGGAAACGGAATTTGCCGTCCGCATGGCCAAAGCCCCGGATAAAATGCGCCGTGTCGAAATCCGGCTGGAGGTCGATCCACTTCTCTTCCTTCAAGGAGTCGAAGCTGCCCAGCCCGCGCTTGCCCAGAATGATGTCGATATGCTGCTGCTCGGTGAGGCCGAAGCCCGGACGATCGGCGACACCAAGGCGCCCAGCCAGTTGCTCGATGACGAAATGGTTGGTGCGCGGCCCTTCCGGCGGCTCGATCAGCTTGGGGCCGAGCGTGATGTGCTGGTTGCCGCCGCCCTTGTATATGTCGTCATGCTCGACGAACATCGTCGCCGGCAGTACGACATCGGCGAGCTTGGCCGTGTCGGTCATGAACTGCTCGTGCACGCAGGCGAACAAATCGTCGCGCAGAAAGCCCTGCTTCACCAGCCGCTGCTCGGGCGCGACATTCACCGGATTGGTGTTCTGGATCAGCATCGCGGTCACCGGCGGTCCGCCATAGAGCGCGTCGCTGGCGCCGGTCAGCACCGGGCCGATGCGCGAATGGTCGAGATAGCGGATCGAGGGATCGCGCATCCTTGTGCCTTCCAGCACATCCTGGTTGAGCTTGAAGATGCCGGAATTGGAATGAAAGGCGCCGCCGCCCTCATATTGCCAGGCGCCGGTGACCGCGGCGATGCAGGACGCCGCATGCATGTTGACGGCGCCGTTGCGCTGCCGCGCAAAGCCATAGCCGAGGCGGAAATAGGTCTTCTTGGTCGTGCCGACCAATCGCGCGAAGGCCTCGATCTCGGCAACGCCAAGGCCAGTGATGAGAGAGGCCCATTCCGGCGTGCGCGTCTTCAGATGCGCTTCCAGTCCCTTGGGGTCGTCAGTGTATTTTTCGAGATAGGCGCGATCGGCCATGCCCTCGCGAAACAGCACATGCATCACGGCGCAGGCCAGCGCACCGTCGGTGCCCGGCTTCAGCACCAAGCCCATGTCGGCCTGTTTCATGGTGGCGTTTTCATAGACGTCGATGACGACGATTTTCGCGCCGCGCTCCTTGCGCGCCTTGATTGCATGGGTCATCACATTGACCTGCGTGACCACGGCATTGGTGCCCCAGATCACGACGCAGTCGGACTTGGCCATCTCGCGCGGATCGGGACCGCGCAAGGCGCCCGCCCCCATCATCCAGCCGGTCCAGGCGAGATTGGTGCAGATCGACCCGAAGAAGCCTGAATATTTCTTGGCGTGGCGCAGCCGGTCGATGCCGTCGCGCTGCACCAGCCCCATCGTGCCGGCATAGTAATAAGGCCAGACCGTCTCCGAGCCATACTTCTCCTCGGCGGCAACGAACTTTTCAGCGACGAGGTCGAGGGCGGCCTCCCAGCTGGCTTCTTTCCAGACGCCGTCACCCTTGCCGCCCTTGCGCACCAGCGGCTTCAGCAAACGATCGGGATGGTGGACACGGTCGGCATAGCGGGCGACCTTGGCGCAGACGACGCCCGATGTGTAGCTGTTGGCCTTGGCGCCATGGACGCGGCCGATGCGGTTGCCGTCGAGCAGTTCGACCTCGAGCGCGCAGGTCGACGGGCAATCATGCGGACAGGCAGAATGGCCGATGCGGAGGTTCGCGTGCTGGTTCATGGGGGCAAACTAGCCGTTTATGATGGTCACGTGTAGGGCCAGATGGCGCCATCCCTTCTCCCCTTGTTGTGGGAGAAGGAAGAAGCGCTCGTCCCTACTCCGCCGTGCCTTCCTCATACTCCGCGGACATGGTCAGCCATTTTTCCTCGTGGCCGGCAAGCGTCTGCGCAAGCTGCGAGCGTTCCTTGGCCAACCTTGTCGCCGTCGACGGATCCTTCTCGTAGACCGCCGGGTTGGATAGTTCGTCCTCGATGCCGTCGATGCGCTTGCGGATGCGGTCCATCAGCGCCTCAGTGGCGCGGATCTCCTTGGCCAATGGTTCGAACGCGGCACGGCGCGCGGCCGCATCGCGGCGGCGGTCAGCCTTTGACGCCTTGTCGGCCTCGCGCTTGCCGCGACGGTCGCCGGACACGCCGGTGACCAGTGTCTTGTAGTCCTCGAGGTCGCCGTCATAGGGATTGACCGCACCGTCCTTGACCAGCCACAGCCGGTCGGCTGTCGCCTCGAGCAAATGGCGGTCGTGCGAGATCAGGATAACGGCGCCGGGAAATTCGTTCAGCGCATGGATCAGCGATTCGCGGCTGTCGATGTCGAGGTGGTTGGTCGGCTCGTCGAGGATGAACAGGTTCGGCCCCTCGAAGGCGGACAGGCCCATCAAAAGCCGTGCCTTCTCGCCACCGGACAGATCCTTGGCGGGCGTATTCATCTTCTCGGTCGTGAGACCGAACTGGGCGACGCGGCCGCGCACCTTGGATTCCGGCGCCTCCGGCATCAGCCGGCGGACATGCTCATAGGCATTTTCCTCAGGGCGAAGGTCGTCGAGCTGGTGCTGGGCGAAGATCGCTACCTTCAAACCGGGCGCCACCGTCATGGTGCCGGTCTCCTGCTTCAGACGGCCCGACAGCAGTTTGGCGAAGGTCGACTTGCCGTTGCCATTGGCGCCGAGCAGCGCGATGCGGTCGTCGGCGTCGATGCGCAGCGTCATCTTCTTCAGGATCGGCTGGCCCTCGGTATAGCCGACATTGACGTTGTTCAGCGCCACGATCGGCGAGGCCACCGTCTTCACAGGTTCGGGGAAAGAGAACGGCCGTACCGTGTCGTTGACGATTGCCGAGATCGGCTTCATCTTTTCCAACGCCTTGATGCGCGACTGTGCCTGTCTTGCCTTGGAGGCCTTGGCGCGAAACCGCTCGACGAAGGATTCCATGTGCTTGCGGGCGGCTTCCTGCTTGACGCGGCCCTTTTCCTGCAGTTCCTTCTGCTCGGTGTACTGGCGCTCGAACTGGTCGTAGCCGCCGCGCCAGAACGTCAGCTTCTTCTGGTCTAGGTGAACGATCGAATTGACCGCACGGTTGAGCAGATCGCGGTCGTGCGAAATCAGCAGCACCGTGTGCGGATACTTTGAAACGTAGTTTTCCAGCCAGAGCGTGCCTTCGAGGTCGAGATAGTTGGTCGGCTCGTCGAGCAGCAGGAGATCCGGCTCTGAAAACAGCACGGCGGCCAACGCAACGCGCATGCGCCAGCCCCCGGAGAAGGACGAGGCCGGACGGCGTTGCGCGGCGTCGTCGAAGCCGAGGCCGGCGAGGATGGTGGCCGCGCGCGACTCGGCCGAATGGGCGTCGATGTCGGCCAACCGCATGTGAATGTGGGCGATGCGGTGCGGATCGGTTGCCGTCTTTTCTTCTTCGAGCAGCGCGGAGCGCTCAAGGTCGGCCTTGAGCACGATCTCGATCAACGGGTCCTCGGTTCCCGGTGCTTCCTGCGCCACCTGACCGATGCGTGTGTTTTTCGGCAGGCTGATCGAGCCGGTCTCGGACGGAAAATCGCCTGTTATTGCCTTGAACAGGGTCGACTTGCCGGTGCCGTTGCGGCCGACAAGGCCGGCCTTGGTGCCGGCCGGCAAGGTGAGCGAGGCGTGGTCGAGAAGCAAGCGCCCCGCCATGCGGAGTGAAAGGTCATTGATGATAAGCATGGCCGCGCTTTTGCACTGGACATCAACGCTTCGCAAGACCTTGCGGGCCAGTTGGCCGCACAAGGCCTGGAAACGGCGCACACAATGCGCCGTTCAGAGCAGCCGATCAGTGGCCTGCCATACCGGCCAGCAAGGCCTCAGGCAGTGGCCTTGCCACGCTTTGTCGCCTTGGCCACGACCGCCGGCGCAGCGGCCGGCTTGCGGCCAAGTCCCGTCGATTTCGCCAGCGCCGACCGGGTCGCCGAGTAATTCGGCGCGACCATCGGATAGTCCGGCGGCAAGCCCCATTTGGCGCGATAGTCGTCCGGGCTCAAACCGTAGTCTGTCCTGAGGTGTCGCTTGAGCGACTTGAACTTCTTCCCGTCCTCCAGGCAGATGATGTAGTCGGGAAACACCGACTTTTTCGGATTTACGGCCGGAACCAGGCTCGGGCTTTCCACGACGGTCGCACCAGCCAGCTTGCGGACCGAGGCGCTGACGCTGGCAATCAGGTCAGGCAGGCCGGAAGCCGGAAGCGGATTGTTGCCTACATAAGCCGAGACAATATCGGCGGTTAGCTCGATAACGATCTTATCCTCGATATTTGACAATTCTTTCACCTTATTTGTGACAAAGTCATCTACCCCAGTGAAGACTTTTGTCGATGTATCTCTTTAACCGCGTCCCCCAACGGACCGCCAAGTCCCGACACGAATCAAGACTTGGCATCAACTATTTTTATGGGAAATCGACGTCGCGCAAATTAGAAAATCTAATACTTGGAAGCGGCAGATTTGGTTGTCCGACCATCCGCCAATATCTCAAGAATACGCTTCCAGCGGGCGCAACGCCCAAAATCCTTCTGTTCAATCGCCTTTTCGGCTTTCATCGCGGCGTAAAGCGGTGCCTCGGCGCCGAATTCCTTGATGAGCCAATGCGCTTCCTGCCTGGCGAGACGTTCATTGTCGTCAAACATAGTCTTGCGCCTCCGAACGCTCCAGGCCGACCGCGACACAACTGCCAATCACGAGGACGGCTCCGGCGATGGCGGTCGTCGTCAGCCGTTCGCCGGACAAGGTCAACAGCAGCGTCGATGCGATCGGCGTGAGATAGGCAACGACAGCCACCTTGCCGCTGCCCCCGAGCTTCAAGGCGCGCGACCAGAAGTAATAACCCAGCCCCATCGGGCCGACGCCGAGATAGAGCCCGAGGGCCAGATCCACCCCGGTGGGCCAGGCGACGCCTTCGCGAGCGGACCAAATAAGCGTCAAGGCGACGCCAACCAGCGACGACGGCAGCAACAGGCGGTCCGGCGACGTGGCGAGCCGTCCCACCATCACCGAATAGAAAGCCATGCACAGCGCAGACCCGAATGCGGCCAAATAGCCGGCGAGATCACCCTGGAACCAGGTGCGGTCACGTCCACCCGAAATCACCAGCACGACACCGACGAACCCAAGGGCCGCGGCAAGGCCCAGCAAAGCCGGACGCCGGGGATTTTCGAAGGCGATCACTGCCGCGGCAACCATCAAGGGCCAAGTGTAGGCCACGAGATTGGCTTCAATCACCGGCATCGAGGCAAAGGCGATATATTGCAGCACCATGGTGCCGACGAGACCGATGAAGCCGACCGCGAGCGATACTAGCGCGGTGCCCGCCGTGACCGCTGCGGCTTTCTCGCGGCTCATCGACCGGATGATCGCGAAGACCAGGGCAGCCCCTACAAACTGCAGGAACTGCACCTGCGACACCGGGTGACTGGCCAGCAGGGATTTGCCAACCAGCGCATTTGTCGACCACAGCGCCACCGCGCCGGTTGCGAAGACCAGCGCGGATATCGAGCCTGATCCATGCCGAAGGAATCGGCATGGATCCCTATCTCCGCGTTCGGCCATGATCCTGGCCGAAAACCGGTTCCCACTTTTCGGGATCATGGATCGCTACCATGATTCTCTGGCTCCCCCCGGAACCGCCGCTTCGGCGGCGGCCGGCGTCGGATGCTCCGCTTCGAACCGGCGATAGGCCGGCAGCTGGTTGGTCCATACATCTTCGGCCAGCTCTTTGACCCACTCGCGGTCGTGATCGTTGTCGGCGGCAAGATAGAACATCCGGTTATCGTCGACATAGGGCTTGGCCACGGAGCGCTGGTTGAGCACCAGCGTGACGCGCTCGCCGAACTGAATCGGCGCCGTGCGGTGCAGGACGCCCAGGAACTGCCCGAGGGTCGCGTAGTTCATCTTGTGATCGATGCGCATGATGCGGTTGCGCGGAATCTCACGGCCGGATTCGAGAATGGCGCGGCCGGTCTCGGAATCGTGGCAATAGATTTCGAGATGGCCGCCGACCAGCGGATCGCTGATCGACAGTGGAATGAGCTCGGTCACAGGAACGCCGTCGCAATGCCATTCGACGGCGCCATCCCTGGGATTCATGAAGGTAACGGTCGAGCCGACGATCGACAGCGGATAGGGCTCGAGCTTCGTGCCCATCATGTCGGACAGCCGCTCCAGGCGCAACTTGTCGTTCAGCAACTCCTTGATTTCGGGGATGAAACGGTCGGCGCCGGTGATAAAGGTCAGATCGAGGTGCTTGTGCACGGCATGGCTGGCCTTGAGCTTCAGGGCGGCCTCCTCGATCGCGGCAAGCAGTGCCGGATCATAGCCATGCAGATACTGCGCAACGCCGAAGCTCGACACTTTCCAGGCGGTTTCGTGGCCGATGATGGCCTCGCGGCTCATCGCATAGCGCAGTTCGGGTATCGTATGTGCGTTCATTGTACTTCTCCAAGTGGGGGGCAAACACTTGGTTAACAGTCAATTAAATTAGCACCCCCTGTAAAATTAGGAATGCTAGTGCTACCGTAAGCCAAGCTTAAGGTCGAAACCGTGCGTCTGCTCAGTCAGGTCAACCTCAATTCGCTGAAAATCGTGGAGAGTGCTGCGAGGCATGGCAATTTTACGCGTGCCGGCGAAGAGCAGTTCATCACCGCTTCGGCGGTCAGCCAGCGCGTCAAGAGCCTGGAGGACCAGCTGCGCTTCAAGATTTTCCAGCGCGGCGGCAATGCGGTGTCGCTGACACCGGAGGGCGAGACCTATGTCTCGCGTGTTCGCGAGGCGCTGGAGCGGATCGTCGCCGCCAGCATGGAAGCGACCGGGCAATCACAGGAACATGTGCTGAAGATATCCGTACTGCCGACATTTGCCGCACGCTGGCTGTTTCCGCGCCTGCCGCTGTTCCAGCAGCAACATCCCGATATCGTGATGCGGGTTTCGACCTCGTACGCGACGCATGAGTTCACGACGTCGGATTTCGATCTCGAGATCCGCTATGGCGACGGCCATTTCAACGGGCTGCCATCCGACCTGCTGTTTCGGGAAGATCTGACGCCGGTGTGCAGCCGTAAGCTGTTCCATGAGGTTCTCGGCGACAGGCCGCTGTCAAAGGTGACGCCGGACGACCTCAGATACTTCACGTTGCTGCATTCCGACACCTGCACCCAGAACTGGCAGTCCTGGCTTGGTTTCGCCGGTGCCAGTTTTGTGCTCAGCGAGACCAAAAGCATCTATTTCGACTCGTGCATGATGTCCTACGAGGCGGCCAACGCCGGAATGGGTTTTGCCGTTGCCAACCGCGCCTATATGGCCAGCGATATCCGCGCCGAGAAGCTAGTCGCTCCCTTTGCAGTTCATCATCCGAACACGGCCGGTTGGTATTTCGTCTCGCACAAGAGCCTTGCCGCACGCAAGATGCTGCTGTTCAAGCAATGGGTGATGGCCGAAGCGGCCATGACCCAACGCCAGTTGGACAACGAAGTCGCGGGCTTGGCTTTAGAGGCTGTCTGAAATCAGCCTTGTTTATCGCCGCCAACCAGGAAATTGAGAACCATCGATCAATGGATATCCAATCCAGGCAACCGGCCTTGGTCGGTGATATCGTTGAACTCAGGCTCCTTCAACCGGAGCATTCCGCGGGGCTTTTGAGTGCGGCCGCGGATGGCAAGCTATGGAGCCTGAAGACCACCGTAGTTCCGGGGCCAGGCACGATCGATGGCTATATTGCCGACGCCTTGGCTGGACGGCAGTCCGGGACTGTCATGCCTTATGCAATCGTCTTGCGCGCCACCGGCATGATTTGCGGGAGCACGCGGTTCTGGAAAATCGATCGCGCGAACAGAAAGTTGGAGATTGGGCACACGTGGCTCGGCAGTTCGGTCCAGCGATCGGGGGTCAATACCGAGGCTAAATATCTTCTCCTGGTTCAGGCATTTGAGGTCATGGACTGTGTTCGCGTGCAATTCACCACCGACGAACTCAACGACGCGTCGAGAGCGGCCATTTTGAGAATAGGAGCAAAACAGGAAGGAATCGTTCGCAATGAACGGATCATGCCGGACGGCCGGAAACGCAATTCCGTCCGCTTCAGCATCATCGATACCGAGTGGCCGGATGTGAAGGCGATGCTCCGGCAAAAAATGCGGCGGTAGTCCGCGTGAACCGCTCGCCCTCGAATTTAAAAACGACCCCATCTGGATCAGGCGAAGGCCCTTCCCTCCTCGGTCCGCTGGAAATGTGCCAGGTCCAGCGGTACGGAAGGGCGGCCCAGAACCGTCAGGATCATATGCGCGTGACCGCGGTGATGAGTCTGGTGGTTGAAGACATGAGCCAGTGCGGGCGCCAGGCGTTGCGAGACGGTGCGCATATCCGATAAGGTCATATAGGTGAAGCGGCCCGACAGCGCCTTGTCGTTCAAACCGCCGAGCCAATCGATAATCCGCCGGTCCTCGGCCTCGCGCGCTGTCCTCAGGACAGGCAAGGCCCGGTATAATATGGCATCCAATGTCGTCGGCGCGGCGCCTTCGCCGGTGAAGCGCTTCATCCAGATGCGATCGGCGACGAGCAGGTGGTTGAGCGTGCCCATCAGCGAGCCGAAGAAGGCGCCGACGTCGCGGTTGAATTCCTCATCGTCGAGATCGTCGGCGGCATCGTAGATGCGGCCATTGGCCCATTGATTGTATGCCGCAAACATCATGAAATGCTGTTTCATCTTTTCTCCCGCCGCGCCCGTTTCGGGTTTTCGGGGGATACCTAGACCGCGAAGGGGCCGACGCCAATGACCATTCTGCTTTACGATCTCGTCGGGCGTGACGAGAGCCGCCCGTTCAGTCCGCATTGCTGGAAGGCAACGATGGCGCTGGCCCATAAGGGACTTGATATCTCGACCGCGCCGACGCGTTTTCTCGACGTGCCGGCCATTGAAGGCGGTGTCTCAAAAACCGTTCCGGTCATCCGCGATGGCGACAAGGTCGTCATCGATTCCTTCGCCATCGCGCTCTATCTCGACGAAGCCTATCCGGATCGCCCGACGCTGTTTGGCGGCGAGGGCGGCAAGGCGATGGCGCGCTTCATCGAGCGCTGGTCGCAATTGACCATCCACCCTTATGTCACCACCGCGGCGCTCGTTGACCTTCACGCCATGCAAGACGAGGAGAACGCCTCGTATTTCCGCCAGAGCCGGGAGCAGCGCTTCGGCAAGCGGCTGGAGGACGTCGTCGCCGCACGCGACGCCGGCCTGGCAACCTTCCGGGCAGCGCTGGAGCCGCTGCGCTCCATGTTGAGCTACCAGCCATTCATCGGCGGCGCCTCGCCGCTGTTTGCCGACTATATCGTCTTTGGCGCACTGCAATGGGCGCGCATCGCATCGCCTTACAAGTTGCTCGAAGATAGCGACGCGGTGGCGCAGTGGTTCGCCCGCTGCCTCGACCTGCATGGCGGGCTGGGACGAAAGGTTGCGGCGGCAGCGTGACGGGCGCAACGACCTGCCTGCCCGCAAGGCAGCTCGAGCGCCGTCAACTGTTGCGAAAACCAGCGGCGGAACAGCTGGCCCTACTTGGCCGCCTTCTTGGGCTTGCTGGCCTTCGGCTTGCTGGCTTTCGCGGCGGTCTTTTCTTCCTTGGGGGCGGCTTTTGCCTTGCCGGCGCCGGATGCCTTCTTGCCTGGCTTCTTGTCCGCCGACGGCTTGCCCGCGTCCTCCTGATCGACATCGGCTGCCGCCTGGTGCCAATGGCGTTCATGCTGACCTGCCGGTTGCCCTTCTTCCTGCCAAATCTGATGTGCACGGTTGCGAATGCGCTCCTGACGATCGTCTGTCATGGTCATGTTGTCTCCATTCGGGCCGACTTCAGCGCGGCGCCGACCGAGTGACTATAGCAAGCAAACCGTTGCTTTACAGCCGCCTGATCCGCTTGCCTGCGGCGACCAGCCACAGGAGCACAGACCGTTCCGGCC
Organism: Mesorhizobium sp. SARCC-RB16n; assembly: GCF_008520305.1. GTDB lineage: Bacteria > Pseudomonadota > Alphaproteobacteria > Rhizobiales > Rhizobiaceae > Mesorhizobium. The sequence goes on along the minus strand of NZ_ML703277.1, from coordinate 31,933 downwards.
CCCCGCTATCGCTCCGGGTGTTCGTCGCTCGGAAAGCCAGGCAATTGGCTTTCCGCCCGCTACGCGGACCGCTCCTCACCCCTTGGCAATGGGCCGGCCGGCTTGTATAGAGCCCGCCACTCTCAATTCAAATTCAGACAAGGACGACCCATGGCGCTCGAACGCACCTTCTCCATGATCAAGCCCGACGCAACGCGGCGTAACCTCACCGGCGCCATCACCAAGATGCTGGAAGACGCCGGCCTGCGCGTCATCGCCTCGCGTCGGGTGTGGATGAGCCGCCGCGAGGCAGAAGGTTTCTACGCAGTCCACAAGGAGCGGCCGTTCTTCGGCGAGTTGGTGGAATCCATGTCCTCGGGCCCGACCATCGTGCAGGTGCTGGAAGGCGAGAGTGCCATCACCAAGAACCGCGACGTGATGGGCGCCACCAACCCGGCCAACGCCGCCGAAGGCACCATCCGCAAGGTGCATGCGCTGTCGATCGGCGAGAACTCGGTGCACGGCTCCGACGCGCCGGAAACCGCCGCGCAGGAGATCAAGTACTGGTTCTCGGACACCGAGATCGTCGGCTGAGCCGACAGCCCATATCTCACATGCAAGAAAGGCCGGCGAAATGTCGGCCTTTTTCGTATAGGACATGATCTCGAACTCGACGGCATCTCATATGAAGCGAGCCGCCGGAAAGTCCCGAAAAATACGAGATGCGTGAATAGACCGGGCGCGGAGCACCGTCGCGATGGAGCCGACCCGACCATGACTAGCGCCATTCCAGGGTTCTTCCAGGGCACCGATATGCCGACCAGCGGATGGTGGGAGGCGCTGTGGCCCGACCCGGCGACAGTGCTTGCGGCCACCGGGATCAAGCCGGGTATGGACGTGATCGATCTCTGCTCCGGCGATGGCTGGTTCACATTGCAGATTGCCAGGATCGCGCGTCATGTCACCGCCATCGATATCGACGCCGACCTGCTCGAAGTCGCGCGCCGGCGCCTGACTGAAAATGGCCTGTCGAATTGCGACTTCGTGGCGGGCGACGCCTATGAGCTTGCCAGCCTGGCGGCCCGCCCCGCCGATTTCATCTTCATGGCAAACGCCTTTCATGGTGTTCCGGATCAGCTGCGCCTAGCCCGCGCGGTCCATGCGACGCTTGGCCCGTCAGGCCGTTTTGCCATTGTGAACTGGCATCGGACGCCGCGCGAGCGAACGGTAGTGCTGGGTGAGCCTCGCGGGCCGAAGACCGAGTTGAGATTGTCGCCGGAACAGACCATCATCGCCGTCGAGCCGGCCGGTTTCAAGCTGGCTGAAATGGTTGACGTCCCGCCTTATCACTACGGCGTCGTGTTCGAACAGGCAGAGTGAGAACTCAACTCGCGGCACTGAAACGCAGGATTTCGCGGCCGTCCTTGTCCGATATGGTGAGCTTGCCGGCATCGACAATGTATGACGCCGCCTTGGCCAACGCATCGAACAAGGCTTTTTCCTCGGCCATCACGTCGGGCGCGCAGGCTTTGTAGGTCGAACCGATCTCGCCGATCGCGATCGCCTGGCCCTCGACCTTAGCCGTGGCAAAATAGCTGTTGCACGGGCCGCTGCCACCAGCCTTGCCGGCCTCGCTGACCCTGAAGGTCGCCTGCGGCGCGGTGACGGCGCCAACACCATCGACATAGTCGACCACCCAGAGCTGATCAAAGACGGAAGCCGCTGGCTCCTTGCTGGGTGTGACCATCTTCAGCATGACTGTCTGCGGCGCGTCGGTCAGCGGATCGAGCTGATGGCGTAGATCGGAGATGAACATCAGCTTCCCGTCTACAGTGATCCGGGCCTGCAGCGCGTAGGTCATCTGCGGCCGGATAACAGAGGGGTCGAATTTTATCTCGAAGCTGATCGGCACCTGGCCGGCGGGCTTGATCTTCTGTTGCCCGATGATTTTGGCGGGCGCGTCGGCCAGCGAGACATCGGCAAGCTCGACGGAGAGCACCGCGCTGGGCGGCAATGCGATACGCTCGCGATAGATCACCTCGCCCCTCACCGCCTTTTCGGCGGCGGCGGACAATTCCGGCACGGCCAGGATACCGACGACCAGAGGCACGAAACCGAAGACGAAGAATTCGGCGATCCTGTCCAGCATGACCGTCTCCCTTGTCCAAATCAGTCAGGTGACCAGTTGGCAGAAGGATTGCGGTCGTTCCGTGACGCCTGCACGGTATTATTCGGACGGCGGCCGCTTCCAGCGCTGGGCTGCCTCAGCGTCGGTTTCCTTGGCCTCTACCCAGCCGCCCTCGGAGCCGTCGGTACGATGTTCCTTCTTCCAGAAGGGTGCACGAGACTTGAGGTAGTCCATGAGGAAGTTCGCGGCCTCGAACGCCGCCTGGCGGTGCGCCGAAGCGGCCACCACCAGCACGATGTTCGCCCCTGGCGCGATCTTGCCATGGCGGTGGATGACGGTGAGACCTTGCAGCGGCCAGCGTTCGGTGGCTTCGGTTGCGATGCGGCCGATCTCGGCTTCAGCCATGCCGGGATAGTGCTCGAGTTCGAGTGCCGAGAGCGCGCCCTGCTCGTCGCGGCACAGGCCAGAGAAGGTCACCACCGCGCCAATGTCGGCACGGCTCTGCGTCAGCGCGGCGATCTCGGCGGCAACATCGAAATCCTGGCGCTGAATGCGCACGATCGGCACCAGGACGGCCGACATGAGTGTCAGCCCCCGGTCATCGGCGGGAACAGTGCGATCTCGCGCGCGCCCGAAATCTTCTCGCGGTGATCGACATGTTCCTGGTTGATGGCGACGCGGATCACATCGGGGTATTGCAGCGCGTGTTGGTAACCTTCACCGCGCGATTGCAGCCAGCGCAAGAGGTCGGCGACCGTCTCGATGCCGGCGGGCAATTCGACATCTTCTTCCGGCATGCCGATGCGTTCGCGAACCCAGGCGAAATAGATGAGACGGGTCGTCATCTCACTCGTCCATGATGTGCTTGAGGCCGGCGCGGAAATAGTCATAGCCCGTGTAGAGCGTCACGAGGGCCGCGATCCACAGCAGCACAAGGCCGGTCTGCGTGGTCAGCGGGAAGATCTTGTCACCGGCAGGTCCCGCCAGCAGGAAGGCGATGGCGACCATCTGGATGGTGGTCTTCCACTTGGCAAGCTGCGTCACCGGCACCGAGACCTTGAGCGCCGCCAGATATTCGCGCAGGCCCGAAACCAGGATTTCGCGACACAGGATGATGATCGCCGCCCACAGCGACCAGCCGGCAATACCGGCATGGCGATCGGTGTCGGCAGCAAGCAGCAAAAGGCAAGTGGCGACCAGCAGCTTGTCGGCGATCGGATCGAGCATCTTGCCGATGTTGGAGGTCTGCTGCCAGGCGCGCGCGAAATAGCCGTCGAAGTAATCGGTGACCGACGCCAGCAGGAAAATGACCAGCGCCGACCAGCGGGCGAAGTCGCTCGATTTCAGGTGGCCCTCCAGAAAAAAGCACAGCACGACCAGAGGCACCGCGATGATGCGGGCGTAGGTCAGCATGTTAGGCAAGTTGAACGCGCGCTGGGCCATGTCTGGTCGACTCTTTCTGCCTGCGTACTCAAATCAGAAGCGGATGTAGGGGGTCAACAGGTCAGATTCGACTGGCCAGCTGAAAGCGGCGATTTTTTCAGCTCTCGTGGAAGTGATTGTAGACCAGTTTCGCCACCTGTTCGGAAATGCCGTCGACCTTCCTCAGATCCTCCACCGCGGCGCGGCTGACCGCCTTGGCGGTGCCGAAATGCAAGAGAAGCGCGCGCTTGCGGCCGGGGCCGATGCCGGCGATTTCGTCGAGCGGGCTCTTGACCATTTCCTTCTTGCGGCGGGCCCGGTGCGAACCGATGGCGAAGCGGTGGACCTCGTCGCGCAGCCGCTGGACGAAATAGAGCACGGGATCGCGCACGGGCAGCGAAAACGAGTCCCTGCCCTTGACGAAAAAGCGTTCGCGGCCTGCATCGCGGTCCTGTCCCTTGGCGATGCCGATGGCGACGACACGGTCCTCGATGCCGAGATCGGAAAGGATCTTGCGCACCGCCGTCATCTGGCCCTGACCACCGTCGATCAGGATGACATCGGGCCAGGCCGGGAAGCTTCCGGAGATATCGTCTTCGATATCCTCACCCGGATCACCCGGGGCCGTCTCGTCGGGGGCAACATCGCCATGCTCCTTGAGCAATCGCGAAAAACGCCGCTCCATCACTTCGCGCATCATGCCGAAATCGTCGCCCGGCGTGATCTCTGTCGAGCGTATGTTGAATTTTCTGTACTGGTTCTTCACGAAGCCTTCCGGCCCCGCGACGACCATGGCGCCGACGGCGTTGGTGCCCATGATGTGCGAGTTGTCATACACTTCGATGCGCACCGGCGGTTTGGCCAGGCCAAAGGTCTCGGCGAAACCGGCAAGCAGCCGTGCTTGCGTCGAGGTTTCGGCCAGCCGGCGGCCGAGCGCCTCACGCGCATTCTGCAAGGCGTTGTCGGTCAGGTCCCTCTTCTCGCCGCGCTGCGGCACCGAGATCGCCACCTTGCGGCCGGCCCGGGTCGAGAGCGCCTCGGCCAGCAGTTCCTGGTCCTCGACGGTCTGCGACAGGAGAATGGCACGCGGTGTCGGCTTGTCGTCGTAGAACTGCGCCAGGAAAGAGCCCAGGACTTCAGATCCCTCCAGCGCCGGATCGGCCTTCGGGAAGTAGGCGCGGTTGCCCCAGTTCTGGCCGGTGCGGAAGAAGAACACCTGGATGCAGACCTGGCCGCCTTCCTGGTGGATGGCGAAGACATCGGCCTCGTCGACGGTCGCCGGGTTGATGCCCTGATGGCTCTGCACGTGCGACAAAGCCGCCAGCCGGTCGCGATAGATGGCGGCGCGCTCGAAATCGAGGTCTTGCGAAGCCTGCTGCATGGCGGCCGAAATCTCGGTCTTCACCTTCTGGCTGCGGCCCGAGAGAAAGTCCTTCGCCTCAGCGACCAACTCGGCATAGCCCTCATGCGAGATTTCGCCGGTGCACGGACCGGCGCAGCGCTTGATCTGGTAGAGCAGGCACGGCCGCGTGCGGTTCTCGTAGAAGGAATTGGTGCAGCTTCTGAGCAGGAAGGCGCGCTGCAGCGAATTGATGGTGCGGCCGACGGCGCCAGCCGAAGCAAAGGGCCCGAAATAATCGCCCTTGCGCGACCGCGCGCCGCGATGCTTGTAGATGCCGGGCGAGACATGGTCGCCGGTCAAAAGAATATACGGAAACGACTTGTCGTCCCGCATCAGAACATTGAATCGCGGCCGCAAACGCTTGATAAGATTGGCTTCGAGCAGCAGCGCCTCGATCTCGGTGCGGGTGACGACGAACTCCATCGTCGACGTCTCGCGCACCATGCGGCCGATGCGGTTGGTGTGGAACCTGCCTTGCGCGTAGTTGGTGACGCGCTTCTTCAGGCTGCGCGCCTTGCCGACATAGAGCACGTCGCCGGCCGCGTTCATCATCCGATAAACGCCGGGCGCATTGGGCAGCCGCTTGACCAGCGTCTGGATCACCTCGGCGCCGACCATGCCTTCGGCGTCGCCGGCGTGCTGCGTCCAGTCGATGGCCGTGAAGGCGACATCCGGGCCAACCGGTTCGACGATCTCCTCCAGAGCCTCATCCTCGAGGTCGATTTCGGGAGGAAGATCATCGGCGCCGCCGCGCGCCTTGTTCTTGTGATCCAAAGGACTCATTCCGCCATGCCTGTCACATCGGGCGTCTGCCATGCAAGATGCTGGCCACCATCGAGCGCGATCATCTGGCCGGTGACCGAGCGCGCATCCCATAGATAGCGGATGGTGGCGCCGAATTCCGGCAATTCCGGGCCGCGCCTTAGAATCAAGCCGGCGACCTGCGCGTCAAAATCCGAATCGTCCTGGCGCACGTTCTTCAGCGTCGGGCCCGGCCCGATCGCATTGACGCGGATGCGGGGTCCGAGTGCCTGGGCCAACATCTGTGTCTGGGTCCACAACGTCGATTTCGACAGCGCATAGGAGAGATAGCGCGGTGTCGGCCGCCAGACGCGCTGGTCGATGATGTTGACGATCAGGCCTTCCTGCCCTTCCGGCAAGGAACGAGCGAAGGTCTGCGCCAAAAGCGCCGGGGTCTTTACATGAATGGCAAAGTGGCGGTCCCAGGCATGCCAGTCGAAATCTTCCACTGAATCATCGACGAAGAGCGAAGCGTTGTTGACCAGCAGCGAGATTGGGCCAAGTGCTGCTTCCGCCTGGCCGACGAGGCCGCTGACGGCGTCCATGTCGGTCAGATCAGCCGCGATCACGGCGGCCCGGCCGCCCGACCGGTTGATCCTCGCGGCCAGCGCATCCGCCTCATCGTGCGAGCGATTGGAATGGATGGCGACCGCAAAACCATGGCTGGCGAGGTCCTCGACAATCGCCTTGCCGATCCGTTTCGCCCCACCGGTCACCAACGCCACGGCAGTGGCTTTGCTCATTTGCTGTCAATCCTCAATTTCGGCTCGAAAACGCGACGCCGACGAAATATGGCCCGGCATGCGTTAAACGGCGTTCGCACCTGGGGCAATATTGTGGCGAAGTGCCCGTTCGGCATGCCGTGCCCTCCTGGACTCGGAACCGCCGGACCGCAATATAGGTCGCTGGAGTCCTTGCACCAAGCCGCGTGCAGCGCAGCATGAACTGCTGCTGACATTTCGCTGTTGCGAAGATGCAACGTCAAGGTTCTGCCTCATTCGTGCCGGGTAATGACCCAAGTTCAGGTTCGGTTCAGCCGTATTTTGACACGACATTCGGAACCGACGAACGCCAGATCCGTTTCACCCCCCGGGCGGGTTGATGGCGATCGTGAGAAACAAGCCTGTGTCCTGTGGCTTAAGGAGTAAAGAACAATGCAAGCCAATCTTAAATTCGCACGGCCGCTGGCTGTTGCGCTCGGGCTCTTCGCCCTCGGTGGTACCGCTTATGCGGCGGACGTCGTCCAGGAAGAGCCGCCGGCACCGGCACCGGTTGCCGAACTGCCCGTCGCATCCTGGGCCGGCCCCTATGCCGGTATCAATCTGGGCTACGGCTTCAGCGGCAAGACCAAGGAAAAGGATCTCGGCTTCTCGACCAATACCAAGGGTTTTGTCGGTAGTGTCTTCGGCGGCTATCAGTGGCAGCAGGAGAACTTCGTGTACGGCGGTGAAGCCGAACTCGGCTACAACGGCGTCAAGGGCGACGACAACGGTGTCCACTCCAAGGGTGGCTTCGAAGGCTCGCTGCGTGCCCGTCTCGGTTACGCCGTGACCCCGGAAATCCTGCTCTATGGCACCGGCGGTCTCGCCGGCAGGAGCCTCAAGGTGCAAGATGACACCTTTGGCAGCGACACGGCCACCATGATCGGCTGGACGGCCGGCGTCGGCACCGACATCAAGCTGACCGACAATGTGTTCGGCCGCGTCGAGTATCGCTACACCGACTTCGGCAGCAAGAGCTTCGATAATATCGGCAAGGTCAAGGCGACGGACAACCGCGTCACCTTCGGCCTCGGTATGAAGTTCTAAGTCGTTCAAGCCACGACACGAAAAAGCCGGGCCTCGCGCCCGGCTTTTTTATGTCCGGTCGCTCAGGCCGGAACCGCGGATTTGAGCTCCGGGAATTTTTCGTCGAAGCGCGCTGCCCAGCGGGTCAACCGGCCGTGCCCCTTCTCCCACTGACCGCCAAAGCGCAGCGAGAGATAGCCGAGGCAGGCACGCAACGCCAACTGACCGGCCGTGATCTTCTTCGGCAGCTTTGGCGGATTGGCATTGAGCAGATCGAGTGCTGCTGTGATCTTCGCCCACTGGCGGTCGAGCCAGGGCTGATAGACCATCTCTTCGGGGCGGGTGCGGCGCTCGTAGACCATCGACAGCGCGCAATCGCAGATACCGTCAGCCAGCGCCTCCAGCACTTCCGCTTCCAGACGCTTGTCGGGATTGCGTGGAAACAACGCGTTCTTCGAAATCCGGTTGAGGTGTTGGGTGATGGCTCGGCTGTCGTGAACAGAACGGCCATCGTCGAGCACCAGCACCGGGATCTTGCCGAGCGGATTGGCGCCGATCAGTTCGGCCGGCCTGTCCTCGGTCTTGACCGGCACCTCATCGATGGCGATCCCGGCATAGACCGCGGCCATCCTTACCTTGGAACTGTAGGGAGAGGTGGACGCGTAGAGCAGCTTCGGCATGATCGGTTTCCTGTTTGCGGACGTCCACTGTTGACCGCAGAGCTGTTGCGATCAATCACCAGAGTGCAAAAAAACAGCGGCCAGAAACCGGCCGCAGTTTCCGCCCACGCATCATGACACGCCTGAAACCGGTACGCTGGAAAATATCAACAGGCCACGACAGCAAGCTGCCGGGTGTTCAAACCTGCGTTTACAGGCGCCACACTTCACAGGCGCTAGTCGTCGCGCAGAGACCTTCGCCAACCACGGCGAGGAGAAAGAGGCGGGCGAGCGAGGCAGCCAACCGGCGCCTCGCTTTGCTTGCCCCTCGGCCCTTCCCGACGATCAGCCCGAGGGCTGAACCCGCTGCCGAACATGCTCTGACCTAGAGCGTCTTGCGTCCTTGCCGTGCCCCGAAGGACACGGGACGCCCAACGATCTGTCTACTTCTTAGCCGGAGCCTTCGCCTTCGCAGGCGCTGCCTTTGCCTTCGGCGCCGCGGCTTTTTTTACCGCCGGCTTGGTCGCGGCCGCGGCTGCTTTGGCCGCCGGCTTCTTGGCCGGCGCCGCTTTCGCTGCCGGCTTTGCCGCGGCTTTCGCGGGCGCTGCCTTCTTCGCTGCGGGTTTGACCGCCGCCTTGGCCGCCGGCTTCTTGGCCGGTGCCGCTTTCGCTGCCGGCTTCGCCGCGGCCTTCGCGGGCGCTGCCTTCTTCACTGCCGGCTTCGCAACGGCCTTTGCCGCTGCCGCAGGTTTCTTCGCCGGTGCCTTGGCAGCAGTTGCCTTCGGCTTGGCGGCGGGTGCTGCTTTCTTCACTGCCGTTGCGGCCTTCGCCGCGACTGCTTTTGCGGGTGCTTTCTTTGCCGGTGCCTTGGATGCCGGCGCTTTAGATGACTGCTTAGCCATGTCATGCCCCTTCACGTTATGCCGATGGCCGTGAATGACCCCGGCGCGCAATGCATATCTGACTCGCGTCTCGCTAGCCAGCGAAGCAATGGTATGATTTTCTCAACTTAAATTTTGGTTGCGACCGACACACAATCACACTCACCTCCGGAAAAATCCGCCGTTGATCTTCTGACGTCGCCGGCAATCTGACACCGGCACTCCCGATGCGAGCTCGCCATCAGACTCCGAAGATTAGCGAGCAACTTCGCGCATGATCTTCGGCCGTGAACATCATGACTTGCCGTCTCATCGAGGCGATCATCTTTTGCAAGCGAGCGATCCCTGCGGATCACGAGCGCGATGCAGCGCCCGATTTGAAGATCACCTTGTCAAGCATGTTTCGAGCGCCCGCTTTCCGATTGACAGAATACTCCGTATTGCAGAGTATTCTGTCAAGGGACGTGATCGCGCCTTCGATTTCGGTCATACAAAGGCAAGTAACATCACCGGTGGCAGAGATTGCCGAGTCACACGGCGGCAGCCCAAGCTTTGCCGCATTGGAGCCCATTGATGAGCGCCGACGACATTATCCACCAGAGGACGCGGCTCAGGATCATGGCCGTCCTGAACACGCTGGAGAGGCGCGAGGCGCTGGAGTTCACCCAGTTGAAGGCCATGATCGAGGCCACCGACGGCAATCTCGGCGCACATCTCGATACGCTGGCCAGGGCTGGCTATGTCGATATTGAAAAGCTTTTTGTCGGACGTCGGCCGCAGACACGGATCAGGGCCACAACGGCCGGGCGGCGGGCCTTTCGCGGTCACATTGCCTTTCTTCGCAAGATCATCGATCAAGCCCAAGCGCCGCAACGCAGGAAGTAGCACTGCGATCGAGCGAACACCTGTCAACACAGGACACCAAAGCGCCTGCGACCCTTCAGGCAGCAGGCGCGAAAAAAGATCTGGAAGGAAGAGACGCGTTCAGCGCAAGACGCGGCAACGGCCGTTATAGACCATCCAGCGATCGAAGCCCGAGACGCAGAACTCGACATTGTCGCCGATCGAGGCAAAACCCTGGCCTTCCTCGATCAGATAGAAGATCGACCGGTCCCGGCCATCCGACAGGCTGACGGTTGCCCGGCAATAGTGACGGCCGATCGGCCATTCCTCGCTCGCCTGCTGATAGCGGTGCTGGCGAATGTCGCGAAAATCGGTGATAGCGACGTCGGGCAGATGCGGCACGTGATGTACCTGGTAGGAGAACCGATGCGTGATCTTGCTCAGTACCCATGATTCGCCGCAGACACTGCCGTCGTCCCCGGAATAGACGGCGAGGTCAGCCGCCTTGACCGCCTGGGTGATACCGAGAGGCGCGGCAAGGGGCGTGCAGAGCGAAATCAGGGCAGCAAGTGCGGAGTTGGCGAAGCGAGTCATGGCAGCCTCTCAAGGTCGATTCCGCGTACTGTGCGGATTCGCTTGGCGGCGGTCAAGCGATTGCCGAAACAATGGTTTCCAGAAACCGACGCCGAACTGTTGCTGTAAGCAGCAATCCGCAGGTAACGGCAAAGTTCCCCAGGAGGCGGATCGTGCGGTCGTAACGAGCGCGGCGTTCGAAGGCGGCTATACTGGCGGCGGGACCTGCTCGCCGGCCAGCCATTCCATCGACCAGTGGGCCGGCTTTCCCACAGCGAGCAATTTGTGCAATGCCGGCAATACGGTTCGCAGTTCGCCTTCCAGTGTGAAGGGCGGATTGACCACCACCATGCCGGTGCCATCGAGGCTTGGTTCGGAAGAGGCTGGCCTGATCTCGAATTCTATGTCGAGGATTTTCGGGATGCCGGATTGCTTCAGCGCTTTCCTGAAGGCGATGATCGCCTTGCGGTCCTTGATCGGATACCACAGTGCGTAGATGCCACTGGGCCAGCGCCTGTGCGCCTTCACCAGCCCGTCGACGAGGCGGCCGAACTCACCCTCTTCCTCGAAGGGCGGATCGATGAGCACCAGACCGCGCTTTTCCTTCGGCGGCAGGTGCGCTCCGAGTGCCAGCCAGCCGTCAAGTTCCATCGCCCTTGCCTGGAAATCGCCGGCGAACTCCGTCTTCAGCCTCTCGGCGTCTTTCGGGTGCAGTTCGATCGCCGACAACCGGTCCTGCTTGCGCAGGAGATTGCGCGCGAGCAGCGGCGAGCCCGGATATTTCTTCACGCCGCCCTCGGGATTGAGCGAGCGCACCGCCTCCAGATAGGGCGCCAGCAGCGCCGCCGCCTTCGCGTCGAACGGAGCATCGATCAATCTGCCGATGCCTCCCTGCCACTCACCGGTCTTTTGCGCTTCGAGTGAGGACAGGTCGTAGCGGCCAATGCCGGCATGTGTGTCCACGACACGAAACGCCTTGTCCTTCTGCTTGAGATAGGCGAGCAGGCGCGTCAGCACGACGTGCTTGACGACATCGGCAAAATTGCCGGCGTGGTAGGCGTGGCGGTAGTTCACTTTGGCCCCCTGCCCCAGCGTGGCGGCGGCGGTTGCGAGTTCGGATTTTCCGGTCGCCTGCCACCAGAACGCAGGGACAGCAGGAAACCGATCAAGCCGACCGCCATCAGCGAGAAGCCTATCGGCCGCGCGCGACCGTCGATCTCGCCTGCGCCGGAGCGCAAGACAAGGTCGACCGCTCGCATCGGTATGTCCTCGGCATCGCCCGGGCCGACAGTGAAGACGTAAGCGCCGGGGCTGACGGTGGCAATCAGGCCGGCCTCGTCGCGAAAGATCTTGTCGGGCAGCTGCGGGCCGGCCTGGCGCGGATTGTCCACGTGGTTGAACTGCAGCGTCGAGGCAAGCACCGTGCGGCCGTTGGTGGCGGCGGTCAGTGTCAACACCGTGCGCTGCTGCGAAACGATGCGCTCGGCCCTCGCGGTCAGGTCGACCAGCACCCGCAACGCCGCATCGCCCGCGGTAAGTTGAACCGTCACCGGCCGGAATTGGCGGCCCTCATAAACGCGGTATGTGCCGACCGCCCTGCCGGAAAAATTACTCACAGCCCACGGAGAGAAAATGCCGATGGCGGCGCCGGCGATCAGAAGCAGGACAGAGAGAAAGCGCATCGAAAAACCTTGGCCATTTCTACTTCTGCTCGCTAGGGCTGCCGCCTTGCGCGGATCTGTCCAGGGTAGCAGTGCGGATCCGCTCCATCTCGTCCAGAAGCATCTCCAGGCCAAGATCGAAGGTTTTGTCGAATTCAGCGGTGCCGAAGTAGCGGCCCGCGGTGGCGATGTTGGGGAAATCGCGCTCAAGCTGCTCACTGCTGACCGTTGTGACCGCCGACGGGCCCTTTGAATAACCGGCGGTCTCGTCGAGCACCGCCCCCCCCAGATAGTACCCGACCGCACGGAACAGCCTTGCGGCCATTTCCTGATCGAAGCCGCCGTCATTGAACAAGCCTACGATGTTGTTGATATAGGAAAGGCAAATGGGCGAATTCATCCGGTAGCTGAGAAAATAGCTCGCGAAGGCCGGATGCTCGCGACCGATACGCCGATAATCCAATACAGCCATGCGCATCCTCTGGCGCCATGGCAGATCCGGAGCCGGCATCTTCAACGGACCAATCAACCTGTCGACCAGCGACTCAAAGAGGTGCGCCTGCGAGGGAAAGTGATGGTAGATGCTCATCGCCTCGCAACCAAGTGCTGCCGCCAGCTTGCGCATCGAAAAGCCGGAAAGGCCCTCCCTCTCGATCACTTCGAAAGCCGCGTCCTCGATCATTTCGCGAGACAGACGCCCGCGCGCTCTCTTTTTCTTGATTGATTGATCCATTGCGCCGCTTGACAACTTACAGTGTAAGGTTCATTTTCGCAGTCACCTTACATCGTAAGGCTAACAAAGACCAGAGGAGAAAACCATGTCGTATCATCGCATCGTCAAATCCGTGCAGTCTTCATCCCAACGTGCGTTCCTGTTCGCCGCCGCGGCCTGCGTGCTGTCGCTCGGCACCGCGCCGGCCCATGCCGACGACTATGATGCAACCCTCAAGGACATCCAGTCGACCATGGGCGGTGTACCGAGCTTTGTGAAGCAGTTTCCCAAAACCGGTCTGCCCGGTGCCTGGGCCGAGGTCAAGGCCATCGAACTCAGCGACAAGACGGCGCTGCCGCCCAAGGTCAAGTCGCTGATCTCCCTGGCCGTGGCGGCACAAATCCCTTGCACCTATTGCATCTGGTCGGACACGCAGGACGCCAAGCGCGCCGGCGCAACCGACGAGGAGATCCAGGAAGCCGTGGCGATGGCGGCGCTGACGCGCCACTGGAGCACGATCTTCAACGGCATGCAGGTCGATTTCGATACATTCAAGAAGGAAATGGGTGGGCAGTAAGCCCATCGATGACGGCTGTGGCCATCCAGAAGAGGCCCGCCAATGGCGGGCCTCGGGCAGTCCATGCAGTAGAGGTCCGGAGGGAGCCGTTCCCTGCCCGAGCCAAGGCAAGCCACGGTCATGTATGACCATCGGGCCCACGCCAAGGGCTCTACCCAGGCGATCAGTAGCGGTAGCTAAATTAACTATTGTCCGGATAATTAAAGAGCCAATCGGCATATTGCAGGCGATTCGGGCAACGACGGACATTTCAGGGACGGAGGGACTTGATGTGCAAATATCACCAAGGTGAATTCACTCGCTTTGGCGAACCTAGACCAGTTCCGGAGCCAAATTCAAGATACAAATTTTTGGCTCTGAGCTTTGCTCTCGGTATAGCCGGCTGCCAATCCTCCAACACTGGATATCATGCTTTGGCCGCCCCAAAGCCGGATCGTAGCGTTATGACAAATAGCATCTCATCGACCACGGCAAGCTGGAATCCCTATATCGGGAACTCCGCGCACATTTGCAGCCCAAGCGGCTTTGGTCGGCAGTCACATTGCTTTCTGCGCGTGTAACGGCGACGTCTAAGCAGTTACGCTATAAAATTTCCGCGTTTTCTTCTGCCTAATAGGTATACGCCGCGATTTATATTTTACCTATATCTCAGTTTCGTTCACACCGATATAGCTGATGTTCTATGCGCTGCGCCATCCGATATATTCTGCTTTTATTTCCCTCCAAGACCGGATCGCCGATCAGATGGTTTGACGCGCGGGACCAAGATTCCAGTATCGTAATTAACCACTCACGAACGATTGTAGTTAATGGATAGCTAATTTAGTTGACTAGAATGTCCACAGGTTTATTTTTGACCCGTTGGGATGTGCAATTTGCGCAGGCAATGGGCGATGGTGGCACCAAGTGTGTAGTCACGAAAATTCGGGGCATCTGGAAGCTGGGCGGCGGCAATAAGCCGCGCCGCATCGATCCTGTGAACTCAAAGAGCAAGTAGCGCACATCAGAGATGGCGATTCCGCGCGAGCGGAGGGTTTTGTCACGTTCGAAAGAACGTGGCCGGGCGGTGCTTTGTCCTGCCCGGTCGATGGTGTGCGCCGTGCGTAAGGGGAAGACCATGAGTAAAATCATCAAGGTTTTGAAACTCCGGGATGGGATCAGCCGCAAAGGCACGCGCCAAAGTCGCGCCCTGGTCGCGGGGGGAGCAGGATTTCTAGGCTCGCATCTATGCGAACGGTTGCTGGCGGACGGATATGAAGTCGTCGCGCTCGACAATTTCCATACCGGCAAGAGATACAATCTCAATGCCATATTGAGCGATCCGGCATTCAGATGCATCGAGCATGACATTGTCGACGCGCTACCTGGGGACATTCCCGTCGATGAAATCTACAATCTCGCCTGCCCCGCCTCTCCGCCGCATTATCAGGCCGATCCGATCCACACGTTCAAGACCAGCGTACACGGCTCGCTGAACCTTCTGGAACTCGCGCGGCGCCACAATGCCAAGATCTTCCAGGCCTCCACTTCGGAGGTCTATGGCGACCCGCTGGTCCATCCTCAGCCGGAGAGCTATCTCGGCAACGTCAACACGCACGGCCCACGATCCTGCTACGACGAGGGTAAACGTTCGGCCGAAACCCTGTTCTTCGACTATTCGCGAACGTTCGGCATCGATGTCCGCGTTGCGCGGATATTCAACACCTATGGCCGTCGCATGCAGCCCGACGACGGCCGCGTGGTGTCGAACTTCGTCGTCCAGGCGCTGCGTGGCGAGGACCTGACCGTTTATGGCAGCGGCATGCAGACACGATCGTTCTGCTACGTGGACGACCTGATCGAGGGCTTTGTCAGCCTGATGAGAGCCCCGACGCCACCGCCGCATCCGGTCAATCTCGGCAATCCCGCTGAATTCACCGTCATGGATCTGGCCAAGCTGGTCGTCGATTATACGAACTCCCGGTCGCGGATTGTGCACCGGCCACTGCCCGTCGACGACCCCAGGCAACGCAGACCCGATATCTCCTTTGCCAGGCAACATCTCGGCTGGGAACCGACGATCAACCTGAGCCAGGGTCTTGCCCTATGGAGTATTTCGACGCCCTGCTCTACAGCAACCGGCCTGTTAAAGAGGCCGCCGTGTCATGACACGGCCCGTCATACTCGTGACAGGCGGCGCCGGCTTCATCGGCAGCCACACCTGCAAGCTCTTGGCGGCAGCCGGCTACCTCCCCGTGGTTTATGATGATCTCAGCCGCGGGAACGAGAAATCCGTCGGCTGGGGTCCGCTCGTCGTCGGCGATATCCGGGACAAACGCGCGCTGGAGCAGACGATCGGCAAATACCAGCCGAAGGCGATCATCCATTTCGCGGCCCTGGCCTATGTTGGAGAGTCTGTCCACCAACCGGCCGAGCACTATTCGACCAATGTGGCCGGAACCATCGCGGTGCTCGATGCGGCGCGCGCCGCAGCAATCGGCAACATCATCTTCTCCAGCAGTTGCGCGACCTACGGCGTGCCGGAGGTGCTGCCGGTGCGCGAGAGTTCGTCGCAGAATCCGATCAGCCCCTATGGGCGCAGCAAACTGATGGGCGAGCAGATCATCGGCGACTATTCGGCCGCCTATGGGGTGAAATACGCCATCCTGCGCTATTTCAACGCCTGCGGCGCCGATCCCGACGGGGAACTGGGGGAATGGCATTCGCCAGAAACGCACCTGGTTCCCAGGGTCCTGATGGCCGCCTCCGGGTTGATCGACGAGATCGAGGTCTTCGGCACCGACTACGACACCTCGGATGGCACCTGCGTGCGCGACTATATCCATGTCAGCGACCTCGCCCGCGCGCATCTGAAGGCGCTCTTGCACGTGGAAGCCGGCGGCGAAAGCCTGTCGGTCAATCTCGGGACAGGGCGAGGCGTGTCGATCAAGGAGATTTTGCAGGCAGTCAGCCGGATGACGTCGCGATCGGTCCCGGCTGTCTACAGAACCCGGCGCCTCGGGGACCCGGCCGCGCTCTATGCCGATCCGGTCAATGCACGCGAGCATCTGGGCTTCGTGCCCGAGTTTTCCGACATCGACACCATCGTCAGGACAGCGGCCCCGTTCTTTGGCCTCGAGGCGACGCGATGAGAACCAGTTTCGCGCCATCACATTGGACTTCCGGCAGAGCTATCGATGCAGTTTCGCATCGCGCCGACGAGCGCAATTCGTTTCTGGTCTCCTTGATGACCAGGCCGCAGAAGGCCGCGTACGTGTCGGCCTATCTGATCTGGCTTGCCTCATTGTGCTATTTCTGGTCGTGGTGGCTTGATCCGGCGCATGACGTCGGAACCGGGCGTTTCGTGATGGTGTCAGTGCTGGTGGCACTGACAATGGCCATGCCGCTTTACACACTGACGATATTTCTGCGCTCGAGGGTTCCAGCGTCCGGGATAGGCCTTTCACCCTCCTGTCGCGTGGCGATGGTCGTCACCAAAGCGCCGTCGGAGCCATTCTCGATCATTGCCGAAACGCTCACGGCAATGCGCCGCCAGGATCTGCGACACGACACTTGGCTGGCGGACGAGGATCCGTCCGAGGAGACGCTGGCTTGGTGCCGCGCGCATTCCGTTTTTGTTTCGACACGAAAGGGACGCGACGACTATCACCGGCCGCAATGGCCGCGCAGAACCCGGTGCAAGGAGGGGAACCTCGCCTTCTTCTATGACAATTACGGCTACGACCGGTACGACTTCGTTGCCCAGTTGGATGCCGATCACGTCCCCTCGCCATCCTATCTCAGGCACATGCTGGCGCCCTTCTGCGACCCACGAGTTGGTTATGTCTCGGCGCCAAGCATCTGTGACAGGAACGCAGGGAACAGTTGGTCGGCCAGAAGCAGGCTTTATGCGGAAGGCATACTGCATGGCGCTCTACAGGCCGGTTACAATGGCGGCTGGGCGCCGATCTGCTTCGGTTCGCACTACGCCGTTCGGACCGCCGCGCTGAAGGACATTGGCGGCCTGGGTCCCGAGCTTGCAGAGGACCACTCCACAACCCTGATGATGAATGCAAAGGGTTGGCGGGGCGCCCACGCCATCGATGCGATTGCCAATGGTGACGGTCCGCAGACATTCGCCGACCTCGCGACGCAAGAATTCCAATGGTCGCGAAGCATCATGACGCTTCTTATCAAATATACCCCCGCCTACATCGAAAAACTGCCCTTAAAGCTGCGGTTTCAATTCCTCTTCTGCCAGCTTTGGTACGGATTGTTCTGCGCAACGATGGTTATTTCGTTTTCGATTCCCATTGTCGCCCTTCTGTTCGACATGAACTTCGTCGGAACGGATTTTCCACAATTCTTCAAGCATCTCCTGCCATCGACGATCATTCTCACATCGATAAACACCTTGTTTCGCGCCAATGGCTGGTGGCGGCCAAAGAATGCCAAGGTCTTCAGCTGGGAAGGTATCCTGTTTCCGTTCGCCAGGTGGCCGTGGGCGCTGGCTGGCATACTGGCGGCCTTTCGCGATTGGGCTACCGGAACGTTCGTCGATTTTCGCGTGACGCCGAAGGGCGGCGGGCCAGCGGATGTCCTACCCTTCCGGGTCATCGCTCCATACGCAGTTCTGTCCATCACCTCTGCGCTGCCGGCGATCTTTGTCGAGGACGCCACGGCCGGGCGCGGCTTCTACTTCTTCGCCATATTCAACGCCGTCGTGTATGCGCTGATCCTGGTCGTCATCATCCTCAGGCATGCCTATGAAAACTCGATCAAGCCGAATGTCGGCCTCATCAGGCAGAGCGCGTTCGCGGGCGCGGTCTCGACGATCTCGGCGGTTTCATTGTCGTCCCACGGCCTCGAAGGCTTGGACACAATGGCGGCAGGCGCCGAGCCTCTAAAACTGACGCGCCTCACCTACGGCCCGTCCGGAGCAGGCCTGACAGCCGTGAAAGCCGGGAAGCTGCGTTTCGAGGTCTGGTGGGACAGCCAGGCCGCGACCGCCGGGAAGAAAGGAAACCAGCCATGACGATAACCATCGTCTGATCAGCAAGGATATGTCGGCGGCCACGCGGCCGCATGGATGGAATGCAAACCAAGCCCGTGAGGGAGGCACTGACGCCGAACTGATCTTCGGAAAACCCGATGATGCTCAACACAGCCAGGGAGTAATGTGATGAAACGGACGATGAAATCTTACCCGAGAAGCTTCGCGCTCCTTGTCGCGATGGGATTGGCCGCCAGCGTTACCATGCCTGCGACCCCGTCGCTTGGCGCGTCGACCGACCTATCGCAAAAGGCCACGCCGCAGGGCTCGGCTCCTGACTTTGGCGCGTACGACCCGTATGGCGCATTCAGCAACGACAAGACGGTCAAGATCGAGCATCTGTTTCTGCCATGGGAAGATGTCGACCTAGCAAGTCTGCCCGCGGCCGATACCTATGCGGCCGCAAGAGGACGGACCATCCTGATCACGATCGAGCCATGGACCTGGTCACAGCAATGGCGCGTCACGCCAAACGAACTCAGGGACGGCATCCTGTCCGGCAAATACGATCCGAACCTCGATGCCATCTGCAGGATCGCCGGAGGAATGAAGACGGCCGTCACCATACGTTTTGCGCACGAGATGGAAGACAAGACGGGCCGATTCTCCTGGGCGAACTGGGATCCGGCGGATTACATCAAGGCCTACAGACATGTCGTTGACCGGTGCCGGACACAGGCCCCTCACGCCACGTTCATGTGGTCGCCAAAGGGCGATGACGGCCTGGCCGCCTACTATCCTGGCGATAACTATGTCGACGTGATCGGCCTGTCGGTCTTCGGCCTGCAGAAATTCGACAGGGATAAATATGGCCGCGACCGGACTTTCTCCGAGCTGTTGAAGCCGGGCTACGACCGGGTTCTCCAGTTCAACAGACCGATTGTCGTCGCGGAACTCGGCTATTCCGGCAGCAAGGATTATGTCGCGGCGTGGGATGCGGAGGTACGTCAGCCCTTGCCTGCGTTCCCCAAACTCACGGCGGTCGTCTATTTCAACGACAAGGAAGTCTATCCTTGGCCAGAGCATTACGGCCTGCCTGACTGGCGGATAAAGCAGAACATCATCAACTGATTGCCTAGAGGGCAAAAGCAGAAAGGGAGTTGGCTATGCGTGCATTCAAACTGGTTGTCGGCGCTGTCGGAATCGCCTGCCTCCTGACAGGAGCAGCGTCGGCGCAAACGGTAAGTTCGATCGCCAAGCGGGCAGAACAGGGCAAGCCGCTGACAGCAGGTGACGTGCTGGCGATCTACAACAATATGACCTGGACCTGGAAGGATGGCGCCGGCTATTTCCAGCGGGAAAAGCGGCAATTCGCCGGATGGAGCGGAACAGGCCCGGCTGCCTCCTACGGCGAAGGCGTCTGGTTCCTCAAGGATGACGGGACCTTCTGCTTCCGTGCGAAGTGGACCAGCGCCAAGAAATCCAGCACGGACCATTCATGCTTTGCCCACAGAAGGGTTGGCGACACGATCTATGCCAAGAACACGGCCAAGGGAGACTGGTACGTTCTGACCGGCGACACCAAGGGCTACCAGGAGATCAAGATGCTGAAGCCGGGCGACCGGGTCAGCAAGAGGGTGCAGGAAATCAAGGATTCGTTGAACCAGCCAGCGACCGCGGACTGAGCGGGCGACTGCCTGATCAGCCCTCTGCCAGACAGCGTCTATGTCCAGGGATTGGATTTTGCCCCGGGCGGCTACAGCATGTCGCGGCGAATAGGATTCGCCCGACCTGCTGTAAGCTTCTGATTTTATGCATGTCGTTATCCCGGAACCGAGGACACTTCCGGGCGACATGCATTAGCCGCTTCCGGGCTGATGCCTGGGTCCGGGCCGCCTGCACGTCAGGGCAGCGCCACCAGTTTGGTTGGATCGACTCGCCAATCCGGTGAACCGAACCCTTGCGGCCAATAATGAGGTTCCTTGTCGTTGAAATAGACGATGGTCCTCAGCAACGGGAATTTCGCGCCATTGGTGTCGTGGTCCATGATCTCGGCTAGCCAGCGATCGACATAGTCCTGGTCGCCAGAAATGCCGAGTTCGGAGATGATCACAGGCTTGGCGTAGGCGACCACATTTCGATACGTTTCCCAGAAGACTTCGCGAAAAGCGCGATCGCGCCCGCCATGCTTGCGGTCCCACTTCTGCAGTCCCCAGAGAGATACGCCGACATAGTCGACATAGTCGGGACCAGGATAGTATTTCCTCAGCTCTCCATCGCCGCGCGGCGACCACACGATGAGCGTGTTGGGGGACAGCTTTCGGCACCGTTCGGCCACATGCCGGAAGGCGGCAATGAAGCTGGCGGGGTCTTTGTAAGCCCAGGGATAACGGTCCGACACCACCTCCATCTCGTGCCCCCAGCGCAGCAAGGTACGGCCGGACGACCTTGCCAGTTCCGAGCAGACATGATCGATCTGGCTGTCATATTTTGCCTGCGCGATTTCACGCAGCATCGCGTCGCCGCCACGGCGCATCCTCGATGCCTTCGGCCATGGCTCCACGGTGACCATAAGGTCGCGCCCACGTTCGGCAGCTTCGGCCGCCTTCTGCCTCAGCTTGCTGGCATCGAACGGCTCCCAGGCGACAAAAACATGCTCGATGCGAAAATCGGTGGCCGATTTGAAAGCGTCGGCCGGATCGTAGACGCCGAATTCGATCGGCGCGGGTTGGGGCACGGCAAGGTCTTGGCGGGGCGGCAGGGCCGTGGTTTCCATACGGTCGATATTGGCATGCTCGAGGCTCGCGGTGAAAGCCAGTGGAGCGAGCGAGGCGTTTCCCGGAAGCATCATTCCAAACGCCACGCAGAGTTGGACTATGAGATGGTTAAACAGCATCGATGTATCCCCGATCTGCCGGGGATACTGCGCCGCGCTGCTTGATTTTTGACAAATAATATATGTATTTCAATTAGTTAGTGAACGAATGCTTCTTCGGAATGCTAAAATTTTATTCGGTTTCGAGACATTCGGCCAATGTCCCACGCTTGTCTCCAATAAGCGCCGGTCCATCATCCGGGCACCGATCATCCGCGTCTTCGACGACTTGATCGCGATGTCGGCCGTTTCACCCTGTTGAGCCAGATGATACGCGGAGGGCTAAGCCTTGCGCTCCCAGCGGCGGTCCGCGGTCTGCTGCCAGTAAGTGACCGCGTGACCCGCGTCCTTCATCGTCTTCCAATGCGCCCGGGCCATCTCGACCTGGGCCGCGTCATGGCCATCGAACAGGAACACCGCACGCTCGTAGCCGCCAAGGTCGGGCGGCGCCGCGCCGTCAACCAGGAACCTGATCTTGGCTTCGTTGGGATTGCCGTCGCCGGTGGTCAACAGGATAGGTTGTTCGGCTGGATAAGCTTCGCGATCGGTCGCGTGCGCCAGAAAGGAATCATCGCGGAAAGTCCATAGATGCTGGTCTAGCGCGTCGCGCCGCTCCTCGGTGCCGGTCTGCACCACGGCGCGCCAACCGCGATCGACGCTGCGCTCGAGCAGGCCCGGCAGCGCATCCTCCAGCGTCGATTCGGTCAGATGGTAGAACAGCACATCGGCCATGGATCGACGTCAACTCTCGTAGTGATCACGCACCAGCCGGTCCAGCAGCCGCACGCCGAAACCCGAACCCCACGACTGGTTGATCTCGTTCAATGGCGAGCCCATCGCGGTACCGGCAATGTCGAGATGCGCCCAGGGTGTGTCCTTGACGAAGCGCTGCAGGAACTGCGCGGCGATGATCGCGCCGCCGTAGCGGCCACCGATGTTCTTCATGTCGGCATTCTTGGAATCGATCAACTTGTCGTATTCGGCGCCGAGCGGCATGCGCCATAGCCGCTCCTGCGTTGACTGTCCGGCCGCGGTCAGCCTTTGCGCCAGTTCGTCATTGTTGGAGAACAGGCCGGCATAATGCACGCCGAGCGCAACCATGATGGCACCGGTCAGCGTCGCCAGGTTGACCATGAATTTCGGCTGGAAGCGGTCGTTGCAGTACCACAGCGCGTCGGCCAGGACGAGGCGTCCCTCGGCGTCGGTGTTGAGCACCTCGATGGTCTGTCCCGACATCGAGGTGACGATGTCGCCCGGGCGCTGAGCATGACCGTCGACGGCGTTTTCGACAAGACCGATGATGCCGACGACATTGGCCTTCGCCTTTCGCGCCGCGAGTGCGTGCATCAACCCGGTCACGGCGGCAGCGCCGCCCATGTCACCCTTCATGTCCTCCATGCCCGACGCCGGCTTCATCGAATTGCCGCCGGTGTCGAACGTGACGCCCTTGCCGACGAAGGCGACCGGGCTGTCCTTCGGCTTGCCGCCGTTCCATTGCATGACCGCCATACGGGCGCCTCGGGGCGAGCCTTGCGCCACACCGAGCAGTGAGCCCATGCCGAGCTTCTTCATCTCCTTCTCCGTCAGGATCTCGACCTTGACGCCGAGCGCCTCGAGGTCCTTGGCGCGGGCGGCGAACTCGACCGGTCCCAGCACATTTGCCGGTTCATTGACCAGGTCGCGCGCCAGAAGCACACCGTCGATCACCGCCTCGGCATCGGCGAAGGCTTTCTTGGCGCCTGCCGGGTCGGCGGTATGGATTGTCACCTTGACCGGTTTTTTCGGTTCGGCCTTACCGCCCTCTTGGCCGCTCCCCTGGCCGTCGTCCTTATCCTTCCTGGTCTTGTACTTGTCGAAGGAATAGCCGCGCAAAAGAATGCCCGCCGCGAGGTTCGCGGCATCCTTGCCATCGGGCGAGGCACCGGCTAGGTCGAGCACCACGGCCACGTCGGCTGCCTTGCGCAGCGATGCAGCAATAGTACCGCCGAGCTTCAGCCAGGCATACTCGTCGAGCCCCGACACCCTGCCGGCACCGACCGCGACCAATCTGTCGAGCGATGTTGCTTCCGGCGCCAGGATTTCGACAGTGCCGGCGAACTTGCCGGTAAACTCGGCGACCGGGAAAGCCCTATCCAGCGTCTTGCCCGGATCGTAAGCCCTGGCCGCATCGCTCAAGCCACCGTCATCCGCCGACAGCACGAAGACCGTGCCCTTTCTATTCGCCGCCGTCTGGGGCGCGGCGAATTTTGCAAAGGCGATCGATGGTCTCGGGTTCATCATGTCCTGCTTTCGGGGATTGCGCGATGATGCGCGAAGCGGTTTGGAGCGATCCGCGACATTTGGTCGTTTTCCGGCATTTGGCAAGACTTTGCCAAAATGGCTACCCATATGAGACATGGAATCGATGGCGATTCGTCGCGGCACGGCCCGCTTCAAGCCGCAACCTGTTGTTAACCATCGATGTTCGTCCTTTCTTATCCATTGCCGCCGACACTCCGGCCTACTGCGGTACGCGACGTGGGACGGGGACCGGATCGCCTGCCTGATGCAGCCCGACGGTGCCAGTTGTGCGGGCGTCGCCGGACAGCTACCCTTAGCGTGGTGGCATGATGCCGTTCGAGAAAATCGAGTAAAGCCTTCATGAAGGTCGTTGAACGCTACATCATGCGCCGCGCTTTCGTGGTCTTCCTGGCGGCGCTGGTCTGGACACTGGCCATCGTGTGGACGACGCAGGTGCTGGCTAAGATCAACCTGGTCACCGACAGCGGCCAATCGGCTTTGACCTTCTTCGAGGTCGCGTCTCTTATTCTCCCTTCCATCGTTCCGATCGTCGTGCCTTTCGCGCTCGTGGTGGCGGTCGCGCAGACACTGAGCGTGATGAATTCGGATTCGGAACTCGCGGTGGTCAATGCATCGGGTGCCTCGCGCTGGACCATCGTGCGGCCGATCATGCTGCTGGCGCTGGCCGCCAGCGTCTTTTCGTTCGCCGTGGACAACGGCATCGACCCCTATGCACGACAGAAGAACCGCGCCCTGGTGGCGGAGTCGCGCGCCGACCTCTTGTCGCTGATCATCCAGGAAGGCACCTTCCGCAAGATCGAGGACGGACTGTTCCTGCAGATTGGCGAGCGGCTTCCCGACAACCGGCTGGGTGGCATCTTCGTCGCCGATTCGCGCGAAGAAGGCGTCAATCTCGTCTATTATGCGAAGACCGGCAGCATCATCGAACGCGGCGGCGAAAAGGTGCTGATGATGAATGACGGCGTCATCCATCGCAAAACGCTGACAGGCGACCTCAGTGTCATCCGGTTCACGTCCTATGCCTTCGACATGTCGGCTTTCATGTCGGCGGCAAACCAAGTGACGTTGCTCCCGAAAGACCAGACCACCCAATACCTGCTCAATCCAAGTCCTAACGACAAGAATTACCAGCAAAATCCCCAGGAATACCGGGCCGAGGTCGACCAGCGGTTTTCGGAATGGACGTACTCCATGGTTTTTGCGCTGATCGCGCTCGCGGTGGCGGGAGACGCGCGTTCGCATCGCGAGGCGCGCGTCAATCCGCTGATCACGGCCATCGCGATATCGCTGTTCGTACGCTGGCTGGGTTTCTTCGCCGCGAGCAAGGCCGACGAGGTCCCGCAATATTCCTATATGGTCTATGGCGTGCCGATCGTGGCCTCCGCGGTGGCGATCTGGTTCATCGTGTCGAACCGGACCATGGAACTGCCGGTTGCCTGGGCGGACTGGATGACAAACCTGGCCAGCCGCATCGGTGACGGCTGGAATGCCCTCAAGTTGCGTCTATCCAGACGCGACACCTCAGGCCAAGGGGTCGGCTGATGGGCTGGACTCTGGGCCGATATTTCTTCTTCCGCTACGTGGCGATCACGATCTGGTTCTTCCTCGGCCTTCTGGCACTGGTGTTCCTTATCGATTTCACCGAACTGTCCGGCCGCACCACCGGCCTGCCAGGGTTCACCTATGGCACGGCGATGGCCATTTCAGGTCTTCGAATGCCCATGATCATGCTGCAGACAGTGCCGTTTGTCGGCTTGTTCTCGGCGATGGCGACGCTGGTTTCGCTCAACCGACGTTACGAACTTGTCATCGCGCGGTCCGCGGGCGTTTCTGCCTGGCAGTTCCTTTTGCCATGCTGCATCGGCGCACTGCTGTTCGGCGCCGTGTCGGTCGGGCTCATCAACCCGCTCGCCGCGCACGCCTTCTCCTTGTCCGAACAGATCGAGACCCAGCTGCGCTCCGGCAAATCGAACGCGGTTTCGGCCGATGCCGCTCCCTGGATTCGCCAGAAAACCACTTCCGGCGACACGATCATCGGCGCGCGGGCCATCCTCGACCAGGGCCTGGAGATGTCCGACGCGGTGTTTTTCATCCTCGACCAGCAAGGCAATATCGTCGAGCGCAAGGATGCGGCACGTGCTTACCTGCGCGACGGCTATTGGGAATTGCAGGATGTGAAGACCTTCAGGAACGGTACCATCCAGCCCGTCGCGAACGATCGTGTGCCGACCAATCTGAAGCCGGAATTCGTGCAGGAGCGGCTGGCGCGCCCGGAGACAATTCCTTTCTATGACCTGCCCGGAAAAATCGAGGTTGCCCGTTCCTTCGGCCTCAAGGCAAATGCCTTTGCCATGCAGTTTGATTCGCTGGTGGCGTTGCCGTTCCTCCTCGTCGCCATGACGCTGATTGCGGCAACAGTTTCAATGCGATTTGCGCGAATGGGGCAGTCGGCAACGATGATTCTGGGTGGCGTCGTTGCCGGGTTTCTGCTTTATGTCGTTTCGGTGCTTGTGAAGGCGTTCGGCGTGGCGGGGTTCGTGCCGACTGCCATAGCCGCCTGGGTACCGGTCGTGGTAGCTATGTTCTTCGGGGTGACTTTCCTGCTATACAAGGAAGACGGCTAGTGAGGGAGGCGTTTTTGCCCAGCGACAGGCAGGCCCGTTTGGCGCGCCTTTATGCGGCGAGCGCCTTGGCGTGCCTGGTTGCTTGCGGCGTCCCGCTGCCGGCGTTCGCGCAGGACGTCAGCAACATGGCGACCACGGTTCCGTCAGGCTCGCAGATGCTGCTGGCCGCCGACACGCTGGAATATAACAACGATAACCAGACAGTGACCGCCATCGGCGGCGTGCAGATCGACTACGGCGGCAACCGCCTCGTCGCTCAGAAAGTCGTCTACAACCGCAATACCAAGCGGATGGTTGCCAGCGGCAATGTCGAGATCGTCAACAGCGACGGCACCAAGATCAATTCGCAGCACATCGACATCACCGACGATTTCGCCGACGGTTTCGTCAACGCGTTGCGCGTTGAAACCATCGACAAGGCTTATTTCGCCGCCGAAAGTGCTGAACGCATGGGCGGCGTGCTGACCACCTTCCACAATGGTGTCTACACCGCCTGCGAACCGTGCGAGGACAAGCCCGACAAGGCACCGACATGGCGCGTCAAAGCCAGGAAGATCATCTGGAACGGTGAGAAGAAGACGGTTCGTTTCGAGAACGCGAATTTCGAGTTCTTCGGCTTTCCGCTGGCCTACCTGCCGGCGTTCGAGATCGCCGACCCGACGGTGAAGCGCAAGAGCGGCTTCCTGATCCCCAGCATCGGCTACAACAGCCATCTGGGGTACAGCGTCAAGGTTCCCTACTATTTCGCCCTTTCGCCGACATATGATCTGACGGTGACCGGAAGCGGCTATACCAAGCAGGGCTTCCTCGGCGAAGCCGAATGGCGCCAGCGCTTCAACAACGGCCAATACACTTTCAAGATGGCTGCCATCCAGCAGCAGAATCCGGATGCCTTCATCGACAGCGCCGGCCGCAACATCAATTCGGGCGCGGCGGGCGATTCCAACAAGTTCCGCGGCATGATGGGCACGCAGGGGCAGTTCGCGATCAACGAACGCTGGAATTTCGGCTGGGACGTGCTGCTGCAGACCGACAAGAACTTCTCGAACACCTACAACATCGACAAGTACAATGCATATGTCCACCAGTCGTCGGTCTACCTGACTGGCCTTAATGGCCGCAACTATTTCGACGTGCGCGCCATGCATTTCGAGGTCCAGGAAAACACGCTCAACAGCAATCCGGCAGCGCGAAGCGGCCAGCAGCCCTGGGTTCTGCCCTCGCTCGACTACGCCTACATTCCCGACACGTCGGTCGCCGGCGGCCAGTTGTCGCTCAACGTCAATACGCGCGTCATCCGCCGCGAGGATCTAGACCAGGCCTATTTTACCCCATACGTACCCGGTTCGGGTACGCAGCGTGTGCGCGGCATCGAAGGCGAGTCCAGCCGTGTTACCGCCGAGGCCGAGTGGAAACGCAGCTTTGTCACCGATGACGGGCTGGTGCTGACGCCGTTGCTGGCGCTGCAAGGCGACGTCGACTATGTCAGAGCCTCATCGGCCTCGCTCACCGCAGTCAACCAGATGGCGACGAATCTGGGCGAGCAGGACGACATGCGCTCGTCCTTTGCCCGCTACATGGCGACCGCTGGGCTCGAGATGAGCTGGCCCCTGTTGTTCTCGCTGGCCAGCGGGTCGAGCCACGTTGTCGAGCCGATGGCACAGGTGTTCCTGCGTCCGAACGAACAGTATGTCGGCGGCCTCTCCATTCCGAACGAAGACGCGCAAAGCATGGTTTTCGATGCGACCACGCTGTTCGAACGTGACAAGTTCTCCGGTTATGACCGCATCGAAGGCGGCTCGCGTGCCAATGTCGGGCTGCGCTATTCCGGCTCCTACATCAATGGCTGGGGCACCAATGCGATCTTCGGCCAGTCCTATCAGATCGGCGGCGAAAACTCCTTCGCGGCACCCGATCTGGTCAATGTCGGCGCAAATTCGGGGCTTGAGACCACCAAGTCCGACTATGTCGGCCTGTTTGGCATAACCAGCCCCAATGGCTTCGCGGCCTCGGTCAGCGGCCGGTTCGACGAACAGAGCTTCGAGATCCGCCGCGCCGAGCTAAAAGCTGCTTATTCCGGCCTGCCGGTGTCGTTGAGCGCCAAGTATGCCTTCATCCAGGCCCAGCCGCTCTATGGTTTCACGACCGACCGTCACGAGGTCACGCTCGGCGCATCGACGCATCTTGCCGAGAACTGGCGCGTGTTCGGGACAGGAACCTACGACTTGCAGGAGGGCCTGCTGGTCAAGGACGGGGTGGGCTTCGCCTACAACGATTCCTGCTTCACCTATCTGATGACGTACGCGCAGTCGCGTGACCTGAACACCAGGGAAGTGACGCAGAGCATCGGATTCAACCTGTCGTTCCGCACCCTCGGCGACTTCGGCTCGTCGACCAACGCAATCGACACCATCCAATAAGCGGCGACATCGTTTCGCCGCATAGGGCTGGCACGGATTCGCGTATCCGGAAGGGGACGGAATTGGGCGGAGCCGGACTAGAATTGGGATGCCAACGATGAGGAAATACCTCTTTTCAGCAGGGTTCGCGTTGCTTGTGGCGGCGACATCCGTGTCGATGACAGTGATGACGCCGCCGGCTTTTGCCAGCGAGATCAAATACGTCGTCAACGACATAGCAATCACCAGTGGTGATATCGCCCATCGTGCCGCCTTCCTGAAGCTGCAGCGCAAGAAGGGCGACGCTGCACAGGAAATGATCGACCAGTCGCTGCGCGTCGCCGAGGCCAGACGGCTTGGCATCCGTATCAGCGATGCCCAGGTCGAGGCCGCCTACCAGCGCTTTGCCACCAACAACAAGATGCAGCTTGGTCAGCTCGATGGCGTCATGGAAAAATCCGGTGTCGGCAAGGATCACTTCAAGGAGTTCATTCGCGCCCAGATGGCATGGAACCAGGCCCTGAGCGCGCGTTACCGTTCCGGCGAAGGTGGCAGCGTGACCGAACAGGACGCGGTGCGGCGCATGCTGGACAAGGGCGGAGCCAAGCCGAGCGCCATGGAATACATGCTGCAGCAGGTCATCTTCGTCGTGCCGGCAGCCGAACGCAGCGCGACGCTGGCCAAACGCAAGCGCGAGGCCGACGCCATGCGTGCCCGCTTCAACGGCTGCAACACGACGCGTGAGTTCGCCAAGGGCCTGATCGACGTCACCGTTCGCGACCTCGGCCGGGTTCTGGCGCCGCAACTGCCGCCGGACTGGGCCGAGCAGATCAAAGCGACCAAGGTCGGCGGCGCCACCGTCACGCGCGAGACCGAACGCGGCGTCGAATTCATCGGCATCTGCTCGTCGCGCGAAGTGTCCGACGACAAGACGGCCCAGATGGTGTTCCAGAGCGAAGGCTCCAACGACAAGGCCGCCGACGATCTCAGCAAGAAATATGTCGAAGAGCTGAAGGCGAAAGCCCGCATCGTCAAGCGCTGACGTGAGCAACGCGATGACCGCGCTGGCGTTGAGCGTCGGCGATCCGTCCGGTATCGGTCCTGAAATCGCCGTCGCCGCCTTCCTTGCGCGCAACGCTGTCGGCTTGCCGCCCTTCTATTTGCTGGCTGACCCGGCCGTGGTCGCCGCGCGCGCGCGCCACCTTGGCGTTTCGCTGCCTGTCCAGGAAGTGACGCCGGTGCAGGCGGCCGAGGTGTTTGGCCGCGCCTTGCCGATCGTTCCCCTGACGGCGCGCTTCATCGACAGCCCGGGCCGGCCCGATCCGGCCAATGCAGCCGGCACCATCGAAGCGATCGACCGCGCAGTCGAGGCCTGCCTTGCCGGCGATGCCGCTGCAGTGGTGACCTGCCCGATAGCCAAGAAGCCGCTCTATGATGCCGGCTTCCGCTTTCCCGGCCACACCGAATATCTGGCGCATCTGGCGGCTCGGCACAGCGGCGTCGAGGCGATGCCGGTGATGATGCTGGCAGGCCCGGACTTGCACACGGTTCCCGTCACCATCCACATCGCTCTGGCCGATGTGCCGAAGGCCCTGAGCACCGAGTTGATCGTCGCGACGGCGCGCATCACTGCGGCCGACCTTGCCAGCCGCTTCGGCATCGCCAAGCCGCGGCTCGCCGTTGCCGGCCTCAATCCGCATGCCGGCGAAGGCGGCTCCATGGGCCTGGAAGACGAGCATATCGTGCGCCCGGCGGTAGACATCCTGCGCGCTGAAGGCATCGACGCTTTCGGCCCCTTGCCAGCCGATACACTGTTCCATGCTCGGGCGCGGGCGGGCTACGATGTGGCGCTGTGTATGTATCACGACCAGGCATTGATCCCGGCCAAGGCGCTCGCCTTCGACGAGGCGGTCAACGTCACGCTGGGCCTGCCCTTCATCCGCACCTCGCCCGACCACGGCACCGCCTTCGACATCGCCGGCAAGGGCGTGGCGCGACCGGACAGCCTGATCGCTGCGCTGAAGCTTGCCAGAAAACTGGCCGACATCGACGCAAAGGCTGTCGCCGCATGAGTGCTTCCGCTTCCGGTCTTCGCGCATGAGCATCGATGGGCTGCCGCCGCTGCGCGACGTCATCGAGCGCCATGGGCTGCAGGCGAAAAAAGCGCTCGGCCAGAACTTCCTGCTCGATCTCAATTTGACAGGCAAGATCGCACGCAGCGCCGGTGACCTGACGAATGCCACGGTGATCGAGGTCGGGCCTGGGCCTGGAGGGCTGACAAGGGCTCTGCTGTCGAACGGCGCCCGCCGGGTCGTCGTCATCGAGCGCGACGAACGCTGCCTGGCAGCGCTTGCCGAAGTCTCCGCTCATTACCCCGGTCGGCTGGAAGTGATTTCGGGCGACGCGCTGAAGACCGACTTCGCCGCCCTCGCGTCCGCGGCTGCCGGAGACAGCGGCCAGGTGCGGATCGTGGCCAATCTGCCTTACAACATCGGCACGGAACTGCTGGTCCGATGGCTTACGGTCGCGGACTGGCCTCCTTTCTATGCCTCGATGACGCTGATGTTCCAGCGTGAGGTCGCCCAGCGCATCGTTGCAGCACCCGACAGCGATGCCTATGGCAGGCTGGGTGTGCTCGCCGGCTGGCGCACGCAGGCCAGGATCGCCTTCGACGTCCCGCCCCAGGCCTTCACGCCGCCGCCCAAGGTCACCTCTTCGGTGGTGCACCTGGAGCCGCGTAGGACACCCCTGCCCGCCGATGTGAAGAAACTCGGCCGGGTCACGGAAGCCGCCTTCGGCCAACGCCGAAAGATGCTGCGGCAAAGTGTGAAAAGCCTCGGCGGAGAGGCGCTGCTCGAGCGCGCAGGCATCGATCCTACCCGACGCGCCGAAACGCTGAGCGTGGAGGAATTCGTCCGGCTGACGAACGCGGTGTGAGCGCCGGCAAGTCTGGAATTGCCCCGATCGAGACATAGATAGTTCGGCGAACATGCCGGAGAGCCAGAATGCCTGCCTATATCATTTCCGATGTCACGATCCGCAACGAAGTGGCATTCCAGACGTACCGCTCACGTGCCGCAGCCTCTATCGAACGGTATGGCGGGCGCTATCTGGTGCGCGGCGGTCAGGTGGAGACGTTGGAAGGCGAGTGGCATCCCGGGCCGCTGATCGTCGTCGAATTTCCTGACGTCGAGCGGGCACGGCGCTGGTACGCATCCGCCGAGTATGCTGCGGCACTGGATGTGCGCGACGCCGCGCTCAGCCGACATCTGATCCTGGTCGATGGCATAGCGCCCTGACGCCGGTTAGATGTTTGATCCCAGGGTTTGATGGTGCA
>NZ_ML703276.1 GCF_008520305.1 Mesorhizobium sp. SARCC-RB16n | reverse complement strand
AATGCACCATCAAACCCTGGGATCAAACATCTAGCTACACAGTCTTGAATTGAGACTTCGTGTAGCTCGGACCCGGGGCGCATCAAAGCACTCCATGTTGCGCGAGAAGATGGTCCGTTTGAGACGTTCTGTAGTCGCGCGGCTGCCTAGTAGATAATTGACAAGAATGCTGCTGACCAGCTCACGTCCGCTGGACAGCCAACGCGGACAACACCTTCTACGGAGCTGAGCCATGCTGGCCCAAGCCGACACTTTTCTCCAGAGCGTCGACCAGAACTTCCGTCACGCCATTACCTTTCTTGACCTTCCGGAGGGACTGTCCGAGCGGATCATGCAATGCAACTCAACCTACACGGTCCGCTTCGGTGTTAGACTGCGCGGCCGCATGCACAGCTTTGTCGGCTGGCGATCGGTCCACAGCGAACATTGCGAGCCGGTCAAGGGTGGCATTCGCTTCGCCCCCGATGCCGATGCGGAAGAGGTGGAAGCGCTCGCGGCGCTAATGACCTTGAAATGCGCCTTGGTCGACGTGCCGTTCGGCGGCTCCAAGGGAGCGCTGAAGATAGATCCGCGGGAGTGGACGCCTCAGGAACTTGAGCGTATTACCCGGCGCTTCACTCAGGAACTCACCAAACGCGGCTTGATTGGGCCCGGACTCAACGTGCCTGCGCCGGATGTGGGCACCGGCGAGCGCGAAATGGCCTGGATGATGGATGAGTTCCGCCGCGCCAATCCCATGGACGTTGTCAACGCCCGTGCTTGCGTGACCGGCAAGCCGCTCTCGAAAGGTAGCATCGCTGGTCGGACCGAGGCAACAGGCCGCGGCGTGCAGTTTGCCATCCAGAACTACCTCCGCGACCTGCGAACGCCTGGGATTGGTGGCCGCCGGGTTCTCAAGGGCGCAAGTGTAGTTGTCCAAGGCTTTGGCAACGTCGGTTATCACGCCGCGAAGTTCCTCTCCGAGCAAGATGGTGCACGGATCACTGTCGTCGCGGAGCGAGATGGATTTGTCGCCAACCACGACGGGATTTCAGTGGAAGCCCTCAAACAACATCAGCTGAGTAGGGGCAGCGTGCTGGGTTTCGATGGCGCGAAGTCCTTTGCGGGCGACATGACCGGGATCGAAGAAGCATGTGACATTGTCATCCCAGCGGCCATGGAGAATGCCATTCATGGCGCAAACGCCGAGCGCATTAAAGCGCATCTCATCGTTGAAGCCGCCAACGGGCCAGTCACCTTCGAGGCAGATCGAATCGTGCGCGCTCGAGGCGCGACGATCCTGCCTGACCTCTATGTGAATGCCGGCGGCGTTGTTGTCAGCTACTTCGAATGGGTGAAGAACCTGACCCACATTCCGTTCGGCCTGATGGAACGACGCCGACGGGAGCACCGTAATCAGACTATTGCCACAGCTCTCGAGCGAATGACAGGTAAGCCGTTTCCCGCCGATATGCGCGATCAATTTCTGGAAGCTGGCGCCGAGATAGACCTTGTCCGCTCCGGCCTCGAAGACGTCATGCGCAGCACGTGGGAGAGCATTGCCGGCCTTCTTGAGGCACAGCCACAACTTGGCGACTACAGGACCGCTGCTTACGTCACGGCCATTCGCAGGGTTGCAGCTGCGTATGAGGCGATAGGTATCTGAGCACGTTGAGAAAGCCATTTCCTGCGCTATGGTCCGGCCGTCCCAGTTGGTTGCAACCCACGCGAGGCGTGCCCTCCCGGTGTCCTAGCCACCAGGCGAAGTCCTTAAGACGAGTTTCGCGGCCCATCGTTTCTGCGGATGAACGGCGATCTATCTGACGAGCGCTGTTTAGCCATTCTCGCCTCAAGCGGCTTACCCGCCGCTCCAGGATACATTCGATCGTGGATGCGACGGGCCAGGGAAACAGCTCGCTCGTGATCGCTCTCCAAATGGGTGCACACTGAAGTTCCAAGCTCCGTGACCGCAGTGCTTCGTTTAATTGAGACCCGAGCGCCCTTCAGCGGGCCAAGCCGCATGGCAGAATCTATATCGCTTACGATGCATATGGCGGCCCCGCAGCTATCCTCTATGGAGATCGCAGCGATGTCATGTTGATCAAGGACGTCGCGGAGGTTGTCGCGTTCTGCAAAGTTGGAGCATGATAGCACCGTTGCGTCCCGAGCGATTGTGACGGAAGGCACTTTAGCATGGCCTTTAACAGTCGTGCCTACAACGGCTCCTTCGCTGGTGAGCGATTTGCAAATGATGGTGACCGCCTGCTTCTCAGCGTAGTCCACTGCCCTGTAGTGTAGGACCTTTGCGCCATGTCGTGACATCTCTGCGACTCTGCGGTGACCGATCTCCGGTATCAGTTGTGCCCCTGAGACGAGATAAGGGTCTGCCGTGTAGACGCCCGGAACATCCGAGTAAATTTCGCAAGCGTGCTGTTCCAGCATGGAGGCGATTACGACAGCAGTTAGATCAGAGGAGTTTCTGCCGAGAAACGTTAATCTGCCAGCTTGGTCGATTGCCTGCGCGCCCGCAGCAATAACAACGTCGTTTTCTAGTAGAGCTGCACAGATTGGCTGAGGATCCGCACTTTTTATCGACGCGCTTCCGAAGTCTGAATTCGTGCGGATTCCAAGGGAATAGCCATTCAACGACGTCACCAGAACTCCTAGTCGGCCGACGGCGGCCTCCAGCAGGCAGGCGCTGAGCATCTCTCCGGTTGCCAGGGCCGCGTCTAGGTTTGACGGCGACGGTTGCTTGTTCACGTCGAGCATAACTGCTTTGAGCTTATCGGTTGCTCCCGACATCGCGCTGACTACGGCCACGATTTTCCTTTTCTCTGTCACCAGTCGGCCAGCTATGTGCCTCGCGACTCGATCGTATTCGGCAGGATGCACAAAGGTTGAGCCCCCGAATTTGAGAACAGTCGCGTCCATCTTCCACCATGCACGTTGGTTGCCAATCACAGATGCGGCGACTACTCGAAGTTTGCGGCGACCGCCGCTACTGAGCATCCGCCGCGTTCGCCATGTACGACATTTCTAGGTGCTTGCGCGGACTGACTTGTCCAGAATGTCGAGGCCGCGTTGAAGCGCAGGCCCATCTATCGTTAAAGGAGGAAGAAACTTGATGACCTGGTCCTCGGCGCCGCATCGTTCTACCACAAGCCCATTCTCGAAGGCCTTGCGGGCGATTTTTTCGGCCAAGTTACCCGTGCTGCAATCGAGCCCTAGCATCATGCCCCGTCCGCGCACGGAAAGGTTATGATCTCGACTGCATTGAGCGAGATGCTGAAGGTGCTCTTTCAGGATACGCCCGTTTTCGGCAACGCCTTCAGAAAGCTTTTCATTCGTCCAATATTTTCGCAAGGCGGCAGTCGCGGTCACGAGTGCCAAGTTGTTGCCTCGAAACGTTCCATTGTGTTCGCCCGGCCGCCACACGTCCAGTTCGGGCTTGAGCAGCAAAAGCGACAGCGGCAAACCGCTGCCGCTAAGGGACTTCGACAGAACCACTATATCAGGCGAGATATCCGCGAACTCGAAACTGAAGAAACTGCCCGTTCTGCCGCAGCCTGCCTGAATGTCATCCACAATCAGGACGATGTCGTCCTTTCTGCAGATACGCTCGATCGACTGCAACCACTCTTTGCTCGCAGGGTTGATGCCCCCTTCGCCCTGAACGGTTTCCAGAATGACCGCTGCAGGCAGGTCAACGCCACTGCTTGCATCAGCAAGCACCCTTTCCAGATATTCCGAGCTGTCAGTGTCGGCCCCCCAATATCCGTCATAGGGCATAAACACTGCGCCGGCTGAAGGAAGGCCTGCCGCGTCGCGGTAGTATCGATTACCGGTTATTGCGAGTGCGCCCAAGCTCACACCGTGAAAGCCGTTTGTGAAGGAAATTACACTGTGTCGGCCAGTGACCTTACGCGCCAGTTTCAGTGCGGCTTCTACGGCATTGGCTCCAGTGGGCCCAGGAAAGTGGAACTTGTATGTCAGGCCGCGAGGACGCAAAATAATCGCGCCAAAATCCTCCATGAATCGTCTTTTGGCTGATGTGGCCATGTCCAATCCATGGACGATTCCGTTCGATTTCAAGTATGCTATTGCCGCGTCTAGCAGATCGGGATCATTATGTCCGTAATTAAGGACGCCGGCACCTGATAGAAAATCGATAAACTCGGAGCCATTCTCGTCCTCGAGAATGGCACTTGCAGCTTTTCTGAACACGACGGGAAAGGAGCGAGAATATGAGCGTACATTAGATTCAAGTTCTTCGAACGAAGATAATGAGTTTGGACTATTGGCGCTCTCTTTGTTTATCATCTTCCTGAACCCGATTGAATTTTGTCGCTGGCGAACCACAATTAAACGACATGCTCGGTCCATACACCTACTTGGTTTGGTAGTATCGTCACCGGCCATGATGGAGTCGGTCGATAGGCGTGGTTCTGCCCCTCCGCCGAATGAAGGGACTGCAACACGGGCCAATGTCTTCGCACAGGTGCTGTGCTCGGTGATCGGATCAACACCGTAAACCAGTTCAACGACCATCCTCAACTGCAAGGCGCGGAATACATCGAAGCGACGTCAGACCGGATTCGTTGCCCCTCAGCCCAGGTCGAGATTTAGCAGTCCTGGACCGGGAAGAGATTGCGAGAACGAGATGGCCCAAACCACGCGGGCAATCGTAATCACACCGGTGGCCGCCGCAAGGCGCTAGTCGGAGATCGGCAAATCAGAGCCGATCAGGACGGCCGTCGTGCGGCGCAAGCTCACCACCAGCACGGCCCCCCATCATTCCCGCGGGCTACAGCCGCGTTCTGGTAGGCCACGCCCTGTGGCATTCTCTGCGGGTGGGGGAACGCTGGCACTATCTGCCGAGAAGACCACGGACGATTTGGCCGTCGCATCCGACGTCTGCTCGCATGCTCAGCGGTGTCCGGTTGAACAGCACCTATGTCAGGAAACTGACACACTGAGGCGCTGGTACTTCGAAATCGCCGTGGAAAACCACCGGTTTTGGCAGCGCCCTCCAATGGTCTTGGCGGCACGCCAATTGCTTGGGACATTATGAGCAATCCCAGGAGTAGCTTATGAAAGTAGCGGTAGTGACGAACAGCGATGTTACCGGCGTGATCAACCGGTTCGGCCAGTCTTATCCGCAGCCGCCGCAGCCTTGGCCGCAGGTTTCCTACTACGAACACTTGGTGGCGGCCGTGCAAGAGGACGGCCACGAGACGCTTCTGTGCCAAGGCGATAAAGGACTGCTCACTACGCTCGAGCGATTCATGCCGCCCGATGCGTTAGGCCGCCCTTCCGGAATCGTCTTTAACTTGGCCGAGGGGATTCAGGGCAAATATCGTTTCACGCACGTTCCGGCCATGCTGGAGATGGCCGGTGTTCCGTACACCGGATCAAGCCCGCTCGGGCATGCGCTTGCAGACGACAAGGTAATCAGCAAGACGCTAATCCGCGAATCGGGCGTTCCGACGCCGAACTTTCGCGTCATGAGTTGCGGCACCGAGAGCAGCGGCGATCTCCAATTCCCGGTGGTAGTGAAGCCACGTAATGAAGACAACAGCTTCGGATTGCAGCTCGTGCCTGAACCTGCTCAGTTGAGGCAGGCCGTGGAAGCGATCGCCATGCAGTATGCCCAGGATGCACTCGTAGAAGAATACATTGACGGGCGGGAAATCACAGTTTCGCTGCTAGGAAACGGAGAGCTTGAGGTTTTGCCTTTGGTGGAGCTCGATTTTGGGGATCACGAACCGCGTCTTATAACTTG
The DNA here is from genome assembly GCF_008520305.1 of Mesorhizobium sp. SARCC-RB16n. Taxonomy (GTDB): domain Bacteria; phylum Pseudomonadota; class Alphaproteobacteria; order Rhizobiales; family Rhizobiaceae; genus Mesorhizobium. Next base: position 91,052 of record NZ_ML703276.1, on the reverse strand, counting down.
GGAAGCGAAGTACATGCATAGGGGCGCGCCTCAGAAGATTTGCCCGGCGGAAATCGGGAGCAAACTTAGCACGGTGCTGCGGGATATTTCCGTTGCAGCTTTCCATGCCTGCCACTGCCAGGACTATGCTCGTGTCGACCTCCGGATCGACCGTTCTGGCCAACCCTTTATCTTAGAGGTTAACTCGATGCCAGGACTCGGTATGGACGGCCCCTATGTCCTGGCGGGGGCGATGGCGGGACACAGCTTCTCAAGTTTGGTCAATCGCATCGTCGACGTCGCCCACAACAGGTACTTTGGCGTTGGGATCTCTTAGGTTGAGCGAATCGAACGCGCGGCCCTCGGAAAGATTCGGACACCAATTTGCCTAGGAAATCGGCCGCGATTGCCGCGGCCAATTAGTCTCAAAGAGCTCCCCTCTCCGGGTGCTTCAACGAATTCGCGTCGGCTGACTCCGCGACAAGCATCTGCAGCCTTCGGGAGAACGACCAAGAGGCTCTTTATTGGCAGGACGAGATTGCTTCGTGGCATATCATCGGAAAAGCAGCGGGAAGAGCGATGCTAGCTTCTGACGTCTACACCCGTCCCACAGATGACCTCTATCGAATCTATGCTTGGCCTACGCCTTCCCAACGCCGAAGCCGCTCCGGACCGCCATTAGCGCATGTGTCAACTACTAGGTGCCGCAGTCGCGCTGCTGGCGCGGAGTTGTAGAAGCCATGTTGTTTCAGAAGTGAGGTGTCGGGATGAATGGCAGTGCGGCCACGTTGGAAGTCTCAAAGTACATCTGTGCGGCAAACGATCTGGCTCGCAAGTCTGGCCTCCACCTTACGATGGGTGATGATTTCGACGAGTATGTCGCGATTACCAGCACACTGCCCGGAAAGTATCCCACCTTTCCTAACTTCCGTCCGGATTGTTCCGACCTATCGCCGGAAAAGGCTTTTTGGATTATGGGACGTGACCAGGACGGAGGCATAGCGCATGTCCAGGCAACGCGTTTTGACGACCTTTCCAACACAACCCTTGCTCAGCACCTTGAGTCGCTGAGAGCCTGCTTTGCCGATCCCGGCCTGAAAGCCGGGCCCGGTTCATCGTGTAGTTGCTCCGCGCCGGCCGCCCGCAGCATAACGGGGCGCGTCGCATATCGCGGGGATGTGTGGCTGCGAGAAGACTTTAGAGGCCACGACCTAGCAGCGTGCCTTGGTCCCATCGCATTTGCTATCGCCTACCTTAGGTGGTCGCCGCACTTTATTTATGCGCTGGTTGCTGAGTGGTATATCCAAAAGGGCCTAGCCCATCAAAGCGGATATTTTCACCAAGAGCCGCACGGATCAATTTTGCGGTTGCCCGACCGGGGAATAGACGATAACGACTGGCTCGTTTGGCTGACCCGAGACGAACTGTTAAAGATGTCGGGGTTTGGTGTCGCGGACCAGAATAGATTGTCAGACAGCAAGGGTTCTAAGCTGACGCCTGAATACTAGATATGAAACTCTAGATCGTAAGCTGCTTTCCTACACAATTACTGTCCAATCAATTTGTAATGAACTGGCAAGGCTGCAAACCGGGTTCCTTTCGCGCTGTTGAAGACGGGACCATCTGACCTACACGGACTGCCGCGAGCGGCCGAGAGTCGCTCCGCACTCCTTCTTTCGCAAAAGCCACCAAAATTCTGCCAGAGGGGACACCTGTGACGCGCTAGGCTAGCGGCCCCGGTGCGACATTGAACGACCACGTCCCCACAAAGGAACTTTGCCGAGGTGAGCAACTTTTCCAGTCGGAGATTCTGAACATCGCGCACCTTCCGAGCAGCACGCCTAAGTGCTCGCAGGGTGCGACCGGACTTCGAAGCCTACCTAGATTGGTGGTTGAGCAGCTTGGAGTCATTTCTTAGATTTGTGGTAACGGGCCGCTGGGACACGGCGCAGCCACAAACGTCCATGCGGGATGGAAGCGAAGGAAAAACAGTATGGTTGGACAAGAGACGGGAACGTCAATCCAAGCGCCGTATGACTACTCACTGTCGACGCTAGAAGATTCGGGATGGTCATCGGTTGCTAGCCCGACAGTACTATCCGACCTCGAATTTGCAAACAATTACCGAGATGCAATGCGACCGGTCCTTCTCCGTAGTGCGTGCTCTGGTTGGAGCGCCTGCCTGCGCTGGTCACCTGAATATCTGGAACAAGTTGCTGGCGCACTTATTATACCGGTCAAGACGCTCGACGGCGGTGAAATTAAGGTCTCCTCCTGGAAGCTCTCGGATTACACGCGGTTCCTCCAGGAGCAGCCGGTACGCAAAGGCGAAGACTCACCGAGACCAACTGCAGTTCCGTATTGCCACGACATTCCACTTCTAACGCTTGTGGAGAGCCTGGCTGGGGATTGCCAACCCTTTCAAGTAAACTACCTTAGCCCGTGGTACCGCAAGCATTGGTGGCGTTATTCGCAGTTTTTCATGGGTCCGGCCGGTACGGTTACACCTCTTCACTTCGACACGCTCCTTACTCACAATTTGTTTTTCCAGATTTATGGCGCGAAACAGTTCACCATCCTTCCTCCACGTCAGGCTGCGTGCTGTGGGCGCCGTAGTTGGAGATGGTTTGATGTAGACCCTGAGCAACCGGACTACTTGCGCTTTCCGCAGTACCGGCATGCGACACCCGTCACCATCACCGTAAGGGCTGGCGACATGCTTTACATGCCGCCCGGAACGCTCCATCACGTTCGCAGCTTAACGACGTCGATCTCCTTCAATATCGACTTTCACACGGCGCAGAGCGTATTGGGGGCGTTAGCGGAGGCGGACAAAGGAATGCCGCGTGAGGTTGCTTATTACAATGCCATCTCTGCATTGGGAGTGATCACAAAGATGCCAGAAGACATTACGTTTCCGTTGTACAAGCCATACTTGAATTATGTAAGTTGACCCGCGAATGAATGACCGGGCGCGGGAGGCAATGCCGGCTTTCCCGGTGTGCCTCTTGTGATTGCCCCGGCTCCCCGTACCCTGGTCACACCGCCGGGGCGGCGGCAGTCTGATGCGGCTTGTGAGACAGGTTTTGGCGAGCGAGCCACTATTCTTCCGACGGGAATCCTTTGCCCCTGAGGGTGATTACCTCAATGCAGTATTGGCGCAGTAACAGGTGAGGACCGATCGACCATGGCAACAAGAGCTCTCATCTTGCTGGAGACCACGAGGAGCAATGGCGCGTTCTATGTCAAAGCGGCTCAGCGTCTTGGCTTGCATCCGATAATGCTGTCATCCGATCCAGATCGATACGGAATTTCTACCACCGAAGATCTCACTGTTGTTCGGGTAGATACAGGCAACATCAATGACTTAATCCTCCAATGTTCTCAGCTACGCGAGAGCTACGAGGTTGCTGGCATCACGAGCGCCACAGAGTCGTTCTACTCGACAGTCGGCAAGCTGTGCCGCTTTTTCGATCTACCGGGTCCGAACTCCGCGTCTGTTGAGCAATGCTGCGACAAACTTATTCAACGTAAGCTTCTGTCGGAGGCTGGCGTTCCTATCCCTGCTTATAGCATGGCGGCTAACGCGGCTGAAGTCAGAAGTTCAGCCGCAGAGATCGGCCTGCCGGTCATTCTTAAGCCATCGGTAGGCAGCGGTGGTCGGGGCGTCCGATTGTGCCGGGACGCCGATGAGGTGTCCGAACATGCGGCGTATCTGCTGGCGATGAAACATAATTGGCGCTCTTCGCCGGAGATGCTGGTCGAAGAATTCGCCCAAGGGACCCATTATTTCGCGGCCATAATGGGAGATGAGGTCCTTGGGATAGGCGCCGCCGAGTACGGTCCGCCACCGTATTTCGTCTTTCGGCGCTTGATCTTTCCGGCCGTCTTGACTGACGATGAACAGAACCGTCTCCGCGAAGCTTCAATGAACTGCTTGCGAGCTCTCGGACTTGGCTGGGGACCCACAAACATTGAGTTCCGATGGACGAAACACGGTCCTGTAGTCATTGAAGTCAATCCCCGTCTTGCCGGTGCCCCCGATCCCCAACTTCTACAGCTGGCATTCGGTGTCGATCTGTTCACCGAGCACATCAAGCTCGCTATCGGTGACGAATGGGATTTGCGCAAAAAGCATTCGCGTACCGCAATCGCGCAGTCCCTAATTGCGGATGGAGATGGCACTCTCGAATGGATCAGTGGCGACAGTCAGGCGGCTGCATTGCCAGGTATCGCCGAGGTCAGATTGTATGTTCAACCCCGGTGCCCGATCGTAAACAAGGGGGATAACCGCGACCGTATGGGATATGTGGTTGGCGTTTCACCGTGTCTCGCGCAGACCGAGGAGATAGTTCAACGTGCCATTGACTTGATCGGTTGGTCGATTACGCCATTTTCGACCGCTGGCGAAGAGGAACAATTTGGCGCCCCTGATTTTCCAGACTGATGAGAGGAAACCTTGCGGAAGCACTGGTGACTGCTTAAGCGTTCGCCGCGTCCCGATGGCACCAGATTCGGCCGGATCTGGGTCGGCAACCGCGCGCCGCCTCGGCGACAGCGGTGGACGACTGCTGGGAAGACCCGGTTTTATTGGGCACCTAGGCAAGGATGTTCCCCATAATGCGGACACGGCAGCGTTGGCGTGTGGCCGGCAAGAGTTTGTTAACGCTGCCTTTAGGCCCTCACAGGCACGGGCCGTGACGTTAGATTGCACAGCAACCTCGTAAAGACCGGATGTGCCTGCTGATGCCAGTTTTCACTCTATAATGCCGAAGCGTACTGCCTTCATTGCTGCGACTGTTCGGTTGGAGGCGTCCAATTTTCTCATGGCGTTCTTCAGGTGAAAATTTACGGTGTTCAAAGATATACGCATAATCATTCCTGTTTCCCAAGAGGATTTACCTCTTGATGCCCAAAGTATACATTCTTTTTCTCGCCGTGTGAGGTTGGGAACGTCCGCATACACTCGGGACCTGGCGAATTGCAAATGGAAATGAGAGGCGGCAAGCTGTAAATAGGCGATTGTTCCGTGTTGGAAGTCGCGGTTGCGAGGCTGAGCGAAGCTCATGATAGCAAAATGGCCGTCGGGCCCGTGCAATGGAACAGTGATCCCTGATGTCAGCCCGAACGCCGCCGCCTCGTCGAAAACATGGCGCTCCTCCCTCGTCGTGCTCGCATCGGTATACACTTCGCTCCACCGAAAGACACCCAATCGGGCCCGACTCGTTTTGACCGTCGGCTCTAGCTTGCCGTAGCCCATTTGGGAGCAGCGCTCCTGCCATTCAGTAGGATAGTTCAGCATGACCATCGGATCGTACTGTGGCGGCTCCAAACATCTCTGTTCTGCCGTGGGAGAGCCATAAGCAATCCATGGGTAATCGAACTTCATCGCGAAGGCTCTTAAGACGCCGAATAATAGCTCGGACCGGGCAGTACTATTGACGTGTTCAATAAATCGACCGAACTCCAGCGCAAACGCGTCGCGAGGGTCGCTGGACTGGAAGGGCATCGGATTTCCCTTCTTCGTGTTTTGAGCTCGTTGTATGCCTACAATACCGAGGCATCCTCCAAACACGAGCTTCAAAAATCATGCCAACTGCGAAAAGGATCTCGGGCATTTGTTACTGGGAATTAACAGGCTGAGGTCCAGGGGAGGCGGTTGAGAACACGCGTCGCGGAAACGACAAATGCAACAAGTGTCGGGGCTTTTTCTGCTTTCTGCCCGGATGCGAAGCGGTCTTCCCGAGCAGGCCGGATATCGGTATCCGCCAGGATTAGACACGCCGGAGTGGTCGGCTGCCTGTGCACCATCTCCGTGTCGGAAGCGAGCGGAAGGTGATCCCGCAGCCGCAACCGTGATACATCCTCTGGAAAAAGCACTTAATTGCCTTAGACATGCACCCTTTTGGTGGCCAGCGGCACAGCCGCGGTTCTCACCTGAAGCACTTACTAGGTTATGGTATGCACACGCCTAGGAATGGCAGCCGTTACCGGCCACCTTCAGCTTGTTAATGCCATTGGACGGAGGTGGGTGTGATCCTTGGTAAGGGCGGGATAGGAAGCGAGTGAAGCTGCGCAAGATGTAAGCGCGACCATCTACAGCAAGCAATGTTGCCGGCCCCAACTTGAAAGTAGTTGATTCCTTCTTTCTTATCGATCGTCCACCCGTCATGGCATTAGGCGCCGACGCAGCAGCGCTGACGACAGGAAGAACGGCAACACTGTGTAGATGCACAGCGCCCCGATATGCAGACCGACGCTGACGGCCGGGCGGCCAAGCATGGCCGGCCGAATGAGTTCGATCGAATGGGCAAGCGGCAAGAAGCCGCCTACCTGCTGAAAAACACGGGGCATTCGGCTGACCGGGAACAGAGCCCCCGATAGAAACAACATGGGTGTGATGACCAGCGTCTGATAAAAGACAACGTAGTCGTAACTGGGCGCAAGCGCCGTCACAACCATAGCCAGGCTCGCGAAGGCTAGGCCCGAAAGGGCAATAACTGGCAGCGCATAAAGAGCGGATGGCCAAGCCACTAAGCCCAACGCAGTGGCCACTATCATAATTCCTGTGCCGGCCAGAAAGGCCTTCGTGGCTGCCCACGCCAATTCACCCAGCACGATGTCGCCGAGCGTGAGCTGCGTGTGAAGGATTCCTTCCCAGGTCCGCTGCATTCGGCCGAAAGTTGCATAGATCGTTTCGAAAGTGGAGGAGGTCATCGCACTGGCAGCGACCATGCCGGCTGTCAAAAACGCGATGTACGGCGTGCCCTCGACGGGACCCACCATTATCCCGAGGCCAAAGCCGAGCCCGAACAGGGAGATCATAGGGTCGGCCAGATTCCCGATGAGCGACGCAAGCGCCACTTTCTTCCAGGCCAGGTAGTTACGGCGCCATACAGCGACCCAGTTCCAAGGGTTGGCCGGCAGAGCCGCCGCATAACCGTGACCCATCATCAGTTCTCCATCCCGCGCCCGGTCAGCCGCAGAAAAACGTCCTCCAAATTCGGTGGACGCTGCAGGAGACGCAGACCCGCGCGTCCTTGCAGTTGCATACGCACCTGCTCTGGATCGGGCCCATAGCAAAAAAGTGTCTCACCGCTCATCTCGATGCGCTGTACGAATGGCTCGATCATCGCACTCAGTTCATGCGGATCACCACCGTATATTTCGAGAACGTCGCACCCGATCTGCTCTTCGATCAGCGCGTGTGGTCGACCCTCAGCGATAATGCGCCCTCTCTCAAGAACGCAAAGGCGGTTGCACAGCCGCTCGGCCTCTTCCATAAAGTGCGTGGTCAAAATGATCGTCTTGCCCTGCGACAGGAGCTTGCGCAGTCTCTCCCAGATCAGGTGGCGCGCGTGCGGATCGAGGCCTGTGGTGGGTTCGTCCATGACAAGCAACTGCGGATCGTTAATCAGCGCTCGCGCGAGCGTCAGGCGGCGCTTCATGCCACCGGACAGCGCGCCTACGCGGGCATCAGCCTTGCTCTCGAGGCGGGCGAACTCAAGCAAGGATGGTACGACCGCTTTTAGCGCACGCGTGCTCATGCCGAAGTAGCGCCCGAACACCAACAGGTTCTCACGTACGGTGAACTCGAGATCAAGGTTATCGAACTGCGGGACGACTCCAATGCGTCCGCGTGCCAGGCGCGCGCGTGCTGGTACTGGCATGCCGAGCACCGTGATCTTGCCGGAATCAGGCGGGGTCATGCCGAGGAGCATACGCGTGATCGTGCTTTTGCCGGCCCCGTTCGGGCCCAACAGGCCGAAGCATTCTCCTGCCGCGACAGTGAACGACAGCCCGTTCACAACCAACTTGTTGCCGTACGACTTGCTCACGCCGTCAAGGTCGATTGCTAGCGTGGATATGTGCTTGTCTCCCTCTGCAGAAGGTAGTCGACCAGCCTCAGGTGGCCTGCATAAACTCGCGATCTCGCGAGGGAGAGAGGGGGAGGGCGCCCCGCTGACGGCCTCGGCTGACGAGTTGGCGTCGCCCTGCCAGAACGCGCTCACTCGCTTGGCCCCATCCCTAGCGTGCCGACCGTGTCCCGCGACGGCGGTCCACGCCTGTGGATCTGACGGGGCGGAGCCTCGCCTTGCTGCTCCTGTTCAAAGTGACAGAAGAGGCGTCGGTCCTCGTCATGGGCAATCACCCCGTCACGCATCACCTTCATGCCGTCCATGCGCATAGTGCCTCCTTTCTTGGAGCCCGCAGGCTATTCGGCCTTCCCAGAGTGATCGTCGCTGACTTCACTCAACCGCTCCGCCTCTGTTGTGTGTGGTCGCGAACGCCTCGTGGACCTCTGCTCGGTTCTCCACACCAGACAGAGCATCGCCAAGAAATACCCGACCTGAGCTAGCACGGCGCAGAGAGCCGTCTGAACGAGCGAACTGGTCAAGCAATAGGTCAACAAGGCGGAAGCCACCGATGCGCCGATCACGTGTATCAAGAAATGTGATGCCTCCATTCAGCCCTCCCGTCTGCCGGAATCCGATGCACCTGAAGCCGAACGGGACTTCCAAAGCCAGCGAGGAATGTTTGTTGATGGTTCACTTGGCCTCTGCTGACGATCGACCTGGTCTCCGGTGACGTGCCGTCGCGGTGTCGGCGCCAGCGGGGTGTCCCAGCGCCGACAAGCGGCACCCTGAGGTTATAGCCGCCGGGCGAAAGACTTCGTCAAATGTCACAGCCGCGCATCCGATTTGCAGGGCGTTTGTGACAGATCCCTGGGTAAGCGACAGGTCGAGCGCTTGCGGGTGACGCCTGCCTTCGAACGGATTGCCGTCGAACCGCCAGGGATCGTCTGTGGCCAATTCTACATGCGGCCAATGGCGACTGTCATGCTCTGCCAAGTCCGTCTCCCTTCGATTCGCAATCATTCTTGGGCGCCGATGCCGGATGATGTCACCGTCGAAAAATCCCTCAAAAGAGTGGGCCTATGCGATAGCGCGGTATCTTCCGACGCGTCGGTGGTTCTCGAACCAACGCTGGGGGTTCTGATCGGAACATCTTTGCCACCGCTGCTTGGCACAGTGGCAGCAGAGTTGCGCGACAACCAATCGCTATTGCTCAAGGTGCATAGCGCATACGCCTTCAAAGGAAGCAAAAGGAACAGATTGATGGGTGTATGGAGACAAAATCCCAGAAATCGCAATTCGCGAGCACGAAACGCTGCCACGCTGCAGCGGATCAGCGTCATGGCCGCAATCATGATGCCAGTCCACCAAGGAACTTCGTCAGTCAGCGCAAGGTGCGCGATCCCTGTTGACACGGACACAGCGAGGAGGAGCGGCCCGACATTTTGCCCGACCACGTCCAAGGTGAGATAGCGATCAAGGCTGGGTAGCAGGCGCAGCGAAAGCAGCGTGTCTCTGAAGGTGCTTCGCGCCCAGCGCAGTTGCTGGCGTAGATATGGCCGCACCCGATCCGGCACGACCGTTGCCGCGATCGCGTCCGGAATGTACTCGGTTCGAAGCCCTGCTTTCAGCATGAGGATCGTGAGATGGCGATCCTCGCCGAAGTCGCTTAGCTTCCCACGAAACAGCTGCGTTTCGTATTGATCAAGAACCATAAGCAGCGCCGACCGGCGATACATCGCACATGGGCCACAGCAGCACATAACCGCACCGAAACGAGCTTGGGCTGCGCGCTCCTCGTTGCAAGCAAGCCAGTACTCCATATCAATCAACCGGGTCAGCCAATTCTCGTCCCTGTTGCTGGCTATCAACTGACCCATGGCCGCGCCGATCTGGGGATCTCGCATCTTTGACGCGAGCTTCGTCACCACGTCGAAAGCGAGCGTTGTGTCGGAGTCGACGTTGAGCACCAAATCTCCGGATGAGCGGCGGATCGCAGCGATCTGCGCTTTGCGCTTTCCGACATTGCGCGGGAGCAGAATGAAGTTGAACCTCGGATCATGCGCATGGATATTGTGAACGGGTCCCACGGCAGCCCGATTTGCAGACCCGTCATCGACCACATAGATCCGCAGTTTTCCGCCGTAGTCTTGGTCCGCAATAGAAGCTAGGCAGGCAGAGAGAGTGTCCGGGTCCTCATTATAGCATGGGATGATGACATCCACGCTCGGCAGAAGGCGAGAACCGGCCGGGCCATCCGAGGTCGAGGACGGGTCTGCCGGCGAAGCATAAACCGTCTGCATGCCTTTGTAGGCAGTCGAGAGCAATGCGTAGACCGAGACAGCACCAATGCTGATTGCGTCGAGCAGGTTCATGGGATGTCGCTTTGTTCAGTGGGTTGGGGGAGGGAGCGGATTGCAAATCCCCGCTCGTGCAACTCTGGGATCAGACGAGACAGGGCATTCAGCGTCTGGTCCCGCTGACCGGCCTCAGCATTTGGACTGAACTCGTTGGGGGGACAGGCATCGTGCAAGAGCACGATTGAGCCCGGGCGGACGGAGGCCATTACCGTATCGACAATTGCCTCGACGCCGGGCCGAGACCAGTCTTGAGGGTCGATCGACCAGTGGACCGGCGTCAGACCAGCGCGCGCACAGGTCGTGAGGACTTGTTCCGTCCAATTGCCATACGGCGCGCGCATATGCGCCAGTGAGGCCTCGGGACATGCCAACCGGACGACCCTGTTTGTCTCGAGTATCTCATACTGTACCTGGCCAAGGTGGCATTCGGACGGCTCGCGATGCGTCATTGTGTGATTGCCAACCCGGTGCCCTTCTGCAACCATCCGTCGGACGAGCTCGGGATGTTCCGCCGCATACGCCCCGACGACGAAGAAAGTTGCCGACGCCCGGTTTTCCGCAAGAAGATCGAGGATGTCCGGCGTGCAGCGCGGATTGGGACCGTCGTCAAACGTCAAATAAACTGTGCGATCGCCGGCGCCCTCGCCACATTCACCGCGCAATTCGGGTATGCAGCTGAGGGGTCTCACAGCTCTGGCCCGTTTCGATCGATTATCGTGCCGGCCGGCCATTCGGACATCGGCTGTGCAATCGGGAGAACGATGAGGACTACGTCCTCGGTGCGGGTGGGCGGTTTGTCGAGAAGCGCACGTGGAAGGGTGGATCGCAGGCTGATACCAGCCATAATCGTCGCCAAACCGTGCCGGCTGAACCTTGCAACATGCTGCTGCAGCGCGGGTCGAACCGCGCCAAAAGCGAATGGGACATTGAGCTCCCGCAAGACTGGATGCATGACCCGGACTGAATGCGCAATCCAGAGCCCCTCAAGGTCCGGACGCACCCCATAAAGGCCAAGCTCCGCCACCAACAGATCGATCGCGCCAATCCTGATGAAGCGGCGCAGCAGACCGATGTGGGCGGCTACCCCTTTCGAGTCATAGCCGATTGCACGGAGTTCAGGCCTCGCACCGCCCCAACTCTGACTGCCTTCGAATGGTTTGGCATTGAATATCCCGGTCGGACCATAGATTGCTCGGAAGAACGCCGCAAGTTCCACATGGTCGTCAAGAGAAAGCTCGTTTTCCCAACACAGTCTCCAGCGCAATTTTGATCGCGTTGTTCCTTGCTGTGCTACTGAGTCAAGCATAACTTGATCCAATCTCGAAACAATTTACGACTTGTATGCCAAGCAGTTCAGCCTAGCGGGAGAGTTGTCTGTTCGGATCCAGCATCTATTGTCACACGGGATACTGACAAAACCTTGCAGCAATGGACAGCCGCCTCTATCGATAGCCTGCTTTGCAACTAAAGGTGGTTCTCTGGAGCCGAGCTGTAGACAGTCTTCCTTTTGGCTGGCGAATTCTAAGCTTCGAGCTTCTCTAATGCAGCATTCCCTAAAGTTGGTAAAATCGATTGTTTTGATAACGGTCATCCAACTCTTGGATAGAAGGAGTGGCCGTGGGCAGCTTCAGGCGCCGCTAGCATCCGTTCGCCCGTTCCCGCGCGCGTGTCTTTTGCAAGGGTGGATGGACGATTGTGACCGTTACACGTGAGGAAGGCCGCCAGCCCGCATGGGGACACCAGCTTGCGCCGACGAAGGCGGCAGCCGAACGGGACAAATTGCAGCGAACCCGTTGAAGTGCCCATGAGGCCGGGCAGCGGCGCAAGCACCCCACTGCAGGAGACCCGCCGCAGCCGAGCCGGGAAGCTGGCAAGTGTATGACAGCGATGGCTCGCGAGGGGCGACGAATCCCGCGAAGACCGTCAGGCGGGGAAGTCGCTTCGTCAAAACGTAGATCCTGAAATGTCGATACAGCCATCACGCGTACGGAAGGCGGCGCAAACGGCGTCAGCATTTCGCCGATCGTGGGATAGACATTCCCAGATGCGGTCCGAGGATAATGCGGCCAAGCACCTGCACTTAAGGTTGGGCACTGAGGCGCCTTGGACGCGCGGGTTTCGCGCTTCGAACTGGTGCAGCTAACATTTTTGCTCTCCTTGGCCGGTTTGGGCCGGACTTCACGGGTCGCGGCGCTCCGGTCGAGCGCGGCGGCAGTCTCGGTCGCAAGATGCGTGCCAGCCCGAGAAACGTTGCGATGGCGCCGTTTTTCTCATGGCTTCGCCACTGTCCATCAGCCGATTTGTGCGGGTTTTCGCACATGCAGGCGGAACACCGCACTAACGTCGGTCGTCGGCGGTTAGGCGGTTGCGAAAAATGCCCTGCCGGTTTGCACCAAAGTGCCTGTTTTGGCCGGATAGACCCAACTACCAAAAACTCCGAAGACTGATCCTCAATTCAATTGGCTCTGCGATGGCGACCTCGGCGTGCGAGCATGGGGCAACCATTCTCGGTGCCGCTGAGTAGGGCTCGCTGTCACCGATCATGTGGTCACGCAGAATGCGCGGGATTCTCCGCCCTGGCTCTCGCGACGACGGCGCTTCGCGCCAGGAGAACCAGCAGTGATGGAAGCGCCAGGAGTCGGGCATTCTGTTGCGGGCAGTTTTGCTGTTCGGACGCAACGACATGGTCAAAAACACGGAGGCCAACGCTGAAGCGCCAGAACTCGTGCACCCAGTCTACGGTTTGGATCTCGGTAGTCGTCGCACCAGCAGAAGAAGGACAAAAATCGCACGGCGGTGTCCAGATTTGGATGCCCTATGTTCACCTTTATCCCGGCTTTCGCCCGAACTGTGGCGCCGCGCCACTGTCGCGAGGGAGGTAAGCTCGCCCTGCCGGTGCCCGGAGCCTAAGAACGGGCAAGCCGTTCCTTGCCACTGCGACGAGGAGTCAGACGGTCGCCGACCTCAAAAAATTTCGCGTACGGTCCGCGTGCGAAGTGGCGCCGCAACTCTTCGAAATTCTCTATCGTTTGGTCCAGCGGGCGTGCTTCCTGGCGCTTTAGGTTAGCGGTACCAGAGGGCCCAAACGCTGCGACCCCCAGAAACTCCCAAATTTTAGCCAAGCACGCCGAGGGCTCGCGAAGAAGCGTCTCATACTCGGCCACATGCAAGTCGGTGGACGCGAAGGAGCGCGCGACACGATTGTGGAAATCATCGGCGGTCTTGAAATAAGCCTCGCAGCAAGCGGCTGGCAGCTTGACGGACGGAGCCGCGTCGTTGTCCGAACTGAACTTCAGCCACTGGCGGGTTTGCCTCGCCTGTGTCAGCGATCGCAGCGACTCCAATGTGTTTTCGCGGACCAGGAGGATGACCTTGAGACCTGGCCAACGGGCGAGCTCAGCAAAAAAGCTCGGACGCTCGTGAAACTGAGGTTCGTTGATCTTGCAACCAACGCGCGTTACCGCCTTGTCAGTTGGATTGGGGAAGCGCAGATAGGCAAGCTCGAGGAGTTCGCGGTCACTGCCTAGCAAGCGACCCTTATCGGCCCAGTTCACGTCGTAGGTGTTGAGCAACTCACCGTTGCTCAGCACGTTCGGATGCTCGTTCAACAACTCTTCCAGGTAATGCGTGCCCGTCCTCGGCATCGCAAGGATCACAAATGGGCCGGGTGCGGGCATGGGATAGGTCATTGGATGTGTCTCCGATCAGCATTGCTGATAAAAATTCGACTGGGACTATACGGGAACAGCGGTCTGGATGAAGCTGCGCCGCAGCCGATGTGAGCCGCCGCACTCTCGAAACGTTGTGCCTCGATCCAAAGATCTCGGCGAATTCGACATGATCGGTGATACCCAGCGCTCCAGTCATTTCGAAAGGTCCTGTCAGGACCCCTGTCGCCACTTGCTGAGACACGCGCCAAAAGCGTTCAAACTGGAGCCGTTTCGACGCGTCCGCAGGGGTGTTGGGAGTACGCCTGCTCGAAGCAGCCGAGTGGGAGCTTATTGCGGGCACACGAACAACATGATTACACCGGACATGGGCATCGGTTGAGGCTCGGTGCACACGTCGGGAACCGGCGGAAGTGAGCAGCCGTGTTTCTCGTCAGCAGCCTAATTCTCAAGATTGACACTTTACTATGCCCCACTCCATAAACTTGGTAAAATTCACTGTTTTGATGCCTCCCATCCACGCTATGGATAAAATGCCAGGTGCGCTTTAAAGGCCTCGATCTAAACCTTCTCGTCGTGCTCGACGCGCTCATGAACGAGCGCAACCTGACTGCTGCCGCGCGCAGCATTAACCTGAGCCAGCCGGCCATGAGCGCGGCCGTCGCCCGGTTGCGCGACTTTTTTCGCGATGAGCTGTTTACGATGAGGGGCCGCGAACTTGTCCCAACGCCTCGTGCCGAAGGGCTTGCTCCCGCGGTCCGCGAGGCTCTGCTGCACGTCCAGCTCTCCATCATTTCCTGGGACATGTTCAACCCAGGTCAATCGGAGCGTTGCTTCAAGATCGGCATTTCCGACTACATGACGCTCGTATTTTTCCAAGCGGTCGTGCAGCGCGTCGCGCGAGAAGCTCCCGCCGTCAGCTTTGAGTTGCTTTCTCTCACCGATGACCCCGATGAACTACTCCGGCGCGGTGAGATCGATTTCCTAGTCCTTCCAGACGTGTTCATGTCGAGCGCACATCCTAAAGCAGCACTGTTCGACGAGACATTCGTGTGCGTGGGCTGCCCCACCAACGAGCAGCTGTCAGGACAGCTCACATTTGAGCAGTACATGTCGATGGGGCACGTTGCCGCCAAATTCGGGCGTACCCGGCAGCCATCTATTGAAGAATGGCTTTTGCTCGAGCACGGTATCAAGAGACGTCTCGAGGTGGTCGTGCAGGGGTTTAGCATGATCCCGCCCTTGCTGCCGCATACTGATCGCATAGCGACCTTACCATTACGGCTGGTCAAGCACTTTGCAAAAGCAGTGCCCCTGCGAATTGTCGAACTTCCGCTGCCACTTCCCGCATTCACATTGGCCCTCCAATGGCCTGCGCTTCACAACAGCGACTCGGCAAGCATTTGGATGCGGGACATTCTATTGGAGGAAGCATCCCGCTTGGCTTCTCCCCAGGAGACTGGGGCCCTCAAGACCTCTTAGTTCAATGGGGGATGGCAAGTATCACCAACGGAAGGACGTCCCGTCCGGGCGTCCTCGCCCGCAACCCCTCAGAAAGGTGTTTGCATTCCAAACACATTTGGGCGTCCCGACCGCGAGGTAAACTGGTATCGTGCAATCAGGTGACGTGTTTCGGACGTATCCTCGTCTGAGATGCCCTCGCTCCCCACCGGCGCGATAGCTGGCCCGCAGCATCGTCGTCCCCCATGCAGCCTTCCCGCAGCTGACCTCCGTACGGCCTCCGGATCCGACGGGCGAGATCAGTTATTGTTGTGGGTGGCCTCGGTTTGGCCATCCTCTGGGAAGGTGCCGGGCGACGCTGATGGCTTATTTCAGCTCGACTGAATCGCAAGCGTAGGCCGCAACCCGCGCCGTTCCTCAAAGCCTTTCTCTTGACCAAGCCTCACAGAACCCATGCTGGACAGCTTCGACATCCAATCGCTAACAGGCCAGCTTACTGGCCAACGATCGCGCTTGACCGACCCGCACCGTGACAGCAGCGCCACTGTGCAGATTCTGAAGCTCAGCCGTTTCAACCGCGGCATCCACCCGCTGCAACGATACAACGCGACCTTGGGGCGAATGGCGCAGGAGCGCCGCAGATGAGATGCACACACCTGTCTATGCCGCCGGTCGATTCAGCCGTCGGCTGGGGCTTGCGCAACGGCTCTGGCCATTTACCGGAATACCTCATGCGGCAAGCCGAGCTGCGGCTACGTCTATCGGCATGTCAATGACTGTGACTGCACACGCAGCCAGGAACCGGCGTTCGTTTCTGGTCAGCACCGACCCATCAATGAGCGCGAAATGTGGGCCGTCGGATCGCTTCATGATCTGCAAGGCGTAGGTGCGTAGCATCTGATCGTCGAAGCGGCAGCCGACGAAGAAGAAGCCCCGATTGTTCCGCCGCTGCTTCACCTGATTAGGGATCGGGGTCTGGATATCGATATCTGTCAGCACTTCGACATAGTCGGAATCTGAAACCAGGAAGTTTGCCGCAGGCCTGATGCTGCCATGGGGCACATAGAGAACGGTCTCAACCGGCGGTACCGGGTCGAGTTCAATTCCGGACAAATCATAGGCTTTGGTCCAAATGTCTTTGGTTTCGTTCGCCCGCGTGACGCCTTGTATCTCGACGACATCCGTTCGGCCGGTCGCGATGAGGGCCGCGCGCATGGCGCCATCATACCAACTGTCGACGATAAGCGAGAGCGGCAGCGTGGCGAGCCAGGCGTGGAGGATGGTCGGCGCTGCAGGCGGTGCGAAGATCTCGGCCATCCAACCCTGAAGTGTCCGGCGATGTCGGCGCTGTTCGATAAACTGCGCGACAGACCACATATTGGTGCGGATCTTGGAGGGGGCTGGGGCGCGCGCGTTGAGTGCCGAGGCGATGGCTTCCGGCGTGTGCGGTACCGGCGGTTTCGCGCAGCCGAGCTGGAGAAGCCCCGGGCCGAGATAGGGAACCATCACGTCGGCCGCGAGCGCCTCCTTGATCAGGTCAAGCCGCGTTTCGGCATGGCTGTCCCGAGTGATCAAAAGATGGCGCGGGACGGTGTTCATGCTCATTCCATTAGCCTTCATGCTATCCACCCGCCTTCCTACTCGGCGTCAGAGATTTTTCGAGCCTCAACGGTGATCGGCAATCGCGTATCCCGCGGAAGGTCGGGCAGGACGAAGCGCCAGCCGTTCCTAAGCGTTACGGCTCCGCCCCAGAGGCATTCATTCTCAATCTGGATGATCGGCTCTTCGAGATCTTTCTTGGGAACATAGGCCGACAGGCCGGCGCCGGTCCTGCGGATCATCAACTTCATGTGGCTGCCCGTTTGTCAGCCGCGGCATTCATTTCGCCATCAGATGGAGTACAGGACCTGTCGAGGCTCACCATTTCACGCGCCCGCATTCCCACAACTGTGCCACGACCAATCCACTCGACCGCATAAATGTAGAACTGCTGGAGAAAGGTGCCGATGTCGCGCACATAACCTTCGTCACCCGTCCGCACCAGGTTTTCGCCAATCTCCCTACCGGGATAGGTGCCGTCATTTTTGACGTGGCGTGTGGCGCGGACCCGTTCGCCCGGCATAAACCCTGGACGCTTGTGGATTTCGACCTCCTGTTCGCGCCAGAGCGTCATGGCTGTTCTCCTTCTGGCAGCTGCACACTGCCGATAAAGCTGTTCAAAGTATGCTTTGCAGTGACCGGCCGTTCTGGCCTATTGGGACGTCAGGCCGGAACGCAGGTCATCTCCACCGGGCAAACCGAGGCGCATTGCTGTGCATCAAAGGCGTCCTTGCATTCTGTGCACTTCTGCGGGTCGATGACGTACGCCTCGCCTTTGAATTTGATCGCACCCGAAGGACATTCGAACTCGCAGGCTCCGCACTGGGTGCATTGGGATGCGATGATCTTGAACGCCATTTTTGTTCAACTCCTGGTCGGTTTGGATTGAGAGATTTCAGGCCGTCGCGGCCAATGGTTTGGCGCCAAACTCGGCGGCGTAAACCGTGCTGATCGCGGTCTCGATATGCTCATAGCCATAATCATCCGTTCCCCGGATTCCAGCTCCCCTGAGCTGAGCCTTCGGGCTATCTCCGATCTTGGCGCACAGCACGATGTCGATGCCTTCGAGGGCGGCGAGGACGCCTGCGAGGGTAGCATCCTCGCCCCAGCCGCCCAGGCAGTACTGCTCGACCTTCCGATGCCCGACCA
Organism: Mesorhizobium sp. SARCC-RB16n; assembly: GCF_008520305.1. GTDB lineage: Bacteria > Pseudomonadota > Alphaproteobacteria > Rhizobiales > Rhizobiaceae > Mesorhizobium. Next base: position 72,980 of record NZ_ML703276.1, on the reverse strand, counting down.
GGCTGATTCCTCTCGGCGAGGCCTCATAGATCTGGAACTCTCTCGCGTGGCCGAAATGTGCGTTGATGCGGCCACCGCCCTTGCTGGCCACGGCGATAAGAAGCGACTTGCCCGAACCCGCTGCCTTGACCATTTCGGTCGCCTCGCTTTTGGCCACCGCTCGATCGCCGCGCTCGCGGGCGACCACCTCGCGATACGCATCGTGCTTGCTCGCATCGTAGGTGACCTCGTCGGAGATCTGGTCGAGCGTGAACTCCTGGCCACGATCCTCTCCGAGCAGGCCAACGGCATCGGCCCGGCATTGCCTGCAATGGCGCATCAATCTGGCACCGCCTTCGAGACGATCTTGAAGTGCCTTCAACTCCATCGCCTTAGGGCCGCGTTGCCCCGTCAGGCCGTAATGCGTGCCGTGCTCCGGGTTCGAAATCAGCGGCATGATGTTGTGCAGGAAGGCGCCGCGCGCCTTGACCCATTTATTCACCTCGATCAGGTGTTCGTCGTTGACGCCGGGGATCATCACCGAATTGATTTTGGTAAGGATGCCGCGCGCCGTCAGCATCTCCAGGCCAAGCATTTGCCGCTCGTGCAGGATCCTGGCGGCGTCAATGCCGGTATAGCGGCGGTGCTTGTAGAAGATCCAAGGATGGATCTTTGCGCCGATTTGGGGGTCGACCATGTTGATGGTGATCGTAACGTGATCGACATGCATGTCGCAAAGATCGGCGACATGGTCCGGCAGCGCGAGGCCGTTGGTCGAGATGCAAAGCTTGAGGTCGGGGATTTCCTCGGCGACGCGTCCGAACGTCGCCTTTGTTTTGTTCCAGTCGTAACAGGCGTCGCCCGGTCCCGCGATGCCGAGCACGGAAAGCTGGGGCACTTGATTCGCGACCGCGATCACCTTGCGGACCGCTTGTTCAGGCGTCAACTTTTCGGAGACGACACCAGGTCGGCTCTCGTTGGCGCAGTCATATTTGCGGTTGCAGTAGTTGCACTGAATGTTGCAAGCCGGGGCGACCGCCACATGCATGCGGGCGAAATAGTGGTGCGCTTCTTCTGAATAGCAGGGGTGGTCCTTGACCTTCTCCCAGACAGCCGACTCCATGACGTCAGGGCTCGCGCGCGAGCCGCAGGTTGAAGACGCGCATCCTGCCGATTTCGCGGGCGAGATCGTTTTGGTCTCGCTTTCAAGCGAAGTCATCGGTGGGGACATTGAATGGCTCTGTTAGGCTGACGTTACACTTCCAGGCGCAAGGCCCGTGCCAAGCCCGAAGTGGTGGCATTCAGCCATAATCTCGGCTTGTCGTGTCTGGTTTGTCAGCTGCTTACGACTTCGGTCCTGTCAGACTTCCGACATTGGCGAAGCGAATGGGCCCCGAGAGGACGGTCCCTTTTCTGCAAAACGGCCGTCACGCAGACGTCTAGAATTTCTTCACCTCGATGCCGTGCTTGCGTAGTGCATAGCCGACTTGGCGGGGCGTGAGGCCGAGGAGACGAGCCGCCTTGGCCTGGACCGAGCCGGCCTTTTCCATCGCGGCGATCAGCCGGTCGCGTTCCGTCAGCCGGGTCCCAAGCGCGGGACGATCAGGATCGTTCGCATCGCCGGCGCTGTCGGCCCATCCATCGGCCGAGCCGGAGATGCGCCTGGCCGGCAGCGGCGATCCATCCCGGTTCATGTCGCCACGGGGAACATCGGCAACGGTATTCGTTCCCTGCGAACAGCCGCCTCGTTTCCAAATCAGCGAGGAAAGACACTGGCCGTTTTTACAGGCAAAATCGGACGGAGCGATCGTCCCGGACCGGGCAAGTGTAGCCGTTCTTCGCACGCAATTTTCCAGCTCGCGAACATTGCCAGGGAAGTAGCATTGCGACACGACGTCAAGCGCCGAGGGTGCGAAGGCGAGCTCACGATGGTTCTCCTTGTTGAACCGGTCGAGGAAGGCTTCTGCCAGGCGTGGAATATCGCCAGGTCGGGCTCGCAGTGGAGGCAGGATGATTGGTATCACGCTGATGCGGTAATAGAGGTCAGCCCTGAACTCCCCATTCACCACGGCCGTTTCAAGATCCTTGTTGGTGGCACATATAAGCCGAACGTCGACCTTTAGTGTCCTGTTTCCGCCGACCCGCTCCAGTTCACCTTCCTGCAACACGCGCAACAGTTTGGCTTGAAAGGCGGGCGAAATCTCGCCGATCTCATCGAGTAACAAGGTTCCGCCATGCGCCAATTCGAAACGGCCCGCCCGTTGCGCGATAGCCCCGGTGAAGGCGCCCTTTTCATGCCCAAACAGCTCCGATTCCAGAACGCTTTCAGGCAACGCAGCGCAGTTCAATTTGATGAAAGCCTTCGTCTTTCGAGTTGAAAGCTTATGGATCGCTTGCGCGAAGAATTCCTTGCCAGTGCCGCTCTCGCCCCGCAGAAGGACGGTGGAATTGGTCCTTGCCACGGTTGGAACCATTTCAAGCACCCGCTTAATTGCTTGGCTCTCCCCGATGATTCCGTCGATTTTGACCGACGCATACCGGCTGGCGGTCCGTTCTTGGTCGCGCGGTTTGCCCGGTCCAGTTTGCTGTTCGACGAGATGTTGTCCATCATTGTTCGCAAGGCGGTGGAGATGGACAACTTGGCCGACCAGGTCGGCGACCATGTTCAGGAAGCACATGTCCTCATTGTGGTGGACGTAGCTGGGTTCGTTGGCGCGCTCGATCGACAATATTCCAAGAGTTTCATGCTGAACTTTAACAGGGATGCCGAGAAAGGTCAGTGTAACAGCGTTGTCGTTCGACGCCCTTTCAAACTCACCCTGAAACAGTTCGGACTTGCTGACATCCTGTATGATCACCGGCCTCGCCGTAGCGATGATTTGGTCGATTATGGCCTGCGGAATGGCGCGGCGCGACTGGGGTGGATAGACGTTGCCGGTTGTTGCGGAGATGTCCGGCTTTCCATCGGCCCCAAAGACGGTGATTGCTCCACGACGCATGCGCACGAATGGAAATAGCGCCTTGACGACATTGGCCAGCGTGGTCTCCAGCCGGGCAGGGGCGGTCAGGATCTTCGATATCTCGTATAGGCCCTTGAGCGAAATATCCGCTTTGTGCGCGCTTGCTATGGCTGGTTCAGGTGGGGTGCTGCCAAGTCCGACTCCGTTGAGCCTGCCGCGCATTGTGTCGTCCATTCAAACAGCTCCGTGTGTCCCCCCACCGGCAGATTGTATTTTTCGGATGTCGAGGAGAAGTATCGACCATGCCGTCTTCAATTGCGAGCACCTGCCGGTGCGATCACCCGAACTTGAACAGAACACCGAAGCCACCGCGCGGATAATCCCACGTGATCTCCCCACTGGCCTCGCACAGCACTCGGCATGTGCCACACTCCATGCACCCGTCGGCCGCGATCTCAACTTGGCCCGTGGCGTTCAGCTCATAGCATTTGGCTGGGCAGATGCGTGTCAATGCCAGCAGGTTCGGGCTCGGACTTTTGTGAGGTCGCACCTTGATATGAGGGCGCCCGGCATCGACGAGATATCGGTTTTGATAGAGCTTGTCCTCGACACGCACGGTCGGCACTGCGATCGTCATCTTGCTCTCCCTCAGCGCCAGGCGAATGCCAGGCGCAATGCGTCGCGGACCAGCCCCCAGCGCGAACGCGCGGCGATGTATGCGGCAGTGGTCGCCTTTTCCTTTTCAAGTTTCGGAGTGCCGTCGACCCGCACGAGGTTCTGCGCAGCCAGAGAAATCAGCTGCGGGTACGTCATGAACCAAGTATGCGAGTTGGTATGCAGCAGTGCCGGCATGTCCTTATGTTTTCGGAGATCCTTGAGGACGAAAGAACTCTCCAGCATGGTTTTGTAGAGGGCGAGGTTCTTTTTGGACGCCGTGAGATTCCGGCCCTTGATTTGAACGATCGCCTCGCCCGCGATGCGGCCGGACGTCATGGCGAGGTTCGACCCCTCACGGTGAATCGCGTTGTTCAATTGCGCTGCATCTCCGACCACGACCCAACCGTCGCCGAAGAGCTGCGGGACCGCCTTATAACCACCTTCGGGAATAAGATGCGCGGCATATTCCTTCACCTCCGAGCCCGCGATCAGCGCCCGGACCGAGGGGTGGTTCTTGAATGCATCAAGCAGAACGTAAGGGCTCTCCATCGTGGCAGCGAAATCCGAAACGAGGCAACCAATGCCAAGTGAGATCGATTCCTTATTGGTGTAGAGAAACGCCAGCCCTGTCATGCTGCGGGAGATGGTCCCCGCCGCCTCGATCACGCAGCCTTCATTGCCCTTGAGGCCGAAGCGCTGCTCGATCAGCTCTTCGGGCAGGAAATGCATTTCCTTGACGGCGAGCGCCACAGTTTCTGGCTTAGGCATTTCGCGCAGCCCCGACCGCGTGCCAAGCAGTCCGTTCACGCCCTCTGCGAGAACGACCACGTCGGCCAAGATCCTTTCGCCGGCTCTGTCGGTGCGAACGCCTACGACCTTGCCCGCAGTGTCGTATGCGAGCTCCGTCGCCGTCGTCTCGCATAGGACCGTCGCGCCGGCCTCGCGCACCTTGCGCGAAAACCACTTGTCGAACTGGGCGCGGATGATTGTGTAGCGGTTTGGCTTTGCCTCGTTGAAGTCGTCGGATCGATAGTGGATCCCAGCATGGGATGTGTTGTCCATCATCCAGAAGCGTTGCTCGACCAGATGCCGCTCAAGAGGCGCGTCATCGCGAAAGTCCGGGATGATCTTCTCAAGCATGTGCGCATACATGATGGCGCCCTGGACATTCTTGGATCCCGGATACTCGCCGCGCTCCAACTGCAACACCTTCAGGCCGCAGCTTGCCATCGTAAAAGCAGCCGCGTTTCCAGCCATGCCGGCCCCAACGACGATGGCGTCAAATTTTTCCTCGATCATCGCCGTCTCCCTTAGCTCGCAAGCTTGTCGCGACTGTGCGGCGACAGCCGTCGGGTGAAGGCTTCCGTCAACGCCGGCAGGAAGCGGATCGCATCGGTGGTGATACCGATATGGGCGAAATCGAAAATCGGCGCGTTCGGGTCGGTATTGACGGCCACGATCAGATCGGCGCTTTCAACGCCCACCCGGTGCTGGATAGCGCCCGAAATTCCCGCCGCTATGTAGAGCTTCGGCCGGATGGTCTTGCCGGTCTGGCCAATCTGCCGTTCAGCCGGCATCCAGCCTTTCTGGACCAGTGGGCGCGAACAGCCATATTCGGCGCCGAGCGTGCGTGCGAGCTTCGTCACAACCTGCAGGTTCTCCGCCCCGCCAAGGCCAAGGCCTCCCGCAACCACAACATCGGCAAAGGCAAGATTTGCCTTAACCGACTGCGTATCGGGCAGGAAGGCAAGGACCTTGGTGACGATCTCGTCCTCGAGCATCGACAGCTTGTACTGGATGACACGTCCGACAGGCTTTTCCTCCCGCTGCGGCAAAGGCATGACTCTCGGCCGCACTGTCGCCATCTGCGGCCGGCAGTTGAGCGTGTAGATCGTGCACAACAAGGAGCCCCCGAAGGTCGGCCGAGTCGCGGCAAGCGAACCGTCAGGATCCACGTCAAGTTGGGTGCAGTCGGCCGTGAGCCCTGTCAGCAAGGTGGTCGCCACGGAGCCGGCAAGATCCCTGCCACGCATCGTGGCACCCAGAAGCAGGATTTCGGGTTTGTATGAATTGACCAGGTCAGTCATTGCCTTTGTGAACGGCTCATTGCGATAGTCGACGAGCAGCGGCGACTCCACGATGTAGGCAAGATCGGCACCATAGGCGAAGGCCTGGGCGACGGCTTGCCAAGAGGCCTCTCCAGTGGGTCCGAGCACCACCCCCGCAAGCTCCACGCCAAGCTTGTCGGCCAGCTTGCGACCTTCGCCAAGCAGCTCGAAAGAAACCGGATGGACTTCGCCGCGCTCCAGCTCGATGAAAACCCAGACGTGCCGATAGTCCCTGAAACGCTCGGGCAGATCCTTCTTCATGCCGGCACGACCACCGTGAGGAGGGGTTTCTCGGTTAACGCTCGACATCTTCAGCTCCTTGCCCTCAGGCACCTTCGAAGGCCAGTTCATGTTCCAGCGCCGGCCGGCGGGCGAAAATCGCGGCAATCAGCTCGTCAGCGAGATCACGCAGCAGCTTATCTGCGGTGTCGATCTGAACCGCCTTCACCGCCCGGCTGGCAGGGGCGAACACACGCTTCACGACAGTCGGCGATCCACGAAGGCCGCATTTGCTCAGGTCCTCGATACCGGCATCGGCCGCACTCCATTTCACGATCTGGCTGCGGGCGGCGCGCAGGGCATCATCCAGCGAGCCGCGACGGATCTCGTTGGTGCCTTCCAGCATCGTTATGAGGCAAGGAAACTTGGTCTTCAGCATCTGCATACCGCCTTCGGCGCGGCGCTCGACCGTGATCTCGTGCGCATCGAGATTCAGGGAGGCGATCTTGGCGACATAGGTGAGTTGCAGGAGGCCAAGGCGTTTGGCGATGCCAGGCCCGACCTGGGCAGTGTCGCCGTCGATTGTCTGCTTGCCCGTGAACACCATATCCGGCGGGCCGAATGCCTCCGCGATTTTGCATATTGCCTGCGAAAGCGCGAAGGAGGTCGCCAACGTGTCGGAGCCGGCAAAAAAACGGTCGGTCAGGAGCACCGCGCGGTCAGCGCCGTAGGTGAGCGCCTTGCGCAGCGCGTCCTCTGCCATAGGAGGACCCATGGTGAGCACGGTGACTTCGCCGCCAACGATATCGCGTAAGCTGAGTGCTGCTTCAAGGGCAAACAGATCGTATGGGTTGATGATGGTCGGCACCCCCTGGCGCATGATCGTATTCGTCACCGGGTGGACGCGTATCTGCGCGGAGTCCGGGACCTGTTTGATACAGACGATGATATGCATGCGGTCTCTCTGGCCTCTATGCGGCTTAGCGCTTGATCTGTCTGCAAGCACCATTCGTGCCAACGATTAGTATCGGCGCGATCCCTTTGAGACGCGGCGTTGTGCTTCCAAGCAGTGTTTGCGGAAGGGCGATTTTGTCGGCTTTAAGACCTTGTCCTGTGGCAACCGTGTCGCGTTCACTCCTCAAACGGCTTTAGGATGGAATCGAAAGGGACGAAGGCGCGGCCCGGCGTGACGGGACCATCTGGATCGTGGTCTTTGAGCACCTTGAAGACCCGGTGCCTGAGTGGCGAGGAAGTCACGAAGTCCTCATAGGCACGTTCCAGTGTGGCGCGTGCCCGTGCGGCGATCACCTGATCGGTAAGATCGCGGAAATCCTCTTTGGCAAGATATTGGCCCATGCGCTTCATGATGTGGAGACGCGAGACATTGAGCACCTTCGGATCATAGCAGACGCCAAGGACCTGGAAAAACTCCTCCGCGGAAGACAAGCCGTTCAGCCGCGTGAGGATGTCGGTGACGTCGATGTTTGGCCTTTCGGCGGAACAGTGGCTCATGGCAATCTCCCTGATTGGTGATGAATCTCAGGCTCGGATTTCTGGTCTTCACCAAGGCCCGGATCTAAATCCCTTCGCCGTATCCGTTGCAGGTCGGGGAGGAATCACGCAGCTTCTCCACGAGCGCGGGCATCACGTCGAGCACCCGGTCGATATCCTTCCCGCTGTTGTCGCGTGACAGCGAGAAGCGGATTGTCCCTTGTACCGCGGTGCTGGCAATGTTCATTGCTCTCAGGACGTGGCTCGGTTCCCGCGAGCCGCAGCTGCAGGCGGACCCCGAAGAACAGGCGATCCCCTCGCGATCGAGAAGAAGCAGCAGGCCGTCGGCTTCAACATTTTCGAAGGCGATGTTGGTGGTGTTCGAGAGCCGCTCCATCGGATCGCCGATCACGAAAGCCGCTGGAATGCGCTGGAGAAGCCCGCACTCCAGCCGATCGCGGAGAGACTTTATCCGCTTGCTGTCCTCATCCATAAATTTCATGGCAAGCTCGGCTGCCTTGCCAAGTCCGACTATGCCAGGCGTATTCTCTGTGCCGGCGCGCCGGTTGCGCTCCTGGTGTCCCCCCTTGATTAGCGACCGAAAGGGTACGCCGCGCTTGATATAGAGCGCACCGATCCCCTTGGGACCGTGCAGCTTGTGACCGGAGAGCGACAGCATGTCGATTGCTGTCGAAGTCAAATCCACCGGAAGCTTACCGACGGCCTGCACCGCGTCCGTATGGAACAGGGCACCGACTTCCTTGGCCAAGTCAGCAAGCTCTGCCGTAGGGAAAATCGTCCCGGTCTCGTTATTCGCCCACATGATTGAGACGATTGCCACGTGCGGGGTCAGCGCCGCCTTGTAGGCGTCAACGTCGAGCCGGCCACGGCCATCCACCGGGATCTTGTGCACCTTAATGTCGCACGTCTTTTCAAGATGCTCGCAGAGCGCCATCACGGCCGGATGCTCGACTGCTGAGGTCACGATCTCTGTGCGGCGAGGCATCACCCCCAGCGCCGAAAGGATTGCTGCATTGTTGCTTTCCGTTCCGCCCGATGTGAAGGCGATCTCATCCTCGAATTGCGCGCCGATCAGCGCTTGCAACTGCTGGCGCGCCCTTTTCACAACCGCGCTGACAGAAGCGCCAAAACCGTGCTTTGACGAAGGATTGCCGAACTGATCCACAAAGAGCGGCCGCATCGCTTCAAAGACTTCAGGGTCCACGCGTGTCGTTGCGTTGCTGTCGAGATAGATAGGCCTCATGAATCTCTCCTTAGCTGACCGGGAACACGCCTGGGCAAGATGCTCCACGAGGTCCTGGCCCAGGCGATGGTGACGAAGTGGATCGGCAATCGTCCAGGCGCCGATAGGCGACAGCACTCGCCAGAACGGCTGGGCAGAAGAGGTATTGCGCGGCGCGTAGTCCCACAGGATCTCTCTACTCCCAGCCAAATCAGCCGAAGGACTTCCCACAGGCGCATTTCTCCAGCGCGTTGGGGTTGTCGAAGACAAAGCCAGAGGCTTCGAAGCTGGTGACGAAATCGACCGTCATGCCAGCGACGTGGGGTTGCGAGGATAGGTCCACGAACACCCTGACCCCCTCTTTTTCGATGACCGCATCGCCATCGCGCGCGAGGCTTTCCAGGCCCATGATATACTTCAGTCCGGCGCACCCGCCCCCTTCGACCTTGATGCGTAACCCCGCCGCCGGCTCGCTGGCTTGGGAAAGCGCGGTCCTTACGGCGGCAACAGCATTTTCGGTGAGCGTGATCATGGGACGCTTTCTCCTCAGTCCGCGATGCGTTCGCCCATGTCGACGCAGGTATCGTGCCAGCGGAGAAAGCTGTTTCTAATCAATGTGATATTTTCGACAGGTCACGTCGTGTGTCGGATATCGCACAACGCGCAGCCTGATTGGATGACCGGGCAGGGTCTTTCTCCACTCCGCCCTTCCTCGCAAATGCCCGGCAACAAACACCCACCCTCGGTTAGTCGAGCCCCGCGACAAGGGGGTTCAGCCCTGGCTTTTTCTCGGGCTCTTTCAAGTCAGGACTAGTCGAGGCTCCTTCGGCGCAATTGGCACGGCTTTTGAAAAGCCCTCGTCGCGAACACGCAGGAAAGCGGCCGCCATTTCATATCGCCTGTGGCAACGCAACGAGGGAAGGACAGCAAAAACATGTCAGCTCGGTATCGGAGCCCCAAAGTTCGAAAGACGTTTTCGTCCCCGTACGTAGTTTCCGCCTTTAGCTTTCTAGCGTCTGTGCGCTTTGGCGCGCCCTTGTAATCTCATGGACAGAATTCATCACAAGCTGCGCGACGGCGCTTTTCGCGACGTTCTCGGCCACACGGTTCAACAATGGCGCAGACAGCCAGCCCGGCTCGCGACGGTACTGACGGCGCAGCTTGCGGCCACGCTGGCTGACGTGCTGATGCCGTTCTATGCGGGCCGTCTCGTCGATCGCGTTGCTCAGGGTACCGCCCTGGATGCAACAGCCTGGGATGCGGTGCTTACCGCCTTCTTCGTGGGGATTGCTCTCATATTTGGAGCGACCATCGTCCGGCACGTCGGCTCGACCGCACTAATGGAGCTGACGTTGAAGATGATGACAGATGCCGCGAGCGATGCCTTCCAGCGCGTACAGCGCTTTTCCACTGACTGGCATGCCAACAACTTCGCCGGCTCGACAATGCGCAAGATCACCCGCGGCTTGTGGGCCATCGACCTCCTGAACTACACGCTTCTCACCGCGCTGTTCCCTTCGTTGGCCATGCTGATCGGTTCGGCCGTGTTGCTCGGCTGGCATTGGGCAGTGATGGGATTGATTATTGCATGCGGTTCAATCGTCTACCTGACGTTGACGGTCGCGTTATCGCTAGGCTACGTGGCGCCGGCCGCGAGCCTTGCCAACCGCTGGGATACAAAGCTGGGCGGCGCGTTGGCGGATGCAATCAGCTGCAATGCAGTGGTCAAAGGGTTCGGTGCCGAAACGCGAGAGGACGATCGCCTCGCGAGGGTCGTGGCGAAATGGCGGGACCGTACTCGCCGCACTTGGGTGCGCGCGACGATTAACGCCACAACCCAAAGCATAGCGATCCTCGCACTTAGAACGGCTGTTGTCGGCTATGCCTTACTGCTGTGGTCGCGCGGCCAGGCAACCGCGGGCGATATCGCCCTGGTGCTGACCTCCTTCTTCTTGCTACAGGGTTATCTTCGTGATGTCGGCTTGAACCTCCGCTACTTGCAGCGCTCTGTTAATGATTTGGAAGAGCTGGTCGATATTCAGGGCCAACCTCTTGGTGCCGCCGAGGATCCCTCGGCCAGACCGATCCGGATCACGGAAGGCCACATCGAATTCGAGAAGGTCTCGTTCCACTATGGCAGCCGTCAGCAGCCGCTCTATCGCGACTTATCGGTCTCAATCCAGGCCGGCGAGCGGGTCGGTCTAGTCGGCCCCTCCGGTTCAGGAAAGACGACGTTCGTGAAGCTCATCCAGCGCCTTTACGACGTGAGTGATGGCGTAATCCTGATCGACCGGCAGGATATCTCGAGGGTGACGCAGGCTTCTCTTCGTTCGCAGATCGCGATCGTGCAACAAGAGCCCGTCTTGTTTCATCGTTCCCTCGCCGAGAACATTGCCTACGGCCGAACTGGCGCCAGCCAAGCAGAGATCGAGCAAGCGGCGCGGCTTGCCAGCGCGCATAATTTCATTGTGCAACTGCCGAAGGGATACGGCACGCTTGTCGGTGAACGCGGGGTCAAGCTTTCCGGCGGCGAGCGCCAGCGAGTAGCGATCGCGCGCGCTTTTCTCGCCAATGCGCGAATCTTAATTCTTGACGAGGCGACCTCCAGTCTTGATTCAGAGTCGGAGGCGTTGATCCAAAGCGCGATGGAACGGCTCACGCTCGGCCGCACCACGCTCGTCGTCGCGCACCGGCTTTCGACGGTACGCGCGCTTGACAGGCTGCTCGTATTCGATCGCGGCCAGATCGTCGAGCAGGGAGATCACGATTCGCTGATCCGCCTGGAGGGTGGTGTCTATAGCCGGCTGATCAAAGGGCAGGCGCTGGGGTCGACAACTGACCCGGTCTGAGGTCAGCAGAGCAAATGGATTCCGGTGGAGATATTGTTGTACTGGGATCAGCGCCTCAACGATGATGTCTGATAGAGCGCCTTGATCCGGCAACGACGATGTCGACAGTGCCTCAGCGCTTTAAGTGGAGGAACTCGTCGCCGTAGCAATCAACGCAGAACGAGCTCCTCAATGCGTGAACACTTTGCGGCTGGCGTGCGCCAGCATCCCCGGCAGCGCGCGGAGCGTCAGCAAGGCCGATGGTCACCGAAGAGGCCACGATCTCCTCGCGGTAAGGTAGCCCGGAACGATCGCCGCATTGCCGCTTCCGTTCCGCCCGAGGCGAAGGCGATCTCAACGATCGAAGACTCAGGAAACATTCGAGTCGTTGCGCGAGTCTCTGCCGGGATGCAGACTATGCCGGAAGTCGATTCAGGATCCGGGCGCGAGAAAGGCGAGACCCACCCGCCATCGATTTGGAAGCTTTCGTCGGCAGGAAGAACGGCCACGGCCTGATCGTCATCATCAACGCCAGCCGCGCTTTTGACGGCGCCGTTGCACGGAGGATGGGATGTTCATTGCCTCCCGGTATTTCATAACAGTCCGGCGAGCAAGGTCGATGCCGTTTTGCCTGAGCCGGGCAGCGATGTCCTCATCGGAGAGCGCGGCATCTTCCGCGGCGATGATCGCCTTGATCTGATGGCGAACGGCTTCAGCGGAGTGGGCGTCGCCGTGCTGGGAGGAGCCGATCGCAACGGTGAAGAAATACTTGAGTTCGAACACGCCACGCGGAGTGAGCATGTACTTGTTCGACGTCACCCGGCTCACAGTCGACTCATGCATGTTGATCGCATCCGCAACGGCTCTGAGATTGAGAGGCCGCAGATGGGCTACGCCATGTCTCAAAAAGGCATCTTGCTGGCGCACGATTTCCGCGGTCACCTTGAGGATCGTCTTGGCGCGCTGGTCGAGGCTGCGCACGAGCCAATTCGCATTGTCCAGGCATTCGTTTAGAAATGCCTGGTCCTTCGGATTTTGGGCGGTGAGGCGCAACACTTCGACAAAATAGCTCTGGTTGACGAGCAGTCGGGGCAGCGTGTCTGGATCAAGTTCGACATTCCATCCACCCGCGGGCGACGGCAGGACCCACACGTCAGGTACGATTGTTTCCGGCCCCCCTGATTGGAACCGGTTACCAGGCTTTGGATCGAGCGCACGCAGTTCGTGCAACATGTCGACAAAGTCGTCTTCATCGACCCCGCAACGCCGCCTCAATCCCTTGAAGTCGCCTTCAGCAACCATCTCGAGATTGGCGATCAAAGCTGCCATCGCCGGGTCGAACCGGTCCTGCTGACGCAACTGGATTTCAAGGCACTCGGCGAGGGTTCGCGCAAATACCCCCGGCGGGTCAAAAAGCTGCAGGGTTGCCAGAACCCGTTCCACAACAGCCATGGGGGCATTCACGATTGCCGCTAGCTCCAGAATGTCCACCTGAAGATACCCGGTGTCGTCCAGATGACTGGCCAGCGCGCCGGCAATCACCCGCTCCCCTGGGTTGAACGCAGTGAGGGCGATCTGACCAGCGATATGTTCGTGCAGTGTTTCAGGATTGGGGACAAACTTCTCTGGCGAAAATTCTTCCCCAGGCGTGCCAGTGGCTGTGTCGCGCGTTGATTTCTGTGGCCGGAGCCGATCCGAACACTGGCCCCCGATAGGCCCATCGACCCGGCTTTCGCGTTCGTCGCTGGGAAGATTCTCCCCCGAACTCGGTGAGGTATTACTATCAGACTCACTGGTGTTCGATGTCAGCTCCAGAAGCGGATTTTTCTCGACTTGCTGCTCCACGAATTGACGCAGTTCCGTGTGCGCCAGTTGCAGCAAGCGGATCGACTCAATGAGTTGAGGTGTCAGAACCTGGGATTGCCTCTGGCTCTGAAGCAGGCTTGCTGAGGACTTCATGACTACCGCCAACTCCCGTTGAGCGACGCACCTAGGCTGTGCGCACTGGACCCTGTGAGACGTTCATTCCAGAAGGCGTGCCTTGAACCTCTCTCAGCGATTTAAGAATGTTCTGCGGCGAAGAGACGCCATACGGGTCCGTCTCACAGTTGTCGCAGAAACCGTCCTCCTCGAACCACCGCTCCACCACACCATCGTTGATCACGGCGGCGTAACGCCAGGAGCGCATACCGAAGCCGACATTGTCCTTGGCCACCAGCATACCCATCTTGCGCGTGAACTCGCCCGAGCCATCCGGGATGAGCTGGACCTTCTGCAGTCCCAAAGCTTTGCCCCAGGCATTCATGACGTAGGCGTCGTTGACCGACATGCAGTAGATAGCCTCAACTCCCTCTTTCTCGAACTCATCATAGAGCTCTTCAAAATCCGGCACTTGGTAAGTCGAGCAGGTCGGCGTAAAGGCGCCCGGCAGCGAGAACAGGATGACGCGCTTGCCTTTGAAATAGTCGTCGGAAGTGGTGTCTTCCCAGCGGAACGGATTCGGCCCGCCAATAGATTCGTCGCGAACACGCGTGCGAAACGTCGCGAAGGGAACGGTCATCAATTTTGCTCCTGTAAGGGAAACTGGCGCAGTGCGTCTCTATGGGGCAGCCGTAAGCTCGACACTGGCCGGTTAGGGTGAGGCGTCTTGCGGCGCCGATCCTTGCCGCGGCCAGGGCCAGGCTCCAGCTCTTCGGCACCCGACGAGGTCGATCGGGGTGACTTGGGTTCTCTGGTGCGCCTTCTACGGCCGTGCCGTTGAACGGGATATCGACGACGAATTGCGCGTTTGTGAGTAAAGTGCGCCGGGGCACTCAAGAGGCCTCGAAGCGTAACGACAGGGTTGCCGACGTCAGGATGGCCCTCGAGGGCAAGGCAGGGATATTCATCAATATTGACGATGGCCCGAGCAGCATCCTCGCCGGACACACCGCTCGTGTGATCGACTCCCGTACGGACGCGAACGTTCCCCAACGTCGTTTGAACGCACCGGAAACGCGTTGCCTCGCCGTCAGCAACACTGGCGGTGCGCAACGTGCCCGCCAAAGGCGGTGACATATGCATGGGTCCTACATTCACGCCACATCGACATTGCCATTCCCTCTGCAACAAGGCTCATCTCCTTCGTCCGTGACGTGTTCTCGGATCTCCACGCATGGATCGTGCCAAGGAGAAATCGTTCGAAAACAAGGGGCGGGTCCTAATGTGCTATGTCGCATGTCGGACATCGGACATTGCGAGCCGCGGTCGCTTGGCTTGGGCAATTCCGCTTCGGCTGTGAGCATCCTCTCCACCATTTGGGAGTGCCTGAAACGGACACGCCTGTGTCGGGTTTGTCGAGCCGGTGACGCCCGTGTCATCCCCGTTCTTGGCTGTGCTCCGACCAAAGCTCCCAAGAAATGCTTTCCAGCTCTCGTTTTGTCGCAGGCGCCGCAGTTGGCACGGCGTTTGCTCGCTTCACCACGAGCGGTAGGTCGCTGCGTAGGCTTTCAAGTCGCCGATGACATCGCGATCGAGACCACGAAACAAGGAAGCGAAATGTCAGGTCAGCCTCAGGAAGGCATTATTTGGAGGATGGGCGTCAGCCGCCGTGTTCGAACGGCCTATCGGCCCGATCGGCTTCCACACGCACATGCGCCCAGCACCGGCCAGTGGCCTTTGATAGATCAGGCGATCAGCTTCGACGAGCATGTGCTTGCCTGCGTCCTCTCAAGAGCGCTCGATGAGATCGATGTCGGCGAGGCGACTGCCACCCAGGCAACCGGCCTTTCGCTTGCCGATCTGCGCGATGTTCTGACGGATCGTTTTCCGCACGCCCCTATCAGCGCCTTCGCCTTAGAAGAGGCATCGGACGTCGAACCGGAGATGGAAGAAAAACTGCTGCGCGACCTGTTGTTAATGCAGGCCCGGCCGGGAGACCCGGCGAGCGCCCGGTTTGCCAAAATCATCGCCCGGCGCGCCATGCGCGATGACCATCTCTGGCAGGATCTTGGCCTTTTCAATCGGGCCGAACTCAGCCGCTTACTCGCCACGCATTTCCCGGCACTGGCAGCCGGCAACACCAGGAACATGAAATGGAAGAAGTACCTCTACCGCATGCTCTGCGAGGCTGAAGGTTTTTCAATATGTACCGCGCCCAGTTGCCGCCAATGCACCGATTTCGAAAGCTGCTTTGGCTCGGAGGAAGATGAGAGCCACCTTGCACGGATCAGGAACGACATTGATTTGGATGAAGAGGCGTCTTCAGGAGTTACGAGAGCGCCAGCGCTTGATCCCGCGCTACTGCTGGAACGGGGATGATCATCGCTTGGCGATTTCTTGTGCCAGGGCCCTTGAGACAGAGGCCCAACGCCATGCCGCTCCAAGGAGGCGACATATGACGAAAAACCAGCTTCGGAGCAATCCGGTTCCAGATCATGTCCCGCCCGAAATGGTAAGGAACTTCAGCCTGTTCACGTCGCCTGGGATGTTACCCACGGCCAACGGGGATCCCCACGCAGCCGTGACTTGCGTCCATGCCGGGCCGCCGATCTTTTATGCTCCCAACAACACGCGCGATGGCCGGGGTACCTGGGTCATCACGCGCGCCAGTGACCAACGCAAAGTGCTGCAGGACACCGAAACCTTTTCCAGCCACCGCAGCATCTTCGCCTCCGCGCTTGGCGAAAACTGGCCGATGATTCCCCTCGAACTGGACCCGCCGGCCCACGGCATCTTTCGTTCACTCCTCAACCCACTGTTTACACCCCAGCGTGTAAGGGCACTGGAACCGGCCGTTCGGGAACGGGCGATCGCGCTGATCGACACGATCGCCGCGTCCGGCACAAACTGCGATGTGATGAAGGATTTCGCCTACCCTTTCGCGGTCAACATCTTCCTTCGCTTTCTCGGGCTACCCGACGACCGGCTCGCCATCTTTGTCGGCTGGGGAAAGGATCTGCTCCATGGCGACGCTGTCAAAAGGAAGGCCGCGGCCCAGCGGATTGTCGCTTTCATCGACGACCTTGCAGCCCTGCGCCGCAAGGCACCCGTTGATGACTTCATGACCTTCGTCGTGCAGGCACAGGTCGCGGGCCGCCCGCTGACCAACGAGGAAGTCCGTGGCATCGGCGTGCTTCTGTTCGTCGCGGGTCTCGACACGGTTGCAGCAGCCATAGGCTTTGACTTGGCCCATCTCTCGCGCAATCCGAAAGACCAGGAGTGGCTGCGAAGCAAACCAAACCGCATCGTGGTCGCAGCCGAAGAGTTACTGCGCGCTTACCCGACCGTGCAGATGATCCGCGTGGCAACACGAGACATCGACTTCGACGGCGTGCCGATCCGTAAAGGGGACTATATTTCCTGTGCCACCATGATTGCCAATCGCGACCCGGCGGAATTCGAATGCCCCAACACGATCGATCTGGCGCGCGAGGAGAATCGCCACACCGCCTTTGCCCATGGCCCCCACCGCTGCCTTGGGTCACATCTTGCCCGGCGCGAGATTGTCATTGGCCTGGAGGAGTGGCTGGCGCGCATCCCGGCGCTCCGGATCAAGGAAGGTACGGCCCCCATCACCCATGGTGGCCATGCGTTCGGGATCGACAACCTGATCCTGGACTGGTCCTGAACAATGCCGTCGCGAGTTGGAGAAGATGTCGCGAGTTGGAGAATATGGAGCGAGCGCCATGCGCGTCATCGTCAACAAAGCAAAATGTCAGGGTCACGCGCGATGCTGGGCGCAAGCGCCGGAGATCTTCACGCTTGATGACGAGGGCTACATCGAGCCCGGTGACATTAAGGTGGCGAAGAGAGACGAACTGAAGGCGGCACGAGGGGCACGATCCTGCCCTGAACGTGCCCTGGCAATCGATCGCGCGGCCACTTCTTGAATCGGCGACCGTCTTTCTCGCGACGCGGCCGCATCGAGCTGCTCCAGACACGCAAACAGTCGGCAAGGAGCAGCTCCCGCGTCCGTCGGGCACTGAACAAAAAAACCTCGAAACGCCTCTTCCTCAAACCTGGGACAAAGCGATGGGCCATGCAAAAATCACCGAACTGCTCGACAGGGAGGCCATCCGCGACTGCCTCTATCGGTACTGCCGCGGAATAGACCGCGCTGATGAGGCGGCACTGCGCAGCGCGTACTGGCCCGATGCGCATGACCATCATGGTGCACATTCCGGCTCGGCCGAAGACTTCATCCAGTTTGCGCTGGATGTGTTCAAGACCCAGCCGCGCTACGTTCACCAGGTCACCAACATCCTGATCGATTTCATCAGCCCGACCAGGGCCGCAGTCGAGAGCTATTTCACCGCGCTGCAACGTGGACCAGACACCTCCGGCGAGATACGCCAAGAACTCCTCTGCGGCCGCTATTGCGATTTATTTCAGAAGCGACAAGGGGAGTGGCGGATTGCCGAACGGACGGTGGTCTACGATTGGCTGCAGGAGCAGATCCCGCCGACGGGCTTCGAGCCAGAGCGGTTCGGGCCCCGGCAGCCGATCGGAGCACCGCATCCAGACGATCCAGTCTATGGGTTGGGAACGGCTGCAGCGGAGGCGAAGTATGCTGCAATATTCGGCGATGACCTGTCCGCCTGGCATTCTGCGAATAAGGCAAGAGCGGAGGCCCAGTTCGGAGGGAAATGGAGCGTCCCCAAGGCGAGCAACTGTGGCGAGAAGGATATTTCCTGGCGGCGGCCCGAGCTCGGTGTCCCCGGTGGCAGAGAAGTTCTCAGGAAGCAACTGGCACGACGCATCGTGATCATTACAGGTGCTGCAGGCGGGATCGGCAGTGTCTTGGCCGAAACGCTTGCCGCGGATGGAGACGTCGTCGTTGCCGTGGACCTTCCCGACAGTGGGGTGCTTGAACTGGCCCGCGGTCTCGGCCCTCCGCATCTCGGCCTCGAGTACGATGTTTCGAACGAGGATGACATCCTCGCCCTTTTCCGTCGTGTCGAAGCACAGTTCGCGCCGATCAGCGTTCTCGTCAACAATGCAGGTATTGGGCCCGCCGTGGACGCGACTGTCGAGACCAGTATTGAATCCTTCCGGCGCACACTGGCAGTCAACCTGTTCGGGCCCATCGTCATGGCCCGCGAAGCGGCGCGGCGGATGCAGCCGGGGGCCGTTATCGTCAATGTCGCCTCGATAGCGGGCTTGGTCAGCAATCCCAAGCGCAATGCCTACGCTGCGTCGAAAGCCGGCCTGATCGCTTTCACGAAATCGTTGGGGCGCGAGTGGGCTTCGCGCGGCATTCGCGTCACGGCGGTAGCGCCGGGCTATGTGCGCACGTCCATGACCGCGGCCCTTGAACGCGCGGGCAAAACGGACCTGGAGGCGGTGCGCCGCCGCGTGCCGATGGGCCGCATGGGGCGCCCCGACGAGATCGCCCGGGCCGTACGGTTCCTGGCCAGCCCGCAAGCAAGTTACATCACCGGATCGGTGCTGACCGTTGATGGTGGTTGGACATCCTTCAACCAGCCGGGCGATGCGCATCCGCCGGCGGATGGGACGCCAGGAGCCGAACTCTCCCGTCCGGCCGAGCACACCCGTGAGCGGATCGTACTTGTCACAGCCGGCGCAAACGGAATAGGCGCTGCGGTCGTTCGCCGCTTCGCCGCGAACGGCGACACCGTCGTGATTGCCGACAGGGATCGCAGTGCTGCGACAGAACTCGCTCGATCGCTCGGCGGCAAGCATGTGGCCAAGATCGTGAACGTGGTTGTCGAGAGCGAAGTCGTGGCGCTGTTCGAAGAATTGCAGGAGCGGTTCGGCCGCATCGATGTCCTCGTCAACAGTGCTGTCGCCCCGGACATGTCAGGGATCGAACAAATGCCGGCACAGACCGAACAGATTCTTGATCTCACTCTTACCGGCGCCTTCACTTGCGCGCGTGAGGCGATCAAGCTTATGCGCCCCGAAGGCATGATCCTAAATATCGGATCGACCAATACCCGTCTCCCGAAGGCACCGCGCCTTGCCTATGGCGCATCCAAGGCCGGGTTGGAAATCCTGACACGGTGCATGGCGGCCGAACTCGGGCCGCGCGGCATTCGGACGGCCGCCATCGCTGCTGGCTACATCCGCACGCCAGGGACCATTCAGTCGATGGAGCTCGGCAGCATCGACCAACCGCAGGCGATCAGCCTGCGGATCCCGATGCACAGGCTGGGTCGGCCGGAGGAGGTCGCCGACGCAGCGTTCTTCCTGGCTTCGCCGGACGCTTCATACGTCAACGGCTCAATCCTGTACGTGGACGGCGGCTGCACCTTGTCCGGCGATGCAGGATTGACCAGCGAACCTGGCCAGGAATGAACCGAGTACGGGCAATGGTTGTCGACCCAGCCGGCGGGAGCGGCTGGTGCAGCAAGGCACGCCCCTCGGGCGTGCCTTGCTGCCTCCGGTCGCAGCCGCAATCCGCGGACCAGAAGCAATCTACGGCGATGTAGTCGACAGGATCGACACGCCAAACGCGCTCGAGGCACATCTCAAGAATCCCCGATCAGCCAAATTGCGTAAAACAAGGAACGACCATGGAATTTGCGACATTCATCCTGGCCGCACAGCGCGGCTATCATCAATCGTCCAGCAGTGTGATCCGGAACTCAATCGAACAGGCGGTGCTTTCTGAGCAGGCTAAATTCAACACCGCCTGGTTCGCCGAGCACCACTTCAACAATTACAGCCTGGTTCCGTCGCCCTTGATGATGGTGGCGCACTGCGCAGGCGTGACGGACACCATTCGGCTCGGCACCGGCGTCTGCGTTCTACCGCTCTACCAGCCACAGCGCCTGCTCTCCGAGATAGGCTTTGCCGATGTCGTTTCGAACGGCCGCCTCGAGCTTGGAGTGGGCTCGGGGTACCAGCAGTTCGAGTTCGAACGTTTCGGCGTTGACATCGATCAGGCGCCGGAGGTGTTTTCTGAATATTTGGGGGTTCTGCTCAAGGGCCTCAAGCAGAAGATCTTCGAGCACAACGGCCAGTACGAGAAGATACCACCGACGGCGATCTCGGTGCGCACCCTTCAGAAGCCGACGCCGCCGATCTGGATCGCCGCCGGGTCCGCGCGCAGCATGGGCCGGGCATATCGTGAGGGACACAATCTATTTGTCACCGCGTTCCACGACGGCTTGGAGACCCTGCGCATGCTGCGCGAAAGCATAGAAAAGGCGGCGGCCTCCGAAGGTAAGCATGCCGCGCAAGCCAAGATTTCCCTCCTGCGCTGCTGCTATGCCAGCGACAACGCTGCGGAGATCAACAGCTATCTTGACAACGCGCGCTTCCAGCGCCGGCTATCTGAAGCACTGCACCAGCGCCGCCAACAAAGCCAAGACGGCTACCTGCTGCAGGAAACACCGACGCAGCAGGATCTGTCCCTCGAGGTCATGCGTGAGAACTTGCCGATCGGCAGCGTGAATCGCGTAATCGATCGCCTACTGGAAGAGATGGACATCTTAAAACCGGACCAGATCGCCATTCAGACCCAATTGGGAGATTTCGATCACAAGACGATGCTGCGCCAGATCGAGCTCTGGGGAGACAAGATCATCCCGGCCGTCAACAAGGCACTCGGTCACAGGGTTGCAAGGTCGCAAAGACCTGACTTGAATTGAGCGGCATCTGGCGCGGCGCTGCTCGGCGTCGAATATCCGTGAGCATACATGGTCGATGCCGTCTTCCGGGACGGAATCGGGAAAATCTCGCGGCTTGGCTCATGCTGGAAAGATCCGCGCCGCGCACCTTCTCTCGCGCCGTCAGTCTCGTGTGACTGGGCTGAATGTGTGCTTTTCGGCAGCCAGCGGCTCGCCGTCCACTGCAATCGCGGCAGTGACGCCCGCGGCAACGATCCTGTCCGCACGCGGCTTCGTCAGGATGTCGTCAGCAACAGCCTCTATCTGCTCGTAGAAATCCGCCTGCGAGTCAAAGCCGGCACAGCGACTGTCATCCCACATTGATTACGGAGCCAGAAATGAAAAAGTCCTCGCTGCGGTCTGCGGCCATGATTGGCTTGCTGGGGTTGTTTGTGACAGTGAAATCGTTTGCGGCCGAAGCCAACGACCATCCAGCTACGGCACCTACGTCATCCACGGCACCCACGGCACCAAGCGACGACCGCAAAGATGCCACACCCGCTGCCACTATTGATGATCTTGGGGCCGGCGAAAGACTCCGCTGTCTCCTGCGGCTCGGGAAATGCACGGATCCTCGCTTTTGAGCGATGAATTAGACCTTGCCGTCGGCCATGCTGATCAGGCGAGTCCTGGCGATAGGGGCGCCGAGCGTGTAGCGGCCAGGATCACGCAGCATCTGCTCCGATAGCCCTGATCCGTTATCGCAGCTCCGTCAGGATACCGTCAGCAGCGGTCCCTATCCTTCATCAAGTCCGTCCACCGGCACCTGCGGCTCAACAACCGGCAGGTTGGCTTAAACGCAATTTGCCGCTGCCAAATGGATCAATGGAGACAGAGAAATGACGAAGGCCATTCTTCTGGCAGTGATCGTGATTGGCCTGCTCAGTTTGCTTGTGGCAGCGAGATTGACCTTGCCCCCAGTTTTTTTCCAGTTTTGAGTTCGTTTCCGGCGTGGGTTGTGCCCTGCTGGGCGGGTGAAGCGACTGGCGCTGGCGCGGAGCCTTTGGAATAGCGCAGCGCGAGCGACTGTCGCGGATTGAAGGTGGTGGCGAACTCGGCCGGTGTCTGCCAGGCGATTTGGGAGTCCGGCCGCGCGAAGTTGTAGTCGGCGCGCCACAAGGCTATGGCTACGCGCGCCTGAGCCAGCGAGGTAAACAGCGTCTCGTTGAGCAGTTCATCGCGCAGTTGGCCGTTGATGGGGAAGGCGGCCCCGCCCCGAACCGATTGGCCGTATGATGTCCCTTCAACTTAACAGGGAGCGACGAAGATGAACGCCAGCACGATAGGTCTCGATCGGGACGCAGCGGAACCAGCATCGGCGCCCTGGTCCCGATCGCCCGCTTGCGGCCGCCACGGCGGCGAACGGCGAGTTTCTCCTCCCGATAGAGCCGGAACAGCTTCTTGTGGTTCACAACCAGGCCCTCCCGCCTCAGCATCACGAGAAGACGCCGGTAGCCGAACCGGCGACGCTCCTGCGCGATCGCCTTCATCCGCTCGCGAACCTCGCGGTCGTCCGGCCTGCTGGTCTCGTAGCGAACCGTCATACGGCAACAGCCGGCCCGCCGGTCGCTCATACCGAAGCCTTCCTTCAGGCGAGCGACAGCTTTGCGCTTGGCCGCGGGCGTCGCCACTTCTTTCCCACAAGATCCTTCAACGCGGCATTGTCGAGCATGGCGTCGGCCAGAAGCCGCTTCGGCCGCGTGTTCTCGTCCTCCAGCGCCTTCAGTCGCCGAGCCTCGGAGACATCCATCCCGCCGAAGCGGGCCTTCCAGTTGTAGATCGAGGCGTCGCTGACCCCGTGCTTGCGGCACAGATCGGCAACCGATAGCCGGGCCTCATGTTCCTTCAAAATGCCGATGATCTGCTCTTCGGAGAAGCGGCTACGTTTCATGTCCTGGTCCTCTCGATGGGCCAGAACGAACTTTGAACCGGATTAGATCAGAGGGGCAAGGTCAAGATCGTTTGTGTCCGTCGTTCAATCGGCTCCGGCTGCCTCCAACTCCGCACCAACCGACCAACACCCATGATTCCGCCACAGGTCGCGCCGATGAGCTGGGGCCGGCGAAAGACTCCGCTGTCTCCTGCGGCTCGGGAAGTGCACGGATCCTCGCTTTTGAGCGATGAATCAGACCTTGCCGTCGGCCATGCTGATCAGGCGAGTCCTGGCGATAGGGGCGCCGAGCGTGTAGCGGCCAGGATCACGCAGCATCTGCTCCGATAGCCTGATCCGTTATGGCAGCTCCGTCAGGATAGCGTCAGCAGCGGTCCCTATCTTCGTCAAGTCCGTCCACCGGCACCTGCGGCTCAACAACCGGCAGGGTGGCTTTGACGCAATTTGCCGCTGCCAAATGGATCAATGGAGACAGAGAAATGACGAAGGCCATTCTTCTGGCAGTGATCGTGATTGGCCTGCTCAGTTTGCTTGTGGCAGCGAGATCGTTTGTGTCCGTCGACCAATCGGCTCCGGCTGGCTCCAGCTCCGCACCGACCGACCAACAGCCATGGTTCCGCCACAGGTCGAACCGATGAGCTGGGGTCGGCCAAACACTCCGCTCGGTATGGTTCGGGACGGGCACTGATCCTCGCTGTGAGCGTGTCGGCGATCTCTCTCCACAGGAATGAGCTTGCCGTCAGCCATGCCGACCGGGCCGATATGCACGGTTTTTGCAGCGGCCAAGATCATGAGGATCTCCTCCGGTCCTCCTAGCCCGTGGTGGGCGCTCCGTCAGGATGTCGTCAGCAGCAGTTCCTAATGTTGTCAGATCGATCTGCCCGCCACCCTGCAAGTCAAACCCCGCAATTATGGCTTTGACCCAATTTGCAGTTCCCAATCAACGGAGACAGAAATGAAGAGGACCACTCTACTCGCAACGACCGTAGTTGGCTTGCTTGCTTTGTCGGCAGCAGCGATATCGTTTGGGTCTTTAGTCGCCCGGACTGCCATAACGCCCACGGAAGTAAGCGCTGGGAGGCAGGGTGCCGCCAGGAAATTAATCCATATACCAGACTACACGTTCATCTGGCGGTTCTTGCCACGATGGATCTGGCGGTACTAAATCTGAGGGCGAGACCTTCTGCGTCCGAAGTCCATTCGGCCCGGTGACGGCCGCGGCAACGGGATGACAGCTGGGGTAGGATGCTACCGCCTATAGGGCGGGTGTTCCTGCTGAGAGGCCGACGCCGGCACTGGTCAGATATGGGCCTCTCGCGCCGGCCACCGATCGTTTGATAGATGCCGTCCTTGCTCACGGCGATTGCATGGACGCCGTCCTGCCAGAGGTCAGGGTCAAGGAGTTGCCAGTCCGGATCAGCCGCTGTGGCTCTGGGTCTCAAGCGACATTTACCGATCGACACCTGTGTAGGCTTTGTCGGTTCCGCGACATGGGTGTTCGACCGATCAGCCTCTTGCAGGAGCCTAAACGGCCGAAAACAAACGAAAACTTTTCTTCATCCCGATCAAGGCAGGTTGGCACGAGTTTTGATGCTTCTGTTGCGAGCGGCATGATCCGCCGACCGGTATCGCGTGTATTAGCCACAATTTATGGAACGAAGGAAGGAAAGACATATGTCGGCTTTGCGTCAGATCGCATTCTACGGAAAGGGGGGCATTGGGAAGTCTACCACCTCCCAAAACACGCTCGCAGCCCTGGTCGACCTAGGGCAGAGGATTCTCATCGTAGGCTGCGATCCTAAGGCTGATTCCACCCGTCTCATCCTGAACGCGAAAGCGCAAGACACCGTGCTCCACCTCGCCGCACAGGAAGGGTCCGTCGAAGATCTCGAACTCCAAGACGTCCTGAAGATCGGTTACAAGGACATCAAGTGCGTCGAATCCGGTGGACCTGAGCCGGGCGTCGGTTGCGCAGGCCGCGGCGTCATCACGTCTATCAATTTCCTTGAGGAGAATGGCGCCTACGAAGACGTGGACTACGTCTCGTACGACGTGCTCGGTGACGTTGTGTGCGGCGGCTTCGCAATGCCTATCCGCGAAAACAAGGCACAGGAAATTTATATCGTCATGTCCGGCGAGATGATGGCGCTCTATGCTGCCAACAACATCGCCAAGGGTATTTTGAAATATGCCCATTCGGGCGGCGTGCGTCTGGGCGGTCTGATCTGCAACGAGCGCCAGACTGACCGCGAACTCGATCTGGCCGAGGCTCTCTCTAAAAAGCTGAATTCAAAGCTCATCCACTTCGTGCCGCGCGACAACATCGTCCAGCACGCCGAACTGCGCAAGATGACGGTGATCCAATATGCGCCGGACTCAAAGCAGGCTGCGGAATACCGCGCGCTTGCCGAGAAAATCCACGCCAATGGCGGTCAGGGCACCGTCCCAACACCGATCACCATGGAAGAGCTCGAAGACATGCTGCTCGACTTCGGCATCATGAAGACCGAGGAGCAGATGCTCGCCGAGCTTGCGGCAAAGGAAGCCACCCCTGCGGCCGCTCAATAGTCCCGCTCAGGGCGCCGGCCATTCCGGCGCCTTCACCGAACGGGCGTCTAAAAAGCCAGGCGCCAGCCGAAGAACCTCAAAAAGGGCAGCTTTATGAGCCTTGACTCCCAAAATAGCGGCGCGTTGCACACCAAGCTCATTGAGCAAGTGCTATCGCGATATCCAGACAAGACGGCAAAGCGACGCAAG
Source organism: Mesorhizobium sp. SARCC-RB16n (assembly GCF_008520305.1). GTDB lineage: Bacteria > Pseudomonadota > Alphaproteobacteria > Rhizobiales > Rhizobiaceae > Mesorhizobium. The sequence goes on along the minus strand of NZ_ML703276.1, from coordinate 47,233 downwards.
AAACACTTGAGCGTCGCCACCCGCGGACAAGAGCTTGCCGGAGAGACGCAGGCCCTCTCCGAATGCGACGTCAAATCGAACATCAAGTCCATTCCCGGTGTGATGACGATCCGGGGCTGTGCCTATGCCGGTTCCAAGGGCGTCGTGTGGGGCCCTGTGAAGGACATGGTCCACCTCTCGCATGGGCCGGTCGGGTGTGGCCACTATTCCTGGTCGCAGCGCCGCAACTACTATGTCGGCACCACCAGCATCGACAGCTTCGTGACGATGCAGTTCACCTCCGACTTTCAGGAAAAGGATATTGTCTTCGGCGGCGATAAGAAGCTGGAAAAGATCATCGACGAGCTCGAAGATCTATTCCCGCTGAGCAAGGGCATCACCATCCAGTCCGAATGCCCGATTGGGTTGATCGGCGACGACATCGAGGCGGTCTCGCGGAAGAAGACCAAGGAATACGAAAAGACCATCGTGCCGGTGCGCTGCGAGGGATTCCGCGGCGTGTCTCAATCGCTTGGACACCACATCGCCAATGACGCGATCCGCGACTGGGTCTTTGAGAAAAAGGAACTCAAGTTCGAGGCAGGTCCTTACGATGTCAACGTCATCGGTGACTACAATATCGGCGGTGATGCCTGGGCGTCGCGCATCCTGCTGGAGGAGATGGGCCTGCGCGTGGTTGGCAACTGGTCAGGTGACGCTACGCTCGCCGAGATAGAACGCGCGCCAAAAGCCAAGCTCAACCTGATCCATTGCTACCGATCGATGAACTACATCTGTCGACATATGGAAGAAAAGTACGGCGTGCCCTGGATGGAGTACAATTTCTTCGGACCTTCCCAGATCGAATCCTCAATGCGCAACATCGCCAAGCATTTCGGACCGGATATCGAAGAGAAGACCGAATACGTGATTGCCAAATACCGGCCCCTCGTGGACGCCGTCATCGACAAGTATTGGTCGCGCCTGGAAGGCAGGACGGTGATGCTGTACGTCGGCGGCCTGCGCCCTCGGCACGTCGTCTCCGCCTACGAAGACCTCGGCATGGCGATCGTCGGCACAGGCTATGAATTCGGCCACAACGACGACTATCAGCGCACCGGTCATTACGTGCAAGAGGGCACGCTGATCTATGACGACGTCACCGGTTACGAATTGGAGAAGTTCATCGAGGGAATCCGCCCCGATCTCGTTGGCTCCGGCATCAAGGAAAAGTACCCGGTCCAGAAGATGGGAATACCGTTCCGTCAAATGCACTCCTGGGACTATTCCGGCCCGTATCATGGGTATGACGGCTTCGCCATCTTCGCCCGCGACATGGACTTGGCCATCAACAACCCTGTCTGGGACCTCTACGACGCGCCCTGGAAGAAGAAATCAGCTCAGCCAGCGGCGATCGCAGCCGAATGAGAACCTTGCTTCGCATCTTCAGCGAGACCTCGAACGCCCGCAATCCCTGATCCGCGGGAGATCCGTACGTCTTGACGTCCCTGTGCCGCCGCATGGCGCCGCCACATCAAAAAGGTTACCCCCAATGCCGCAGTCGGCTGAAAAAGTTCTCGATCATGCTCCTCTATTCCGTGAGGCGGAATACAGGCAGATGCTCGCCGCAAAGAAGCTGAATTTCGAATGCCCGCATCCCGATGAGATCGTTACAGACCAACGCGAATTCACCAAAACCTGGGAATATCGCGACAAGAACCTCGCCCGCGAAGCGCTCGTGGTGAATCCGGCCAAGGCTTGCCAGCCACTCGGCGCGGTGTTCGCCGCAGCAGGCTTCGAACGCACAATGTCGTTCGTCCATGGGAGCCAAGGATGCGTCGCCTACTACCGTTCGCACCTCTCACGCCACTTCAAGGAGCCGTCGTCGGCGGTCTCGTCGTCCATGACCGAAGATGCAGCGGTGTTTGGCGGCATGAAGAACATGATCGACGGGCTCGCCAACACCTACAAGCTCTACGACCCCAAGATGATCGCTGTCTCAACCACCTGCATGGCAGAGGTGATCGGCGACGATCTACATTCGTTCATCGAAAATGCCCGGCAGGAAGGCTCCGTCCCACAGGACTTCGAAGTGCCTTACGCACACACCCCCGCCTTCGTCGGCAGCCACGTCGATGGCTATGATGCGATGGTCAAGGGCGTCTTGGAAAACTTCTGGAAGGGAAAGCAACGAACCGTCCTCGCCAACACCGTAAACATCATTCCCGGTTTCGATGGCTTCTGCGTCGGCAACAACCGCGAGCTTAAGCGTTTGCTGAATTTAATGGGTGTGTCCTACACCCTCATCCAAGACGCTTCGGACCAGTTTGACACGCCGTCGGATGGCGAATTTCGCATGTATGACGGCGGGACCAAGATCGAAGACGTGCAGGCGGCACTCAACGCCGAGGCAACGCTGTCGCTGCAACACTACAACACCCGCAAGACGCTGGAATATTGCCAGGAGGTCGGGCAGGAAACGGCCTCCTTCCATTACCCCTTGGGGGTTGAGGCAACCGACGAACTCCTGATGAGGGTATCGGAGATATCGGGCAAGGAAATCCCGGAGGCGATCACCCGGGAGCGTGGCCGCCTGGTTGATGCGATGGCCGACAGTCAGTCATGGCTGCACGGTAAGAAATACGCGATTTATGGCGACCCGGACTTTGTCCACGCTATGGCCCGCTTCGTCATGGAGACAGGCGGCGAGCCGACCCACTGCTTGGCCACCAACGGCACCAATGCCTGGGAAGCTGAGATGAAGAAGCTGCTCGCAACCTCGTCCTTCGGCAAGGATGCCCAGGTCTGGGCAGGCAAGGACCTCTGGGCCATGCGCTCTCTGCTCTTTACAGAACCAGTGGACCTGCTGATCGGCAATTCTTACGGCAAGTATCTGGAGCGCGATACGGGCACGCCGCTGATCCGACTGATGTTCCCGATCTTCGATCGGCACCATCACCACCGCTTCCCGCTGATAGGCTACCAAGGTGGCCTGCGCGTGTTGACGACGATCCTCGACAAGATCTTCGACAAGCTCGACCGAGAGACGATGGATCCGGGCGTGACCGACTATTCCTTCGATCTGACCCGTTAAAGCCGCAGCCAGCACTGGGTTGGCCGCTATCCCGATGGACTTTGGAGACCGGCTTAATGTCCTTGCCGAGCGCGAAACTGCAGGATGTGTTCAGCGAGCCCGCTTGCGAGAAGAACCAGGCCAAGAATGCCAAAACGCGCCAACAGGGCTGTTCCAAGCCGCTCACCCCTGGAGCGGCAGCCGGAGGCTGCGCCTTCGACGGTGCCAAAGTCGCGTTGCAGCCCATCACCGACGTCGCGCATCTGATCCACGCGCCGCTTGCCTGCGAGGGCAATGCCTGGGACAATCGGGGCGCGACGTCATCCGGATCAGCCCTGTGGCGCACAAGCTTCACGACCGATCTCACCGAACTCGACGTCGTGATGGGGCAGGGCGAGCGCAAGCTTTTCAATGCGATTCGCGAGATCAAGCAAACGTATGCGCCGTCGGCGATCTTCGTCTATTCAACCTGCGTGACCGCGCTGATCGGCGATGACATCGACGCCGTCTGCAGGCATGCGACGGCAAAGTTCGGACTGCCCGTGGTGTCGATCAATGCGCCGGGCTTCGTCGGCTCTAAAAATCTCGGCAACAAGCTCGCCGGCGAGGCGTTGCTCGATCACGTGATCGGTACGGCAGAGCCCGATGATGCCGGCCCGTGCGATATCAATATCATCGGCGAATTCAATCTCTCTGGCGAGTTCTGGCTGGTAAAGCCACTCCTGGATCGACTTGGCATCCGCGTGCGCGCCTGCATTCCGGGCGATGCACGCTACCTCGATATTGCCTGCGCGCACCGCGCGCGGGCGGCGATGATGGTCTGCTCGACCGCTCTCATCAATGTCGCTCGCAAGATGGAGGAACGCTGGGAGATCCCCTTCTTCGAGGGTTCCTTCTACGGCATCACCGCGACCTCGCAAGCACTTCGCAACATCGCTGATCTGCTCGTCAGAAGGGGGGCCGATCCGGGGCTCGTCGGCCGCACCGAGGCGCTGATCGCGCAGGAGGAGTCGATTGCCTGGAAGAAGCTTGCGGCCTACCGCCCGAGGCTCGAAGGCAAGCGCGTGCTGCTCAACACCGGCGGTGTGAAGTCCTGGTCGCTCGTCAATGCGCTTATGGAAGTCGGCATCGAGATCGTCGGAACCTCGGTCAAGAAATCGACGGTCGAAGACAAGGAGCGTATCAAACAGACCCTGAAGGAAGAAAACCAGATCTTCGAATCCATACCACCGCGCGAGCTTTTCACCATGCTCTCACAAGGCAAGGCCGACATCATGCTGTCGGGCGGGCGCACGCAATTCGTCGCGCTGAAGGCAAAGACACCCTGGCTCGATATCAACCAGGAGCGTCATCACCCCTATGCCGGCTATGACGGCATGATTGAGCTCATAACTCAGATCGACCGCGCCATTCACAACCCGATCTGGCAGCAGGTACGGGGGCCAGCGCCGTGGGATAGCCATCCTGCCTTGGAGCATGAACTGACGAGCACAATCAGCGTCAGCACGACCGGCCGCGCTCGTGAGAAATTTGCCAGCACCGGTACCAACGCCGTCGGCCTGGGTTGAGGAAACCGATGGCCAGCATCCTTCCCCAAACCAAATCGGCGGCAGTCAATCCGCTGAAATCCTCCCAGCCGCTGGGTGCTGCTTTCGCTTTTCTCGGGGTCGACGGTGCGATTCCGCTGTTCCACGGCAGCCAAGGCTGCACCAGCTTCGCTCTGGTGCTCCTCGTGCGGCATTTCAAGGAAGCAGTTCCCTTGCAGACAACGGCAATGGACGAACTGGCGACAATCCTCGGCGGGGCAGGTCATCTCGAAGAGGCGATCCTGAACCTCAAGAGCCGGACCAAACCAAAGCTGATCGGCGTCTGCACGACGGCGCTTGTGGAAACCCGTGGCGAAGACTTCGCAGGCGACATCGCTACCATCCAGCGCAAGCACGCCGAAGAACTCGCAGGTACGGAGATCATGTTGGCCAGCACGCCGGATTTCGACGGCGCCCTCGAAGAGGGCTGGGCCAAGGCAGTCACCGCGATGATCGAAGGCATGACACGGCCCGGCGAGCGGGCGCGGCACTCGAAGAAGATCGCGGTCCTGCCCGGCTGGAACCTCACCGTGGCCGACATCGAGCACTTGCGCGAGGTGGTGGTAGGCTTCGGCCTCCAGCCGGTGATCCTGCCGGACGTCTCAGGCTCGCTCCAAGGTTCGGTACCAGACCGCTGGATCCCCACCACCCTTGGCGGCACCAGCGTCGAGGACATTCGCGAGCTTGGCGCCGTGGCGCATTGCATCGCCATCGGCGAGCAAATGCGCAGCTCAGCTGAGGCGCTGCAGAGGCTGACGGGTGTGCCTTACATGCTGTTTCACTCTCTCACCGGCTTGAAGGCCGCCGATCGGCTTGTCTCATTCCTTTCGGTCATTTCGGGCGCAGCGTCGCCGGCCAAGCTACGCCATCAACGGGGCCAGTTGCAGGATGCCTTGCTCGACGGACATTTTCATTTCGGCGGCAAGAAAATTGCGATCGCTGCCGAACCAGACCACCTCTACCAACTGGCAAGCTTTTTTGTGGATATGGGCGCCGAAATCGCCGCGGCGGTCACCACAACCGGCACGTCGAAGATTGTCGAGAATATTCCAGCGCAATCAGTCCAGGTCGGCGATCTCGGCGATCTGGAAGCCCTAGCTGCCGGCACAGACCTTCTTGTCACCCATTCCCACGGTCGACAGGCGGCAGAGCGCCTCGGCATTCCGCTCATGCGCGTCGGCTTCCCGATCTTCGACCGCCTGGGCAGCCAGCACAAGCTCACAATCCTCTATCAGGGAACGCGCGACCTCATCTTCGAAATCGCTAACGTCTTCCAGGCCAACCAGCCTGCGCCGAGGCCTGAGACCCTCAACCCATTCCGCAACCGAGAATGCCAGATGACATCCCCTCGTCGCCTCTCGCTCGTCACTGACGAGGTTCACCCATTGCCGCCGGACAGGAAAGCCGGCGCTTTGCGCGTGGCGATCGCCACACAGGACCTGATCGAGCTTAATGCCCATTTTGGATCGGCCAGGTGCTTTGCCGTCTACGAGGTGACGCCCGCCGAATGGAATTTCGTGGAAGCAGTAGAGTTCGACGACGTTTCCGATGAGAGCGGAACGCATCGACCCGAGGGCGATGACCGCATCACCCGGAAGGTCTCGGCACTGAAGGGCTGCCATCTTCTGTTCTGTCTGGCGATCGGCGGCCCTTCCGCAGCCAAACTTGTTGCGGCAAAAATCCACCCAATCAAAGCGCCGCAGCCTCAACCCATCACTGACGTCCTGTCGCGAACCCAGAAGATGCTTAGGGAGGCTCCTCCGCCCTGGCTGCGCAAGGTGTTGGCGGACGCGGGCGTTCGCCGAAAAAAACCGTTCTTTCAAGACGAAAATTGAAATGAGGAGAACCGACAATGGCTGATGCGGTCATCCCCGCTGTCAAAGAAGACCAGGCGGCGCTTGCCACCTCTTTCGTCAAGTGTCTCGTCCGGCTGCTTCGCGCGCAGGACTCCTACGGCTCATGGGAAGGCAAACCGGCCCCAGAGCTGCTGGCCGACTTCATTGTCACCAAAGAACAGCGTCGTGAAATCCCGATCATCGGCGATCCTGATCCGGACGTGCTGTGGAGGCTCGATGTCTATTACGCCGCAGTTGGGCTTGCGATCGAGGAACGCGCCGGCCTGATGGCATCGCCCATGATGAATATCAGCCATGAGGGCTTTGGACGCGTGCTTCTCACCGCTGGGCGATTGGTGGTCCTGTCGAAGACGCTTCGCGACGTCCACCGCTTCGGGTTCGAGAGTTTTCGGCAGCTTGCTGAGGCCGGCACGAGACTGGTCGACGATGCGCTCGCGGCCATCGAAATCTATCCCGACGCGGCGCGGGCTTGATGCCTCACTCTCAGAGCCTTGATGAGTGCAGAAGAACCTCGGCAGCTGCTGTCGTCCCGGAACCGCGAGGTGCGGTAGCTGCGCCATTTAGGCCAGCCCAAGCGGTGCCACGAACTGGCCGGCTACTCCCTCGGGGAGAAGGGCGGCGGACAATACGACGAATGCCGCGCCCTTGCCCATCGTCCCCCTTGGCTGCGGGTAAATGGTGCGGCTTCGAATGCATGTGCAAATACAACGACACTCCGAGTAGCAGTCAGATGACTTTTAAAACCGCATTGTGCGTAACGGAAATGGAACACTCCGATCAGGACGTCAGAACCGCTGCCGATCTGTGCGCCGAGGTTGGTGCACGTCTGTCCGTACTGATCATCAAATTTACCGGGCGTCGGCCGTTCGGCGCAGGTCCCGCCCTATGGCCTGAGCGCATACAAGCTGCATTCAGACTGGAAACCCAGCTTAGCGAAATTCAGACGTTTTCCCGAGAAATCGACAGATTGGTAAAACGGTCCAGGGAAATCCATACCTTGTTGGAGGCCATGGGGATTCCCTCTGACGTTTACACCGACTATTGCGACCAGGCCTGTGTCGGTGACGCAGTGCGGCAGCGGGCGCTCTGTGCAGACCTTGTAGTCATTGGCCCCTCACTCCTCAACGACGATGATCTCGGACCAGCTGCTATTAACGGCTGCCTGTTCGAATCGGGGAAGCCGGTGCTTGTTGTTCCGCGCGGCGCCAAGGCCTCTCTGCGGCCGCAGCGCATCCTGGTCGGCTGGGATACGCGAGTCGAGACGTCGCGTGCCATTCGGGGAGCACTGCATCTGCTGTCCGGTGCCGACCAAGTTCGTGTCACTCTGGTCGATCCAGAGGCAATCGGCAACGGAAATGGCCCTGGGCCGGGGATCGACATCGTGGCCTACCTCGCTAGGCACGGTATTCGGGTGGTTGTCGACCGGCTGCCGAGCGTCGCGCAATCGGTGACCACAATCCTCGTGCAGCACGCGATCGACACGGCCGCCGACATGGTCGTCATGGGCGCTTGGAGCCGCCCTCGGCTGCGTGAGCGGATTTTCGGCGGCGTGATCGGGTGGATGATCGAGAAGCCGCGATTGCCGCTGTTCGCGGCGGCTTGAAGATCGAAGCTGTTGCCGCATGGAGAGATTGAGCCTGGCCAAACGGTTCGGCTGGAGCCAGCCGAAGAGCTGGCAAACAGAGCGGGTCGTGCGATCGGTTCGGAGGAAGGAATTCATGTCGGACCTTGAGAAACTGCAACTGAAAGTCCGCAAGCTGCAGTCGCGCGCGGGAGCCGCGAAGATGGACTTGCACGACGTTGCCGAGCACCTCCCGGTCGCCTGCCGCAAGATCAAGATAAAGACCGTCGCCGGGAAAACGTTCGACGTTTTTGCCGAGTTGGACGCTGCAAAGAGAGAACTCGCAGCGTGGGAGGATTCACGATGACCAGCCCGTCCTTTACCCGCGATGGCTCCAAATGGATGCCCGACTATCTGACCTTTATCGATGGCAGGACCTGCATCGGTTGCGGCCGCTGCTTCAAGGTCTGCTCGCGCGAGGTCATGCATCTCTACGGCGTCGATGACGCGGGTGAAATCCTCGGCGTTTGTGATGATGAGGATGACTTCGACGGCGAGCTCAATCGCATGATCATGGTCGTCGACCACGCCGGCCGCTGCATCGGCTGCGGAGCCTGCGCCCGCGTCTGTCCGAAGAACTGCCAGACCCATCTTGCGGCTGATAACGCCGAAGCATGGTCTGCCTGACACACAGGAGAACGTCGGTGCCCCTCAGAATGTTTTGCATCGCCCTTGCGGTGGTCCTGTCCATCAACGCTTTGATTTTCTACCTCCTCTCGGATTCCATCCGCACGATAATCGTCAAGACGTTCGCATCTTCGCTGATTGCCCAGGTAGGTTATTTCGCAAGCGTGCTCTTTCTTATCTGGTGGTCAGGCCAGAGAGCTACCCAAAAGGCAAAGCATTCCGATGGCGGCAAGGTAAGCCGGCGCCAGTCGCCACCCTGTCGTGAGGACGATAAGTGAACCCTCGGACTTCGCGGTACCCACAAGCGGGCAGCTGACCCCAGGCCGCACACGACCCTTTAGCACCCTATAGCTCAACCCGGGCCCTCGGAGAGAACATGCTGGAAAAATTCGAACGCTACCCGCTCACCTTTGGCCCGACACCCATCGAGAAGCTCGAGCGTCTCAGCCAACATCTGGGAGGAAAGGTGGACATCTACGCCAAACGCGAGGACTGCAACTCCGGTCTTGCATTCGGCGGAAACAAGCTCCGCAAGCTCGAATACATCATCCCTGACGCGATCGCGTCAACTGCCGACACACTTGTCTCGATCGGCGGCGTGCAGTCAAACCACACACGCATGGTCGCTGCGGTCGCCGCCAAGATCGGCATGAAATGCCTCCTGGTACAGGAGAGCTGGGTGCCTCATGAGGATGCCGTCTACTACCGCGTCGGCAACATTCTCTTGAGTCGTATCATGGCAGCAGAGGTGCGCCTGGTCGACCAAGGCTTTGACATCGGCATCCGCCGCAGTTGGGAAGAGGCGCTCGACGACGTAAAGGCAAGGGGCGGCAGACCCTACGCAATACCGGCCGGGGCCTCCGTCCACAAATATGGCGGACTCGGCTACGTTCAGTTCGCCCAGGAGGTGCGCGCGCAAGAGAAGCAGCTTGGATTTGCCTTCGACTATATCATCGTATGCACGGTCACGGGCTCGACGCAGGCCGGCATGATCGTCGGCTTCGCCCAAGACGGACGACAGCGCAATGTGGTCGGCATCGATGCCTCCGCGACCCCCGAGCAGGCCAGCGCGCAAGTGCTAGACATCGCCAAAAACACCGCAAAGCTCGTGGGCCTTGGCACCGATTTAACCAAGGACGATGTGGTGCTGCTCAAGGCGTACGCATACCCGTGTTATGGCATCCCATCGCAGGAAACAAAGGAAGCCATCCGTCTGTGCGCCAGGCTTGAGGGTATGATTACCGATCCCGTCTATGAGGGCAAATCGATGCAAGGCATGATCGACCTTGTCCAGAAAGGCTTCTTTCCAGAAGGATCGAACGTCCTCTACGTGCATCTCGGCGGAGTGCCGGCGATCAACGGCTACAGCTATACGTTTCGCAACGGCTGAGGTTTGCGGGTATCGCCCGCCGTGTAAGGTTGGCGCCATCGGGGGAATTCCAATTTCCAGTCGGGCAAGAGAGCTCGTTCCTCTGTCTCGCCGCGATCAGCGACTGGAATTCAGTTCCACATATTCGCGCGCCGAGTCAAACCGTCCGGCTCGTCGTCCCGATCGATAAGGATGCGCTCTGCCGCACCGTCGAGATCCTCGTATTGGCCGCTACGCACAGCCCACAGGAAACCGGCCAGTCCAAGCGCACCCAGAAAGAGCGCAACCGGTATGAGATAGACAAGGGTCGTCATCTCGACTGATCCCGTATGTCAAGGCATGCCCGCCTTTCGGGCAGACCGTTTCCAGGCACCGCACGCTTTTTGAAGGCCTGCAGCCGCATGGCGTTTGTGACCACGATCAGGGAGGAGGCGGACATCGCGATCGCAGCGGTTAGCGGCGTCACATGCCCTGATATGGCGATCGGCACGGCAAAGACATTGTAGAGAATTGCAATCGCCACGTTCTGACGGATCAGTCGGCCCGCCTGTCGTGAGATGTCCAACGCGAAAGGAACTGCCAGAAGGCTTTCGCGCAGGAAAACAAAATCGGCGGCATTGCGCCCAACGTCAGCCGCGCTGGCGGGAGCCATAGAGACGTGCGCGGCGCCCAGCGCAGGCGTGTCATTGAGCCCGTCCCCTACCATCAAGACCTTGTGGCCGGCCCTGGTCAGCGCCTCGATGCGGTCAACTTTGCCGGACGGAAGAAGCGATGGCACGAAGTTGCCTATTCGCAAGGATTTGGCCAATTCGCGACAAGCCTGGGCGGTATCACCCGACAGCATCTCGATCGAGACGTTAGCGTCCTGCAATTGCTTCACTGCTGCTCCGGCGTCAGCCCGCGCGGCGTCCTGAAAATCAAAGGAGGCGACGATCATCCTGTTCCGCGAAAGCACCGTCCCGCCGTTGCTGCCATACTTACCTTGCCCAACGCTCTGAGCCTCCGATTTGGCCCATTCCCGCCGGCCCAGGCGCCAAATGTTCCCCTCCATGGTGGCCTCGATGCCGAAGCCCGGATGCTCGCTGATCGAAGCCAGTCCCGGTTGGCTGGAAGAGCCTGAGAAAATGCTGATCGCCTTAGCGTACGGATGGCGAGAATGCGTGGCCATGTCGGCGGCGATTGCCAGCAGGGCCGGATCGATCGATGGCGCGTTGACAAGCCGCGGCCTCCCAAAGGTGAGTGTTCCGGTCTTGTCGAACACGGCTGTGTCGATGGCCGCCAGCCGTTCCATGGCAGAACCATCCTTGACCATCACGCCGGCATCGAACAAACGTCGCGCCGCGACCACCTGCACGATCGGCACGGCAAGGCCGAGCGCGCATGGGCATGTAATGATGAGAACGGCGATCGCGATCGTCCCCGCCACATGCCAGTCACCCGATGCGATCATCCATCCAAGGAAGGTCATGAGTGCGGCCAGATGCACCATCGGGGCGTAGAGGGCAGAGACGCGGTCGGCAATCCTGCGGTACTGTGAACGTCCGCCCTCGGCGGCTTCCATCAGCCGAACCATTTCCATAAGGAATGAATCCTTTGCGGCCGCCGTCGCTCGCATGGTGAACGGACCGGTGAGATTGAGCGTGCCGGCCTGGATATCCGATCCTGGGCCAACAGGACGAGGCGTGCTTTCGCCTGAAACGAGTGAGCAATCGATATCAGAGCTGCCGTTAAGGATATCACCATCGACGGGCACGCGCTCTCCAGCGGCAATCACCAGGTCCATGCCCGGCTCGATCTGCCCGACCGGCAGGTATTCTCGTACCCTGCCAGTGCGCAGGACGATGGCGCCGCGCCCGGCCAGCCGCGAAAGGCCACTCACGGCGGTGCGTGCCCGTTCGCGCATCACGTGGTCCAGCGTGCGGCCGATCAAAAGGAAAAAGAGCAGCGACACTGACGCGTCGAAATAGGCATGCTCACCATGGGTGATCGTTTCGTAGAGGCTCATGGCATAGGCCAGTGAAATCCCGACAGTGATCGGCACCTCCATGTTCATCCGCCCATGGCGAAGAGCATTCCACGCCGAACGGAAATAGATGCCGCCGGCGAAAGCAAGGGCAGGGATGGCAATCAGAGCCGAAACCCAATGGAACAGGTCGCGGGTAGCGCCTTCCGCCCCCGACCAGACCGAAACCGACAGCAGCATGATGTTGCCGGCGGCAAACCCGGAAATGGCAACCGCCCGGATCAGCTCCGACAAAGTCTTGTCCCCGTTCGCGATCTCCGGGTCGAACAGATGCGCCTGATAGCCAAGCTGCCCGAGTGTGGCGAAAATCGGTGGCACCTGGTCGCCATGCCAGCGCACCGACACGCGTTTGGTGGATAGATTTACGCGAGCGCTTTCGATGCCCTCCAGCTTCTTCAGGGCTGTCTCAATGGCGTGCATGCAGGCCGCGCAATGAATTGTGGGCAACGACAGATCGGTCTGGTTCGTGTCGCCACCCAGACTGCGGCTGGCCAGTTTGATCTCGGCGCTTGAGGGCAGGGCCGACGCTGTGTCGACGACATCCAATGCCATTTCGGCGCCTGGCGCGCAGCAGCTCATTGCAGCGCTCCCTTCGAGATCATGATGCGGCGGACATCACGAAATGGCAAAGCCAGGCCTGCATCGGCATCGATCTCGACGATCCAGACGCCATCCTTCGGCGTATGACGCGCGGCAAATTCCCCGGCGCTGTCGGGATCTGAAGCGGCTGTAAGTGTCACGGCTTTATCCTGCGCGTCATAGGACGGGTGCCGAAATAGGACGCGCACGCCGTGCAGCGGAACCAGCTTGCCCTTCGCGTCAACAAGGCTGTAGCGAACCTCGCCGGAGGCAATGATCAACCTGCCATCCCAGCCAAGTGCCGCTTGTGCCCGCCCTTGCCTGGCCTTTTTGTTGAACTGCTGGCTAGCCACGTATGTGTTCTCCACCACCAGGCCAGTCCAACTCGTGGTGGCGAGTGTTGCCATGGTCACATTGACGCCGATCACGACGCCAAAGAAACCGAGAATTGTCAGCAGCATGTGCTTGCCAGTGAATTCGCCTGCTCTGTGCATTTTGGCGGTCATCGGGCGATCTCCGGCGCATTGAATCTGGCGGTGTATTCGGCGGACTCAGAGCTCGTCTCATCCGCAATCCGAAACGTGAAACTTTGCATCGGTTTGTTGATTTGGTCCGCCGGTTGGCGGACGAAAACCTTGATCGTTGTGAGCCGGTCGGGCTCCACTGGAATGGCGAATGAACGGCCCGCTGGCGGGTCGACCCCGGCGACACTCATGTCCGCGCCGGCGAGCCCTTCCATTGTGAGCACGATCGTCCTCGGCTCGGCAATCATGTTGAGCAATTTGACCGTGTAGCCGTTTCGGATCGAGCCGTCGGAGAGCGTTACAAATTGCGGATTGCGGTCGTGTAGCACATTCAACTCAAGCCGCTCACGCGTCAGCAGGCCATAGACCAGCACCAACCCGATCGCCGACCATGCGCCAAGGTAGATGAAGGTGCGCAACCGCAGGATCTTCCGCAGATCGAAATGCGCAACACCGTCGACGAAGCTGGTGTTCGAGTTCCTGATCAGCGTCGGGTTGACGGCACCAGTGCCGTTGGCGGTGGCCAGCGCCATGTTGGCATTGTAGTCCGCCAGCGTTGCATAGGAGATCAACCCGCGCGCGCGGCCGAGCTTGGCCATGACACCATCGCACGCGTCGATGCACAGCGCGCAGGTGATACACGCCAGCTGCTGGCCATCCCGGATATCGACACCCATCGGGCAGACCGCCATGCAGGACTTGCAATCGACGCAATCGCCTACAGGCTGTCCAAAGGCCACGGCCTTCTTGGTATGGCGCGAACGTGGTTCGCCGCGCCAGTCATTGTATGTCACGGTCAGGGAATTCTCGTCGAGCATGGCGGCCTGGATGCGCGGCCATGGGCACATGTAGGTGCACACCTGCTCGCGCATCAGGCCGCCGAATACGTATGTGGTTCCGGTCAGGACGGCGATCGTGACATAAGCCGCGGACGCCGCCGTTCCGGCCATGATTTCACCGAGCAATTTCGGCGCGTCGGCAAAGTAAAAGATCCAGGCGCCGCCCGTGGCAACCGCGATCACCAGCCACACGGCATGTTTGGTCATACACAAAAGAATTTTGCGCAGCGTCCATGGTCCGGCATCGAGTTTAATGCGGGCATTGCGATCGCCTTCGATCGCGCGCTCAACCACGAGAAACAAGTCGACCCAGACCGTCTGCGGACAGGTGTAGCCACACCAGGCCCGCCCAACCATAGACGTGACCATGAAGAGGCCGATGCCGGCCATCATCAAAAGGCCCGCCACGTAATAAAACTCCTGCGGCCAGATTTCGATGGAGAAGAAGTAGAAGCGCCGGTTCGCAAGATCGAGCAGGACGGCTTGGTTCGGCGCATAGGGTCCCCGGTCGCACCGCAACCAAGGCCCCAGGTAGTAGATGCCAAGGGTGATGGCCATGACCAGCCATTTGAATTGCCGAAAGCGACCCGATGCACGCCCGGGAAATATCTTCTTGCGTGCTGCATAGAGCGGTGGCCGAACCGTGGCCGAGGTCACTGCCTCGGCTTCGAGCCGTTCCTCCTGCGTTTGATCCAGCACCGGCATCTCCAGTCGAGCAGTCTCCATCTCCCCCTTCGACAAGCTTTGCCGCAGGCTGGCCCGCGCCGCTTTGATGCAAGTCAATCCTGCGGGTTGAAAGGTGTCGAGGCCCGGCCGCAGCCGGGCCTCGTCGCTTGACGGTGGTGGCGGGTGAATAGGCCGCTTCTCCTATTCCCCTCCGCCAAGCGAATGGACATAAACCGCAAGCTCCTTCACCTTTGTCTCCCCCAGACGCGCCCCCCAGGCTGGCATCACACCCTGCCTCGGTGCGCGGACCTGCGCGGCAATAGCGCTTTCGCCCGAGCCATAAAGCCAGATCGCGTCGGTCAGATCGGGTGCGCCTACCTCGCGGCCGCCTTTGGCATTTTCGCCATGACAGGCAGCGCAATTTTCCGCGAACACCTTGGCGCCGGGCTCGATCAGGGTCTTGTCGCGCACCGGCCCTGAAAGGCTTGCCACATAGGCGCTGACCTGGGCAATTTGCTCGGGCTGAAGCACGTCAGCGAAGGCCGGCATTTCCGACTGGCGAGTTTCGGGGTCGGAGGCATACCGGATACCGTGGGAAATGGTCTGCTGGATCTGCTCGGCCTCGCCACCCCATAGCCAGTCGTCGTCGTTGAGATTTGGAAAGCCCTTCGAGCCTTGAGCACCCGAGCCATGGCACTGCACGCAATTGACCTTGAACGTCGCGCCGCCGGCGGCGACAGCAAATTCACGCAGCCCATCATCGGCAGCGATTTCGGATACGGTCTTCTGCTGGATGGCGGCGACGTATTTGCCCTTGGCGGCTTCTGCCGCCGCCAGCTCGTTCTTGACGTCGTTACGGCTGGAATAGCCGAGCACGCCCCTGGTCGCGGAAGACAGCATGGGCCAAGCCGGATAGGCGACCGTGTAGGCCGCCGCCCATGCGATGGTGACGTAGAAGGTTATCACCCACCATCGCGGCAACGGGTTGTTCAGCTCCCTGATCCCGTCCCATTCGTGGCCGGTCGTTGAAATGCCGGAGGCTTCGTCGATATGCTCGCTGCTCATGATCAGTCGTCCTTGAAAAGGATCTGGGCGGCTTGATCGGCCTGTTTTTTGCCGCCAGGGCGCAGGGCAAAGGCAATGCAGCCGACGAAGAACAGCGCCATCACAAGCAGGCCCCAGCTGTCGGCGAATTCCCGCATCAAATCATAGCTCATTGCGTCCTCCTCAGCGGTAGCCGGCGCCTTCGTCATAGGTCTTGAAATCGACCAGTGTGCCCAGCATTTGCAGATAGGCGACAAGAGCGTCCATCTCGGTCACTTCGCCTGGATTCCCGTCGAAGTCGCCCGTCTTGGCCTTAGGGTAACGGGCCTCAAGGCCGGTTGTGTCCGCGGCCGGGTCCGCCTGTGCTTTCAGGTCGGCGTTTGCATTAGCGATCATTTCGGGCGTGTAGGGCACGCCGACGCGAGCATTCGCGACCAGCTGTGTCGAGAAATCCTTCACATCGAGCGCCTTCTCCTTCAGGAACGCATAGCTCGGCATGATGGATTCCGGCACGACCGAACGGGGGTCTGTCAGGTGCTGCGTATGCCACTCGTTGGAATAACGATCGCCGACCCGGGCGAGATCGGGACCGGTTCGTTTCGATCCCCACTGAAAGGGGTGGTCATACATCGACTCGGCCGCCAGGCTGTAGTGGCCGTACCGTTCGACCTCGTCGCGGAACGGCCTGATCATCTGGCTGTGGCAGAGATAGCATCCCTCACGGACATAGATATTGCGCCCAGCGAGCTCGAGTGGCGAATAGGGCCGCATGCCGTCGACCTTCTCGATCGTGTTGTCGAGATAGAAGAGGGGTGCGATCTCGACGATGCCGCCGATGGTCACGACCAGCAGCGACCCGACCAGGAGAAGCGTGGCGTTTCTCTCGATGAGTGCGTGTTTGGCCATCAAGCCCATGTCTGGCTCCTTATTCGACAGGCTGCAGAGCGGATACGGAACCCGCCAATGCTTGCTCTTCGCGCTGGCGGCCACGAATGGTCATCGTGACGTTCCATGCCATGATCAGTGTGCCAGCGAGATACATTGCTCCGCCGATGGCGCGCATGATGTAATAGGGGTGCATGGCGGCGACAGTTTCGGCGAAGGAATAGACCAGAAAACCCTGCTCGTTGTATTCGCGCCACATCAGGCCCTGCGTGATGCCGGACACCCACATGGCCGCGGCGTAGACGACGATCCCGAGGGTCGCTAGCCAGAAGTGCCAGGTGACCAGCCGCAGCGAATAGAGCCGCTCACGGTTCCATAGCTTCGGCACCATGTAGTAGATCGCGCCGAACGAGATCATGCCGACCCAGCCGAGCGCGCCTGAGTGAACATGGCCGATTGTCCAGTCGGTGTAGTGCGACAGCGAATTGACCGTCCTGATGGACATCACCGGGCCTTCGAAGGTCGACATGCCGTAGAAGGCGATCGCCGCGACCATCATGCGAATAATCGGGTCTGTGCGGATCTTGTCCCAAGCACCAGACAAGGTCATCAGGCCGTTGATCATGCCGCCCCAGGAGGGCATCCACAACATAATCGAGAACGCCATGCCAAGCGTCTGCGCCCAGTCGGGCAGGGCGGTGTAATGCAGATGGTGCGGACCGGCCCAGATGTAGAGGAAGATCAGCGCCCAGAAGTGGATGATCGACAGCCGGTAGGAGTAGACCGGCCTGTTGGCCTGCTTGGGCACGAAATAATACATCATGCCGAGGAAGCCCGCGGTCAGGAAGAAGCCGACCGCGTTGTGGCCGTACCACCATTGCGTCAGGGCATCCTGGACACCGGAAAATGCCGAGTAGCTCTTCGATCCGAGGAGCGACGCAGGCATCGACAGGTTGTTGACCACATGCAGCATCGCGATGGTCACGATGAAGGACAGGTAGAACCAGTTGGCGACGTAGATATGCGGTTCCTTGCGCTTCAGTATGGTGCCGAGGAACAGGATGAGATAGGCGACCCAGACGATGGTCAGCCAGATGTCGACATACCATTCAGGTTCGGCGTATTCCCGGGATTCGGTGATGCCGAGCAGGTATCCGGTAGCCGCCATGACGATGAAGAGCTGATAGCCCCAGAACACGAACCAGGCCAGATTGCCGCCGAACAGCCGCGCGCGGCATGTGCGTTGGACGACGTATAATGATGTGCACAGAAGCGCGTTGCCGCCAAAGGCGAAGACGACGCCCGACGTGTGCACCGGGCGCAGGCGGCCGAAGTTGAACCATGGCTGGATGTTGAGCTGCGGATAGGCCAGTTGTAGCGCAATGACCACGCCGACCAGCATGCCCACAACGCCCCAGAACACTGTCGCGACGGCCCCGTAACGGATCGGCCCATCCATATAGGCCGATGGATCCACCGGAGCTGCTGGTTTGAATTCGGTGTTGCGCAACAGAATGGCAGTGAAACCGGTAAGTACGAAAAACAACACCCACATATGTTGCCGGAAAGGGACGTCGACACCGAAGCCTGCGGCGACCAGGGCCGCGAACGCAAACACACTTAAAGCGACGATCTCTGTACCAAATCTCATAACATCTCCCCGACGGCGGGTTTGATGCGGATGCGGGTCCGCTCCACACTTATTTCGCAAAGGGCGTTTTAGCGCCTTGATCCATGTCAAGGTCCCGGTTCGCCAGTCGGACAATCCTGCGTCTCGATTTCGCGCGGAGACGTCCTGATGGCCAGTTGCAAAACCTCAAATGTCGTCAAATGCAAAGCCTGGCCGTTTGTCGAAGGCTGCCTTCATGCCAGCCTGCCGTGCCGGAATGTCTGTTTCTGGCACGATCGGAAATTGCGCATCTGCGACGAGCTGGAGGCGATAGCCGACGGGTTGCCCTTGGCGGATCCGTTGAAGTGCTTGCAGGCGGCAAACCAGCTGCTGCCTCTGCTGCGCATGAGCCATGCCTGCGAGGAAGAGCATGTTTTTCCTGTGTTTGCGAGCGGCGCACATCATGGAGAGCGGAGCGCTTCGATACGTCGCCTGCTGGCCGAGCACATCGAGGATGAGAGCGCAGCAGAGGATTTGACCGACACATTGCTGGCGATCGGGCGTGGGGGTGCTGTCGACAACCCTGAAGCCCTGGGCTTCATGCTAAGAGCCTTCTTTTGTGCGTCGCGGCGTCACATCGCATTTGAGCGCGAGCACATCCTGCCCCTCGTCGCACAGCAGGATTGATCGACAGACCGGCCTTCTAAGTGTCGGAACACTCCCGAGCACCCGAACAGCGTTGCAACCGACTCACGCTATCGACCACGACATGGCGGTTGTTCTTGATCCGGATCACGCCGTCGGCTCGAAGCTCCGTCAGCTGGCGGCTGACGGTCTCCACCGTCAGACCGAGGAAGTCGGCGATATCGGCCCGGGTGAGCGGCAGATCGAAAGTTGCCGCTCGCTTGCTGATCTCTGCCGCCGGATCGATATTCCTCGCGATCAGGAAGAGAAAACTCGCCACCTTCTCGAGCGCTGTCTTCCGGCCGAGCGTCACCATCCAATCGCGAGCCTCGTCCAGTTCCACCAGTGTCTGCTTGAGCAGGCGGTGTTCCAGAGCCGGCGCCTCCCTCATCATTCGCTCGATTGCGGCTTTCGGGAACGAGCACAGCGAGACTTCCGTTGCGCTCTCCGCGTTGATCTGGCTTTCCGACTTGAATGGCCGGCCCAGAAAATCGGGCGGGAATTGAAGCCCCACGATCTGCTGGCGTCCGTCCCAAAGCCCCTTAGTCAGCTTCACAACGCCCGAAAGCACGTTCGAATAGCTTTCGATCGTTTCGGCGTCTCCGACCAGCTCGGTTCCGGGCGGAATGCTGTGTCTCGACGAGGTCTTGGCCAAGTCGGCCAACTGGTTGGGCTCAAGCGCGCCGCACAACCCGCGGTCCCGAACCTCGCAGGATTGGCAAAGCACAGGAATGACAACGCTTTCAACGTCTTGTTTGATGGTCATCGCACGCCCCGAATGAATAATGCTGGCAGCACGATAGCACCGCTGCTCCGCGAGGTGTTGCGTCAGTTTGTCCTGCCTGCGGCACTCTTGATCGAAATCAAGGCAGCCGCGGTTTACAGAGGGCAATTTGCCATGATGCATGAAGCAGCAATCAACCGCACGCGTCCCGAAATGACCGCCAGGCTGCGCGAAAACGTACCGCGTTACACGAGCTACCCGACCGCGCCACATTTTCATTCTGGCGTCGATGCCAGTCTGCTTCGAGGCTGGATCAATGCCCTCAAAGGCGACGACGAGTTGTCGCTCTATCTGCACGTTCCCTATTGTCACAGGCTGTGCTGGTTTTGCGCCTGCCACACCAAGCACACGCGTCATTATGCGCCGGTGGCCACCTTCCTGCGCGCTCTGCACAGCGAGATCGAAACGGTCGGGCGTCTCATGAGCGGCAGGGGGCGCGTGCGTGCTGTGCATCTTGGCGGCGGCTCCCCGACCATGCTGGAACCCGACGATATGCTTACGCTCGGAAAAGCCTTGCGGGACCAATTCGACCTTCGGTCCGATGCCAGTGTCAGCGTCGAGATCGAACCTCGCGACATCGACGAAGCCCGTCTGGATGCGCTGGCGGCAATCGGCATGACCAGAGCAAGTCTTGGCGTGCAGGATTTCCATCCCAAGGTGCAGAAGGCCATCAATCGCGAGCAGAGTTTTCGGTCGACCAAGAGTGTGGTGGACGGCGTCCGCGCCCGCGGCGTGAAATCGGTCAATCTCGACCTGCTCTACGGACTGCCTCACCAGACGCTTGACAGCGTGGCCGCGACGGTCGCGCACGCCTTGACGCTGCGGCCCGACAGGATTGCGCTGTTCGGTTATGCCCATGTGCCGTGGTTCAAGAAGCATCAGACGATGATCGACGACGCCTGGCTGCCCGATTCCGCCGAACGGCTGGCGCAGTCGCAGCGTGCCGCTCGGCTGATCGCAGACGCCGGATACGAGCCAGTGGGGCTGGATCATTTTGCAAAGCCCGACGATGCGCTGGCGATCGCGGCGCGCAATGGTGGCCTGCATCGCAATTTCCAAGGCTACACCGAGGACAACTGCGAAACCCTGATCGGTCTTGGCCCATCTTCCATCAGCCGCTTCCGGCAAGGCTACGCCCAGAATATCGTATTGACGGGCGGGTATGAGAAGGCTGTAGTTACCGGACAATTGGCGACGGCGCGCGGCATAGAACTCAGCGCCGATGATCTGGCAAGGGGCTGGGTGATCGAGCGCCTGATGTGCAACTTCGCTTTCTCGGCGATCGATTTGGTGGAGCGTTTCGGTGAGGTCGGCCAAAGGCTCGTCTGTCAGGCAAGCCGCCTGGCGATTGCCGGCTCAGGCAGCCTGCTTGGAAGGGACGGCAATGATTTTGTCGTGCCGCAGGAGAGCCGACCTCTCGTCAGGACCGTGGCGGCGAAATTCGACAAATATCTTGAAATGGGCACAGCCAGGTATTCCGTGGCCGTCTGAGTGCGTGGTGTGCATACCTGGGCCAGAGGCGCTCGCATCAAAGTCGGATCGTCGATCGAGGTGACCGGCGGGCAGCCGGCCCAAGCTAGAAAGATCGAAGTCAACGCCTCAGCGCAGCAGAAATTCCACGTCGGATAAATGGCAAATGCTGTCCGAGCCGAAGGCCCACATGCCTTGCGGCCCGCGCCAGCGGGCGCTCGTCCGTGTAAAGTTTAACCAGCATGTTAGTGGCGTGGTAAAGCGGCGCGGCGCTGAGCCTTAGCCGGGTTTCGTATTGGCGCAGCAAGGTTGGATCGGCAATATCTGTTCCTTTGCCCCAGGCTGCCAGAATTCCCTCAGCGAGCCGATGTTGACCGCCAAGGCCGATGTTGAAGCCATGCGCTGTGACCGGATGCATGCCGACGGCCGCGTCCCCGATGAGCGCGGCGCGCGGCATCCAGAACCTGTCTGCCCACGTCGTGACGAGTGAGTAGGCATGCCGGCTGCTGGCCAGCGACATTTTACCCAACCGCCCGTGGCAGCGCTGAGTCATTTCTGCGAGAAAAGCAGCATCGTTCATCACGACAAGTCTGGAAACCTCGTTTGCGGGAAGTGTGACAAGCAGCGACGACACGCCTTGCGCAAGCGGCAGCATTGCGATCGTCTGCCTGTGATCAAACCATTCCGTCGCGATCCGGTGGTGGGGCAGCTCATGCCGCACGCGGCAGATCAGCATCGAGCAGCCGAGCCGATTGATGTCGGCAGCGATGCCCAGCAGATCGCGTAGCGCAGACAGGCGTGAATCCGCCGCCACGAGCAGCCCGGCCGTGAGCTGTCGACCATCTGAAAGGGTCACCTTCGCGTTGCCGGGCCTGACTTGGGCGCCGACCACCTTGCAGCCGGAGAACACGCGGACATGCTCCCGTTCACGGACAATGCTGAAAAGCGCACTACGAATGCAGTGGTTTGGGACCAGAATTCCCAGTGGCTTCGCGCTTCCGTGAGGCGCATCGAAGCTCAGCGCGAAAGGATTCGATCCGTTGAGCACCCGTGCACCGCGCAGGGGGGATTTCTCCGAACAGGGAATGGCATCCCATGCACCGAGCTCTTGTAGAATTTTGACGGAAGCGTGAGTGAGTGCAATCTCACGTCCGTCGAAGGCGGGCTGCGCCAGGTCTGCCATCGATCGGCGTTCGATCAACGCGACCTTGAGGTCACTTGCGGTGAGCGACGCCGCAAACGCCAGCCCAATCGGGCCGGCCCCCACCACAACGATATCGAAGCTGGTCATCTTGTTACACGCCGGCGCGGTGCCACGGCCAAGAGAGGTGAAACCAGCAGAGTTCTTGGCAGCCCTCAGGATACGGTTCGACATTTCGGCCTCCCAAGAACAAGAATTTTGGCGAACTTGATCGAGGTCAATGCGGCCCCGCGCGTTCGCGCGATCCTTGCAAAAAACAACATTGCATGGGTGATACATGGCCGACATCGTCTCGAAGCTTGTCCGCGAGTGCAACAAAGCGCGGGCCATGGGTATGGATTTTTCCACGATCTGGCAGACAACGTTGAAACAACATCCCTACGTCGCAGGCCTGCCGCTGCAGGATCACAGCGAATCCGGCCCCGCGCTCATGATCCCGTTGATCACCGGTCGCCATCTCATATTTGACGATTCAGGTTTTCGGCTCGGCTAATAGCGGTGGCGGCGACTTGCCGCCCGGTTCCGAACAGGGACGGCCACCGCTTGCGTGCGTGATGACAAAATTGCGAAGGAGCACAAGCTCATCATTGTCATGTAAAGTCCCATAACCAGTAAGTTGTCCACGGCCATAGCATTCTCCTTTGAAAACGGGTCGAGGAAAGCATGCCGGCCATGGACAATCCTTGATCTGGGTCAATCACAACCGAAAACATTCGTCGACAATCTTGTCAGAAATGGCCAGGCGTCAACGTTCAGGTCGAGCCTCGTGCACATGGCGTGTACCGAACTCCACCTGACTGCCCCCCTTTCTCCATGCATGTGATAGCAATTGCTTTGCCGCCAGGTCGCGTCAGGTGGGTCAGTGTAGCGGGGGCCCTGCGGTTTAGGTCTGCGCGGCTCGGTCGCAAACGAGCATGGATACTGAACCGGAGGACGGTCTTCTGGCGTGCGGAGCGAGCGCTGGGGGAGACTGCCTATCGAGGCCGCATGTCCGACAATGTTGGACATGCGACGGAGCTGCTCAGCCCTATGGTCTTGTTCTACACGACCCTTCATTTGGAACGGTACATGCTTGGCTGTCCGCGAACCTTCACCGATTCAAGTCCGGACCTCCCATGCCTTTGCCAATCCTTGCGCTTGCCATTGCGTCCTTCTGCATCGGCACCACCGAATTCGTCATCGTGGGCCTGCTGCCGGAAGTAGCCGCCGATCTCGGCGTGTCGGTCGAGTTAGCCGGCCTGCTGGTCACCGGCTATGCGCTGGGCGTTGCGTTCGGCGCGCCCATCGTGGCCATGGCCACCGCGCATTTGCCGCGCAAACCCGTGCTGGTCGGGCTGGCCGCGCTGTTCGTCGTGGGCAATCTCCTCTGCGCCATGGCGCCCAATTACCGGCTGCTGATGGCCGCGCGCGTCTTCACCGCTTTCGGCCACGGCGCCTCCTTCGGCATCGGCTCGGTCGTCGCCGCAAGCCTGGTGCCGCGCAACAAGCGTGCCAGCGCCATCGCGCTGATGTTCGCGGGCCTGACGCTCGCCAACATCCTCGGCGTTCCGGCCGGCACTGCACTCGGCGAGGCCTTCGGCTGGCAGGCCACCTTCGTGGCGGTGGCCGGCATCGGCCTGATCTCAGTCGCGGCCATCGCTTGGCTGGTGCCGTCCGACGTCACGGAACCGAGCGGCGGCGGTCTGCGTGCCGAAGTCCGCGTGCTCGGCAAGCTGCAGGTCTGGCTGGCGATGCTGATCGCGGCGCTGACCTCGGCCAGCCTGTTTGCCGTATACACCTACATAAAACCCTACCTCACCGACGTGTCTGGCCTGTCGACCGCGGCGGTCATCTGGGTGCTTTTGCTGTTCGGCGCCGGCATGACCATCGGCAACATCATCGGCGGCAGGCTGGCCGATTGGAAGCTGATGCCGACAGTGATCGCCACCCTACTGCTGATGGCGCTGCTGTTCGTTTGCTTCAAGCAGTTCGGTGCGATCCCCCGCGTTGCCATCGGCATGGTGTTCCTGTGGGGCCTGCTCATCTTTGTCGCGGTGCCGCCGCTGCAGATTCGCGTCGTCGAGGCGGCGTCCGAAGGACCGAACCTTGCCGCCACGCTGAACCAGGGTGCCTTCAATGTCGGCAATGCCGGCGGCGCCTGGATAGGCAGCGTGGCGCTGTCCGCGGGCGTTTCCTACGCCAATCTGCCGCTGGTCGGCGCGGTGCTCGCCCTGCTGGCGGTCACTGTGGCGGTGCTGTCGCAGGCGCTAGAGCGCCGGACCGTTCTGCCGAGCGGCCCTTCCCCCCCTTGAACAGCATGAGCCGGGACTCGGATCAGAACGATAGGTGGAATTTCTAGCAGCAGATGAGTGACTGGATCATGAGACCAAGTGTTTTCTTCTTTGGGATTTTCGTGTGTGTCGCCGGGGTGATTGGTTGGTTCGCGTCAGCGCCAAATAGGCAGCCGTCCAGTTCCGCCCCGGACGCTATTGTAAAAAGGGGCTCGCTGACGGACACAGTAACGGCAACCGGTGTCCTGGAACCCTCCCAGCTGGCGCAGATCCGTGCGCCGGTCTTCGGTCAATTGACGATGTTTCACGTTAGAGTGGGGGACAAGGTTCACGCAGGTGATCTTATTGCGGAAATGGATTCGTTCGGGCAGCAGAACCGATTGCGTCAGGCGACGGCTTTGCTCTCCCAGAGACAGGCAGCCCAAAGTTCGAGCCAGGTCAAGCTCGACTGGGCCAAGCATACCTTGGCGCGTCAGCGGCAACTCTCTGCAAAGCAAGTCATTTCGAGTGCTGCTCTTCAGGAGGCCGAAGTCGCCGTCCAGATTGCCAGCGCCGATCGGGACTTTTCGACAGCGCAGGTCGACGAAGCGACTGCAGGTGTCGAAAAGGCCCGAAAGGATCTCGCAGACACAAGGATAACAACTCCGATAGACGGGCGAGTGATCGATATCGTCAAACCTGGACAGACGCAGCCCTCAAGCGTGGTTGCTGTCGTCGCACAGACCGACATGATGAGGGCGCGAGTGCAAGTTTCCGAGGCAGATGTCGAACGCATCAAGGTCGGGCAGCCAGTGCACTTCACCACAGTCGGAAACAGAAAGGCGAACCGAGCTAGCGTGCTGACGGAAGTAGGGCCGGCTCTATCCACCCTTCTTTCGAACCAGGAACCTTCGGGTGGCCAGGTAGGTGGCCGCTCAGGGGAGGCGCAGCCGGTCTGCTACAATGCGTTTTTTGAGGTGCCCAATAAGGACGGGAAGCTTCTACCGAGGATGACGGTCGACGCGACGATTACGGTGAGCGCGGTTGATGACGTGTTGCTTGTCCCGAGGAGTGCTCTCGTCGGCCCCGATCCGAAGGGCTCCTATAGTGCACAGGTAGACAGGGGGGCAGGGGCGACCGAGAAACGCCGCGTGCGTGTGGGGCAGGTGAATCAAACCGAGGCCGAGATCGTTGGTTGTCTCTCCGAGGGCGAAGACATCATCCTGCCAAGGACAGCGGCGCTACACGGACAGACTGCGCAACGGCAGAATTGAAGCGATGTGGCGATCCTCGGCACGCTTGGGAGCACCCTATGAGCGCCAAATCGCCCATCCTGTAGGCGAGGTGTTCTGCAAAATTCCATTTGGGAGTTAAGGGCTTCCAACCACCTCCAAGTCGGGATCGCAGAGGCAGCCCCGTTATATCCCAAGCTGCCCAAAATGGAGAAGCTTCCATGCAGGATTGTGTGTTGCCTTTTGCGAGAGAACCCTGTCGCTAAGAGGTATGCGGTTCAGGTGCTTCATACGATGACAGGTTACCCAGAGCGAGACGTGTTCGCTCGGCTGCCGCTATTTGACTTTGGCTCCGCATGTGGGTCAGGGGGTCGTCGGGAATGGACAGCGACGCGGGAGCGCTGCCAGAGCGTGCCTCGGACATACGCCAATCTCGCCATCGTTTGGCGTCGGGAACGGCACTTGCTCGATCGAAGGTAGCTTAGCCATGTCATACGCCATCAAGGAGATTTTCTATACGCTCCAAGGTGAGGGGCGCAATGCGGGGCGTGCCGCTGTCTTTTGTCGCTTCGCGGGATGTAACCTTTGGTCGGGCCGTGAAGCCGACCGCGCTACGTCAATCTGCAGCTTCTGCGATACCGATTTTGTCGGTACGAACGGCTCTGCAGGCGGACGCTTTGCGAGCGCACAGGGGCTTGCATCTGCCATTCAACGGGCTTGGCGCGGGTCTGGGGCAGGGGGGCGCCTTGTTGTCCTTACCGGAGGGGAGCCCCTTCTGCAGGTTGATGAAGAGCTGATAGAGGCACTGCACGCTGCCGGGTTTGAAATTGCTGTGGAGACCAACGGCACCATTCATCCGCCGGCTGGCATCGACTGGCTGTGTGTCAGTCCGAAGGCCGGTGCCACACTCTTGGTCAAGGCCGGGGACGAACTTAAGCTCATTTATCCGCAGCTTAATGCCAAGCCAGAGTGCTTCGAAGGCCTGGCATTCGACCACCTGCTGCTCCAGCCAATGGATGGACCTGAGCGCGACGCGAATACCGCGGCCGCGGTCGCCTATTGCCTAGCCAATCCACGCTGGCGGCTCACCCTTCAAACCCACAAGCTTCTAGGAATTCCATGAAAATCACGCAGGCTTTCACCTTCGAGGCAGCTCACCGCCTCCCCCGAGTCCCCGAATCGCATCGCTGCCACCGAATGCATGGCCACTCATATCGTGTGGATCTTCGTCTCTCAGGCCCAGTCGATCCGGACACGGGTTTTGTCGTGGACTTCTTCGATGTAGAGGCTGCTTTCGCCCCCCTTTTGCTGCGCCTTGACCATCACTGCCTCAATGAGATCGAGGGTCTAACAAACCCCACCGCCGAAAATATCGCGATCTGGATCTGGGACCGTATAAAGCCCGTTCTGCCGCAAATTGCATCAGTAACAGTTTGGGAGACCCCGCACTGCTGGGCCGAATATGAAGGCTGAAACAATGCGACATGATTCCGAGACTGCGCTCGTCCTCTTCTCCGGGGGCCAAGATTCAACCACCTGTTTGGCTTGGGCGCTCGAGACATTCGCGCGCGTCGAGACGATCGGCTTTGACTACAGGCAGCGGCATCGGATCGAGTTAGACGTCCGCCCGCGCGTGCTCGATCAAATGCGGAGGGACTTCGCCGATTGGAGCGCTCGAATCGGCGACGATCACCTGGTCGATATTGCGGTGCTTGCAGAACTAAGCGAAACGGCGCTCACCCACAGTGTTGAAATCGCCATGCAGGAGAATGGACTCCCGAATACCTTCGTGCCCGGCCGTAACCTCCTCTTCCTGACGTTTGCGGCCGCTGTCGCCTATCGGCGAGGCATAAGGCATTTGGTAGCTGGTGTCTGCGAGACGGATTACTCAGGCTACCCCGATTCCCGAGACGACACCGTCAAAGCGATGCAACTCGCTCTGAACCTTGGAATGGAGGCGCGCTTTGTCATCCACACTCCATTGATGTGGATCGACAAGGCGCAGACTTGGGCGCTGGCGGAACGGCTGGGAAAGGAGGCACTGGTCAGGCTCATCTGTGAGGAAACCCACACCTGCTACAATGGCGACCGTGAGCACGCTCATGCCTGGGGTTTTGGTTGCGGAACCTGTCCGGCATGCGAACTGCGCGCCCAAGGGTGGGAACGCTTCGTCTCCTCCAGATAACGCGGAACGCTGGCCGCAAGGCATTTGACCGTCAACCTTGGGGTTCGTTCCCTCTCGTCCCACGTGCCGACATTTTCGGAGCTTGAGCTGCTGGAATGTCATGGCAGGTCTTGGCTCGCAAACAATGGCACAGTCAAGCAGCATGGCAGGACACTGAGCAGCATTGTGCGAAGTGCAATGAATGTTGGACATCTGACATGGCGGATTCGGTGGACCCCGTTGTAATTGAAGGGGTTCTCCTTTGGCACGACAGATGCAGGGTATCCGCAACAAATCGCCGACGACGGTGAGATCGCACGAGGAAAGTCTACGACGCTGTCCTAGCATGATCCACCGTCGAAGACAGAATCGCTGCATCGTCTACAGGATGGTCGAGCTGCAGCTAACGCCGGGCCGGCGCCGGCGTCTCGCAATAGAACTGGAGACGCCATGACGGTGCAGAGCGAACCTTTCGAGGAAAAAACACAGGAAACGCCGGCAATCCGGCCCCAGCGTTTGAAGCCCGAGTGTTCTGGTCACGAGAACGAACAGAATTCACGCGAGTTCGGCGTTGAGGTCATGCTCAGCCAGTGGTTTTCTCCTTGGAATTCTTGTGTGTGGCGTCGGGGCGCGATCTGGGGATCGTCGCGGAGCCAAGCAGGCTCGCGCCTTGAACGTGCAACCCGACCTGGTGCTGATGTGTTTTCGTCGGACCCATCGCCTCTGTCGGGATCGGGGAGCTCTCCTTGACAGACGGCGCATATCCCTTCCACCGCTGTGATGTGAGAGAACTCCTTTCCCCCAGCTAGAATCTCGTCGAAATACTTACTCCATAGGACAGGGTCGGACTGCTATCTTATGGTATGGTCCTCCGCGTTGTGGTTCGCGAGGTTTTTGTGCCAACGACGACAGATCTATTCCGAGCGGCAGTCGAACTCAGCCGGTTGAGTAAGGTCCATCACGCCTGCCCCCCACGGATGCGTCCCTTGATCTCATAATGAGGAGCGGGTGACGACCCGGAGCATGGTGGGCCGCCAGAAAGCTCGCGCATGGAGCACACGTTGTGCTCCATGCGCGGCCCCTATAGCAAGGGGCTTCCACGCCATTCGGCCCTGGTGTCAAGCGATGAGTCGATGTTTCATCTGGGCGCGCTCAATCGGTATGTGCGTCGCATCGACTTACCCGCGCTCCATTTCGCCAAGAAAGATGACATCGTCCGGCGGTTGATATTCTGGGTTGGAAATTTGCCTCCGCATCGCTGAATTCTTGGCTTCCATTCCTTCTCCTGTAAATCGAAATCCGCTCTTGTAGAAAAATACTGAAGCTTCTTCAGATTGAGAACGAAGAGTCAGACTGCGGAGGTCGTCCATGGCTCGGAACCGATCGGCAGTATTGACCATAGCCGTCCCGAGCCCTTTGTACCTTGACCGGTGATTATTGTTTATCCAGCCAATTCGCATGCTGCCATCCTGCGGCAAAATGGTCAAAAGCCCCACTTCGGCTTGGTCAGCGGCAGAGGAGAAAGTAATATTGCGGGCGCCACCGATGTACACTGTTGTAATATTCAGTCCTATTTGCTCTCCACGGCGCTTGTCAAAGATAGTATCCACTGAGCGGCTGGTTTGCCTAAGGTCACCGCGATCGCGGTCTTCAGGTCTATGTCTACTTGTATAGCGATCCATTGTTCAGACTCCTTTGAGTTCTAATCATACCCCCTAGGAGCGATCAGCCGAACTGATTTTGCGTTACATTTGCCATCTAGCAGGCTTCTCTGGTTATGGCCCTTGTTTGGATGACGTCGCCCCGCGGGCCACTCTCTCTTCGTGTCGACATCGCCTTATGGTCGCGTGAGTAGCGAGCCGCCTCAATCTGGTGGCCGATTTGGGAGAGTTCGCACACCAACGACGGTCGTACGCCCATGGTTGCCCTTTAGCGCTACTGTGCATAGAAAGCATTCTGCTTGGGGCCGAAAAAAAGTGGGATATGAAGGGCGTGAGCTCTAAATTCGAAAAGCTAAATAGGTTGCGCGAGTCTCTCCGCGAGTCCAACCATGATTTCCGAGCGAGCACCCAGCTCTTCAGCAGCTTGGATGTCACCAAGATTGACCGGGACATGAATCTGGCAGGTCGCGGCAAGGAGCGTGGCGACGCAAACCAGCCCCCTAGGAGCGCCAAAAATCTCGACGATGTTGAACATGCCATCATCGAACGCGTCGAGGACGAGAAAAAGGCATCGTATCATACTCTTGAGGACAACCTGCATCTTCTGAGCGGGCGTCTTGCCGGACTCGACTTCGAAGAACAATTTGGTCTCATTCGTCAAGCGAACGCAGCCAGCGTGTCGGATTTCAAAGCTTCGGTTGCGGTCGGGCTGGATGAACTCCATGGGTTGAGGCGCGCTCTTAGCGACGCTGAGAAAGAGCACGCCTGGTTCAAGGGGAAGCACGGACTGTTTCGCGCGGCGCGGGTTCAGCACGGCGCGGCTCACCTTTTACGGATTTCGCTGCTGCTGTTCCTATTTCTCATCGAGACAGCAATGAATGGCAGCTTCCTTGCCAAGGGAAACGAACAGGGGTTTTTTGGCGGCATCCTGGAGGCTGCAGCATTCTCCTTCATCAACATCGGCGCCGCTTTGCTCCTGGCGCTTTTCTGTGCCCGCCTTGTCACCCACCGATCGATTTTTGGGAAGCTGGTCGGGATGTTCTCGATCCTTGTCTATGTCAGTCTGGCCGTGACCTTAAACCTGGCGCTGGCGCACTATCGCGAGGTGAGTGGCTCGCTCGCTGACGGTGCCGGTGCAGAGGTCATCCGAAACATGATCGACAATCCGGCCGGGCTCACGGACGTGAAGTCATGGCTACTGTTTGCGATCGGCCTCATGTTTTCGATTTTCGCATTTATCGACGGCTGGTTCGTACTCGATCCTTATCCCGGCTACGCCGGCGTCGAAAATCGCTTGGTCCGTAAGCGGGAGGACTATATCGACCGCAAGCGGGAGTTGATTGAAGAGCTGCAAGACGTTCGCGACGACCACAACGAAAAGGTTGAGGACATCGTCAAGGAACTCGGCAGTCGTCGCCGAGAGCATCGTGCCATCGTCGATCATCGCTCGCGGCTTTTGGCGCTCTTTGCGCAGCACCAGGACCAGCTCGAGCGAGCCTGCAGTCAGCTTCTCTCCAAGTACAGGGAGGCGAATATCCAGGCCAGAACGGAGCCTGCGCCCAAACATTTCGGGGTGCCATACAAACTCGAGCGCATCAAACCCCATGTCTCGGCCGACGGGGAATGGAGCGAGGGAGACGTTGGCGCATCGATCCGCCAAGCGCAGGAGGAGCTCAACGCTCAAGTCCGCCTGATTGGGCAGGAATGCGAGCGAGGAATTGAGCAGTATCGCGACCTCGACAAGCTTCATCCGGACAGTGTGAATGGCTAGGCGGGTTCGTAGGCGCAAGAAGGGCCAAGTCGGCACAATCGTTGCGGCCCTCGCTGTTGGTGTGCTCTCGATTGCAATGCTGGGCGGCTTTGCCTGGATGTGGTCAAGGTCTGGCAAGGGTCAGATCGAGGCAAACACAAATTGCCCGCTGGACGGCCCCGTTAGCCTGACGGCGGTTCTGATTGACGCCACTGATCCCATCTCGGCAACGACCATGGCCGATCTGAAAAACGAGTTCCGCAAGACCATCGGGCGGGTCGAACCGGGCGGCTATGTGAGAATTTATACGCTGAACTCGGCCCCCGGCGACCTGACGGTGATGTTCGACGGATGCAATCCAGGCGACGGGTCCACCGTGGACAGTTGGACAAACAATCCGGCGCGGCGTCAAAAAAAGTGGGAAAACGCGTTCGGCGATCCGCTGAACAAGCTTCCTGACGAAATTCCGAATGCTGACTCCGCCAGCCAGTCTCCGATCATGGCCGGCATCCAGAAAATCAAACTGTCGCTGTTCGATAGCAGCCTGGAAAAACAGGGGCGCGCAAAGCGGTTGGTGGTCGCCTCCGACATGATCGAGCATACGGCACTCTATTCGCAGTACCGATCTGGTCTGGATTACCAGAAATACCTCAATAGCGCCGCCGATCGGACCTACGGGACGTCGCTCGACGGGGTGGCAGTTACGATCCTTTATATCGACCGGAAAAAGAAGCCGTTTCAGTCGCTGGATCACGCTGAATTCTGGACGCAATGGGTCCAAAACCATCACGGCGAGTTCGAAAAGCTGGTTGGCTTGGAGGGGTTAAACTGATGGCGAGGAAGCACGACAATTCCCTGGTGGGGCATCGAGGCTTCCCACTCCTCGTGTTTGCGATATTGACCCTCGGCGGCTGCGTCTTTATCGCCGTCGCCAAGCTCTCGGGGGTAAACCCGATGGTGGCGGCGGGTGCACCTGTCTGCCTGATGCTTCTTTATCTCGGTGTGTCCATCTTCACCGGGAAGCTGCGCCTTAGCGATGAGCAAACCGGCGACAATCTCTACTATATGGGTTTCCTGTTCACGCTGACGAGCCTTGGAGTGTCGTTGTTCCAGTTCGGGTCGGAAGACTCGACCGATGCCATCGTCAGGAACTTCGGCATCGCGATTACGTCCACGATCACCGGCATCGCGCTCAGAATCTTCTATAACCAGATGCGGCGCGACCCTGCGGATATCGAGCGAACGGCCCGGCACGAACTCGCCGATATGACTCGGCGAGTAAGAGCCGAGATGGAGAGCGTCACCAGAGAGTTCGCCGACTTTCGCCGCGTTAGCCATCAGATGCTCGAGGAAGGCTTTGCTGAGATTGCAGTCCAAGCCGAGCGAAACGGCGAGCATATCAGATCAGCCTTGGACAAGATCGCCATGGAATCGATCAAGCCGGTCCAAGAGGCGTCTGGCAAGCTCAGCGACGCGCTGAAAGATAACTTCGGGCAGATCGAAAGCCAGTTCTCGTCGATTGCGCAACGTGTCGAAGCCGCTGCTGATTTGCTTGACAAAGCCAACAGCACCATGTCCTCGTCGGTCGGTAAGCTCGGCGAACAAGCCGACACGGTGGCCACGAAGCTGGAAAAAGTTGTCGTTCCTGACGAGGTGCTGAAGAACGATCTTGCGCCTATGGTAAAGCTCCTTGGCAGCGCTGTCGCCCAGTATGCGGTCAAAACCGAGACGGCCTCGCAGGAACAACAAGCGCGTATGACCGGCCTCGCTGATGCAGTGGCGAAGGTGGCGAGCGGCGTAGAGCGGGCAGCAGCCGCGGCTGAGAGGACAGCCGGGAGTGTTCAAGCACAGCAGCGCTTGACCGAGGCGCTTGCGGCGGTGGTGCAAAAGCAAAGTAAGGACACGAGTGACCTCGTTGCAACCATAGCAGAAAAGAGTTTTCAGGTCGCTCGCGCAAACCATACCGCCAACGCCGAAATAGAAATAGATCCAGCACGCGTTGTGACACCCGCCGCCAGTGACAGTGAAGAGGCGACGATCAAGATCTCCGACGGTGCGCAAGATGATTCGTTCCAAACCTTGAACGGTGCGTCGCAGCCGGAGAAGGCTGAACCGCCGAGAAAAAGCGGTTGGTGGGGCAGGTGAGCGAGACGGGCGCAACAGCAGTCGCTTATGAGCGCAAGGGCTACGGCCGTGGGCTGATCCTGGGCCTGACCATGGCCGAGACGATGCTGCTTCTGGTGTTTTGCCTTTTGCTCGCAGCCGGCGCGATCATCGCCAAGAAGCAGAAACAGACCGCAGAGGCGCAGAAGATTGCCCAATCCCTCAAGCTGGAATCGCGTAAGCTGGACGAGGAAAACAAGCGGTTGCTTGCTCAGCTGAATGAGATGGTCAAGCCTGCGGCAGGGCGCAACCTGCCCGATCAGCAATGGCGCGAGTTGGTGTTGGCGAAGGAGACCATTGAAACAATCAAAAGGGCAGGAGTTTCGGTCCAAGAATTGGTGAAAAACGCCCCGGTCACCAAAATCCTGTCCGACAACGATGTCGACGCCGAGCAAGCCCAGGCGATGATCGAGCGCACGAAGGTGTTGAAGGAGTTTGGCTACGTTGGTACGGCCAAGACCTTGAAGGACCTGTCGGATGCCCTGAGGAAGGCAGACGCGCCTGTGGCGGCCGCCAAGCCGCATGATTGGCCACCGATCATCAGCCTCAGCGAACTCGATGGCTACAATTTCGATACCGGAAGTGCGCAGCTTTCCGATCGTTTCAGGACGCGGCTGCGCGACCTGTCCAAGACGATTGCGGGCATTGCAACGTCGTACGGCGTCGACGTCATCGAGGTGATTGGACACACGGATGAGCAGGTCATGTCCGGTCAGTCGTCGAACATGGACAAAGGGCTCCAACCGGTCCTTGCTGGCAAGGTGGAAGTTGGTACGCTTCATCCCGCCGATAACGCCGGCCTTGGACTGGCGCGCGCAATCTCGGTCACGAGCATACTTCGCGAGATGCCTGAGCTGAAAGGGTTCACCATTCTGCCGATGTCAGGTGGCCAGCTGATACTTCCTGGCGACCATCTGACCAACGGAGAGCAGGTTGGCGATGTGAAGGCAAGGCGACGAATCGAAATCAGGGTGAGGCAGCGCTCCCGCGAAACCGACCTCGCGGCGGGTGTCGGATCAAAGTCATGAGCGCGGAAAAATGCTGGTGAATTAGCTCACAGCATTGAGTTGGGGGACCCAAGGGAATGGGGTTTTATGTTCGCAAATCGATCAGCGCGGGGCCGTTCCGCTTCAATTTTTCATCCGGCGGGGTCGGCGTCTCGGTTGGCGTGAAAGGTCTGCGGATCGGAACGGGTCCACGCGGCCATTATATCCACGCAGGCGTAGGCGGCCTCTATTATCGCGGCACGCCGGCGCGAAAAAGGGTGTCCAACAGCCGAGCCCTTACATGCGGCAAGCTCAACCGCAACCGTCGGCTCCTCAATACGTGGCTGATGGCGTCGTGATGAGAGAGATCGAGTCCGGCGACGTTATGGACATGCGCGATGAGACGTTTGCCAATGTGATCGATGAAATCAACGCCAGGCAATCGCAGACGCGGCTCTCTGTGGTGCTGGCAATTCTATTTGGGATCGCCGGCTTCCTCGTTGGGAAAGCGCTCGGAGGTGCCGCCCCTGTGCTGGGGGTTATGGCATTTCTACCGGGCATGCTGATCGGCAAATGGCTGGACGGCTATCGACGAGTGAGTGTGCTCTACTACGATTTGGAACTAGACGCCGAGGCTGCCTATGGCAGGCTGGTTGGCGCATTCGAAACGCTCACTCTTTGCGCTGGAAGGTGGCATGTAGCTGCCGGGGGCAAGATCCAGGATCTGACGACTTGGAAGCGCAATGCCGGGGCCAGCATGCTGGTCGACAAAAAGCCTACGACACTTGCAAGTACCTTGCCGCAAGTTGTTCGCAGCAACGTTACACCCCCTTCGATCCAGGTGGGACGGCAGGTGCTGTATTTCATGCCAGATCTGGTCCTTGTGAAAGACGGTAACCGGTATGGCGCCGTTGGATATGCTGATCTTCGCACCCAGTTTGCGCCGACCAATTTTATTGAGACAGGCAGGGTTCCGTCCGACGCTGAGGTGATCGGACATACCTGGGCTCACCCTAACAAAAGCGGTGGGCCAGACAGGCGATTCAAAAATAATCGGCAGATCCCTATCTGCCGTTACGAAGCCTTGCGCCTTTCCAGTGCAACTGGACTGAACGAACTGCTGGAATTCTCCAGGACGAACGTCAGTCAGGCGTTTTGCCAGGCGCTCTCGGCCATCGCCCAATTGCATCAAGACTCCAGTCGTCAAACTCTTTCCGCGGATTAAAAAGCGGTCGAGGGAAATCAAAGCCCAAGCCGGGTACGCGCCTGCCGATCAGACGGCGCGGAATGGTTGGCCGATTGAGCATTTGGACGAAACGCGATCTGGCTTGCCAGCATTCCTGCTCAGTCGGAAGGGAAGCTGACATTCACGAGTCGGGATTGCTTCAAGCCTTAGCCCGGATCAATTATCCTTTATCCAAGCGGGATTCCCAGCCGCCGGGCAGGCGGATAAGAAAGGTATGATAGCAATTATCGGGCGCATTTTGCCGCAATAAAATAGTAGTTGCCTTTTTTCTCATAACGATCCATATATCGAGCTATGGTTTCGCTTAAGGGCGGATCAATGCGCTAGATACGGCAAAGGAAAAACCATAGCTTCTGAATTGCGCTCTGCCAAGGTCCTTTTCAAGGACCGCCTCGCCGGTACGTTGTCAGAGACCCTTACCGGAGGAACGCGCTTTGCTTACGAGCGGGGTTGGACGGAGGATATTGCCTGCTGCTACCCAGTCACGCGCAACGAGTATGACTGGCCGTCTGGCCTACATCCATTTTTCCAACATCTCGGACCCGAAGGCTGGCTGCGCGAGCAGCAGGCTCGCGGGGCTCATGTTGACGGCCAGGACGATCTTGGTCTGCTGTTGCGATACGGTTCAGATTGCATTGGTGCTGTGAGCGTTTGTCCGCCGGAAAGTTCCGAGCTTCCCGTAGCGGCCGCGGAAGCCACGACCAATCCTGGCCGTACGGTTTCGGGAATACAGAAGAAGCTCCTTGTAGTGCGCGGCAGAGATGGCTTTGTCCCTGCCGGAGCAACCGGCCCCGCTCCCTATATCGCGAAATTCAACTCCGAAAGCATTCCGACGCTTGTCCGTAACGAAGCCTTGAGCTTGCGGTGGACCGGCGTGGTGCTCGGCGCGAAAGAAGTCAACGAGTTCCAATCCGCACCCGTGGGTGACGAGTATGCCCTCATTGTGACCCGGTTCGACCGCGGGCCGAAAGGCGAAAAGCTCCGACTGGAAGATTGCGCGCAAATCCTCGCCAAGCCCCGCGGCCAGGACTATGGAGGTAAATACGATGCCGCTTACGAAGATGTGGCCACGATCATCAAAAGTCACTCATCGCGCCCAGTCATCGACATTCAGCGGTTTTTTCACCGCTTGGTGGCTTTTGCGCTTGTTGGAAACTGCGACGCTCACCTCAAGAATTTCTCGCTATTGGAAACGCCGACGGGGCTTAGGCTTTCACCCGCTTATGACGTCCTCAATACCGCTATCTATGACGGTTTTGATCAAACGCTGGCACTGTCTATCCGCGGAAAGCAGATCAACCTTGGCGCTGCCGACGGCGAGCTGCTCAGAGGATTCGGGCGCGACATCGGTCTTTCGGATCGCGTCATCGACCGCACGCTGCAGGAGCTAAAGAGACAGGTCGCCAAAGCTTCGGCAGTTATCAAGCCCCCTGCAGCCGAAGGACCCGATGGTTTTGTCACCAGATATTCTGAAATCGTGAGTAATCAATGCCTGAGAATCCTCGGGGAATAGGCCCGCTGAGCTGGCGCACGCTTGTCGACGAAGCGCTCG
Source organism: Mesorhizobium sp. SARCC-RB16n (assembly GCF_008520305.1). Lineage (GTDB taxonomy): Bacteria > Pseudomonadota > Alphaproteobacteria > Rhizobiales > Rhizobiaceae > Mesorhizobium. The sequence goes on along the minus strand of NZ_ML703276.1, from coordinate 9,811 downwards.
CCCGCCGAAAAGAAGAACGCATGACACAGCGCGAGCACGCAGCGCTCGCTGGTGTCAGCATCCCGACCATTGCAGCCTTTGAACGGGGCGAGCACACCCTCACGCTCGCAAAGGCATTCGATATCCTTCGTGTTGTCGGACTTTTGGACGAGCCTCCCGAAGGCGGGGCGCAGGAGCGGTTCGTGCGGGAGTCATTTGACCGGTGGCGCGCCCTAACGCATGATCTGCCCAGCGATAGCCCTGCCAGGTTTCCAAACGGCTCATATCGGTTCGACTACTGCCTGGAAGGCGATCTGAAGCCATTTGCTCTGACGGAGTTCGAACACATCCTAGACAATGCGGTCACCAAGCACACTGGTTGGCCGCTCTTCATGATGTTGACCCGCGAAGATCTTGCTCCCCGCGAGGTCGGCGGTGCCATTGAGGTTTGGCTGCCGCCGGAGAGTGACGGGATCAAGCGTAACATCTTGGGCGATCCCGCGCATTGCGACTTCTGGCGTGCCGTACCCTCAGGACGGTTGTTCCTGATACGTGGCTATCAGGAAGACGGTCAGGAGACTTTTCCGCCGGCGAGTGTATTCGACACGACATTGCCTGTGTGGCGGATGGGTGAGGCGCTTCTTCACGCCGAGCGACTAGCCGGTCTCATGCGGAAGGCCCCGGAAAGCCAGATCTCGGTTCGGTTTCGTGCGCTCTATACTGGACTGACCGGTCGGCTTTTGCGGAACTGGGCCAACCCGATCAGTGAACTTATGTTTGAGGGAAGGCCTGCTCGCAGCGACGAGGTATTGCTGGAGACGGAGGTCGCCGCTGTCGATATCAGTTCCCGCCTTGCGGACATTCTGTTTCCTATGGTGTCCGCGATCTACGAACGGTTCGGCGTTGTTGGCCTCACCACAAATCGCATCCAGGCGGAGGTCGGACGCCTTCTGAGCAGCAGGATGCGATAGATCGCAGGCGAACTTTGTGTCGCCCGCCAGGCCATGACGTGATCGCGCTTGCAGGCGGCCCTCAGCCTCGTCGCGGAAGGCAGAGGAAGCCAATCCCTGATCTTCTCGCCGCTCAGCATACGGCCCGACAAGGCGCTGCCGTCCGCAAATCATCGATGAGCCACTGAAGACGGCCCACCTTCGCGACAGTCGCCCGTCCAGCAGCTCGCACGAGGAGTCCTCGCCAAGAAATTTTCCTATGCCGGCGTGTATGGCAAGATCCTCTCTGCTGCTCTGACAGTTTAGCTTAGAGACAATACTCCGTTACGTGCCGCGGAATGTGGTGAACTCTTGCGGGGCTTGGCGCTCGGTGGTCAGGCTATTTTCCGGAGCATGCTCGTCAGCAATTCCGAGCGCCATTCCCGACAAGATGATCTCGTCATCGGGGATCGACAGTTCGCTATGCAAGAGCGCGCCGTATTCGCACCACGCCTGCTGCGGACAGGTTTCGAGGCCATGCGCTCTCGCGAGGATCATGACATTTTGCATGAACATTCCGCAATCGAGCCATGAGCCGAGAAGAAGATCGCGATCCATGGTAAAGAACAATCCAACGGGAGCGTCGAAGAACTCGAAATTCCTGAGCATAACCCGCTTGCGCCCAGCCACGTCCTCGCGCGCGACCTGATGGAGCCGGTAGAGATCAAAGCCAACTCGGCGTCGACGCGACAAGTATGGCTCCTTAAGAGGCGAGGGCATATAGGCGTATTCGTCGGAACGAGCGCCCAAATTTGCTGCCTCGAGAACGGTTCGACAGAGACGATCGCGAGCAGGTCCCGTTACCACATAAACTTTCCATGGCTGCATGTTCGTCGCGGAAGGCGCGCGCGCAGCTTCCGCGAGAATAGCTGAGACAGTCTCCGAAGGAACTGGGGTCGCAAGAAATCTTCTCACGGACCGACGCCCAACGACCGCTTCCCTCACACCAAGCGGCCCCTGCGAAACTGCGTTTCGCATCCCTCCGGTATAGCCCCCCTTGCTATGCTTGCACCTCTCAGAATCTTCTTTATCCATCGGCACGGCCCTTCAATGTAGGGAGTTCTTTCCGTCGACTCTGTCTGAGAACGAAGCGCTGAACCTTGCCGCTCACCACCTTTGGAAGCGATCCGACGAAATGTATTTCGCGCGGATAAGCGGTAACACCAGGGTGACCAATGCTTATCGATGGCTCCGCCAAACTCGTGGCGGCCGTCATCGCGCCGCAAAATTTACGGAGCTCCAGAGCGAAGACCCGGAATCTGGACAGACAGAACGTTTCCTCTATTACCTCCACGGGAATACGCTCACGGCGGAAATTGCGTGAGCGACAAACCGACCAAGTCAACGGCACGTTGGAGAATGGCGTTGGTCTCACCATGGCTCGGGGAAGCGGCGATGACATGTCCGAGCCAGTCTCGGTTATCGCCTTGCCTGATGATGGACGTCTTAGACGACACATACAATTTGATCTCAGCAACACCCGGTACTGCAGTCGCAAGACTGACATCACCGGCCCAATTGAGAGTGCCATCGCGATCAGGAAGGAGGAGGCGGCCGGCCGCAGTCTGCGAATGGCTTCTGCGCAAATTCCATTCTTCGCCGATGACAAGCTTGATGTGCTCGGTGATGAGATCAATGCCGTAAGCCAATTGAACCAACTGAGGAACGGGCGTGCCAGCGGGACGCGGATTGACTTCAATGACGACTGCGCCACGCTTCGTCCACCGGAGTTCTATGTTTGTAGGCTCCCAGCCAAGGCTGAGAGCTCGCACACAGCTCCGCGAAACATGGGCGATACGCTCATGCTCCTTATCAGTCAGAACGGCGGGAAAGGTGAACTCGCGATACACGAAATGCGGTGGGGCCCCGAACTTAGCGGCAGCAATCCCAACGAGCTCATCGCCCATCATCGAAGCAACATACTGGAGGCCTTCTGCGTACTCTTCGACCAGGATCCTCGGCAAAGACTGCCATATGTGCTTTCCCCCCAACAAATAGATTGTATGTTCGGCTAACTCTTCTGCGGTGCGGCATAGCCGGACACCCCGGCTGCCGCAGCCGACGGCGGGTTTAAGAATCACCGGAAGCCCGATCTCGGCGGCAGCGTCTTCTACGTCCCTTGCATTCTGGGCCAAGCGATACGCAGGGATTGGAATCCCGGCGTCCGCAAGAAGCTGGCACTGAGTCAACTTGTCACAGCATTGTTCAATGGATGCGGGATTCGGTCCCGGTAGATCGAAATGCCGGCAGAGCTTCCCGGCTGTCACATAGACGAACTCCTCACTGGTGGTAATTCCAGCAATGTCATACGTGGCGCCGAGCCGCGAACATTCTCGGATGACCGCAGCGAGATTGTTTGTGTCGACGCGGACCGTCTCAATTTTTTCGGCGTCAAGGTAGTCATACCGAGTTGGATCCGCCGAAAGGTTGATTGGATATAGACCAAGGCGCCTGGCCGCTTGGACGTAGAGCAGACCAACACCCCTTGTATTGCCTTCAAGCAAGATGAGCGCTCTCTTTGACATTTGGGCTATAGCCTTCCTTCGGTGTACCGTGCGGCGTTCAAGGGCCGCTTGCAGATTGCTCTGCATGCGCTGTGCCAAACGGAAAAATCGTTCTGAAACAAACTGTCGGCCCCGGTATGTCGCATGTCCGACGACATCGCGGAGCGCGGTTGACGGCAATGTTATGATCACGGTTTTGAGTCACTCTGTCGGTGAGATGGCTCGGCCCGCCCGAGCAACCCTCGGCACGAGGCCCCTCCGGACCAGATCATGATCCTGGAAGGTGGCTGCTCCCCGATATGATGAAATACGGGCTCACGACTTGACGCCGGCCCCAGCATCAACGGAGAACAGCCATGACAGAATATATCGGTCTTGACGTGTCGATGAAAGAGACGGCGGTGTCGATCCGCCGTGGAGGCGAACGGATCTGGCGCGGAAAGTGCGCATCTGATCCCAACATCATGCCGAGCTTGTCCGCAAGCGCGCCGGCCGCAAAGCGCGTCGTGTTTGAAACCGGCCCTCTGTCGGTGTGGTTCTATCATGCGCTGTGCGCCGAGGGATTGCCATATGTTGACACGCTCGTGGGAGCACGCACCCGACTGATCCGGATCACCGTCGAGCTTTCCAACCAGATCCGCGGGATCATGAAAACGTTCGGCCTGCTCGTCCCAGCAGGTAAGGGAACTACATTCGAAAAGAATGTCTGGAGCCATCTTACCGATCAGAACGAGCTTGCTCCTGTCGTCTTGCCGATGTTGGAGCCGTGGCGCAGCATTCGCATTCGTGCCGCCGAGCTCGGCCGCCAACTGGTTGCGGATGCTCGTCAAAGCCAAGCCTGCCGCACCCTCATGTCGATCCCCGGCATCGGCGTGATCACCGCGACCTTTTTTCGTCAGCGCCATTGAGGATCCAAACAACTTCAAGAAGTCCCGCTCTGTCGCCGCTTGGATCGGCCTGACAACCCGCCGATACCAATCGGGAGAAAGTCGATTATGACGGCCATATGTCCCGGCGCGGGGATCGGCATCTGCGAGGGCTTCTCTGCGAAGCCGCACCGGTCATGCTGATACGCTGTTCGCCCGAAAGCAGCCTACGCACATGGGTCTCTAGCTCCTTCAAACGAGCCGCCGTGCCCGTGGCGCGCAAATGGCGGTGATCATGCACACGATGCTCAAGACTGGCGAGCTCTTCAATCCGAGTCCAGGAGCCACAGCGTAAAATCCAGATAGCGTTCAGAATCTGAGCGCCTGAGGCGTCCCTGCCGGGACGTGAGCCGAGCCACTCCGCTGATGGGGTTGCACCACTGTCTCAGCAAAGTGCGTCGTCCACATTGAAGGCTCGTCCCGCGAAGCTCCATCATGCGGCGGCCGACGCCGACCGCGAAGACAACCATGCACCCGGCAGCGCCATATCAACGCGATAGATGCTTGACGCCGGGCTGCGATTAGACAACACCATCAATCGAGACGGCTTACTCAATACTCAAGACGCGGCTGCGAAAGAAGGCAGCCATAACCTTCGATGCACTCAGCGACATCTGTCACCTGTTCGAGCCATCTGAATGCAGAAACTTCTTCAAAGCTGCGGGGTATCAAGCCAATTTATCACGACACACTTTAGGGGCGAGTTTCCCGTGGCCGATCGCCGTGTTGCTCTCGTCGATCGATCCGCTCGATGCTCAATTTGAGCGCCGCGACGGTCCTTCGTTAGATTCGCAGCGGTGCGCAGGCGCGGATCAATTCCACCCTTTCAGGCTCGACGGTCCGACGGTGCACCGACGGCGATCAGAGAACCTCTCGCCGACGTCCTGGCCGGCACAGCCGATCTTCCCGCCTTGTGTCTGCTGCAACTACTGCCCGGGAATACGCCTCAGTCAGGCCGACAAGCTCGCTGATCGCAGCCTGAACTTCACGGCGTCACCATAAACCTCCAGAGTCCCGGGTGTGCGACAATCCCGTGGCCTTATTCGTGTTCGGACTTGAAGCTCGGTGGTGATCCTGACAAGCCTGTTGCGTACCACCACGAAGGTGCGCGTCAGGATTTTAAATCAATTTGCAATAGATACTTCAAATAAAATTACAGAATATGCCAGACATCGGACGAGGAATAGTGGTAATGTTCTTAAAAACGGACGTGGACGGGTAGATGTGCGTCTACGCTTGACCGTGAACGGGCACACAACACGGGAGTTAACAGCTAATGGCAAGAAGAGCATTTATCCTGACCGAAAGCGACACGACGAGCAAATTTTGCATGCGCCCAAGCGGCCGGCATTTTGGTCTTAAAAGCACACTATGCAGGGTGTGATCATGAGCTTCAATTCGGGTCTCGATATCGAGCGCTCCTACCATACGGCAACGGCCGAGCCGGAGCCGCGCCATCCGATACTCACGGCCAAGATTGACGCCGACCTTGTTGTCATTGGTGGCGGGTGTACGGGGCTGTCGGCTGCACTGAATGCCGCCGAGCGCGGGCTGAAGGTAGTACTCGTAGAGGGCGGTCGGGTCGGTTGGGGCGCCTCCGGCCGCAACGGCGGCCAGATGATCGTTGGTTTATGCAAGACTGCGTGCGAACTGGTTAAGCTCCTTGGCCGCGAGCGCGCAAGAGCGCTGTTTGATCTCGCGCTCGAAGCCTGGGGTCTGGTATTGGATCTGATCAAGCGTCACGCGATGAACTGCGACCTTAGGAAGACTGTCCATCCGATCGGCACTGCCAGCGCCGGCGACATGACCAGGTTCGAGCACGAGATCGAATGCCTGGCCACCATTATGAACTGTCCGCTTATGCGGATTCTCTCAGCTGCAGAGGTGCGGGTGGCGGTTGACGCTCCTTATCACGGGGGCCTGTTCGACGGCGGCCATATGCTTCCGCTGAACTACACCCTCGCTCTGGCGCAGGCTGCGGCTGCGGCTGGGGTGATGTTCCACGAAAGGTCGGTCGTTCGGCGGCTTGATAGCCGCAACGGTATCAGGGCGGAGACGGCGTTCGGCGCGGTTCGCGCTCGTCGTGCCGTGCTTGCCGGCCATGCGCTGCTCAAGCGCATCCACCTACCGATCGAAAGCCGCATCATGCCTATTGGAAGCTACATAGTCGATAACGAGCCGCTCGCGAATGCAGCGGCGGTCATCCCGAGCAATGCTGCGGTCTCCGACACCCGCTTTATCCGCTGTCGTCCGACCGCCGGCTGCTGTTTGGCGGAGAGCGCTACATGCCCTGCCCGCCGACCGACATCGGGGACTTCATTCGCCCATACATCGAGAGGACTTTCCAGCAGCTCAAGCATCAGCTACGCATGCGGCGGACTGGCGTCTGTTACCACCTCGCGCCTTCCACATGTCGGCCGGGACGGCGACATGTACTTCGCGCATGGTTGTTCCGGTCTGGGCGTCATCTTATCAACGCTTGTCGGCAAGCTTCTTGTAGAAGCCATTGCCGACTAAACCGCGCGGTTCGCCTTGTTCGAGGGGCTCAGTCCGATGGCGTTTCTAGGCGGCTCAGTGTTTGCGCGGGCCGCTCTTTGTACTCGGCATGCTGGGGTACGCGATGCGTGATCGGCTGAGGCATTAACAGGTCAGGACCTTGGGGACCGCTCCGTGATCGCTTAAAGGTGCCTTCCTAGCCTTTGTGAGAGCGACTTTGGTTTGATCGAGCCATCATAGAACAGTTCTCCCTGGCTGGGTCCTAGACATTCTCCATGATCCGCACTGCCAAGGCGCTTTGGCTATAAGAGTGATTTCCAGCAGGGTTCGTTTCGGCCTATAGGAACCATCGAAAATTGCTTGGACGGGTACTCATAGCAAGTGCACCAAGGCAGAAATCATTCAGTGCGTCGAGTACACGAAATGAGAGGCCCGATCCAATGAGCAGGGTGGTGCGCGCTGACGCGGATTCAGTTTTGTCGGCGACGTTCGCGCCGCTGGCGAACCCCACTTTCCGTGCGATCTGGCTTGGCGCACACGCATCTAGCCTGGGCTGGCTGATGCAAACCGTTGCGATCAGCTGGCTGATGGCTACCATCTCGACGTCAGACGTAATGGTCGCCTTGGTGCAGTCGTCCGCGACCCTGCCCGTATTCATCCTGTCGATCTGGGCCGGGGCCATCGCCGACAATTTCAGCCGTCGCAAGGTGATGGCCTTCGGCTGGTGTCTGATAGCCTTGTCCTCGACGATGCTTACTGCTCTTGTGGCGCTTGGCTTTTGCAATCCATGGATAATCCTTGCATTTAGCTGTTTGGGCGGTTGTGGCGCCGCCTTTACTGAACCGGCCTGGCACGCCTCGGTCGGCGACATTTTGCGCAAGCGCGAAGTTCCGGCTGCGGTCACGCTGATCTCGGTCGGGTACAATGCCGTGCGAAGCATCGGTCCGGCGCTCGGCGGCATTGTCGTTGCCTCGCTTGGACCACTGACGGCTTTCGCCGTGGCGACGCTGGCCTATTTGACAATGCTGTGGGCCATCGGGCGCTGCAAATGGAGCGGTCGCTCCTCGCCTCTTCCACGCGAGCCCTTGGCTACCGCCATTCGTGATGGAGCGCGCTTCACGGCGCTGTCGGGAGAGATCAAAGCGGCCATCGCGCGCGGAACGCTTTTTGGCCTGGCAAGCATCTCGATACTGGCGCTGCTGCCGTTGGTCGCCCGCCGTCAGCTGGAGGGAGGGCCGATTGCTTACGGCGTCCTGATGGCCGGCTTCGGGGCGGGTGCCTTGTGCGCCGGCATCTCCAACAACGTGCTCCGAAGGTCGCTGTCGCAGGAGCGGCTGACAACACTGGCGTGCATATCCTGCGCGGCGTGCTGTCTGGCGCTTGCATTCACGCCGTCGCTGGCGGTGGCGGCACTCGCCTTGACGTTCGGTGGCGCAGGCTGGGTTGTCACCTGGACGGGGCTAGACGTCAGCGTGCAATTGTCGAGCCCACGCTGGGTCGTTGGCCGGACGCTCTCGATCTACTCTGCCTTGTCGTCGGGCGGCATGGCGGCCGGCAGCTGGCTATGGGGCATGGTGGCCGAGAACCATTCGCTCACCTTGGCGCTCGAAAGCTCCGCTGGCGCTCTGCTGTTGGTCGCCGCCACCGGGTTGCTGCTGCCAATCCGGCAATGGAAAGAGACCGACCAGGATCCCTTTGGCTTTGAAACGCCGCAGCTCGCCCTTGACCTCAAGTCAAAAAGCGGCCCGATCGTCGTCAAGATCGAGTATTCGATACCTGAGATGAACGTCGAAGCCTTCCTGGACCTGATGCGGAAACGTCGCCGGGTGCAAAGCGGCGTCGGCGCACGGAACTGGAACCTGCAACGCGACCTGCAGGAGCCGTTGCTGTGGACAGAGACATTCCGTACTCCGACCTGGATGGACTACCTTCGCCTCAACCATCGCCTCACCGCGGCGGACAAGGAACTGGATCGGCACCTCCTTGAATTGCACGCGGGAGAGGGGCCACCTCGCATCAGGCTTTCGATTGAGCGTCCGACCGGAGCAAATCGCAGGCGTCATGAATCGACGGGCTTTTTTTGCGGCGTTGATCTCATCCGAGCCGCAATGAAGTACGAGGACGGCAATGAGCCAAGGCTCTCGAATTTCGCACAGACATAGTTTCGCATCTATTTGCGTCGGTTGGAGGCAGTTTGCGTCGGTTGGAGGGCAGTTCCGAATGTGCCTTTGGTGATCGCGCGCTACTGCCTCCGAGGGCTGATCGGCTTGCCTTCAATTCCACCCTGCTTAACGGACACCATAGGCTAGCGGGCGCAGAAGCGAAGGGCGGCAGTACGGGCTCGATGTAATCGAGCGACTGTCTATCGTTCCCTCTGCTGTCCCGGTTCGACCGCAGCAAAGGCTTGTAAAATGCCACAGAACTTGTCCGAACCTTGTCGGTCAACGATCCACGACAGGTATCAGGGAGTAGATATGGTCTTTCGCTTGAAAGAGCGTCTCGGCCGAAAATTTGAAGAAGAAGTGCAATTCTTCAGGTGTTGGCAAAAGGACAAAAAAGCCGTGGGCGCTCTTATGACGACGTCTGTCCATGCCGCACGCCACATGGCAAGGATCAGGCGCCGGCAATGCCGGTTCTTGAGCTTGGTGCCGGAACCGGCGTCATCACCAAGGCTATTTTGGCAAGGGGGTGTCGAGCCGCAGCACCTGGTGTCGATCGAGTATTCGAAGGATTGCTGTGACCGCTTGAGGCAACGTTGTCCGGATGTCGATGTTCGGCTAGGCGACGTGTTTTTGCTGGATCTAGTCCTGCCGGAGCGCAACGCGGATAAGTTCGACTGCGTCATCAGCGCGGTTCCGATGTTGAGCTTTCCGATGGAGCGGCGTACGCCTCCGGCGAAGGCCGCCTTGCGCGAACA
>NZ_ML703275.1 GCF_008520305.1 Mesorhizobium sp. SARCC-RB16n | reverse complement strand
AGCGGCTCATCCTTGAGCCGGCGTTCGAGGTTGACCAGCTTGCCTTCGGCACGGCGGCGGCCAAGCTCGCCCTTCTCGATGGTGGCGACGCCTGCAGAGTCATAGCCGCGATATTCGAGCCGCTTCAGCGTTGCAAGGATGAGCGGTGTAACGTGCGAATGGCCGACGATTCCAACGATACCGCACATTGCCCGTCTCACTTGATGCTCGGCACACACCTTGGCAGTCAGACGGTCGACAATTATCCTTATATGTCTGAATGCTAATGTTCCAACTGTGATTCTGCTAATGCATTTGATAAATTAGGTTAAATTGATTGTTTCAATGCATCCAATCCACGACATGGATAAACGAGCTGATGCGTTTCAAGGGACTTGATCTAAATCTCCTCGTCGTGCTCGATGCGCTCATGAACGAGCGCAACCTGACTGCTGCCGCGCGCAGCATCAACCTGAGCCAGCCGGCCATGAGCGCGGCCGTCGCCCGGTTGCGCGACTTTTTCCGCGATGAGCTGTTTACGATGAGGGGCCGCGAACTTGTCCCAACGCCTCGTGCCGAAGGGCTTGCTCCCGCCGTCCGCGAGGCTCTGCTGCACGTCCAGCTCTCCATCATTTCCTGGGACATGTTCAACCCAGCTCAATCTGAGCGTTGCTTCAAGATCGGCATTTCCGACTACATGACGCTCGTATTTTTCCAAGCGGTCGTGCAGCGCGTCGCGCGAGAAGCTCCCGCCGTCAGCTTTGAGTTGCTTTCTCTCACCGACGACCCTGATGAACTACTCCGGCGCGGTGAGATCGATTTCCTAGTCCTTCCAGACGTGTTCATGTCGAGCGCACATCCTAAAGCAGCACTGTTCGACGAGACATTCGTGTGCGTGGGCTGCCCCACCAACGAGCAGCTGTCAGGACAGCTTACATTTGAGCAGTACATGTCGATGGGGCACGTTGCCGCCAAATTCGGGCGTACCCGGCAGCCATCTATCGAAGAATGGCTTTTGCTCGAGCACGGTATCAAGAGACGTCTCGAGGTGGTGGTGCAGGGGTTTAGCATGATCCCGCCCTTGCTACCGCATACTGACCGCATAGCGACCTTACCATTACGGCTGGTCAAGCACTTTGCAAAAGCAGTGCCCCTGCGAATTGTCGAACTTCCGCTGCCACTTCCCGCATTCACATTGGCCCTCCAATGGCCTGCGCTTCACAACAGCGACTCGGCAAGCATTTGGATGCGGGACATTCTATTGGAGGAAGCATCCCGCTTGGCTTCTCCCCAGGAGACCGGGCCCCTCAAGACCTCCTAGTTCAATGGGTGACGGCAAGTAACACCAACGGAAGGACGTCCGTCCGGACGTCCTCGCCCGCAACCCATCAGAACGGTGTTTGCATTCCAGACACATTTGGGCGTCCCGACCGCGAGGTAAACTGGTGTCGTGGCATCAGCAACGTGTTTCGAAATCATGTCTCGCGTGATGGCCCTTCACGCCCAGCATACGCCATTGCACTCAACAAAGCTTCCGCTGCGCATTTGGTTGAAGGCTATGTGGCTATGCTGCAGTCGGACAACGGCTTAAGGCCTCCGATCGTTCGATATAATCTCCATTTTGGATAGACAACGTTTTCCTCCCCCTGCCGGGCGCCTGCGCGCTGATGGGCGCGCACCGGGTGCTCGTGAACCGAGCCCGCTTGTCTTCGCCAGGCTCAAGCGGTCTCGGCCATCCGGCTTCGCCCCCTGGCACAGCAGCCTGACGGCTGCTGACGGTCGCCGTCCTTGCGGCCGGCGCGGTCTGTTGGTCAGGCCTTCCCGGCGGCGCGGGGTGGGCGGCACTCCCTTCTAGGCCCGCCGCGGCAGCCCGCAACCCTGCGCTTGCGCTCCGGGTCCTCCACATCCGTTCCGGTCCTTCGGATGCAGTCCGCCTCTGACGGCGGGCCTTTCCGGTCGCGTCTCGCCGCCCACCCCACTTCCGGGGAAGGGCGCGCAGGATTTGCGAGCGGAGGACCAAACCATGCATGCAACCGGCAAGCGTTCTGCCCGTGCCAAGACGGGTGCGAAAAAGGGCCAGCGCCCGAGCGCGAACCTCTATTCCGAAATCACCGAGCGCATCATCGCCGATCTGGAGCGGGGCTGCGTGCCTTGGGTCAAGCCTTGGGGCAGGGCCAAGGCTGCCCTCGGCCTGCCAAGGAATGCCGCCACCGGCCGAACCTATTCCGGCATCAACATCCTGATCTTGTGGGGCGCGGTCATCGAGCGCGGCTATCCGGGCCAGAACTGGCTGACCTTCCGGCAGGCGCTTGCCCTTGGCGGCAATGTCAGGAAAGGCGAGCACGGCACCACCATCGTTCATGCCGACCGCTTCATTCCCAAGGATGAGAAGCAACGCGCCAAGACCGAAGACGACGAGCCGCAAGCCATACCCTTTCTCAAGCGCTTCACCGTGTTCAACGTCGCGCAATGCGAAGGCCTGCCCGAGCACCTCTACGCCGAGGCCGAGCCGCTGCCCGAACGCGAAATTATCCCGCAGGCCGAGGCGCTGATTGCCTCCTGTGGCGCGGATGTCCGCATCGGCGGCGAGCGCGCCTTCTACATGCCGGGCTCCGATTACATTCAGCTGCCGCCGCAGCCCGCCTTCTTCGAACAGATCAATTATTACCGCACCTGCTTTCACGAACTCGGCCACTGGACCGGCCATCCCACCCGGCTTGCCCGTGACTTCTCCGGCTCGTTCGGCTCCAAGACCTATGCCCGCGAGGAATTGGTCGCCTTATCTTGACAGTCTGCACCGACTCCCAGTGTCCTGCTGACGTCGATGCAACAGGACTGACGGAGGCGTTATCCAGGCCGGCCGCAGCGCTCCCACATAGCTGGCGGAGGCCGGCCTGGATAGCGCCGGGCAAGTTGAACTCCTTCGTTGAAGCTGGCTCCCCGGATGGGGGTCCGGGGGAAGGTTGAACAACTTGTGGACAATGTAATCGCAGCTTCAAGCATCACCATTCAGGAGCGCAGATCAGCGGAGGGCCTTGATGCCCATGTCCCAATGATCCTCCGGGACGGGGCGCTGTACGATCCTGATCTGGATCGCTTTTTCCGCGACCTTCCTCTGAACGGCGTTCGCTCCCGTCATTCCCTTCGTGCCTATGGCTACGACGTTCTTGTCTGGGCTCGTTTTCTTTCGGAAGCCTGCGCTAAGACGATATGGCAAGCGGACCGGCATGATGTCCTTGCCTATCACCGCCTCCGGCGCCGCGCCGACGCCGGACAACGTATCTCCGCGGCTTCGTGGAATCGCGCCGTCGCCTGCCTCGATCGGCTATATCGCTGGGGTGTGCAGGAAGGACTGATTGCGGAAGCACCCTTCACGCATCGCTCGGTCTGGAGGCAAGGGTACGCTGGGCGGCGGGCGCAGATTGCGGCACGGAACGACGCCTATGAACCCGCCGCGCGTCGAGCGGACGTCAGTTTCGTCACGCTCGACGACTATCGGCGGTTTCGGGATATCGGCCTTAGAGGGCTTCTTCCTGACGGCCGCACACGTCCCGGCGCCCGAGATCGCAACGGGATCCGCAATGCGCTGTTCTCCGATCTCCTGGTGACCACAGGCCTCCGGCTGGAAGAAGGGTCATCTCTCTTCACTTCAGATCTCGTTTTCGCCGATCAGCGTCCGGGCCGTCAGGTCTGGGTGGATTTGCCGGATGCCCAGACCAAAGGCGATCGTGGCCGCCAGATTCTCGTCCCCGCTCGACTGCTCGAGCAGGTGCGTGCCTATGTCGATGTCGAACGTGCTCATGCCGTCGCGAAGTTTCAGCGGCGCTCGGGGTGGCAATCGATCGACCGACCGGTCTTCGTTTACCGGGAGCGGCATGCTGCCCGGCTGCGATTGCTTGAGGGGGGCGATATCGCACTCGACCTGCTCGGCCCCGAGGAACGCTGCCGGATCATTATCTGCGAGAGCGACGGCAGACCGAGCGAACCGGCGGTATTGTGGCTTTCGGAGATCGGCATGCCGGTGCAGCCGAACTCCTGGGAAGTCATTTTCGCCCGCGCTTCCAGCCGATGCAGATCCTTCGGTTTCGATATCAACATCAGTCCGCACCAGCTTAGGCATACCTTTGCCGTTCATATGCTGGCGATGCTCATTCAGCACCGCCTTCGTGACGCTGCATTGCCGGCCGGGCCTATGGAGGGATACCGGCAGATTCTCGGCGATCCTCTTCAGCAAGTCCAACGGCTCCTTGGTCATGCCAACCTCACAACGACCTACATCTACCTCGATCACATCGCGACACGCGCCGATACTGTCGATGTCGCAGTCGAGGAACTCCTGGCTCTTCTTCCCTCGGAGACCTCGCTATGACAGGGCGGCCGCGGAAGGGAACCTCAGTCCGATTTGCTCCTGCCGATGGCATTGCTCCCGCTCACGCCAGCGATCCGGTGCTCGGACTGCGCTTCAACATCGAAGCGCGCTACGGCGGCACTGTCGAAGTTGACCTTGTCGATGTGCATCCGCGGCAGCTCGCCATTGCTTTCGCAGGTGCTCTTCGTCGGCAGTCTGGACTTGGCGGTTCGCTGGGTGCGCGGAGCACTATCAAGGGACATTCGAACGCACATCTTCGGTTCTTTGCTTACATACGCGAGCACTCCACAGCAAAGACGCCTGCTGATCTGCGCGCTGCTGATGTGGATGGGTACGAGGATTTCCTTGAAGCCGAGGGGATGAAGCCCATTCATCGCCACATGGTGCTTGCCAAGACCATTCTCGCCTTGCGCTCGATCGATGCCGACCAGCCTGGCCTCCTTGACGAAGGGGTCCGTCGGCGACTGAGCTATACCAGTGCGCAATCTGCCGGCCGCTCGCGACCGCGCGACGCCTACAGTCCGTTCGTCGCAAGGCAGCTTCGCGATGCCGCCCGCGCTGACATCGGCAAGATTTTCAGACGCATCGGGAAGCCGCTCGGTGATGAGGAGGGCGACTCCAATCTTCGCAGAGTAACCGACGAAGCAAACGACAGGATCGTGGCCTCCGGCAAGATCAGTAGCGGGGACCGAGCATTCCATCGCCTGTACTTCATGAGGGCGCGCCGCAGTCTGCCTGTATCAACCTTGGCCGAAGACATCCACGGTCGTTATCATCTGCGGGCCACCGACGTTCCACCGCTTCTAACCTTCTTGTCGCTGGAGACCGGGCTGGAGATCGAATGTTGCAAGGCTTTGACGATCGACTGCCTTCAGAACCCCGGACCTGGAACTATCGAGATAGCCTATGTGAAGCGACGCGCTCGAGGCGCCGAGCACAAACATATTCGTGTGCGTGATGGCGGAATCGGAACGCCGGGTGGTCTCGTTCGCAAGCTGATCGAGGTGACGGCCTTCACGAGACAGTTCGTCCCCAACGATTGCCTTTGGCTCTACTACTATAAGGGGCGGAAGCAGCTCCGGGCGGGTATCGAGCATCCACATGAACTCGTTGATCGATGGACCGCCGGCCACGGGATTGTCGATGACGACGGAAAGCCTCTTCGACTCGTTCTTTCCCGCTTGCGCAAGACCCACAAGGCGCTCTGGTATCTGAAGACAGAGGGCCATATGGCCCGTTTTGCAGTCGGACATACGCCCGAGATCGCCGCTCGCCACTATGCGGATATTCCCTCACTCCGACCGCTGCACGAAGCCACTGTTGCCGAGGCATTTTCCGAAGTCGCGGCGGCCGCCGGCCCGATCATCTTGGCACCTGCCGATGAAGATGCCTGGCGCCAGAGCGACTCCACTTCCGAAGGACGTCGCGATGTCGATGCTCTTCTGAAAGGCGAGCAGGATGTTTGGCTGGCGGCATGCTCCGGCTTTGATCGCAGTCCATTCGGGGAACCGGGAGCGCCTTGCCCGCAACCCTTCTGGGGCTGTCTCGAATGCCGTAACGGGGTCATCACCGCGCGCAAGTTGCCAGCAATCATCGCGTTCCTGCGGTTTATTGAGGAGCAACGGGCGGGTCTCTCCGCCTCGGACTGGGCCGCGAAGTTCGGCCGCGCGCATGAGCGCATTGCGAAGCAGGTTCTCCCTGCTTTCCCGGAGAGTGTGGTTGCTGAAGCCTACCGCGAGGCGGAAGGGTACGCGCTCTATCTGCCGCCGGAGGCCCGGCAATGACGAGACCGGCGCCAACGGCTTCTACTTCCCGGCAACTCAATCTTCGCCCGGTTCTCGCAACCGCACCGCTAAAGCCCGGCTTTGATCGGGATGCTCTCTCGCGCTACGGCGATCCGAGCTGGGATCTCGGACCGGCCGTCTTTCGTGAGAACGCCCGCCGCTGTCACGTCACCGTGCATTACGGGTCGGTCGAGGATGTGGGTGTCCGCGAGGCGCTTCGCGAACTTCTCTATGCTCGGCTCAACGTCGACATGCCGGGTCACCGCAAAATACTTCCTCCCGGAAGTGTCCGGCAGGTCTTCAACCGCGCACGACGCTTCTTCGAGTTCGTGCGTGATGAACTTGGTGTTGTCGATCTTCGGCGGGTTGGCCAGCCGCTTCTGGACCGCTATGCCCGCCATCTCATCGCTGATCGCAGCCGTCGGCCCATCATTGTCGCTCACTTGCTGGAGGTCCCGGCCGATCTCTATACCTTTCGGGATCATCTTCCCTCCGGTGGCTTGTCGTTCCAGCCGTGGGCCGGAAGTGCACCAGCTCGCGTCGCTGGCTATCGTCACGTCCGCGAGAACCGGACACCGCGCATTCCCGAGGCGATCATATCGCCGCTGCTGGCCTGGTCGATCCGGTACGTCACCGAGTTCGCTTCCGATATATTCGCTGCGCGCGAGGAGATGGACCTTCTCGAAGCCCGCTGCGCGGCCCTCGTCGAGGCGGATCGCAGTCTCGATCACCGACACCGACGGCGCCAGCAGCGTAAGCGCCTTGAGGACTATTTCGCGCGGCTTCGCAGTGAGGGTCGCGGGGTGCCGATCTGGGGCACTGCCCATAACGGCATATTTCTCCGACACCCAGAGACAGGAGACGCGTCCCCGCCTGTCAACTCGCATCTGCTTCACCTTCACATTGGCATCGACGCCCAGGCCGAACCAAAGATGCATATTCAGTTGACCGCCGGTGCACCTCGTCAGATTAGAGCTGCGTTGCTCGAGCTCGGTGTCGAGACCGGCGGCATGGATACACCCATCTCCATTCTGCCCGAGACGGGCATGCCCTGGCGGCCTCGTTTCGACGCCAAGACCCTCGCCCAGGAAGAGAGGATGCTGCAATCGGCAGCCTATATCCTATGCGCCTATCTGACCGGCATGCGGGACTGCGAGGTCCAGGCGATGCAGCGCGGATGTCTTTCCCTGACGCGCAGCGAAGACGGTATGGTCATGCGCCATCGCGTGCGGTCAGTCGCCTACAAGGGCAAGTCGAGTCAGGGTAAGCCGGCCGATTGGATCACCATCGAGCCCGTAGCCAAAGCTGTCGAGGTTCTGGAACGCTTGTCTCTCCGGGCCGCATCCGCGCGCGGGCTGACAACGCTCTGGCCGGTGCTCGCAGCCAAATCGGTCTGCAAGGATTACCTCTCGGCCGAGATCGTCCGTCAGCTCAATCGTTTCCGTGATCATCTCAACGACTTGTTCGGCACGTCTAACCAACCCGCGATTCCCGATGGCCCCGAGGGTGTGCCGTGGCGGATCACGACGCGGCAGTTCAGGCGCACGATCGCATGGCACATTGCCAACCGCCCCTTCGGCACGATTGCCGGCATGATCCAGTATAAGCATGCCTCGGTCGCCGCTTTCGAAGGTTATGCCGGCTCCAGCCGGTCTGGATTCCGGGCGGAAGTCGAGAACCAGCGTAGCCTCGGCCAGCTCGACGACCTGCTCACCTATTTCGTCGAGCGACAGACCGGAGCCACGCTGTCCGGACCCGCGGCGGCGCGTATAACGAAGACGCTCGATAACATGTCGGACGACCTCGGTCCGCTTCCGGCCATGATCGCCGATCGTGCCCGGCTCCGCACCATGTTCGCGAGCCTCGCGCGAACATTACATGTCGGCGTGCTGGCCGATTGCTTCTTCGATCCCGGCACGGCTGCCTGCCTGAAGCAGGCCACCGGAGCCAAAGGCCCTCTGACCGCGCTCTGTCAGCCGACCCTTTGTCCTAATGCCTGCATCACCACGCGACACCGGCCAGCATGGGCCCGTTCAGCAGAGGAAGCCGCAAGCCTGTTGAAGGAGAAGCGGCTGTCCCAGCTTCAACGAAGCATCCTTCAGCGGGACCTTGAGCGAGCGAAGACGGTCCTCAGCAATATAGACAGGGGCCAACCCGTGCCCGGCTCCTGAGGGGAGCCTGGTGTGCTCCTGCGCCGGTGGCGCGCCCGGCGTGGTCGAAGCGCGCGATGCCCGGCGCATCCGCGCAACGGCTGATCGCCGTCCTCCGCTTACGCTTCGGCTCTGCGAGTGCGCGGCCACACCTGAGGCATCGCAATCCGCTGCTCCGACGTCGGGACAGGCCCCGGCGCAGAAGGAGCAATGATTATGACAAGACAAAAAACCAGGAACAGCCGCCCGAGCGGGCGGCGGGAGAGGAAGAGGACGGTCGGAGTCGGGCGGTCGGTTGAGGAGGCGAGAGAGGCTCGCGCCGCCGGCCGAGGAGATTCCCCAATGTCCAGCTCAACCTCTGTCCAGCGCGCCGACGTCTATTCCCGCGTCACGGCCGAGATCATTTCCGCCATCGAGCAAGGCGCCGGAGAATGGCATGCGCCCTGGTTCCACAACGGAACCAGCATCGCCCGTCCGACCAACGTCTCATCCGGCAAGCGCTATCGCGGCGTAAACACGCTGGCGCTCTGGGCTGCGGGTTTCGCAGCCGGATATGGCGACGGCCTCTGGGGCACCTACAAGCAATGGCAGGATGCCGGCGCGCAGGTGCGTGAAGGAGAACGCTCCACCACAGTAGTGTTGTGGAGGGAGATTCAGGTTTCCAGGCAGACCGACAATGAGGGCGACGATGACGGGCAGCGGCGGATGTTCGCCCGTGCATTCTCCGTCTTCAATGTCGCGCAGGTCGACGGCTACGAGCGTCCGGCAACACCCACGCTGCCCGAGGCCGAACGCCTCGCCCATGCGGAAGCGTTCATCGCCAACCTGGGCGTCAAGACCGAGTTCGCCGGGTCGGAAGCCTATTACCGTCCATCGACCGACACCGTATCCATGCCGCCGTTCACGTCGTTCCGCGACGCCGCGTCATTTTATGGGGTGTGGCTCCATGAATGTGGGCACGCCACTGGCTCCAAGCACAGGCTCGACCGCGATCTTTCCGGCCGCTTCGGATCGGCGGCCTATGCCGCCGAAGAATGCTGCGTGGAAATTCTCAGCGGGCTCGTCCTGGCTGATCTGGGCATCGCTCACCATCCGCGCCCCGATCATGCCGCCTACGTTGCCTCGTGGGTCAAGGTCCTGAAGGACGACCCCAAGGCCATTTTCACCGCCGCCAGCAAAGCGCAACAGGCAGCCGACTGGATGCACGCGCAGCAGCCCCAGGCAGAGGAGATGGCGGCATGACCAGCATCGTCTTCACTACGAAAAAATTTCAGTTTAGGGCTGGACTGTCAGGATATGTTGCCGAGATTGCCGCAGCGTTTGTCTGCACGACGCTCGGCATCGAGCCGACCGTGCGCCATGCCGATTACATCGGCTCATGGCTTACGGTGTTGCGCGAGGACAACCGCGCCATTTTCCGCGCTGCCAGCCTTGCCTCAAAGGCCGCCGATTTTCTGCTTGGCTTTCAGGCCGACGCAGAAGGCGAGACGCAGGAAGGGCTCGCGGCATGACGGCCCGCGATCCCGATTCCCTGCAGACCGAGCCGACACCAGAAGGCGAGCAGACGCTCGTTCCCGGCGTCCGTCCGACCTCCCTTCGCCCGCCGAAGCGGGCTTCGCGAAGGCGGGTCACCACGCGCGACCGGCTCGCCGTCCTGATGGATGCGCCGATGCGTTCGCGCGCGGCGCAAAAGCCGCGCGATATCGGCCTCTTCGACAAGGCCTCCCGAAATCAACTCACCCTGTTCTGACGAGGAGTTTTGCCATGATCCTGATTACCAACGCATTGCGCGCCCGGCTGCTCGGCAATGGCGCCGCCGAGACCGAAACCGACCATTTTCCCGTCCTCAAACTGTTCAATCCGGCAGGCGCGGCGACCTGGCTCCTGACCGAACTGGACGCCGACGGCGACACGCTGTTCGGCCTTTGCGACCTCGGCTTCGGCTTTCCCGAACTCGGCAGCGTCAGCCTTGCCGAGCTTGCAAATGTCAGGGGGCCGCTTGGCCTCGGCATCGAGCGCGATCTTTATTTCCGAGCGCGGTTTCCGCTCTCGGTTTACGCCGAAGCCGCTCGGCTCTCCGGCCACATCACTGAAGCCGAAGGGCTTTTGCGGCAGACCGCCGCCGCTCTTTCATTGCCCGTTTCCGAGCTTCCGCCCGACCCGGCGGAACATGAGCGCCGTTAGGCGCGAACCGTTCGCGCCGCTCGGCCCTTCGGCCTCGCGGCGGGAAAGTTCCACCCACAGCCAAAGGAGAAAAATCATGCAACTTGCCCACGTTTCCATCGACCAGTTGAGCGTCTCGGCCATCAACATGCGCCATTCCAAGCGCGCGCCCGACATTTCCGACATCCTGCCATCGGTCCGAGCGCGCGGCGTGCTGGTGCCGCTTCTGGTGCGGCCCAATGGCACCCCGGAAACCTTCGAAATCGTAGCCGGACGGCGGCGTTATTTCGCGGCAAAGACAGTCGCCGACGAGCGGGGCGAGGCCGAGCCCTTGCCCTGCGCTATCATGGAGGAGGGCGACGACGCCGATGCGCTCGAAGCCTCGCTGATCGAAAACATCGCCCGCCTCGATCCCGATGAGGTTTCGCAATGGGAAACCTTCACGCGCCTCATCAAGGAAGGCCGTGGCGTTGCCGATATCGCCGCTACCTTCGGCCTCACCGAGCCTCAGGTGAAACGCATTCTGGCGCTTGGCGATCTCTTGCCGAAGATACGCGAAGCCTATCGCCGCGAGGAGATCGACGCCGAGACGGTGCGCCATCTCACCATGGCCTCCAAGGCGCAGCAGAAGGACTGGCTGGCGCTGTTCGCCGACCCCGACCACCGCGCGCCGCGCGGCTTCCAGCTGAAACAATGGCTGTTCGGCGGCCAGTCGATCTCGACCAAGGTGGCGCTGTTTTCGGTCGAGGATTATCCTGGCTTGACCGTTTCCGACCTGTTCGGCGAGGAGAGCTATTTCGCTGACGCCGACCTGTTCTGGCAAAAGCAGAACGAGGCGATTGCCGCCCGACGCGATGCCTATATTCAGGCCGGATGGCGCGAGGTGGTGGTGCTGGAACCCGGCCAGTACTTTCATTCATGGGACTACGAAAAGACGCCGAAGAAAAAGGGCGGCAAGGTCGTCATCACCGTCTCGCATCGCGGTGAGGTCGATGGCCATGAAGGCTGGCTGTCGCGCAAGGAAGCGCGCCGCGCCCGCGCGAATGGCGAGGCCGGCGAAGGCGCGGAGGATGCCGAAGCGCCGGCCAAGCCGTCACGGCCCGAACTCAGCGGCCCGATGCAGAACTATGTTGATTTGCATCGTCACGCCGCCGTTCGTGTCGCCATGCTCGACCATCCGGGCGCGGCGCTCCGCGTGATGGTGGCGCATGCGATTGCCGGTTCGAGCCTCTGGCAAGTGCGCGTCGAGCCGCAGCGCGCCGCCAACGAATCGGTCGCGGCGAGTATCGCCGCAGGCCGCGCCGAAGCCGCTTTCGCTGAAAGACGCCGCGAGGTTTGGGCGCTGCTCGGGTCGCCGGACGAGGAGGGCGCAATAGCCGGCGGTAACAGTGATGACTTTGCTCTCGCCAGCATCTTCGCCCGGCTGCTTGCGTTGTCCGATGACGATGTGCAGCGTGTTCTGGCCCTCGTCATGGCCGAGACGCTTGGCGCAGGCAGCGCCATGGTCGAGGCGCTCGGCAATCATCTGAATGTCAATCTCGGCGCTTGCTGGCAGCCGGACGATGCTTTCTTCGACCTGCTGCGCGACAGGGAGGTCGCCAATGCGCTACTTGCTGATATCGGCGGCAAGCTCGTCGCGGATGGCAATTCATCGGAGAAGGTGAAGACGCAAAAGACCATCATTCGCGACTTCCTGTCCGGCGAAAACGGCCGGCAAAAGATCGATGGCTGGCTGCCGCGCTGGATGAAAGTTCCCGTCGAAAGCTACACGGATCGAGGCGGCTTCCGCACCGCCGACCAGTGGTTGAAAGTCCGGCCGCTGTTCGTGGCCGAGTAATCCCAAGCAGGCGGGCGGCGACGTTCTGGACGCCGCCGCTCGTCCACCTTGTGAGGCAGCATCGACTGCCCGGCAAATCTCCCGCGAGCGCCGCGCCCGCTCCGATTTCAGCTTCAGCCCCGACAGGCTCGCCCGCTCAGCAGACGCGCCCGCTCATGGGGACTCTGGCGCATGCTGTCTCGGCTCGATCTCGATATCGGCACGCCATTTGTGCGTCAGCGACCCTCCCATCGCCGTTGTCTTCTGCCGGCTGCACCAACCGCGTCTCCCGGCCGTCTCCAAGCTCTCTCCAAGGACCATTCCCCTGCCGCTGGCTTGTTGACCTATGGGCGGATCCGGCCCCCCGAAACCCTCGGCCGCCAGCTTTTTTCCCCGCCGCCTGCGGCGGCTTCCTCGCGCCGCTTCGCTTCAAAAAAGCTACCGCTCGGGTCCTCCGCTGCCGCTGCGGCCCTGACGGGTTCGGACAGGCCGGACGCGCCCATCACGGTCCGCCATCGCAGGGGAATGGTCCCCGGCGAGCACCAAAAGGAGACTTCCAATGACCGCGATCGGCTACGTCACCAAGCAGGACAACGGCGGCTACAAGGGGCAGCTCAAGACGCTCAGCGTCCGTGCCGACATCGACATCGTGCCCAATCAGGCCAAGAGCGCCGATACCCATCCCGACTTCCGGGTGCTGACCCAAGGCGTCGAGGTCGGTGCCGGCTGGATCCGGATCGGCGAGGCTTCCGGCAAGGATTATGTCAGCCTGTCTATTGCCGCACCCGAGTTCGGCCCGCGCAAGCTCTACGCCAATCTCGGCCGCGCCGCCGGCCAGGATGACGACGACACCTACGCCATCATCTGGAACCCGGTCGACTGACCGGCAGGTCAGAGAACTCCCGCGCCGCCAGCGGCGCGGGAGCGTTTTCGAAGCGATCCAGCTGCACATCGCTCGCCGCATGGGCGGCGAAAACTCCCAGCCGGCTCTTCGCCCGTCCCGCAAGCGCCCTCGCTCGCCGGGGCTCTCAGCGCACCCTCGAAAAGATGCTAATCGAGGAGCTGGACGACGGGTAGAAAGGCCGCCCGCAGACTCCGCAACCCGATGTCGGTCACGACAGCTCCGGAAACGGCAACCGGTCATGATCGGGCGGCCTTCTCTCCATCCGATCGGGGCCGCTTGCTGTGCGCACAAGACGCTCGCCGCTGCAGCCACCGGCCTTGGCGTTCGCCGACCTATCGACCTGGCTCTGGCTCATCTGCAATGTGCTTGGACAGGCTGCCGACCTTCGCCTTTGTCTGGCCTGCTCGCCGGTGAGCTTTTGCGCAATCTCGCTTTGCTGTCGCCCCGCGCTCAGGCCGGATCGCAGGGGCGATATCCGCGCCGGCGTTTGGCACGTTGAAGCTTCACCGACGCGGTGACTGCATCGTCTTCGCTATCGAAGGTTTCCATCATCGACTGGCCGTTGGTTCCGATCCGGCCCCAGTTACGGATGACCGATGCATCACCGAACAAGGTCGGTTGGATGGCAAGCGTATAGAAGCGCCGCATGTTCTGCGACGGGTCTATGCGGCGAAGATGAACCGGGCCTGCCGCGTCGTTTTCCATGGCCGGAGTTTCGCGTTCTTTGAAAGCGGCGTCCAACGCGTTGTTTGAATCGAAGCGGCTCGACCGATTCATTGTGGTTATGAATCGGCAACCACAGGTATCCCTAGACGCCAGCGCCTGCGCCCGTCGGTTCGCCCAAGAAATGCATCATCGCTTCCAGCGACAGCGGCGTCAGCTCTCGCCCTTCTCGTCTTTACGCTTCCGGCGGCCGATGCGGATACGCCGACTACCGGGCGACTGCGCTCTCGCACCAAGCTGAAGTCTGCACCTTCCAGCGCCGGGCCAGGTCCTTCTCGGCAAGCCGATCACCGAGCGATCTTCAGTTTGCGGCCAAGGCGGTCCTCATCTCATCTGCCACCAGCGCATCGTCGGCGCCTACGTCGGGTCCGCGCACGGCGCCGGCCAGTTCTACTCCCGCGTCGTCACCGAGGCTCGCCATGCCACCGCCAAGGCGGCCAATGACGTTCGCGACGAGGATCTCGATGGACCGGTCGGATATGACAACGCCGCACAGCGCAAGCGCGAATTCGCAGCCGACATGGGCATCCAGGCCCACTCCCTCCGCATGGGAGCGGAAGGTGCAGTTGCTGCCTACTAACGGATCGTCGGCGAGCAGTCGAAGCCTTTCGAGCGTCCTGTCGAGAACCCCGGCCAGACCATCGACCGCAAGGCGGCAGAGCAGCAGATGTCGGCTCTCGGCTGAGCTGTCGCTGGGCAAGGTTCAGGCCTTGCCCATCGTCCCCGGCCATCGCGCGGATCCGCCGTCGCAAGTTGTCGTACTGTGACGCCGCCTCTACGCCGCCGGCCTGCCCCGCCGAGCGCTGGCAGATCAGCCAGATATGCCCGGTTGGATCGAAGATCGAGGCCCCTGTCCCAGTCCACGGCGCTCTTCATCTGGCCGCGCAACCTGGCCGAGGTGGAAGAGCTTGAAGACGGGCTTGCATGGGTCACAATAACGGGGCGGCTTCTAGGCTTGCGATTTAAAGCGAGTGTTGTAATATACAGCAATAACAGCAAATGCAGGAGACCGAGATGGCGAAACCCGGTGGCACCTACTCGACCAGTGACCTGTCGCGCAAATCCGGTGATATCATCGCTGAGGCCATGCGCCATCCTGTGACCATAACGCAGCGAAAAAAGCCGCGCCTGGTGCTTCTCAACATTGAAGACTATCGGCGCCTGCGCGGCAGCGCGGACAGGCGCGCCGTCGGCACAATCGACACCATGTCCGACAGCCTGCTGGAGGAGTTCGAGAACGCGGTCGAGGCCTACGCCGATTCAGAAGAGATGCTTCAGCCGTGAGCTTCGAAGATATCCAAACGGCCAGCGTTATCCGCTATCCCTATCTCTGGGCGCGGGAAGCGGCGAGCGGTGAAACAGAGGGCCGCAAGAGCCGGCCCGTCGTGGTGGGCGTCCGCCTGGTCCGCGCCGAAGGCGACCTGGTCCTGTTTTTCCCGATCACCACCAAACAACCTGGGCCGGGCGGCTTCGCTGTGGAACTGCCCGATATCGAGAAGCGCCGAGCCGGCCTCGATGCCGCGCTGCGGCTCTGGATCATTTTTGACGAGTACAACACTGATATAGTTGGTCAGTCGTTCTATCTTGAACCCGATCCGCCGCTCGGGCGGTTGAGCAAGGCGTTCTTCCTGCCCTTGGCCCGCGAGTTCATCGCCCGCCGAAAAGGCCTGGTTGGAGTGAGGCGAACACGGTAGTCAGGTTCGGCCGCCTGTCGTGATCTCGGCTGTTGGGCGCGCTCCTGATGGCTGCCAGCGCGCAGCACCAGCTTGAAAAGGGTTCGATGTCGCCGCCCGCCACTGCGCTCGGGTCAGGTCCGCGATACGGCACGAGGCTGAACGGGTGATACTCACCCCCCCGCCACGCGGCCCATCGCCATGCGCCGTTAAGCTGATCTCCCAGGAGCGAAGTGGCGAGGCCGCCTGATTTTGCCGACTCGATGCGTTGGAACCAAGGAGTTCTTAAAGTGCGTTGGCCGGCAGAAGGTGAAGCCTCTTGTCCGGCGGTGCCTCGACGCTCACCGTCAACGTGCTGAACCCGGGCCCGCGCCGTTCTGGAGCGGCTTGCGCGATCTGTTGGAACAGGAGCGGCGCCGACCTGACGATCGTCAGGCACCGGACAGCCCGCAATACCGACTTTGAGGAGAACGCCTTGTAAGGCGGCGACCTCAACGACTCGCAATCTGCCGAATTTTGATACTTTACTTTGGATGTCGCGCCTTGCAATCATGCCAAGCGAGTCTGAACGGAGGGTGCAACCGAGCACAAAAAAACCGGCGCGGAGGCCGGCTTTTCCAGGGAATAGGCTACAGGAGTTGGCGCTCCTGATCTCGCCCGAAGATTATGCGAGACGGTAGCCGGTCCTTCCCGACATTGCAAGAGAAATTGCGCTTCCGCGCCACGGCTTTGTACGGCCTGGCGAGAGGAAAGAGATGGATCTGTATTCAACGTTGAGCCTATGGCTCACGAACATCCGGGCATTGGTCGAGTTGGACGACTTTTGCCGCCAGATATGGAAGCTCTACGGCGAGGAATCGTTGGGCGAGGATGATGCGGAGCGGCTTTGCGAGAAGGCTGCCCAGCACCGCGCCAACCTCAACAAGGCCCGCGCGGATGGTAGCGCGCTACCTCGCTCATGTTATCCGCAACGGCCCCGCAGCGAGCGAAGCCGGCGCGAGGCTGCCCGCGGCCGACGAGATCCTGTACGATGGGCGCGCAAACGGCGTCTCGCCCGCATGCAGGCTGTCCGGCCCGAGTTCGCGGGCGAGTTCACCGAAGGAGAGAGCGCCGCGCTCTACATCGTCATGTCGGACTGGCGACAGCACGGCAAATGCGACCGACCGGTAAAGGAGATCGGCGATCGCGCCGGCGTTGGGCCGACCACCGTACGCAATGCGCTGCGCAAAGCCAGCACGCTCGGTTTGCTGCGCGTCATGCAGCGCAGGCAATGGCGAGCCAGGAACCTTCCCAATCATATTGTGGTCGTGCATCGTCGTCAGATCGACTGGATTGCGAAATTTCGGCCCAATCTCGGCCTGAAATCTTACCCGACAGGCTTCAAAAAAGCGGTGTCCACAGGAAGCTTCCGCAATAAACTCAGCAGCCGACCGTTTAGCCCCAGATCCGACGGCGCTTCCGGCGGCTTGAAGCCATTCTCTGGTCACGATTGGTCGACCGGCTGACGGCCGAGGCCGCAAAAACCGCGACAGCAGAGCGATCCGAAAAGCCGCAAGAGGCTGTTGCAAAGCAGCCTTGGGGAATCGGCCGCGCCAAATCAGGCCGGTTGGTGCTGGCTATCAGATTCCTGAAACAGGAAGGTCGCCGGATCGCGACCGAGCGCCTCGCCGACGGCGGCGATCGTATCGACACTGACATTGCCGGCGGCACGCTCGAGCTTGGTGAAAGTGATCTCAGAGACACCCAGGAGCTCAGCCATTTGATAGCGGACCAGATTGCGGCGCTCACGCTCGCTGTTGATGATGGCGGCGAGGCGCGTGCGAATGGATTTTTCGGTGAGCTTGTGCGCCCAAGGTTCCACCTCAGCGCCGCCGCCCAGAAGTGTCGCGATCGACACCTGGAGCGCCTGGGCCATGTGTTCGAGGGTGCGCAGCGTCACGTTGTTTCGCTTTTTTGTGGTCCGAATGTACGTGCGGTACGCGAGCCCTTGACCGGGTGCCGTTTTGAACAGTTCCGCCATGTCTTGATGGCGAAGCTTTCGCTTACGGCGCTCGGCGTCGAGAAACGCCGCGATATTGTCTCGAAGGGGGTTGTTCACCCCGCCCGCTTCATTTGGCAGCATAAACCTATGTATTCGCACGAACCCGCCTGTTCGGTCTGCCCTTTTCCTGGACCAAAATCCATAGTAAAGTGTCAAAAAGCGTCACAAAGAAAAGGGCCACGACCGTGCTGAAATATCTCGTTGTAGGCGCTGCCGCTGTCGCGGGCGCCGCGTCTCTTCCGTCCAAATCACTCGCATCCGAGTGGGGGTGTCAGGTCCTCCTTTGTCTGTCCGGTGACTGGCAGGGCACGCCCTCTTGTCATCCACCAATAGATAGGCTGATCGAAGCCATGGGATTGCCGGGCTTTTCGTGGCCGACTTGACCGCGAGCCAACTCGTCGGGCGCCCGCTTCGAGCCGTACGAGGCTTGCCCGCAGGGGTGGACGCCTTACGCGCCGGCTACCGACCGGCCGGGGCAAGGCCAAGCCAGCATGTGCCGAATCGCGGCGGCCAATCTCGGTCAGCTTGCCAGCTTTGGAATGCACCATGGTCGGGCCGACGGAAGCCCGACTGGGACCATTCAGCTCGGCGACCGCACCGTGCAGATCCAAGTTACCTATGTTTCCAGCGGAGCGCATAACGATCGAACGACCACCTATTACGACATTCAACGCCCGCGCCGCGCAAAGCCTTACTACATCGATTACGACGACACGAATGGGCTGCGGCAGCGCACCTGGTTCAACCTTAGCAGACCATAATCCCAAGTCACCCCGGGCGGCTAAATTAGTTCCATCAAAAGAGGCAGTTACCCAGATGAAAAGCGTCAACAGGTTCACCATTCATGGCAATGTCGGATCGGTAGCGCCCTTTGACAAAAGCACGAGGGTCAACATCGCCACCAATCGCAATTGGCGGGACGAACAAGGCCTTCCCAAGGAAGCTACTGACTGGGTCCAGGTGACTGTCCTGGAGGAGAAGCAGGCCACCTGGGTGGCAGAAAACGCCAAGGCCGGCGATGTCGTCTTTGTCGAAGGCCGTATCAGCAACAACTCTTTCCAACGCAACGGCGACACAGTCTATACGACGGATCTTATCGTCTCCACGTTCAACGTTTTTGCGAAGCCGTGATCATGTTCAATGCGGGAGCCTTTATCATGGCGGCGGCATCCGGAACATTGGTCGGCATAAGCGGTACGCTGGCTCTTTATCCGACACAAGACCAGCTCTCCGCAGCGATTGCGTCTGAGCCGGCGCTGTGTGCGAAATTGGCCGCAGCCGGCCTTGAGATTCCATCGCCGGCCGAGGCCTTGGAAGCTTTCCGGCGAGCAAAGAATACTCATCAAGCGACGCTGCGGCTGGGAGAGTGCTCCAAGAACACCATGGGACTGAACTGACCCCCGAAAGTTGGACACAACCTTCG
>NZ_ML703274.1 GCF_008520305.1 Mesorhizobium sp. SARCC-RB16n | reverse complement strand
AATGCACCATCAAACCCTGGGATCAAACATCTAGTGTGGACGATTGTGAGCCCGGCCCTGCGCGCGGCCGCGATCAGGCGGTTCACAGTGGGCAGGATCGCCCGCAGCGGCGAGGGGTCATACCCCTTCCGGGCGAAATAGCCCGTCGTCGACAGGAAATCCTGCTGCAGGTCGATGACGACGAGTGCTGTGTTTTGCGGCACCAGCCTGCCGTCATAGGGGTAGTCGAAGGGTGTTGCCTTGATCATCCGGGACTCCTTGCCGCCCGATCACTCTAGCGAGTTCGCATCGATGCGGCGACACCGGATGCCCGGCATCGTGCAGCTTGGGACAGATATCGCCGGGCCACCGCGCCGTAGCGTTTCAGGGTTTTACGGCACATTCCCAAGATTGTTGAGTGTTGCAGTCATCTTCAATGTTGACTAGAAAGATCATGTTTTTTAGCACACGGGGCACCTGCCTGCCGTAGCCAGGATTGGAAAGCGCCGGCCGCGCTGCAGAAATGCCATGACCAGGGCCGCTGTGAGAGCAAGGAAGAAGCTCGTGTCGAGACATGGTTTGTTGGCGGCGTTTGTCGCATCGGTGATGCTGGCGGCGGCCGGCGCGATGGCCCAGGAGCAACCGGCCAGCGCTACTCCAGCAGTCGGGGCACCTGCCGCGCCGGCTCAAACTGCCGGCGGCTGCCGCACCAGCGTCGCCGGCGCCCGCGCTGCCGGCCGGGGCGGCACCTGCGGGGACGATGGAGCTTAACCTGCCGCACGACCTTTCGCCTTGGGGCATGTTCATCGCCGCCGACATTATCGTGAAGGCAGTGATGATCGGATTGGCCTTCGCGTCGCTGGTCACCTGGACGATATGGCTGGCCAAATCACTGGAGATTTTCGGCGGCAAGCTGCGCGTCCGCCGTGCTGTCCGCGCGATCGGCGATGCCGCGACGTTGAAGCAGGCGAGCCATGCGCTCGACCGCAGTGGCGGCCCCGGCGCGCTCCTAGTCCGGGCCGCGGAGGAAGAGACCGCGCTTTCGGCCGGCGCGCTCGACCACGTCGGCGGGGACGGGCTGAAGGAACGGGTTACCTCGCGCCTGTCGCGCATCGAGGCGGCGGCGTCGCGGCGCATGTCGCGCGGCACCGGCCTGCTGGCGACGATCGGTTCCACCGCGCCTTTCGTCGGCCTGTTCGGCACCGTCTGGGGCATCATGAACGCCTTCATCGGCATTTCGCAGGCGCAGACCACCAATCTCGCCGTGGTCGCGCCAGGTATCGCCGAGGCGCTGCTGGCCACCGCGATGGGTCTGGTCGCGGCAATTCCGGCGGTGGTGGTCTATAACGTCTTTGCCCGC
This sequence comes from Mesorhizobium sp. SARCC-RB16n, assembly GCF_008520305.1. GTDB lineage: Bacteria > Pseudomonadota > Alphaproteobacteria > Rhizobiales > Rhizobiaceae > Mesorhizobium. The sequence goes on along the minus strand of NZ_ML703274.1, from coordinate 93,878 downwards.
TCGATAGCCGGCTACCGGCAGATCCTGGCCGACGCCTCGGCGGGCGTCGAAAGGCTGGTCAGCCGCGACCTCGATTTCCGCGCCGTCGCGCCCGCGACAGCGCTGGCGGCCGAGTAGCGGAGCAAGACCATGGGTAGCAGAATCCGACAGACCATGGATGACGATCTCGAGGAGAGCCACGAGATCAACGTCACCCCCTTCATCGATGTCATCCTGGTGCTCCTGATCATCTTCATGGTCGCCGCGCCGCTGGCGACGGTGGATGTCGATGTCGACCTGCCGGGCTCGACGGCGACGCCGGCGCCGCGCCCCGAGACCCCGCTTTTCCTGACATTGAAGGATGATCTCACGCTCGCGATCGGCAATGACACCGTGCCGCGCCCGGCTTTTGCCGCCACGCTCGACAGCCGCACCAAGGGCGACAAGCAGATGCGGATCTTCCTGCGCGCCGACAAGGCGGTCGCCTATGGCGACCTGATGGAGGCGATGAACCTGCTGCGCGGCGCCGGCTACCTGAAGGTCGCCCTGGTCGGCCTGGAGGCCGCTCCCACCGGTGATGCCGCCGCACCGGTGCCAGGCGCAGCGGCCGCCCCATGACACGATCGGCCGCCTCGCCCACGGTGGCGCTGTCATGCTTCGGCTGGCGCGACCTTGTCCTGTGGGCATGTGCGGCCGTGCTGATGCTTGGTGCGCATGTCGCGGTCGCTTATGCCGTGCAGAATTTCAGTTCAGTCGAACCCTCGGATGGCGGACCGCCGCCGGCTCCGGTGATCGAAATGGCGCCTATGATGGTGACGCCGGCGGTGCCCGAACAGGCCGCGATGCTCGATGCGGCCATTTCCGACCAGACCGAGCCGGTGGAAGAGAGCGAGAAGACCGCCGAGGCCGAGCCCGACAAGGTGATCGAGCAAGCGGAACCTGCTGCCGAGCCGGAGACGGCGCCGCCGGACGGGCCCACGGAGATGATGAAGACCGAACCGGACGACCAGCCACCGCTGGAGGAGGTCGTCCCCGATATTGTCGAGGCCGTCGCGCCGGAGGTTGTCGTTCCGCTGCCGCAGGCAAGGCCGACGGAGCGGCGCAAGGAAAAGAAACCGACCGAAGCCATGGTCAAAAAACCTGTCGACAATCCCAAACCAAAGCCGAGGAAGGAAGAGGCGGTACCACTGAAGACGGTAAGTGCGGCGAGCGCCGAGGCCAGGCCCGCCGCCAAGGCAGCGGCGCCGAGATCCGTGGCGGGGTTTTCGGGTGTCAGCCCGGCCAAATGGGAATCGCGGCTGACGGCGTGGATCAACCGGCACAAGCGCTACCCGAGCGCCGCGAAATCGCGGCGCGCGCAGGGCAATGTGAACGTGACTTTCACCATGGACCCGTCCGGCCGGATCCTGTCGGCCCGGGTCGTCCGTTCGTCCGGCGACGCCGAACTAGACCGTGCCGCGCTCGCGGTGCTGCAGGGCGCCACCGTGCCGGCGCCGCCGCCGGAACTCGGCTCGCGCGTCAGCCGCACGGCGCCATTCGTGTTCAGTTTGCGGGACTACAGCATGTCGCGGCGAATAGGATTCGCCCGACCTGCTGTAAGCTTCTGATGTTATGCAGGTCGTTATCCCGGAACCGAGGACACTTCCGGGCGACATGCATTAGCAGCCGCCCATCGCGCTACGCTGTTCTTGGCTGAGCGTGGTTGTCTTTCGCGTGTGCCTTGGGGTGCATCGGGTTGCCGCTGAGCTGCGCATGTCTGGCGGGCCTTGCGCCGCGCAAGACATCGAAGGCCTCGGCATAGGCCATGCCGAGCAGATAGGAGATCATGGGAAAACGGCTTGCTTCCGCCATCTGCACCAGCTCGTTGGTCATCGTCGCGATATATTGCAGACTATCGAGCTCTGACTGACGTAGTGACTGATTTGACACGTGCTGCTCCTGTCATCGGATGGAACTCAGGAATGCGTATTGGCTACACTGACATGTCGAGTCGGCCAATTGGTCGGCCGAGCCGCTGAATGCGGGCCAAGTTCGGACCCGCGAGAACAAAGGTAAGGTCCGGAGAGTTAATTCTTTGTTAAAATTGTAGTAAATCAAATATGATCTAAAATATCTTTCTCGGCTGTAAAGTCTAAAAAATCGATTTTACTCAGATACGGAGTAGGCAATCGCCGGCATACGCTCTTTCGGGATATCCTTGTTCTTATTTAGCGTAAGCAGGCGGCTAATCCAGCCCGTCTCGGGCGAGGCTGACGACGAGCTGATCGATGCTGGGATCATCGAGCCTGACGACATGCGCCATGCGGATCGCATGCCTGGGCCGGATATTGGACATGTCCTGCCGCATGATGACCGACACGAATGCCGGCCCGGCTTCGGTCAGAAGCATGGCCTTGCCGGTCAGCACCGGTTCGGAGATAGGCGCCCACTGTACCGAGATCAGCGATGGCTCGCCCATCTGGCGGCGGTTGACGCCGCTGAAATAGATCCAGTTGAGGCGCGAGATCGCCACGCCATAGTGATTGCCGCGCGCCCGCCCCCAAGTCGAGCCGCGGCGCTCCGACCATCCTGTGACCCGGCGGAACGTCACCAATTCGGCCTCGCGACGCACGAAGGTCACCGACCGCATCAGGAGGTCGGAGCGGGTCGGGATCGAAAAATAGGTGAAATATGTGCCGCCCGCGATCGATGGGGCGGGCGGGCGGATCATCTGGGTGAACAGGCTTTCGGAAATCGGCGGCAGGCCGGGAGCCGTGGGTTCAGGCGTGCCGGGATCCCGGTACAGTTCGGCTTCGTCGATGCGGAAGTAGTCGCAGATCAGCTTGGCGGTGGCCTTGTTGGGAACGGTCTGCCCCTGCAGGTAACGCTCGAACTGCGTGCGGTTGATGCCCAACTCGCGGCATACCGCGCTGACGGAAGCATGGTCCTTGCAGAGCCGCCTGAGATTTGCAGCAAGATTCTCGCGAATGGACACGTCTTTGCTTTCGCAGGCGAATTCTTCATTTCGACTCGGAATCCATATAGCGCCTTCGGTCGCCCCCGCCGAAACGCCTTGTCACAACACACAGAAAAAACTGATTTGAGAACGCCAGTCTAATGGGACGGCTCGCAAAAAAAATAGCGTCGATCGGACAGCGGTCATCGCCATAAGTCCAATTGACAACCATTTCGCCTGGAAACGGCGAAATCGCATCTGGCCATTTTTGGGGGTATCGACGCCGTGTGACGCATCGCGCGTATCGGATGACGCTTGGGCGTTACCGCGCGGGAAAGGCTGACAATCGATTATTCCGCTGGTGGAGCTGAGGAGGATCGAACTCCTGACCTCGTCATTGCGAACGACGCGCTCTCCCAGCTGAGCTACAGCCCCGTCCAGCGGATGGCGCATTTATCGGGCGACGCGGTTTCCTGTCAAGGCGGCGCTTCACCGAAAACCCGACCGTCGGTCGCGTGGCGGAACCCTGCCCTTGCCGGTTTGGCGCGTAATGGCTACATGTCGGCAACAATCGGAGACCGGCATGCTCGCCCTCATTCAAACCATCGTCATGGCGCTCGACCTCTATTGGTGGGTCATCATCGCCTCGGCGATCTTTTCCTGGCTCTATGCCTTCAATGTCGTCAACTCGCGCAACCAGTTCGTGGGCAGCATCGGCAACATGCTCTACCGGCTGACCGAGCCGGCGCTGCGGCCGATCCGCCGCTTCATGCCCGACCTTGGCGGCATCGACATCTCGCCGATCATCCTGCTGCTGATCCTGTTCTTCCTCAGGCAGTTCATTCTCACCACGATCGCGCCGCTGCTGCTGGCCTGACGGTCGCATGAGCGCGCCGCATCGCATTCGCGAGAACGGCGTCGATCTGTTCGTGCGGCTGACGCCGAAGTCTTCCGTGGACCGGCTCGAAGGCGTCGAAACATCGGCGGACGGACGAAGTCATGTGAAGGCGCGGGTCCGCGCCGTGCCGGAAAACGGCGCCGCCAACCAAGCGCTGGAGAAGCTGGTCGCCAAGGCGCTGGGCGCGCCGGCATCGGCCGTTTCGGTCGTTGCCGGCGGCACGGCCCGGCTCAAGACATTGCGCATTGTGGGTGATCCGGAGGCGCTGGCAAGAAGTGTCGAAGCGCTCTGCGGTCAATCATCTACCTGAAGTTCAATCGCCCAGCGGCAAACGCGGATCGTCGACCTTCAATGTGTTCACGCTCTGCTTGATGCGGCGCAGGTTCTCCAGCACCTTCGGGCCGCGCGTCTCGGCGACCGATGTCACGATCATGTCGACGATCGCCAGCAGAGCGTAGCGCGACGATGTCGGCTTGTAGATATTGCCGTCCTCGAGCGGCTGCAGGTGGATGACCGTATCGGCCGCCTTGGCCAGTGCGGAGTCGGGCGCGGTGACGGCCACCGTGGCGGCGCCATATTGCTGGGCGACCTGCACCGCCTCGATGACCGACCGCGCATAGCCTGAGACCGAGAAGGCGACCACGGTGGTGTCTGGCGTGGCAACGGCGGCATACATCCGCTGCAGCTGCCCGTCGATCTGCGCCAGAACCGGCAGGCCGAGCCTGAACAGCCGGTTCTGCATTTCGGTCGCCATCATCGAGGAAATGCCACCCGAACCGATGCACAGCACATTGCCCGATGCCGCGAGGCGCGCGGCGACGTCGACCAGCGTCGTCATGTCGAGATTCTCGCTGGCACGCTGGATAGCTGTAACAGCCGCTTCGGTGATGGCCGACGCAATGCGCTGCTCGCGGGCGTCGCGGCTCAGCGGCTCCGGCGACAGGTACTGGCCACCGATGGCGATGGCCTGCGCCAGGTGGAACTTGAAGTCGCGCAGGCCCTCGCAGCCGAGATTGCGGCAGAAACGGGTGACCGTCGGCTCACTGACGCCGACGCGCGCGGCGATCTCGGAGATCGCGGCCTTGGAGGCGAAGTCGAGATCGGACAGGACGAGGCTTGCCAGCCGGCGATCCGACTTGGTGCCGTCCTGAGACATCAGCTGCAGCCGCGTAATGATGTCGGCCGGCGTCTTCATATCGGAGTTTCCGTCGTCATCTCAGCGGCAGACCCGTCGCCGTGTCGAACAGATGGATGTTGCCGGGGTCGACCGAGACCGGCAGCAGGTCGCCAGGCCGGACCGGCACCCGGTCGCGGAACACGGCGCGCACCGTATCGGCGCCGATGGCGCCGTAGACATGGGTTTCGGAACCGGTCGGCTCGACGACGTCAACCTTGAGCGCCATGGCGTCGGCGGCTTCACCGATGATGAAATGCTCGGGCCGGATGCCGGCCTCAACCGCGCTGCCTGCCGGCACCGGTTTGCCGGCGAGCGCAAGCCGTCCACCGCCGACCGACTCGAACCAGGTCTGATCGGGCGTCGTCTTGAGCGCCCCGGACACAAAGCTCATCGACGGCGAGCCGAGGAAGCCGGCGACGAACTTGTTGGCCGGCCTGTCATAGAGTTCCAACGGCGCCCCGACCTGCTGGATCCTGCCACGGTCCATCACCACGATGCGGTCGGCCATGGTCATGGCCTCGATCTGGTCGTGGGTGACGTAGACGATGGTCGACTTCAGCCGCTGGTGCAGCGCCTTGATTTCGGTGCGCATCTGCACGCGCAGCTGTGCATCGAGGTTGCTGAGCGGCTCGTCGAACAGGAACACCGAGGGTTCGCGCACGATGGCGCGACCCATGGCGACCCGCTGGCGCTGGCCGCCTGAGAGCTGGCGGGGATAACGGTCGAGATAGGAGAACAGGTTGAGGACGCCGGAGGCCTTCTTGACCTTCTGGTCGATGGCGGTGCGGTTCTCGCCCCGGATCTTCGGGCCGAAGCCGATATTGTCCGAAGCCTTCAGGTGCGGGAACAGCGCATAGGACTGGAACACCATGGCGATGTTGCGTTGCTGCGGCGGCAGGTCGTTGGCGCGCGTGCCGCCGATCAGGAGATCGCCGGAGCTGATGGTCTCCAGCCCCGCCAGCATACGCAGCAAGGTCGACTTGCCGCAGCCGGACGGGCCGACCAGCACCACGAACTCGCCGCTCTTGATGTCGAGGCTGATGTCCTCGAGAATCTTGTGCTGGCCGAAGGATTTCGACAGGTTGCGAAACTCGACGTCGGTCATGGTCACGCTCCCAATATGTCGTCGATGAACGGCAGGCAGCCGGCGGTCAATCCCGCATCCACGGGCATCACCACGCCTGTTACGCCCGACGCCCGGTCGGAAGCAAGGAAAGCCACCGCTTCGGCCACTTCCGAGGCGTTGACGATGCGGCCGAGCGGATAGAGCCGCCTGAGCTTGCCGATTATGTCAGGGTTCTTGGCGAGGCGATGGTCCCAGGCGGCGGTGCGGATCGATCCGGGGCAGACCACATTGGCGCGCACGCCGCTGCGGCCAAGCTCGACGGCGATCGATTTGGCATAGGCGTTGATGCCGGCCTTGGCGGCGGCATAGGCGGGGTTGCCGAAATGCGCGATGGCGTTGACGGAGGATATGAAGACGATGCTGCCCGAACCGCGCGCGGCCATCGCCTTGGCGATGGGATCGGCGAAAATCATCACACCGGTCAGGTTGAGGCCGAGCTCATGCTCGATCCTGTCCGCCGTCAACGCATCAAGCGTCTCGGCTCGCGTCCAGCCGGCATTGTTGATCAGGATGTCGGGGACGCCGTCCTTTTCGAGCACGGCGGCGATCGCGGCTTCGACCGAAGCCCGATCGAGAAGATCGAAGACATGGCGCGAGGCAAGGTGCGGGCTCGCCAGCGCCTCCTCGGACTGGTCGCAGCCGACCACCCGCGCGCCCCTGCCGGCCAGCAGTGCGACGATCGCCGAGCCAAGGCCGCCACCGGCGCCGGTGACAACGATGGTCCTGCCTTCGAATTCGGCTCTCGAAACCACGGCGCTTACTCCTCCCGCAGGTCAGGCAGATGCCGACAGGCTAAAGAATGGAATGTAATTAAGCAACATCATAATCCGCTTGCATGCGGCAAATTCATCGATAATGTAGGAAAGTCACATAAATCTTGTGTCAGCACCGGCACGGGGAGCGCGAATGCGCGAAACAAATGGGAGAGATCGGATGAACCTTGCGAAATGGACTGCCGGCCTGATGGCCGGAATGGGCATGCTGGCCTTCGCAGCGCAGGCAGAGGCCGGCGAAGTGCGGGTTACCGTTGCCGAATACAGCGCCAAGACCGGCCCCTACTTCGAGCAGGTCAAGAAAGAGTTCGAGGCGAAGAATCCTGGCATCACCGTCAAGTTCGAGGTTGTGCCGTGGGATGTGCTCTTGCAGAAACTGACCACCGACATCACCGCCGGTACCAATGCGGATCTCTCCATCATCGGTACGCGCTGGCTGATCGACTTTGTCCAGCAGGATGTGGCCGAGCCGCTCGACGGCTACATCACGCCCGAATTCAAGGGCCGCTTCATCGACACCTTCCTGTCGCCCTCGATCATGGGCGGCAAGACCTATGGCCTGCCGATCGCCGCTTCGGCACGCGCCATGTATTACAACAAGGAACTGTTCGAGAAGGCCGGCATCGCCAAGCCGCCGGCAACCTGGACCGAACTGCAGGAGGATGCGCGCAAGATCAAGGCGCAGGGTGCCTTCGGTTTCGGCCTGCAGGGCAAGGAGATCGAGACCGACGTCTATTACTACTACGCGATGTGGTCGCAGGGCACCGAGATCCTCAACAAGGACGGTACGTCGGGCCTGAGCACGCCGGGCGCGCTCGAAGCCGCCAAGCTCTACAAGTCGATGATCGACGAGGGGCTGACGGAGCCCGGCGTCACCTCCAACAACCGCGAGGACGTGCAGAACCTGTTCAAGCAGGGCAAGGTCGGCATGATGATCACGGCGCCCTTCCTCTCCAACCAGATCAAGGACGAGGCGCCGAGCCTGAAATACGGCGTGGCCGCCATTCCAGCCGGTCCGACCGGCGCGCGCGGCACGTATGGCGTCACCGACTCCATGATCATGTTCAAGAACTCCAAGAACAAGGACGAGGCCTGGAAGCTGATGGACTTCCTGTTCACCACGGAGCAGCGCGCCAAATTCACGCAAGGCGAAGGCTTCCTGCCGGTGAACAAGGAAGAGGCCAAGATGGATTATTACGTCAACAACGCCGATCTGGCCGCCTTTACCGCACTGCTGCCGGACGCCCGTTTCGCGCCGGTCATCCCGGGCTGGGAAGAAGTCGCCCAGATCACCTCGGATGCCATGCAGAAGATCTATCTCGGCGGCGACCCCGAGGCAGGCTTGAAGGACGCGGCGGCCAAGGCCAATGCGGTGCTGAAGAAATAGGGCGTATCTCCCTGCGCCCGTGGCGCGCCCCCGACTCAGGCGGGGCGCGCCACACTTTTGGAAGAAGTATGCAGCGGTGCCTGCGATAAATGGCGAAGACCGACAAGGCACATCGGGACAAGATCGTCGACGTCGCGCCGCCCCTCATTGCCCTGCCGGGCATTTCTCCCCGTATAGGGACGGGGAGAAAGAGGCTGGCCCCAACCTCGGCGCCCTTCTTGGACGCTGGTGATTGGCGAAGGCGGTGACGAAAGCGCCCCTCTCCCCGTCACTATACGGGGAGAGGATGCCGGCAGGCAGGTGAGGGGCAGCGCAGACCGCGTGTAAGGAATTCAAGGCCACCCAAGCCCACAGCAATTACGGTACAAACCAGCCGATGCAAAATCGCTTCTTGCCCTATCTCCTGACCTTGCCCAGCCTGTTCCTGGCAGCGGTGGTCATCTTCTGGCCGGTCTGGGACCTGCTCCAGATTTCGACGCATGACGTCAATCGCTTCGGCCAGCTGCGCGAGTTCAGCGGTCTCGCCAATTTCGCCGCGCTAACCGCCGATCCCGACTTCGTCGCCGCCCTTTGGCGCACGGGGCTGTGGACGGTGCTGGTGGTCGGCGGCGCGCTGCTGGTCTCGATTCCGGTGGCGATGATCCTCAACACCGACTTCTATGGCCGCGGCCTTGCCCGTGTCATCATCATGCTGCCCTGGGCGGTGTCGCTGACCATGACGGCGGTGGTCTGGCGATGGGCGCTGAGCGGCGAAAGCGGCATGCTGAATTCGGCGCTGATCGGGCTTGGCCTGATCGACCATAACATCCAGTGGCTGGCACAGGCCGGTACCGCATTTCCGATGCAGGTGCTGATCGGCATATTGGTGACGGTGCCGTTCACCACGACGATCTTCCTCGGCGGCCTGTCGTCGATCCCCGACGATCTCTACGAGGCGGCCGCACTGGAAGGGGCGACGCCGCTGCAGCAGTTCCGCGAGATCACCTTTCCGCTCCTGAAACCCTTCATCAACATCGCCATCGTGCTCAACACCATCTACGTCTTCAATTCGTTCCCGATCATTTGGGTGATGACGCAGGGCGGGCCCGCCAATTCGACCGACATCCTGGTCACCCACCTCTACAAGCTGGCCTTCCGCATCGGCAAACTCGGCGAGGCCTCGGCGGTGTCGCTGGTGATGTTCGCCATATTGCTGATCTTCACCATGATCTACGTGCGCCTCGCCATGCGGGAGCAGCGCGCATGACAAATGGATTTACGACCGGCAAGCTGAAGCGCACCGTCATCGCCTGGCTGCTGCTGGCGCCTTTGATCGTGGTGACGATCTTCCCCTTCGCGGTGATGTTCCTGACCGCGGTGAAGCCTCGGACCGAAGTGCTGACACCCACCTGGTGGCCGAGCGAGTTCCACTGGTCGAATTTTTCCGACATGTGGGTGGCGACTGGCTTCGGCCAGGCGCTGGTCAATTCGCTCTACGTCTCGGTGATCGCTACCGTCGGCGCCATCTTGATCTCGGTGCCGGCGGCTTACGCGATGTCGCGCTTCCGCTTTGCCGGCTACGGCGCCTTCCGCCAGTTCCTGCTGATCTCGCAGATGATCTCGCCGATCGTGCTGGTGCTCGGCCTGTTCCGGCTGATGGCCGCCTGGGGGTTGGTCGAATCGACCACCGCGCTCGGCTTCATCTACATGGCCTTCAACGTCGCTTTCACGGTCTGGATGCTGCAGAGCTATTTCGACACCATTCCGCGCGACCTCGAGGAGGCTGCCTGGATGGAAGGCGCCGGGCGCTGGCTGACCTTGCGAAAAGTGTTCCTGCCGCTCTGCCTGCCGGCGATCGCGGTGACGGCGATCTTCACCTTCATCAACGCCTGGAACGAGTTCGTCGTGGCGCTGACCATGCTGCGCAGCCAGGAAAGCTACACGCTGCCGATCCAGGTGTTCTCGCTGGTCGCCGGCCGTTACACGATCGAATGGCATCATGTCATGGCGGCGACGCTGCTGGCGACGCTGCCCGTGGCGATCCTGTTCATATGGCTGCAGCGCTATCTCGTCAGGGGGCTGGCGCTCGGGGCGGTCAAATAGCATCCCAGCAATTCCAGGAAAAGTGCGCAGCGGTTTTCCGCCCGGAATTGCGAAAAACAAGAAGTCCACGGAGCTTTCATGCGCATCTTCACCGCGTCGCTGGCGACGGAAACCAACACCTTCTCGCCGGTGCCGACAGACCGGGCCTCGTTCGAGATGGCGTTCTACGCCGCGCCGGGCAAGCATCCGGAGACACCGACCCTGTGCTCCTCGCCGATCGTGGCGCTGCGCCGGCGCGCGGCCACGGAAGGCCTGACCGTGATCGAGGGTACCGCGACCTGGGCCGAGCCGGGCGGCCTCGTGCAGCGGCAGACCTATGAGGCGCTGCGCGACGAAATCCTCGATCAACTGAAGGCCGCCGTGCCGGTCGACGCCGTCATGCTTGGCCTGCATGGCGCCATGGTGGCGCAGGGCTATGACGACTGCGAGGGCGATCTGCTGGAGCGCGTGCGCGGCATCGTCGGACCTGACGTCGTGATTGCCTGCGAGTTCGATCCGCACAGCCATCTGACGCCGAAGCGCGTGGCGGCATCCGACATCATGGCCTATTTCCTCGAATTCCCGCACACCGATTTCTATGAGCGCGGCGAGCACGTTGTCGAACTGGGGCTTGCCGCCGCGCGCGGCGAGATCAAACCCGTCATCTCGACGTTCGACTGCCGCATGATCCAGGTGCTGCCGACCAGTCGCGAGCCGATGCGTTCCTTCGTCGACCGCATCAAGGCGCTGCACGGCAAGGACGGCGTGTTGTCGGTTTCGGTCATCCACGGCTTCATGGCCGCCGACGTGCCGGAAATGGGCACGCGCATCCTGGTCGTCACCGACAATGACAAGGCCAAGGGCGATGCGCTGGCGGAGCGGCTGGGACGCGAGCTCTATGCCATGCGCGAAACGACGGCGATGACCATGCTGAGTGCGACCGACGGCATCGAGAGGGCGCTCGCGGTGCGTGCGCAGCGCAAGGACAAGCCGGTGGTCATCGCCGATATCTGGGACAATCCCGGTGGCGGGGTGCCGGGCGACGGCACCATCGTGCTGCGCGAACTCCTGGCGCGCGGCATCACAAGCGTTGGCGTGGCGACGATCTGGGATCCGATAGCGGTGACCTTCTGCCAAGCGGCCGGCGAGGGCGCGGTCATCGACCTGCGCTTCGGCGGCAAGGCGGGGCCGCAGGCGGGCGAGCCGATCGACGCGCGCGTCACCGTGCTGAAGGCTGTCGGCGAAGGATGGCAGAGTTTCGGGCCGAGCCGCGTGACATTGGGACCGTCAGCGGTGGTGCGCATCGAAGGCACCGAAGTCGACGTGATCCTGAACACCAATCGCACGCAGACCTTCGAACCGGATATCTTTTCCAACGTCGGCGTCGATCCGCTGTCGAAAGACATTTTGCTGATCAAGTCGACAAACCACTTCTACGCCGGCTTCGAACCGATCGCCGCCGAGATCATCTATGTCGCGGCGCCGAGTTCGTATCCCAGCAATCCGGCGGCGACGAATTACACGAAGCTGACGCGGCCGATGTGGCCACGGGTGGCTGATCCGTGGGCGGTGTAGAGTTCTCCCTTCTCCCAAGGGGAGGAGGGGCGCTACACCAACCCTCTTTTCACCATCATCGCTTCCGGCGACGGCATCTTGCCGCGAAACGCCGTGTAGAGCTCTTCGGGGTCCTTCGAGCCGCCTGCGGCGTAGATGTTCTTCCTCAGCCGTTCGGCCAGCGCCGGGTTGAAGGGATCGCCTGTCTCCTCGAAGGCGGCGAAGGCGTCGGCGTCGAGCACTTCCGACCACATATAGGAATAATAGCCGGCTGAATAACCGTCGCCGGAGAAGACATGACCGAAATGCGGGGTGCGGTGGCGCATGGCGATGGTGTCGGGCATGTCGAGCTTTTCCAGTGTCTCGGCCTCGTATCGAAGCGGCTCTTCCGGCGCGTCCGGCCGCGCATGGTAAGCCATGTCGATCAAGGCAGAGGCGGTGAATTCGACGGTGGCGAAGCCGGCGCCGAAGGTGCGCGCGGCCAGCATCTTGTCGAGCAGCGCCTTCGGCATCGGCTGGCCGGTCTTGACATGCAGCGCATGCTTTTCCAGCACCGCCGGCACCGTTAGCCAGTGCTCGTAAAGCTGCGAGGGCAATTCGACGAAGTCGCGGCTGACCGAGGTTCCGGCGACCGACGGCCAGGTGACGTCGGTCAGCATGCCGTGCAGCGCATGGCCGAATTCGTGGAACAGCGTCTTCGCCTCGTCGACCGACAGCAGCGCCGGCTCGCCGGCCGGCGGCTTGGCGAAGTTCATGATGTTGTAGATCACTGGCTGCGAGCCATGGCCGAGACGATAGCCGGACTTCAGCGCGCTCATCCAGGCGCCGGAGCGTTTTGAAGGCCGCGCGAAATAGTCGGCCAGGAACAGGCCGCGCTCGCTGCCGTCGGCGTTCTTCACCACGAAGACACGCGCGTCCGGGTGCCAGGCCGCAATGCCTTTCTTCTCTGCGAACGTGATGCCGAACAGGCGCGTTGCCACGTCGAAACAGGCATCGATGATGCGGTCGAGCTGCAGATAGGGTTTCAACTCCGCCTCATCGAAAGCAAATTTTTCGGTGCGCAGTTTCTCCTGGTAGAAGCGCCAGTCCCAGGCGGCGAATTTCTCGTTGCTGCCGGCCTCGGCGGCCAGGCGCTCCAACTCCCTCTGGTCGGCGGCCGCTTTTTCCAGCGCCTTTTCCCAGACCGGATCGAGCAGCGCATGCACCGCCTTCGGCGTCTTGGCCATGGTGTCGTCGAGCTTGAGCGCGGCGAAGGAGGCGTAGCCGAGCAGCTTCGCCTTTTCGGCGCGCAGCTTCAGCATGTCGCGCACCACGGTCGTGTTGTCGGACGCACCGCCATTCTGGCCGCGCATGGTGAAGGCGCGGAAGGCGATCTCGCGCAGGTCGCGGCGTTCGGAGAACGTCGTGAACGGCTCATAGATCGAGCGGGACAAGGTGACGGCGTAGCGGCCCTTCTGGCCGCGCATCTCGGCGGCCTCGGCCATCGAGCTTTTCACGAACTCCGGCAGGCCGACGAGGTCGGCCTCGTCGAGAAACAGCGACCAGTCGCGTTCGTCGGCCAGCACGTTCTGGCCGAAAGTCGTCCCGAGCGACGACAGCTCCTCGTTGATTTTGGCCAACCGCTTCTTGCCGTCGGCGTCGAGCTTGGCGCCGGAGCGGACGAAGCCCTTCCAGGTCTTCTCCAGGACGCGCAGCGTCTCGGGATCGAGCTTCAGTGCCTCGCGGCGCTGGTAGAGATCGTCGATGCGGGCAAACAGCTTCTCGTTCATCGAGATCGCCGAGAAGTGCCTCGACATCTTCGGTGAAATGTCGCGCTCCAGCGCCTGGATCGTCTCGTTGGTGTAGGCGCCGGCGCGGCACCAGAAGATCGAGGAGACGTGATCGAGCGCCTCGCCCCCCAGTTCCAGAGCGGCAAGCGTGTTCTCGATGGTCGGCGCATCCTTGTTGGTGGCGATCGCGTCGATTTCGGCTTCATGCGCCTCCAACGCGGCGTCGAAGACGGGTGAGAAATCACCGTCGCCAATATGGGCAAAATCGGGCAGGCCGAGCGGTCCTCGCCACGCGGTCAACGGATGGGCGGCGAGGTCGACGGCGTTCGTGGAGGGCATGGAGGGTCTTTCGCTGGCGTCGGGAAGGAGGGTGGTCACCGATGTAGGGCGCGATCGGCGGGCCCGCAATATGGCAGTTGGCCGGTCCGCCTCAGTAGCCCTCGCAGTTTTCGGCGATCGCGGCCTGCGAGCTGGCGGTGATGCGGTTGCCGTTCACCGCGAAGGTTTCCTGCATCAGCATGTCATTGTTGGGGAAATCGTAGCAGGCGATCACCGTGGTGACGCCGCCTTCGCTCTTCTCGATGCGATGCCGGATAGCAGCCCCGGCAACCGCACCTTTCCATTCGCCGAGCGAAGCGATGAATTCCTGCTTGCCCTGAACGACGCCGAGGTCATCGAGCTTGATGCGGGCGTCGTCGGCAAGCAGGTCCGCCAGCTCGGTGCGATCGGCGACCAGCAGCGCCGAATACCAGCGGCTGATGATGGCGCGATCATCGGCTCGGGCGGCAACAATCGCCATAAGCAGCGCGGCGGCCGTGAAAACGACCGACCGGGCGTTCGTCAGCTGGCGCGCCGCCCCGCTCATTCCAGCACCGGCCGCTCGAAATCGCCGGTTTCCTTGTTCATCACCCAGAGCTCGCCGGTCGAGATGTCGAACCATGCTCCATGCAGTGACAGCCGCCCCTTGCCCTCGAGGATCGAGACGCAGGGAAAGGTCCTGAGATTGGCGAGGGAGTAGCGGATCGAGATGCGCTCCAGTGCAGTCTGGCGCTCTGTCGCCGTCATGAAGGTGCTGGCCGATACCGTCTCGGCGGCGGGCGCGATCAGGCTCATCCACTTGCCGATGAAGTCGCCGGGAGACAGCGGCGCGGCGTTGGTGTCGAGCGCGGCGCGGATGCCGCCGCAGCGGCCGTGGCCCATGACGACGATGTTCTTGACCTTGAGGCTCTGCACGGCGAATTCGAGCGCGGCCGAGGTCGAATGGAACTCGCCGTCCGGCTCGTAAGGCGGCACCAGATTGCCGACATTGCGCAGCACGAAGAGCTCGCCGGGGCCGGCGTCGAAGATCGCCTCGGGCGCGGATCGCGAGTCGCAACAGGCGACGATCATGGTCTCCGGCGCCTGGCCTTCACGGGCGAGCTCGCGATAGCGGCCGCTCTCAGTGAGGTAGCGGCCGTTCATGAAATTGCGGTAGCCGGCGAGGAGGTGGTCGGGAAGATGAGGCATGGGCGGCTAAGGCCTTTCCGGGTTGGAGGCGGCAGCTCGTTGCGGTCGAGGAAGGCTCTAACGGTAAAAACCCGCTACAAGCAATGCAGAATTGCGGGGGCTGGCCACAAATGCCATGCGCCAAAGCGTGACGCCCGCCGACATTGTCACGCCCAGATGGCGACCGGTATGCCAAAACCGTCAGCGAGCGGCGGGTTGGGAAACGGTTTTGCTTCACCGCCGGCGATGCGGCCGGCGATCAGCGCCATTACGGCCGCATCGAGGAAATCGTCGGCGGCCGCGCCACGCGGCGGCGGCTGGTCGAGGAAGTCCATGTCATAGCCGTGCCGGCAAAGCAGCGCCTTGCGCTCAGCCATACCGGCCGGATTGACACTGCCCTTGATCTTCTTCGGGAACAGCATGGCCCGGTCGCCGTTCAGGCGGCAGAAGGCGACTTCCGGATGCGATTCGAAGACACGGCCGCGCAGCTCGGGCCGCGCGATCAGCAACTCGTCGATTTCACGGATCTTTGAAAAGATGCCGAAGGCCTGGATGGAAACGCCGCGCGGAGGGTCCGATGTGGTCTTGGCCACGTTGCTTGCCCTGAGATGTGCCGCGTACCAGGCTTCGATCGTGGTGAAGCCGCTGGTGTCGGCATAGAGCGCGGCGCGCGACGGGATCGAAAAGACGCTGGACTGGCGCGCACCGAGCAGCGGCCGCACCAGCGCTTCCGGCCCGCGCCCACCTTTGCTGGAAAATTCGGGCAGGCCGATCGGCATGTCGACGGCGACAACCGCATGGTCTGGGATCGCCGCCAGCAGGGCAGCGAAGGTGGGGAAGACATTGACCGAAGGTGCGGCGTCCGGGTTACGAGGTGTCGAACCGGGTTCGCGCAGCACGGCGATCCAGCCGGCCTTGCAGCCATCGGCGCCGACGAGCACGACTTTGGCCGGGGTCACGCCCTGCGGTCCCGCCCCGGATGCGTGAGGTGGCGAAGCTGGACCATGGCCATCGGGTGCGACAGGCTTTGCGCATCGGTTTCAAGCTGCAATTCGTCGCCGCCACGTTTTGCCGTGCGCGCCAGGATCTCGTAGACCGCCGCCGTCGTCGACTGCAGCGCCTTGATCGCTGGCTGGCCGGACAGGATGCGCGCCAGGTAGACGGCCGCCGTCAGGTCGCCCAAGCCGTTCGGCGGCCTGTCGATCAGGCGGTGCTCGGCGAGCAGCGCCTGGGTGCCGTCGAGCAGCAGATTGCCGGTGCCGCCGGTCATCATGGACGGTGCCGAGGTGACCAGCATGGTCGACGGTCCAGCATGGAGGGCGGCTGAGATCACCGATTTCAAATCGGGGAGCGGCGCACCGGCCATCCATTCCAGCTCATAGCGGTTGGGGGTAGCGATGTCGGCGATCGGCATGAGCCGGTCGCGCATGACTGCGGCTGTGGGCTCGGGCACATAAAGGCCACCGGAATCACCCATCACCGGATCGCAGATATAGACGGCGTCAGGCGTCCTGACCTTGACCGCGGCGACCAGCGAGGCGACCGCCTCGGCCTGGCCGGCCTCGCCGAGGTAGCCGGAGAGCACGGCGCCGACTTCACCGAGCCATGGCGCCCGCTCCAGATCGGCCATCAGCGCCTTGAACTGGTCGAGCGGCGGCACGATGCGGGTCGCCCGCCCATGACCGGGATGCCAGGGCAGGATGACGGTGGGCACGGCCCAGACCGGAAAGCCCAGTGTCTCCAGCGCAAAGACTGCGGCGCGGTTGCCGACGGAGCCACGGGCGACATGGCTGGAAATGACGATGACCGCGCGCGGCGCGTCGGTTTTTTCGGCGCTCATTGTTTCTTGATTCCTAGCTGCCCCGGGTGAGGAAAAGCACGAGCCAGACCATCAGGCCCAGCGCCAGAAGCAGGCCGAGTATCCTGCCAACGCGCGTGCCCCAGACCTCGATCGGGTCCGTGCGGTCGGCATCGGCCGCCGAGACATGGTCGCGGATGCCCTTTGTCGTCCGTGCCACGAAAGAGTTGCCGGCCGGATCGGTCTCCTGCGCGACGCGCTGGAGGATACGGCGCGATTCACTGTCACTGTCTTGGCGTTGCGCCATGATGATGTCCCGTTCTGATCGAACCTTATCGCGTTCGCGGGGCCAATCACAGGGCCTTGCGCGGCGCGATCCATGCCGAGCCTGCTGCAGAGGTCGAGGCCGTTTTCTTGCGCGCCGATTGTGGTAATGCTTCGCCTGCAACTTCTATCGGGGGACCCCTTATGCTTGCCCAGCGCCTTGCTCGACCATCGACATTCCGCACGCTGCCCGCCTTCCTGATGATGGCAATCTTGCTGCCGCTGCTTGCCGGCTGCGGGTACAACACCATCCCGACGGCGGAAGAGAACGCCAGGGCGGCATGGAGCGAGGTGCTGAACCAATACCAAAGGCGCGCCGACCTCATTCCCAATCTGGTCGAGACGGTCAAAGGCTATGCCTCGCATGAAAAGGATACGCTCGACGCTGTTGTCCAAGCGCGCGCCAAGGCGACGCAGATCACGGTCACGCCGGAAACGCTGAAGGACCCGGAAGCCCTCAAGAAGTTCCAGGATGCGCAGGCCGGGCTGACCAGCGCGCTGTCGCGGCTGATCGCGGTGTCGGAGGCCTATCCCGACCTCAAGGCCAACCAGAATTTCCTGGCGCTGCAGGCGCAGCTCGAAGGCACGGAGAACCGCATCGCAGTGGCGCGTCGCGACTACATCCAGGCCGTCAGGGACTACAATCTGACCCTGAAGACCTTCCCGTCGGTGCTGTGGGCGACCTTCTGGTTCCGCGGCAACGAGCCCTTCGCCAACTTCACCGTCGACGAAGACAAGATGCAGCCGCCGAAGGTCGATTTCGGCACGAAGCAGGGTGGGTGATAACCGGAGTCCGGCGTGGCAATCCTGCAGGCCGATGAGGGGCAAACTATCGTGCGTCGTGTAGCTGTACTGCTCTTTATCCTTGTGCTGCCGCTTGCGGCCCTCGCCGCCGATCTCCCCGTTCTAACCGGCCGGGTCGTCGACAATGCCGGCATCATCGACGCCGGAACCAAGGCCGCGCTGACACAGAAGCTGGCGGACTTTGAGACCAAAGGTTCCGACCAGATCGTCGTCGCCACCATACCCAGCCTCGACGGCGAGGAGATCGAGCCCTACGCCAACCGTCTGTTCCGCTTCTGGAAGCTTGGCCAGGCCAAGGAAAACAACGGTGTCCTGCTCCTCGTCGCGCCGAACGACCGCAAGATGCGCATCGAGGTTGGCTATGGCCTCGAAGGCACGCTGACCGACCTGCACACCAAGCTGATCATCGAGAACGACATGGTGCCGGCCTTCCGTGCCGGCGATTTCTCCGGCGGCATCAACAAGGCCGTCGACGACATGATCATGGTGCTGAACGGCAATCCGGAGGAACTGGAGGCGCGCGGCAAGCGCAACGAACAGGCGCCGTTCAATTCCGACGACCTGTTCTTTGCCATCTTCATCGGCATCTGGGCGGTCATTTTCTT
This sequence comes from Mesorhizobium sp. SARCC-RB16n, assembly GCF_008520305.1. GTDB lineage: Bacteria > Pseudomonadota > Alphaproteobacteria > Rhizobiales > Rhizobiaceae > Mesorhizobium. The sequence continues at coordinate 75,203 of NZ_ML703274.1, read as the reverse complement.
CGGCAGCATCGCGGCCTCGGTCCTGCCGCCGATCTTCGGCCAGAAGCTCGGACCCGGACGCTATCGCTGGCTCGGCATGACCTTCGAGCCCGGACGACGGTCGTCCGGTGGGTGGTCGTCGGGTGGCGGCTGGTCGTCCGGCGGGGGTGGGTCTTCAGGCGGCGGAGGCTTCTCCGGCGGCGGCGGCTCGTCCGGCGGTGGCGGCTCTTCAGGAAGCTGGTGAGACAGGATCATGGCAACACGACCGATCAGCCCGCAGGATCATGAGCGCATCGCCGCTTCGATCCAGGCCGCCGAAGCGCAAACCGACGGCGAGATCTATTGCGTCGTGGCGCGTGCCAGCGACGGCTATTTCGCCCCCGCCGCCCTGATGGCGACGCTCGGCATGCTGATCGTCAGCCTTGCCGTCGCCTATGGGCTGGAGGCTTGGTGGCTTACTATCCGCCTGCCGCATTTCGTCATCGCTGAGTTGCTGGCGCTGGCCTGCGTGCTTGCCCTGCTGTGGACGCTGCCCGGCCTGCGTATCCATATGGTGCCACGCCGGCTGCGCTATCAGGCCGCACACGCCAATGCGATCAAGCAGTTCCTCGCCCGCAACGTTCACCGCACCAGGGCGCGCACCGGCGTGTTGATATTCGTCTCGATCGAAGAGCGCTATGCCGAGGTGGTCGCCGATTCGGGCATCGACGCCAAGGTCGGCCAGCATGTCTGGGATGGAGTGGTGCGCGATCTCACCGCGCATGCCGGCGACGACCGGCTCGCCGACGGCTTCGTCAAGGCGATCGAGCAGGTAGGGGCGGTTCTGGCCGAGCATTTCCCGCTCACGCAAGGCGACACCAACGAGCTGGACGACCATCTGGTCGAGATCTGAAAAGCTCGCCCGCAACCGCTGCTCAGCCGGACTCCTGACAGGCTTTGCCGGATGTCACCAGCGTCATGATCGTCTGTGCGAAAGCGGACCATCGGCTGCCCGGACTCTTGCAATCGGGCAATGCGGGTTTATGGTTAACCAATCATGAATACGCTCACGATCGACATTCGGAAGGCTGACCCGCGCGATGCCGGCGCCATTGCCGAGGTGCACCTGGAAGCCTGGCGCGGCGCCTATTCCGGCATCATTCCGCACCGCACGCTGACGTCGATGATCAACCGCCGTGGCGCCGACTGGTGGGCGAATGCGATTCGTCGCGCCGCCACCGTCCTGGTGGTCGAGATCGGCGGCACGATCGCCGGCTATGCGACGATCGGCAAGAACCGCGCCAAGGAACTCAAGCAGCAGGGCGAGATCTATGAATTGTACCTGCGCCCTGAATATCAAGGTATCGGGCTCGGCAGGCGGCTGTTTTCGGCGGCCAGGGCACGTCTCGCCGACCACGGGCTGAAAGGCATGGTGGTGTGGGCGCTGGAAGACAACCAGAACGCACTCGCCTTCTATGCCGGGGCCGGCGGCCGCGACATTGCCGAAGGCGTCGAGATCTTCGAGCAGAAGGCGCTGAAGAAGGTCGCCTTCGTCTGGGAGTGACCGCCGGGGGATGATCGCGGAAGGCGACGTCCCCACTCACGCAAAATCACGACGCTGAAACATGTTGTGCCGATGATTGAACGCATCGAACGCCATCGCGTCTCGCCGGATGCATGTAAGCACCATTCGCCGCATTGCACCATTTTGCGCCGCCCGCTATCTCCTGCCAATCGAGAGAGGGACAAAAGCCATGCGCATCGAAGCCATAGCCACCGGAAAGAATCCGCCTGAGGACGTCAACGTCATCATCGAGGTGCCGATCGGCGGTGAGCCGATCAAATACGAGATGGACAAGGAGGCCGGCACGCTGTTCGTCGACCGCTTCCTGCACACGTCGATGCGCTACCCCGGCAATTACGGCTTCGTGCCGCACACTCTGTCGGGCGATGGTGACCCGATCGACGTGCTGGTCTGCAACACGCGCGCTTTGGTGCCGGGCTGCGTCATCAATGTGCGGCCGATCGGCGTGCTGATCATGGAAGACAACGCCGGCCAGGACGAGAAGATCATCGCGGTGCCGTCACCGAAGCTGACGCTGCGCTACGAAAACGTCACCGAATACACGCAGCTGCCTGACATCACGCGCCAGCAGGTGCAGCACTTCTTCGAGCACTACAAGGATCTCGAACCCGGCAAATGGGTCAAGATCGAAGGCTGGCACGATTCCAAATACGCCAAGAAGATGATCATGGACGCGGTCGATCGGGCGAAGGCGAGCAAGTAGCTCGAACGGTCAGTTATCGACCCGGCCGAAAGCCGGCACGTTGCCGATCGTTACGCGCTTGTCCTTGCCGCAGGCGAAGCCTTTCGCCTTCTCATCGGCGATCTTGCGGGCCTGCTCGTTGGCTTGGGGATTACCTGTGGCCAGCACCAGGCCGACGGTGCAGCCGTCGCGGGCGTCCATCTGGGCGACCTTGGCGACGAGCAGCACCTCGGCCGACTTGTTCTCATCCTCGGCGTTGCTGATCGTGCGGCGGTGGATGACCGCGAAGGGCACGGCCTTGTCGCCGGTGGTTTCGATGCGCCATTCGACCTTGGCCGCGGACGAATTGAAGCCCGAGAAACTTTCCCAGGCGGACGTCATGTCGCCGCCGGGCGGAAAACCGTAGAACAGCGATTCGCGGGCGTCGTCATATCCGACCAGCACGGGATAGCCGCGATAGCCGGAGCAGGCGAGGTCGGCCCAATCGCCGTCTCCCTGCTCGGCGTGCGCGTAGGTCACGCAATCCTTCTTCCAGTCGAGGTCGGTGTAGGCGCTGGATATTTCGCCGGCTTGTGCCGCCTGGCAAAGGCCGGCGAAGGTGAGCGGGATCAACAGGCTGCGCACCGCGGAGATCTCCGTTGGAGGTCGTCCCAGCGTATCGCCAATCGCTATTTCTTCAAGCTCGCTTCGATCAGCAGGTCGGCGTTGCGGGCGACCGACTGCGCGGGTCCGCCGAGGCCGAAAAGCTGGCCGCTGATATAGGCGCCTTCGATGAGCAGCAGCAGCCCGTCGCCCAGCGTGTCGGCGTCTTGTGCGCCCATCGCAACCGCCATGGCGCGCAGGCGGCGGCGTAATTCCTGCTTGTTGGCCTCGCTGACGACGCGGGCCGGATGGCTGTGGTCGGGATATTCGACCGCCGCATTTGTCATGCCGCAGCCGCGATAGTCCGCCACTTGCGTTCGCTTGCCGATGCGGGTCAGGAAAGCCTTGACCTGCGCGCGCGGGTCGCCGGGATTGGCGGCAATGGCCTCATCGAAACGCTCCCAGTATTCAAGATCGTATTGCCTGAGGTAGGAGGCGGCCAGTTCGTCCTTGGAGGGAAAGCTGCGATAGAGGCTCGGCTTGGTGACGCCGGCGCGCTTGACGATCTCGTCGACGCCGATCGCCCTGATACCTCGCCGGTAGAACAGGTCGTAGGCTGCGTCGAGGATCTTCTTGGCGGCCTTGGGCGGTGCCGATGCATGGCCATCGTTGATAATCAGTTCAATATTTTTGTCGGTTGGCATCATGGGACTCGATTGACAATGTTACCGATCGGTACGTATACATGCTCCCACCTTGCAACGTACCGGTCAGTAACATGATAGCTCAATCCCGTCCATTTGGCCAGCGCTACGCTTTCGTCGTGGTTGGCGTCATCTTCCTCTGCCTGCTGATCGCGGCCGGCCTGCGCTCCGCGCCTTCCGTCATGATGCTGCCGCTGGAAAACAGTTTCGGCTGGCGGCGCGACACCATCTCGCTGGCCGCCGGCGTCGGCATCCTGCTCTATGGGCTGACCGGTCCGTTTGCAGCAGCGCTGATGGAGCGCATCGGGCTGCGCCGCACGCTGCTTGCATCGCTGGTGATCATGTCCGGCTCGACCGCGCTCAGCCTGCTGATGACCAAGCCTTGGCATCTGTTCATCACCTGGGGCGTTTTTTCCGGCATCGGATCCGGCGCCGTCGCCAGTGTGCTCGGCGCCACGATCGTCAATCGCTGGTTCAAGACCAATCGCGGCCTTGTCATGGGGCTGATGTCGGCCTCCAGCGCCACCGGTATGCTGGTGTTTCTGCCGCTGATCGCCTCGCTTGCCCAGGCTGGCGGCTGGCAGCCTGTTGTCATCGCCGTCGCGATCGCCACCGCGGCGTTGATCCCTCTGGTCTGGCTGCTGGTGCCGGAGCGTCCGGCCTCGATCGGCATGGTGCGCTATGGCGCCGAGGCGGATGACGTCCCGCCGGTGTCGCCGGCCTCGCAAGGCAATTTCCTGGCGCATACGCTCAACACGCTGCGCCGCGCCGCCGGCACGCGAGTGTTCTGGTACCTGTTCGCCACCTTCTTCGTCTGCGGCTTCACCACCAACGGGCTGGTCGGCACGCATTTGATCGCGTTCTGCGGCGACATGGGCATCGGCGAGGTGCAGGCGGCCGGCCTGTTGTCGATGATGGGCATTTTCGACCTGATCGGCACGACGCTGTCGGGATGGCTCACCGACCGTTTCGACCCGCGCAAGCTGCTCGGCGTCTATTACGCGGTACGCGGCCTGTCGCTGATCTACCTGCCCTATTCCGGGTTCTCGGCGACCAGCCTGATCATCTTCGCCGTGCTCTACGGCCTCGACTGGATCGCCACCGTGCCGCCGACGCTGCGGCTCGCCAACGAAGCCTTTGGCGACCGCAGCGGGCCGATTGTGTTCGGCTGGATCGTCGCCGGCCACCAGGTGGGCGCTGCCACCGCCGCAGCCTTCGGCGGCACCATGCGCGAATTGCAGGGCAATTATGAACTAGCGTTCCTGATTGCCGGCATGACGGCAATCGCCGCCGCCTGTATTTCGCTCCTGATCAACACCAGCCGTCCGGCCTTCGATCCCGAACCGCAACCAGCATAGGGCGGCGATCTCCCGCGAGTGGGGAGATCGGCAGCTTCGCGGACGGCGCGAACTGTCAGTCGGGATAGCAGACCATTGGAATGTGGGGCCAAACCGCCGTGTCGCAGTTGGCGCTGGCTTGCCTTTGCTTGAAGGCGGCGCTGACCGGTCCGGTCACCACCGGATCCACGCCGTCGGGCGCGTCGGCAAAGGCCTGCTGCGCGGAAGGCGCATTGTCGGGCAGGACGGGTCGCGCTTCCTTCAGCGTCGCGGCCGATTGCGCTGCGTTGGCCGCCAGCAGCATCGCAAAGGCGGCGGACGCAATAAACGGCCAAAATCGGTTGAGTTTGTCGGTCATGACGTTCGAACTACCCGGACCCTCAAAGGTTCCCGCCTTGGTTAACAAAATCATTTCACACGCAGATGCTTAAGATTTGATGAGTATTTGGTGTCGCGCGTCCCCTTTCGCAACTGCGAAAAACCCTGTATGAGCCGCGCAACCGAAAGAGGCAGCGCCTTTGGCCTGCTGCCTGCAACGCTTCCGAGACCAGAATCATGAACCTCCGTAATATCGCGATCATCGCGCACGTCGACCATGGAAAGACCACCCTGGTCGACCAGCTTTTGAAGCAATCCGGCTCCTTCCGTGACAACCAGCGCGTCGCCGAGCGCGCCATGGATTCCAACGATCTCGAAAAGGAACGCGGCATCACGATCCTGGCCAAGGCGACCTCGGTCGACTGGAAGGACACCCGCATCAACATCGTCGACACCCCCGGCCACGCCGATTTCGGTGGTGAGGTCGAGCGCATCCTGTCGATGGTGGATTCGGCCATCGTGCTGGTCGACGCCGCCGAAGGCCCGATGCCGCAGACCAAGTTCGTCGTCGGCAAGGCGCTCAAGGTCGGCCTGAAGCCGATCGTCGTCATCAACAAGATCGACCGTCCCGACGCGCGCCATGTCGAGGTGGTCAACGAGGTGTTCGACCTGTTCGCCGCGCTCGACGCCACCGACGAGCAGCTCGACTTCCCGATCCTCTATGGTTCGGGTCGCGACGGCTGGGTGTCGGAAAATCCGGAGGGCCCCAAGGACCAGCAGCTTGCACCGCTGTTCGACCTCGTCATCAAGCATGTGCCGGCGCCGACCGTCCACCCCGGCCCGTTCCGCATGATCGGCACCATCCTGGAAGCCAACCCGTTCCTCGGCCGCATCATCACCGGCCGCATCGAGAGCGGCACGCTGAAGTCCAACCAAGCGGTCAAGGTGTTGCACAATGACGGCACCCAGATCGAAACCGGCCGCATCTCCAAGATCCTCGCTTTCCGTGGCCTCGAGCGCCAGCCGATCGAAGAGGCGCAGGCGGGTGACATCGTCGCCATTGCCGGCCTGTCCAAGGGCACCGTCGCCGACACGTTCTGCGACCTTGCGGTGACCGAGCCGCTGCATGCGCAGCCGATCGACCCGCCGACCGTGACCATGTCCTTCCTCGTCAACGACAGCCCCCTTGCCGGCACCGAAGGCGACAAGGTGACCAGCCGCGTCATCCGCGACCGGTTGCTTCGGGAAGCCGAAGGCAATGTCGCGCTCAAGATCGAGGAATCGCCCGACAAGGATTCGTTCTTCGTCTCCGGGCGTGGCGAATTGCAGCTCGCCGTGCTGATCGAGACCATGCGCCGCGAAGGGTTCGAAATTGCCGTCTCGCGTCCGCGCGTCGTCATGCAGAAGGGCGAGAACGGCGAATTGCTGGAGCCGGTCGAGGAAGTCGTCATCGACGTCGACGAGGAGCATGCCGGCGTCGTCGTGCAGAAGATGTCGGAGCGCAAGGCCGAGATGGTCGAGCTGCGCCCGTCTGGCGGCAATCGCCAGCGCATCGTCTTCCATGCGCCGACGCGCGGCCTGATCGGCTACCAGTCGGAACTGTTGACCGACACGCGCGGCACCGCCGTGATGAACCGGCTGTTCCATGCCTATGAGCCCTACAAGGGCGAATTGCCCGGCCGCACCAACGGCGTGCTGATCTCCAACGAGCAGGGCGAGTCGGTCGCCTACGCCATGTGGAACCTGGAAGACCGCGGCCCGATGGTCATCGATCCGGGCGTCAAGGTCTATCAGGGCATGATCATCGGCATCCACAGCCGGGACAACGACCTCGAAGTGAACGTGCTGAAGGGCAAGAAGCTGACCAACATCCGTGCCGCCGGCAAGGATGAGGCGGTCAAGCTCACTCCGCCGATCCGCATGACGCTGGAGCGCGCGCTGGCCTGGATCCAGGACGACGAGCTGGTCGAGGTAACGCCGAAGACCATTCGCCTGCGCAAGCTCTATCTCGACCCCAACGAGCGCAAGCGTTTCGAAAAGTCGTCCAAGGCGGTCGGCGCGGCGTAAGGTTTTCTCTTCCAAGAGTTGAGAGGGCGGAGCACCTGTGCTCCGCCCTCTTTCGTTCACCCGCCGGCAGCCGAGATGACGGCATGCCTGTCGGCCTCACCGGCCAGATCAATGCGGATGGTCGTCCCGTCCCGGGCAGGCTTGCGCAGGCCTCTTGCCCCGTCCGGGTCGATGACCAGCAGTCGCCGCTCCTCCAGCGCCTGAAGCCGCGATCGCGAGATGCGGAGTTCGTTGGCGAGCAAGCGGTCGAGCCTGAGCGATGTCGGCATTTCGAGCCCAAGCCTGAGTTCCAGCGCCGTCGCGCCTTCCGTTCCGTCTCTGACCACCTGCTTTTGCACGACGACATCGGAGAACTCCTCGACACGACCAACCCGGCTGCGCAGCGCAACGACATCGAAGGCGTGGCGCCGCGCGAGTGCCGGATCGTTGCTCTCGAGGGCCCCAAGCAGCGCCGGCTCGATCTCCCTGCGGTTGCAGCGCTCGAAAATGCCGAAATTCCAGGAATTGTCGCAGTCGACGCAACGATAGATCAGCCACACGTCGATGCGTTTGCCGTTGGCGTTGACGCGGAATTTGCCGCTGCAGCGATAGGCTTTCACGAAGCCGCAGCGATTGCAGTTGATCAGGGGGCGTGATGCGATTTCAGGCGCGATCGTCCAGTGGATGCGCAGGGCCGAAGACATGCCGGTAAGTCCTTCCCGTCGGGAAGCTCATCCGGTCGGCGATGTCGAGATGCCCGTGCGGGCGCGGCGTGGCGGGTGGCTGCGGAGATTGTGAAGTCAGGTGTCGCTGGCGGAAAGCGCGCGACCACGGTTCAGCAGTGCCAAACCGGTCTCGAACCGCCGCCCAGAGGAACACATGAAAAAGGAGACAGGCACTGCTGATGCGGCGCCATGCAGGTGTGTCGGGGGAGTTGACGAGACCGGCGGTTACTGAGGCAAAGTGAAGCTCGAAATTGTTTCGCGGCGGCCCTTCTAGCGGCGCGGCGCCGGACCGGCAAGCGTCTTTTCGCCGGCGCCACCGAAGCTCGACCGCTTGCGCTAGTGTCAGGCTTCAAAGATTGTCAGACAGGATCCGCCATGCATCTCACCTCGCTCCTGATCTTCGCCGCTGCCTTGTTCGTGGCCGCCGGTTCGCCCGGCCCGTCGGTTGCGGCGCTCGTCGCGCGCGTCATCTCGAAGGGATTTCGCGATGTGTTTCCGTTCCTGCTTGCCATGTGGATCGGCGAAGGCATCTGGCTTTCGCTGGCGGTGTTTGGGCTAGCCATGGTGGCGCATACCTTCCATCTCGCTTTCGTCATCGTGAAATGGGTTGGCGTCGCCTATCTCGCCTATCTCGCCTGGAAAATGTGGACGGCGCCTGTCGACGCCAGGGAGGGTGAGATGCCGCGGGAAGATTCGGCCGGCAAGCTGTTCTTCGCCGGCATGGCCGTCACGCTCGGCAATCCCAAAATCATGATGTTCTACCTAGCACTGTTGCCGACCATCATCGACCTCGCTTCGGTCAGTTTCGTCGGCTGGGTCGAACTGACGGCGACCATGGCGGTGGTGCTGATCGCCATCGATCTCACCTGGGTGCTCGCCGCCTCGCAGGCGCGCAAGCTCCTCAGGAGCAAGCGCGCCATGAAGATAGCCAACCGGGTTAGTGCCACGACGATGGCCGGTGCCGCGGCAGCCATCGCGGCGCGGTCTTGAGGCGACCCGTCAGCCCATCATATTGATGATGGGTGCGATCTCGACGTTGCAGTTTGGCATGGCCAGCATCGGGCAGCCCTTGGCCTTCTCGGCTGCATCGTCGATATCCCTGGCTTCGATGATCGAGTAGCCGCCGGTTGGGTTGCTGCCGCCGTTGTTCTCTATCTTGCCACTGGGCATTACGGTCTTCGACATGCCGACCGGATTGCCCGGGTCGACAACAGCCGAACCGAGCTTTCCAAACCAGTCTGTCCAGGCGTCGGTCATCGCCTTTCGCTCGGCGTCGCTCGTCGGCATCTTGCCGGAGCCGTGATAGACGTAGAGAAACTTCGCCATGTTCTCCTCCCTTGATGAGCGGCATCGAACCGGCATGCGGTCATGCCGCATGCTGATCATCGGACCAAACCGGCAAACAAGCAACGAGAATGAGCGATATCTAATGTAGGGCTGGCCTCCTGCCGAGCCTCACCGTGCCATGGCGTGGTATTCGTCGTTCGGCCGCATGTCGATCGCGGCCGCGACACGGTTCGACATATTGAAGAAGGCAGCGGTCGAGGCGATGTCCCAGATGTCGCGGTCGTTGAAGCCGGCCTGGCGCAATGCGGCGCGGTCTGCCTCGACGATCCTTGCCGGCTCTTCGGTCAGCTTGACGGCAAATTCGAGCATTGCCGTTTGCTTCGGGGAAAGATCGGCAGCGCGGAAATTCATCACCATCATCTCGCCAAGCACGGGATCGCCCGAGAGCTGGCGCACCGCGGCACCATGCGCGGTCAGGCAGTAGTAGCAGTGGTTGATCGAGGAGACGGCGACCGCGATCATCTCGCGTTCCAGCTTCGAGAGGCCGGACTCGCCCAGCATCAAATCATTGTACATGTCGGTGAAGGCGCGCAGCTTCTTGTCGTCGAAGGCATAGGCCCTGAGCACGTTGGGGACGAGGCCGAGCTTTTCCTCGCATTTGGCGAAATAGGCTTTTGTCGGCTCGCTCAGCTCTCCGGAGGCCAGGTCAAGCGCGGTGATTTTGCCGGTCATCGATCATTTCTCCTCGTCAGGCGATGCCTTGCCCCGAATTCCGATAATTCTTGGCAAGCCGTCAAACCTTTGTCGCCAAACGGCGGTCATCTGCTACCATAGTCGCAAAAGCATACGACGGGAGGGAAGAAGCGTCATGGCCAGCGTGAAATCCGCAGCTAAGTCGAAGAAGAAGGCAACAGCGGCGAAGGCGGAGGACAGACCGGCCAGACTTGCCGACTACCTGCTCGCCCGCGCGCCGGCGGAGGATATCGCCGCCTATGACGTGGCCGACCTCGAACGCGCCGCCGATCTTGCCGGCCACGCGGTCGCCGGCCACAAAAAGGGTGAGTGCGTCGTCTCCGTCGAAGCCGATTCGGGCGTGGTTCGCGAAGGCCGCCCGGTGACCGTCATCACGGTCGTCAACGACAACATGCCGTTCCTGTTCGATTCCATCCTCGGCGAAGTCACCGAGACATCAGGCGAGCCGATGCTGGTCACCCATCCTGTCATCACCGTGCGCCATGGCAAAGGCGGGGTTGAAGAGATCCTCGGCGACGGCAATTTCGCCAAGGACGACGGCAGCCACGACCGGCTGAGCGTGATCCATGTCCATATCCCGCGGCTGACGCCAGAACAGGCAAATGCCTTGGCCGAGCGGCTGCGCAAGATGCTTGGCCAGGTCCATGCGGCGGTCAACGACTGGCGGCCGATGCTGGCCCGGCTCGACCAGGCCATCTCCGAATTCCGCTATTCGGCGGTTCCGCTCGACAAGAAGAGCGTCGCCGAGGCCATCGCCTTCCTGGAGTGGCTGCGTGACGACAATTTCACCTTCCTCGGCATGCGTGAATTCAAGTACACCGGCGGCGAGGAAAGCGGCAATCTGGAGCGGGCCGAGAAGCCGGGCCTCGGCATCCTATCCGACCCCGATGTGCTGGTGCTCAGGCGCGGCACCGAGGCGGTGACGACAACGCCTGAAATCCGCGCCTTCCTGCACGGACCGGAGCCGCTGATCGTCACCAAGGCCAATGCCAAGTCGCTGGTGCACCGGCGCATCTATCTCGACTATATCGGCGTCAAGACCTACACCAACAAGGGCACGTTGGCGGGCGAACTGCGCATCGTCGGCCTTTTCACTTCGACCGCCTACACGAGCTCGGTGATGAAGATCCCCTATCTCAGGTCCAAGGCCGAAACCATCATCGCCAAGTCTGGCTTCGACCGGCACGATCATTCCGGCAAGGCGCTAATCAATGTGCTGGAAAGCTATCCGCGCGACGAATTGTTCCAGGTGCCGGTACCGATCCTGCGCAAACATGCCGCGGCCATTCTCGGCCTGATCGAGCGGCCACGCGTGCGGGCGCTGGTGCGCGCCGACCAGTTCGACCGCTTCGTCTCGATCCTCGTCTTCGTGCCGCGCGACCGCTACGACAGCGTCGTGCGAGAGAAGATCGGCACCTATCTGAAAACCGTGTTCGAGGGCCGGCTGTCGGCCTACTACCCGGCCTTCCCCGAAGGCGGGCTGGCGCGCGTGCATTTCATCATCGGCCGCTCCGGCGGCAAGACGCCGAAGGTCGAGCAGGCGACGATCGAGGCGGCGATCCGCGATATCGTGCGCACCTGGGAAGATGCGCTTGCCGATGCGGCCGAAGCCAGCGGCAGCGACCCGGCGTTGAAAGCGATCGCCGCGCGGCTGCCGGAGAGCTACCGGGACACGTTCAGCGCGGCGGTGGCGCTGGCCGATGCCGGACGCATCGCCAAGATCAGCGCCGGCAATCCGATCGCCATCGACTACTACCGCCATGCCGAGCAGAAGCCGCAGCAGGCGGCGCTGAAGATCTATCACCACGGCAGCCCGGTGGCGTTGTCGCGGCGCGTTCCGGTGCTGGAGAACATCGGCTTCCGCGTCATCAGCGAGCGCACCTTCGAGGTCGGCGACGACCAGTCGGGCCTGGCCTTCATCCACGACATGGAACTGGAGAACAGCTACGGCAAGCCGATCGACCACGCCGATGGCGGGGCGCTGTTCGAGGACGCGTTCCTGTCGGTGTGGCGCGGCGACGTCGACAATGACGGTTATAACGGCCTCGCCCAGACGGCCGGCCTGTGGTCGGGCGAGATCACCATCCTGCGCGCCTATGGCCGCTATCTGCAGCAGGTCGGCATTCCGCAAAGCCAGGATTTCATCGCCGCGGCGCTCAACCGCTATCCCGAGATCGCGCGCGGCCTGCATGACCTGTTCATCGCCCGGCTCGGCCCGACGGCCGAAACCGAAGGCGTGGTGGCGGCCAAGCACCTCAAGGCCAAGATCAAGGATGCGCTGGAAGATGTGCCCAACATCGACGACGACACCATCATCCGCCGCTACCTCAATCTGATCGAAGCCTCGCTGCGCACCAATCATTTCGTTTCCGATACGAAAGAGAAAGGCCAGTCGCTGGCGATCAAGCTCGAATCGCAGGCAGTCGAAGGGCTGCCGGCGCCACGGCCATGGCGGGAAATCTTCGTCTACGGTTCGGAGGTCGAAGGCCTTCATCTGCGCTTCGGCCCGGTCGCGCGTGGCGGCCTGCGCTGGTCGGACCGCGCCCAGGATTACCGAACCGAAGTGCTCGGCCTGGTCAAGGCGCAGCAGGTCAAGAACGCCGTCATCGTGCCGGTCGGCGCCAAGGGCGGCTTCTATCCCAAGAAGCTGCCGATGAGCGCCGGACGCGACGCCATCTTCGAGGCCGGCACGTCTGCCTACAAGAACTTCGTCTCCAGCCTGCTGTCGATCACGGACAATATCGGGCTGGACGGCGTCATCCCGCCGGCGGGTGTCGTGCGCCGCGACCAGGACGATCCCTATTTCGTCGTCGCCGCCGATAAGGGCACGGCGACTTTCTCCGATACTGCCAACGCGATCTCGGAGAAGCACGGCTTCTGGCTCGACGATGCCTTCGCCAGCGGCGGTTCGGCCGGCTATGACCATAAGAAGATGGGCATCACCGCCAAGGGCGCCTGGGAAGCGGTCAAGCGGCATTTCCGTGAGATGAACCGCGATATCCAGACCTCGCCTTTCTCCGTCGTCGGCGTCGGCGACATGTCGGGCGACGTGTTCGGCAACGGCATGCTGTTATCGCCGAAAACGCGGTTGATCGCGGCCTTCGACCATCGCGATATCTTCATCGACCCGGATCCTGACATGGCGGCCTCCATGGCCGAGCGCGAACGCATGTTCGCGTTGCCGCGGTCAAGCTGGCAGGACTATGACAAGAGCAAGCTGTCGGAAGGCGGCGTCATCGTCTCGCGCAGCCAGAAGTCGATCACCTTAACGGCGGCCGCTGCGGCCGCGATCGGCCTTGCCAAGACGACCGCCACGCCGGTCGAGATCATGACCGCCATCCTCAAGGCGCCGGTCGATCTCCTGTGGTTCGGCGGCATCGGGACCTATCTCAGGGCATCGACCGAAACCAATGCCGAGGTCGGCGACCGCGCCAACGATGCCATCCGCATCACAGCGCTCGACGTGCGCGCCAAGGTGATCGGCGAGGGTGCCAATCTCGGCGTCACGCAGCGGGCGCGCATCGAGTTCGGCATGAATGGCGGCCGCTGCAATTCCGACGCCATCGACAATTCGGGCGGCGTCAACTGCTCCGACGTGGAGGTCAACATCAAGATCGCGCTGGCATCCGCGATGCGCAAGGGATCGTTGACGCGTCCGGCGCGCAACAAGCTGCTGGCCGAGATGACCGACGAGGTCGGCAGCCTGGTGCTGTCCAACAACTACCAGCAGACGCTGGCGCTTTCGATCGCCCGCAAGCGCGGCCTCGCCGACATCGCGCATCAAAGCCGCTTCATGACGGCGCTGGAGGCGCGTGGCCTGCTCGATCGCATGGTCGAGACACTGCCGTCGCCGGCAGCCCTTGCCGAACGCGAGGCGCGCGGCGAGCCGCTGACCCGGGCCGAACTCGGGGTGCTGCTCGCCTATGCCAAGATCGTGCTGTTTTCCGACATCGTCGCCAGCGACGTGCCGGACGATGCGCATTTCGACCGCGACCTGATGGGTTATTTCCCGGACCGGATGGCGAAGAAATACGCTTCGGAGATCCACAGTCATAGGCTGCGCCGCGAGATCATTGCTCGTGTCGTCGCCAACGATCTGGTCAATCGCGGCGGCCCGTCCTTCGTCAACCGGCTGCAGGAAGCAACGGGGCGCACCGCCGCCGACGTGGTGCGCACCTTCGCCGTGGTGCGCGACGGCTTTGCGCTGCCGGCGCTCTATCGCGAGATCGACGCGCTCGACAACCAGATCGACGGCCAGGTGCAACTCGATCTCTATCAGATGGTGAGCCGGCTCATCTATATGAGCAGCGGCTGGTATCTGAAGAACGATGCCGGCACGGCACCGCTCGGCCATCGCATCGCCGAACTGCAGGATGCGCGCAAGGCGCTGGAGCCCAAGCTGGTATCGCTGCTACCGGCCTTTTCGCGCGAGCGGATCGAGGAGAAGCGGCACGGTCTGTTCAAGGCGGGCGCCCCCGAAAAGCTGGCCGAGCAGCTGGCGATGAGCGAGGTGGCGGAGCTCATCCCCGACATCGCGCTGACGGCGCGCACGGCGGGCGCCGATATCGTTGCGACCGCCAAGGCGTTCTTCGCGGTCAGCGACGCCTTCCGCATTCCGCGCGTCGAGGATGCCGCGCGTTCGATCACGCCTTCCGACTACTATGATCAGCTCGCTCTGTCCCGCGCCACCGACACGATCGGCGCTGCGCGGCGCGGCATCGCGGTCGCTGCGCTCACCGGCCATGCCAAGGCGGCCGATCCGGTGGCGGCCTGGTTGGAAGCCGGCGGCGAGCGGGTGGCGCGCATCCGCGATCGGCTGCAGGCGCTGACCGAAGGCGGCGACATCACCGTGTCGCGGCTGTCGGTGGCATCAGGGCTGATGAGCGATCTGACGGGGATGTGAAGCGGGTCATCTCCAAGGTTTGGCGCTGCCCCTCATCCGCCTGCCGCCACCTTCTCCCCGTATAGTGACGGGGAGAAAGGAACTGAGCGCAAGGCAGGCGCCAATTCTGTTACGTCGACATTCGCGAAATCCTCCGCGACGCGTCTTTCTCCCGTCACTATACAGGGAGAAATGTCCGATAGGACAATGAGGCGCGGCGCGGCGCTTGTCATTTGCATGAGCATCGGAAACATGCAGACATGGCGCCCGAACGGGCGGAGCGGATGCCAAGGGAATCATCATGGCGGTAGAGACAATGCAGCGGGCGTCCGGGCGCGGCATCTGGGGGTGGATGTTCTTCGACTGGGCGGCGCAGCCGTTCTTCACGGTCGTCACCACCTTCATCTTCGGACCCTATTTCGTTTCGCGCATGGCGGGCGATCCGACCACCGGCCAGGCCGTCTGGGGCTATGGCATCGCCGCTGCCGGGCTGGTCATCGCCGTGCTGTCGCCAATTCTTGGCTCGATTGCCGATCAGACCGGACCGCGCAAACCCTGGATCGCCTTCTTCGCGGCGATCAAGATCACCAGTCTGACCCTGCTGTGGTTCGCCGCACCGGGCTCGAATCTGTTCCTGATCGTCGCGCTGTTTTCCATGGCGTCGGTAGCGGCGGAGTTCTCGACGGTGTTCAACGACTCCATGATGCCGCGGCTGGTGCCGAAGAGCGAGATCGGCCGCATCTCAAACATGGCATGGGGGCTCGGCTATCTCGGCGGCATGATCGCGCTGATCTTCGTCGTCACCTGCCTGGCCGGCTCGCCGGAGACCGGCAAGACGATCATCGGCATCACCCCGTTGTTCGGCCTTGATCCGCAGCTGGGCGAGGATGCCCGCGCCACCGGACCGCTGTCGGCCGGCTGGTATTTCCTCTTCATCCTGCCGATGTTCTTCTTCACGCCCGACGCCATCAAGGGCATCCCGATCGGGCCGGCGGTGCGCGAAGGCCTTTCGGAACTGAAATCGACGCTGGCCGAGGTGCGCAAGCGCGGCGGCATCTTCCGCTTCCTCGTCGCCCGCATGATCTACCAGGATGGCGTCAATGCGCTGCTGGCGCTGGGCGGCACGTTCGCGGCCGGCATGTTCCACTGGTCGATCACCGAGATCGGCATGTTCGGCATTATCCTCAACATCGTCGCCATTTTCGGCTGCTGGATCGCGGCGCGGCTCGACACCGCGCTCGGCTCCAAGGCGGTGGTGATGATTTCGCTGGTCATGCTGTCGATCGCCACCATCGGCGTCATCTCGACTGGGCCCGGCTTCACGCTGCTCGGCCTGATCCAGCTTTCCACCACCGATTCCGGCGGCCTGTTCGGCACGGCGGCTGAGAAGGCCTACATCATGTATGGCCTGCTGATCGGTCTGGCTTTCGGGCCGGTGCAGGCCTCGTCGCGCTCCTACATGGCGCGCAGCGTGACCGCAGCCGAATCCGGCCGCTATTTCGGCATCTATGCGCTGGCAGGGCGGGCAACCAGTTTCCTGGCGCCGTTCATGGTGGCGACGATTACCGCCACCAGCGGCTCGGCCCGGCTCGGCATGGCGGCGATTATTTTGTTCCTGGCCATCGGCATGGCGATTTTGGTGAGGACGCCCTATCCGGCGGACCGGCCGGTGGAGTAGCAGCGCCGCTTCCTTCTTCTACAAGAGGAGAAGGAAGTGGCGCTCAATGCCGGAAATGCCGCACGCCTGTGAACACCATGGCGATGCCATGTTCATCTGCGGCGGCGATGACGTCGTCGTCGCGCATCGAGCCGCCCGGCTGGATCACGGCGGTGGCACCGGCTTCGATGGCCGACAGCAGGCCGTCGGCGAAGGGGAAGAACGCGTCGGAAGCGACAACCGAGCCTTTGGTCAGCGGCTCGGCCAGTCCAGCCGCCTCCGCGGCGTCGAGCGCCTTGCGCGCTGCGATGCGTGAGGAATCGACCCGGCTCATCTGGCCGGCGCCGATGCCGACCGTGGCGCCGTCCTTGGCATAGACGATGGCGTTCGACTTGACGTGCTTGGCGACGCGGAAGGCAAATTTGAGGTCGGCCATTTCGGCCGGCGTCGGGGCGCGCTTCGTCACCACCTTCAGTTCGAGGTCGTCGACCACGGCATTGTCGCGGCCCTGGACGAGAAGGCCTCCGGCGACGGACTTGACCGCGGTACCGGCCGCGCGCGGATCGGGCAGGCCGCTGGTGACCAGCAGGCGCAAATTCTTCTTGGCGGCTATGATTGCCGCGGCCTCGTCGGTGACGTCCGGCGCGATGATCACCTCGGTGAAGGTTTTCACGATTTCCTCGGCCGCCTCGGCGTCGAGGGTGCGGTTCATGGCGACAATGCCGCCGAAGGCCGAGACCGGGTCGCAGGCGAGCGCCTTGGCGTAGGCCGCCTTCAGCGACGTGCCTTCGGCGACGCCGCACGGATTGGCATGCTTGATGATAGCGACTGCGGCAGAGCGGTTCGGATCGAACTCGCCGGCCAGTTCGAAGGCGGCATCGGTGTCGTTGATGTTGTTGTAGGATAGCTGCTTGCCTTGCAGCTGCCGCGCCGTGGCGACGCCGGGCCGCTTGTCGCCATTGACGTAGAAGCCGGCGCCCTGATGCGGGTTTTCGCCGTAGCGCATCACCTCGGCAAGCCTGCCGCCGAAGGCGCGCCAGGTCGGGTGCTCGATCTCCAGCGCCTCGGCGAACCAGCCCGAGATCGCCGCGTCGTAGGTGGCGGTACGGGCGAAGGCCTTGGCCGCCAGCTTCTTGCGGAAATCCAGCGACAGCGAGCCGATGTTCATCTCCAGCGCGTTGAGCACCGCGGCGTAGTCGCCGGGATCGGTGACGATGGCCACATAGGCATGGTTCTTGGCCGAGGCGCGGATCATCGCCGGGCCGCCAATGTCGATGTTCTCGACGACCGACGCGTAGTCGGCGCCGGAGCGGCGGACTTCCTCGAACGGATAGAGGTTGGAGACCACCAGATCGATAGGCTCGATGCCGTATTTGCGCATCGCCAATGCATGCTCGGGGTCGTCGCGCACGCCAAGCAGCGCGCCATGCACGGACGGGTGCAGCGTCTTGACGCGGCCATCCATGATCTCGGGAAAGCCGGTGAGTTCGGAGACATCGCGCACCGCCATGCCGGCTTTGGCGATTGCTTTTGCCGTGCCGCCGGTGGAGACCAGCTCGACGCCGGCCGCGGCCAATGCCCTGGCAAAGTCGATCAGTCCGGTCTTGTCGAAAACGGACAGCAGCGCGCGGCGGACCGGAACGAGGTCGGGGGCGAGAATGTTCTTGGCAGGAACGACCATGGGCTGGCGGCCTTTCAAGTCTGGAGGAGCAGGCCCGCGCCGTAGCACATGACATCAGGAAATCAAACCGCAAGGTCGGCGCTGGAAGACAGGGTCAGTTGTTTTCGGGATAACCGGCGATCGTTGTCCGCGTCAGCTGCCAGTGGACTTCGGCAATTTCGGACGCCTTGAAGGCGAGGACGATCTGGCGGCTGCGGCGCGGACCGCCCAGACCGGCGAAATAGATCGATTCCTCCACCTCGGGCATGACTTCGCCTGAGGTGAACACCCAGGTGTCGGCCTGATCGGCGGTCAGGACCAGACGCTCCTGTTCGTCCTGCAGCAGATTGATGTCCGGATGGACGTGAAAGCGCACGGTGATGAAATCGCGGCCGTTGTTGCGGATCGCGGCATTGCCGGGCCGCAGGAACCGGTCCCGGCCCGCCAGCACATTGCCGTCCGCGGAGAGCTTCAGCTCACGCTCGTGCAGGAAGCCGAAACGCTGCAGATAGCCGTCATGACGGGCGATGAAGCCGTGGACGCCTTTCTGGTCGATGCGTTTGCACTGCACTTGCTGCGGCCCACCGATCAACGGCGAACCCAACTGGTCGTTGACCCGCAGCGAGTGGGTGAAACGCGCCGAAGACGTGTCGTTGATGGTGGCCGTCGAATGCGCGGCGGTGGCGCGGGCCAGCGGCCGGAACTCGGCGGCGCCGTAGGTGTCGATGCCGGCATTGACGATGTAGTGCTGGCGGCCCGACGACAGTTCGAAGGCGAGGCAGCCGGCATGCGCTGCATTGGACACGTCGACCGGCGGCGGCAGGCCGGTATCGGCGATGACGGTGGTGCCGCCCATCGCCAGCCGCTCATAGCCCGAATGCGGCGCATGCAGCAGCGGCGAGCCCGCGGTGTCGTCATGGCGCAGGATGGTGGCTATGCGGTCGTGGATGGTGGCGCCCATGCCGTTGAAGCGGGCGAGGCTGCCATCCTGATGCCGGAAGAAGCGCAACGCCGGCAGCATGCGGTCGATGGCGCCGATCAGCGCCTGCGGCGGCGCTTCGGCCTGGTTGGCATAGGTCTGGCGCAGCGGCAGGAGGTCGGCGAGGATTTCCAGCACCGTCATTGGATTGCGCGAGACATGACCGCCGTCGGCAAGAATCTGGCGATTGAGTTCGTCTGCGAGGTTGCGCGTGGCGCCGCGCAACGCCGAGGCCGGCGCCGGCAGGGACAGTGCGGCGAAGGCCAGCGCGATGCGGGCGCGCAGCCGGTCCTTGCCGTCGGGCATTTCGCGCGCCATCGACCTGAGATAGCGGATCTGCATGGCCAGCGATTTCAGGAAGGCGCGATAGAAGGGGAACTCGGCACCCTGCAGCACGACGGAAGAATGCTGCAGCCAGGCGATGATGCGTTTGGCCGTCGTACCTGGCTCCCAGGCAATGCCCGAAATATGGTTGCCATGCATGGCGATCCAGTCGGAGACGAGCGCGCGGGCGTTTGCGGCGGCAAGCTCCGTGCCGGCGGCACGCATATGGCGCAGCCAGCGAAAGCCATGCAGCGTCTTCTGCCACCCGTGATTGGGGACATTGATCTGGAAGGGCGACTTGCCGCCGGTCTCGACCAGGTGCCCCGACAGGGGATAGCGGCCGTAATAGATCTCGAGTGCGATCTGCGGATCGGCGAGGCGCAGGTCCGGCGGCGCGATCAGGACACGTTCGGGCGTGCGTCCGGAATAGCGCCAACGATAGATCGGGCCGGCACGCAGGCGCCGGCGCGTCTTGCGCCAGAACTCCTTCGCGACCAGCGTCCACAGACGCGTCGTGTTGCTGGCAGCCAGTGCCAAAACCCCTCCTGATCGTCCTCTACCCCAAGCACAAGCTTATATGATTCAAGAACTTATGCGAAGGCGGATTCCATAGGACGGAGCAGGGTCCCCTGCTTTCGGACAGGGTCCTTCCCAAAAAATCTGCAAATCCGGGTGGTTAGGCCGAGGTTCGACGCATCCGCGCGGCGAAGAAGCCGTCCAGACCGGAGCGCTCCGGGGCGCCGAGGTCAAGATCGGCGGGTGTGGTGCGCAGCGTGCCTTGCGGCGTCAGGAACGAATCGATGCCGGCGATCTCGCCCTGCCGCAGCGGATCGTCAATGACCGCAGCCGTGTTCTCGAGAAAGGAACGATGCAGTTCTTCGCCCTCGATCGGATCGAGCGAACAATTGGAAAAGACGATCCGGCCGCCGGGCCTGACCAGCGTAACGGCGCGGGTAAGCAGCCTGCGTTGCAGGTCGGCAAGTTTTTCGACGTCCGCTGCCGTCTTGGTCCACGGCACGTCCGGATGCCGGCGCACCGTACCGGTCGAGGAGCACGGCGCATCGAGCAGCACGGCGTCGAACAATTCGCTGGGCTCGAATTTGAGCAAGTCGGCCTGCACGATTTCGGCGGAGAGGCCAAGGCGGTCGAGATTCTGCGCCAGCCGCACTAGGCGGTTCTTCGAGGTGTCTACCGCTGTAACCTTGGCGCCAGCGACAATGAGCTGCGCGGTCTTGCCGCCGGGCGCGGCGCAGAGATCGGCGACGCGCAATCCGCTGACATCGCCGAACAGCCGGGCGGGAAGGCTGGCGGCCGCATCCTGGACCCACCATGCGCCCTCCGCGAAGCCAGGCAATTCGGTGACGGCGCCGGCAAGCTCCTCCACCCGAACCGTTCCCGTGGGCAGGACAATGCCGCCGAGCTTTTCGGCCCAGAGTTCAGCATCGGCCTTGACCGAGAAATCGACCGGCGCCTCGTGGCGATGGGCGGCCAGGATCTGCCGGGCCTTCTCGGAGCCGTAGGCGGTCTTCAGCCGGTCGGAAAACCATTTCGGCGCTTCGTCGGTGGCGGCAAGCGCGGCCGGAAGTTCGGCTTCCTTGGCTCGCGCCAGCGTGCGCAGCACGCCGTTGACCAGGCCGGAAAAACGCTGCGTGCGGGGATCGGACTTGGCGTGCGTCACGGCGAGGTCGACGGCGGCGCTGTCGGGAATGTCGAGGAACAGGATCTGCGCTGCCGCCACATGCAGTATGTGCGACAAGACGGTCGCGTTGGGCGGCAGCGGCTTTTCCAGGCGCCGCGCCAGCAGTCCCGATATGGTCATGCGGTAGCGCAGCGCGGTGACCAGTATGGCGCGAACCAGGCCACGGTCGCGCAAATCGAGCGCCCTGTATTGCGGATGGCCGTTCTCGTGGTCGGTCAGGCCATCAAGAGGCGTGCGGGCGTCGATGACGGCAGCCAGCAAGCGCGCCGCCGCCTTGCGCGCCGCGAGGCCGGCAACGAATTCGCCGCCGGGATCGTGGTCCTGATCGCCTGAAACCGTACGTCGAGGTGCTCTGCCCGCCACGCTCACGACCACCGGCCCTTGGGCCCGGTCGGGTTGCGACCCCACGGATTGGGCTTCGGGCTGGCCGGTTCGGCCGCCTGTTCCGGTTCAGCCGGCTTGCCCCACGGTCCGGCCGATTGCGGCTCGTTCGCCTGCGCTGGCGTCGGTGCCTGGCGCTGCGCGGTTCGCGGAGCGCCATCGGCCATTTCGCGCGCCATCGCCTGCAGGGCGGCGATGCGGTTGTCGGTGCTCGGATGGGTGGAGAACAGACTGTCCATGCGCTCGCCATGCAGGGGGTTGATGATGAAGAGATGTGCCATCGCCGGGTTGCGCTCGGCATCGGGGTTGGGAATGCGTTCGGCCCCGCGGGCGATCTTGTCAAGCGCGGAGGCCAGCCATAGCGGGTGTCCACAGATTTCGGCGCCGCGCCGGTCGGCCTCATATTCGCGGGTGCGGCTGACCGCCATCTGCACGATCATGGCCGCGAAGGGCGCCACGATCATCGCCGCCAGCACGCCGACAAAGCCGAACGGGTTGTTGTCGCGATTGCCGCCGAGGAAAAACGCGAAATTGCCGAGCATCGAGATGGCGCCGGCAAAGGTGGCGACGATGGTCATGGTCAGCGTGTCGCGGTGCTGGACGTGGGCGAGCTCATGCGCCATCACGGCGGCGACCTCTTCATGGGTCAGTCGCTGCAACAGGCCGGTGGAGGCGGCGACCGCCGCGTTCTGCGGATTGCGGCCGGTGGCAAAGGCATTCGGCTGCGGATTGTCGATCAGATAGGTTTTCGGCATCGGCAGCCCGGCCTGCTTGGCCAGTGCCTGGACGATGGCGTAATATTCCGGCGCATTCTTCTCGTCGACCTCGACGGCGCGGTTCATCGACAGCACCATCTTGTCGGCGTTCCAGTAGCTGAACAAATTGGTGCCGGCGGCGACCACCAGCGCGATCATCATGCCGCCCGAGCCGCCGATCAGGAAACCGACGCCCATGAACAGCGCCGTCATGGTGGCGAGAAGCATGGCGGTGCGAATGGTGTTCATCGTCTGCTCCTGTCCGGATGGTAAAAAAGGGTCGATCCTCGCGACGTCATCGCTATATGATGGGAAATGCCTGTTCCTGTTTCAATCCGCTCGAGATACGCATGAACGACGAAACCAGTAAAACGCCGGCCGGTCCCGATGACGGCACGCCGCCAAAAGAACTGACGCCCGCCGCCCACCGCGCGCTGCAGGAAGCCGAGGCAAGGCGGCAGGACTACCGCGAGAAGGAAGCGGCGCTGCCCCGGGAGATCGGCGGCCGTGGCGGCAAGGAGCCCGGCCGCTATGGCGACTGGGAGGTCAAGGGCCTGACCAGCGACTTCTAGGGACTGTTCCCTAAGCAGCGTTGCGCTGCGGCTCGAGCGCAATCCAGCCGCGTTCGTCGACGGTGATGTCGATCGCATCATAACCGGCGATTGTGGCATGCTGCGTTGCCAAGGGATGCTGGTGCGTGGCGTTGATCACCATGACCGAAGCGCCAGCCGCCTCCGCCGCCGCGATGCCGGCCGGGGCATCCTCGAACACCAGACAATCGCGTGCGTCGAAGCCAAGCCGTCTTGCGCCTAGCTGGAAGCAATCGGGCGCCGGCTTGCCGCGGGAAACGTCCTCTGCCGCGACGAGGACCGCAGGGACAGGAATGCCGGCGACCTTCATGCGTGCAAGCGCCAAGGAGCGTGGCGCCGAGGTTACGATCGCCCAGCGTTCCGGCGGCAGCGCGTTGAGAAACGCCACGGCGCCGGCGATCTGGACGATGCCCTCGAGATCGTCAGCCTCTGCCTTCAGCAGCAGATCCGCTTCGTGTCTCGGGTCGACGCCCGTGAGCGCCAGCGCGGTGATGGTCTCGATCGCCCGCACGCCGTGGATCGTCGGCAGGAAGGCCGCGACGTCGAGGCCGTGGCGCCGCGCCCAATCGCCCCAGACCCGCTCCGCGGAGGCGATGGAATTGATGAGCGTGCCGTCCATGTCAAAAAGGAAGGCGGCGAATTTTCTGCCAGCAAACATGATGTTCCTTGAAGTCTGGGGGAGGGTGTCGAGGGAGGACGCAACCGTAACGCCAAGGCGCCGACATGGAAAGGCGCGAGAGCGCATTTGGGGCGCGATCGAGGGAACCACCGTCACCTTGCAACGTTTGAAACCGTACCATTCCCATCATGCGAACCAGGGGACCACGCCCATGCTGATACGCCTCGGCTACGAGATCGCCATTGAATGTGCCGAGGCAACTCCGGTGATTTCTCTGCTCGAGATTCACAAGGACAGGCAGGCCGACATCAAACGGCAGACACGTATGCTCACCTCGCCATCGGTGCCGACCACGCTCTATCACGACCTGCATGGCAATGCCTGTCGTCGTTTTACCGCGCCCGCCGGCGGCTTTCGCATCCTCTACGACGCGGTGATCGAGGACAGCGGCGAGATGGACGAGGTCAATACGCTGGCCAGCGAAATGCCGGTCGCCGAGTTGCCCGACGAGGTGCTCTGCTACCTCCTGGGCAGCCGATATTGCGAGACAGATCACCTGAGCGATCTCGCCTGGCAGCTGTTCGGCCATCTTCCGTCCGGCTGGGCGCGGGTACAGGCAATCGTCGACTATGTCCACAACCGCCTGTCCTTCGGCTACGGCTATGCGCGTTCGACCCGCACCGCCGCGCAGGCGCACGAGGAACGCGTCGGGGTGTGCCGCGACTTCGCCCACCTGGCGATCACGCTCTGCCGCTGCATGAACATTCCGGCACGTTACGTGAACGGCTATCTCGGCGACATCGGTGTGCCGGCCGATCCGGCGCCGATGGATTTCTCGGCCTGGATGGAAGCGTTCCTCGACGGCAAGTGGTATACGTTCGACCCGCGCCACAACCGGCCCAGGATCGGTCGTGTCGTCATCGCGCGCGGCCGCGATGCCACCGACGTTCCCTTGCTGCACAGCTTCGGCCCGCACCGGCTCAGCCTTTTCAAGGTGTGGACCTATGAGCAGGAAGGCAGGCTGTTCAACCCGCCCCATCGCGGCATCAACAGGACGGTCAGCGCACAGATGCTGGCCTAGCTATGATATTCAGGTGAGGCCGGCCTGATCTTCCTAACAGGCCCTACATCCAAACACATTTTGCCGCTGACCAGTTCGCGGGGCCTTCAATCCTGGGACAGTTGGTCCGCTTCGGCACAGAAAGGCTGTGCCGCAACAGGACGTCGCCACGCTTCGGCGATGGCCTCGCCTCCAGCATGGTAAGCGCTTGGTAAACGCGGCGACAACCGTGTTTTTTCGTTTACCAGTCGTTCACCTTTACGAAGGTCGAAAGTAAGCAAAAACAACAGGTTGATGTCTTGCCGAGGGTGTCCCGGCGTGAGGCGGCGTCATCCGGCTGGAATCCTGCATTGCCCTGTCCGCGGCGACGAGGCCGAGGCAAGCGGAGGCTGTTGGATGCGGAATTACGGGGGTCTTGTTCACGCGGTCGGCGAGTTCGCCAGAGATCGTGGTGGAAATTTCGCAGTCCTGTTCGGCTTTGCTGCCTCGGTCTTGGCGCTGGTCGCGGGCTTTTCGGTCAATGTCACTCAGCTCTACAATGCCAAATCGAGCCTGCAGGGCGTGGTCGATGCGGCCGTGACATCGACAGCACGTGACCTGACCACCGGCGCCATCAAGGAAGCCGACGCCAACAAATCCGTGCAGGCCTTTCTCGACGCCAACAGCACGGCGGGCATTCTGCACGCCGGCCAGATCGTGCTCGACAAGCTGATCGTCGACAAGACCGCAAAAACGGTCCAAGTGGACGCCCATGTCGATGTTGCCCTGTTCTTCCCGATTTTCGGCACGGACGATGCGAGGCGGGTCACTGCTTCGACGACATCGCTTTATTCGGACAGGACCATCGAAGTGGCGATGATGCTCGATGTAACCGGATCGATGGCCGGTCAGAAAATCAAGGACCTGAAAACCGCCGCCGCCAATGCGGTGGACAGCTTTCTAGGCAGTCAGGACCCGAACAAGCCGCGCGTTCGCCTCTCCATCGTGCCCTACGCCAATTCGGTCAATACCGGCCAACTTGCGGCCAGCAGCGTCTATGTGGAAGCCAATGCCAGCCAGCGCAAACAGGCGCCCGGCAATGCGAGCGCTCAGTCTGCTTCGGCGTCCCCACGCCC
This sequence comes from Mesorhizobium sp. SARCC-RB16n, assembly GCF_008520305.1. Classification (GTDB taxonomy): domain Bacteria; phylum Pseudomonadota; class Alphaproteobacteria; order Rhizobiales; family Rhizobiaceae; genus Mesorhizobium. The sequence continues at coordinate 49,505 of NZ_ML703274.1, read as the reverse complement.
GGACAATTGCGCCACCGAACGCAAAGGGGCCGATCAATATTCGGACGCAGGTCCTGTCTCCAGCATGGTCAACCGCGACTATCTGTTGTCGAGCTTCGCTGCAAACACAAACACCGCAGCTTGTCCGGCCGCCGCGCTCGTCCCTTTGACGGCTGACGTCGCCACGCTCAAGAATGTCATCAAGAATCTTGTCGCCTCGGGAGGCACCGCCGGCCACATCGGCGTCCAATGGACCTGGTATATGCTGTCGGAAAGCTGGGGCAGTGTGCTCAATGCCTCTCAGCGGCCAGCCAAGCTCGATCCCAAGAAAGTTGGCAAGTACGCGATCCTCATGACGGACGGCGAATTCAACCTGTCCTATTTCGACGCGACCAGCGTTGGTGGGGTCTATAACGACGCCGGCAAGGAAACGACCCGCACGGCGGCGACAAAACTCTGCGCTGCCATGCGCGACAAAGGCATAGAGATCTTCACGATCGGCTTCAAACTCGACGAGACGAATGCCGCTTCGACGCTCCAGAATTGTGCCAGCCCCGATACCGGTTCGGTCAAGCATTTCTACCAGGCCGCCGATGGCGCCGAATTGGATTCGGCCTTTCAGACAATCGCCCGCAACATCGAAGCCCTTGCTTTGACGAAGTAGGACCCGGCCCAAAAGGAAAAGGCCGCCGCTTCTTTCGAAGCCGGCGGCCTTCCGTGTTTCCGTCCATGACGCGGCTCAATGGCGGTGACGCTCACGTCACCCGCCGCGCATCTCGCGCCTTAACGGGAAGACTGCTTCCCGAAAGTGCAATCCGCTGAGGCCACGTTCTGGAAAACGAAATCACTCGACATCGGATCACCTCCTTTCAGTTCGTTGAACACACACCCATGATGGGGTGCGTTGCAGCAAATGACAAGTACCATGCTGAAAAAGGCATTCCTTGCCGGAAGATGGCGCCGCATGCTTTGGCTTGCGATCCAGGTCTCAAACGGACAAGATTGGCCATCGACCGCGGGGAAGGGCATGGACGCCACCGAAAGAGCTGCGCGCATCGTTCGAACGGTAGTCGAGGCGGTGAAGCCCGGCTTCGCGGTCAGACTGTGGACCGGCGAGCGGATCGGCCCCGCCACGGGGCCCGTGCTCGTTATCAACGACCGCGACATTGTCTGGCGGATTGTTCGCCGACCGTCCTTGTCGACCCTAATCGAGATGTGGATTTCCAAGGCAGTCGACATCGAGGATGGATCGCTGTTCGATTTCTATGCCCTGCCTTCGACGGGCAAGCTGCGGTCGAAGCTGAAGGCATTGCCGAAACGGGCGCTTCTGCGTGACTTGCCGGCGGTGCTGTTTTCGAGAAAGCAGATGGCGTCGCGGGTTGATCTCGCCGGTCGCAACCCGTTCGTCAGCGGCTCCAGCAAGGAGGCGATCCAGCATCACTATGATATCTCGAATGCCTTCTACGGGCTCTTTCTAGACCAGCGCATGGTCTATAGCTGCGGGTATTTCCAGGATTTCGCAAACGGCATCGACGAGGCGCAGGTCGACAAGCTCGACCATATCTGCCGCAAGCTTCGGCTGAAACCCGGTGAAAGATTGCTCGACATCGGCTGCGGCTGGGGCGCGATGCTGATCCATGCCGCGAAAAACTACGGTGTCGTCGGGCACGGCGTCTCGCTGTCGCAAGCCCAGACCTCGCTTGCCCGCGAGCGCATTCGCGCCGAGGGTCTGGAGGACAAGATCACCATCGAGATAAAGTCCTACGCGGAGCTCACCGGCACCTTCGACAAGATATCGTCCATCGGTATGTTCGAGCATCTAGGCCTGGCAAACCATGCCGCCTACTTCTCCGCTGTCCACCGGCTGCTGAAACCAGGCGGCATCTATCTGCATCACGCCATCACAAGGCGCAGCAAGGGCGACATCAAGAAGACGCTGCGCAAGGGGCCGGAATACAAGGCGCTGATCAAATACATCTTCCCGGGTGGCGAACTCGACACGATCGGCATGACAGTAGGCAATCTCGAAGCACACGGCTTCCTCGTCTACGATGTCGAGAATTTGCGCGAGCACTATGCCTGCACCTGCAGGCTGTGGGCCGAGCGTCTGCAGGCGCGGTTCGGCGAGGCGATCGCCGAGGTCGGCGAAGCCAAGGCGCGGCTGTGGCTGCTTTACCTGAGCGGCTGCTCCATCACCTTCGAACGCGCCTCGGCGCAGATATTCCAGACCGTCGCCACCAAACGGGCGCGAGGCCCGAGCGGCTTGCCACCGACACGGGCGGATTTGTACCGGTAAGGCGGAACGCTCTCATTTGCCACATCTCACTCGGCGATGCCGAGCGAGGCGATATAGGCCGCCGAAGCGGGGATCTTGGACTTGTCCTTGATTTCGATGATGAGGCGCGGATTGCTTTCGAGCCTAGCGAGCGCGGCAAAGACCGAACGCCATTGGATGGTGCCTTCGCCGAGGCTCCAATGACGATCGGCGTAGCCGTCGGCATCCTGCAGATGGACATGCTGCAGGCGGTTGCCGGCGGCGTGCACATAGTAGTCCACCGGCGGAGCACCGGTCGAGCCATGGGCATAGTAGGCGTGGCCCGTGTCGATGGAGACCGCGACCGCGGGCGACTTGAAGCTGTCCGCCAACGCCACCCGGATTTGCGGATCCTTGTCCTCGATGTTCTCCAGCACCATGGTGCAGCCGATGTCTTCGGCCCGCTTGACGGCGTCGCGCAGCGTCAGCTGAGAGTATTCGATGATTTTTTCGCGTTCGCCGGGATTGTTGTCGAGGTTGTTGTAGGACCAGGTCGTATAGGGGCTGTGAACGACCATATGCGTCGCACGGATGGCGGCACAGACATCGAGACCTTGCAGCAGGCGTTTGCCGACGACGTCGCGAATGTCGGGGTCCTGCGAGGCGATGGTGAAGCCCCAGAATGGCCCGTGTATCCCGAGCCGTCCCTGATAGCCGCCGAGAAGCTTTTTGGCGCGGGCGGCGAGCGGTGCCCAGTCGCCGTTGAGAACACTGGCCTCGGCAAAGCTCTGCAATTCGAGGTCACGCTGCTTTTCGAAAAGCCAGTCGCGGTGGATTTCGAGGTCGTCCAGGGTCATGGCGGCGCCAAGGATGGGCAGGGAAGTCATCGGCACTCCGATTGGTGGATCTGAAATGGATGCCGACGGAAGCGGCAAGGCGGGTCGCGCGCCAGCTGTATGGCGCGGTTTTCTGTCACGCGTATTACAAGCCGTGTGAAGAGGGCCGCCACATCTCTATCGCACCAGGGCGGCGAGCTACGAGGGCTATGCCGTCACGAACCGCATCGGCGCGCCGATCTCGACCCGGCCGGGCTGGTCGACGGTGCAATAGACACCGAGATTATGCGCGTTGTGGCGGACCAGATTGCGCAGGATGGCCGGATCATTGTCGAAGCCGTCCTGGGCGATGATGGTGAAGCCGCAGCGGCGGCACGGCTCGGAGATCGTCAAGACGAGGTCGCCGATGGCGAGCTTGCGGCCGATCCATTCGGTTTCGGGAAACGAGCCGTCGACCGAAGCCATGTCGACGACGATGTTGGGCCGGAAGCGTCGCGGGTCGGCGGCTCCGTCCGGATGCAGTGCCTTCAGCCGCGCCAGGGATGCCGTGGTCAGAAGGTGGATCGGCGCCTTGCGGTAGCGCTCCGCGGTCAGCGGCCCGGCATAGCCGGCCGGGTTTTCCCTGCGATACGGCCGGATCGAGGCGCCGAAGCCGAGATAGGCCGACACCGCGCGGTCGCATTCAGCGCTGGGTGCGGCTAGCCAGTCGCCATCGGGGATGGCGATTTCCAATTCGCCGCTACGGCTCAACCGGGTCCGGATGCGCGGCACCTTGTGCCATTTGACGTCGCGATCGGGCCGGGCAATTTCATTGTCCGCGATATCGACGAGGCCGAACATACGGTCGCCCTCGATGCTGTCGGTGCCGACCAGGATGGCGTCCTGGCGCTCGCCGGCGAGCGAACTCGCCGGATAGCGCCACAGCTGGGTGACGGTGCCCAATGCCGCGTCTTCCCGCATCAGCCCTTCTTGTTCTGCCGGTTGGCTATGAGGTCGTCGACCACGGCCGGATCGGCGAGCGTCGAGGTGTCGCCGAGTGCGGAAAAATCGTCCTCGGCGATCTTGCGCAGGATGCGGCGCATGATCTTGCCCGAACGCGTCTTGGGCAGGCCAGGCGCGAACTGGATCTTGTCGGGCGTGGCGATGGCGCCGATCTCCTTGCGGACGTGGGCGACGAGCTCCTTTCGCAGCTCTTCGGTCGCCTCCATGCCCCTCATCAAGGTGACGTAGCTGTAGATGCCCTGGCCCTTGATGTCATGGGGATAGCCGACGACGGCGGCTTCCGAGACCTTCTCATGGCTGACCAGCGCCGATTCGACCTCGGCTGTACCCATGCGATGGCCGGAAACGTTGATGACGTCGTCGACGCGGCCGGTGATCCAGTAATAGCCATCGGCGTCGCGGCGGCAGCCGTCGCCGGTGAAGTATTTGCCCTTGTAGGTCGAAAAATAGGTCTGCACGAAGCGATCGTGATCGCCGTAGACGGTGCGCATCTGGCCCGGCCAGGAATCGGTGATGCAGAGATTGCCGTCGGCGGCCCCTTCGAGCACCTTGCCTTCGCCGTCGACCAGCTGCGGCTTGACGCCGAAGAAGGGCCGAGTCGCCGAGCCTGCCTTGAGGTCGGTGGCGCCCGGCAGCGGCGTGATCAGGATGCCGCCGGTCTCGGTCTGCCACCAGGTGTCGACGATCGGCACTTTGCCGTTGCCGACGACGTTGAAATACCACTCCCAGGCTTCCGGATTGATCGGCTCGCCGACCGAGCCCAGCACGCGCAGCGATTTGCGCGAGGTCTTCTTCACCGGGTCGTCGCCGGCGCCCATCAGCGCGCGAAGCGCCGTCGGCGCGGTGTAGAAGATATTGACCTTGTGCTTGTCGATGACTTCCCAGAAGCGCGACTGCGAGGGATAGTTCGGCACGCCCTCGAACATCAGCGTGGTGGCGCCGTTGGCGAGCGGCCCGTAGACGATGTAGCTGTGGCCGGTGACCCAGCCGACATCGGCCGTGCACCAGTAGATGTCGCCGTCATGGTAGTCGAAGACATATTGATGCGTCATCGAGGCATAGACGAGATAGCCGGCGGTGGTGTGCAGCACGCCCTTCGGCTGGCCGGTCGAGCCCGACGTGTAGAGAATGAACAGCGGATCCTCCGCCTTCATCTTCTCCGGCTTGCACTCAGGCCTGACCGTCGCGAGTTCGTCGTGATACCAGACATCCCGCCCCGGTGCCCAGCCGATCTTGCCGCCCGTGCGGCGCACGACCACGACGGTCTTGACTTCAACATGGTGCTTGGCGGCAATGTCGATCGCCTTGTCGGTGTTCTCCTTGAGAGGAATGGGTTTTCCTCCACGCAGACCCTCATCTGATGTGATGACGAAGGTCGATTCGCAGTCGACGATGCGCCCGGCCAAGGCATCCGGGGAAAAGCCGCCGAAGACGACCGAATGGATGGCGCCGATACGCGTGCAGGCCAGCATCGCATAAGCCGCCTCCGGGATCATCGGCATGTAGATGGTGACGCGGTCGCCCTTCTTGACGCCGTGCTTCTTCATCACATTGGCGAGCCGGCAGACATGCTCGTAGAGTTCGTGATAGGTGATTTTCTTGTCGTCGTAGGGGTTGTCGCCTTCCCAGATGATGGCGGTCTGGTCGCCGCGCTTCTTCAGGTGGCGGTCGATGCAATTGTACGAGACATTGGTCTGGCCATCCTCGAACCACTTGATCGAGACCTTGCCGTCGAAGGAGGTGTTCTTGACCTTGGAGAAGGGCTTGAACCAGTCGATGCGCTTGCCGTGCTTCCCCCAGAACCTGTCCGGGTTCTTCACGCTGTCGGCATACCATTTGAGGTAGGTGTCATTGTCGATCAGGGCGTTCTTCTTCCACGCCGGCTGGACGCGATGGACATGAGCCTCGGACATTTCTTCGCTTTCCTCCCGAACCAATCCGCCGGCTTGAAACACCCGCGGGATCGCGGCGACGCAGCCGCGAATTCGGCGGCATTATTACCAGTTCCGCCGCGACGGCAACATTAGACGTTGGATTCGCGTGGCGGGATGCCGCAGGCGGCTTCTCCGGGGCTGTCAGCACTCGAATGGGTTCGCTGCTAACTGCATGTTTTTGCGGGAAAAGTTCGTTTTGCGATCAAGAAAAATCAATAGACAGTTAAGTAACGGCGCGCACAATTGGTGCCTGGGAGGAAAGGAGAATCAACCTTGGGGACCGCAATGCGCGACCATCTTGAAATGGACCTGATGCTCAAAGGCTACGGCCTGACGACGGCCAAGATTCTTTATCATTTCCCCGACCACCCGCATCTCCTGCAGAGCTTCGTCTGGCAGGACTACGACCTCGCTCCGAAGTTCCCGGTGCTGATCCGGTTCATCGAATTCTGGAAAGCCAAGCTGGATGGGCCGCTGCATTCGGTGGTCTATACGCACCAGAAGCTGATCGCGCCGAATGAATGGCGCAAGGTGGATGGAGAGTTCGTGCTGCATTAGTCGAGATCGAAGACCTTACCCCGTTCTTCGCCATCCAATTCTTTGGACCGATGCCACCCCAACCATATCGGCTCTGATACGCTGCCTAGTTCTACAAGGGCGCCTAGAAGCGTGCGTGCAAGCCAGCTTGGCTCTGGTGCAAGGCGATGATCGTCAACGTAACAGTCGACCCTAGAATGGTCAAAATACCCCTCCGGATGGATCTCTGGTCGCCATGTATAAAAGCGCCCCACAGGGGTGCTGATAGACCCACCAGCTTTGTTGCGCGTGATATGGAAAATCACGCCATGTTGAAACCGTCCATCTGCATCGGACGTGGCGTAGTAGTCAGTACTTAAATTCAGTCTATCCACCACAACACGATATGCAGATTGGTCGGCACTGTCGAGCCGCTACGCCGCGCTTTGCGCGCCCCAGTGAAAGACAATTGTCCCCGTAGCGGTTCCGAGCTGGTCACACCGCCGGTGGATTGAGCCGGGCAAAACCCTCCTGGCGCCGATAGGGGAAGTACGGGTAGGGCGCGGTGACCTCGCTTGCCGCGTCGAGCTTTTTCATCTGCTCCGGCGTCAGGGCCCAGCCGACGGCGGCAAGGTTCTGGCGCAGTTGCTCCTCGTTGCGAGCGCCGATGATCACCGATGAAACGGTCGGGCGCTGCAGCAGCCAGTTGATGGCGATTTGCGGAACCGTCTTGCCGGTTTCCTGCGCCACCGCATCGAGGGCATCCATGACCCGGTAGAGATGCTCGTCCTCGACCGGCGGGCCGAAGCTCGCGGTGTCGTGCAGCCGGCTCTTTTCCGGCAAGGGCTGGCCGCGGCGGATCTTGCCGGTCAGGCGACCCCAGCCGAGCGGGCTCCACACCAGCGCGCCGACATCCTGGTCGAGGCCAAGCGGCATCAGCTCCCACTCATAGTCGCGGCCGACGAGAGAATAGTAGACCTGGTGCGCGACATAGCGGGGATAGCCGTTCTTCTCCGCCAGGCCGAGCGACTTCATCACCTGCCAGCCGGAGAAGTTGGAGACGCCGACATAACGCAGCTTGCCGGCGCACACGAGGTTGTCGAGCGTCGACAGCACTTCCTCGATCGGCGTGCCGGCATCGAAGGCATGCAGCTGCAACAGGTCGATATAGTCGGTGCCGAGGCGCTTCAGCGCGGCATCCACGGACTTGATCAGCCGCGAGCGCGAGGAGCCGTAATCGGCGGGCCCGTCGCCCATCGGCAGCGCGGTCTTGGTCGAGATCAGCACGGCATCGCGGCGGCCCTTGATCGCCTCGCCGAGCACCTCCTCCGAGGCGCCGTTCGAATAGACGTCGGCGGTGTCGAACAAATTGACGCCGGCCTCGAGGCAGATGTCGATAAGACGCCGCGCCTCTTGCGCGTCGCTGTTGCCCCAGGCGCCGAACAGCGGGCCGGAGCCGCCGAAGGTGCCGGCGCCGAATGAAAGCGCCGGGACCTTCAGGCCCGATGCGCCGAGACGTCGATAGTCCATGATTTAGCTCCTTGTGATGTCGGTTGTGGATTTGGTTCGGTCAGCACTGGGCCGTGGCCGGCACGGCGACCGCAGGGCCGCGCTCCAGGCGCAGCGCCAGAAACACCACAGCGAGTGCTGCGAGTGGCACGATGCCGGCGATCAAGGGAACGAAGCCGAGGCCGGGGCCGTGATCGATGACGAAACCGCCGAGCCAGGCGCCGATCGCATTGCCGAGATTGAAGGCGGCAATGTTGAAGGAGGAGGCCAGACCCTGGCCGGCGCCCTTGGCCTTCTCAAGCACCCATATCTGTAGTGGGGCTACCGTGGCGAAGGCCGCCGCGCCCAGCAGACCGATGGCAATGATCGCCGCGACCGGCTGGTGCACGGCCGCGGTCATGACGAAGAGCACGGCTGAAAGCGCGACCAGCGTGCCGATGACCGTCGGCATGAGATGTCGGTCGGCGAGGCGGCCGCCGAGCAGATTGCCGGCGACCAGCCCGCCGCCGAAGACGAGCAGGATCGGCGACACGGCGGCTTCTGAAAAGCCGCTGATGCGGGTGAGGATCGGCGCCAGATAGGTGAAGGCGGCAAAGACGCCGACCCAGCTCAGCACGGTGGTCAAAAGGCCGAGCAGCACCGGCCGGCGGCCAAGCACGGCAAGTGTGCCCCCGGAACTTTCCTCTTCATCCTCCACGGCCGGTGCGTCGCGCGGCACCAGCAGCGCAATCACGGCAAAGGCGACAACGCCGACCAGCGTGACGGTAAGGAAAGTCGAGCGCCAGCCATAGGCCTGGCCGAGCCAGGTACCGAACGGCACGCCCAGAATGTTGGCGACGGTCAGGCCCGTGAACATCAGAGCGATGGCCGAAGCCTTCTTGTTGGGTGCGACGAGGCCGGTGGCAACAACCGAGCCGACGCCGAAGAAGGAGGCATGAGCGAAGGCGGTGAGCACGCGCGCGGCCATCAGCGTCCAGTAGTCGGGCGCCAGCGCGCAGGCGAGGTTGCCGACGGTGAAAACCACCATCAGGGCAAGCAGCAAGGTCTTGCGCGGCAGGCGGCCGGCTACCGCGCCGAGCAGCGGCGCACCGACAACCACGCCTAGCGCATAGCCGGAAATGAGCAGGCCCGCCGCCGAGATCGAGACACCGAGATCGGCGCTGACGTCGAGCAGCAGTCCCATGATGACGAATTCAGTTACGCCGATGCCGAAGGCGCCGGCGGTGAGGGCGTAAAGAGCAAGAGGCATGGCGGTGGGTCCATCTGTCAGCAAGGGACGCTCCGCGCCCCGGCCCGGAAGATCGTGATCCGCCATGCTGTGAACCAGACTTGCCCAAGGCATATTTCCTGTGAAATAGATTCACAGATGGCCAGGCCCGATATCAACCGCTCCGGCGAGATCGAAGTCTTCGCGCGCGTCGTCGAGGCGGGCAGTTTTTCGGCTGCGGCGCGGCGGCTGCGCATGACGCCATCGGCGGTCAGCAAGCTGATCGCGCGGCTGGAGGCGCGGCTCGGCGCGCGCCTGGTCAGCCGCTCGACGCGCAAGCTGCAACTGACACCGGAAGGGACCGTGTTCTACGAGAGCGGCGTGCGCATCCTGGCCGACATGGATAAGGCCGAGCGTGAAGCGGCGGCAGGAGCCGCGCCGCGCGGCAGGCTTAGGGTCAACAGCTACGTTCCGTTCGGCCAACACCGGCTAATGGCACTGCTGCCGCGTTTTCTGGAACTATATCCGGAGATTTCCGTCGAGGCTGTGCTGACCGACAACGTGATCGACTTGTTGGAAGAGCGCGCCGATGTGGCCATACGCGCCGGGCCGCTGAGCGAATCACGGCTGGTGGCGCGCAAGCTCGGTCAAAGCCGGATGGTATTGGTCGCGGCGCCTTCCTATCTCGAAGCACACGGCATGCCGCGTACGCTGTCCGCTCTCCAGCGTCACAACATGCTCGCCTTCGGCTTCGCGCGGCATATCGACGGCTGGCCTTTTGTCGATGCGGCAGGCGCGCCGATCATCATCCCCATTGTCGGAAACCTGACTTTGACCGATGGCGAGGCGATGCGCCAAACGACCGTCGCCGGGGCGGGCATTGCCCGACTGGCGCGCTGGCATGTCGAGCCCGACATTGCCGCCGGCAGGCTTGTGCCGCTGCTGGAAGACTTCAATCCCGGCGACGAAGAGCCGACGCATGCCGTCTATGTCGGCCAGGGCAAGCATCTGCCTGCGCGGGTGCGCGTCTTTCTCGACTTTCTGGCCGAGACGGTTCGGCTGTGACGAAAGCCGCGCGTCCATGGGGCACGCGGCTTTCGAGAAGGCTGGCTGGCTCGCGGTTCGAACTATGCCTTAGGCACGAAAGGGGCCGGACGACGGCCCGCACCCTGGCGTTCGACCATCCAGCCGGGATATTCGGCGGGTAATGCACTCGCTTCGTCCAGCCTGGCGAGATCGTCCGCATCGAGCTCGAGGTTGGTGGCGGCGAGGTTCTGCTCGAGCTGGTCCATGCGGCTGGCGCCGATGATGACGCTCATCACGAAAGGCTTGGCCAGGACATAGCCGAGCGCCACCGTGGCGACGCTGACATCATGCTTTTTCGCGATCTCGCGCATGACGGCGACCGCCGCCCAGGCGCGGTCCTCGTTGACCGGCGGGAAGTTGAAGGACGCGCGCCGGCCCTCGCCATTGCCCGGCGCGCCGGGACCGTATTTGCCCGACAGCAGGCCGCCGGCCATCGGCGACCACACCATCAGGCCGAGCTTCTCCTCGTTGATCAGCGGCACGATCTCGCGTTCGAGGTCGCGGCCGGCGATCGAATAATAGGACTGGATGGTCTCGAAGCGGGCAAAGCCCTTGCGGTCGGCGATGCCGAGCGCCTTGGCGATGCGCCAGGCCTGCCAGTTGGACACGCCGACATAGCGGACCTTGCCGCTGGAGACGAGATCGTCGAGTGCCCGCAGCGTCTCGTCGATCGGCGTAACCGCGTCGGTGCCGTGCAGCTGATAGAGATCGATATGGTCGAGCTGCAGCCGTTCGAGGCTGGCATCGACCGAATCCATGATGTGGCCGCGCGAGGAGCCGCGCTGGTTCGGGCCTTCGCCCATGGCGCCATGGACCTTGGTCGCGATGACCACATTCGACCGGGCAATACCGAGGTCCCGGAGCGACTGGCCGAGCAGGCGCTCGGACTCGCCGAACGAATAGACGTCCGCCGTGTCGAAGAAGTTGACGCCGGCCGCGATCGAGCGGCCGACGATCTCGTTGACACCCTTTTGGTCGAGGCTGGCGATCAGGCCCCATTGGGCGTTCTGGCCGGCGGCGCCGAAGGTCATGGTGCCGAGGCAAAGTTCGGAGACGAATAGCCCGGTATTTCCAAGCTGATTGTAACGCATGGCGAAGCTCCAGGAGAATGTGTAGGTGACACAAGACAAATAGGAACGGTACGTTTCGTTTCAAGCATTGGCATAATGGCGCTTTTGGACCAGGCCCAACGATGTGGCATAGGCGAAAATGGTGCGCTGCGGGGTAGAAAGGAGCGCTTAGATGTCCCAGGGATTGAGCACCGTCACGCCAGTATCTTCAAAGTCGATGACGTTGCGAGTTACCAGAACGAGGTCATGGACAAGTGCGGTTGCGGCGATGAGCGTGTCAGCGCTGCCTCGTGTTCGGGCGGCGGTGATGCGGCCCCAAGTCAATGCCACATCTTCCGTGACAGCAAGAATACGGTCGACGTTGTCACGCCGAAGCTCCCGTAGCCATAAATCGAGGCGTGTCGCCTTTTCGGAATCGACCTTGCCCAGCTTGACGATCCCACGCTCGATCTCACCAAGGGTAATGACGCTGAGATTCACCGATGTTGGATCTACCGAAGCCAACCATTCAGTCGGCCTGGGTAGCCGCCTCTGCACGTCGGAAACGATGTTCGTATCGAGCAGATACATCAGAGATCGACGTTCCGGATCATCGTTTCCGGGCGACGGTTGACCTCCTCGGCGAAATCATCATCCCAAACCGGGCCTGTCAAAAGATACTCAGCCAACGACTTTTTCTTTCCAGCCAGACGATCGTAATCCTCGGCGGAGAGAACCACCGCGGCCCGCTCGCCGCGCAACGTCACCGTCTGCGGTCCCTCGCTGCGCGCGCGTTGGACCAGCTTGGAGAAATTGTTTTTTGCGTCCTGAAGATGCCAGTTCATAGAATGCTTCCTAGCTAGCTTGGCTAGATATAGCATCCGACTCATGCCTCAGCAAGCTGGGAGGTTCGGCCGGACTACCGGCTGCCGAAGATCGCCGAACCAACCCTGACGCTGGTGGCGCCGAAGGCGATCGCTGTCTCGTAATCCCCAGACATGCCCATCGACAGTTTGGCGACGCCGGCCTCCCGCGCCAGTTTTTCCAGCAGCGCGAAATGTGGGCCGGGGTTTTCGTCGGCCGGCGGGATGCACATCAGGCCTTCGATGGCGAGGCCGTGGACTTCCCGGCAGCGTTTGACGAATGCGACGGCGTCGCGCGGTTCGATGCCGGCTTTCTGCGGTTCGGAACCGGTATTCACCTGGGCATAGAGCTTTGGCGCACGGCCTTGCCGGACAATTTCCTTGGCGAGTTCGGCGGCGATCTTGTCGCGATCGACCGTCTCGATGACATCGAACAGCGCCACCGCCTCCTTCGCCTTGTTCGACTGCAGCGGACCGATCAGGTGCAGTTCAATGTCTGGGAAAGCCGCTTTCAGCGCTGGCCATTTGCCTTGTGCTTCCTGGACGCGGTTCTCGCCGAAGACGCGTTGGCCGGCCTCGATCACCGGTTGGATATCGGCGGCGTCGAAGGTCTTGGAGACCGCAACCAGCGTCACCGCGCCGACTTCACGGCCGGCCTCCAGCTCGGCCGCGGCGATCTTCGCCTTGACCGCGAAAAACTGCTGAACGGTGTCGCCCATATGCAAATCCCGCTGTTTTGACCCGCGTTTTTGTCAGCCGCGATGCCCATATGGTTGACGGGTTTGCCAAACCATGGTGAACACCCGGACCACATTTCGTGAACTGCCGGGCCCTTGCCCGCATTCGCATGCTTTTAAGTGAAAAACGTCCCATGGCAACCGAACGATACAATCCGCGCGCGTCAGAACCCAAATGGCAGAAGGCCTGGGCCGAGAAGAAGCTTTTCGAAGCGCACAATGACGATCCGCGCCCGAAATATTACGTGCTGGAGATGTTCCCCTATCCGTCGGGGCGCATCCATATCGGCCATACCCGCAATTACACGATGGGCGACGTGGTGGCGCGCTACAAGCGGGCCAAGGGTTTCAACGTGCTGCATCCGATGGGCTGGGACGCCTTCGGCATGCCGGCGGAGAACGCCGCGATGCAGAACAAGGTCCATCCCAAGGAATGGACCTACCAAAACATCGCCACCATGCGCGAGCAGCTCAAGGTCATGGGCCTGTCGCTGGACTGGGCGCGCGAGTTCGCCACCTGCGACGTCGACTATTACCACCGCCAGCAGATGCTGTTCCTGGACTTTGTCCAGAAGGGGCTGGTGACGCGCAAATCCTCCAAGGTCAACTGGGACCCGGAGGACATGACTGTGCTCGCCAACGAACAGGTCATCGACGGGCGCGGCTGGCGTTCCGGCGCGCTGGTCGAACAGCGCGAGCTGACGCAATGGTTCTTCAAGATCACCGACTTCGCGCAGGACCTGCTGGATTCGCTCGACGGTCTCGACGAATGGCCCGAAAAAGTAAAGCTGATGCAGCAGAACTGGATCGGCCGTTCGGAAGGCCTGCTGATCCGCTGGCCGCTGGCCTCGGACATTGCCGGCGAGCATGAGCTGGAGGTCTATACGACGCGGCCCGACACCATTTTCGGCGCCTCGTTCATGGCGATCGCCGCCGATCATCCGCTGGCCAAGAAGGCCGCCGAGACCAATCCGGCGCTGGCGAAGTTCATCGAGGAAGTCCGCCATATGGGCACTTCGGTGGCGGCTCTCGAGACGGCCGAGAAGAAAGGCTTCGACACCGGTATCCGCGTCGTCCATCCATTCGACGACAGCTGGACGCTGCCCGTCTATGTCGCCAATTTCGTGCTGATGGAATACGGCACCGGCGCTATCTTTGGCTGCCCGGCGCATGACCAGCGCGACCTCGACTTCGCCAACAAATACGGCCTGCCTGTGGTGCCGGTAGTGATGCCGGAAGGCGAGAACCCGTCGACTTTCCATGTGGTCGACGTGGCCTATGCCGACGACGGCGCGATGATCAACTCGCGCTTCCTCGACGGCATGAAACCGGATCTGGCCTTCGACGAGGTCGCCAGACTGCTGGAACAAAAGACCATCGGCAACCGTCCGATGGCCGAGCGCAAGGTGAATTTCCGCCTGCGCGACTGGGGCATTTCGCGCCAGCGCTACTGGGGCTGCCCGATCCCGATGATCCATTGCGAGGATTGCGGCGTGGTGCCGGTGCCGAAGGCCGATCTGCCGGTCAAGCTGCCGGACGATGTCGATTTCGACCGGCCAGGAAACCCGCTCGACCGTCACCCAACCTGGCGGCATGTGAAATGCCCGCAATGCGGCAGAGATGCGCGGCGTGAAACCGACACGATGGACACGTTCGTCGATTCGTCCTGGTATTTCGCCCGCTTCACCGCGCCCTGGGCGCATGAGCCGACCGATCCCAAGGCAGCGAACGAGTGGCTGGCGGTCGACCAGTATATTGGCGGCATCGAGCATGCGATCCTGCACCTGCTCTATTCGCGCTTCTTCACCCGCGCCATGCGCGAGACCGGCCATGTCAACCTGGCCGAGCCGTTCAAGGGACTGTTCACGCAAGGCATGGTGGTGCACGAAACCTACCGTGTCGGCACTGCATCGAATGGCCGCTGGCTGGCGCCGACCGAGGTGCGGCTGGAGGATGTCGACGGCAAGCGCCGCGCCATCGACATCGCCACCGGAGAAGCGGTCGCCATCGGCCCGCTCGAGAAGATGTCGAAGTCGAAGAAGAACACGGTGAGCCCGGAAGACATCACCGACGGCTACGGCGCCGACACGGCGCGCTGGTTCATGCTGTCGGATTCGCCGCCCGAACGCGATGTCGAGTGGACCGACGACGGTGCCGCCGGCGCGCATCGCTTCATGCAGCGCATCTGGCGGCTGGTGTCGACAGCGGCCGAGACGTTGGCAGGCATCGCACCCAAGGCGGCCGATGCCGGCGAGGCCGGGGCGGTGTCCAAGGCCGCGCACAAGATCCTGAAGGCGGTCGGCGAAGACATCGAGAAGCTCGCCTTCAACCGTGCCATCGCCCGCATCTATGAACTGGCCAACGCGCTGACCACCCCACTCAACGAGGTGGCGGAAGGCAAGGCCGATACGGCGCTGAAAAGCGCCTGCCGCGAAGCCGTGGAGATCATGGTGCATCTGATCGCGCCAGTGATGCCGCACCTTGCGGAAGAGTGTTGGGAGACGCTGGGCGGCACCGATCTGGTTGCCGAAAGGCCGTGGCCGGTCTTCGATCCAGCACTGGTCGTCGACAACGAAGTCACCTATCCGGTGCAGGTCAACGGCAAGAAGCGGGGGGATTTGACAATTGCCCGCGACGCGGACCAAGGTGCGGTCGAAAAAGCGGTCTTGGCTCTCGACTTCGTGCAGAAAGCACTTGAAGGTAAGGCTCCGCGCAAGGTGATCATCGTGCCGCAGAGGATCGTCAATGTCGTTGCCTGATCGGGAAAAGACAGAGTTGAGCCGTTTGCTGCGCCGCATCGCGCTTGCCGGCCTCGTTGGCTCGCTGGCGCTCATTTCGGCCTGCCAGGTGCGGCCGCTCTATTCCAGCGCGCCGTTGTCGACGGGCTCGACCGCCAATGCCGAGATGGCATCGATCGCCATCAAGCCGGTTCGGACGCGTTATGCCCAGCAGGTGCGCAACAATCTGATCTTCGGATTCGGGCGCGGCGCCGGCGAACCGGCCTCACCCCTCTATTCACTCGATCTCAGTGTGACCGAAGCTGTTGAATCCTCGGCACTCGTCCAGGTCGGAACCGATCAGGACGAGCCGACCGCCGGTTCGGTGACGCTGACCGCCAGCTATACGCTGACCGATGCGAGAAGCGGCGCGGTCATCACCGTCGGCAAGCGGGCGATCACCTCGTCCTTCGACAAGCCGCGTCAGGAGTTTGCTTCCTACCGGGCGCAGATCGACGCCGAGAATCGTGCCGCGCGCGAACTGGCCGAAGCCCTGCAACTCTCCATCGCCCAGGATCTGGCCCGGCACGGCAAGACGGCCAGCTAGCGCCGCTCTTCGCTCACGAAAGACGTCCTCTCGATCCTGGTGCCCGGGCCGTTTCCCGATGGCCAAGGGCCGGCGCTGCTCATGCTCGGCCCCCGTACACGTGGATGATCGTCGAATACGATCCAGTGCTCGAATCCGTGTCGTTCGGCATCGCCGCGAAAGATATTTTTCGGTCGCTCCGACGGCACTGACGGAAGCAACTGTTAACCACTCGCTCCCTATTGCTCAGCAGACGTTCCACAGTGAGTCTTGAGCATGGAAGCCAGGCGTTTTTCTCGGGTCAATTCGTTGCACACAGCTTCGCCCGATGACCCCAAGGGGGAGCGTCCCGGCGGCCCGGGCGGCAAGGCGGATGTTCGCCAGTCCAGTGCTTCTCATGCAGGCCATTCCAGGCGGGTTGCCGATCCCGGCGGCGACAGGAGGCCCGCCGCGGGGCCGAATGGCAAGCCAGCAGCGGACAATGCTTTCCCGCAGGGCGGCGACACCGAAAGCCCTGCCTGGCAGGAGTATTTTTTCCTTGCGCCCAATGTGCGTTTTACACGCACGCCGGACTATGAACCCAAGCATCGCCAGCCGCAGGACGAGGATGCCGCGCAGGGTGGCCCGCAGGCGCTCCCGACGCAGCAAGCTGGCGCCGTCATGCATCGCGGACCGTCACCGGCCGCGTCCGCTCAGCCAGCACGCGGCGGGACGTCGCAAGGCGTTGCGCCGGCGGCTTTGAAGGTGCCCGCACGAGCGGCCACGCGCCCGACTCCCGTTGTTGGGAATGGGGCGACGGTTAAAACAGCCGACCCTGAAAAAGCCAAGCGGCCTTATCTTTCGGATCACGCCTTCTTCGAGGGCTTGGCGCCTATTCTGGTCGACGTCACGTCGCCGGGCCGGCAGGTCAGCCCGGTGGCGCGTGCGCCGGTCCCGGCTCAGCCGGGTGCCACGGCGCGGCCCGATATCTCCCCGCTCGCCGCGGCCGATGTCACGACCCTGTTCCGTGTCATCGAATGCCTTCCTGGCCAGGCCTCCGCGGCCCCCCCGGACGTCTTTCCGGCCAACTCCAACAAGGCCGTGGCCGAGCCAGCTGTGAGCAGCACGCCGCGGCGATCCCGGGCGGGCAACACCGTACCGGCACAGGCTGCGCACGGCTTAGGGGAAATCGTTCAGACTCCCGCCGTGCGATCGCCTTCGCTGCCGATGGCTGGCAAGGTTGCGCAGCCGATTACGGGCGAAGCCTACGAGCTCCCCTCGGAGGAATTGCTGCAGCAGCCCCCGGAAGGCCAGGGCTTCTATATGTCGCAGGAGCGGCTGGAGCAGAATGCCGATCTCCTGGAAAGCGTGCTGGAGGATTTCGGCGTGCGCGGCGAGATCATCCATGTTCGCCCCGGCCCGGTCGTCACCCTCTACGAGTTCGAGCCGGCGCCGGGCGTCAAATCCTCCCGCGTCATCGGTCTCGCCGACGACATCGCCCGCTCCATGTCGGCGGTCTCGGCGCGCGTCGCCGTGGTGCCGGGCCGCAACGTCATCGGCATAGAGTTGCCGAACGAGACGCGCGAAACCGTCTATTTCCGCGAACTGATCGAATCCCAGGGCTTCCGCAAGACCAGCTGCAAGCTGGCGCTTTGCCTCGGAAAGACGATCGGCGGCGAACCTGTCATCGCCGAGCTGGCGAAGATGCCGCATCTGCTCGTCGCCGGCACCACCGGCTCCGGCAAGTCGGTCGCCATCAACACCATGATCCTGTCGCTACTCTACCGGCTGAAGCCGGAAGAATGCCGGCTGATCATGGTCGACCCGAAAATGCTCGAACTCTCCGTCTATGACGGTATCCCGCACCTTCTGACCCCCGTCGTCACTGACCCCAAGAAGGCCGTTACCGCGCTCAAATGGGCTGTACGCGAGATGGAGGACCGCTACCGCAAGATGGCGCGGCTCGGCGTGCGCAACATCGACGGCTACAATGAGCGCGCCGCCCAAGCCCGCGACAAGGGTGAGACGGTGGTCATGACCGTGCAGGCCGGCTTTGAGAAGGGCACTGGCGAGCCGCTGTTCGAACAGCAGGAAATCGACCTCGCGCCGATGCCCTACATCGTCGTCATCGTCGACGAGATGGCCGACCTGATGATGGTCGCCGGCAAGGAGATCGAAGGCGCCATCCAGCGCCTGGCACAGATGGCGCGCGCCGCCGGTATCCACCTGATCATGGCGACGCAGCGCCCCTCGGTCGACGTCATCACCGGCACGATCAAAGCCAATTTCCCCACCCGCATCTCCTTCCAGGTCACCTCCAAGATCGACAGCCGCACCATCCTGGGCGAACAGGGCGCCGAGCAGCTGCTCGGCCAGGGCGACATGCTGCACATGATGGGCGGCGGGCGCATTGCCCGGGTGCACGGCCCGTTTGTTTCCGACGCCGAGGTCGAGCATGTCGTGGCGCATCTGAAGGCGCAGGGCCGGCCCGAATATCTGGAGACCGTGACGGCCGACGAGGATGAAGAGCAAGAGGAAAGCGACCAGGGAGCGGTCTTCGACAAGGGAGCCGTTGCCGCCGAGGATGGCGATTCCAGCTATGACGAGGCGGTCAAGGTGGTGTTGCGCGACAAGAAATGTTCGACATCCTACATCCAGCGCCGCCTCGGCATCGGGTACAACCGCGCCGCTTCACTGGTCGAACGCATGGAAAAGGAAGGTCTGGTCGGCGCACCCAACCATGTAGGCAAGCGCGAGATCATCATGGGGCGGCGCCCATCGCCCACCGTGCCGCCCGATGACGGCGCGGAGTGACCAGGCGGGCTGCTCTTGATCCGTAGCGCATAAAAAAGGCCGGTCGCCCGGCCTTTTTTCGTATCTGGTATCGGACCGCTCAGCCGATCTTCTGGCCGGTCTTGGCCCAGTCGGCGAGGAAAGCGGCAAGGCCCTTGTCGGTCAGCGGATGGCTGACCAGCGCCTTCAGCGTCGCCGGCGGCGCGGTGATGACGTCGGCGCCGATGAGAGCCGCCTGCTTGACGTGGTTCACCGTGCGCACGGAAGCGGTCAGGATCTCGGTCTGGTAATCGTAATTGTCGTAGATCTGACGGATTTCCTGGATCAGCTCCATGCCGTCTGAGCCGGTGTCGTCGATGCGACCGACGAAGGGCGAGATGAAGGAAGCGCCGGCCTTGGCGGCGAGCAGCGCCTGGTTGGCCGAAAAGCACAGCGTGACGTTGACCATGCGGTTCATCTGGGTGCGGATGGTCTTGCAGGCCTTCAGTCCGTCCAGCGTCAACGGCACCTTGATGCAGACATTGGGCGCGATCTTGGCAAGCACCTCGGCTTCGGCCATCATCTGCTTGTATTCGGTCGCCACGACTTCCGCCGAGACAGGTCCTTCGACGATGTCGCAGATCTGCTTGGTGACCTCGGCGATCTTGCCGCCCGATTTCAGGATCAGCGAGGGGTTGGTGGTGACGCCATCGAGCAGCCCCAGATCGTTCAGTTCCTTGATCTCTTTGATGTCGGCGGTGTCGGCAAAAAATTTCATGGCGGGTCTCCTGACGATTTCGTCGTGCTTGGGAAGGCACGTTCAGCGTTGCTCTTTGATCTAGACCAAAGTCGGGGCAAGGTCACGCCTCATGATTGAAGATTCGCCCTTTGTAGCGGCCGCACCGGTGCTGGTGCCGATGCCGGCGGAACGCCCCTACACCTATGCGGTGCCCCCCGGCATGCGTGTCGTGCCGGGGTCGATCGTGCG
Organism: Mesorhizobium sp. SARCC-RB16n; assembly: GCF_008520305.1. GTDB lineage: Bacteria > Pseudomonadota > Alphaproteobacteria > Rhizobiales > Rhizobiaceae > Mesorhizobium. The sequence continues at coordinate 29,491 of NZ_ML703274.1, read as the reverse complement.
CGTGCCGCTCGGGCCGCGCCAGGTCGCAGGCATTGTCTGGGATGGCACGGTCGAGAATATCGACGCCAAAAAGCTGCGCCCGATCGAACAGGTTTTCGACTGCCCGCCGATCGACCGCGCCATGCGCCGCTTCGTCGACTGGGTTGCGCAATACACGCTGTCGGCGCCGGGCATGGTGGCGCGCATGCTGCTCAGGGCGCCCGAGGCCTTTGATCCGGAACCCTGGATCGAAGGGCTGCAGCGCACCCTGCTTGTACCCGACCGGATGACCGATGCCAGGGCGCGCGTGCTGGAGACCGCCGAAGGCGGCCTCGCCTGGACGCGATCCGGGCTCGCGCATGCCGCGGGCGTGTCGTCGACGGTGATCGAGGGGCTGAAAGCGCAAGGCGTATTCGAGACGGTGATGATCCCGCCGCGCCCGGTGGTGGCCGCGCCCGATCCCAGCTACGCGGTACCGGAGCTGATGCCGGATCAGGAAGAGGCCGCGTCGATGCTGCGCGCCAATGTCGCGGCCGGCGCTTTCAATGTCGCGCTGCTCGACGGCGTTACCGGTTCGGGCAAGACGGAGGTTTATTTCGAGGCGGTGGCGGCCGCGCTCGACCGGGGCAGCCAAGTGCTCATCCTGCTGCCGGAAATCGCGCTGACGCATGCTTTCCTCGAACGCTTCCAGCAGCGTTTTGGCGCCAAGCCGGCCGAGTGGCATTCCGATCTGCCGCCGCGAATGCGTGAAAAAGTCTGGCGGCAAGTGGCGGAAGGCAGCGTGCGTGTCGTTGCCGGCGCGCGCTCGGCGCTGTTCCTGCCGTTCAAGGAGCTTGGCCTGATCGTCGTCGACGAGGAGCACGACCCGGCCTACAAGCAGGAAGACCGCGTCTTCTACAATGCGCGCGACATGGCTGTCGTGCGCGGCCATATAGGCGGCTTCCCCGTAGTCCTGGCGTCGGCGACGCCGTCGGTCGAGAGCCGGGTCAATGCCAGCCAGGGCCGCTATGCCAGGGCAGTGCTTTCCGCCCGCTTTGCCGAAGCGGCGCTTCCCGATCTCAAGTCGATCGACATGCGGCGCGCGCCACCGACGCGTGGCGGCTTCCTGTCGCCGGTGCTGATCGACCATATGCGCCGGACGCTGGAGAAGAAGGAGCAGTCGCTGCTGTTCCTCAACCGGCGCGGCTATGCGCCACTGACGCTGTGCCGGGTCTGCGGCCACCGTTTCGGCTGCCCGGTGTGCTCGGCCTGGCTGGTCGAACATCGCTTTCGCGGCCAGTTGGTGTGTCATCACTGCGGTCACAATGAACGCCGTCCCGAGGCCTGTCCGGAATGCGGTACGCTCGACCATCTGGTCGCTTGCGGGCCGGGAGTCGAACGCATCGCCGAGGAGGTCGTCACGCATTTCCCGGACGCGCGCACCATCGTGCTGTCGTCGGACATCATGGGGGGTGTACGACGGTTGCGGCTGGAGCTGGAGGCGATCGCCAATGGCGAGGCCGATATCGTCATCGGCACCCAACTGGTCGCCAAGGGCCATAATTTCCCGAACATGACGCTGGTCGGCGTCGTCGATGCCGATCTCGGCCTTGCCAATGGCGATCCACGCGCCGCCGAGCGCACCTTCCAGTTGCTCAGCCAGGTGACTGGCCGTGCCGGCCGCACCGGCAAGAAGAGCCTCGGGCTGCTGCAGACCTTCCAGCCCGACCATCCGGTGATGCGGGCGATCGTCTCCGGGGACGCCGAGTCTTTCTATCAGCGCGAGATTTCGGAGCGCGAACGCGCTGCCTTGCCACCCTTCGGCCGGCTGGCCGGCGTCATCGTCAGCGCGGTGACGCGGGCGGAAGCGGAAGGCCACGCACGCGGCCTGCGCCGCGCGGCGCCCGAGGCGTCGGACCTGTTCGTGCTCGGGCCGGCGGAAGCGCCGCTGTCCCTGCTCGGCGGCCGCCACCGCTTCCGTCTGCTGATCCAGGGCGAACGGCGCGCCGACATGCAAGGTTTTATCAGAGCCATGCTTGCCGACGGACCGAAGCAGCGTGGTTCGGTCCGGGTGCAGATCGACATCGACCCGCAGAGCTTTTTGTAGGCACGCAATTTCAGCTACAGCTCTCTTGGCGAGAGAAACGGAAAGATCACATGAAATTCAGCTACAGCTCTCTTGGCGAGAGAAACGGAAAGATCACATGAAAACCCTTGGCCTGCTCGGCGGCATGAGTTGGGAATCGACTGCAATCTACTACCGCCTGCTCAATGAGATCGTGCGCGAGCGCCTTGGCGGCCTGCATTCGGCGAAGCTGCTGCTCTGGTCGTTCGATTTCGCCGAGATCGCCGAGCGGCAGCATCATGGTGATTGGGACGGCGCCGGCGCGCTGCTGATCGGTGCCGCGCGCAAGCTCGAGTCCGGTGGCGCGGAAGGCTTGCTTCTGTGCACCAACACCATGCACAAACTGGCCGACCAGGTGCAGGCGGCTGTGTCGATTCCGCTGATCCATATCGCCGATGCCACCGCGATGGCGATAAGAAAAGCCGGCATGCAGCGTCCGGCATTGCTGGCAACGCGGTTCACCATGGAGCAGGACTTCTACAAGGGCCGGCTTGCCAACAAATATGGCCTCTCGCCAGTGGTGCCCGATGACGCCGGGCGCGACATGGTCCATCGCGTCATCTACGAGGAACTCTGCCAGGGCATCGTCACCGAAGCCTCGAAGGCCGCCTACATCGCCGAGGCCGAACGTCTCCACAGCGAAGAAGCCGCCGACAGCCTGATCATGGGCTGTACCGAGATTACTATGCTCATCGGCCAGGGTGATTTCGACATTCCGGTTTTCGACACGACGCGCATCCATGCCGAGGCGGCGGCGGAATTCGCGCTCGGTTGATGTGCCTCTCCTAGGCTAAAGTGCCCGGAGCCATCTGGCGCGGCATTTTTCCTCGGCTAGAATGCCCGTAATTTCAAACAGGCATCTTGAGGGGACACGATGGATTTTGCGCTTCCATGGCCGACGAGCCAGGGCGAATGGCTGGCCTGGTCGAGCGCGGTCTTCACCGTGCTGCTCGGCCTGCTGTTCTTCCTGGCGCCGGCCCTGGCGTTCCGCATCCTGCGCCTGCAGGCGAAACCCGAGAAGGCCGCGGCGATCGCCGAAGGGCGGGGCCGCATGTCGGGCTTCTATCTCGGTGTCGGCTTGTGCTGCATCCTGCTCGCGCAGCCGCTGGTCTACATGGCTCTCGGCTTCTCCTGGCTGTTCACCGCCTTCGGCCGGCTGCTGTCGATGATGTCGGATGGCGCCAATACACCTTTCAATTGGGTTTCCATTGTGGTGGAATTGGCGCTCGCGGCCTTGCCGCTCGCCTTTGCCTTCGGCTTTGTGCCTTGAATCCAACGGTATTCCAGCGCGCAGGACGCTGATCTTTCGCCGGATGCGACAATAGTGCCTGAAAACCATGCGGAACGACGCATTGCGGTCTTAAAATGCCTGTGCTAGACGGCAATCGACTTTCGGCCGGGGATAGCGGAAGCCGCGCCTCCGTGCTTGAAAAAATGCAGTAAGGTCAAAGATTTAGCCAGAGTTTTTGCTCGCGCCAACAATCTGCGGCCTGTCAGACAAGAGAAAAGACGGTCCGTGGCTCAATCGTCATCGCCAATCTCAGGTGTCGCAGAACGCTATGCCGGTTCGCTGTTCGAACTGGCATCGCAAGCAAATTCCGTCGCCAAGGTCGAGGCCGACCTCAACGGTTTCGAGGCACTGCTCGCGGGCAGCGCGGACCTGACCCGGCTGATCAACAGCCCGGTGTTTTCCAGCGAGGACCAGGCCAAGGCCATCGCGGCGATCGCCGACAAGGCCGGCATCACAGGCCTGACCGGCAATTTCCTGCGCGTCGTCGCCAAGAACCGCCGCCTGTTCGCAGTGCCCGGCATGATCAAGGCATTCCGTCAGATCGCGGCCGAAGCCCGTGGCGAGGCCGCCGCCGAAGTGACGTCGGCGCATGAACTCACCTCGGCCCAGGAAGCTGAACTCAAGGCGGCGCTGAAAAGCGTTGCCGGCAAGGACGTGGCCATTTCCGTCACCGTCGACCCGTCGCTGCTCGGCGGGCTGGTGGTCAAGATGGGCTCGCGCCAGATCGATACGTCGCTCAAAACCAAACTCAATTCGCTCAAGCTTGCACTGAAAGAGGTCGGCTGATGGACATCCGCGCCGCGGAAATTTCCGCAATTCTGAAAGACCAGATCAAGAATTTCGGCAAGGAGGCCGAGGTCTCCGAAGTCGGACAGGTGCTGTCCGTCGGTGACGGTATCGCCCGCGTCTACGGTCTCGACAATGTCCAGGCCGGCGAAATGGTCGAATTCCCCGGCGGCATCCGCGGCATGGCGCTCAACCTCGAAGCCGACAATGTCGGCGTCGTCATCTTCGGCGCCGACCGCGACATCAAGGAAGGCGACACCGTCAAGCGCACCGGCGCCATCGTCGACGCGCCTGTCGGCCCCGGCCTGCTCGGCCGCGTCGTCGACGCGCTCGGCAACCCGATCGACGGCAAGGGTCCGATCAAGGCGACGGAACGCAAGCGCGTCGATGTCAAGGCACCCGGCATCATCCCGCGCAAGTCGGTGAACGAGCCGATGTCGACTGGCCTCAAGGCCATCGACGCGCTGATCCCGGTCGGCCGCGGCCAGCGCGAGCTGGTCATCGGCGATCGCCAGACCGGCAAGACCGCCATCATCCTCGACACGATGCTCAACCAGAAGTCGGTGCACGACAACGGCCCCGAGAAGGAAAAGCTCTACTGCGTCTACGTCGCCGTCGGCCAGAAGCGCTCGACTGTCGCGCAGTTCGTCAAGGTGCTGGAAGAGCGCGGCGCGCTCGAATATTCGATCATCGTCGCCGCCACCGCTTCCGATCCGGCGCCGATGCAGTTCCTGGCGCCGTTCACGGCCTGCACCATGGGCGAATATTTCCGCGACAACGGCATGCATGCGCTGATCAGCTATGACGATCTGTCGAAGCAGGCCGTCGCCTATCGCCAGATGTCGCTGTTGCTGCGCCGCCCGCCGGGCCGCGAAGCCTATCCGGGCGACGTCTTCTACCTGCACTCGCGCCTGCTTGAGCGCGCCGCCAAGCTCAACGACGATCTGGGTGGTGGCTCGCTGACCGCGCTGCCGGTCATCGAGACGCAGGCCAACGACGTGTCGGCCTACATCCCGACCAACGTGATCTCGATCACCGACGGCCAGATCTTCCTTGAAACCAACCTGTTCTTCCAGGGCATCCGTCCGGCCGTCAACGTCGGCCTGTCGGTGTCGCGCGTCGGTTCCTCGGCGCAGATCAAGGCAATGAAGCAGGTTGCCGGCTCGATCAAGGGCGAGCTGGCGCAGTACCGCGAAATGGCTGCTTTCGCGCAGTTCGGCTCGGATCTCGATGCCGCCACGCAGCGCCTGCTCAACCGCGGCTCGCGCCTGACCGAGCTTCTGAAGCAGCCGCAGTTCTCGCCGCTGAAGACGGAAGAGCAGGTCGCGGTGATCTTCGCCGGCGTCAACGGCTATCTCGACAAGCTGCCGGTCAACCAGGTCGGCAAGTTCGAGCACGGCCTGCTCAGCCACATGCGTTCGGCCGGTAAGGACGTCCTCGACGCCATCCGCAAGGAAAAGGCGCTGTCGGACGATCTGCGCGCCAAGCTGAAGGCCGAGATCGACGCTTTCGCCAAGACCTTCGCCTGAGCGAAGCGCCAGTCCGGATGAGAGAAGACGGGATCAGGTTTGAAGCATGCCTTCATTAAAAGACCTTCGTAACCGTATCGCCTCGGTCAAGGCGACGCAGAAGATCACCAAGGCGATGCAGATGGTCGCCGCGGCGAAGCTGCGCCGTGCGCAAGAGGCGGCGGAAGCGGCGCGTCCCTATTCGGAGCGCATGGGTTCCGTCCTGGCCAACATCACCCAGGCAGTCGGCGGCGGTGGCGATGCCCCGGCGCTGATGACCGGAACCGGCCGGGACGACGTGCATCTGCTCGTCGTCTGCACCGCCGAACGCGGCCTGTGCGGCGGCTTCAATTCGCAGATAGCCCGTCATGCCCGCGACCATATCCGCAGGCTTCTGGCCGACGGCAAGCAGGTCAAGATCATCTGCGTCGGCAAGAAGGGTTTCGACATCCTGCGCCGCGACTATGCCTCGATGATCATCGAACGCGTCGATCTGCGTGAGGTCAAGACGCTCGGCTTCGTCAATGCCGATGCGATCGCCCGCAAGGTCATCCACCTGTTCAACGAGGGCGCCTTCGACGTCTGCACGCTGTTCTACTCGCAGTTCAAGTCGGTGATCAGCCAGATTCCGACCGCACAGCAGATCATTCCGGCAGCGTCCGCCTCTTCGGCTCAGCCCGAGTCGGCGGATGGCGCCAGCGCCGTCTACGAATATGAGCCGGAGCCGGGCGAAATCCTGTCCGACCTCATCCCGCGCAACATCGCGGTGCAGATATTCCGTGCGCTGCTCGAAAACGCGGCGGGCGAAATGGGCGCCAAGATGAGCGCCATGGACAATGCGACGCGCAACGCCGGCGAGATGATCAACAAGTTGTCGATCACCTACAACCGCCAGCGGCAGGCGCAGATCACCAAGGAACTGATCGAAATCATTTCGGGCGCCGAGGCGCTCTAGGCGCGGTCCGAGGGTCATTGGCCCGCGAACCGGACCGCGTGAGAAACAAAGGACGAAAAGGGTAAAGACGATGGCGAAAGCAGCGACCCCGAAGACGGCGGCCCCCAAGGCAGCAGCCCCCACGAAGGCGGCCAAGGCTCCGGCAGCGGCAGCAAAGGCGGCTCCGGCCAAGGCAGCAGCAGCGCCGACCAAGGCCGCGGCTGCCAAGACCCAGGCCGTGGCCAGCAAGGCCACCGGTGTTGTCGGCAAGGTCCGGCAGGTCATCGGCGCCGTCGTCGACGTGCAGTTCGGCGAGCATCTGCCGCCGATCCTGAACGCGCTCGAGACCAGCAATGTCGGCAACCGCCTGGTGCTCGAGGTTGCCCAGCATCTGGGTGAAAACACCGTGCGCTGCATTGCCATGGACTCCACTGAAGGTCTGGTGCGTGGCCAGGAAGTGCGCGACACCGGCGGCCCGATCGCGGTGCCGGTCGGTCCGGGCATGCTCGGCCGCATCATCAACGTCATCGGCGAGCCGGTCGACGAAGCAGGTCCAGTCGACGCGGTCGAATTGCGCTCGATCCATCAGCCGGCTCCGGCCTATATCGAACAGTCGACGGAAGCGCAGATCCTGATCACCGGCATCAAGGTGCTCGACCTCCTCGCTCCCTACGCCAAGGGCGGCAAGATCGGCCTGTTCGGCGGCGCCGGCGTCGGCAAGACCGTGCTGATCCAGGAATTGATCAACAACATCGCCAAGGCGCATGGTGGTTACTCGGTGTTCGCGGGCGTCGGCGAGCGCACCCGCGAAGGCAACGACCTTTACCACGAGTTCATCGAATCCGGCGTCAACAAGAAGGGCGGCGGCGAAGGCTCGAAGGCGGCGCTGGTGTACGGCCAGATGAACGAACCGCCGGGCGCGCGCGCCCGCGTCGGCCTGACCGGCCTGACGGTCGCCGAATATTTCCGCGACCAGGGCCAGGACGTGCTGTTCTTCGTCGACAATATTTTCCGCTTCACGCAGGCTGGCTCGGAAGTGTCGGCGCTGCTCGGCCGTATCCCGTCGGCCGTGGGCTATCAGCCGACGCTCGCCACCGACATGGGCGCGCTGCAGGAACGTATCACCACCACCACCAAGGGCTCGATCACCTCGGTGCAGGCGATCTACGTGCCGGCCGACGACTTGACCGACCCGGCGCCGGCGACTTCGTTCGCTCACCTTGACGCGACGACGACGCTGAACCGCTCGATCGCCGAAAAGGGCATCTATCCGGCCGTCGATCCGCTGGACTCGACCTCGCGCATGCTCGACCCGCTGGTCGTTGGCGAGGAGCACTATGGCGTCGCCCGCCAGGTGCAGTCGATCCTCCAGCGCTACAAGTCGTTGCAGGACATCATCGCCATCCTCGGCATGGACGAGCTCTCGGAAGAGGACAAGCAGACGGTGGCCCGCGCCCGCAAGATCGAGCGCTTCCTGTCGCAGCCGTTCTTCGTTGCCGAAGTGTTCACCGGCGCGCCGGGCAAACTGGTTGACCTCGCCGACACCATCAAGGGCTTCAAGGGCCTCTGCAACGGCGACTACGACCACCTGCCGGAAGCCGCCTTCTACATGGTCGGCGGCATCGACGAGGCGGTCGAAAAGGCACAGCGCCTCGCGGCTGAAGCGGCGTAATTCAAGCGAATAGGGAGTAGTAAGTAGTGAGTAGTGAATAGCAGATGTGACCAGGGGCCATTGCACCCCTTCACTACTGACTACTTACTACTCCCTACCTGCTAAGTTGGTATGGCTGAAGCTTTCAAGTTCGAACTGGTTTCTCCGGAGCGCCTGCTGGTTTCCGCCGAGGTCGAATCCGTCGTCATTCCGGGCGCCGAGGGCGAGATGACCGTGATGGCGCATCACGCGCCGGTCATGACCACGATCAAGCCGGGTGTCGTCACGGTGAAGAGCGCCTCGGGCAGCGAGGAGCGCTATGTGGTGTTCGGCGGCTTTGCCGACATCGTCCCGGCCGGCTGCACGCTACTGGCGGAATCGGCTGTCGCGGTGAAGGATGTCGACCGCGCCGATCTCGCCCGCCGCATCCAGGAAGCCAAGGAAGACGCCAACGACGCCAAGGACGACCAGGCGCGCAGCAAGGCGGAACAGTTCCTTGGCCAGCTCACCACGCTGGAAGGCGCCATCCTGCCGGCCTGAAGTTCTTCTCGAGTAAGTGACTGAAAGCGGGGCCTTGCCTCGCTTTTGCTTTGTTCGAGCGGCGAGAATTCAGCTACAGCGGCGGTGCCGTAGCGCGGGTATTAAAGTCCTCTATGGCCTGCAGATCAGTGTCAGTTCCGCCTTACGGCCCTTCGCTTTCGATGCCGAGCGCCGCGAAAGCCAAAGTCGTGCCGTCCCGTCGCAAGTGGACGAGATGGATGGCGACGAGTTCGATCAGCGTCTGGCGTTCGGCGTGATCCCTGGCGAAGCCGGTCAGATCGAACACTGCCGTCACGGTTTCGTTCGCCGGCAGTTGCTGGCTCAAAAGCGCCGTCAGCGCCGCATCGAGCGGATCGGTGAAATGGCCCTCCGGCAAGGTTTTTCCCCGCGCCGCGCAGGCGGCGATCCAGGCAGCAACCACCAGCGTGAGATGGACCAGCTCGGTGCCGGCTTCGAGGCACTCGATAGCCGAGGCGATGATGCGCTGCGGCAGTTTCTGGCTGCCGTCATTGGCGATCTGCGCCGTGCGGTGGGCAAGGGCCGTGTTCGAAAAACGCTCGGCAAGCTCGGCCGTATAGGCTGACGTGTCGAGGCCGGCATCGTCCGGCAATGTCGATTTGGCCTCCTCCCACAACGCGTCAACGAACCGCCTTATCGCCGGATCGGCGAAGGCGCTGTCGACCGTGGCGTGGCCGCTGAGCAGGCCGAGATAGGCGATGCCCGAATGGGCGCCGTTGAGCAGCCTCAGCTTCATGTCCTCGAAGGGGGCGACATCGCCGACCATGGTGACGCCGAATCTCTCCCAGGCCGGCCGGCCCGTCGGGAAATCGTCTTCGATCACCCATTGGCGGAAGGGTTCGGTCATCACGGGCCAAGCGTCCTCGATGCCAAGTTCGCCCGATATCCGCGCTCGGTCGGCGTCGGTCGTGGCCGGCACGATGCGGTCGACCATGCTCGAGGGAAATGCGACATGATCGGCGATGTGGCCGGCGATTCCAGAATCGCCCGCCGAACCAAGACCGGCATCGCGCAGTGTGGCGAATTCGATCAGCAGCTTGTGCAAGGTGGCGCCGTTGGCCGGCAGGTTGTCGCAACAAAGCACGGTAAAAGGCGGCGTGCCGGCGGCCAGCCTGCGGGCGAGCGCTTCGGTCAGAAAACCATGCGCCGTCTTCGGCTTTTGCGGATTGGCAAGGTCGTGGGCGATGTCGCGATGCGCCGCGTCCAGTCCGCCGCCGGCCGCCCGCAGATAGGCTTTCTCGGTGATCGTCAGCGTCACGATACGGGTGCGTGGATCGGTCAGCACCGCCAGCACCGCGGCCGGGTCCTCCGGCGCCACCAGCAGCGATCCGATGGAGCCGATCACATGCAGCGTCTCGCCGCCGCTGCCGCGGACCGCCAGGGTGTAAAGCCCATCTTGCGGCGACAGCGCGTCACGCGTGTCGGCGCTGCGCAATGACACGCCTGTTATGCCCCAGCCCGTCTCGCCGGCGGCCAGGCATTCATCGATGTAGGCGGCCTGATGGGCGCGGTGAAAGGCGCCGACGCCGAGATGCACGATGCCCGGTGCAACCGCGCCGCGATCATATCGAGGCGAAGCTACCTTGGTGGGCAATGCGTGCGCCGTGCGGTTGGAAAGGCGACGGTCTGTCATCGGCACTCATCTCATGGAACGGCTGGTGATCCGCGGGCGGATCGCAAGCGGCGTAACACCGGCGGCGTTTGCCCACAATGCTCAGCTTGGCCCAAAAGTCATCATACAACAATCCAATTTTTGTATGTTGACATTATTTCTGGTCAACCCTACCGATGGGAACCGGGAGGATGGCCGTGGCACTGATGAATGCGGATTTGCTGTTTCCAGCCGAGGCGCGTCCGCTTTCGATCGCCCGCGATCTCTATGCCGGCATCAAGGACCTGCCCATCATCAGTCCGCACGGGCACACCGACCCGCGCTGGTATGCGCTGAACGAGCCGTTCCCCGATCCCGCGCAACTGCTCATCGTGCCTGACCACTACATTTTTCGCATGCTGTTCAGCCAAGGCGTGCGGCTGGAGGCTCTCGGCGTGCCGACCCTTGATGGCGCGCCCGTCGAGACCGACGGCAGGGCGATCTGGCGGCTGTTCGCCGAACACTATTACCTCTTCCGTGGTACGCCGACCCGGCTGTGGTTCGACCATGTGCTTGCGCATCTGTTCAGCATCGAAGAGCCGTTGAGCGCAGCAACCGCCGATCGCCATTACGACACGATCGCGACGGTGCTGCTGTGGGAGAACTTTCGCCCCCGCGCGCTGTTCGAGCGCTTCAACATCGAGGTCATCGCGACGACCGAAGGCGCGCTCGACGATCTCAAATGGCACCAGATGATCCGCGACAGCGGCTGGCAGGGCCGTGTCGTCACCGCCTATCGGCCGGACGCCGTCGTCGATCCCGATTTCGAAGGCTTTTCGGTCAATCTGGATCGGCTCGGCGAGATCACCGGCTGCGACACCGGGAGCTGGGCCGGCTATCTCGACGCGCACCGCCAGCGGCGTGCCTTCTTCAAGAGCTTCGGCGCGACTTCGTCGGATCACGGCCATCCCACGGCGGAGACCGCCAATCTTTCCGACGCGGCGGCGCAGGAGCTGTTCAACCGGATCCGCGCCGGCTCGCAGGACGAGCGCGAACGAAAGCTGTTTCGCGCGCAGATGCTGACCGAGATGGCCAAGATGAGCCGGGATGACGGGCTGGTGCTGCAGATCCATCCCGGTTCCTGGCGCAATCATTCGCCTTCCATTTTCCAGAAATTCGGCAGGGACAAGGGCTTCGATATCCCGACTCGCACCGACTATGTGACGGCGCTGAAACCGCTGCTCGATTGCGTCGGGCTGGAGCGCGATCTCACCGTCATCCTGTTCACGCTGGATGAGACCAGCTATGCGCGCGAATTGGCGCCGCTGGCGGGCGTCTATCCGGCGCTGAAGCTCGGGCCGGCCTGGTGGTTCCATGACAGCCCTGAAGGCATGCGCCGTTTCCGCGAGATGACCACCGAGACCGCCGGCTTCTACAACACGGTCGGTTTCACCGACGACACCCGCGCCTTTCCGTCGATCCCGGCCCGTCACGACGTGGCGCGGCGGGTCGACTGCGCGTTCCTGGCGCGCCTGGTCGCCGAGCATCGGCTGCGCGAGGACGAGGCGCATGAACTGGCGAAGGAGCTTGCCTACACGCTTGCCAAGAATGCGTACCGGCTCTGAGCCGGACGTTCAGATTTTCAAAAGGGAGGAAGTCATGTTGCATTTTTCGAAGTTGACGGCGGCCACGTTCGCCTTCGGCCCGCTGCTGATCGGCATTGCCAACGCCGAAACCGTGCTGCGATCCTCGGATACCCATCCGGATGGTTATCCGACCGTCGAGGCGGTCAAGTATATGGGCGACCTGATCAAGCAGCGCACCGCCGGCCGCTATTCGATCGAGGTCTATCACTCGGCGCAACTCGGCGAGGAAAAGGATACGATCGAGCAGACCCAGGCCGGCGTCATCGACCTCGATCGTGTCTCGATGGGACCGTTCAACGGCATCGTGCCGGAGACCGCCGTGCCGTCGCTGCCCTACATGTTCCGCTCGGTCGAGCATATGCGCCATGTCATGGACGGGCCGATCGGCGACCAGATCCTGAAGGCGTTCGAAGCGCATGATCTCGTCGGCCTCGCCTTCTACGATTCCGGCGCGCGGTCCTTCTACAACACCAAGAAGGACATCACCTCGATGGCGGACATGAAAGGCATGAAGTTCCGCGTCATCCAGTCCGACGTGTTCGTCGACATGGTCAACGCGCTTGGCGCCAATGCGACGCCGATGGCCTATGGCGAGGTCTATTCGGCGCTGCAGACCGGCGTCATCGACGGCGCCGAAAACAACTGGCCGAGCTTCGAATCCGCCAAGCACTACGAAGTCGCCAAGCACTATACGATGGACGAGCACCAGATCGTGCCGGAGGTGCTGGTCATGTCGAAGGCAAGCTGGGACAGACTGTCGCCGGAAGACCAGGCGATCGTGCGGCAGGCGGCCAAGGACAGCGTCGTCAAGATGCGCGAACTCTGGGACGCGCAGGAGAAGAAGTCGCGCGGCATCGTCGAGGCCGCGGGCGTCAAGGTCAGCGAGATCGACAAGCAGCCGCTGATCGACGCCATGAAGCCGGTCTACGACAAGTACCTGTCGACGCCCGAGCTGAAGGATCTGGCTGCCCGGATACAGGCCGAGAAATGACCGGCACGGGCAACAGGCCGAGCAGCGCGGAGGCCCCCGCGCTGGCTTCGGGCGCGCCGGCCATGCGAGGGTTCTGGCTGGGTGCGGAGCGCGTGCTCTCCGGGCTCGCCCGGCTGGCACTTTGGATCAGCGGCGCCGGCCTGACGCTGATGACGATCATCATCTTCTGGCAGGTGTTCTCGCGCTACGTGCTGAACCGTTCACCGAGCTGGACCGAGTCCTTCTCGGTGCTGCTGATGGGCTGGTTCATTTTTCTCGGCGCCGCCGTCGGCGTGCGCGAGCGCACGCATCTGGGCTTCGACGTGCTGCTCTATGTCCTGCCCGTTTCGGCCAAGGCGGTGCTGCGCAGCATCTCCGATCTTGTCGTGCTGGCCTTCGGGGCCGGCATGATCGTCTATGGCGTACAACTGGCCATGCTGACCTGGAACACGGTGATGCCTTCGCTCGCCCTGCCGGGGGGCGTCAGCTTCCTGCCGGTCATCCTGGGTGGCGCACTGGTCTGCCTGTTTTCGCTGGAGCGGCTGGCCGGACGTTTTGCCGGCTTGCCCGTCGATGCCGACATCCATGCGACCGGCGAGGAGCTTTGAACCATGGCACTCACCGTTCTCTTCGGCACCTTCGTCTTCCTGCTGGTCATCGGCACGCCGATCGCGTTCTGTCTGGGCGTCGCCAGCTTCGCGACGATCCTCACGCTTGGCCTGCCGCCGGTCGTGGTGTTCCAGCGGCTCAATTCCGGCGTCAGCGTCTTTTCGCTGATGGCCATCCCTTTCTTCATCTTCGCCGGCGACCTGATGGTGCGCGGCGGCATCGCCGCGCGGCTGGTCGCGCTGGCTGGCTCCCTGGTCGGCCATTTGCGCGGCGGTCTGGGGCAGGTCAACATCGCGGCGTCGACCCTGTTCGGTGGCATTTCCGGCTCAGCGGTGGCGGATGCGTCGGCGGTCGGCGGGCTGATGATCCCGCAGATGAAGGCGCGCGGCTACGGCGTCGACTACGCCGTCAACATCACCTCGGTCGGCGCCATCATCGCCCTCCTCATTCCGCCGTCCCACAACATGATCATCTATTCGATCTCCGCCGGCGGCCGCATCTCGATCGCCGACCTGTTCACGGCTGGCGTGCTGCCGGGGCTGCTGCTGGCGCTGTCGCTGATGATAACGGCCTATTGGGTCGCGAGCCGCCGCGGTTATCCGACGGAGCCCTTCGCCGGCTTCGGTCGGGCCTTGCAGCTGCTTGTCGCCGCCATTCCCGGCCTCATCCTGATCGCCATCATCTTCGGCGGCGTCAGGTCCGGCATCTTCACCGCGACCGAGAGTTCCTGCATCGCCATCGTCTACGCCTTCCTGGTGACGCTGATCATCTACCGCTCGATGGACTGGGGCGACTTCGTCGCGGCGACGACGGCCGCGGTGCGCACCACCGCCATGGTGCTGATGATCATCGGCTGCGCGGCCGCCTTCGGCTGGCTGCTCGCCTATCTCAGGGTACCGGCGGCGCTGGTCGCCTTTCTGCAGTCGGTATCCGACAACAAGCTGGTCATCCTGCTGTTGATCAACATCGTGCTGCTCATTCTCGGCACCTTCATGGACATGTCGCCGCTGATCATCATCACGACGCCGATCTTCCTGCCGGTGGTCATGGCCTATGGCGTCGATCCGGTGCATTTCGGCGTGATCCTCATCCTCAACCTCGGCATCGGGCTTTGCACGCCGCCGGTCGGCGCGGTCCTGTTCGTCAGCTGCGCCATCGGCCGCATTCCGATCTGGACCGCGATGCGCTCTATCTGGCCATTCTATGGCGCCGCCTTCGTCGTGCTGATGCTCGTCACCTACGTGCCGGAAATCTCATTGTGGCTGCCGAGCCTGTTCCACTAGAGCGGTTCAGCGATTGGTAGAATCGCTGAACCGCTCTAACTCTTTGTTTTTACGTAATTCCACAGGGAAGACTGCTACGCGCTTTTCCTGGAATTGCTCTAGGAGGTCACCACGTGTCCGACACCGCGAACGACCTCAGGGTCGAGAGAAAACCCAAGCTGTCGGAAACCGTCGTGGCGGCGATCCGCAGGCAGCTGCAGGCGGGCGAGATCCTGCCGGGCCACAAGCTGCCGACCGAGGGCCAGTTGACCGAGACCTTCGGCGTCAGCCGCACCGTCATCCGCGAGGCGCTGGCCAAGCTTGCCGCCGACGGCCTTGTCGAGCCGCGGCAGGGCGCGGGGGTCTTCGTCACCGAACACATCTCGACCATGTTCGGGGCGTTGGCCGCCGACATGGGCAGCAAGGATTCCATCGCGCTCAACGTGCTCGAGGTGCGGTTGGCGATCGAGATCGAATCAGCCGGACTCGCCGCCCTCCGCCGCAACGCCGCGCAGGAGGCGGCAATCCAGGAAGCCTTCTTCGAGTTCGAGCGGCTGCTGCTCGACGGCCAGCCGACCGGTCCGGCGGATCTCGCTTTCCACAGGGCGATCGCCAGCGCCACCAACAATCCGTTTTATGTCGAGATGCTCGACGTGCTCGGCCGCCGCGCCATTCCGTGCGACGTGACCTCGCCCTGGTCGACCGAACTGGTGCAGTCCGGCAGCTATCAGCGCGGGCTGCAGCGCGAGCATCTGGTGATCCTGAACGCGATCACGGCGGGCGATGCCGAAGCCGCGCGCGAGGCGATGCGCACCCATCTCGGCGCCAGCCAGCAGCGCTACCGCGAGCGGCTGCAGGCGCGGCAGACCTATTACGCCAGTTCGGTCAAGGCGGCCGGCGAATGATCCACCAGAAGTCAGGACAGAGATGAGCCAGAACCACACCGACTACACATCGCGCTTCGCCATCGACCCGGCCGCCGCCGCCGCCATGGGAACGGACGAACTGCGCCATAATTTCCACATCGAGGATATTTTCCAGCCCGGTCGCAGCAGCCTGACCTATACCCACTACGATCGCATGATCGTCGGCGGCGCCGTGCCGGTGGCGACGGCATTGCCGTTGGAAGCGATCAAGCCGACCGGCACCAAGGGTTTTCTCGACCGGCGCGAATTGATCGCCGTCAATATCGGCGGCGGCGGCACGATCGAAGCCGGCGGCCAGTCCTTCGACCTGCGGGCGCGCGACATGCTCTATCTCGGCATGGGCACCAGCGATGTGTCGTTCGCTTCGGCGGACAAGGCCGCGCCGGCCAAGTTCTATCTGCTCAGCGCGCCGGCGCATCAGGCTCATCCCAGCCGGCTGATCCGCCTCGATGACGCCAAGCGCCTCGATCTCGGCAGCAAGGAGGCCTGCAACGAGCGCTCGATCTTCCAGTTCATCCATGCCGGGGGAACAAAAACCTGCCAGCTCGTCGTCGGCATGACGCAACTGGCGCCGGGCTCGATCTGGAACACCATGCCGTGCCATGTGCATGACCGGCGCATGGAGGCCTATCTCTATTTCGACCTGCCCGAGGCGGCGCGCGTCTTCCATCTCATGGGCGAGCCCGACGAGACACGCCACATCGTCATGCGCAACGAGGAGGCGGTGCTGTCGCCGGGCTGGTCGATCCATTCGGGCGCCGGCACCTCCAACTACGCCTTCATCTGGGCGATGGCCGGCGACAATGTCGACTATACCGATGTCGACCCGGTTGACATGGGCGACTTGCGGTGAGCGACCTCACACCCTTCAGCCTGGCCGGCAGGCGCACCCTGGTCACCGGCGCCAACACCGGCATCGGCCAAGGCATCGCGGTCTCGATCGCGCGCGCAGGCGGCGCGGTGATCGGCGTCGGCCGCTCCTCGATGGCCGAGACGGCCGAAAAGGTTTCCGAGGTGGGCGGGCGGTTCGAAGCCGTGGCCGCCGATCTCGCGGACACGGCGGCCGCGGGGCCGATGCTGGACCGAGTCTGGCAAGACAGCGGGCCGCTCGACGGGCTGGTCAACAATGCCGGCATCATCCGGCGCGCCGATGCCGTCGATCTCGGCGAGGCCGATTGGGACGACGTGATCGACGTCAATCTGAAGACGGTCTTCCTGCTCTGCCAGGCCTTTGCCCGGCGGGTCCTTGCCGGCGGTCGCCGGGGCAAGATCGTCAACATCGCCTCCGTGCTGAGTTTCCAGGGCGGCATCCGCGTCGCGTCTTATACTGCCTCAAAGCATGGCGTGCTCGGCATCACTAGGCTGCTCGCCTGCGAATGGGCGGCGAAAGGCATCAACGTCAACGGCATAGCGCCGGGTTATATCGAGACCAACAACACGCAGGCGCTGCGCGCCGATCCCGACCGCCGCGCGGCCATTCTCGGGCGTATTCCCGCCGGGCGCTGGGGCGAGCCGGGAGACATTGGCGATGCCGCCGTCTTCCTGCTGGCGCCTGCCTCGAACTACATGCATGGCGCGGTGGTGCCGGTGGACGGCGGCTGGCTGGCGCGGTGAGGAGATGACAATGACCGAGGCCAAGATTTTCGCGCAAGCCGGCGAGGGCGCCTGGACACCGACCCCGGACGGCAATCGCCGGCGCGTGCTCCTCTCCACAGACGAACTGATGATGGTCGAGTTCGGCTTCGACAAGGGCGGCGTCGGCGCGCTGCATTCGCACCCGCATGTCCAGGCCAGCTATGTCGCCGAAGGCCGTTTCGAGGTGACCATCGACGGCCGGACCGAAATCCTGGAGACAGGCGGCAGCTTCATCGTGCCGTCCGGCCTGGTGCACGGCGTCAAGGCGCTGGAGGCGGGACGGCTGGTCGATAGTTTTACGCCGCACCGCGCCGACTTCCTCGCCTAATCGGGGCCGCCGACGATTTCTCGGCCAATGAAAGACCCGCGCCTCGAGCCAAGCGCGGGTTTGTTGCCTGGGCGCCAATGGCACCGCGGTACCCAAAACATCACCGCGGGATCGGACACCTGCCGCATCATGGTGAAGATAGACTTAATGCGCGTCAGGTGATGTGCTTGAGCAGGCCGAAAAGCCGTTCGAACGTCTTGCCATAGGGCGGTCGCAGCAGGGCTCCCGCGCTCAAGCGCGACTGCAGGAAGACCGGCTTCTCCTTGCTGAAGGTCCGGAACCCCCATTCGCCGTGATAGGCACCCATGCCGCTGGCGCCGACGCCGCCGAAGGGCTGGTTCTCCTGAACCAGATGCAGCATGCAGTCGTTGATGGTGACGCCGCCGGCGACGGTCTCGCGCAGGATGCGTTGGCGATTGCCGCTGTCGTTGCCGAACCAGTAGAGCGCCAACGGCCGGTCGGCCCGGTTCACATAGTCGATGGCGTCGTCGACCGTGGTGTATTCGACGATCGGCAGCACCGGGCCGAAAATCTCCTCGCGCATCAGCCGCAGGTCCGGGCCGGCGTTGCTGACCAGGGTCGGCAAAAGCTTCCGGCCCGTGGTGCCGAGGTCTTCGCCGGCCGGGTTGATCTCGGTGACATCGGCGCCGGCGTCGCGGGCTTCCGCGATCATGGCGCGCAGGCGCTGGTAATGCCGGTCGCTGATGATGGCGGTATAGTCGGGGTTGTCGCGCAGCGAGGGGTAGAGCCGCGCCACCGCGGTTGCGAGCTTCGCGGCGACGTTGCCTGCCTGTCCCTTCGGCACCAGCAGGTAGTCCGGCGCGATGCAGGTCTGCCCGGCATTCAACAGCTTGCCATAGGCGACGCTGGCTGTTGCCTTGTCGAAATCGCAGGAGGGGTCGAGGATCGCCGGCGACTTGCCGCCGAGTTCGAGCGTGACCGGGGTCAGGTTGGCCGCGGCGGCGATCGCGACTTGGCGGCCGACCGCGGTCGAACCGGTGAACAGCAGATGATCGAACGGCATCGACACGAAGGCCTTGCCCATCTCGGCATCGCCGGTAATGACGCTGAGCTCATCCGGGGCGAAGTGCTCGCCGGTCAGTTTGGCCAGCAGCTCGGAGAACGCGGGCGTCAATTCGGAGGGTTTTACCAGGACGCGGTTGCCGGCGGCGAGCGCTGCCGTGACCGGCGCGACGGCGAGCTGAAACGGGTAGTTCCATGGCGACACGATGCCGATCACCCCAAGCGGCTGCGGCAGAAGGCGGTTTTTGCCCGGCAGGAAGGGCAAGGTGGTGGCGACACGACGCTCCCGCATCCAGCCGCCGACATGCGCAAGGGCATGGCGAATGCCGGCACGCACGACAAACAGTTCCGCAAGCCGCGTTTCGTGCGCCGAACGACCGCCGAAGTCGGCGTCGATCGTCGCGCAGATTTCAGTCTCGTGCTGCTCGGTCAGCGCCAGCAGGCGCCTGAGACGGTCCTTTCTCAGGCCAAGGTCGGCAAAGGGCTGTGTCTCGAAGGCGGCGCGCTGTAACCGGAACCGTTCGCCGAGGACATCCTGTCTCACTTGCAGCATCGCGCCCTCCCTGGCGTATCTGTTCAAGCTTACATCGCGGCGCGGAGGAATCCAGCAGAGTGCATGTGCCGCTGGGGAAGGCGTGGCTTCGCCACACACGGGGGCGAAGGACGCGAAACCAGGGAGGGGCCGAGAAGGACCCGGCACTGTTGCGGCCCGGTGACGGCTGCGCTACTCCAAGGCATCACGCGGAGAGTCTCTTGACCGGTTTCCACATCCTCTCCAATCCCCGAAAAATCGCTCCCAGTCAGGCGGCCGCCTGATGCAGGCACAGGCGGCGAACATTCGGGCCGAGGATCCCAAGCGGCGCGTCCTGAAGGACGTGTTCGGCTTCGACGATTTCCGCCCCGGCCAGGCCGACGTCATGGACGCACTGCTCGGCGGGCGCCATGTGCTGGCAGTCATGCCGACAGGCGCCGGAAAATCGCTCTGCTACCAGGTTCCGGCGCTGGTCCTGGGCGGGCTCACCCTCGTCGTTTCGCCGCTGGTGGCGCTGATGCAGGATCAGGTCGCGGCGCTGCGGCTTGCCGGTGTCGCCGCCGATACGATCAATTCCGCGCTCGACCGCGAGGCCAATGTCGCTGCCTGGCGCCGTGTCGCCTCGGGCCAGACGCGGCTGCTCTATCTGGCGCCGGAGCGGCTGATGACCGAGCGCATGCTCGAGGCGCTCTCCAGGCTCGACGTCAGCCTGATCGCCATCGACGAGGCGCATTGCATCTCGCAATGGGGCCCGGCATTCCGGCCCGAATATGAAGGCCTGTCTCGGCTGCGCGGCATCTTTGCCAACGTGCCGATCATCGCGGTGACGGCGACGGCCGACGAGAGCACGCGTACCGACATCGCCGCCCGGCTGTTCGCCGAGCGGGTCGAAACCGTGGTGCTGGGTTTCGACCGGCCAAACATCAAACTGGCGATCGAGTCCAAGCAGGACAGCAAGCGGCAATTGCTGCGTTTCATAGAGCGCCATGCGGGCAAGAGCGGCATCATCTATTGCCTGTCGCGTAAGAAGACCGAGGAGATGGCGGCCTTTCTGGAGCGCAAGGGCGTCACCGCGCTCGCCTATCACGCCGGCATGAGCAAGGAAGCGCGTGAGGCCAATCAAAATGCATTCATGACCTTGTCCGGCGTCGTCATGGTGGCGACCATCGCCTTCGGCATGGGCATCGACAAACCCGACGTCGCCTATGTCTTCCACACCGATATGCCGGGCAGCCTGGAAGCCTATTATCAGGAAATCGGTCGTGCCGGCCGCGACGGCCGCGAGGCCGAGGCGCATATGCTTTACGGCCTTAGCGACATCCGCATGCGGCGGCTGTTCATCGACGACGAGGACGCCTCACCCGAGCACAAGAGACGGTCGCATCGCCGGCTCGACACGCTGATCGGCTATTGCGAGACGGCGCAATGCCGCCGCCAGGTGCTGCTCGGCTATTTCGGCGAAGAGGCTCAAGCCTGCGGCAATTGCGACAATTGTCTCGACCAGGCGCCGCGCGCCGATGGCAGTGCCGAGGCGCGGAAGATTCTCGCGGCGGTCGCGCAGAGCGGGGAGCGCTTCGGCGCGGCCCATGTCATCGACATCCTGCTTGGCCACGAGACCGAGAAGGTGCTGGCCAGAGGTCATCAGACGCTAAGTAGTTTTGGCACCGGCGCCGCGCACAGGAAGCCGGTGTGGCTGTCGCTGGTCCGGCAACTGGTCGCCGGCGGATTCCTGATGCCGGATCCCGAGGGCCATGGCGGTCTCGCCATCTCCGAAAGCGGCCGCGCGCTCGGCCGCGGCGAGGTTGAATTCCGGTATCGCGTCGAGACGCGGGACCCTCTCGCGCGCGGCAGGAAGCGTTCAGGGCAAAGCCCCGCCGCCGGCGCCGAGGGCGTGGATGCCTCGCTGCTGGCGGCGCTCAAGGCGCTGCGGCTGCGGCTCGCCAAGGAGCGCCAAGTGCCGGCCTATGTGGTGTTTTCGGACCGCACGCTGATCGACATGGCCGATCGCCGCCCGCGCGACCTCGACGCGTTTGCTGAAGTGAATGGTGTGGGAGGGGCGAAGCTTAGGGAGTTCGGTGAGATTTTTCTGGCGGCGATTGCGGCGCATCAATCCGACGGGTCGGCCTGATCGCGGGAGATGATG
Source organism: Mesorhizobium sp. SARCC-RB16n (assembly GCF_008520305.1). Lineage (GTDB taxonomy): Bacteria > Pseudomonadota > Alphaproteobacteria > Rhizobiales > Rhizobiaceae > Mesorhizobium. The sequence continues at coordinate 8,015 of NZ_ML703274.1, read as the reverse complement.
CGACTCGAGGTGGTAGGGCTGATCCGGTTGCTCCAGAAGCGCACCGGCCCTAAGCAAGTCACCCCAGAATAGCGCGAGTCTTTTGGAACCTGAGGCACGCCAGTAGCTCAGTCCTCTGAGCAGCGGGCGGATCTTCCGAGCCAACCCAATCTGCTTCGGACCTGCCAGAAACGCCACGAAACCGGCAGCGTCAGTCGCCCTGCTGCTTGCGACTGCGCAGGTTCCCGCGAGGCACGTCGGCGAGGCTGCTGCGCAGCACAGCTATCGGTCGGGAGATCGTCAGGCCAGGTCGCCGGTGTCGGATGGTTCGTCGCGAATGCCGGAAGCGTCAGAGGCTGCAATGGGAGCCTTGCGGTCGCGAGCCTTTCTCGGAGCGCCCCTGCGCTGCGACGTCGTCATGCAGGCAGCCCGGCGCGTACTGCGCCAATACCCTTTCCAGACGCGCCAGAAGAGCTTTGCTCGACTTTATCTCGTACCCCAAACGCAACGCGCCAACTATGGTTTTGCGGTTGGCGGCCAACTCCTGCTGGAGGACGCTAATGTTGACGCGTACCTCATCGGCCTGCGCTCGAAGTGCTGCTTTGATTGACCCTCGACCTTGCATGGTGAATTCGATCTCCATGGAAACCGATATCGAACTTGAGGAACACGCTTTGGTTCCTCAGCATCGCCGTCTTATTTTCCGATGCGCGCGAAAGACTGGTCGCGTCCCGTCGCGCGCATATCCTCGGACGAGCCCGCGACCTGGTGCAAGCCAATGACGTCAGCACTTTCTATTTGGGGGAATGGCGGAGAGGGAGGGATTCGAACCCCCGATGGGCTTGCACCCATGCCGCATTTCGAGTGCGGTGCATTCGACCACTCTGCCACCTCTCCGCGGTCATGGTCCGCCGTTGCCGGCGCGGCGCACTAGATAACGGCTGATCGGACAGGTTACAAGGCCAAATCCGCCGGAAATTCAGCTTGCCGTCCCGGACCTTGCCTGGAGCGGTGCCGCCCGTCCTCGACAGGCAATGTCGGCCGGTCCGCCAAGGCAAGGAATCGGGCTGTTTGCCTTGACTCCTCCGCAACCTTCGGTTAGGGACAGCGCGCAATCGGCGTGGAGGGTTCTTCCGCGCCGCTTGTTTTTTGAACCCGCAGACTGACAAAAAGACGGCCGAACCGCCAGAGGCGGTTCATCAAGGCCGACCGAACAGCGAAAGGCAAAAAATGTTCGCAGTCATTAAAACGGGCGGTAAGCAGTATCGCGTTGCCGCCAACGATCTCCTGAAGATCGAAAAAGTCGAAGCCAATGTCGGCGACATCGTCGAGATCGGCCACGTGCTCGCGCATGGCGAGGGCGAGAATGTCACGTTCGGCGCGCCGTTCGTCGATGGCGCTCTGGTCACCGCCGAAGTCGTCGAGCAGGGCAAGAACCGCACGGTCATCGCTTTCAAGAAGCGCCGCCGCCAGAATTCGCGCCGCAAGATCGGCCATCGTCAGCTTTTGACCACCGTGCGGATCTCCGAGATCCTGCTGGGTGGCGCCAAGCCGGCCAAGAAGGCCGCCGTGAAGGCGGAGGCCAAGGCTGAGGTTGCTCCCGAGGCCGCGCCGAAGGAAGCCAAGGCCAAGAAGGACGCCCCCAAGGAAGAAGCGAAGGCCGAGGCCGTCGCCGCGCCGTTGTTCAAGGCGCCGAAGGGCGAGCCGGACGACCTGACCGTGATCAAGGGCATCGGCCCGGTCGCCGCCAAGGACCTCGCCGAGCAGGGCATCATCACCTTCGCGCAGCTCGCCAAGCTCAGCGACAAGGATGTCGCCAAGATCGACGAGCACATGCCGTTCAGCGCCGACCAGATCAAGGACTGGCGCGAACAGGCCAAGGAACTGGCGACGAAGTAATTTTTCCGGCGAAACATCAGCCGGATCGGACTTGAAACGGAACGCGAACGCGTTCATAAGGCCTTTTAGGCGCCTTGCGGCGCAACGGAGTTAGTTAGATGGCACACAAGAAAGCTGGCGGCTCGTCGCGCAACGGTCGCGACTCGCATTCCAAGCGTCTGGGCGTGAAGAAGTTCGGCGGCGAAGCCGTCATCCCGGGCAACATCATCATTCGTCAACGCGGCACCACCTGGCATCCCGGCGTCAATGTCGGCATGGGTACGGACCATACCCTTTTCGCGCTCGAAACCGGCGCCGTGACGTTCAACAAAAAAGCCAACGGCCGAACCTACGTATCGGTCAACCCGATTACCAAAGCCGCGGAGTAGCCGGTTCCGCACTAGAACACCGGCGCCCATCTCGGGAACCGGTGTCTGGCAAAGCCAGGAAAAGGATCAGGGGAGATGGGTTTCCATCTCCCCTTTTCTTTTGCCTGGAGGACTTTGAAATGGTTGCCGAAGCGGAAGACTCAGAAGACGAAAGTTACGCCATAGATTGCCCGGTGCTGGTCACCGAGCGGCTGGTGATGCGCGCTCCCGATGAGCGGGATATCGCGCAACTGGTCGAGCTTGCCGACAACCGTCACGTCGCCGAGATGCTGGCGCGCATGCCTCACCCTTATGGCGAGGCCGAAGCTCGAGCTTTCCTCGCCATGACCAAGTCGCGCCGCGCCGGCATCGCCTATGCGCTGACGCTGGCCGGCACCGACACCTTCGTCGGCTGCGCCGGGCTAAACACCACCGATCGCGGGCTGGAGCTCGGCTACTGGATCGGCGAGCCCCACTGGAAGCGCGGCTATGCGACCGAAGCTGCCCACGCGCTGGTCGATCTCGCCTTCCAGAAGACGTCGATCCAGGTGCTGCATGCCTCGACCCGGGTCATCAACCCGGCCTCGCGCCGGGTGATCCACAAGTGCGGCTTCCAGTATGCCGGCCAGGGCATGCTGAACTCGATCGTCGCCGGCCAAGTGCCGGTCGAGCGTTACCGGCTCGACAGGAAGACGTGGACTAGCCTGCGCAACTGGGTCCACTTCTAGGTGCGTCGATATTCAGGTGAGGCTGGCCTGCGAACGGCGGCTTCCTGCGCTTACTACAGCGCCGCGCGTCCTCTCGGACGCGCAAAGGACGCTGTAGCACTTTTGTTTGACGCATGATCCTTCCGAAAAACGATTCTATTTTCGTGGTCATGCATTTGCTCGCGTACTTCAGTACGCTCCGCTCCGGTTCTCGGAAGCCACCATTCTCGGCTCGGCCTCACCTGAATCTCGGCACACCTCGGCGCGTGGTGGGTACAGGACAAAGTCGCTGCGGACAAAGTTTGGGTCAGCCCAGTTCGGCCCAGACCGGGCGGTGGTCGGAACCGATCGCCTGCCGGTCGACCCACAGGCGCTTCAGCGAACGGGCAAGCGACGCGCTGGTGAAGACGTAGTCGATGCGCTTGTGGCGGCTGGTGTTGGTGGGGTCCTTGGGATCGACCCAGGAGACGAGATCCTCGCCGGCGACATCGAGGCGCACGGCGGCATCGACGGCGAAGTCGGCGGTCAGCGGCATGCCGAATTCGTGATCCGGCCGGCCGGCAAGTTCGACATATTCGGGCGAGCCGGCCAGCATGTTGAAATCTCCCATGCCGACAAAGGCTTCCGGATGCGGCAGTTCCGGCAGGCCGATCTCGGCGACGCCGGACAATGCGCCGCCTTCGAGCGCGTAGTTCAACAGGCGCTGGCGCAGGAACTGGATCTGGCTGGCGCGCTCGACCGGGCTGCGGTGATCGAGATGGATGGAATAGAAACGGATGAAACCAAGCGGCGTCTCGATCAGCGCTTCCAGAGCGCCGCGCTGGAAGTTCATCATCTCGAAGCTGCGGCTGCGTGGCAAAAGCAGGTTGCGCGACAGATGAATTGGCGTTTTCGACAAGACCATGTTGCCGAGCTGGAAGGTGGTGGTGATGGCACGGCCGTTCTCGATGCGCGAGCCGATATTGGCCTCGAAATTGCTGCCATAGACGGCGAAATAATCGGGCAGCGCCTCGCCGATCTCGGCGACCATGTCGCGGCTACCGTTCCTGGGGTTGTTGCGTGTGACCTCCTGCAAGGCGATTACGTCGGCGCTGCGCACGGCATCGGCAATACGCCCGACATCGTAGCGCCCGTCGAGACCAATGCCGTATTGGATGTTGTAGGTTACAAGCTTCATTCCGCACTCTCCGGCCAACCCCATACGGCCATCGTCATAAAACGGCCTCGCCCTTCGCCGCGCCTTGGTTTAGAGCAAGGCCCAAGGTTTAGAGCAATGCCGCAAAGCCAATAAAAGAAACTGCAATCCCATGAAATTTCTCGATCAAGCCAAGGTCTATGTCCGCTCCGGGGACGGAGGTGCCGGTGCGGTGTCGTTCCGGCGCGAGAAGTTCATCGAGTTCGGCGGACCGGATGGCGGCGATGGCGGCCGTGGCGGCGATGTGTGGCTGGAAGCGGTCAACGGGCTGAACACGCTGATCGACTATCGCTACCAGCAGCATTTCAAGGCCAAGACCGGCGTCCACGGCATGGGCCGCAACATGACCGGCGCCAAGGGCGCCGACGTAACGCTGAAAGTGCCGGCCGGAACGCAGGTCTTCGAGGAAGACAATGAAACGATGATCTGCGACATGACCGTCGTCGGGCAGCGCTTCCTGCTCGCCAAGGGCGGCAATGGCGGCTTCGGCAACCAGCATTTCAAGACCTCGACCAACCAGGCCCCGCGGCGCGCCAATCCCGGCCTGCCGGGCGAGGAGTTCAACATCTGGCTGCGGCTGAAACTGATCGCCGATGCCGGACTGGTCGGGCTGCCCAATGCCGGCAAGTCGACATTCCTGGCCGCCGTCACCGCCGCCAAGCCGAAGATCGCCGACTATCCGTTCACGACGCTGCATCCGGGCCTTGGCGTCGCCCGCATCGATGCGCGCGAATTCGTCATCGCCGATATTCCGGGCCTGATTGAAGGCGCGCATGAAGGCGTCGGCATCGGCGACCGCTTCCTCGGCCATGTCGAGCGCACGCGCGTGCTGCTGCATCTGGTCTCGGCGCAGGAGGAAAACCCGGGCAAAGCCTACAAGACCGTGCGCGCCGAACTCGAGGCCTATGGCCACGGCCTGACCGACAAGGTCGAGATCCTGGCGCTGAGCCAGGTCGACACGCTCGACGCCGACGCACGCAAGAAAAAGGTCGCTTCACTCAAGCGGGCCGCCGGGCGTGCGCCGATGCTGCTGTCCGCCGTCACCGGTGAGGGCGTCGAGGCAGTGCAGCGCGCGCTGATGACGGTGATCGCCGAAGCCCGAGCGCAAATTGCCGCCCCGGTCGAGACACGCTGGGAAAAGTAAAGCCATGCAGTCGCTCAGGAAATACCGGCGCATCACAGTCAAGATCGGCTCGGCGTTGCTCGTCGACCGCGCCAGCGGCCTGAAGCGCGATTGGCTGGCCTCGCTCGCCGACGATATCGCCGTGCTTGCCAATGGCGGCGCCGAGATCCTCGTCGTGTCGTCGGGCGCCATCGCGCTTGGCCGTACCATTCTTGGCCTTGGCAAGCGCGCGCTGAAGCTCGAGGAAAGCCAGGCCGCCGCCGCCGTCGGCCAGATCGCGCTCGCCGGCGCCTGGTCGGACGCGCTCGGCAAGGGTGCTCTGAAATCGGGCCAGATTCTTTTGACGCTCGGCGACACCGAGGAGCGTCGCCGCTACCTCAATGCACGCGCGACGATCTCGACGCTGCTCAAGATGAAGGCGGTGCCGGTCATCAACGAGAACGACACGGTGGCGACCTCCGAAATCCGCTATGGCGACAATGACCGGCTGGCCGCGCGCGTGGCGACGATGATGGGCGCGGACCTGTTGGTGCTGCTGTCCGACATCGATGGGCTCTACACCGCGCCGCCGGCACGCGATCCGCAAGCCAAATTCATTCCGTTGGTCGACCGTATCACGCCTGACATCGAGGCGATGGCGGGAGCCGCAGCCTCCGAGCTGTCGCGCGGCGGCATGCGCACAAAGCTCGATGCCGGCAAGATCGCCACCGCCGCCGGCACGGCGATGATCATCACCTCCGGCACCAGGCTGTCGCCACTGATGGCGATCGAACGCGGCGAGCGCGCGACATTCTTCAAGCCCAGCGCCAATCCGGTGAAGGGCTACAAGACCTGGATCGCCGGCCAGCTCGAACCGGCCGGGCGGCTGACGGTCGATGCCGGCGCCATCGGTGCGCTCATTTCGGGAAAGTCGCTGCTGCCGGCCGGCGTCAAGCTGGTCAGCGGCAATTTCTCGCGCGGCGACACGGTGGCGATCCTATCGCCCGAGGGTCGCGAGATTGCGCGCGGGCTGGTTGCCTACGATGCCGCCGATGCCGTAAGGATCGCAGGCCTGAAGACGACCGAGATCGAAACCGTGCTCGGCTATGAGGCGCGTTCGGCGATGATCCACCGCGACGATCTTGTGGTGAGTCACTCTAGTGACCAAGTACGGGCCAGTGACCAAGTACGGGCTGAAGGCGACATAAGCGGAGGATGAGCCATGCTGAAGCTGCATGAAAAATCCGGGGACGACACCGTGGCGCTGATGGCCGATATCGGCCGCCGCGCCCGCGCTGCCGCCCGACCGCTGGCCATTGCCACCACCGCCGCCAAGAACACTGCGCTTCTCGCCATGGCCGAGGCAATCGTCGCCCGTGAGCGGGACATTCTCGACGCCAACGCCATCGACGTCTCCAACGGCCACGAATCCGGGCTTTCCGGCTCCTTCATGGACCGGCTGAAGCTCAATCCGGCGCGCATCCGAGCCATGGCGGACGGCATCCGTGAAATTGCCGGGCTCAAGGATCCGGTGGGTGACGTCATCGCCGCGTGGGAGCGGCCGAACGGGCTGCACATAGAGCGCGTGCGTACGCCGCTCGGTGTCGTCGGCGTCATCTATGAAAGCCGGCCGAACGTGACGGCGGATGCCGGTGCGCTTTGCCTCAAGGCCGGCAATCCGGTGATTTTGCGCGGCGGCTCGGATTCGCTCAATTCTTCCTCGGCGATCCACGCCTGCCTGGTCGAGGGACTAAAGGCGGCGGGTCTGCGTGAGGATGCCATCCAGCTGGTGCCGACCACCGATCGCGCCGCGGTCGGCGAAATGCTCAAGGGGCTCGGCCGCAATCTCGACGTCATCATCCCGCGCGGCGGCAAAAGCCTGGTCGGGCGAGTGCAGAGCGAGGCGCGAGTGCCGGTCTTTGCCCATCTCGAAGGCATCTGCCATCTCTACATCGACCGCTCCGCCGAGCTCGACATGGCGGTGCGGATCGCAGTCAACGCCAAGATGCGGCGTACCGGCGTCTGCGGTGCCGCCGAAACGCTGCTGGTCGACCGCGCGGTTGCCACCACCCATCTGGTGCCGATCCTTGACGCGCTACGCGCCGCCGGCTGCGAAATCCATGCCGATGCCGAGGTGATGAAAGTGTTCTTCGACGCGAAGCCGGCGACCGATGCCGACTGGGTGACGGAATATCTCGACGCCATCATCGCGGTGAAGCTGGTCGACGGCATCAGTGGTGCGATCGACCACATCGAGACCTTTTCCTCGCATCACACCGAGGCGATTGTCGCCGAGGACGCGAAGACTGTCGAACGGTTCTTCAACGAGATCGATTCGGCGATCCTGCTGCACAATGCCTCGACGCAGTTCGCCGATGGCGGCGAGTTCGGCATGGGCGCCGAGATCGGCATCGCCACCGGCAAGATGCATGCACGCGGACCGGTCGGCGTCGAGCAGCTGACCTCGTTCAAATACCGCGTGCGCGGGTCGGGGCAGGTGAGGCCTTGAAGCTTTTCGTTCCTAGAGCCTGAGGCGTTGCGCGCGCGGACCCCCCTCTGCCCTGCCGGACTCGGCCCTTCGCTGTCGCTCCGGGCGTTCGTTATTCGGAAAGCCAAGCAATTGGCTTTCCGTCCGCTTCGCAGACCACTCCTCACCCCCCTCAAGGGGGGAGATCGGCTGACATTTTCGGTTTCGCAGATTGTGGACGTTGCAAGATCCGCGCCTGCGGTCAAACAGCCAATCTCCCCCCTTGAGGGCAGGGCTATCGCATATGAGTGATGGCATT
>NZ_ML703273.1 GCF_008520305.1 Mesorhizobium sp. SARCC-RB16n | reverse complement strand
GCAAGTTCCGGTTCCAGATGGTGAGGCCACCCGAGCACGACCAGCGTGCCAATCGCGGCGATCAAAATTGCCACCGCAATGCTGGCTTTGGACCCAAAAAGGATGAACCCGAGCGCCATCGGATATTGTTTTGTTGTCTCGTAGGCCGGCACGAACCGCAGAACGGCTACGTGAAACCCAAGAGTCGAACCATAAGACAAGAGTGTGATCCAGGCGAACACATAGGTGTATGTTCCAAAGCTCTCCGCGCCTACCAACCGAGCGATGACGATCTGCGTTACGAAGGTCAGCCCGGCACCCGCCGCGTAGATGAACAAGGACCAAACGCTTGCGTGTGAGAGGCGTCGGGTCAAACCGTGGTTGCCGGTGCCTTCCTTGGCCGTAGATTGCTGGCCAGCTGGCTCGAAAGTCCTCCTTAAGCTATCGCCATTTACCCCGAGGGCGTCGGTCGCCAAATTGCCGTAAACGGGCATTGCCGAAGCCGCGAGCTGGCCTTCCAACGCCATCGTTTCCTTTACCGGTTTTCTGGATTCGTCCTCCAACGGCTTCCGTTCCTGCCCAGTCCCGACAAAGGCCGATCGGGAGCTTCCCGCGATGAATCCAAGAGGCCAGCACGGTAGCCTCAGTTCCAGCTAAGTCTTCATTCGTTCGACGGATGCAAAGCATGCTGCCCGCCGATCTCAGCCTGGGTGAGAAAGCCTGATTCCCGTCCCTGCGCCCGAAAAGATCGTCTGCGTCGGCGTCAACTATCCGGACCGCAACGAGGAGTACAAGGACGGACAGATTGCGCCCGCCAATCCGTCGCTGTTCATCCGATTCTCGTGCTCCTTCGGGCGCTCGCCTGATGGCGCTCGAGGCGGGCGATCAACTCGCGCACATAGGGGATCATGTCCAGCGGCGTTGCTGCGGCTAGCTCCGAGATGTGAAAATTCACAAGTTGCTCGGAGAGGTGAGCGAGACGGTCGCCAATCGGCGCCAAGGACTCGTTAAAGGTGATGAAAATGAAACCTTACCAGACTTCGCTCCTGATCCGAGGCAGGCAAACTCGATTCTTGTCGAAATCCTCGACGTCATTGAGCGCCGGGGCCGAGAGGAGGTGACCCTCCAGATCATAAACCCAGGAATGAAGAGGACACCTGATGCGCTTGACGTTGCCGTGCCCCTCCAGCAAAAGCATGCTCCGGTGCTGGCAACGTTGGTCATCACATGAACGGCGCCGGAACCATGACGAATAGCAAACAGAGGTTCGTTGCCTACGGTTACGGTGAAAAAGTCGCCAGGCTTCGGAATGTCCGTCGCACGACCGATGCAGAACCATTCCTTTTCCCAGACAGCCTTAAACTCGAATTCGTAGAATTCGCTCGAAACGAAGCATGCGGCAGGCAGTGAGTAAGACGAACCCGCAGCGCCATCCGACAATTCGAACTCGTACATCGGAATCGGGCAATTGGTCGTGAGAGGGGTGTGTTTGTCGAGCATCTGCGTTCTCTTCCTGAGGGCCAATGGAAAGACTGCCCTGTAGATGAACGAGATATGAGCGAGCTTTCGCGTCGCGAAAACCGCTAAAAACACAAACCCTGTCCTCAGCAAAACCTAGTGATGACCCAATTCCATATACTGGCTCGTGGCACGCCTTAGGAGCGCCGTCACAGAACCACTACGGATTCGTCCGAGCGCGGGGCGCTCGACCCATGGCGGGATCGCGTCTCATGCGCATAAGAAAACGCTCTATCGAGCGGATGACGGCAATTAACACCAAGTTGATAACCAGATACAGTATTCCCGCAATTGCGAAGATCTCGAAAATGGCGAACGTCTGGCTCATCAGCCGCTTCGCATACCCAGTGATTTCGAGCACAGTTATTGTAGATGCCAAGCTAGTCCCCTTGACCACAAGAATGAGCTCGTTTCCATAAGCCGGCAGAGCTTGACGAATCGCAAGCGGAAACTCAATGCGACGGAAACGCAGAACCCGCGACATGCCACATGCCTGAGCCGCTTCGATCAGCCCGGCAGGAACTGACATCAGACCTCCGCGCATTATTTCAGACGTATACGCTGCGGTGTTGAGTGCAAGCGCCAACACGGCGCAGCGCGAACCATCGCTGATGACCCACCACAAAGCCGCGTTGTCCTTGATCAGGGAAAGCTGGCCAAGCCCGTAGTAAAACAGGAAGATCTGCACCAGCAGCGGAGTCCCGCGAAAGACGGTACTGTAATATTTGGCGAAGCCCGACAGAAGCCAACTCGACGACAGCCGCATGAGCGCCAGCCCGAGACCGAGATTAAAGCCGATCAGCACCGAAATGAAAGTTAGCGCCGCTGTGACCCATAGGCCCTTGAGCAGAACGGGAACTGCAAGCTGGATGAGGTCTATCATACTGTTTTTCTCGTCCGTAGCCTGAGCAGGCGTTCGATCCCGTCGAAGCCGCCCTGGCTTACAAGCGTGATGGCGAGATAAACCACCGCCGCAATCAGGTAGAAGATGAACGGATGGCGGGTGGAGTTCGCGCCGATGAAGGAAATGCGCATCAACTCCTGAAGGCCGACCACGGAAACCAACGCGGTGTCCTTGATCGTCGTCTGCCAGACATTGTTGATGCCGGGAACCGCGATGCGCAGCATCTGCGGGGCAACGATGCGGCGAAAGATCCGGGCGCCCGACAGGCCTAGCGCGCGAGCGGCCTCGATATGCCCGTCCGGGATCGCGCCCAGAGCCCCGCGTACGACCTCGGTTGAATAGGCGCCGGAGATCGCGCCGATGGCGATGACCGCGATGACGAATGCATAGCCGCTCTCCGCGACGCCGGCATAGCCGAACGCAGTCACGACCTTGGTCACGAATTCAACCGAGCTGAAAAACAGCAGGTAGATAATGAGCAGTTCGGGCACCCCGCGCACCAGCGAGGTATAGGCATCAACGAGCAGCGAAAGCGGAAATATCCGGGCCCATTTGATCAGCCCGCAGACAATGCCGATCACCAGACCGGCTGCCATGCTGGCTAAACCCACAAGGATTGTGATCGACGCGCCACGCAGGATGGCGGTCACCCAACCCGCTTCCCAAACCTGCCAGAGACCGAATTCCATCTGAGTTGCCCTAGTCTGTCGTGCCAATGAGACGCATGCGCCCGGCTGTCCGGGCGCATGCGAGAATTCCAAGGCGCTATTTGCAGGGCCGGGAAATGTCCGTCTTGAACCATTTCTGGCTCGCCTTGCCGACCGAGCCGTCGGCGATCAGTTCGCACAGCGCCTTGTCGATCTTTGCCTTGAGTTCGGTGTTGTCCTGCGCGATGCCGACGCCGATGCCTTCGCCAAGCGTCGGGTCGAACGTGCTCTTGATCTCGACGCCGACCAGCTGGAAGTTCTTGCCATCCGGCTTGTCCAGAAAATCCTGCAAGGCGGACTGATCGGCGAAAGCCGTGTCGATGCGGCCGCTCGCCAGGTCGATCTGCATCTGGTCCAGCGTGTCGTAGGTTTTCAGGTCGGCATTCGGCGCACGCTTCTCGAGGAAATGCGCGTGGGTCGTGCCGGCCTGCACGCCGACCTTCTTGCCGTCGAGCGATTTCAGCAGCGTGTCGACATCGGTGATGGCAGCCAGATCAGAGCCTTTGGCGGCGACGAACATGTTAGCCAGTTCGGCATAGCCGACGCTGAAATTGATCTCCTTCTTGCGGTCGGCGGTGATCGACATGCCCGAGATGATGACGTCGAAGCGCTTGGCTTTCAGCGCCGGGATCAAACCGTCGAACGCCTGCACGACGAAATGGCACGTCACCGCGAGTTTGGTGCACAGCAAGGCGCCGACATCGGCGTCGAAACCGGTGACGTTGCCATTGGCGTCGGACATGCTCCATGGCGGGTAGGCGCCTTCCGTGCCGATGGACAGTTCGCCTTCGGCGGCCAATGCGCTGCCCATGCTTCCCGCCAGACATGCGAGTAGCGTCAAGACTTTCAGTTTCATGTCAGTTCCCCTTGTTGTTGATCTTCATTACCGTTGTCCGGCACGAACCGGACGCTTCGAGGATGCGGGCTTGCCTCATAGTGTCCGTGCCAGGAATTGGCGCAGACGCTCCGAGCGCGGGCTGCCGAACAGCTCCGCGGGCGCACCCTCTTCCTCCACCTTTCCCTGGTGGAGAAACAGGACCTTGTGGGAGACCTCGCGCGCGAACTGCATCTCATGCGTCACGAGGATCATGGTGTTGCCTTCTTCCGCCAATTGACGGATCACCCGCAGCACCTCGCCGACCAGCTCGGGATCGAGCGCTGATGTCGGCTCGTCGAAGAGGATGACCTTTGGCCGCATCGCCAGTGTGCGGGCAATCGCCGCCCGTTGCTGCTGGCCGCCGGACAACTGGCCGGGATAATGGGCGTGCTTGTCGGCGAGCCCGACCTTCTTCAGCAGCGCGTGCGCGTGTTCGATGGCCTTCTCGCGCGGTTCTTTCAGCACATGCCGGGGCGCCTCGACGATGTTCTCCACCACCGTCATGTGCGGCCACAGATTGAAGTTCTGGAACACCATGCCGACGCGGGCGCGGATCCGCTCGACCTGCGCCATGTCGGCCGGCCCAAGACGGCCGTTGGACAGGGGCTTCATCTTGATGAGTTCGCCGTCGATGGCGACCTTGCCGCCGTCCGGCTGTTCCAGAAGGTTGATGCAGCGCAGGAACGTGCTCTTGCCCGAGCCTGACGAGCCGATCATGGAAATGACTTCGCCGGCGTGAGCGGTGAGATTGACGCCCTTCAGCACCAGAAGCGAGCCGAAGCTCTTGTGAAGCTCGTCGATCTGCACGGCCGGCGTCGTGGTCTTCGCTTCGTCAGCGGGCACCGGATCGGCCACAACGGCGCGAGCCGTTGGCGGTACCCGTTCGCTCCCGGTGGTCTCGTCCAACGCCACGGTCCGCAGGTCCGTCAGTGCACGGTCGAAATAACGCAGACTGCTCGACAGGCAGGTGCGCTGCCAATCCGGATCGTCCGGAATGAAGGCCGAGCGCAGCGTGTCCCGGATCCGCTTGCCCAGCGGCGAATCGAGCTTACCGAACAAATGCAGCCAGTTGTCGGCCTGCACCGCTTCCATGACCGCCGGGCCGTCCAGCGTGCCGCATTCGACGACAAGCGGCAGCACGCGCGCGTTCGGCATTGCCTTGCGGACGGCGTCGGAGACATAGCCGGTCGCCGTCGCGGCGATGCCGGTGCCTGTCTTGGCGCCCAGGCCGGTCAGCACGGTCGACAGCGCCGGCCCGAAAATGGATTTGCCCCAGGCAAGACCCTCATGCTCGGAACTCGCCACCGAAAGCAGCGCCGGATAGCCGTAGGGCCCTGCCCCCGTATGCAGATCAAAGACGATGACTTGACGCGCCTCGCGGGCAAAGGTCTTCAGGATTTCGTTCAGCGTCCTGTTCGACCAGACGGGGCCGCCGCCACCATAGAACATCCCGTCGGCGAACTCATATTGGCCGGCCTCGACGATCGCCGCCAGCCCGGCATGTCCAAGCCTCCTGCGCGCTATGGCCAGCTTCTCGTCGGCCGCTACGCGGTCCGGCCCCTCCCATTCGCGGTATGCCACGGCGTCGTGCAGGCCGGCATAGCCGTTGTTGACCGGCATACTCGAAGACCAGTCTATGAAGTTGCGGTTGAGGTCGACATTGTCTTCGTTGACACGCCGCGACCACGCCGTGCCCCACGGATTGATGAGGTGAATGGCTAGGATTGCCGTGTCATCGGGCAAGCGCCGCAGGTTCTTCTGGCCGAGCCAGGCGGTCTGGCAGGTCGAGCCGAACGGTCCCTCGACACCATGCGTGCCAGAAATGAGCACGATCAGCTTGCGCGCATCGCGACGGCCAAGCAGTGCCACATCCGTCGCCAGCGTCCCGCCATCAGGCCCGTTCAGCGGATGAACATATTCAGACAGTTCCGCGCCCGCGCGCTCGGCCGCTTCGCGAAATCCTTGGCGCAAGGCGGCGAAATCACCGGCATAGGCTGGGGGCGGGTCGTCATGGCGCATGGGCGATCCCACTGGATGGCTGGCCGTCAATCCATTCATTCCCTGTGGTTCCGGCATGGGGTTACTCATTGGTGAGGTCGCTCACGTTCTTGAACGGCAATCGTCGTTCGCTGCCGGAATGAGATTTCCTGGAGGACCGAACGAACCAGGCGTCGCAGGGGAGCACCTTGTCGGGGTTCATGACCGACTGATCGTCCAGCACTCGTTTCACCCGCTCCATCACGGCGAGCTTCGTCGGGTCCGCCGTCGCCAGCAGCGAATGGATGCGTTTCGACCCAACACCGTGCTCGGCGGAAAAGGAACCGCCAATTTGCCGCAGCTGTTGATAGAGGACGCCCTCGACAGCCTCTGCCATGTCAAGGCCAAGCGGGCCCTTTCGGTTCAAGATGATGTGCAAATTCCCGTCGGCCAGATGTCCGAAGACATAGGGCGCGAGATCCGGTTCGATCGCTGCGAGCCCAGGCAGAATCCTCTCAAGGTAGACCGTAATTTCCGACAGAGGCACCGACACGTCGAAGGAAGGCGCATGGGGATGGGTGCGATAAAGCACGCTGGTGTCCTCGCGCAGGCGCCAAAGGTCGCCCTCTTGCCGCTGAGAGCCGGCAACTATGCCGGTCGCTTCGGGATGGCGCTCGATCACTTCCAAAAAGATCCGCTCGAAATCCTCGCGCAGCGCCTCTTCGCGCGCGCCGCCAAGCGACAGCAGCAGGAACAGCGGCTGGTCCAGCGGCACGCCAGGTTCGGACCATTCATGCGCGGCAGCGGCCAGGCTGAGATACGAGGTCCACATCGCCTCCGCCGCCCGCAGATGCCCGGCATCCGATTCAAGTGCCAGCCGAATGGTCTGCAGAGCCGCCTCGACCGAGGGCAGCCCGAAAAGGGCGGTGGCGCTGGCTCGCGGCGAAGGGTCAAGCTTGACGACCACGCGGGTGACGATGCCGAGCGTGCCTTCGGCGCCGATGAAAAGATGCTTCAGATCATAGCCGGCGGAATTCTTCACCACCCGGGTAAGATCGGAATAGACCGATCCGTCCGCCAGCACGGCCTCGAGGCCAAGCACGCGGTGGCGCATGACGCCGTTGCGAAAGGCCATCACGCCGCCGGCATTGGTGGACACCATGCCGCCGATTGTCGCAGAGCCGCGCGCGGCGAGATCGATGCCCGGCTCCAGCCGGTGTTCGCGCGCGGCCTCTTGCAGCTCTTCAAGAGTGACGCCGGCGCCGACGACGGCCACGCGTTCGACAGGATCAAGCCGCTCGATGCGGTTCATGCGCGTCATCGAAAGCACGATCTCGCCTGGCCGCGAAACGCTGCCGCCGACCAGGCCGGTCTTTCCACCTTGCGGCACGATCGGGATCTCGTTCTGGCGGCAGATGCGCACCACCGCCGCGACTTCGGCGGTCGATAAAGGCGCAACGACGATGCCGGCGCCGCAATCCGCGCCATTCGAGCCAAGGTCGATCGCGCCGGCATCCTCTCCGGTACGCACATTCGCCGCACCGACGACATCGCGGATCGCGTCGACAATCGACGGCGGCACCGCCTGGTCGGTCGAGTTCATTTGCGTTGGAGACGCGAGGCCGGTCATCTCGCCACCAATTCTTGAAGCGCCGCGATCAGCCGGTCGTTGTCAGCCGGCAACCCGATGGTGGCGCGCAGATAGTGCTCGTAGCCGCCCTCGCGCCACGCCTTGACGATGATCGCTTGCTTCAGGAGACCGGCGGCAAGTCTTGAACTGTCGCCCTTGCAGTCAAAGAACAGGAAGTTTGTTTGCGACGGCGCAACCCGGAAACCAAGGGCGGCAAGCGCGGCGGCTGCGCGCACGCGCTCGGCCCTGACGCGGCCCGCCGACGCCTTCATCCAACCTTCGTCGGCGAGTGCGGCAATGGCGGCAGTCTGCGCCGCCGCATTGACGTTGAACGGTGTCTTGGCAGCGGCGATCACCCTTGCCAGTTCGAGGCCCGAACAGACGGCATAGCCCACGCGCAATCCCGCTAGCCCATAGGCCTTCGAAAATGTCCGCAGCACCACATGATCGACGCCGCTGTCGCGCAGGACCTCGATGCCGTCCGGCGCGCCGGCATCGGCAAACTCGAAATAGGCCTCGTCGAGAACAAGAAGCGTGCCTGGCCGCATAGCGCCGATCAGCCGTTGCAGGCTGGAATGGTCGAGACCCGACCCGACCGGATTCCATGGAGAGGATATGAAAACGATCCGCGGCACGGCGGCGATCGCCGTTTCGAGCGCGGCAAGGTCGAAATCCATTTCATGTGTCATCGCGATCTTGACGACATCAGCCCCCATCGCCAGCGGCTCTATCTCATGCAGGCCGAAGCTCGGCACCGTCGTGACCACCGAGGCGCCCGGCACCAGGACGGCGCGCGAGATGGCAGCGATCATCTCCTCGGAGCCGTTGCCGACAACGATCAGGCCGGGATCGATCGCCAGTCTTTCGCCAAGCGCTGTCCGCAGCGCCGTGCAGGCCGGATCGGCATAGCGCCATGGCTCGAAGGACGAAGAGGCCAATGCGGCCAGGACAGCGGGAGAGCAGCCGTCGGGATTTTCATTGCTGGCCAAACGGGCAATGTCGTGACGGCCACTCAGCGCCCGCGCCATCGCGATGTTCATACCGGCATTGTAGGGCGGCAGCCCCGCGATATGCGGATTGAGCGGCAGGCTCGACGTTGGTTTTACCGACTGTTCCAAATCCCGACTTCCGTTCCCCGCCCACAAGCGGCACCACGATCTTGTCAAATATCCAGGACGACTGATCCGCTAGGCTTTGAGCAGCACAGCAGCACTTCGCCTGCGCCAAGTTCGTCCAGCGGTTCTTCGAAATAGGCGACTTCGCCCGAGATCAGCCGCGACTTGCATGTGCCGCAGATGCCGGATCGGCAGCTGAATTCCGGTTCCAGACCCTGCTCCTCGGCAAAGTCGAGCAGCGATGCGGCGGACCCGTCCCAGGCAGCCTTGAGGCCTGATTTTCGGAACTCCACGGTCGTTGCCTCGCCTGTCGGCGCGATCCTTGCCGGCTGCGCAGCAACCGCCGAGGTTCGTACAGCTTCAGGCTCCAGCACCGTCGCGGGGCCGAAAAATTCGTAGGCAATGCGGTGCTTCGGCACGCCAAGCCCGCGCAACATGGTGTAGACCGCCTGCATGAACGGCGGTGGGCCACAGAGATAGAAATCATAGTCATCGAGCGGCAACAGACGCTGCAACAGGTCCCGCGAAATCATGCCTTCGGTGTGGCAGTGTTGCTCGGCCTTGTCGCGCTCGGACGGCGTCCGGTAGCAGAAGTGCACAGTCAGGCCAGGCCGGGTCGAGACAAGGCCGGTCACCTCGTCGCGCAAGGCATGCACATCGCCGTTCTCGCAGGCGTGAATGAAGACGGCGCGACGGTCCGGCATCATCGAGGCCAGCGCATGCAGCATCGAGACCATCGGCGTCAGTCCGACGCCGCCGCTGAGCAGCACGACTGGACGGCTGCTGGTCCTGTCGAGCACGAAATCGCCGCGCGGCCCTTCGGCCTCGAGTATGTCGCCGACGTCGATCCGGTCATGCAGGAAGCATGAGCTTATCCCGTCTGGCAGCCCAGGCGCGGCTGCTGCTTCCCGTTTCACGCTGATCCGGTAGCGCCCCTTGCTGGCCGGAGAACAGGACACGCTGTAGTTGCGCAGCACATATCCCTTTTCGCCGGCCGCCTGCGGCACGGGTATCTTAAACACCAGGAACTGGCCCGGTTCGAAATCGCGCCAGTCCCGTGGATTGACTGGCTCCATGTGGAACGATGTGATGATGGCGCTTTCGCGCACCTTCGCAACCACCCTCAGGTCGCGAAATCCGCTTCTTGCGGTGGTGTCGCGAGCGGCGAATGCGTTCATTCGGCGGCCGCCAATTGCTGGCTCTCGCTGGCGATCAGCTTGGCCAGGTTGCGGCGAAAACGCAGCGGCCCGACATCGATCTTGAGATCAAGATTGGGCGTGCGCTTGTTGGCCATACCCTTGTGCACCGCGTTGAGTACGGTGCGGTCCTCGTCGAAAGCGCCGCGCACGGAGGTGGCGAACTGGCGCGACACCTCCAGATCGTCGGGAGCGAAATTGCGCATCTGGAACCAGTAATATTTCGTCTGGTTCTCATCGACCGGCGTCATGAAGTTGTAGCTGTCCATGAGGAACACGTCCTCGTGCAGCGGCTTGCCCTCGCCGCCGGTGCGGGCCGGCACGAAGATCGCCCTGATGATGGCGTTGGAGGGGTAGCGCACCTCGTAGTGCTGCTTGCGGTCGCAATTGCCTGAGAATTTGAGGAACGGCGCATAGAACGGTGCCGGCGCGGCATCGACCACCCAGCGCCACACGGTCACGCCGTCCGCGCCTACGGTGGTTTCGAGCGGCGCATCCTCCATTGCCTGAACGCCGCCGAAGGAGGACTGGTGGACCCACGACACATGCGAGGGGTCGAGCAGGTTGTCGGTCATGTAGAGGTAGTTGCAATCGAGCCCCATCGACTCGCCGCGATTGACGCCCCATGCCGGATCGCCCCAGTGGTCGACCGCGAAAATCAGCGCGGGGTCGGCCTTTGCTGCTTCGCCCATCCATATCCACAGCAGCCCGTAACGTTCGGTGATCGGATAGGAACGAACGCAGGCGACATGCGGTATCTTTTCAGCACCCGGCACGCGCGTACAGGTTCCGGTGCTGTCGAAGGTCAGCCCATGATAGCCACATTCGACAGAGTCGCCCTTGATGCGGCCCATGGACAGTGGCAGCTTGCGATGCGGACAGGCATCCTCGAGCGCCGCCACCCCGCCATCGGTCCGGCGGTAGAGGACAATATCCTCGCCAAGAATCCGGGTCGGCACCAGCCTGTCGGCGATCTCATGGTCCCATGCGGCAACGTACCAGCAGTTTCGAAGAAACATGGCGTCCTCCCGAGCTTGTGAACGCTTAAACGAATATCTTGCGGGCTTGGGACGACATAGGGCTTGCATCTGCGTTCTATTTTAGAAAAACTAAATCAAGCTGACCCCAGGATCGTTGCCCAGGTGAAGAAGACGCCCCCACTGCGTGCGATACAGGCTTTCGAGGCTTTCGGGAGGCGTGGCAGTGTGACGGCGGCGGCCAACGAACTCGGCGTCTCCGTCGGCGCGGTCAGCCAGCAGATCCGCAAGGCTGAAGACGCCCTGGAGGCGCGGCTTTTGGAACGGCGCGGCAGGAGTGTCGCTCTTACCGCGCTGGGCCGAGTTTACCACGCAGCGGTTTCCGTCGGCTTCGAACACATTCGCGAAGCCCAGGATCTTATCGAACAGGCCCGGTCCGCGGACACTTTGACCATCTCCTGCCTGCCGTCGTTGGCCAGCAAATGGATTGGCCCGCAACTCCTGGATTGGCAGGTCGACCACCCCGGCGCGACCGTGCGGCTGGTGGGCGCCGAGACGGAGCCAAGGCTGGGCGCCGACCAGTTTGACTTCCGTATTTCGTACGGCACCAAATATCGTGATTTCGAGCACTACACCGAACTGTTTACCGACTGGGTGGTGCCGGCCTGCTCGCCGACGCTGCTGGCGAGACATCCGGTCGGCAAGCCCGCCGATATTCTCGATCTGCCGCTTCTCAGCATCGAATGGGCCCGTGATCACCGCTCGCCGCCGACATGGGCGGAATGGGCCGCAAGCATCGGCGCGGTGCACCGCAGAACATCCGGCGAAGTGGCCTTTTCCCTGTCGAGCGCGGCGATTGATGCGGCGGCCAACGGAAGGGGATTTGTGCTGGCGCAACTGTCGATGGCTGCCGATGATATCGCGTCGGGCAGGCTCGTCGCCCCGTTCGACAAGCGGATCAGGCTGCCGGAACCTTATTTTTTAGCTTGGGATCGGGCCATTCTGGAGAAGCCCTTTGGTCCTGAGTTACGAGCCTGGATTATTTTGATTTCCAAGCGACTGGGCGCAACTTTAGCAGGATAGTCGAACACTGATCTGGAGATGCAAGCTTGCACCAGCCGAGTTCGCGGGTCAGCGTCTTAAGAGATCCAGACATTGTGGTCGGCGGTGGGCGGTCCCTTGGATTGCTTCAGTGTGCCCTAATAACTCGACAAAAGTCCGCTTTTCGCCCTTCTTGCATGTGTCCGGATACGAACCGTTGAAAGGCGATCGACGTTGCGAGCGCGATGCCCGGCCAATAACCGCTACCTCAACCGCTCGCGCCTCCCGCGCAGCGGGTTCGTTCTCCGGCCCAAATCGCGACATTTGCAGAATGCTCTAAAAAGGCGCCTCCTGGCGCAACGTTGTCGTCCCGGAGCAGCCGGCTCGAGGCCACTAGCCGGTGAAACTGAATTGCACCGAAGAGCGTTCGACCTAGCACCGCGGCTGTTTCCTCGGAAGCGATCGATCTCGGGAAAATACAGCGGCAGGTAGTGCGTCAGGATCCGGTGCTGAATCTCGGTCTTTGCCCTGGCGATCGCCTCATGTGTCTTCGACAGTTCCTGTACATCGTTGATGCCGGCGCGCAGCGGATCGTGGTAGCGCTGCGTCGCCTGTATTCGAAGCATGTGCAGGATCACCTGCGCGTCCTTGGGGTCGTTCTTGTCCCAGCTATTGTGCAACGCTTCTCGCGTCCGCGCTAGCGCCAGAGACGACACCAGTCGAACCTCGAAACCAGCCTCAGCCAGGCGCCATGCAATCGGCCGGTGATAGTTCCCCGTTGCCTCGAAGCCACAAACCACCGGGCGACCGTACGTCTGCAGGACTTCGACCAGATGGTCGTGCTCAGCACGGTTGTTGAGGACCTGCAGACGGCGTCGGCGTTTGTGGCTTGGGTCTTCGATCAGAACTTCATTGCGAACCTTGGCGATATCGATCGCTACCAGCACCGCGCCGGCGGGTGTAGAATCTTAAGTGGTCATGGTCGGTCTCTCCGGAATGGGTTGTGAACATTCACATTCTAGAGAAACTCTGACTGGCCATGGCCGCCTCCAGCGGTGCGCGCCTGCAGCGAAAAGCTGCGCGCACCGCGGTCTCGGCCGCCGCCGCTCCTTCATTCCGCAGGTGCTACGGCACCGAGCTGACGTCGATGGCGATCCTCAAATGGTGCCAGGAGAGCGGCGTCGAATGGCACTACATCGCACCCGGAAAGCCGATGCAGACGGATGTTGTAGAATAGCCCCTTCTTCTCATTCGGCGGCTTTTTCCACAGCGTTTTTCCTGTTCGGTCGCGTCCGCCATCGGGAAGTTGCTGCTGCATAGGCACCAGACTGCCGCACGCTCGGATTGAGGCCAAGATAGGCGACGAGCTTCTGTGGATCGCTGAAGCGCCGTATGTCTCCGATTGCCGCGGCAACGCTCGCAGCCACCGTGACGTCGAGGCCGGGCAACGTCATCAAGCGGCTGATCTGATCCCCAATAACTGGACCGTTCAGAATTGGAGTTTTCCGCTGTAGTTTCCCGGCTGGGAGAGGAGCGGAAGCGATGAAAGCATCGAAGTTTTCGGACGCGCAGAAGGCGTTTATTCTAAAGCAGGGAGCGGATGGCATTCCTGTGGCGGAGATCTGTGCGAACCGGGTTCGCTATGGCTACCGGCGCGTGCACGTGATGCTCACGCGGGAGGGCTGGGACATCAACATGAAGCGAACCTATCGCATTTACAGGGACTTGGGCCTTCAACAGAGGAACAAGACGCCGAAGCGCCGGGTGAAGGCGAAGCTGCGAGACGATCGCCAGCCAGCCGTCGAACCCAACGACGTGTGGGCAATGGACTTCGTTCACGACCAGCTCGCGACGGGCAAGAAGATCCGGGTCCTGACGGTCGTCGATACGTTCTCACGCTACATGCCGGTGCTCGACCCGCGCTTCAGTTACCGAGCCGAGGATGTGGTCAGGACACTGGAAAAGGTTTGCCTCAAGATCGGCTATCCGAAGACTATCCGGGTAGATCAAGGCTCGGAGTTCGTCTCCCGCGACCTCGATCTGTGGGCCTCCACCAGGGGCGTCACGCTCGACTTCTCGCGACCGGGAAAGCCAACGGACAACGCTTACATCGAAGCCTTCAAAGGCCGCTTCAGGGCGGAATGTTTGAACGCCCATTGGTTCCTGACGCTTGCCGACGCGGCCGAAAAGTTGGAGGATTGGCGCAGATACTACAACGAGGTGCGTCCACATGGCGCAATCGGGCACAAGGTTCCGATCTCGTTGATCAATCTCGATGGCTCCGCCAGCCCGCCATCGTGAAAACAGCCGGAAAACTCCATCTTCCGGCGGTCCAAAGTATGGTATCGGATCAATGAAGCGCCGGACTCTCCATTGAAATGGAGGGAACAAGGGTCTCAGGTCAACTGCAGCATGTTTGCTATCGATTTCCGCCAGCACAAACGCCCAATGACCGACATCAGACGCGAAGCGGTCATTGGCGATGCCAGTTATCTCGATAACGCGCCAGCAACAATGCCGTTTGAATTACCCGAGCTCGTGGATGGCCACGTTCGGGACAACCGACTTCGCAATCTCACACAGGTGTTGATGATGCGTGAGGTAAATCACCTGGCCCACACTAGCCATCTCGCCGAACAACCGGAAAACTTCCTCCGACCGGAGATGGTCGAAGGTCTCCATGATGTCGTCGGCGATGAACGGAACAGCCGGCCTGAGCTTGGCAAACTCGTGATATCCGGCGAGGCGTAGAGCCAGGTAGAGTTGGAAGCGCGCGCCTTTCGAAAGAGCGTCCGCGACCTTCGATTGGCCATCCCGCTGTGTCGCGATGAGGACCTCGCCGCCCCTTACCGGCTGGGTGGTCAAGCCTGTGTACTGGCCCCGCGTGATCAGTGCGAAGGCGTCGGAGGCCTCGCTCATCATTCCGGAGCGGTGACGTTCGCGATAGACGCGAAGCGCGCTCGACGCCGACATCACCCCAACCTTCAATTCGATGTAGCGGACGGCCTTTTCCTCGATTTCGAGAAGGACGGTGCGACGATCGGTATCGATTCGCGCCACTGCGCTGTCGCCGCCGATCGCATCGAGCTTGTCGGTCGCCCGGGTCCTCCGGACGAGCTGCTGTTGCAGTGAGTCATCGAGGTCGGCGAGGCGCCGCTCGACGTCGGCCTCTTCAATTGCGAGCCCATCGAGATCGAGGCCCTCCAGCAACGACTGCGCCTGGATGAAGTCGCCGAGGGCGAGCTCGCTCGTCAATCGTTCTTGAAGCTCGGCCACGGCACTCTGCAGGCCGTCTCGCTCGCGAAGCTGTTCATCGCGCTCCACGACCTCCGGCAGAGTTTTCACCCCAAAAGCATCGAGCACTTCCTGTTTTGTGGTCTCGTGTGCCGCGGCCTCAGCATTCAGTGCCTCTCGAACGTCCTCCAACTTTTGAACGTCAAGGAGGAGATTTGCCCTCGCCTCACGGGCACGCTCGGCTTGCTCCAGACGTTCTGTCAGCCTGACGCTCACCTGTTCTGGCGCGTCTTCGCTTGCACGCTCGCCGGCCTGCGCACCAAGGCGGGCCACCTCTTCAACAAATGCAGTCCTATCCGCCTCCATCTTGCGGATGCGGATACGCATGCCCTCACGATCTTGCAGTGCCTTGGACAGCTCCGACAACTGATCGAGCACGCTGCCAAGCCCAGCCCCGGCAATGCCTTCTTCGAGCCAGGTGCCCTTTAGCGTTTCCTTGACCTCGGCCTGCCATGCACCCTCTCGTCGCTCGGCAATTTCAACAGCGAGCCGCCTGGCGGCCAGCTCCTCTTCTTTCGCGACGACGCTCCTCAGCGCTTCCGCGCGTTCCGCGTCGACCTTCGCCTGCCTATCCAGAAAGCGGTCGGCGGCGACCACCATTGCCTCCAGGGCCTCACCGACTTCGGGCTGAATTCCTACGCTTTGAAGCGCCGAGGTCAATGCGAGTTGGACCCGCTCTCCTTCGGCTGTTGCGCGTTCGACCTTTGCGCGTGCGAGCAGGATGTCACCCCAAGCGCCAAGCGCGTCAGCACGCGCTGAAAGGCGCTCCTCCAGGAGTCCGATCAAGAGGTCGAGCGACTGCTCCTGGCAATCCTCAACCAACGCGCTTGCAATTTGCTTGATTTCAGCTGACGCCATTTCCGCGCGCTTTTCCACCTCGGCGAGTTGGCAGCGTACGCGCTCTATGGCGGCTTCGGTCTCGGCCGCCTTTTGCTTGATTGCGCGCAGATCCGCCAGCTCGCCCGCATGGGCCAACCGACCCGCGCCGACATCATCGTCCTTGGCCAATGCGGCGGCAAACACGTCTGCGGTTTCAGCCTTGAGGTCCGCCCGGTGAGTTCGCCACGCCTTATCTCTTTCACGTCGCATGACTGCCGCTCTGTCATCGTCGGCGAGATCGACCGAGGCGCTGACAGCAGCCAGGCGTGACGAAGCAGATACCCGGCTTTGTTCATGTTCAGCCAAGCGCTCGGCGAAGACTGCCTTGTCCCTTTGAAGGTCCGAGGCCAGTGTTTTCCACGCAGCCATCTGCGTCGGTGGCGGAACCGATATCTTCGAAAGTGCGTCCGCATCTCCCGACCATGGCTGGAGGCGCCGCATCGCATCCGCCAGCCTTGCTTGCCGCTCGTCCTCCAAGGCGCGCGCCTCTCTTATCTCCCGTGTGTGACTGCTGGCCTTCGCCTCGGACACGGCTGCCATCAGCCTGGCCCTTGCGGGCTCGGGCACCGCCCTCTCCTCGCCAACGCGACCTCGTGCAGCGTTGAGCCCGTCGAGGGCGGCAGCGGCTTCCTCACGGGCCATCCGCAGGCTCGTTGTGATGCCGGAGCGCTGCTCTACCATGTTGCGTAGTGTGCCGATCACAACCGCCGGCAGAATGAGCCGGGACGGGTCCTGTTCGGCCGACCTGCCAAGCGCGGCGAGACAGTTCGCCACCACCTGGTCAAGCATCTGGACTTCCATTTTGCGGGTCGGCAGATCCATGCCCGCGGACACGAAGCGCGCCTTGCGATCGGCAAGTCCGCGCACCTGTTCGGAGATCGCCAGGACAGCCTCGTCGACAGCGATTGCTTCGATCTTTGCCCTCGCCCGATCCATCTCATCGGCATTGGCTTGGAGGCTGGTTCTCAAGCGGGCATCGTGATCGATCAATTCGGCGACGGTGCCGCTCCAGGTCCTGGGAGGAGACGGGATGTCAGGCAGCTCAGCTAGTCTGCTCGCCTTGCGTATGATTTCTACCAGGAGCGGAGCGGCGCGCACATATCGGTCGATTGTAGCCCGACGCGCCGACAACACTGAGCGTTCAGCGAGGCTGCGATCATACTTGTCCTGGGCTTCCCCCCGTTCCGCCTCGAGCGCCTCGAATGTCGAGGCAAGGGTGTCGATCGTCTCCTTGTGTGACTTGAGTTCGGCGAACCGCTTCTTCAGCAGCGCGATTTCAGTGGTTTGGGCCTGTTTTCGGTGAAGCCCATCTGCCTCCGTCTCCAGCGCGGTCAAGACATCGCTGGCATGACCAAGCCCGGCGCTGGCGGTAAAGAGGAGCTTGCCGAGATCACCACGCGATTCAAGAATCGCCTTGCCGCCTGCTTCCAGCGTCTCGTCATCCAGCGAGAACATGCTGCTGTAGGCTTCGCGGGACAATCCCGCGAGGTTAGCCGAAATCGCAATCTCGCTGAGGGGCTGGCCTCCGACGTCGTGCAGCGAGTTGCTGCGGCTTTTGGTGCGGGAAACGACAAGCGCCCGCCCCTCGAACTCAAGCAGTCCGCCGATGCGCATGGAGCTGTATTCGTGCAGGAAATTGTAGCGGCTACGTTCTTCAATGCCGAAGAGCAGATCAAGATACGCGGAAAGCGCCGTCGATTTGCCGGCCTCGTTCAACCCGAACACGATATGCAGATCAGGGCCAGATAACGGCTTCTCTCCGAAGTCGATCGCTTTGTCGGTGAACTTGCCGTAGCGCGTAAGATCGAGGCGCCGCAATCTCATCGCGTTCCACCCGTCTTGAGACTGGCTGCGACCAGGTTGATACCGCGTGCAAGCACGTCATCGAGAAACTGTTCGAGCCCCGCTTCGTCCTTGCCGGCGAAGCCGCGCGCATCGGGGGGCAAGTCCGTGATCGTCTTCAGCACGAATTCTCGCGCGTCGGACCGAAATGCCTCTGACGCCGCATTGGCGCGCATCGACTGCGCGAGCTCTAGGGTGGGATCGGCAACGCTTTCCAAATTCCCATCCTCAGGATTGGAAAGGGCGAGTTCCACCTTCTCAACCCAGGTATCGCCCACCTGCTCCGCGGCTTGTTCGGCTTCTGCGACAACCAAGTCCCGGTCGCGGATCAGAGCCCATGAAAGCGCAGAAGTGCCGATCAGGCCAAGGCGGGCAACAAGGTAGCGGGATCTGGTAGCCTCCCGGGATTGCTCGAGCCCTGCTCGGATGCGGGCGACGGCCTCGCTCCATTCCAACCCCCCAGTCAGATCGACACTCACCCGCGCGAACTGCGCCACGCTGGTGAGCCTCTCCTCGATCTCGACAGAGCGATCATCACGAATGGTCACCAGCGTGACCGACTTCTCGCCGGCCTCGTTAATATCCCTCCCCTGGGGGATTCCCGGCATGACGAGCGTGCTCGCGCCGGAATACACTTGGCGAACGTGAATGTGGCCAAGCGCCCAGTAATCAAAACCGTGGCCGTGCAGGTCGGCGACACTGCAGGGTGCATAGACGTCGTGGCCTGGCGAGCCGGCCAGGCTGGTGTGCATGAGGCCGATATTC
Source organism: Mesorhizobium sp. SARCC-RB16n (assembly GCF_008520305.1). Classification (GTDB taxonomy): domain Bacteria; phylum Pseudomonadota; class Alphaproteobacteria; order Rhizobiales; family Rhizobiaceae; genus Mesorhizobium. The sequence goes on along the minus strand of NZ_ML703273.1, from coordinate 8,797 downwards.
GCCGCTCCGTCTTGCGGGCCAGCATATTTGGGTAGCAGGCTTTCAGGTGCCTTCGGGCTGGCGAAGCTCAGCCCGTGAAAAGCGACATCCACCCCCGCGCCAGACTGGATCACGAGTTGGGAGCGGCCGCCAAAAGTCGTCACAGTGTCCGGCAGCACGAGTTGCTTCGTAATCCGCGACATGGCGTCGTGGTTGCCGCGGATCATGTAGACCCTGATGCCAGCTTGATGGAGACGCGTCATCTGGGATCCCAGAAAGCGTGCCGTCTTCATCGAAGTCTGGTCGCCATCGTAAAGATCGCCGGCGATGACCAGAGCGTCGACACACTCCGCGAGACAAAGATCCACTATCGCGGTGAAAGCCTGGCGGCTGGCATCTCCGACAAGTTCGGCGACCTCGGGATTGCGCAGCGCTAGCGAGCGCAACGGCGAATCGAGATGGATGTCGGCCGTATGAACAAATCGAAATGCCATCCGCGCTCTCCAGGCCCGAACAGAAGCTCAGGCCAATTCTGTCGAAGTCCAAGTCGGCCAAATCATATGGCAGCGATGAGGTCAAAGCCTCGGTAGCAAAGTTCGACGGCGTTGGGCAACGGGAGGCGAGCTAGGTACGATGGCCCACGATTCTCGGCAAGTCGTGCGGCTACCAGCCGCAAGGTGCCTGGGCGCGCCGTATCGTAGTTGGCCCAGCCCGAGCGAAAGAACGTCGCCTTGTGCTTTGCCACGGTTGCCAGCAGCCCGAGATCAGCGGCGGCGGCGCTACCCTCGTCGGAGGCGAGTATCATTGCGAGGTCGTAGTAGTGGCGCGAGAAATATTGCGGGGTCGCTGCCTCTGCCGGACGATGGGCTTCGGTGTGCAAGGCGGTGGCTTTTTCCCAGAAGGTGCGCCGTGCAGACAGGACCGTGACGGTCGTATCAGGGTCTACGAAGAAATCGGGAAAATCCTCGGCCGCGTAGGGGCGAATGATCGTCTTCTCAGCGGGCCAAGGATCGCCGCGGGCGCCGAGCTCAAGCTTAACCCGTGGCGTGATGTAGGCCACGCCTTGATACTGGGCCGTCGGAAGCACGACCGGGTAGTGGAAGTTCAGTGTCTGCGCCTCGGCTTCATCGATCATTAGCGACCACTCGTCGTGCTGCGGTTCGCCGAGCTCTTGGAGGATCGCGGCGCGAAGGGCGGGAAGCAGCCAGTCGGCGATATGCTCCTCGACATCTCCCACCAGGTCGTCGATGAGTTGACCTGACTTTTTTCGGCTGATGCCCTCCTTTTCTGGATCGCGATCACCTGTGTAGCCGAGGTCAGCCCGGTCGAAGGACAAATCGATGTCCTCTGAGAAACGACGGATAATGCCGAGCCTTGGACAGGGACGTTCCGCCTTTGAAGACCAGGCCGGCTGCGGCTTCCTCCGGAAGATCGAACAATCGTTTCAAGGTCCAGCAGACCCAGAAGTCCGTCTCGATGATCGTGCTGGCAACGCCGCGCCCGGCGCCGGTTTCGCCAAAGAGCGCTGCCCGATCACTTGCCGGAAGAAGAGCTACCTTATCCATTTGCGGCGTTCGACGCAGTGTTGCCGATCGAGATCAGCGTCGGACGCATCCAGGCGGGAGCCTGAACCGCGTTGGACGCGAGCAGTCTCTTGTCACCCGCCGACAGCCGACGCGCTGCGAGCTGGGCCACGTCGAGGGCCCGCACCGGCCCGACATGGCGAAGAGCTTGGACAACCGTCCCGGCAGGGCTGCCCGGTGCGATCAGATGCTTGGGCGAAGCGTGACGCAGATCGACCACGCGTTTGCCCAGCACGACACGGCGAGAGGGCCCGTCCGTCAGATAAAGGCTCTTTGCGGGAACCTGCGTCGAGAGGCCGAGCGCATTGGCTGCGTGCGCGCCGGCGATCTGCGCTTTTGAACCAGTCTCCCGCGCGAGTGCACGCGCGACGTCGTCGGGAGCCGGTGAAAGCTGACCCAGCTTCGGATGCACCTTCGGATAGTCATAGAGGCCACGCGCCAGGCGGCGCAGTTTTCCACTCTTGACCAAGCGGGAGAGGGCCTGATCGACAGCAGCGCGCCCCGCTACATCGAGGAAGTCGCTGGGCGTGAAAACACAGCCACGTCCGCCGGCGCGGGCGCGGCGCATGATCCGATCGGGCACTGATCTTATGACCGTTTTCATGTGTCAGAAAATAGCCTATCTTTTTCTGACATTCAAGGTGCTTGCATTCTGAACGGATGGCGGTGCGATGATGAGGGCGTCGGTCAAGCGGTATTACGTCACGGTCAGGTGCATCGGCTTCCGTAATGCGATCTAACAAGGCCGCCACGGCCGCTCGATCGGCCCTTACATGATCTCGCTCCAACTTTCTCATTGCGCTCATGGACTACGGTCCTCGCCGGGGCTGCTGGCCCCAGAATCGCAACTGCGTCTGTGTCGTCCGCCGCATTTTCCAACCTAGCCTTTAACATGCCCTTCCATATGTCGTCCCCTCTCCGATGAGAAAACAAACCCATGTAGTACCGGGTCGCTTCGACAATCGTCTCAGGATGTCCGTTTAGTTCAACAAATAGGACATCTAACCGGAAATTCATCTTCACCTGGCCGCGGTGAACGAGGTGCTGATGAGCGGCCAGGAATGCAGCCCAATCTACCAACTGGAGGGCATGCAAAGGACGGTAAATGAACGACACGGTGTCAAGATCGTTGGGCTCTTTCGCCTCCAGGAGGCTACGTCCAGCCACTGGAAACCCTGAACGATTCCTGCGGCTCGAAGTTGTGCTCGGTGAGCTAGCCACTTCCTCAGGATATCTCGCCGATTGTCGGTGATCCCAAATGTGGTGACCACCTCGACAGATGAAACCTCGTAGGGGCTGAGGTCTTCGGGCGCCCCTCCTGGTCCATGCGGACCGACGTAGGGTGGCAACACCCCGTCGATTGTAAATGAAGGTATCGGCACGCGATCCCTCCGCTGGACACTTCTAGCCGGCAGAGATGTCGGATGTCGATGGCCCTGGCTTATTCAGCCTCCGCTGGGTTTTGAGGGGAGTCCACCAGCGCGCGTTATGTACCGCCGCTGTCGAACCCAGCCACCGGCGCGCGCACCGGTCCCGTCGTGTTCCATTGGATGAACTCGACTTCCTTGCCGGTCACTTCCCGCACGGTTTTCAACAGCACCTCGTGCAAGATCCTCGTTGAGCGGTAGTGGTCGCAATGGGGCGATATAAACGGCTTGATGATGCTCTTGTGCAAAGCCTCCGCGGCAGTCAGGAAGCGTTCGATCTCTTCCAGCGAGAGCTGCTTTGATGGTTTGGACCTGGCCATTGGCGATCTCCATTTCGTTGAAGGGTCGCCGCAACAGGGAGGATTATATTCCTCGTCTCGACATGGTTGGCAAGTCCTATCGTCAATTGACCATGCGATACGGCCGCCAGCGCGCGCTTCTCCGCCGCCGCTGTTCTACACCGCCGAAGCGCCGGTCGCGTCCTGGCGGCCGGCTGTGGCCGCAAGGCATCGCTCCGTCGCCGCCGCCCGATATCTCTCCAGGGCCTCTTGCTTCACGCGCTCGCGCTCGAGCCGGTAGACCTCAGGCAGCGGTTTCCAGTCGGCCGGCTTCGGAGCCCTAATTTCGTAAGGAACATCCCGACGTCAACGACGTTTGCGCGGATGGCTCTCGTTACCGGGTTTGCATCCGCAGTGGTGGTTCTGTTTGTCGTCCTGCTGTTCACGCACGCAGCCCGCGACCTTCAAAGCTCGCCAATCTATTACAGGATATGTCGCCGACTGCGTAATCACGCCGAAGCTCTCGATTGTCCCGAAGGGCAAGAGCAATTAGAGGAGCGCCGATAAGTGCGGGCTCTGGATTCATGTTCACAAAGCCCACGTCAAGAGCAGCAGACCAAGGGCGACAGGCAGGATTGCGGCAACCACGCCTTCGATCATCAGCAATTCGTTACGATTGAACACAGTGGGACCTCGCCTCTCTGAAATTTTAATGGAAATTTCCGAACCGTCCGAGAGCCTCCCAAAGCCGAAGCTTTCCGGCACCGAAAAATGGCGGAAAGCTTCGGTTAAGGCTTGAACATCAGGTCACTCGATTACCTGGATCACCTTGCGGCTGCTCGGGTCGATCAGCACGGTGTGATCATTGATGACAGCATAGCGATACTTGACGTCAGGCACCGTCTGCAATTCCACCGTGTCCGGCACCGCCGAGCCAATGCCGAGCTCGAGTCCCAGCACGTTGACGGAAGCGATCTTGTGCTTGTGGACATATTCCTTGACCACGGTCTGCTGTTCCGGGGTGACGATGATCTCGTCGGCGAGGGCAAAGCCTAGACCAGCCAAAAGGGCCAGGCCGGCGACGGCGGGAATGAGGGTAGTTTTCAATATACTCTCCTGTTGTTGATGAAGAACTCCGCCCTGCCTTGGCAGGGCGGAAACAAATACAAATCGAACATTAGAGCTCCGGTAACGCCCCCGGCCGGCTGTTGTTCCGTGAGTGGTACCTAATTCCTCCGCCCCACCCGACATAGCAACAGTCGGGGGCGAGCCGCCGTCATTCAGGCCGACCATGTTCGTGATGCACTATCGCTTCGATGATGGTGCGGTAGAGGCTGTCCACTTCCTCGTCGAGCTCGACCCGCTTGATGCCGATCGCCTTTGCATCCGCAATTAGCTTATCGGTAAGTTCATCCACGCAGATGACGTCTGGTTTCGCCGTCTCGGGGATGTTGTTTGCGATCCATTCATGCAGGAAATCGATGCCACGCGCGCTCATGGAGTCATAAGCTCGATACGAGATTTCGGTTCCGGGCCAGTATATTAGCATCCGCTTGACGAAGCTGTTGCCCGCCCCAGAGTCATGGTCATGGCGAGAGGCATCAACATCGGCGATGAGGTCGCAATCACCGCTACCGTGCGCAGGCGCGTCACCGAGGACCGGGTGAGCGTTTCCATCCCGTCCTATGGCCAGCCGCATTCGATCATTGACATGACGTCGAACCTTCAGAAGGGGCAGCACATCGAGCTGATCGGCAATGTCACGCACCTACTCGACGGAAAGCGCGTGACGGTGAACCTGGGAGTTCCCGTTACGGTCGATGCTGCCGTGGCCGGGCTGGTGAACGCGTACAAGCCGCCGACGAGAAAGAAGCCGCTGGTCGACAAGCCGACATGAGACCGCCCGCTGTATACTCCTGTATATCTGGCGCTCTCGGCCAAGTCTTCGCTTCGCCAGACTTCCAAATTCGAAATTTACCCAGAATATTAGCGGTCTCTTGCAGAGGCGTCCGCGTTGATAGATGCTGCCTCTCGGCCTTGGGAGGGGCTAGGGGATGAAAATCGATAGGTTGATGGCACTGGGTGCCATTGCAGCGTTGTGCGGCTGCCAGACGAGCAATCAAGCCGACTATATGCAGATCGGCTACGGCCCAAGTTTCGATGTCGCGCATGCTCAATGCGAACTGCAAAAAGGTTCGGCTGACCAAGGCTATATTGCCATCGGATCGCCCGGCTTTGTCGCGGGTGCGGGAATTGGCAACGCTCTCGGCAACTTGGCTGCCGAAGATCAGTACATGAAGAACTGCCTCATCCTGAGCGGATGGAAACGTGCGCCTCACGGTCAGGGTGCCGCCGCCGTGGCTGCCGTCGCGAGTGGCGCGCCACCAACCCCCTATGGGATTGCCCGCGCGCCCGGCAGCTGGATCAACACCGCTCTGCTGGATTGGTCGGACGCCAACAACAAGTGCGTCGCCAGGGACAAAGCTGCGTGTGCCACTCGCGCGAAACTCGGCGCGAAACTGCACGCGGCCGGCATCAACCCGTCGCCAGTTTAAAGGGTCGATTCGACATGGAGCGGCTCGTTCCAATGTGCGTCGGCATCGCTCTTGCTATGAGCGGCTGCGCCGCGGACTATCTGAACCACTATGACTCGGTGACCCTGGCAGCCGGCGATGCGAATCGCGCGAACGGCCTCTTGCAGACCGTTGATCCTTTCAATCCGAATAGCAAAAACACCCACATTGAGAGCGACGGCCAGCGAATAGCAGGTGTCGTTCAACAATATCGGGGAACAACCCTGGCGCCTGCCCAACCGCCCGGCATCGTGGTGAGTGTAGGCGCCAACGACCAACATCCCTGCGACCTTCGAACACAAACCGACAGCGCGGGCAGGCTTTGCGGCGGCCGAGCTGCCGAGGCGAAGCCAGGCGGCCGTACCGGCCACGAAACGGACTACTAGCCGGGGCCAAGAGAGACAGCATCCCGGGAACTTTTGCCATGGCGGGATGTTGCTGGCCCCATGACGAAGCTTTCAGACCTTGGCCCCCCGATTCCCGGCAAGCGGCACGACGGCGAGCCCGCCGACGAGAAAGACCATTTCTATAAGTGCAAGACCTGCGGACAGCCGGTCGACATGCGCGATCTGCGTCAGGTGATGTGGCACGAGCAGCCGCGGCACGAGCAACTGAAGCCCGAAATCGTCAGACGCTCCTGAAACGGTCGCCCATGTCCCCACGCCGCCTGTTGGAATATGCCCTCATCATTACGATGATTGGATTGGCGGTATGGTGGTTGGCCAGAATTGGCCAGGCCATAATGATCTAGGCGCCGCGCCATCGCTAGACCAGCCAGCCTGCCAATGCCATCGCTAGACCAGCCGGCCTGCCAATGCCATCAGGACGACCCCGCAAGCGGCTGCACGGGCGGCGGCTCCACAGGTGCGGCGGAATTCTCATTCATGGCGTTTTCGTGGGGCCACTGCGGCATGGTCAACAGCTTCGGCAATAACCCGTCGCCGCGTTTCGCGGCATGGACATGAAGCGCGCGTAACAGGGAAAACATGAGACGACCTTTCGTTGTTAAGTTCGTCCAACAGTCGTTAGCCCGGGAATGTTCCCGGGCCGGCGAACCCCGTGGGCCCGCCTCCTGGCAGTACAGGAAGGGGAAGCGGGCCCGGCCAGGAGGGACTCTGACCAGCAGCACGGGAGGCTGCTACCTTTCGAACCTGCCGCGAAATACCAAGTTCCCACATAGCGCACAAAAAGCCCGCCGGCCGGAGCAAGCGGGCAGCTGACGGAGGTGGAGGGCCGCCCGGAGTAGGCGGCTGGCTCCCGAACCTTTGTCTCTGACGTATGTTCCATTGAGGCCCGCGCCCCACCCGGACGCGCCACCGCCTATGCCGGAACTTGCGACTGATGGGGCTGTTCCCGACCGAACGATAAAAAGGCCCGCTGCCGGAGGGGGCATGGCAGCGGGCCAGTCAACAGTCGTGGGAACGCACTGTAATGGGAGTACGACAGTGCAACCGCCTAAGTTTTTCGACGCAACAATGTTCCATGGGGGCTACCTTCGGCCGTTCTGAGGCGTGCTGCCGACCGAGGCCAGCGGGCGCCTACCGGTGCGGACGATCCTCTGCGATAACGTTGTAGAGCACACAACACGCCACCAACGAGGCGACGCCGCCTAAGAGATCACTCGCCGTCAAACCTGAAAAATAGACGAATTCAAACGCTGACATGGCGGCCCCCCCTCTACCTTGGAAATCGACCAAGATGGAACCGTTAGAAGGCTCTGATGTTCCGCTCCGAATGCGCGCTTCTGGACTATTCGTCGCGATCGACGCACTCTGCCCCTGGGGAGCATGGGGCCGTGGACAAAAATCGGTACGACAACCGGTCTGATCAGTGGCGAAGGCGAACTGGCGCCAGGCGCTCGCGCGCACGCAGATGGGCGAAAGTCCCGCTGCGCCTGATCGTTGTCACGGTCACTGCGGCCGGCACATTGGCCGCGCAGACGCTCCTGCAGCACAGCGACAGTTTGCCGGAGCTCAACCTGTCGAACTTGACGGGGTCGAAGCCGGCAGTTCGAAACCCTGCGGGATGGCGGGGACGCGCGTTTCCTCGCGATCTCCGGTGACGATCACCTTTGAGCGATAAAGTATATCGTCGTCTGCGTGCCCCGCGACTGCAAACGCAAACCAGGACAGGAACGTCAACAGAGCCTTCTTCATCGACCCGCCCTGCCCTATTGAGTAACTGTTTATGAGGTTACAAAGTGACGGTGATGGAATCAATCGAATTTGTCCGGACGTAGCTCTCGCCGCATGGACACATGCGCATGCTGGGAGGTGCGCCCGCACTTGATCTTGCCAACACATTGCACTGGCGAGATGGGGCCGAGATCGATTTCATTCCAAGCTACCAGGACCTGCTGGTCTTTTGCGTTCCGGCCCTGTTGCTGTCGGAAAATGAAGGGCGGGTCCTCAAGCGTCTCGCGCTGAATCACCAACACGTCGCCCGCGATGTGCATCTCAAGGTGCTAAAGCTACGCGCGTCGCTCAAATCGTGGCTGAATGCGACCGCGCAAAACCTTAACGGTGGTCTCGTCCCGAAACGCACCGCCTTGCGCGACATTCATAAAGCGATAGCGCAAGCGGGCGGATCGGCCGGCCTTGGCGAAATCCTGAACCTCACATCCGCGTCGACAAACCAGGCGATTTACCTGCCACTGCGCCGGTCGGCCACAGCCGCTGCCATGCTCGTGCTGTTCCCGTCAGGAAACGATATCCGGCAATGTGAGGCTGACAAATGCGGCGGCTTCTTCGTCAACGATAGCCGCTCAAAACCGAGACGCTGGTGCTCGATGGACAGTTGCGGCAACCGCGCCAAGGCGGCGCGCTATCGCCAGGCACATCGGAAGTAGCCTGACGAAGCGGAAAAGTAGCCGGCGACGGCCGGCAGGCGTCGCCAAGACCTGCTTCAAGCTCATCGGGCATCCACGGGCACTGTATGGTTTGCGTCGAGGGTACAGA
>NZ_ML703272.1 GCF_008520305.1 Mesorhizobium sp. SARCC-RB16n | reverse complement strand
GCACCGTCGGTGCCGGCATCGTCGTCACCATCAAGGAATAATCGAGACCGGCTTCTGCTGGATCGATAAGAAAGGGCGGTCTTCGGGCCGCCCTTTTTCGTTTTCGTGCGCCTCGCGGCGCAAGCACTGCGAGGGTTGTTTCAAAGCTGTTGCAAGCGCCATGGCTGCAACTAGTATAGGTTGCACTGAGGGAGCTTTGCCAACAGTGGTTCCAAGGCGCCGTTTCGATGGGAAGGCATGGCGGTTGTGGGCACTGGTTTGCCTCGTCGTGGCCATGCTGCTGCCTGTTCTGACAGCGCGAGCGGAAGATGGGCCTCCCGACATCCCGCCCATGCGCTTTGTCGTCGTGCGCAGCAACGCTCCGGGATGCGAACCCAACTGCCCTGAGTGGATATCGGCCGACGGTACCATCGCGGCGGGCACGCCGTCGCTCCTCAAGCGCACGCTCAAGGCGCTCAAGGGAAGGCAATTGCCGGTGGTCGTCAATTCGCCCGGTGGTAATGTCGATGCGGCGCTGGCACTTGGCCGGATGATCCGCAAGAACAAGCTCGATATCGCCGTCGGCGTGACGGTTTTTTCCGGTTGCCAGCCGGAAATGGGAAACTGCGGGGACAATAAGGGCAAGGATGCCGACTATTTCGGGATGGCCCATGACGACGGAGCCATGTGCAATTCGGCCTGTCCGCTGATGTTTTCCGGCGGTGTCCGCCGCGTGGTCGGAGATTTCGGCTATCTCGGCGTCCACCAGATCACCACCACATACCACCGGGAGAAGCTGCTCTACCGGACCACATACCGGATCGTGAACGGCAAGAAGAAGATCATCAGCACCAGGGTGGTCAGCCGCAAAAACGCAGGCAGCTACAAAACCTACGAGATGAGCAGGACCGTCGAGAAGACGCTTTCGGCTTACCTGAAGGAAATGGGGATAGGCGACGGCGTACTGGAAATCATGAAGGCCACGCCGGCCAGCGAGATTCGTCAGATTCCGCTCGACGCCATGTTGACGATGAAGCTGGTCACCAGCCGGGACGCAGTAGATCTGTTGACCATGGCAAGCCTCTGCGCGCTGGAGCAGCCGGCCACGAACTGCCGGGAAATAGCTGGACCGGCAAACAAGACGGCGCCATCGGCTGCCCTCAAGCTTATGACTGCCGTACCCGTCCAATCGGACACCGCGAAGGCCGGCGGGGACATGCGCTTTGTCGTGGTTCGCGGCAGCAATCCGTTGTGCAACCCCGACTGTCCGGAATGAATATCGGCCGAAGGTGCGATCACGAGCCAGACGCCGCAGAAGCTGCGGCAGTTGCTGGCCACGCTTGGCAATCGGCGGCTGCCTATCGTCATCAGCTCACGCGGAGGCGACCTGCCCAGCGCTCTCGCAATGGGGCGACTTATCCATGAAAGAAAGCTCGACATCGCTGTTGCCCGGACCGATTTCGTCGACTGCGACCCCGGCGCATGGAATTGCCTGGCCAAGGAAGGCGCCTATGCCGGATTGAGCATCGATGCGGGAGTGGAGTGTGATTCTGCCTGTGCGCTCATGGTTGCCGGCGGTGCCAGACGGCTTGTCGGCCCCCGGGCGCGGCTCAGCCTCTATCCGATGGGACAGAAGCTGGTGGTCAAGGCCTACCTCGACGAGATGGCGATCGGCCCCGCTCTGTTCGCGGCGATCGAGCGACGCTCGACCGAGGGACAACTTGACCCGGACATGATGCGCAGGGTTGGACTGACAACGGGACCGCAATCGGTCGATGCGCTGACCGGTTCCACGATTTGCAAGGCCGTTGCCAAGCCCGACAATTGCCGGGGCCTGCCAGCCGCCAATGCACAGGCCGACGCACCTGCCAAGCTGTAGAAGTACGGCGGCGTCGGGAACTGCCCATCGAGGCAGGTTGAGCCATACTCGATTTCCGCTATCGTCGTGGCCGCGGGGCCGGCGAAGGATCGAGAATGAGCCAGGACGTTCCGACACTCTACGAATGGGCCGGCGGCAGCGACGCGCTGAACCGGCTGACGCAAACCTTCTATGACAAGGTGGCAAAAGATCCGGTCGTTGGCCCGGTGTTCAAGCACATGTCGCCGGACCACCCCGCCCATGTCGCGGCCTTCATCGGAGAGGTCTTCGGCGGACCGAAAACCTACAGCGAAGACTTTGGCGGCCATCGCGAAATGGTGATGCATCATCTAGGCAAGCATTTGACCGAGGAGCAGCGCCGCCGCTGGATCAATCTTCTCGCCGACGCGGCGGATCAGGTTGGTTTGCCCGACGATCCGGAATTTCGTTCCGCCTTCATGGGCTACGTCGAATGGGGATCGCGGCTGGCCAAGATGAATTCCAATCTCGGCGAGACCTGTGATCCCGAGACCGAACCGATGCCGGCCTGGGGCTGGGGCGTGCCTGGCGGGCCGTACCGGGTGCCGGGCGCAAAATAGCTTCCGGTTGCCAGGGAGGTGGATGAGCCTCGATGAGGGCAGGCGATACCCTCTATGAATCGCGCGCCAGCGACTTCAGGCGGGAGCTGGAGATCGATGCCGATGGGCTGGTCGTCGACTATCCCGATTTCTGGCGCAGGGGTTAAGGCATGTTTGCTTGCAAACCGCTCTTTACAGAGCGTGCGGAAGCTTTTAGGAAGCGCCTGCGCCGAAGCGCACGTGTACGGGCATAGCTCAGTTGGTAGAGCGGCGGTCTCCAAAACCGCAGGTCGTAGGTTCGAGCCCTGCTGCCCGTGCCATTTTCCAAGGAAAATCAGGCACTTAAAAATCGCCTTGCGAGGCTTGGAAGCCGAAAGTAGCCTTACACATCTCTTGCACAAACTTGCACGGCCGCAGGGAGTGTTCGGCGATGTCGGAAAAGCACACGATTCTGGAAGGCAAAGTTCACGTCTATCGGCGCAACGACAGCCCGATTTGGCAATGTTCGACGTACCTCAAAGGCAAAAACTGGCGTACCAGCACCAAGGAAGACAGCCTGGCACGGGCCAAGGACTGGGCCGAGGATTGGTATTTCGGTCTCAAGGACAAGGGCCGGCGCGGCGAGTTGGTCACTGAAAAGACCTTCAAAGACGCGGCCGACCAGTTCATCAGCGAGTACGAAGTGCTGACCGAGGGGGAGCGGAACGCCCGTTGGGTCAAAGATCACTATCGACGCGTTCGTACCTATCTGGTGCCGTTCTTCGGCAAAATGGGCCTCTCGACCATCAATGCCGGCACGGTTCAGGAGTATCGCATCTCCCGGATGACCCCGGCAGAGGGCAAAAAGCTTCCCTCACGCAGTACGCTGCACCACGAAACCGTGACCCTACGTCTGGTTCTGAAAACCGCTGTCCGCCATCGCTGGGTGGCGCATCTGCCCGACATCTCCCAACCTTACAAGAAATCCGCGAAGGTCGTTCACCGCGCCTGGTTTACACCAGAGGAGTACAAACAGCTGTACCAAGCGACGCGGGGCCACGCCAAGGACGCGCGTGCCGTCAGCCACAAAGCCCAGAAGGGAGAGCAGGCCCATCGGGTGTGGCTGGCCGAACAGCTCCACGACAAGATCCTGTTCCTGACCAACACGGGCCTTCGGCCGGACGAAGCCAACTGGCTTGAGTATCGTGATGTGGAGGTGGTCAAGGACCAGGCGACAGGTCAGAAGATCCTGGAAATCCAGGTGCGCGGCAAGCGTGGGGTCGGGTACTGTAAAAGCACGTCCGGCGCCGTGTTCCCGTTCCAGCGGATGGTCGCCCGGAACAAGCCCAAGCCCACGGACCGGGTGTTCCCGGTCGACCATAAGAAGCAGTTCAACAGCATCCTGGACAAGATCGGCCTGAAGCTCGACCGCGAGGGCAACCGGCGCACGCTGTACTCGCTCCGGCACAGTTACATCAGCTTTCGGCTGCTAGAGGGCGCCGACATCTACCAGGTCGCCAAAAACTGCCGTACGAGCGTTGAGATGATCGAGAAGCACTATGCCGTGCATCTCAAGAACCGACTGGACGCGGCAGCCATCAATGTCCGGAAGGCCAGACCGGCCCAGCGGAAGAAGCCTGACACAGCGGAGCTGGTTGACAACTAGGCGCTTGCCATCGCCTGATGGGATAGCTGGAAAATTTAGGGAAATCAGTCTCGATGCGTACAGCGCACCTACGCATCGCCCAATGTGTACGCATTGACACGTTGGGGGCGATGCTTGCTCGGTTTTCTGACCGGTTGCGGGGCGCAAACCGGAGAAAACCGGCAGATGCGCCAAGGGGGAAACCCCCTTTGGAAACCCCGTCCGAGCGGTGGAGAGGCCCGTGGCCATTTACCATCTGAATGTCAAAAACATCAGCCGGAGTGAGGGGCGCTCCATTGTGGCGGCCGCCGCGTATCGTGCGGGCGAGGTGCTGCCCAATGAGGCCGAGGAGCGCCTGTCGGATTTCGGCGGTCGTCGTGATGTCGTGGCGACCGAAATCCGTTTGCCTACCGGAGCACCAGAATGGATGGCCGAGCGCGCCAGCCTGTGGAACGCGGTGGAGGCCGCCGAGAAGCGCAAGGACGCCCGGCTGGCCAAGGAGGTGGAATTCGCGCTGCCCCTCGAACTGCCGCGCTCGGCCTGGCTCGGCATCGCGCGAACCATGGCCGACGCCTATACGGCGCAGGGGTTCGTGGTGGACCTGGCCATTCATGACGACGGCGCGCGCCGCAATCCCCATGTCCATTTGTTGATGACAACCCGTGTCGTGGGTGAGGGCGGGTTCGGGCTGAAAATCCGCAGCGCGGATGGGAAGCAGTTCGTGACCGAGGCACGCGCCTTGTGGGAGCGGATTGCCAACACGGCCTTGGCCAAGGCCGGAATTGAAGTGACCATTGACAGCCGGAGTTATTCCAAGCGCAAGCTGGAGCAATTGCCGGGACGGCACCGCGGCCCCAATCCGCAGGAACGGCGGAAACGCAGGATCCACGCACAACGGGAGAGGGAACAGATGGCACCCAGAGAACCTGACGAAGACCTGCCCGTGCCTGATCCGGATGGGTCGCCGATCCATCCGCAGGAGTTGGCCGTTGCCGAGGACCGTATGCTGGACGATATGCATCGCCCGGCCTTGGCCGAGGCAGGGCATGCCCAGGGCGACCTAGAGGCCGCCCGGGTGGCCGTGGACCAGCAGAATACCCTTGAGATGAGCGAGGACGATGCTGCGGCCTACCGGCTCGGCCCTGACAACCTGCTGGACTGGCTGGAGGACAAGACCCGGCCGGAGGACGTCCCGACGCTGGAGCGCTGGGAAAACCACCTTGACTGGCTCGATACCGAGCGCCAGGACCCTGCTGCCGGCCCGGTCGACAACCGGTGGCCCGAACCGGACCGCGAGCGCAGGTAGCACTTGCAGGATCTCTGCCACCGCCCCATCATGGATGTATGACCAAGGTATTTGGAGGCTCCATTTTCGCAATCCGTGAACTCACGGAAGAGCAGCGCGCGAAAACGCGTAAGGAACTGGAATTGCTGGAAACGGACCTGATCCGTTGCCGCAAGCGCCTCGCCTACTGGACCCTCCGCAAGACACAGGCTGAAACGATTCCCGGCATCCCTGAGGAGTTGCGCCAGAGTGCGTTCTATTTTCAAGCCCGTGCCCAGGAACTGGTGAGCTCGAGTGAAAGGCTCCGGGCTTTTCTCATCGTCGAACTGCAAGACCAGCCGGCGCATTTGGCCGCCTACCACTACCAGCACTAAGGGTGCTTCTGGAGACGCACGATGGATAACAAGGCGGAGTTGGAGCAGCTGCATCAACGTGCGCATTCACTGGAACAGTCGATCGCTGACATGGACACCGAAATTGAACGCGCCACCCACGATCTTGCCGGTGGAGGCGATCCGGGAGCGCTGATTTCTTTTTTACAGGAACGTCGCAATGCGCAACTCGGCCTGACCCATGACCTCGGCAAGGTCGGGGCGGGGATCGAGCGGCTGGAAAACCTCCTCCGTGAGGAGCAGGAACAGCCGCAGGAGCGACTTGCTGCTGACAAGTGGCAGGAGCACCAGCCACTTGCCCAGGAGGACCACCTCGACTGGTTCAAGGAGAAATTGGCGGAAAACCCGCCGCAGTTGGACGAAATTGATGAGGCCGAGCGGCTCGTGCTGCAGGACATGGAGCGCGAGCCTGGTCCCGACGACCATCTCGACTGGTTCCCGCGCCGAGGGTAGCTTCTGGGCACGGGAATGCCCGACAAGCTCTCTTCTCCGCTCAACCACAGGCGCATTAGACTAGCCGCGGTGCAGTACGACAAGGCAGTTCTGTAGCCGACCGCCGGGTCGCCTTTTAGATCGCCGCGCGACCACTGGCGGCCGGCGGATACTGTGCCAGCCAGCGATCCTCACTCACATAGTCGAAAGGATCAAAGCTATAATCGCCGAACACGGGCAATTCGGCCAGCCAGTTTCCAGCTGAGTGCAATTGACTAAGCCAGTCGCAGACCGCGCCAATCGTTGCAGCATATGGCAGCGGGGCGAAACCCAAAGCACGTGCAGCAGAACTGTCGATCATGAATGGCTTGGGAATAGACCAGGGGGTCGAGCCAATCTTGGCCGGATAAACACCCGGCTCGTCCTCAATCAGAACAAAGCGCCCCTCGAATCCAAGATGTCGCGCGATGGTTGAGCCGATCTCCGCGACGGTCAAGCAATGCTCATCACCGATATTCAAAACGCGAGTCCCAGGCATCCCAGCGAGGATGCCTATCAAGCCAGCGATGTTTGCTACTGACGTGGTATGAAAGCGGCTCTCTCCTCGATACGCGAGCGGAATAGCAGGGCGCTCGTCGAGCATGCGCTTCACGAACCACCACTCTCGGGCGTGGCTTGAGTTCACACCATGGATCGCGCAAGGGCGCAGGATCGTGACTGGTGTGGTTGCATGGTTGAGCAGCCGCTGCTCAAGGGCAATCTTCTTGGCGGAATAGTTTTGTGACCCTGGTGATACCGTCTTCTGCAACTCCGTCACGGCCTTGGGAAAATCGGGGAAACAGTCACTTCCAATCGCGTCATCAAGTGTACGTCCGAGGTCGTCGCAATACACGCTGCTGGAGGAGATGACGACGAAAGCGCCGACATCGTCCTGCACCTGCAAGAGTTGGTCTGCATGAACCGCATCGAAGGCGATGGCATCAATTAGCAAGTCCGCACCGCGGCCAATCACCGGGGCTAATCCACGCCCGCGATCATGAATGATCTCGTGAGCGCCTCGCTCGATCAGCCGCTGGGAAAGCAGTCTATTGCCGCGATGCATGATGGAGACATTCCACCCATCGCGAAGCAGCGTCATTGCCGCAGCCTGCCCGATCTGGCCTGTTCCCCCAACGATAATCGCAGAACGTGCCATTGTATCACCCCTGTCCATTACAATAGCACGGAAAAGGGTCACTCCACTCGGCAGCACAAATCATGAGCGCTGATCTGCAGAATTTGTAGAGTTTACCGAACGCAAACCTGTCGCGTCACCTCGCAGGGGCGACCATTGCGCTGATAGCACTCGGACAGCGCCATTTCTTCGGCATCCTGTATGGTCGGCTCAAGTTGGAGCGCGTAGCGCGACTTTCTGGATACTGGAGCGACCCGGGCCACGGCGGCACAGGTATTCCGGAAGGTCTGTCTCACCGCGCATTGGCTTCCGCCGCTGAATTGGCCACATTCGGCCAGGGCCGCATCAGACGCCTCCTGCTCGCTGCCAAAGCTGCGGTCCGTCAGAATGATGGTTCCGTTGCCGGCGACGGCAAACGCCCCGTAGCCACCCTGCCGCCCCGGTGGAGGCGGGCGTACGGTCGGCAACTCGATTTGCGCCGGATTTTCGGATGGATTTGTGGTCAGATTGACAATCTGGTTCTGGAGGTCCTGGATTTGCTTATCAAGGCCGGCGCGGGCCATGTCCCGGGTGGCGATCTGGCCTTTCAGCTCTAGGTTCATATCCCGCAAGACATCATTCCGATGGGTCATTTCATCCCGGTCTGCCGTCATCTTGGACAGTTGGTCGGAAAGGGACGTTGTCTGGGCCGGCAATGCCGGCTGAGATGTTGGCTTCTGTAGTGCGGCCAACTGCGCCATCAGTCTCGTCCGGTCGGCATTGGCGGCATCGAGCTGCAACAGCATTTCATTCGTGCGATCGGGGGCTTGTCCTGTTTGTTGAACCAACCGGCGCCTGAGATCGAGTATCGTGTTTCGCAGGTCATCCCTTTGGGAGACGAGGTCTTTCACCTGGGTGGTGAGCTCGCCAACCTGCGCACGCATCGCGTCAGCCCCGGAACCTGAAGGAGCGGGGCGGGCAGGTACTGGGACGTTGGCGGCCGCCGCTGCTTGTATTCGAGCCTTCTCCTTGGCGAGGGTCGCGCGATCGGTGTCGAGCCGTGCCTCCGCGATTTTGAGCGCTTGCTCACGCTCCCCCAGCTGTTTGTCACGGGCCTTCAATTCGTCGTCGCCGAACCAAGCTTCCTTTGTGGCAATCACCCAGCCCCAAGACGACG
The DNA here is from genome assembly GCF_008520305.1 of Mesorhizobium sp. SARCC-RB16n. Classification (GTDB taxonomy): domain Bacteria; phylum Pseudomonadota; class Alphaproteobacteria; order Rhizobiales; family Rhizobiaceae; genus Mesorhizobium. The sequence continues at coordinate 65,207 of NZ_ML703272.1, read as the reverse complement.
ACAAGGCGTGACCTGCCGACACCCTGGTGTCATCGAACCGGCGATCGAGCGCGTAGAAATTAATGATCGCGGGCGCCACCACGGCTAGGGCGACGCATGCCGCGCCCAAGACCAGCAGCCGCCGCGTAGTGACTCTGGCACGCAGAGCCGAGCTTCTGCGTCGCGCCCACCGGGCACGCGCGGACATGCGCAGCTTCGCCCACAAGGAAGGCTTGGCAGCGCGGGCGGGTTCGGCGAGGCCAACGCCCTGCGCCGGATAGGCGCCCGTGGCCGGGGGCTGGCCGCCGGTCGGGTCGGCAATAGACTCTGCAATCGCATGAGCGTCTAAAGCCTTCAGGCGCGCTTGCAGGGTCGGATGCGTGGAAAAGAGGTTGCCGAAGTCCATTCCCCGGAACATCAGGTAGCCGTAGTGGTGCTCCTGGGCGGTCGGCTTATCCGGCATCTCATGAATGCGCTTGAGCGAGCGGGCCATCGCGTCGGCCGAGGTCACGTGTGCACCGACGGCGTCGGCGTGGAACTCGCGGTTTCGGGAAATGCCTTTGGTCACGAGTTCGGAGGCGATAAAGACCGTTTTCCGGACAACAACACCGGTGCCCCAGGCGAGATGTGCGTTCAGCCGTGCGTCGGCCCGCTTCTTTGAGGCAGACACCGCAAAGATCATTCCGACCACCGTCAGGATGTTCACCACACCGACCAGCATGCGTTGAAAACCCTCGGCAAACTGCATCCTCGCTATGTCTTTGTGCAGAATGTGGCCGAGCTCATGCCCGATGATGGCGTCCAGTTCGTCTCGCTCCAACGCGAAGAGCGGCTGGCCGATCACCACCATGGAGGATTTCTGCCTCGCGCCCATGGCAAAAGCATTCACGACGTTGGTGATACCGACCGCTGGCTTCGGCAAGTTGAGCTTTTCGGCAAGGCCATGCACACGCTCGGCCAGCCAATGACTATCCTCAACCAACGTGACCCCGAAACTGCTGCGCACTTGACGTGAGGCACTTACAATGTACTTCCCGCCGAACATCAGGCCGAGCACCGACAAGGCCAATCCGACTTGCAGCGGTCGGTCGGCGTAGGGGCTCCACATGAAAAAATCGAAAGGCCCCCACTGCCTGAACCAAACCATCACTGCGAGCCAGCTCAGCACGCAGCAACTCAGTACGAGGATCGCAGAAAGCTGCAGGGCCGTCGGCAACCATGAACGGTTGCGCGGCCTCAGGTGTTGTGTGTCGCCGGCATTCTGGGCTGAGAACCCCAGGAAGGCGGCGGGACGCGGTGCGTAGCGCAAGAGCAGCATTCGGCCGAGGCGGATACCGGCGCGGAGCTGATAGAAAACCAGCGCGATATCGGCTCCCCACACGATCAACGAAAGCATCCTCCACGGCCACGGGACCAGGGCCCACCCCAGGGAAAGTGCGTCGGGATGCCATACGTTGATCGCGATCCAACTGACGCGCAGGGCCGTCACGGCAAGGAGGGTTTTGACCAGGGGACGTAGTCGCGTTTCCGTACCGAATATGGCAGTGGCCAGCGTCATGGCTTGATCTCCGCCATTGTGCCGATACGTTCCATGCAGGTTTTGCTCTCGGTGTAAGACACCAGCCTGGTCTTGAACGGTCGCGCACCCCGCGCATAATTGATGCTCCAGCGCCAGCCGTTGCGCTGCCAGCCCGACAGCAGTTCCATGATTTCGTCGGGCGTCATCAGCGGCCGGCCGAGGAATTGGACCGTGTCGTTGCCCGAACTGCCGGTATTCACCGACGTGTCCCCATACCAGTGTCCCAGCTGGGAGGACCCGCTATGGCCACTGGAGCGGCTCAGGTAGGCGAGCGTTTCGTGGCCGAGGTATTTTCCGATGAGTTCGCTGGTCATCGGATCGTCTACGCCGAAGAACTGCTTGACGGCGCAGTTCAGGAAGGGCTGCCAGCTGTTGCCCGGATAATGCTCCTGCAGGGACATGACATCCTGGAGGAAGAACCACAGGCGTACGCCGGTGCTTGCATGGGTGCGGATCGCCGCACGGAATTCGGGGAAAGGACCGAGGTTCAGAAACTCGTCGAGGATGAAGAGTACAGGGATATCCGGCAGGCGCCTGTTGCTTTCCATGGCGTCGAGGGCGCCCTTGAGCAGAATGCGGAGCCACGGTGCATAGGGCTCCATTTTGCCGAACGGGATATCGATGTAGACCGTGATCGGTCGGTCCTTCAGATCCTCGAAGGAGAAGTCGGTTCCGCTGAGGCTGCGTTGGATATCGCGGTCGCGCCAGAGGGCGAGCTTGCTTTCCAGCGTCGCTTCCAGGGTCTGGAGGCCGCGATCTCGGGTCTTCTCCAAAACCGCCTTGCCGGCCTCCGCAGTGCGCGGGAATTCTGCGAGCTTCTTGGCGACGTCAAGCAAATCCCGACCTTTCTGGGAAGCCAACTGGCAGACGGTCGCGAGAGTGCGCCGATGGGCCGGCGCATTGGACTTTACGTAGATGATCGCTGCGGTCAGGAAACCCGCCGCATCGTCGTTGAAGAAAGCCGAGGCATGTCGGTCACGCGGAAACATCTGGTCCGCAAGCGATCGGGCATCCGAGTCCGTGCGCACCAGCGCCAGCGGATTGTAGCGATGGCGTTCCCAGCCCGAGCCATGGTCGAAGGGCGCAATCCGGTAAACCTCATGGCCGATCGACTTGCGCCACTTCGATGTTTTCTCGAAATGCTCGCCCTTGGGGTCGAGTACCACGCAGCTGCCCCGGTAGCGCAGAAGGTTCGGCACGATCGACGTCACAGCTTTGCCGGAGCGCGTGGGGGCGATGGTCAGCAAATGGCCGTCGTCGTCCCAGTGGACGAACTGGGGTTCGGGGTTGGTGTCATCATCCGGATACCCGCCGAGCAGGATGGACGACGGAGTTTCGAAGGCCGACCGACCGGCAAGGTACAGCTTGCCATTGGGGATTGTTCGCAGTTCCTGGGGCGTCGCCCATCGTGCTGAGCCGTATAACGGCGGCGGATTTGCCAGCTGCGCTTCGCGCTCCAGGCGCGCCTCAAGCTCGCGTTTGGCGCGCTCGATGATGGGACCCGGATCCCGGCCAGAGCGGACGGCAGCTTCCACTGCGTCTCCAACCTCCGGGCCGTAGAGGTCGTCGACCTGCTTCCGCGCCCTCTTCCCCTTGAGATGACGACCGATCTTCAGGCCATACTGGCCCCACTTCATCCCATCCGAAATGTCCTTGGACAAATCGCCCAAGGGATCAAATTTAAAGTCGCCCATTGCCATGCCCCAACCCGCCGGGAGAGTAACAAGCAAAGCCAGGAATGCAACAGGGCTCGCGCCGACAAGCAGTGCAAATAAACACCCAGTCGGCGAGAGATCGTGGCAGAGCCAGAGGCCGTTATCTGAATAACTATTTGTTGACTTAAAACAGCAGGACTGCTGTTCCCGGAAGCCTCCGGAAGCGGAGGCAGAAACAAAGAATCAGGGGATGGACATCCCAATATCTGTTCCGGGGCGAACGCCCCTGATGTTCAAGGTCCTTGAACTTTGCCGTTCCGGCACTTCACCACGAAATCTCAAGTTCCGGGTATTCCGCCAGAATCGACGGCCGATACGCATCCTGTTCGAGACGCGTCGGACGCCAAACGTATTCGAACTGCTCGGAATCGAGCCATTTCTCAAGCGCCTTGGCGGCCTCCGTGTCGGAGAGGTCGAACGGGAACTCCTGAACGATGCGGTAGCGGCGATGGCCCTGCATGGCCGCCTCATCGATGGCGGCGGCGATCATCGCGAGCTTGAAAAGACCCTCGGCGTATTTCGTCCTCTTGCTGGCGGCCATGAGGAAATTGCCTTCTGCGCGTTTCATCAGAAGGCACTCCCTAGATAGGTGTCAGTGATCTTCAGGCGGCTGTGGCCAAGTTCGGCGGAAATCCTGTGGCGCGCCGCACGGTCGGCGGCGCGTTCCGTGCCGGTCATGTCGGCCCAGCGCTTACCCCCTGCCAGCGGGCAGGGCTGGCTGGCCAGCACCGCGTAGCGTTGCTGGGCATACGCGTGCCGGAACCCGTGCGTGTTCCGAAGTCCGGCCTTGAGTGTCTGGTACTCGAACCGCTTGAGGTGTTCGACGTAGCTCATCTGTGCCGGGATCAGGGAGCCGCTTCCGGGGACGAGGCGCAGGACGTGCTCCAGCACGTGACGCTGTTCCAGCGTGGTAACCGGGACGGTCCTTGCCCGCCCGCCTTTCGTCCAGCTCGCCTGTAAGGCGATATGGTCGGCCCGGGCGGCGGCCTGCGGCTGGAACTTCATGGCTTCCTCGCGCCGCAGGCCGAACGCCGCCTGCAACAGGACTGAAGCCTTGATGTGTGGGCATTCGATAGTACCAAGCTTGGCATGGTCGAGGGTCTGGGCCCGGTTGCGGGTGATTTCGCCCCGTTCGGCAACGCCATAAGCGGCGTTGTCGCGGTTGACGACATTCAGCTTGTTGACCTTCTCCGCCCACCAGCGCAGCCAGGTCAGCCGATTGCGGATGCTGGCATCCGACGTGTCGGAATCGTGCCATCGTTCGACAAGAGCCTCGACATGCTTGGGTTTAAGGGAACCGGCGGCCGGCAGCTTGTAGCCGAGGTCCGTGAGGTCGTTTGCCATTGCGGACAGGCCGCGCCGGCGGTTGTTTTGAGTGCCGTAAGAGCCGTCCCGGTTGCGTTGGCACAGCCGCACCAGGTCCATGGTTAAATCGTCCATCTTGCTCGCTTTTTATTTTTTTGGCTGAGTGTTGATGGCCGATGCACGTCCGTAGATCGTGACACCCCGCGAAGATCATTCGCAGCAGGGCCGGAATGCGTAGTCTTCTTTACGGTATGAGCCTCCCGAGCCAGCCGGGTGGCTGGCCGATATGGTTTGCCCTGTTGGGCATCCGGTTACCGAGAGGTCGAAACCGGAGGTGTGCCCGCCGCGGCGGCGCACGTATCTGATGAGCTAGCATTCTGCTCTCCTATGTTTTGGGGGAAATGGTCGGGTGAGATGGATCAGGCAGTCTTTGCCTGCCGGGATATTTGACGGTGTCGCCCGTTAATGCCAGCACGTTGCACCGGAAATGATCACCGAAGCGCAGCGTCATTTGCGCGTCATGTCGTGGCGTTTGCGCGATCCCGGCATCCACCGTGGGTTTGGGGGCGGTCTGTCACTCCCCAATACATTGGCGAGTGACAGACCGCCGGCCGCGCGCATGGTCGGACAACCGTGTCCGATCATGTGCGCCACACTGCTCCTTGCCCCTGGCCAATCGCATTGGCCCTGCCCAGGAGCCGCGTTCGGCACGGCAAGCGGAGGCCCTGCGTCAGGGCCGAAGGTCGATTGATCGATAGCGGGCCCACCTCCGCCATCGTCGGAGATAGGCCCGCGCCGGGTGCCATCCCGCAGGGATGCCCCCCAGCCGTCGCCGCACCTTGGTCGTGCGTGCAAACTTGTGTCGTGACGTCCGATGTCGCGAATGGCCCTGGGTTTTCCGTTGATGGACTGTCCGGAGCTGATGACTGTTCGTTTTAGCCGGCGCGGCCGTCTTGTCCCGTTCCTGCCCGCTCCTTCGCTGCGCTCCCGTGTTGGGGACAAGCCAGCCCTGTGCGCCGTCTCCTTTGGAACCGTCCTCCGGGACAGAAACCATCAACCAAAGGAAACCACTATGACCCTCAAACGCAACACCACGAAACCCGAGCCCAAGATGCCGATCTACCACGCCTACACGGTGCGGGACGGCAAAGAGGGCCAGAACGCCTTCTGGACCCGCATTGGCGCCTTCTTCGCCCACGACGATGGCGAAGGCGGCACGCTCCTCCTCGACGCTCTGCCGCTCGACGGACGCATTGTCCTGCGCGCACCGAAGTCCGACGAGTAGGAGGCCGACATGCAGCTCTTGACCCAAGATCTGCGGAACAAGCTGCTGGCGAATGGTCGCCAGCAGCTTCCCCTCCGCGGCACCGACGGCGAAATCGACTTTGTCCCCGTTGTCAAACTGTTCACGCCGGATGCCGGCGCGACGTGGCTCCTCACTGAGATCGATCCGGAAGACCCGGACATCGCTTTCGGCCTCTGTGACCTCGGGCTTGGTTGTCCTGAAATAGGCGCTGTCAGCCTCTCCGAGCTAGCTACCGTTAGAGGCCGCCTTGGTCTACCGGTAGAACGGGACCGGCATTTCCAGGCGGATAAGCCGTTGTCGGCTTATGCCGCCGAAGCGGTGCGCCTCGGATCAATCCGTGCATAGTCTCTGGCCGGGGCAGCAATGCCCCGGCTATTTGGGTGCCAACGCGTCGGCCCGGCAACCACTTGCCGGCATGCGGGAGGCCTGGACCCGACCTCTCACTCCCACCCACCCTGGTTGCTGATAAATCACAGGCGATCGTCAAAGCCTTGTCGCAACAAGCTTCTTTAATCTTTTTGCTTTGAAAATGCAGAGGGCCGTTTCATAGTTGCGCATCGAAACTGCTTCGGACCGAAGCAGGTGCGCCGCTTCTTCCGCAGCCATCTGGAGGTCCAGACAATGAAACGGCGAATGAAATCCCAAAAACGTTTACGGGTAAGTCACCGGTCGCAAAAACCCGACCCGAATCCAAGTCCGGACACAGTCGGATCACTGATTGCAGCGGTGCAAAAAATCGAGCAGAAGTTGGTGAAGGCAGATCCTGCGATGAAGCGAATAGCGCGGGAAGACATGATTACAGCTCACAAACGATGGCTCAGCCAACAATAATTCAGCGATTCCACCCCCGGCGACGGGGGTTTTCTATATGATTTATAACATTCTTGATGAGGACGATTTCTACCGCATCGCCCAGATCACACGACGCATCATCCGTCGGGAGTTTGGCGTCACCCTCAAAATCAGCCATGTCATGTTGGACGACGCTTATCGGGCGTGGCATCCGATAACGCGCGCCAACATCGAGGATCCCCATCGCGGCCTGGTCGGTGAGGACGGCCATGTTATCGATCCTGACGGATTGCTGAAGGTCATGCGCCAGCAAATCGGCCTTCTGTGCTGTTTGATGGCAGGGCAGCCAAGGCTGTTGAGAGTGGAGCGGGCTCCGAAAAAAGATGCCCAACTGGTCCGGTTCTCGGAAGGGTTGACCAATTATCCCCAGGAAATGTTTGCGATCATGGTCTGTGTTCCAATCTTGCGCAGAGCGACTTTTGCATTGAAGCAGCGAGAGTTCGAGATCACCAGCCAGGCTCTGGCGCGGCTGATTCAGCTTGCCAAGCGCGCGACAACCAAGGTCAGTGAACTCCGAAACCTGGCAGACGTAGTTGATCCGCTTTCCTCGTGATGATCGCCCACTCGAAACCAGCCGTACCGGCCTCATGTGACGTCCGACACATCGGGACGTCTCTGGAGGCAGCTTAACTCGGTGCTTCTTTTGTGAGCACCAGCCGTTCTTGCCCGAATGCATACATCCTGGATTTGGGGTAAATCTTGAGGGACAAAGGACATTGCCAGTGATCAAACCGACTATCTTCTGCCCCAGCTGTCCAGTTGGAGAGCTTAACCGATGAACGCGGTTGAGATTGAACAGGCGATATCGGCCCTTGCGGAGCAGCCGTTTGACCGCGAGGAGTTCCCGTACCTGTTTCTCCAAGCCTTCGGTAACAAGGAAACCACGTTAAAACGGCTGCGCGCCGGCGCATCGAATAAGTCGGACGTAGGCGGCGTTCTCCAGACCAGCAATATCCACATCGCCGTCTCGCCGGCCGGTGAGGTTGGCAAAACGCTGGCGGTCCTCCGGGCTAGCCCTGCGACGGCTAAGGCGAAGGCAAAGTTCGTGTTGGCGACCGATGGCGACGTGTTCGAGGCCGAGGACCTGACGAGCGGTGAAACCGTAGCGTGCGCCTATGCTGACTTTCCGGACCACTTTGGGTTTTTCCTGCCACTCGCGGGCATCACCACCGTACAGCAAATCCGCGAAAGTTCATTCGATATACGGGCGACAGGCCGCCTGAACCGGCTTTACGTCGAGCTCTTGAGGGAGAACCCGGAGTGGGGCACCGGCGCGCGGCGGCAGGACATGAACCACTTCATGGCCCGACTGATCTTTTGCTTCTTCGCGGAAGATACCGATATTTTCATGCAGTCAGGTCTCTTCACAGGCACGATCGAGCGAATGAGCGCCAGGGATTCGGCCGACACCCACTCGGTCATCAGTGAGATATTCCGGGCCATGAACACCAAGACCACCGAGAGGCCGGGCTCCAAGCTGGCCCGCTGGGCTGATGTGTTTCCTTACGTGAATGGCGGGCTTTTTTCTGGCAGTACCGACGTGCCGCGCTTCAGCAAAATTGCGCGTTCGTACCTCCTGCACATTGGCAATCTCGACTGGAAAAAGATCAACCCGGACATCTTCGGGTCGATGATCCAGGCGGTCGCCGACGATGAAGAGCGCGGGGCGCTCGGCATGCACTACACCAGCGTGCCGAACATCCTGAAAGTGCTGAATCCGTTGTTTCTGGATGATTTACGGGCGAAGCTGGGGGAGGCTGCGGACAACCCCCGCATGCTGCTGAATTTGCGCAAGCGGATGGCCAGGATTAGAGTCTTCGACCCAGCGTGCGGCTCCGGGAATTTTCTGGTGATTGCCTACAAGGAAATGCGGGCGATCGAGGCCGAGATTAACCGGCGACGCGGTGAACCCGATTGCCGAAGCGAAATCCCTCTCACCAATTTTCGGGGCATTGAACTTAGGGATTTTCCAGCCGAGATCGCGCGCCTTGCGCTCATCATCGCCGAGTATCAATGCGATGTTCTCTATCGGGGCCAGAAGGAGGCCTTGGCCGAATTCCTGCCGCTGGATGCCATGAACTGGATCACCTGCGCCAACGCGTTGCGATTGGACTGGTTGAGCGTCTGCCCGCCGACAGGGACAGGGGTCAAATTCCATGCCGATGATCTCTTTCATGCGCCACTCGAACAGGCTCAGATCGACTTCGAGAATGAGGGCGGGGAGACGTATATTTGCGGGAATCCGCCATACCTCGGGAGCAAGTGGCAAACAGATGAGCACAAGTCCGATCTCAAGGCGATTTTCGAGGGGCGGACGAATAGCTGGAAATCACTAGACTACGTCGCGGGCTGGTTCATGAAGGCGGCGGACTACGGGACGCGCACCAGCGCAGTCGCGGCCTTCGTGGCTACAAATTCGATTTGTCAGGGTCAACAAGTTCCATATCTCTGGCCTCTAATCTTTCAGACTGGCCATGAGATTGCATTCGCGCATACCAACTTCAAATGGGCCAATCTAGCCAGTTACAATGCAGGCGTCACGGTGGTGATAGTCGGAATATCAAATCACGTTGGAACACGCCGCTCACTTGTTTCAGTGGCGGATGACGGTGCCTTAATTTCCAAAGACGCCGAGAATATCAATGCGTATCTGATCGCCGGGCCGGACGTCATAGTCCATCCGCTCTCCAGGAGCCTTTCTGGCCTTCCAGAAATGGCAAGAGGTAACTCACCGACCGACGGTGGGCACCTAATTCTTGAGCACAGTGAAGTCGCAGAACTCGGCCTCAGCGACGAGGAGTTCGCTCTATTCATTCGCCCGTTTGTTGGCTCAAGGGAATTGATTTCTGGAAGCCGTAGATTCTGCATTTGGATCGAAGACAGAGCCGTAGATAAAGCCCTGGGCATACCAAGCATCAAGCAGAGGATCGAAGGAGTACGCCAGTTCCGACTGGAAAGTCAAAAGGCGGCAACGGTTAAGGCAGCCAACTGGCCATACAGGTTTGATGAACGAAAACCGCTACCGAAGGACCCGGTAATCTGCGTGCCCGTGATCAGCTCTGAAAATCGTCCCTATCTACCTGCTGCATTGCTGGCTAGTGGAACGGTAGTATCGAACAAGGCGTTCACGCTTCATGGCCGTGAATTATGGCCCCTGGCGATTATATGTTCCCGGCTCAACTTGACTTGGGTCGCTGCAGTCTGCGCCCGGATGCGAACTGATTACTCCTACACAAACACCCTTGGCTGGAACACCTTTCCAGTCCCGACACTTACGGAGAAGAACAAGGCCGACCTGACCCGCTGCGCTGAAGACATCATGCTGGTGCGCGAGGCGCATTTTCCGGCGACGATCGCCGATCTCTACGACCCTGACGATATGCCTGTCGACCTGCGCGAGGCGCACGAGCGTAACGATGAAATGCTTGAACGCATCTATATAGGTCGCCGATTCCGTAACGACACCGAGCGGCTGGAAAAGTTATTTGAGCTCTACACCAAGGTTATCGGTGGGCAGGGAGCGACCAATAAACAAAAGGCAGGGGCAAGCGCGTGAACAGAGAAGTGAAATCCGTACCGTCTATTTCGGTCGCCTATGCCCATACAGGGAATTCAACCAAAGCCAATGAGCTCGGCATGCGTCCCATGCAGGAGCGTGCTTTCGATAAGCGAGGTGAACAGTACCTGCTGATCAAATCCCCGCCAGCGTCAGGCAAAAGTCGTGCGCTCATGTTCGTTGCGCTCGACAAGCTGAGGAACCAGGGCCTTAAACAGGCAATCGTCGTGGTGCCGGAAAAGTCTATCGGCTCGAGCTTCAACGACGAGCCGCTGACCAAATACGGCTTCTGGGCCGACTGGACCGTTGCCCCCAGATGGAACCTTTGTAACGCGCCTGGCGCCGATGGCGGCAAGGTCAATGCGTTGGGGGCTTTCCTCGCCAGCAGCGACAAGGTGCTCGTGTGCACCCATGCCACCTTCCGCTTCGCGGTGGACAAGTTCGGGGTCGAGGCGTTCGATAACTGTTTGATTGCGGTCGACGAGTTCCATCACGTCTCTGTCCATCCCGATAACAAGCTCGGTTTGCATCTGGGCCAGTTCATCGGTCGGGACCGCGTCCATATCGTGGCCATGACCGGCTCGTACTTCCGGGGCGACGCGGACGCCGTCCTGTCCCCTGAAGACGAAGCCAAATTCGATACCGTCACCTACACCTACTATGAGCAGTTGAACGGCTACGAATATCTGAAAGAGCTCGATATCGGCTACTATTTCTATTCCGGGTCTTATGCCGACGACATTCTTGTGGTGTTGGATCCGGCCGAAAAGACCATCATCCACATTCCCAATGTTAATTCCCGCGAAAGCACCAAGGACAAGGTCCGCGAGGTTGAGCACATCATTGAGGAGCTGGGCGAATGGCAGGGCGCCGACCCGGTTACCGGCTTCCAGCTGGTAAAAACGACCGACGGACGCGTGCTGAAAATCGCCGACTTGGTCGACGACGACCCTGCTAAACGGGACCGCGTTTCGGCGGCCTTGAAGGACCCGGCGCAAAAGAACAACCGCGATCATGTGGACATCATCATCGCTCTTGGCATGGCAAAGGAGGGTTTTGATTGGATTTGGTGTGAGCACGCGCTGACGGTCGGCTACCGGTCGAGCCTGACAGAGATTGTCCAAATCATCGGCCGCGCGACACGCGACGCTCCCGGCAAGACCCGTACCCGCTTCACCAATCTGATCGCGGAGCCTGATGCGTCCGAGCAGGCCGTCACCGAGGCCGTCAACGACACGCTTAAGGCGATCGCGGCAAGCTTGCTCATGGAGCAGGTGCTTGCACCGAGATTTTCTTTTACGCCTAAAAACGCGGGTAGCGGGCCGGTGGAAGGGTTTGACTACGGGGAAAAGGGCTATGACCCCGAGCAGTGCAATGTTGGGTTTGATCGCCAGAACGGGAAGTTCCAGATCGAGATCAAAGGGCTGGTTGAACCTAAAAGCAAAGAAGCGGCCCGTATCTGCAATGAAGACCTTAACGAGGTCATCGCCTCCTTCGTCCAGGATAAGAATACGATCGAACGGGGTCTGTTCGACCGCGAGCTGGTTCCCGAGGAGCTCACCCAGCTTCGCATGGGCAAGATCATCAAGGACAAATATCCCGACCTGGATGCGGAGGATCAGGAGGCCGTGCGTCAGCACGCCGTGGCCGCCCTCAATCTGACTCAGAAGGCCAAAGAAATAGCCCTAAGTTCGACAGATACTGCGACAGCCGGCAACACCGCTTTTATCCAGGGCGTCCGGCAATTCGCGATGGACGTGCGCGAGCTCGACATCGATATGATTGACCGCATCAACCCGTTCGGCGAGGCTTATTCGATCTTAGCCAAGACGATGAGCGAGGAAAGCCTCAAGCAGGTTGCGGCCATCATTACCGCCAGGCGGGTCAATCTGTCGCTTGAGGACGCGCGGGAACTGGCCAAGCGCGCCCTAGCATTCAAGCAGGAGCGCGGTCGCCTGCCATCGATCACGTCGGCCGACGCGTGGGAGAAGCGCATGGCCGAAGGCGTCGCTTTTCTCGCCCGTAAGACCAAAGAGGCGGCACAACAATGACCGACTTTTCCGACCTTGAATTGTTGGATGCCCTCGGCGTTGAGTTGGATCACGATAAGGCGTCTGCCCGATCTCCACGCGAAGAACGTGTTATCGCGGGATTTGAAGAAATCCAGCGCTTTGTCGAGACGCACGGCCGTCAGCCGCAGCATGGTGAGGGTGGCGACATTTTTGAGAGGATTTATGCTGTACGCCTCGATCGGCTGCGATCTCTGGACGACTGCCGTGTCATTTTGGAACCCCTTGACCGACAGGGGCTCTTGTCGGCCGACACGCAACATCAGGCAGTCACCACTGCGACTGATGATGATGAACTGCTGGCGCTGCTAGGAGTCACTGATGGCGCAGACGGTGATCTTTCTGATCTTCGGCATGTCCGCTCAACTGCCGACCGGCGGGCTGCCGAGGACATTGCCAACCGAGAGCTTTGCAAGGATTTCGAAAAGTTTAAGCCCTTATTCGAGCAGGTGCAGAAAGACCTGGAAACAGGGCTCCGGCAGACAAAGCCGTTTGCGATGAAGGCCGAGATCCAGCCCGGCCATCTGTTCATCGTCGGTGGCCAGAAGGCCTATGTTGCTGAAATGGGGGAGATTTTTTCGAACGCCCAAGGTCGCACCGATGCGCGTCTGCGCGTCATTTTCGACAACGGTACGGAAAGCAACCTGCTGATGCGCTCGTTGCAGCGAGCCCTCCATAAAGACGATGCCGGCCGGCGCATCTCCGATCCCGTCGCGGGGCCCTTGTTTACCCAAGAGAGCGAGGATGGAGACGAGGCGAGCGGGACTATCTATGTGCTACGCAGCAAATCCACTGATCCCGCGGTCGTCGCTAATCGTTCAATTTTGCATAAGATTGGAGTTACGGGCGGCAGCGTTGAACGCCGCATCGCCAATGCGCGGCTCGACCCGACTTTCCTGATGGCCGATGTCGAGATAGTCGCCACCTATGAGCTCTTCAACATTTCCCGCGCCCGGCTGGAAAACGTCATCCATCGGATCTTCGGCGCCGCCCGCCTGGATATCGAAATAAAGGACCGCTTCGGGAATACGATCATTCCGCGCGAATGGTTCCTGGTGCCTCGCTTTGTCATCGACGAAGCCATCGAGAAAATCAGGGATGGCACGATCGCCGGCTACGCTTACGATCCGGCGACCGGCACCCTGCGACTATCATAAGAGCTCAGATTAACGCTCCCAGACGCTCAATGCCCGCTCGAACAGCTGCTCTCCACGGGTCTGAACGGTGCTTTCGTCCCAAACTGACATTTCAAGCAGGCTCTGGTTAATCGGGAGCAGCGAGTGTTTCATCATTTCTGGCCGCTTTTTGTCCCAAGACTGATTGGATTGAGAGGTGTTCAGACCGGAGCTAAGAATCGTCAAATTTCCAAGCGTTTGAATGGCAACCTCGCGCTTCCTGGTAGCCGTCACGCGCGGATCCGCAGGGGAGGCTGAATACAGCTCCGTAAAATCCATGCCTTGCCCACCATCTGGCAACGGCCAGGTTTTGGTCCAGGTTTGGGGCATGATGTGCTCGACGGTTGGCTGGGTGCCGAAAACAACAGCTTCAGACTTTGAGGACATGAACGTCTGATTGAGACGGCTGAAGAGGTGGACCAATTTAGGGCTGTTCAACGGTCCATAGAGCTGTTTGCTTACCCAAGCCTCCCGGAAAGTGGCGTCATCCGGCCAAACCCCGGATTCGCCTGTCTGGGCGAGGAGCAGAGCTTTGAGCTTGGCAGCGCTGAAGCCATCCCTGCGAAGATTGCGCGTGAGCCCGAGGAATATTCTATTGTAGTTCTTTGTGCCGAGATTGCAGACTGCCCGGCGCAAAAGGTACGACTCAAGGATTTCAGATATTGCCTGCCATTCTGTCGCTTCCAGATTGGCATCAAGCAGGGCCAGGAGAAGCGGGTACGCTGTCCTGATATCGTAAGCCTCTAGAAATGTGCATAGGCCGTAGATCTCGTCGCTTTTTTCGGGGGCGATGATGCGGCGAAACTGGTCGCCTTGCCGGGCCAAAGTTTTGAGCTCGGTAGCCACGTCAGGAAAGGGCTTCTCGGATTCAATCCAATGTCGATACTCGATGTAGAGGTGCTTGATGGGGATGTCCTGCCCCTGTCGGCTGGACAAAAAATGCTGCATGAAAAGGTCACTACGCGGTCGCGTCAGACGCCCCTGTTTAACCTCTTCGCGCCAGAATTCTTCATCGAAACGAGCCCAGTATTGCTTGTAACTGGCCTCCACATCGAGGCCATCGCGGCTTGCCCGGAAGAAAATGTAGTTCCTCAGCAGGTCGGCGGGGAGCAGTGGCTGTCCCCGCGCATTCAACGTTTCAAAAATGACCTGTGGATCATCGTCCTTCTGAAGGTCGATCACGACCACCATCAGGGCGTTTCGCAACGTTTGAAAGCACTCGTCAACGCGGGTCGTGAGGGGAAATTCTGAGGCAAGAGGCGCTTCGCCATTCTCACCGCTGAAAAACCCAATTAGTTGCTCGTAGAAAAACAGATAGGCCTCGACCATCCGAGGCCGAGGGTCGGGCTTGCGAGCGTAAGGCTTCTTTCGAAGTGGATGCCTTCTCAGAACTTCGGTGCGACTACCGGAAACAATTACGTCGGTAAATTGAGGTCGATCGAGTTGCGTAGGCCACACTTTAAAGCGGTCCACGGATTGATCGGCCATCATTCCAGTATTCTCCAGAAATTTGGAGCACTCAGCAGCCAGCGCAGGGCACTCTTTCTCGCTGCAGAAGTCTCGGTAGGCCGCGAGGAATATCTGAAGCGTCGTCAAGCGTTGCTGACCATCGATGACTTGGCGCACCACAACATGACCGGTTGGGGTTTGCTTCTGATCGAGGACCATGGCCCCAAGGAAGTGAACAGGAGCGTCTTTGCGCCCATCCAACGCCTCGGTGAACTTCCGCTCAATATCCTCCCAAAGCGGCAGCCATTGCTGCTCTTCGCTCCAAACGTATTGCCGCTGAAAAAGCGGCACCTCAAGCCTCTGCTTGGCATCAAAAACAGCTAAAAGTGAAGTCTTGTGAACATCCATACTGCGATATGACATCAAAGCACAGGGCCGTCGATAGAAATGGTGGTGCCAAAGTGAGCTTGTGGAAAAAAATGGCGCTCAGGATACCTTGTGACGAATTCACTGCTTTTGGAAATGGATCGATGGCACCCTCGCCGGGGCGGTCGGTCCCGCGTCCCGCCTGTGGCGGCGCTATGCTGGCGCTCCTTAGGCCGCCCTGTTGAACCGGTCTCAGGGCTACAAACTTTCTCGACTGACTTGGGTACCGCTGGCGGGCATTTCGGTGCTTCAGCATTGTTCGTCGGGTGCACGGCAGGGTTGCAAATCGGGAGCATTGTGATAAGGCATTTATGCGAAGAGGCTTTTGAAATGAAGCGGATGCGAGAAGCGGATATTCCGGCGTTCGTGCAGGAGGTGGCCGCAACCGGCTGCGACATCTGCGCCGTCGGCCCTGGTCACTACGTTATGGGCGACGTCGATGTTCCGCGCGGCAAGCGCAGAGGGCTGTACAAGAAGCTCGGCGAAATTGACGCTCGCTACGGCAGTCGCGATCACCTGCGGTACAAGATCGCGTCGCATCTGACTTCGATTGGCCGCTATATCGACACGCCTCCATTAGAAGCAGAAGCTTGGGGGCAACTTCCCGCCTCCAAACGCAAGATTGATGACAAGGCGCCGGACCTGGCCGCCATCACGGAGTACGACGTGGCGCACATCCCGACCTACGCCGCCCTGCTACTCGCGGAAGCGGAGGGTGCCGATTGGCGTCACGTGGCACGAGTTACGCTGAGTATCGACCCGGAGCGTGATCGGGAACGGGCTCGTCGGGCCTGGGCATCACACTTGGCGCGGGCGCTGTGGCTGGCAACGAGAGCCTGCGGGAAGCTTCGGAGCGATTTGTTGCAATAGGCCATCTGCCAGTCGCAAGTCTTGGCAGTTATTTGCATGAGGTCGGCGCAGTCAATAAGGCGCCCTTCGCCGGGGGCTGTCGGTCCCGCATCCCGCCTGACGGCGGCGCTATGCTGATGCTCCTGCGGCCGCCCTGTTGAACCGGTCTCAGGGCCACGAACTTTCTCCAGCACCGAACTGACTTGGTCCCGCTGGCGGGCATTTCGGTGCTTCCGCCTTGTACGCCCTTCTTTGTTGGAGCCGCTCTCGCGGCACGGCTGCGCCGATATGGATGTGCCTGGCGGCACCTTTCTTGTGAGACGGGGAGAGAGGCGCGCGGCCCTCTCTCCCTGCAAGCCGCCGCGGGCGGCTTCCCCCATCTTCCTCCGCTTCGCTCCGTGCAGACCGGGGAGACCCCTCCGCCCCCGGGACTTGCCCCCTCTCTCCCCGCTACTCGCCGCGAGGCAGGGGTTCAGGTGACCTGAACCCGAAGGGGAAGGGTTTTCCTGAAACGAAAATCAAAGGAGCAAGTCATGAATACCGCTGAAATCACCATCCCGCTCGGCAAGTTGGTACCGAGCAGGGCCAACGTCCGCCGCGTCAATTCCGAGGCAGGCAGGGCCGAATTGGCCGCCAGCATCGAAGCCCACGGCCTCATCCACAACCTCGTGACCCGCAAGGCCCCGAAGGGAGCCAAGTTCGAGGTCGTCGCGGGAGGGCGGCGTCTAGGGGCATTGCGGTTCCTACTGGACGAGGGCCGCACCGTGCAGGGCGTGACCGTGACGAAGGACTATCCGGTCAGGGCCATCCTGCGCGAAGACGGCAGTGATACCGAGATTTCGCTGGCCGAGAACGACCAACGGGAGCCGATGCACCCGGTGGACGAGGTCATTGCCTACCGCGACCTTGTGGAACAGGGTATGGCAGCCGAGAACATTGCGTCCCGTTTCGGCAAGTCGATTGTCACGGTGCGCCAGCGCCTGAAACTGTCCAGCCTGTCGCCGCGCATTCTCGATGCCATGCGAGCCGACGAGGTGACACTTGAGCAAGCCAAGGCTCTCGCGGTGAGCGACGACCATACAGCGCAGGAGGCAGCGTGGTTCGAGCAGGATGGCTGGAGCCGCAACCCCTCCAATCTCCGGTCATTCCTGACTAACGCGCACGTGCGTGGAACAGACCGGCTGGCCCGTTATGTCGGCATCGAAGCGTACGAAGCTGCCGGGGGTGGGGTGTTGCGCGACCTGTTTGCCGAAGATGAGTTGACGTTCCTCACCGACCGGCCCCTGCTGGTGAAGCTTGCCAGCGACCGGCTGGAGACGATGGCCGAGGAATTGCGTCTATTCGGCTGGAAATGGGTGGAAATCAGCCTCGACACCACCTTCATCCATGGCTGCGGGTTTGGGCGTATCCACGCCGTTCGCCGTGACCCTACCGAGACCGAGCAGGTAGAGCTATCGGCACTCGGCGGCCAGTATGACGAATTGGCCGAGGCCATCGACGCCTATGCCGAGGGCGACCCGCAAATCGAGGCCGATGAGGCCAAGCTGCAGGCACTGGAAAGCCGCATGGAGGCCATCCAGAACGCCGCAGAGGCCTTTGACCCGCAAGAGATGGCGCTGGCGGGCTGTGTCGTAGCCATTTCCCACGGAGGAACGGTGCAGGTGACGCCGGGGCTGGTGAAGGCCGAAGACCTGAAGGCCCTAGCGGCCTTACAGGGCAGCAACGCAGGCAGTGACGATGATGAGGGCGACGACCCGGCGCAGGGGAAAGCCAACGAAGTTGAGGTTGCCGGTATGTCGGCGGCCCTCACCGAGGAACTGACAGCTATTCGCACCGCAGCCTTGCGTGTGGAACTCTCGAACCGTCCCGAAGTCGCATTGGTCGCCATCCTGCATGCGCTGGTGAGCCGGACGTTTTACGACTACCACCATGGGCGCATCGAGGCTGCGGTGGAAGTCACCGGCCAGCGCCGCAATCTCGCCCCATCCATCAAGGAGCCGGATGCCTGCCGGGCTTTGACCGGCTGGAACGAGGTCTTGGAAATGTGGGGACACCGCTTGCCCGGAAACCCCAACGACCTGTGGCTCTGGTTGATGGATCAGCCACAAGACGTCTTGATGGAGCTGTTGGCGGTGGTGACGGCAGCCAATCTCAACGCCGTAGTGGCCCGCCATGAAACCGGCAAGGAACGCATCGCCAACGCCGACCTGATGGCCGAAGCACTCGGACTGGATATGGGCCTGTGGTGGGCACCGGAAGCGGCGTTCCTGTCGCGGCTGTCGAAGGCCGACATCAGTGGCGTGATGCGCGAAGCCGGGTGCCCGGAAGAGGCCGCGAAAGCGGTTGAACGCGCCCCGAAACCCGAAGGCGTCTTGCAGGCCGAAAAGGAACTGGACGGCAAGGCTTGGCTTCCCGCCGCATTGCGAGCGCCGGTCAAGGTTGACGGCAAAAACTTGGCAATCGCGGCGGAGTAGCCACCTTCATCGCCTAAGGCCGGGGCAGCGATGCCCCGGCTTTTTTGCGTGCGGAATGGTCCCCGGCCGATGTCGAACCGGCCGAGACCCAGGCGAGGGCGCCCCTGGCCCGCCCCTCGCGCTCCCCGCCCACCCGACGGTCCTCTGCCAAGGTTCTCAATGCGGGGCACCACCTGCCAGTAAATATTTGAACCCGTTCGTCGTCATCCACCGCGCACGCGCAAGATGCGTCTCCCAGGCCCGGAAAGCGCGTTCGGGCTCGGTCTCAGGATCGATGTGCAGAACGATCTTGGCCACTTCCCGCCAGTCGGCGTCCTCGGTGGCTGCATCGAGCAGGCGAATGTAGGTCAGCAAATGCTCTTCGTCATAGCCGGTCAGGACCGGAGAAGTTGGCGCCTCATCGGCGACAGCGGGGTCGAGCAGCGGCTGGAGCATTTTTTCTTTCTAGCATCGTCGTCGGCGAAGGAAAGGGTCAATGCGGATTCCCTGCGGCCAAGCCGCAGCTGCGGCGTCTCTATGTGTGCCGCCAACACAAGATCGTCCCTCTACCCGCCTTAAAGTGGCTCTGGTTCTCCAGGGCTGCCAATTGCTTAAATCGGACGCCTCTTACCGTCTAACGATTCCCTAAGCTCTTGAATTTCCTCTACGGTCATGGAGCGATTGCTCCAATTATTTCGGCCGATACCGCCCTCCGTTTTTAATGTTTTGTGGCTGCTTCCGTTGTACGCGGTTGTGAAGGAGGTCATATATTCCAGGTCTTCCCGGTCAGCTCGATTTGGCTTTCCGCGTCCCAGGATAGCGTCTCGAAATGCGGCGTCGCTTATCTGAACTGTACGATTTCGGTCGGGCTCAATTCGATAGTGCGGGCGTTTACCTTCCCCCGAAAGACCGATGTAAACTCGCGCCGATCCAAATTTCTTCGTGCATTCGTGCATGTTAGAGAAGACGGCCCTGAGGTACTCTTTTGGGTCGTCAAGCTTTGTCACTATGTCGGCAATAGTCGCATCAGGCGAAAGAATTTGTGCCATATGGAACTCCTGTTGAACGGGTGCACAGCCAACTCAGGCCGATGACGAGGCCCGGAGGCCCGGAGGCCCGGAAACTGAACCTAACATGCCACCGTTGGTGGGCCGGTGTTTTTTGCGCCCGGAATCTCCCACCGCTACCGAACCTGCCGAGACTCATGCGAGGGCGTCCCTCCCGCTCCCCGAGCACCCGCTAAGACACATCGGTCATTTTTTGCAGAAGTTGGCCTTCATGTAGTGGATCGCATCGTTCAGACGATTTTCTGCCGCATCCCCTTTGGTCTTGCGGGAATCGTCAAGCGGGCCAATCCGAGGCCATTCGCCCTTATCAAGCTCGGGCTGCCGATATTGGCAATAGTACTTTTCCCCTACAACGCATTGGAACTTTGCCCCCTCGAAAGTTGTCGGTTTGTTATCGCCCGTCTGCGTGGCATGTGACACCCCCGAAAGGTCAGCCTTGAGCGTATAGGAGCCAATGGAGCCAAGATCCTGTTGCGGCGTGAAATCTTTCACCTGATACGTGAATGAGCACCCTCCATCATGCGTGACACTGACCTGAAACATGGTGCGGCTCTGCTGACCGCTCGATGCTACAACATCGAGGACCAACGGTTTGGTCGACGAAGAGATGACCTTGAGGCCGAAACCCTTTTGATCCGTACGTTCGAATCCGACCTCAAGTCCCGACAGGATGAACGCAGCAAGCTCTTCCTGGGATTTGCCGTCGAAAGGCCCGGCCGAGCTTGAGCAAGCCGATAGAACAGACGCGGCAAAGCCCGCTGCGAGCAGTTTCGTTTTCATGGTGATGATCCTCAGAGACATGAATTCGGTTGTTAAAAGGAATTGCGGAAGGGCGTCCTCACTACAGGACCGGTCCGCGGCGGCACTTGCTTCTGGCGGCCAGGAGCGTAGGTGCCCCCGAGAACTGCGCTGGCGACCAGGCCAGCGCCCGGAGTTGTGACGATGGGGCTGACGACCGCCGACGATGTAACGTGTCGGGATCGGCGATCGCGAACATCTACAGTGCCGGCCTATTGGCGGCGGTTCAGTGTGACGGCCAGGCTACAGCTCGTCAGGCGCAACTCATTTGCGGTGACTGAGTAGCCGCATACTGTTGTCTGGGCCCCAAACATGCCCGAGCCGGGCTCGAGCTTCAGACGTCCACCATCGAGCCTCGTCCATTTCCAGACGCCTTGATTGCCACCGCTGCCAAAGAGAGCGGTCCCGTCGCTCAGAAATTCAACGTTGGAACCGACGCCATCTTGGGCCACGTATTTGCCCTCGATGCTGGCGGCGAAGGACGCCACCGATGAGAAGTTTGGCAACCTGGTGATCCCCAAAGCGATGCCGACCAAGACGCCAAGCAGAACCGCCGCAACAGCGGCGACAACCTGACCGAACGCATTGCGTTTAGCTTGGGATCGCTGTTGAAGACTCGCATCCGCCGTAAGGCCCTTCCTGTAGGTCCCATATGCGCAATAGGCGAATAGCGCGGCCAGCAGGAACCGAATGGCAAACAAACCGATGTCGTAAGAACCGGGAAGAAAGAAGGGGAAGAAGACCAGCGCGGCGATACCCCACGCGATAGTCGGGATCTTAATAGCGTTTGGCATGAAAATTACCTCGAAAAGAGAGATCAAGGCGGATTCCATGCCGTGGCAGAACGGCTGAACCCGCCGCTCGGCCTGCGCCGTTGGCGGGTTCTGCATATCAAAAATCACGATATTTGAGCCGGAACATAAGCTATCGCTAACTAACGTGGGATTGGGATTTTCGCGCGATATTTAGGCAAACGGTCGTGACCGACACAGGGAATATCGACAAAAATATCAGGACGACGATGTTGCAAATATCGTGATTTTTGAAGCAAACAGGAGGCGCACGTGAATGAAATACGGATATGCGCGGGTCTCGACCGAGGCTCAGGATTTAGCCGCGCAGGTTGAGCGTCTGAAGGCAGCCGGCTGCCAGAAGATTTTCTTCGAAAAGCGAAGCGGCAAGGATACCAACCGCCCGCAGCTCCAGCGCCTGCTGAGGGTACTGAAACCAGATGACATCGTGCATGCCGTCGTTAGCGACCGGATGGCGCGGGATCCCTTTGACATGCTGCATATCCTCCGCACCGTGACCGCGGCTGGAGCTGGTCTGCGCCTGCTGGACGAGCCTTTTATCGACACCGCATCGGAAATGTCAGACCTCATCCTGTTTCTCGTCGGATGGGCCGCCAAATGGCAGAGGCGCAGGATCCTGGAAAACACCTCGAATGGGCGGGCTCGCGCCAAAGCGAGGGGCGTCAAATTTGGCAGGAAGCCCAAGCTTACAAAGCAACAGCAGGGGGAAGCGCTGGCGCGACTTGCGGCCGGGGAGGCGAGAGGGGAGGTTGCCCAACGCTTCAACGTCAGCAGCAGCACGATTTCGCGGCTGCATCCGTGAGCTTCACGGGTAGCGGATCTCCCGCTGACGATCTGTAACGAATCTGGAAAATTTATGACACTGTAACGATCGGGCCGGCCAGCAAATCTTGCCAATCATACAAGCCGGAATATAGCATTCGGTACACGTATTCGTCAGCGTTGTCTTTGCTCTCGGCGTCATGGAATATTGTCGCTTTGAATTTCTGCATATATTTATTGAATTTTTCTGACGTCCAAAAATCCGACCCTAAGAGCTTCCAGACCATATATTCGGCAAACGCCTCCCGACTCTCTTGTGAGTAATCCTTATTGAACGGGACATGCTCTAGCTGTATCTCGTGCGCCAAATCACGCTCTGGGTATTCGTCCCCAGTTAAGATGATAGACGCCGCCCGGAACAATGCGGCCTCATGAGAAAACCTGTCATCTTTCCCCAAGGATCGCGCTTCCGCAAATATCTGGTCATATGCCGAACCACAAAGCCGTCGTATTTCATCCGCAGCTTCCATCATTTCGCTACGGCTCAGGGATCCAACCCTGCTCTTCATCATTGAAACATACTGGTCAAGCGCCATACGGCACGATCCTCTAGCAGCTCTCTTGCAACAGACACTGAAAGTCACAATAGCTTAAAATAAAGCGGACAAGCGAGCCCGGAGACCGCAGCGACAGTGGTTATTTCGTGCGGTACCCTCTTTGGCGAGGGCATGGCAGCAGAATCAACTGCTTATCAGATAATACTGCGTTTCCGGTCTAAGCTGACCGGTTCCCCAGGCCTTCAAAGGGGGTTGGTAAACTGCCTTCGGTGCTGACCCTTCTGCTGAGGATTGCATCTGCGAAATTCTCGGATATCCTGTTCGCGCGCATGTGAGCACAAGGTGGCGCCTGGCGCATCGACTAGCCACCTCTTCAAGAACCAGCGTCGGCATGGCGACCGAAAATGCTGAGGCAAGAGACCGCCATTCCATAAGGAAACAACCGTCATGGATACCCATGCCGTTATAGCGTCCCTGCCAGTCGCGGGGGTTGACCGAGCTTTGCTCATTGAGACCGCCAACGCCGCGTTCGAAAGGGTTATTGAGCGGATTGAACCGAACAATGAAGCACTAACCCGAAGCCTCTGGGATGCCGGTGACTACATTGACAGCTGGCTTGCTACTGACCTGCTCAACAAGCTGCCGATGCCGCGCGATGAGGTTGCGTACTATGTCGATGTATTCCTGGTTCATCACGTCATTGGTTTGGCGGAAGAGGCGGACAGGGAGGCCGCCGAATCGCGGGCATGAGCCTCGGCGGCGCCTGCAATTCGCTTTGATGGCGGCAGCCTCGTTGGCGGCGGCGCCATCAATCCGGTCACCTTAGCCGCCACCTGGTCGAGGGTGGCGGTAAGTCGGTTGATCTGCGAGACGGTTGCGGCGAGTTCGGGGCCGTAGCGGGTGACCAGATACTCGCGGTTCTGGCTAAGGGACCGAAGATGGTTGGCCGTTTTCACGCGAAGGCGTAGCCCCGCTTGCAGGGCATGTTCTGTGCGCGCCGCCAGGTCGTGCTGCATCTTGCGGATTTCATTGGGATTGTGCCCACGGTGGAGCAAAAGCGCGGTCAGATAGAGTTCGACGGCGTGGATGGCGGAAAGCCTGAACGGCGCCCAGGTCAGCGGCTTGCCTGAACGGCCGAGCGGAAGAAGCAGGGTTGCCGCCTTGCGGTACTCTTCCGCCAGTTCATAAATCTGCTGCGGGGAGGCCAGTTCTCCCGGATATTTGGAATCTGTCATCGCCATCTACGCAACGTGGTACGGGTTTGCGGGTCGGTTCGGCACGCGGAAAGGGCCAAAAAAGGTCACTGTGATTGTTCGCGCCCCCATCTCCAAGAGGCATCCCGAGACTCGTGATGAAATGCCAATTCATCGACGACCGGAATTCCCAGGCGCCGAGCACCTGCTGCAAACCCGGCAAGAGAATACTCTTCGAGTTCACCTGTTTTCAGGCCGCTTTGATTGACGCAAAGTGCGGTCAACATCGGCAGCCCACGGGCGTAACAAACGTCGAGCAGCCGATCGAGGTGGCCGTTTGCGCCACTTATGAGCCGGTGTGCCTGGCTCCATGCAACATCGCTGGCCCTCGCCAGATCCCCATAGGTTATGCATCTTTGTTCGATCGCTGCCTGGCGCAGGAGAGCGAGCGACTTGTCAATGTTCAGCTTATGCTTGATCTGGCTGCGCCTTGCCCGTTCCTCAAGCAGTTCGTGATAGAACGGTAGGGCCGTTGCGCCCTTCAGCTCATAATTGCGGATGAAGTTTTCAATCTCCTTATCTGTCTTTGCGGGCAAAGCGGTCATCGCAAACTCCTACTACGTGATAACGGAATTGACGGGGAGAAACGTCGCCGGATCGACGCAAGCTAAAAGGCCTATGGTGACTATGGGCTAAGCCCATCCGATATGATCTTTTTGGGAGAGTTTCAGAAACAGATTGAACCAGAACAGGTATTCGGAATTTCCGCGATTGCCAGACACTTCGAAGGCGCAATAGGCAACGGACGTTTTAGGGTCCTTGGCATGCTTTTCGGTCGCCGCTTCGATCGCTTCCTCGTCAGTTAGCGTCTCCCACCCCTCAAAAGTGCTGACGTAATTTTTCATACCGAATTCCTCGACCTTCGAAAAATATAGCTCTCTGCGCATGCCGTTGACTGCTGAAGTGAGCCAAAAGGCGCCAGCCCAGCGCGATCAGAATCCATACGTTTTCGGGTTGGCCAGCACCCGACCGTCAGATGCGGATCGGAAACATCAACCTGCTGCAACACCTCAATCATGGTGGCCCGATCTTGCCGCCGAACTGCGGCTACCCACCGATCGAGAATGCCAACATGGAATAACCGCTCGTTGATCGTCATGCCTGCCAGGCTCGGCTTGTCTTGCTCACCCATGGCCGCAGATTGGCATGGCAACACTCCGGCGCCAACGGTTTATGAGTTCACGACCTCGGAAAGCCCGCTGGCTCCGGCTCTACCCGATCACTACTGCCGGCAATAATAAGGGCGACCATTGACCATTTTCATGGTGCCGTAGGTGGATGGCCCACAGATGGTGGGCGGACCATCTGCCAACTGCAGGACGGTAGCCGAGACGGTTCCGGAAACCTCCAGCGCCGCGCTGGGGGTCCTGCCTATTCCCAAGCGGTTGTTAATATAGGCAGTGCTGGCGCTGACCGCGCCGGTGGTGCTGACTCCGCCCGCGACCCAGATGCCGTTGTAGTAGTAGCCGGTGGTGACGCCGGATTCGGTAATGGAGATGGAGTTGGTATTGCCGTTGGCGATAACCTGGGCGGTGCCGGATGTAATGCGATCGGCGGTGGTTGTGGTGCCGGATGTGTTGCTGAAGGAGGACCAGCCGGTACCGTCGCATCCTTGGAACGCACCCGAGACGTAGCGGATGGCGCCGGTGCGGTTAGTGTCGCAGGTTTCGCCGCTGTTGGAGAGCTTAAGAGAACCGGAGATATCGAGGGTGGTGGAAGGTGTCTTGCCATTCATGGCGATGCCCATGGCGCCCACGGTGGTGACGATGCCGCTGTTATCAATGTTGAGGCGGGTCAGTCCATTGGTGCGCAAAAGGACGTTGTCACCACCATTGGTTCCGATAGTCATGGCGCCTGCCGAGTAGTCGATGATACCCACTGTATTGGGTGCGCCGGCGCGGCTGAGGAAGATGGTGCTGCTGGCGGCACCCCCGTAAATGTGGAGGGTTGCGCTGGGGGAGGATGTACCGATACCGACCTGGCCAGTGCCAAGGATACGCATGAGTTCGGTGCCGCCTGCCATAAAGTAATGGTTACGGGTGCTATTATAGCTGGTGTAATACAGGTTACCGCTGGAGCCGTTGATGCTGGAGTAGAGCCCAGTTATGTCGCTCAGGCGAATAATAGGCGATGCACTCATGATGTTGAGTGTTGTGCTGGGAGTTGTCGTGCCGATACCTACGCTGCCACTGACGTAAAGGTTGGTGGTAGAGATGGCGCCGGTGGTGGAGACGCCGCCCGCGACCCAGATGCCGTTATAGTAGTAGCCGGTGGTGACGCCGGACTCGGTGATGCTGACGGAGTTGGAGTTACCGTTGGCGATGACCTTGATGGTGTTAGAGGCGATGCGGTCACTTCCCGCCGCGGTGACGCCAGTGAGGCCGGAGCCGTCGCCGACGAATGTGCCGTTGATGGTGGTGCCGGAGATGTTGGTGAAGTAGCCGTTGGTGGCGGAGACGGTGCCGCTGCGCGTTGCGTCGATCAGGCTGGCGGATACGTAAGTGGTGCTGACGCCCTTACCGACGTAGACCCCGGCGGTGGAAACTTCAACAATATTCCCGTCGCCCAAGACCACCTGATTGGACTTGTTAGGCTGGGCGTTGTAGCCGACGCCTGTGACGTTGCTGAAAGTATTGGACACGCCGCTGGTGTAGACGGCATAGGCGCCAAGGGCGGTGACGTTGCTGCCGATGTTGTTCCGCCCTGCGAGATAACCCACGGCGGCGGTATTGGCGCCGGTATTGTATTGGCCCGCGTAGGATCCAATTACGGTGGAGTTGGAGCCTGTGTTATACTTCCCGGCAGCAACCCCCATCGCCACCAGGGCGTAGCCGGAGTTCAACTGCCCGGCTTCCTCACCCACAGCCGTCACAAAGGGGGACGTATTGTCCTTCCCGGCGAAATAGCCGACGCCTGTAAGGTGGGTCTGGGTGTTATTCTGCCCGGCAAAGCCGCCGACCAGGGTGGCATAGTCCCCGCTGTTAATCTGCCCTGCACCATAGCCCAAGGCGGAGAGGTAGAGGCCGGAATTGGCCTGGCCTGCCAAGTACCCCGCCGCCGTTGTGTTATTGCCGGTATTGTTCTGTGCTGCCTGATAGCCCATTGCCGTAACGGCTGTACCGGAGTTTTGGTAACCGGCATACGAACCGATTACCGTGGTGTTGCTTCCGGTGTTGGAATAACCCGCGTAATAGCCATAGGCGGAAACCTGCGTGCCGGAGTTACGTGACCCGGCGTCGTATCCGACGGCGGTCAGCTGGGGGCCGTTGTTGTAGTGCCCGGCATCCACACCAATGGCGACACTGTAGTTCCCTGTGTTAATCACGCCCGCCCCATAGCCCATGGTGGTAAGCCCGAAACCGGTGTTATTGGCGGCGGCCCCATAGCCCGTCGCAGTGGTATTACTGGTGGTGTTGTATTGTGCCGCCTGGTAGCCCACTGCCGTGACGTACGAGCCGCTGTTGTTTTGCCCGGCACCACTGCCCACGGCCACCACGCTGGTGCCCGTGACGACATCGAGCAGGCCACGGACGGTAAGGTTGCCGTTTGGGGTTAAGGTTGCCACTGAGGTGCCAGAGGTAAGGCGGTCGGTGACCGCACTGACGCCGGTCAGCCCGGAGCCATTACCGACGAAAGAGGTGGCGGAGACCGTGCCGGTGATGCTGACGCCCTTGCCGACGTAAACGCCGCTGGTGCTCACCTCAACCACGTTGCCATTGCCCAGCACCACCTGGTTGGACTTGTCGGCAGTATAAACCTTGTAGCCCAGCAGGGTGACGTTGCTGTAGGTGTTGGATGTGCCAGCCCAGGCCCCGAGGGCGGTGACGTTGTTTCCGATATTGTTCTGGGCGGCGGCATGTCCCACGGCTGTGAGCGCACTACCGGTGTTAGTTTGCCCGGCGTAATCACCCACCCCCGTGACCCATGTCCCTGAGTTGGCGTATCCGGCCGACCTCCCCACCAGCGTTACGTTGCTGCTATTGTTGGTCGACCCGGCGTTAGTGCCGATGACAACGACATCGGCGCCAGAATTGGTCGACCCGGCATTGTTGCCGATCGCGACCACATTCGTGCCGGTCACGATTTCAAGTCTCCCGGCCAAGGTCAGGACACCGTTCCGGTCGATAACGGCCGCACTTGTGCCGCTCACAATGCGATCGGTTGTAAACGTGACGCCGGTGAGGCCAGAGCCGTCGCCCACAAACGTACCCGTGATCGTCGAGCCGCTGACAACCGGCGCGTCGGCCGGGCAACCGATGTCGCCCCGGCTTGCCTCGCCGTAACAAAGCCGGCTCCCGGTGACGCCCATGGTGGTCGAGACGTTGGCGACCTGGCCCCAATCTTGTGCCCATGCCGGCGCCGCCGCCAGGGTGGCGGCCAACACTAAAAGGCGGAAAAGGAGGCGCATAAAGTCACTCTACCGCAACCCCAGCCGCTTGGCGTCGCCAGTGATACCAAATGGAGCAACCGCCGTTGCCGCTTCGCCACTGCGGTGACCATCGAATGTGTCAGGAAGGTTCCAGGCCGGCGAATTGGCAGTTGCCGCCGCCGTCGGGCGCGCGCCCGGCAACACCTGCGGCGCAAAGCACACACACCCCTACAAGAAACCGTTTGGCCTCGTGTCAGAATTATTTGTGCGGCATATTATACGGTTAAGCATCTACACAATGTAACTGCTCAACCAGTAAGGAATCCCCTGACAATGAACCTCGCCTTCAACCGCCTGCTCAGCCGCATGTCCTCCAACAAGGGCTATACGATTGACCAGACCATCCTGATCGTCGCCATTATTGCCATTCTGATCACGCTTGTGATCATTACTGTGGGGTGGCAGCTCATTAACCGCTCCTCCGGTACCAAGGCTGGCGCCCAGTTCAAGCAGGTTGAAGATGCCAACGGCCAGTTCTATTCCGGCCAGCATATGTGGCCAAGCGTTGCCCTTACTACCGCCGGCACCCCGACCAGCAACATGGCGGTCCTGGTTGCCAACAGCATTCCCGCCGCGAGCTGGGCTTCCAATGTCGATAAAACCGATCTGCGTAACATTCTGCCTGGCTTCCGTACCAGCGGTACCGGTACCGCCACGGTTGTTTACCATGGTTTCGGCGGTGGTAGCTCCACCACCGGCGTCATTACCGAACAGGTCAACACGATGGCCACGGTGGGTGCCGACCAACGCATGGTTGTCCAGTTTGTCGATGTTCCCCTGTCAGACGCCAAGGAAGCCGACAAGGCCCTCGATGGCGCCATCGATGCCACCAAAGGCCGCATTGTGTACGGTACCAGTGCTTGCTTGAACGGGACCATCGGCGGTGCAACCACGATCCCGACCACTCAACCAACGGCGAGCCTTGTTACCGTCTGCTACGCCGCCAACACCGCCCAGTAGCCAATGGTCTATGCTGAAAGCCGCCACGTTAGGGCGGCTTTCAGAGTTCTTAAGCCGGGAAGAGCAGTTCAAATCCTCCGCTCTGAGGCCCGAGCCTATTGCTGCCGGTAGTAGGCATCCCATGCCAGTTTAATGTCTGCGAATGTCCATTCCCTACGTCGGCCATAAGCGGGGCTTGGGCGAGTAGAACATTCGTTCAGACCGGTTTGCCTCTGGAACTTCATGAACCACGCGGTGGATTTTGGCTTGCCACGGGTTGTCGATTCAATCTGGCAGATGAGGCCCCTATGCGCCCAATGGTCTTGCGGGTTCGCTATGGAGGCCGGGTCTGCCAGATAAGCGCGGAGTTTTTGCAGGGTTGCGTCGTCGGGCGTCTGATGGAGTTCGGCACGCAAGGACGCGACGGCTAAGCTTGCGCCCTCCCGGGCGGCTTCTGTGAGCATATCGCGCAGCTGGGTTCTGGTCAGCACAAGCGCGTGCATGGCTTCCATGGGCAAAGGCTTTCATTGATGGGGTATCGCGGCTGAAGGCGCCGCCATACCATTGCCTCACATGCCGAAAATGACGTCAAGCGTTATACGAGCCATCACTGTCTGTGGAGCAGCCGCTCGATCGGGCAACTGGCTTGTCGGTGGTTCTCGACGAGGACGGCCTTACCGTTGGTTTTAATCAGCTCCCGGTTTGCACCACCTGGATCCTCCGATTCCTTGGGACATGCGATAGCGCCATCGTGCTGGAAGCCGGCGGATATGGCTTTGGCCGTATCAGGCGCCGCCCAGGACAGGAGGGCGACGCTGACCAAGAATGAGATCAGCAAGGCGAACGCGGTCGCGAGCACGACAGGATCCTGTTTGAAGGCCCAAGCATAATCGACGCGCTCCGGATCGGTTGTTCACGATGGATGAGGGGTGTGTGTCGTGGTTAGCGCCTGCTTAACAATTTCAGGCTGTCGGCCATTCGGTGCGCCACTTGCCGTCAATGCCCTGAACCAAGACCTCGGCCTCATGCCCTTGTGCTGAGGCGAATGTCGCAGCGTTCACAGCGGCCAGGACAGCAGCTGAGTGAGTGTCGAACGGATAGTCCTTGCCGTCATATCGGACACTCCACCGGTGGACGTCCTTGGAGATGTAGTATTTCGCGTTTGCCATTCTCGCCGCCCGAAGTCCGCCACCAAAGCATCAAAGTTGTTTATCGAAAAGTCGATCGAAGTCGAGCGCCGGCATCAAGGGCGAATCCATCGTCACGTCCGAACAGGGCCTGTTAAAGGTGCGCTTCGCGAATTTGCGCGTGGCGCCCATAGGGTATACGCTAACGTATCGGCCGCCCTTTATTCGGATGCAGTCGACAGTGAGAGGTACGCGCTCTTGCCCGTAACGGGAGAAGAGCGATGCCCCAATCCCTCCTTCGTAATTATGTTTTGAAAACACTCGCAGCCGAAGATTTTGCCCTGTTGCAGCCTTCGATGCACCACGTTGTTCTCGACATCAAGGCGCGGCTGGAAGACGCCAACAGGCCCATTCAACACGTCTATTTCCCCGAGGCAGGCATTGCTTCTGTGGTCGCCGCCATGTCAGGGGGCAGGCAAAGTGAAGTCGGCCTCATCGGACACGATGGCATGACAGGGGTTGCGGTCATTCTCGGCCGCGACAGCTCCCCGAACGAAACCTATATCCAGGTCGCCAGCGATGGCTGGTGCCTGCCGGCAGCCAAGCTTCGTGCGGTACTCTCGGAAAGCGCGACCCTTCGTGAATCGCTTTTGCGGTACGCCCATGCCTTCCTGATCCAGTCTTCCCGGACGGCCTTGGTCAATGGCCATTCAAAGCTTGAGGAACGACTGGCGCGCTGGCTGCTGATGGTTCATGACCGGGTGGAGGGCGACAAAATCTATCTGACGCACGAATTTCTGGCGACGATGCTCGGAACACGGCGTCCCGGCGTCACTACCTCACTGCAAATGCTGGAGTACCGGGGGCTGATCCACGCCAGGCGCGGGGAGATCACGATCGTCGACCGTCCCGGAATGATCAAGCTGACCAGTGGTGCCTACGGCGAGGAAGAACAACGCCACTTCGGCACGGCTTTGCCGAATGTCCGGACTCAGCCGGGCGTGGCCGCCAAGAGCGGGCGCGTTTAGTCGATCCTAATGAACTGGCCTTACTAGCGCAAACACGCCTTTGCCCGCCTGTCGCACGAAATCATGCCGGAGCTCGCCCCACGTGCCCATCGGCTTATGGCACGTCGAACACGGGATGACGGTGTTGGAATCGGGCTGGTCCGGAAGATCAAGGCGAACCGTGCCGCATTCGGGACATTGCAAGGTACCATTCAGCCGGTGCTGGGTCATCGTATCGCTCCAGAAACGTCGACAGACTGATGGTCAGGTGTAGCGAGGCAACCAGAGAAATAGGCTGTCGCTTTACCTCAAATAGCGAAGATATGATCCGGATTTTTGCCGAGTCAAGCGTATCGCCGGCCTCGCGGAATCGCACAATTTCAAGCTATCGCTCTTTGCTCTATGGAGGAGGGGGACAGCGATCCTCATCGCGCTTCCTTAGGCGGTCCCGTCTGTCTCACTGTCCTCATCAAGCTCCAGCGGAACCGGCAAATAGGCGTTGGCTGTCAGCCAATTGCTGACGATTGTCCTGATCAGGTCGGATTTCCGCCGTTGCGAGAAGTGCGGCAGGTCAGAACACATTGATGCCGAGCTTGTGCACCTAGTCGGAGAGGAGGCGATCACCGGGCGATACCGCCGTCTCGTCGAAATCAGGTTCGTGCGGCGGGAGATCTGGCGGGACGAGCCCTGAGACGCGTTCTAGATGCCGAGCAGCACGCCAAGCCGTTCGGTCACCGGGCGCAGCGGATCCACCAGTCCGAGATCGTAGATCATGGTGGTTTCGAGATTGCCCTTGTGGTCCACGTAATGGGAGATCGCCTCGTGCGATACACCCTGACCGGTCAGCATCAGCGAAATCGCAATCCGCTTGAGGTCGTAAAGCTGGAAATACTCCGGCACACCCGGAAGGGCTTTGAACCTGTCTAGCCCCTTGCGGAAGTTGTCGCGGGGCAGGGCCATGTCCGTGTGCGACGGGAACAGCAACTTGCTTTCAGGCCAGCGAAGGCGCTGGGCCTGCACCATCCCGGCAACCCGAGGATGGATGGGCACCGAACGATAGGCGTATTCATAGAGCGAACGCGAGAGCTTGAGGCCCTTGGTATTGTGCTTGTGCCAGACCAGTTTCTCCAGATCGAAATGGTCGAATTCCGCGTTGGTCAGGTCACTGGGGCGGGCCATGGTCAGGAACAGGATGCCCATGAAATTGCAGAGCTCCTGCATCTGGTCGTTGGTAGTTGTTATCCGCGCCTTGACCAGGGCCGTATCCCGTTTGGCAAGCCCTTCGAGCTTGGCGGTTTCGGGCGGCACATCGAGGATCGGATAGAAGATGTGGGCCGCAATCTGCCTAATCTGTTCGGTGGAATAGTCCCGGCGGCGCCGCATCACTTTCCGCGCCCTGATCGGGCTGCACGGGTTGCGCATATCCACGAGCTGCATCCGGATCGCCCAGTTGAATAGCGCCGTAACGTGCCCCAAGGCGTCGTTGTGGCTGTACGGCGAGGAAAACTGCCGCTGGAATCGTTCAGTGTCCAAGGGTTTGATCGAGGAAAACGGCCGGTCCGCAAACATCGAACCGAAGTCAATATACGGTTTGCGGATGTTATGACCTCGACGAGTGACCTTTTTCGGCCGCTTCCGGTGCCACGTCGCCACAAATATTGCGAAGTTGACCTGATACCCCGCCGATAGCGTCTGGATATGACTCTCCCAATAGCGGTCAATAGCCTCGCGGACCGTCAGGAGATGGGCGCGGCGCTTGTCGCAGTCATCAAGGTCAGGATTTTCGCCGGCCTCCAACTGACGTTGCCGCTGGCCGACGGCCAGGCGCGCAGAGGCTACGTTGAGGACGATGGTGGAGCCCAGAGCCTTCCGGTAACGTTTGCCGTTGAACTGATAGGCGTGGACAAAGGATTTATGCCCCAACGCTGTGACGCGCAGACCTAACCCTGAGACGGAGCCGTTGCGGATACGCCGATCCAATCCCACGGGATGGTCCCAATAGATTTCCTGGTCTTTTTCAGAAGGGCAGTTAGCGGCAAGGACAACGGAATCATCCAAAAATAACTTAGGCATTTCATGTAACTTTCATGTAACCGATTTATAGCAAATGTTACATAGAAAGTGAAGTAATGATGTGGGAATACTTCATAGAAATGACGGTATATCAGATATATAATTGTTCGTTTTCGACTAGTCATTCCCAGCTTTTGCGGTTGACATTGTAGGGGTCACTGGTTCGAACCCAGTATCGCCCACCAAATTTTTCAACAAGTTACGTGAACTTCAATCACGCCGCTTGTTTCTGTGTAACTTTCGTGTAACCGCACTCTGAGCGGTTTAGTCGGGGGAGATATGAAGCGCATCAAGATCGACAGCGTTGAGCCGGGAGACATTCTGTTCACGGCACGACCCGGCACCAGCAAAGCGGTCCGCATCGCGACGCATGGCATCGTGTCTCACGCTATGATTTGCGTACAGCATGGCTCCTTCATCGACTCGACAATGGACGGCGTTCAGGCGCGCAATCTGCAGCGCGAGCTGTTCCGGGACGATGAAAAGGTATTTCACTTCCGCCTTAAGGAGCCCGTCACACAGGAAGTCTTATCGAGCGTTATTGACTATGCCCGCGCCGAGATTGGTGCGCGTTATTCGCTGCCGGAGGCTGGGCGTTCAGTGCCCGCAGCGCGTTCAATGCGTAAGCCGAGGACGAAACGCCAGTTCTGCTCCCGTTTGGTTGCAAGGGTGTACAAGAAGGCCGGCATCGATCTTGTTCCGGACGCCGACTATTGCTCACCGGAAGTTCTGCGGCTTAGCCCCTTGCTGGTAGAGGTGCCGGTCGAGACAGAGACGGTTCCTCCCCAGGAGGTGAAATGGTCGAAAGCTCGCAGGAACCCAGTCAAGGCCACGCATAAAGCCCAGAACGCCGTCCTCGCCGCAGCACGGTCTGTTGATCCTGATGTCGAGAGCCTCAACGATATCTATCCCTTACTCGTCAATCGGCCTGACGCGGATCCAGTCATAGCAGCTGCCCTCCGTAGCAGCGGCTACCTCGATGTGTGGCGAATGGAAATTGGCCTGCATCCGTGGCGCTATGACCAGAGCCTCATCGAACAGATGACTGGTTCACAGGAGGATCTGCGGGAATATTGCATCGGCACAGTCAGAGAGGCCTATAGCGGCGGCGTCCGGTTCGCGGTCAATCTTGTTCAACTCTATGCACTTAACAGCAAACACCCGCGTGAATCCCTGCGCCTGCAGATCGAGCTCTATCAAACCCTCGTTCAGAACGACCAGCGGCGTCGGGAAGTCGCCTACACGTGGCTTGCCGAACATTATCCAGACGACCTGAAACGGTACATGGAACAGGTCGAGCCGCACAGCGCCTACTGGTACTCAATTGTTGACCGAGTCGAACCACACCTGGCGGCTCTGTCCCGTCACGCCGTAGAGGCGGAGGGTGGGACGAACGTTTGCTCATCCTGTGGAGACGAGCCGACGCTGGACTATCGGTTGGTCAATGGCGCCGAGACCATGCCTGGAGTGCCATCCTTGCGCCTTTGCGACGACTGCATCAGAAATCGTCGTGGCATGGGCAACGTGCTGGTCCGGTTTCTGGCCGCATCATGAAAAAGGAAGCTGCAATGTACGCTGCAAACGGGGAGGACTCGCCGCCCTTGTCCCAATCGACCCGAGTCGGCCCCAGCGTTCTCGACCCCGCGCAACTGGTTCGAATTGAAGCGGTCCATCGTGGCTTCCTTTTCCAGCACCTTTACACCGTGCAATGCCTGCTGTCGGCGGCAGCGTTGGCGGCAAAGACCGTTTCTGTCGAAAGCGACGAAGATGTCGAGGTGCAACTGGACGGAACTCGCATCTACGTCCAAGTGAAGCATCGCAAGGAAGCCCTCGCCTGGAATGATATCGAGAGCGCTATGGCGCGATTTGCGGAATTGCGTGCCTCCCATGCCAGAGGAGAGCGCGACGGCACTGCGCATTTCGTCGTCGTCTGCAATGCACAGCCGAACGGGCCTTTGTTGGAAAGGCTTGGTGCAGGCGATTGGCCCGGGGACGTAACCATCGACTGGCCGGCGGCCGCACCGGCCAAACGGATCCTTCCTCTCCCGCAGCCCTCTTTGATGGAAGCAGTCCAGGCTACTTGTGGGCTGGCAGAAACCTTGCCGTTTGCAACGCTGGCGCCTGAGACACTTGTCTGGAAGCTGGCAGGGCTCGTCACGCTTGCGGCGACAGGAGAGAAGGCGACGCTCGACCATGTGTTTGCTGCGCCAGACCTTCCGGCCCTTTTTGAGCAACTGGTGCTGCAATTGCAAGATCTGCCAGTGCCTCCGGTCCCCTATCGGGTACAACAGAATGAGCCCATTCTCTCAACGGGCGAGCGAATCCGTCTGATCGTTGGCTATTCGGGCGCAGGCAAAACCTCATGGCTGGCACAATCCGCCCAGCATGCTCCGAATCCTCTGGTCTACCTCGACGTCGCTGACCTCCCAGGAGCGGCTCTGGCCAATGCTGTCGCGCGCGAGGTCGCCGGGCGTTTGCTCGGCGGCGGGCAGGGCCTTGGCGAGATCTTTCTTCCTGGGGCTTCTGGCCGCGAAATCCTGCAGCTTCTCTCTCGCCGCGTGCATGAACTCGGAGAAGTCGTGACGGTTGCCCTGGACAATGTCCACAAGCTGGTTGCTGACGATCTGATCGGTGTGGTTCAGGCGGCTGAGAATATCCGCTTCGTGCTTCTCGGCCGACCGGAGGGTGAAGTCGCCGCGATCGAAGCCATTATCGGGGCTACTCGTGAAAATCTGTCAGGGTGGGCGCCTGATACGGTTGCTGCTGCCGCACATGAAGCAGGATGTCACGGCGATGCCGCGGATTGTCAGCACTTGATCGACTTGACGGGAGGGCTCCCGCTTTTCGTGCTCAATGCGCTCTCCGTAGCAAGGTCCGACTACGAGGGTTCGGCGAAGCGCCTGTGTGCAGACTTGGCGCGCTCGGCCCACACCAGAGAGATGGCGCAGGAATTTATCCTGGGCCGCGTCTTCGAACGCTTGCCAAGCGCTGTGGCCGAAGTCGCAGACCTCCTCAGTCTTTGCGATGCGCCCATCACGCGTGAGGAAGCTGGCTCATACGTCGGCGCCGCCGGAGGGCCAGAACGACCGATCTTTTTGCAATCGCTTCGCCATCTCCTGAGTCAGGGCCTGCTGCAGGCCTTCGCGGGCGACAAGATCAAGTTGCATGATGCGGCCCGAGTCGTCGGCAAAGGGCGCCTCGCTCTTCACGGGACAGAGGCGATGAGGGCGCGTCAGGAGGCCCTGAGAACGGTGGTCCAGGAGAGCCTTCAAACGAGCTGGAGCCCGATGAAGCTCTCTTTGTTCTTGCGGCTCACGGGTGCAGTGGGTCGGCTCGATGTGCTGGTCGAGATGGCGACGGAAGAACTGTTTCACGAGATGGGCGTCTGGCCCGAGGTCGAAGCCTACCTCGAGCACGGCGCGCAGGACGAAACCGTTCCTCCAGATCAGCGCATCAAGGCTCTTGATGCTTTGGCCTTTGCCGATATGAAAGCCGACTCGGATCGGGCGGCCGTTTGGCTCGATCAGATGGACGCGCTGATCACGGCCAATAATCTCGGAGGGGAGGAGCGGCTTCGTGCGGGCATGAAGCGCATGAACTTCTTGGCGAGGATTGGTGACCGTCGGGGAGCAGTGAGCCTGATAGCAGACCTAACACCAATCGTCGAAGAACTGCCCGCCGCGCATCGACGCATCTTTTCATACAATATCGCCTGCGCCGAACTCGCACTTGGAGAGCCGACGGCGGCCGTGGCGCGGGTCGACCCTTTGATAGGGGAATACTACGATCTCATCGGGCTAACGCCCGCACGGGTCATGGGCAACAATGCGCCGGACCTTGCCAAAATGTTGAAGAAGGGAGCGGATGTTGACGATATCAAGCATCTTGCGGATTCCCTCGACCTTTTAGCCAAGGCGATGGATGCGCAGGGCAAACCTTCGCCTTTCGCGCGAATTCACGCTTTGAAGTTCTACGACCTGGCACGTGCGCCGGATTCTATATTCCGTGTTGCGCAGGATGTCGTTGACCAGTTTATCCGCCGCAACGATTTCGATGGCGCATTGAACATGATGGAGACGATTGTCCTGCCGCAACTGCGGCAATGGAAGTTGGCGGATTACCTCATCACCGTTCGCTCGCACTACGCCGTCGTTTTGGCCTACTGCGGTCGATTTGATGATGCAGAGGCGGAAATCGCTCGACTTATGCCGTATGAGCCCGGTCTCAAGCCGTTGGTACAAAAGGAACTAGCCGCTCAGGGTGAGTTGATCCGGCATCTTCGTGCAGTCGGGCCGCCACCCAAGTGGGTTCCTCCGCCGGGGGCCTTGGAGCAAGCTGCGGCGCTGCTGAAGGGAAACGGGCGCATTCCGACTGTGCGGGGTCCAGTAGCGGTGCGGAAGGTAGGTCGTAACGAGCGATGCCCATGTGGATCAGGCGAAAAATACAAACGGTGCCACGGGCGGGTCAGTTGATAGATCGATGCTAGTTTCTTGGGAACGGCACCTTCTTGGGCAGGCATTTCGCCCGCTCCCCTTGCCGCCTAGTACGGGAACACGGGTAGGGCCAGGATCGATGGTCTATCGTTGGCCATAGCGAACGCGAAAACCGTTCTCCATGCCTCCCTCCATGGTCCTGGACGATGGAGGCGCCATCTGCTGTCGAACTCAGGAATGGTCGATCGGGTTCCGTTCGTCAGCCAATTGGCGCAGTCACTGATGGATAAGAAAATAGCGCGTGTCGAAGCTCAATTTCTAATCCAGCTGGACGGGTGTGCCGTGTTCGGAATCGTTCGATGGTTTCGATTGCGGCAAGTGGCGTTGGCCCATCGATGAGAGCAAGAGGAGGATGGCTTCCTATGGCGCTGGCGAGCCGCGCCTTGGCAAAGGGCACATCCCCGTCCAGCACATAGCCCAGCATGCAGCCGACAGGCAGATGCTCCGCATACTGTTCACTGAGAAAACGCATCATGCCTTGGGTGACGTACACGGTGGCCAAGGAGCTGCGGCTTCCGCCGTTGATCACGTTGAGCCGCTTGCACTCATAGGCCAGATATCGCTCCCGTTCCCAGTCGAAGAGCACGGCGATGTCGATGATGCCCTTGCTGTATTTCGACCCGTCCGTAGCGAGGCCAAATGGCTCGAACTGATACTCGACCCAATGGCACAGCCGACGCACGACGACGTCCTTGGTGAGATGATCGACGAGGTTGATGGTGATGTCATCTTCCCCGGGCTGTTCGGGTAGAATGGCCATGCAAGCGGGCCACGCGACGGCGATCCTCTCCAAGAAGCGGTCATCAAACGAAACGAAGCTGTCGACCCACTCCTGCATATCACCGATTAGCATCAATCAGCACTCCGCCGTTGCGGCACGGCTGCGGCTTGCTGGAGATCGAGCGCTATACCATCCGCATCGGCGAGCGCGGTGGAGCGTAGCCAAAAGCGCATCTGCATCGGCTTGATGAGGTAAAGGTAGTCACCGACGAACAACCGGAGGTCCGGCATCAGCTGGAAATTGCCATCGAGGGGCCTGTTGATGTGAGCAGCGAGTTGCTCAAGAACGTCGCTTAGCTCGCCGCCGGCATCCTCGGCATAGCCTTCATGGCCGCCCAGGTGCAGGCGAAGTATCGCTAGGTCCGCTCCGCGCGCGACGAGGCGAGCATGAATTTTCTTGTCTTTGAACCAGTCCGCCAGGCTGGCCGCCAATGTGCGCGCGTATTGTGCCCGTTGCGGTTCGTCCGGTGCACCCCACAGTTTCGGGAAGTGGCCTTCATGAGGCTGCAGCGCGGGCAGGATCGCATCGACGGTATCGTCGATCAGCGCGATTTCATCGGGGGACAGGCAAAAATATTGGTACGCCAGCCGATCGATGGTTCGAAGGATCTCGCTCTCTTCGATCTGCATCGAAAACGGCCCGTTCGACCGTCCGCGTGCGTCGTCAACGATCGCAATCAGCTCACGAGCTGCTCGAGCGGCGGCATTTTGATCGGGAACATCGGCCGGCGACGGAAATGGCAATCGCAGCAGGTCGGCCTGCTGGACCTCCGGTCGATCCGAACCGAACGACGCGGTGCCATGAAAGGCGTACCAGACCGCGACGCGACTATTGAGTATCGCGGTTAGGACCTTCGCACGGTCGTGTTGGCCATCCGGCACCATGATCGCCTGGAATATATGCTGGAAGGTCAGCGGCTCGTCGCAGTAGGCGGCCCGCATGCGATTTTGCGATGTCTCCACCCCACGCGGGATAAGAATGCGCGTACCGTCGAACCCGGCCTCGAATCCGCGACGGCGAACCGTCGGTGAAGCGGCCGGATGCAAGCCTTCCGCAGCCTGAGCCAAACGTGAATACGCTGTAATCGGTAGGTCTGGCAATCGACCGACGTACTCGCTGGCGAGCGGTGGCGCGTCGCTTTCGCTGCCCTCATTGAAAGGCTGATAGCCTTGGCCGATCACCCATCGATCGCCCGGCTCTTCACGGCGACGGCTCAGGCTGCCGAAGTCGTTGACGAAGGCCTCCAGCTTGGGAAGCCTGGCGAGGTAACCAAATAGCTTGGCGTCTGGGTCCCGCATCCAAAGCCGTTGCTTGAAGATAAGCGGGTTATCCAGAACCGCGCCGACCCCAAGTCCGGCCTTGTCGGCGCTGCTCAGGGTAATGACACGTTTGATGCGGAGATTAAGATCGGCCTTCGGCGCCCAATAATCGAAACGATATGGGAAACCGTCCGCTTTCGCGCTGCCGTAGATAATCAGAGCGGCGGGGCGATGGGCTTTCTCGAAGAGCTGAAATCGAAGGTCCGCGAAGTTGATGATGCGGCGGACCTGAGATTTCCGGAAGAACGCGTCACGTGCGTCAACCGTGTTTTGGGCGTGGTTGTGCAAAAATCCCATCGCTGGCAACAGGAACGCGATCAGTCCGTCATCGGCGAGATGTGAGAGGGCTTTCCAACTGAATGCCCAGGCGTCTTCGCCTCCAGGCATAGGATGGCCGGTCTTCTTGCTCCACTGGACGGACGAGCGCGCCGGGCCTCGGCGGCTGGTCCATGGCGGATTTCCGATGATGACATCGTACCGGGCGCCGTCTGGCGACACCTCGAAAAAGTCTCGGCAGACGAGGGTCTTGCCCCAAAGCTCGGGGAGGAGTTTTCCCCGGGTGATGAGTTTTCGGATGTCGCGTGGCGAAACCTCTTCGAGCAGAGCGACATAGAGCGAGAACACCGCGACCCGAACGGCGCCGCCATTTAGATCCCAGCCATTAATTTGGCTCAGCAGTGATAGAAGCGTCTTCCAGGAAATCGTCTGCGTTTTGTGCTTGGCGCGCCAATGCTCGCATAGCCGCTGGAACGACCGGACAAGGAAAACGCCCGAACCGCAGGCGGGGTCGAGGAAGTTTCCACTCGTGCGTGTCGCGTCCGGCAACATCTCCCAGGCTTGGGAAACGACGGTGTCGGCGAGGAACATGGGCGTGTAATAGGCGCCATTGGCGCGGCGTTCGGCCTCGCGTTCCCCCAGAAAGCGATCATAGACGGCGCTGACTAGCTCGATCGGGATATAGCGGAAGTCATAACCCCAGAACCGTTGCTGGCCTGAATGCGCCATCTCTTCGCGCCCCGATCGAAAGCGGGCCAAGATGGTAAGATGGGTGGCCGTGACTTCTGGCGCCTCGCCTTTTGGCTCGAAAGAGCAGGGCGCAACGAACAGGTCACCATTGAAATCTGTGTGGAGCGTACGAAAGAGCGATCGAAAGAGATCGACGTCGCCGGTTTCCAGCAACGCGGAGAAACTCTCAGCGCTCTTCTCGGTAACGGCCGCAAAATAGGCAGGCGTTACGATCTCCCGGTCTTCAAGATAGGCGATAAACATCGCCTGGATCAGCAAGGCTTGCGCCGCATCAGGGGCAAGCGCGGCAGCTTGCAGGAGTTCGTGGGACGCGTTCAGATTGTCGAGTAGGACTTGGTCGATACGTTCCTTAGGGGGGAAGTAATCGCCGTAGTCCTTCCAGAGCCGTCCGGATTCCGCTCCATAGATCAGATTCTGAAATCTTAGAGCTTCGGTCGTCAGGCTGAGGCTATCAATGAGGCAACGAGTCTCGAATGCGTCACCGGGATCGCTGAACGGAGTACGCGCGAGCGAAAACGCTCTGAGAGTGTCATCGGCGATAACTAACAATAGGCTCGCCAAGCCCTGATTCCAGAGCGCGCCGTGAAGATCGATAATCTTGGCACGATCATAATGATCGGCTTCGAGGATGGCGACGGTGGGAACTCCCTGGACGCAGAAGATCGCCGAAA
This sequence comes from Mesorhizobium sp. SARCC-RB16n, assembly GCF_008520305.1. Lineage (GTDB taxonomy): Bacteria > Pseudomonadota > Alphaproteobacteria > Rhizobiales > Rhizobiaceae > Mesorhizobium. Next base: position 23,380 of record NZ_ML703272.1, on the reverse strand, counting down.
CACCCATTTCATTCAGTGCCGCGCGGATAGCTGGCGCATGCGGCACGTCGCTAACGGCGTCAGCCGACTCGTAGAGTTCGGGTGAGCGCCGATGTGTGAGCCCTAAACGGTCCTTCCACTCTGTCGCCAGTGCTGAAGCGAAGACGGTGGTCATGCTCGTTTTCCGCGTTGCTCAGGCTGACCGGGCACGGAAGTCGGGGGAAACTGTAGGTATCCTTGCACGTCATCGGATTCAGTCGCTGTGAGCGCGGAGCGCAGGCGAGATATGATCGGGCCACAAGGAACGCGAAGGGTGGAAGCGTCCAGCGATGGGCGATCCGCCTTCACGTCCACAAGGCGGAGATTGTCGACTTCGATCAGAGCAATGCAGTTTTCAAGCGACAGCCATGACCTTCCCCGACACTCCATGAACAGTTGATCGAAACGGTGCCCGACGGTGCCAACACGGACACCGAAATCCCTGACGAGTTCCGCGACAATTGCCATCGCAACAACGTCTCCAGGCGTGAAGCTAGGAGCATGTCCCTTGTGCATCGCCAGCGCGGGAATGGCATCCCGCCACGTGCGGAACGCATCCACCGAAATGGAAAGCAGCTCGCGGATCTGGCTTTGGGTGTAACGCATTCGACTACATTAGTATGGAAAATGCCCTAGATCAACCCGGGATGAACCCCTAGAGTGTTCCCTGTACGTTCTTGCGCCATTTTTGTTCAATTTGCAACCGGACGTGAAAGAATGGTGAGGGGATAGTCCGCCCTCGATCCCATCGAGCGAAAGAAGCCTTTAATCTCTCAGGCAAGCCGACGACGGTGCGCCCAATCAAGCGAAAGTATAGCGATTGGCTTTCACAAATCCTTGCACATCGCTCAGAAAAATGCCAAATATCACTTTGAAAGCAATGAGATATGAAAAGGCTATTCGGTCTCCAAAACCGCAGGTCGTAGGTTCGAGCCCTGCTGCCCGTGCCATTCCTTCCGAGGAATGATGAACGCCTCGAGACTTCCCCATGGCCGAAATTGTGTGCCAGAGCCTTGTGCAACATGCCTTGGCGCTGAACGTCTCCTTTTCGCTCTATCGACGCCTTGACTTCGAAGTGGCTGACTTCTTGTTGGTCTGATCAGATATTTGTTTTCACGGGAATTCCGGACGGGAAATCGCTTCGCGCTTTTCCGGAGTTGCATTGGAGGCCAGCTTGTCGAGGGTGATAGGCAGGTCGCGCACGCGAGTACCGGTAGCGTTGAACACGGCATTGGCGACCGCTGCGGCCACGCCGGTCGTACCGATCTCGCCGATGCCGCGCGCGCCCATGGGAGTGCGCGGATCAGGAATGTCCGTCCACAGCACATCGATCTCCGGCACGTCCAGATGCACCGGCACGTGATAGTCGGCCAGCGACGTGCTCATGATTCGGCCGCTTCGCTCGTCGAGCAGCGTCTCTTCCGTCAGGGCCATTCCCAGCCCCATGATCATGCCGCCCTTGAACTGGCTCGTTGCGGTCTTCGCATTGAGAATACGGCCGCAATCGAAGGCGCCGACCAGGCGATCTATCCGGATTTCCCCGGTAACCTCGCTCACGCGCAGCTGGCAGAAAATGGCCGACGTGCTGTGCATTGAGAATTTGAGCATTTCCAGCGGCGCACCGCTTTCGCCTGTGACGCTGAGCTCGTTGCGTCCCGAGCGCCGAAAAATCGAAGCGAAGCTCTCGTGCCGGGAGGGGTCCTCGATGCTGCGCAGCCCGCTGTCGGCGAATTCGACCTCACTCGCCCTGAGGCCCGCCAGCGGCGTGTCGTTGCCGGCAAGGCGCAACAACTCGGCGGCAAGTTTGCCGCTCGCTGCACTGATAGCCGCGCCGAGCGAGGCTGTCTGGGACGATCCGCCGGCGAAGCTGGCGAACGGCAGGCGGGAGTCGCCGATAGTCACCGAGACGCTATCGAGCGGCAGACCCAGCCGGTCCGCTGCGTGCTGCCGTTGGACGGTCGCGGTCCCCATTCCCATCTCGTGCGCGGCGCTTGCGACATGCGCCTGACCGCCAGCGTCGAGGGTGATTCGCGCGGAAGTGCCCGGCATGCGGGCGAAAGGGAAGGTTCCGCCCGCGCAGCCCATACCAACCAGCCATTCCCCTTCGCATCGCGCACGAGGTGCAGGCGCGCGCCTGGCCCAACCGATGCGTTCGGCACCTAAGTCGTACGCGGTCATCGTGGCGCTCTGCGAGTGAGGGGAGCCGCTGATCGGATCGCAGGAAGCGATGTTGCGGCGCCTCAATTCGACCGGGTCCATCCCCAGTTGATGGGCGAGTTCGTCCATCGCGCATTCAATCGCGAAAGTTCCTGGAGCCTCTCCGGGGGCACGCATGAAAGAGTTGGCCAGCAGGTCGAGATCGACGTGGTGCTGGACGATGTCGAAGCTTCCGGACGCATAGAGCGATCGCCCGGTGAGACTGAAGCCTTCGTCGCATATGCTGTGCTGCGGCTTGGTTGCATAGCCGTGATGCAGCAAGGCGGTGAGCTTCCCATCGGCGCCGGCCCCCAGCGCCACCCGCTGCTCAGTCTGAGTGCGACCGCCCACGAGGCGGTGCATGCTCGCTCGCGACAGCACGACACGCACCGGCCGCCCGGCAAGCTTTGCCGCGGCGGCGCCGAGGATCTGATGGTCCCACATCCCCTTTGCGCCGAAACCACCCCCAACGAAGGGTGAACTGACGAAGACATCCGCCTCTTTCAGCCCGAACACTTTTGCCAGAGAACCCGCCGTAGCGTGAATCATCTGCGTCGCGTCGTGGACGATCAGTCGCCCGTCCTGCCAGGCGATCGTGGCGGCGTGCGGTTCGATCGGGTTATGGTTCTGCCACGGCGTCCTGTAGACCGCATCGATCTTGTAGGCCGCTTCGGCCAGCTTCTTTCTGGCATTGCCCTTGTCGACCCGGTTCCGCTCGATCAGTATTGAGTCCGGCGTGCGCGCATTTTTCTTCCCCTCCTTGAACCGCGTGCGTGACTGCTCGGCATTGTAACGAATCCGGACCAGCGTGGCGGCATGTTCGGCCTGTTCGCGGGTTTCGGCGAGTATGACGGCGACCGCCTGTCCGTTCCACCGGATTTCAGCGTCCTGCATCACCGGAAGCGTGTGGTTGCCTGCCGCCTTCAGATTGGTGATGCCGATCGCGGGGGGCACCGACATTTTCGGCGCGTTGCGATATGTCATCACCAGCGCGACCCCTGGCGCGGCTTCGGCGGCGGAAACATCGAGCTCGGCGATCTTGCCGCGCGCGATGGTGGAATGGACAAAAGCGGCATGGAGCAGGTTCGCCATCGGCACTTCGGCCGCGAAGCGCGCCGCGCCGCAAACCTTGTCCGGACCGTCGATACGTGACTGTTGTGTACCGAGCGTCGCGCGCTTCTGGATGATCGGATCGGGCGTGCCGCCGGGCAGCCAACTGGCCGGAACGCGCCCCAGCACTGTGCGAACTCCGCCGACGAGGGCGTTCTGTAGCTTGCTCATGCGCGCTCTCCTGCCAGCGATTCAAGGACGGCGGCGGTCGTCCGCTGCACCAGGCCGATCTTGAACGCATTGCCTTCAAGCGGCTGCGCCTTGGTCAGTTCCTCTTCCGCGGCGGAGAGAAAGTTTGCGCGGGTCGCCGGCAATCCGCGAAGCGCAGCCTCGGCACGCGTGGCGCGCCATGGTTTTGCGGCCACGCCGCCAAGCGCGATCCGGGCTTCGGCGATCTTGCCTCCCACCACTTCCAGGCCAGCTGCCACGGACACCAAAGCGAATGCGTAACTCGAGCGGTCGCGGACCTTGCGATATTCAGAATTCGCCATTGCGGGGGTCGCGGGCGGAAGCTCTATCGCGGTGATCATCTCCCCGGGCCGCAAGACAGTCTCGATCTGTGGGCTGGCGCCGGGCAAAACGTGAAACTCGGCAAGCGGCACGGTTCGCTCACCCTCGGGTCCGACGAGATGCACCAGCGCGGCGAGCGCGGCAAGCGCTACGCACATGTCCGAGGGATGGGTTGCCACGCAGTCGTTCGATACACCCAGAATGGCGTGATAACGGTTGAACCCGCCTATCGCGTCACAGCCGCTACCAGGCTGCCGTTTGTTACATCGCGCCCCATCCACATCGTAGAAGTAGGCGCAGCGTGTCCGCTGCATAATGTTGCCGCCGACCGTGGCCATGTTGCGGATCTGCGCCGAGGCCCCGGCCAGTAGAGCGCGCGACAGCATCGGATAGCGACCACGGACCATCGGGTGCGCGGCGAGCGCGCTGTTCTTCACCGATGCGTCGACGAGAAGCGCGCCGTTACCGACTTCGTGAATGTTGGCGGCCAGACGGCTGACGTCGACCAGTTTGGAAGCGGACTCGACATTCTGCCTGAGCAGATCAACAAGGTTCGTGCCTCCGCCGATGAATCGGGCGCCGCTGGCAGCGCCGAGCGACAGGGCTTCCGCGCAATCGCGCGCGACATGAAATGCAAAGGGTGTCATGCCGCCTCTCTACCAAGCATTTCCTCGATCGCTTCGACGATGCCGTTATGTGCTCCGCAGCGGCACAGATTGCCGCTCATTCGTTCACGGATTTCCTCTCGGGTCGGCCCATCGGGGCCGGCGGCGAGATTGGCAGTAACATGACTTGGGTCGCCGCGCCGCAACTCCCGCGCCATGGCGACCGCCGAGCAGATCTGGCCTGGAGTGCAATAGCCGCACTGCAAGCCGTCGTGTTCGATGAACGCCTTCTGCAGTGGGTGGAGGCTGCCATCCGCTCCTTGCATCCCCTCGATCGTGAGGACATCACGGCCATCGGCCTGTGCAGCCAAGGTGAGGCAAGATAGCACCCGTTCCCCGTCCAGCAGGACAGTACAAGCGCCGCAGGCACCCTGATTGCAACCGAGTTTCGTGCCGGTGAGGCTCAGCCGCTCGCGCAACATGTCGAGCAGCGACACGCGCGAATCGTAGGGAACGGCATAATCGGATCCGTTGATCGTGATGGTCACAGGCGCCTCCATTCGGGGATCGGCAGAGGAAAGGCAGCAGGCCTGTTATTATGATAGTACGAAATTCGTACTATTCAACGTTCGTATCTGCGATTTTCTCGGTAAGCCGGATCAATTCCTGTTGTTCACTGGCATTGAGTGCCCTGAGCATTGCTATGCAGGCGTTGCGGTAACCGGCTTTTTGATCGCCGACCACCTCCACGCCCTTCGCCGTGGCGGTGAGGGCTACCGTCCTGCGGTTCTCTTCCGGCCGGCGGCGCTCGATCAGTCCCTTGCGTACAAGCCTGTCCGTGGCCGAGGACATGGTTGTCGGCGCGACGTCGAGATAGCGGGCGACGTCCGCCGCACCGCACCCGGCATTATCGCAGATGAAGACCAATGTCTGAGCGTCTAGTGCGTTAAGCGCGTTCTCCGCTGCCGCGGCGGCTTCGGCTACCTTGAACCGGCGCGTGAAGCGCTCGAAGGCGGTGGTAAGGTGCTCAACCTGTTCTTGCGTCGGCTCGGTCATCGTCCCAAGAAAGCATGTCTCAGGCATGGATGCCAAGTTATCCGCCGCCATACCGCCGTACGCGCTTTCATACGCGAACTGGATCGAGGTGGAGAATGGAGGATTGCGGTTGCCATTTGAAAATCGGCGACCCGCTTGCCATATTAGCCCAATTGGGGCATAAGGACGCCATAGCCGGGACGGAACGACTGGATGGTTCCGAGGCGGCGTTTGGTCATAAAGCGGACACTTGCCACTTGCGTGGATCAAGAATCGGTTTTATGTAGACGAGACAGACACGCGACGCGTGAAGCTGGGAAGCCGGCTTTACGCGTCTGATTTGCATGGGCGAAATGATTGCGCTGATTCGGCGCGAGATTGAGCTCAGGCGGCACGTCCCGGTCAGCGGGATCATCCAGGGGACCCGGCCAACGGGTCTTGAAGACAGGCGGCATATGGCTTCGAAAACCACAAATCCTTTCGTCTTTCTCCAGCAGGTGCGCGCGGAGACAGCCAAGGTGACTTGGCCGTCGCGCCGCGAGACGATGATCTCGACGGTCATGGTCCTGGCTTTTGCTGTGATCGCGATGATCTTCTTCTTCACCGCCGATCAGCTCATGGGCCTCGCGGTCGAGCAGATTCTGGGCATTGGACGCTAAGTCCGGCGATTACGGAGAAGTCGTAAAAATGGCTACGCGCTGGTACATCGTCCACGCTTATTCGAACTTCGAGAAGAAGGTCGCCGAGGACATCGAGAACAAGGCCAAGCAGAAGGGCTTGTCTGCCGATATCGAGCAGATCGTGGTGCCGACCGAGAAGGTGGTCGAGGTTCGTCGCGGCCGCAAGGTCGACGCCGAGCGCAAGTTCTTCCCGGGCTATGTGCTCTTGAAGGCCAACCTGACCGACGCCGTGTTCTCGCTGGTCAAGAACACGCCGAAGGTCACCGGTTTCCTCGGAGACTCCAAGCCGGTGCCGATCACCGAGGCGGAAGCGCAGCGCATCCTGAACCAGGTGCAGGAAGGCGTCGAGCGGCCGAAGCCGTCGGTCACTTTCGAAATCGGCGAGGCGATCCGCGTTTCGGATGGTCCCTTCGCGTCCTTCAACGGTTTCGTCCAGGAAGTGGACGAGGAGCGGGCGCGGCTCAAGGTGGAAGTTTCGATCTTCGGGCGCGCTGTGCCTGTCGATCTGGAATTCGGACAGGTCGAAAAGGGCTGATCCGAAATCCCTGATGCCGGTCTGGCGATCAGGGGAGGCGGTGCGGCAGCGCGCAGCCCTATGAACGGTGGGAGGCGAAGGCGGCTTTAGCCGGCCGCAAGAACCGCACCACCAGACTGCAACCGCCGGTGTTTCCCATATCTGGGCCCGGCATAGACAAAGGCAGGAAAAGAGATGGCTAAGAAAATTGCAGGCCAGCTCAAGCTCCAGGTCTCCGCGGGATCGGCTACGCCGTCGCCCCCGATCGGCCCGGCGCTTGGTCAGCGTGGCATCAACATCATGGAGTTCTGCAAGGCGTTCAACGCGCAGACCCAGGAAATGGAAAAGGGATCGCCGGTTCCGGTCGTCATCACCTATTACCAGGACAAGTCGTTCACCTTCGTCATGAAGACGCCGCCGGTGAGCTACTTCCTGAAGAAGGCCGCGAACCTGAAGTCGGGCTCGAAGGAGCCGGGCAAGGTCAAGGCTGGTACCGTTTCGCGCGACAAGGTTCGCGAAATCGCGACGGCCAAGATGAAGGATCTGAACGCGAACGACGTCGAAGCGGCCATGCGTATGGTCGAGGGCTCGGCCCGCTCGATGGGTCTGGAAGTGGTGGGCTGAGATCATGGCAAAGATTGCAAAGCGTGTATCGAAGACTCGTGAAGGCATCGATCCCAACAAGGCCTATGCGCTCGGTGATGCGCTGAAGCTGCTCAAGGATCGTTCCTCGGTCAAGTTCGACGAGACCGTCGAAGTCGCCATGAACCTCGGCGTCGACCCGCGTCATGCCGACCAGATGGTCCGCGGCGTGGTCAATCTGCCGAACGGCACCGGCCGCTCGGTCCGTGTCGCCGTGTTCGCCCGTGGCGACAAGGCTGAAGAGGCCAAGGCCGCCGGCGCCGACATCGTCGGTGCCGAGGATCTGGTCGACATCGTCCAGAAGGGCACGATCGATTTCGATCGCTGCATCGCCACGCCGGACATGATGCCGCTCGTCGGCCGTCTCGGCAAGGTGCTCGGCCCGCGCGGAATGATGCCGAACCCGAAGGTCGGCACCGTCACCACCGACGTCGCCGCGGCGGTTAAGGCATCGAAGGGCGGTGCGGTCGAGTTCCGCGTCGAGAAGGCCGGCATCGTTCATGCCGGCGTCGGCAAGGTCTCGTTCGACGTCAAGGCGCTGGAAGAGAACATCCGTGCCTTCGCCGATGCGGTGACCAAGGCAAAGCCGGCTGGCGCCAAGGGCAACTACGTCAAGAAGGTGTCTGTCACCTCGACGATGGGCCCAGGCCTCAAGCTCGACGTCTCGACGCTCGCCGCGTCCTGATTAGACCATTTTGGATCGGCCTCTCGAAGGCTGATCCGTGACTGAATTCCGGGCCTCGGATTTATCCTGGGCCCGGTACCGGAAGCCGGAAGGCTTCCGGACATCCTGTCCGAGATTGCGGGCGGCCCGAGTCTTGATTCAAGAGGAGGGCCTTAATTCATGTGGGCCTGCATGAGACGGGTGAAAACCGGACAACGGAGCAACAAGCTCCAATGAAAGGTTCGAACCGTGTTTGCCTTTTGTCTGCGCATCGCCGGCTTGGCCGTCGATGTGGCGAAAGGGGGCAGGATCCTCGAGCGTCGTTCGGGAGATCCGTTACTGGATGGCCCGGCCGGCAAAAGGCAACCCGACGCCTGTCCTCGTATTGGGCAGGGGTCAACTGGAGATAGGCAGTGGACAGAGCGGAAAAACGCGAACTCGTCACGGGCCTGAATGATGCGTTCTCGGGCGCAGGTTCAGTCGTCGTGGCCCACTATGCCGGTATCACCGTCGCGCAAATGAACGACCTTCGGTCGAAAATGCGCGCCGCCGGTGGCACCGTTAAAGTCGCGAAGAACCGTCTCGCCAAAATCGCTCTTCAGGGCACGGACTCCGCATCGATCATCGACCTGTTCAAGGGACAGACGCTGATCGCCTATTCGGAGGATCCGATTGCGGCGCCGAAGGTCGCGTCCGATTTCGCCAAGGGGAATGACAAGCTCGTCATTCTCGGTGGCGCAATGGGCACCACCTCGCTCAACGCCGACGGTGTGAAGGCACTCGCCACACTTCCGTCGCTCGATGAGCTGCGCGCCAGGCTGGTTGGCATGATCGCCACGCCGGCAACCCGGATCGCCCAGATCGTCAATGCGCCAGCGGCCTCGGTCGCGCGCGTCATCGGCGCTTACGCCCGGAAGGACGAGGCGGCATGAGGCCGTTCCTCGCTATCAAAAACACACGTTCGAACCTAACGAAGGAATACAACAATGGCTGATCTCGCAAAGATCGTAGACGACCTTTCGAAGCTGACCGTCCTCGAGGCGGCCGAGCTGTCGAAGCTTCTGGAAGAAAAGTGGGGCGTTTCGGCTGCTGCTCCGGTGGCGGTTGCCGCTGCTGGCGGCGCTGCCGCTGCTGCTGCCCCTGTCGAGGAAAAGACGGAATTCGACGTCGTCCTCACCGAGGCAGGCGCTCAGAAGATCAACGTCATCAAGGAAGTCCGCGCCATCACCGGTCTTGGCCTCAAGGAAGCCAAGGACCTGGTCGAAGCGGCTCCGAAGCCGGTCAAGGAAGGCGTTTCCAAGGCCGACGCTGACAAGTTCAAGGCCCAGCTGGAAGCAGCCGGTGCCAAGGTCGACCTGAAGTAACCGTAAAAAGCGGCGGGCGGCCTCGCGCCGTCCGCCACTCTCTTGGGTGACCAGGGGAGGCTGCGTGACGCGAGATGTACGAAAACCTCTTTCCTGAGGGCCGTAAGCCGGCCTTCAGGAAACGGGTTTTCTCCCGTTTTAGCCGGTAGCCGCCAAGCAATTGGAAAGGCGGCCGGAGAACAGACAGAGAGCCGCTGCCCAGGTGGCTCAGTATGCAAGACGAACCGCGGCGAGGTTCGTCCCGAGTTTAGAGCTAAGGAGCGACGATGGCCCAGACCCAGACTTTCAATGGCCGCAGACGCGTACGCAAATTCTTCGGAAAGATCCCGGAAGTTGCGGAGATGCCGAACCTTATCGAGGTTCAGAAGGCATCCTATGACCAGTTCCTGATGGTGGACGAGCCCAAGGGCGGACGTCCCGACGAAGGGCTGCAGGCTGTTTTCAAGTCGGTCTTCCCGATCTCCGATTTTTCCGGCTCCTCCATGCTGGAGTTCGTGAAGTACGAGTTCGAAGGACCGAAATTCGACGTTGACGAATGCCGTCAGCGCGACCTGACCTATGCCGCGCCGCTGAAGGTGACGCTGCGCCTCATCGTGTTCGACATCGACGAGGATACCGGCGCCAAGTCGATCAAGGACATCAAGGAGCAGGACGTCTACATGGGCGACATGCCGCTCATGACGCTCAACGGCACCTTCATCGTCAACGGCACCGAGCGCGTCATCGTCTCGCAGATGCACCGCTCGCCGGGCGTCTTCTTCGACCATGACAAGGGCAAGTCGCACTCGTCGGGCAAGCTTTTGTTCGCCGCCCGCGTCATCCCCTACCGAGGCTCGTGGCTCGACATCGAGTTCGATTCCAAGGACGTCGTGCACGCCCGCATCGACCGCCGCCGCAAGATCCCCGTCACGTCGCTGCTGATGGCGCTCGGCATGGACGGCGAGGAGATCCTGTCGACCTTCTACAACAAGATCACCTACAAGCGCGCCGGCGACCATTGGCGCATTCCGTTCAACGTCGAGCGTTTCCGCGGCCTCAAGGCCGTCGGCGACCTGGTCGACGCCGACACCGGCGAGATCGTCGTCGAGGCTGGCAAGAAGATCACCGCCCGCCAGGCGCGTCAGCTCGGCGAGAAGGGTCTCAAGGCGATCAAGGCGACCGACGAGGATCTGCTCGGCAACTACCTGGCCGAGGACATCGTCAACTACGCCACCGGCGAGATTTTCCTCGAGGCCGGCGACGAGATCGACGAAAAGACGCTCAAGGTGCTGCTCGGCACCGGCGAGCAGGAGATCCAGGTCCTCGACATCGACCATGTCAATGTCGGCGCCTATATCCGCAACACGCTCGCCGTCGACAAGAACGAGAGCCGCCAGGACGCGCTGTTCGACATCTACCGTGTCATGCGCCCGGGCGAGCCGCCGACGCTCGAGACCGCCGAAGCCATGTTCAACTCGCTGTTCTTCGACAGCGAGCGCTACGACCTGTCCGCCGTCGGCCGCGTCAAGATGAACATGCGCCTCGAGCTCAAGGCCGAGGACACCGTGCGCGTGCTTCGCAAGGACGACATCCTGGCCGTGGTCAGGACGCTGGTCGAACTGCGTGATGGCAAGGGCGAGATCGACGACATCGACAATCTCGGCAATCGCCGCGTGCGTTCGGTCGGCGAGCTGATGGAGAACCAGTACCGCGTCGGCCTGCTTCGCATGGAGCGCGCGATCAAGGAACGCATGTCCTCGATCGAGATCGACACGGTCATGCCGCAGGACCTGATCAACGCCAAGCCGGCGGCCGCCGCCGTGCGCGAGTTCTTCGGCTCCTCGCAGCTGTCGCAGTTCATGGATCAGACCAATCCGCTGTCGGAGATCACCCACAAGCGTCGTCTCTCGGCGCTTGGACCGGGCGGTCTGACCCGCGAGCGTGCCGGCTTCGAAGTGCGCGACGTGCACCCGACGCATTACGGCCGCATCTGCCCGATCGAGACGCCGGAAGGCCCGAATATCGGTCTGATCAACTCGCTGGCGACCTTCGCGCGCGTCAACAAGTACGGCTTCATCGAAAGCCCGTACCGCAAGATCGTCGACGGCAAGCTGACTAATGACGTCGTCTATCTCTCGGCGATGGAAGAGGCCAAGCACCATGTCGCGCAGGCCAACGCCGAGCTCGACAAGAACGGCGGTTTCGTCGACGAGTTCGTCATTTGCCGCAGCGCCGGCGAAGTGATGATGGCGCCGCGCGAAAACGTCGATCTGATGGACGTGTCGCCCAAGCAGATGGTGTCTGTTGCCGCGGCACTCATTCCGTTCCTCGAGAACGACGACGCCAACCGCGCTCTGATGGGCTCGAACATGCAGCGTCAGGCCGTGCCGCTGGTGCGCGCCGAGGCGCCGTTCGTCGGCACCGGCATGGAGCCGATCGTCGCCCGTGACTCGGGCGCCGCCATCGGCGCCCGCCGCGGCGGCATCGTCGACCAGGTGGACGCGACGCGTATCGTTATCCGCGCCACGGAAGATCTCGACCCGGGCAAGTCCGGCGTCGACATCTACCGGCTGATGAAGTTCCAGCGTTCGAACCAGAACACCTGCATCAACCAGCGTCCGCTGGTGCGCATGGGTGACCGGGTCAACAAGGGCGACATCATCGCCGACGGTCCGTCGACCGAGCTCGGTGATCTGGCGCTCGGCCGCAACGTGCTGGTCGCGTTCATGCCGTGGAACGGCTACAACTACGAGGACTCCATCCTCCTGTCCGAGCGCATCGTCGCCGACGACGTCTTCACCTCGATCCACATCGAGGAGTTCGAGGTCATGGCGCGCGATACCAAGCTCGGTCCGGAGGAAATCACGCGCGATATTCCCAATGTCTCGGAAGAAGCGCTGAAGAACCTCGACGAAGCCGGCATCGTCTATATCGGTGCGGAAGTGCAGCCGGGCGACATCCTGGTCGGCAAGATCACGCCGAAGGGCGAAAGCCCGATGACGCCGGAAGAAAAGCTTCTGCGCGCCATCTTCGGCGAAAAGGCTTCCGACGTGCGCGACACGTCGATGCGCATGCCTCCTGGAACCTTCGGCACCGTCGTCGAGGTGCGCGTGTTCAACCGCCACGGTGTGGAGAAGGACGAGCGCGCCATGGCGATCGAGCGCGAGGAGATCGAACGCCTCGCCAAGGACCGTGACGACGAGCAGGCGATCCTGGACCGCAACGTCTATGCGCGTCTTTCCGACGTTCTCGTCGGCAAGGAGGCGATCGCTGGACCGAAGGGCTTCAAGAAGGGCTCGACGCTGTCCAAGGACACGCTCGACGAGTATCCGCGTTCGCAGTGGTGGCAGTTTGCGGTGGAGAACGAAAAGCTCCAGAGCGAACTGGAAGCCCTGCGCGGCCAGTACGACGATTCCAAGAAGGCGCTCGAACAGCGCTTCATGGACAAGGTCGAGAAGGTGCAGCGCGGCGACGAAATGCCTCCGGGCGTCATGAAGATGGTCAAGGTCTTCGTGGCGGTGAAGCGCAAGATGCAGCCCGGCGACAAGATGGCCGGCCGTCACGGCAACAAGGGTGTCGTGTCGCGCATCGTTCCAGTCGAGGATATGCCTTTCCTCGAGGACGGCACGCATGCCGATATCGTGCTCAACCCGCTGGGTGTGCCGAGCCGCATGAATGTCGGCCAGATCCTGGAAACGCATCTGGGCTGGGCTTGTGCCGGGATGGGCAGGAAGATCGGCGAGATGATCGACGCCTACAAGTCGGCTGGCGACATCAAGCCGCTGCGCAAGACGTTGGAAAGCTTCATGCCGGCCAACGACCGCAACGAGCCGGTCCGCGACTATGACGACGAGAGCATTGTTCGCCTCAGCGAGCAGATGCGCCGCGGCGTCTCCATCGCGACCCCGGTGTTCGACGGCGCGCACGAGGCTGATATCAACATCATGCTGGAGCAGGCGGGCCTGCATACCAGTGGTCAGTCGCAGCTCTACGACGGACGCACCGGCGAGCCGTTCGATCGCAAGGTGACGATGGGCTATATCTACATGCTCAAGCTTCACCACCTCGTGGACGACAAGATCCACGCGCGTTCGATCGGTCCGTACTCGCTCGTCACCCAGCAGCCGCTGGGCGGCAAGGCGCAGTTCGGTGGCCAGCGCTTCGGTGAAATGGAGGTCTGGGCGCTGGAAGCCTACGGCGCCGCCTACACGCTGCAGGAAATGCTGACGGTGAAGTCGGACGACGTCGCCGGCCGCACCAAGGTCTACGAGGCGATCGTGCGAGGCGACGACACGTTCGAAGCCGGCATTCCCGAGAGCTTCAACGTGCTCGTCAAGGAAATGCGGTCGCTTGGCCTCAATGTCGAGCTGGAAAACACCAAGCTCGACGAAGCTCCGGTTCGATTGCCGGACGCAGCAGAGTAAAGGCTATGGCGCGTCGCGGAATGCCGCGGCGCGTCCACGAAATTCTACGGCCGGTGGGCCGACCACTCAGCGGGCATTCGGCCCGCGTTAGATGCAAGGGGTTTTCGAGGACCCCGAAAAGGAGAACGGCATGAACCAAGAGGTCATGAATCTCTTCAATCCGCAGGCGCCTGCGCAGGTGTTCGATTCCATCCGGATTTCGCTTGCCAGCCCTGAGAAGATTCTGTCCTGGTCGTTCGGCGAGATCAAGAAGCCGGAGACCATCAACTACCGCACCTTCAAGCCGGAGCGCGACGGCCTGTTCTGCGCGCGCATTTTTGGCCCGATCAAGGACTACGAATGCCTGTGCGGCAAGTACAAGCGCATGAAGTACAAGGGCGTCATCTGTGAGAAGTGCGGCGTCGAAGTCACGCTGTCGCGCGTCCGCCGCGAGCGCATGGGCCATATCGAGCTGGCTGCACCCGTCGCCCATATCTGGTTCCTGAAGTCGCTGCCCTCGCGCATCGGCACGCTGCTCGACATGACGCTGAAGGACATCGAGCGCGTCCTCTACTTCGAGAACTACATCGTCACCGAGCCTGGCCTCACCGCGCTGAAGGAGCACCAGCTGCTCAGCGAGGAAGAGTACATGATCGCGGTCGACGAATATGGCGAGGATAGTTTCACCGCCATGATCGGCGCCGAGGCCATTCATGACCTTCTGGCCGGCATGGATCTGGAGAAGATCGCCGGCGACCTGCGTTCGGAACTGGCTTCGACCACGTCCGAGCTGAAGCAGAAGAAGTATCTGAAGCGGCTCAAGGTCGTCGAGAACTTCATGGAGTCCGGCAACCGTCCGGAATGGATGATCATGAAGGTTGTTCCGGTGATCCCGCCGGACCTGCGTCCGCTGGTTCCCCTGGATGGTGGACGCTTCGCAACGTCGGACCTGAACGATCTCTATCGCCGCGTCATCAACCGTAACAACCGCCTGAAGCGGCTGATCGAGCTGCGCGCCCCCGGCATCATCGTGCGCAATGAAAAGCGCATGCTGCAGGAAGCCGTCGATGCGTTGTTCGACAACGGCCGTCGCGGCCGTGTCATCACCGGCGCCAACAAGCGTCCGCTGAAGTCGCTGTCCGACATGCTCAAGGGCAAGCAGGGCCGGTTCCGTCAGAACCTGCTCGGCAAGCGCGTCGACTATTCCGGCCGCTCGGTCATCGTCACCGGTCCGGAGCTCAAGCTGCACCAGTGCGGCCTGCCGAAGAAGATGGCGCTCGAACTGTTCAAGCCCTTCATCTACGCCCGCCTCGACGCCAAGGGTTATTCCTCGACCGTCAAGCAGGCGAAGAAGCTGGTCGAGAAGGAGCGTCCGGAAGTCTGGGATATCCTCGACGAGGTCATCCGCGAGCATCCGGTTCTCTTGAACCGCGCGCCGACGCTGCACCGCCTCGGCATCCAGGCGTTCGAGCCGATCCTGATCGAAGGCAAGGCGATCCAGCTTCACCCGCTGGTCTGCACGGCCTTCAACGCCGACTTCGACGGCGACCAGATGGCCGTTCACGTGCCGCTGTCGCTGGAAGCGCAGTTGGAAGCCCGCGTGCTGATGATGTCGACCAACAACATCCTGCATCCGGCCTCCGGCGCGCCGATCATCGTGCCGTCGCAGGACATGGTTCTGGGTCTCTACTACCTGTCGATCGTCAACCAGAACGAGCCGGGCGAGGGCATGGTGTTTGCCGACATGGGCGAGCTCCAGCACGCGCTCGAGACCAAGGCCGTGACCCTGCACGCCAAGATCAAGGGTCGCTTCCGCACGGTCGATGCCGAAGGCAAGGTCGTGTCGAAGATCTACGACACCACGCCTGGCCGCATGATCATCGGCGAGCTTCTGCCGAAGAACGTCAACGTGCCCTACGAGACCGCCAACCAGGAGATGACCAAGAAGAACATCTCCAAGATGATCGACACCGTCTACCGCCACTGCGGTCAGAAGGAGACGGTCATTTTCTGCGATCGCATCATGGCACTCGGCTTTGCTCATGCGTGCCGTGCCGGCATCTCGTTCGGCAAGGACGACATGCTGATCCCGGACACCAAGATCAAGCTGGTGTCGGACACCGAGGCTTTGGCCAAGGAATACGAGCAGCAGTACAATGACGGCCTGATCACGCAGGGCGAGAAGTACAACAAGGTTGTCGACGCCTGGGCCAAGTGCTCGGAAAAGGTCGCCGACGAAATGATGGCCCGCATCAAGGCGGTCGAGTTCGAGGACAATGGCCGTCAGAAGCCGATGAACTCGATCTACATGATGTCGCACTCCGGTGCGCGTGGCTCGCCCACCCAGATGCGCCAGCTCGCCGGCATGCGTGGCCTGATGGCCAAGCCGTCGGGTGAAATCATCGAGACGCCGATCATCTCGAACTTCAAGGAAGGCCTGACCGTGCTCGAGTACTTCAACTCGACCCACGGCGCCCGCAAGGGTCTGGCTGATACCGCCTTGAAGACGGCGAACTCGGGTTACCTCACCCGTCGTCTGGTCGACGTGGCGCAGGACTGCATCGTCAACTCCGTGGATTGCGGCACCGACAAGGGCCTCACCATGCAGCCGATCGTCGATGCTGGTCAGGTCGTCGCTTCGGTCGGCCAGCGCGTGCTGGGCCGCACATCGCTCGACGACATCACCCATCCGGTGTCGGGCGAGGTTCTGGTCAAGGCAGGAACGCTGATGGACGAGCGTGACGTGGAACAGATCGAAAAGGCCGGCGTACAGTCGGTCCGCATCCGCTCGGCCCTGACCTGCGAAGTCAGGATCGGCGTCTGCGCGGTCTGCTACGGACGCGATCTGGCCCGCGGCACCCCTGTCAACCAGGGCGAAGCCGTCGGCGTCATCGCGGCGCAGTCGATCGGCGAGCCGGGCACGCAGCTCACCATGCGCACCTTCCACATGGGCGGTACCGCGCAGGTGGTGGATAGCTCGTTCCTTGAAGCCTCCTATGAGGGCAAGGTCGAGATCCGCAACCGCAACGTGGTGCGCAACTCGGACGGCCAGCAGATGGTCATGGGCCGCAACATGGCGGTGCTGATCCTCGACGAAGCCGGCAAGGAGCGTGCGACGCACCGCGTCACCTATGGTTCGCGTATCTTCGTGGATGATGGCGACAAGGTGAAGCGCGGTCAGCGTATCGCCGAGTGGGATCCCTATACCCGTCCTGTCCTCACTGAAATTGAGGGCAAGGTGTCGTATGAGGATCTGGTCGACGGCATTTCCGTTCAGGAAACGGCCGACGAGTCGACCGGCATCACCAAGCGTGAGGTCATCGACTGGCGTTCGACGCCGCGCGGCAACGACCTCAAGCCTGCGATTGCCATCCTGGACACCAAGGGCAAGGTCGGCAAGCTGTCGAAGGGTGGCGATGCCCGCTTCCTGCTCTCGGTCGAGGCCATTCTCTCGGTCGAGCCGGGTGCCCAGGTTCGCCCCGGCGACGTGCTGGCGCGTATCCCGATGGAAAGCGCCAAGACCAAGGACATCACCGGCGGTCTGCCGCGTGTTGCCGAACTGTTCGAGGCACGTCGTCCGAAAGATCACGCCATCATCGCCGAGATCGATGGCACGATCCGCTTCGGCCGCGACTACAAGAACAAGCGTCGCATCATCATCGAGCCGCACGACTCGACGCTCGAGCCGGTCGAATACCTGATCCCGAAGGGCAAGCCGTTCCATCTCCAGGACGGCGACGTCATCGAGAAGGGCGACTACATCCTCGACGGCAATCCGGCGCCGCACGACATCCTGGCGATCAAGGGCGTGGAGGCGCTTGCGTCCTACCTCGTCAACGAGATCCAGGAAGTCTACCGTCTGCAGGGCGTGTCGATCAACGACAAGCACATCGAGGTGATCGTTCGCCAGATGCTGCAGAAGGTCGAGATCACCACGCAGGGCGATTCGACCTACATCCCGGGCGACCACGTCGACGTGATCGAACTGGAAGAGGTCAACGAGCGCCTGGTCGAGGACGGCAAGAAGCCGGCCGAAGGCCAGCCGGTGCTCTTGGGCATCACCAAGGCCTCGCTGCAGACGCCGTCCTTCATCTCGGCCGCCTCCTTCCAGGAGACGACCAGGGTGCTGACGGAGGCTGCGGTTGCCGGCAAGACCGACATGCTGCAGGGCTTGAAGGAAAACGTCATCGTCGGCCGGCTGATCCCGGCCGGTACCGGCGGCACGATGAGCCAGATCCGGCGCATCGCCACCTCGCGCGACGAACTCATCATTGACGAGCGCCGCAAGGCCTCGGGTGTGGAAGTCGCCGAACCGATGCTGGCGGATATGACAACCGCCGCGCAGTAGGCGCGGCGGGCAAAATCTCAGGCAACAGAAGCCGTCGGGGCAACCCGGCGGCTTCTTCGTTTCAACGATCAGGGGAAGGTAGATGAGCACGAAGACCTGGACGGCTGTCGACAACTACATCGTTTCCTCGCTCTTCGAGCCGGATCCCGTTCTCGACGCGGTTCTGGCGGCCAACCGGGACCAAGGCCTGCCGGCGATCGACGTCTCGGCGGCGCAAGGAAAGCTGCTGCGGCGTTTTCCTTCATCGGCGGCGACAAACGTCTGGACGGCACAGCCATCCAGACCGTGGGCGCCAAGGGCTATGACGGCTTTGCCATCGCGATCGTCGACTGAGGCCAGCGCGCCCGGCGACCCTCAGTCGAAAAACGCCTCGACCACATTGCGCTTGCCCAGCATGAACGCGTCGGCGACGTGCTGGAGCGGCGCAAGGTCCACATCCGACGTTCGGGCGTGGACGATCTCGGCAAATCGCCGATAGAGCATCGGATATTCCGCTTCCGGCTCCTCGTGTACGACACGGCCGTCGACGGCGAGCTTCGAGCCCCCACCCGAGAGCACCATCTTGCCAGCATCCGTGTCCGCGAGAATGTCCCAGCTTTGCGGTCCGGTCTGCAACCAGTCGAGATCCATGGTCACATCGGATCCGTTCGCGGCGCGGAAGGCGACCTGGGCCGCGATCGGCGCGTCGCGATTCTCGGGAAAGTCGAGGACGGCCGAGGTGATGTACATGGCCGGCAAGATGTAGGTTGCGATCGACAGCGCGTTGATGCCGGGATCGAAGACGCCGAAGCCGCCAGGTTGCCAGATCCAGTCCTGGTTCGGATGCCAGCGGCGCACATCCTCCTTCCAGACGACCGCGGCCGATTTGATTTTGGTCGAAGCCAGGAATGTCCGCGCCGCTTCGACCGCCGGCGCGTAGCGCGAATGCCAGCTTGCGAACAAAGAGACGCCCTGTTTTGTCGCCAGTGCCTTCAGGTCCTCGACCTCGCTGACCGTGGCACCCGGCGGTTTTTCCAGGAAGACGTGCTTTCCGGCCTCGAGCGCCTTGCGCGCGGCGTCATAGCGGAACTGCGGCGGCATGCACAGCGACACCGCGTCGAGTTCCGGAACCGCGCCAAGCATCGTCTCTATGTCGGGGAAATTCGCGATGCCGTCGACCTTGCCATGCCGGCTGGCAACCGCAATCAGCTGGTAGTCCTGATCCTTGGCCAGTGCCGGAAGATGTTGGTCGCGCACGATCTTGCCGACGCCGACAATGCCGATTCTTATGGGCGAGATGGATGAGGACATGAGGCTCCGCCGGGTTTGGACGACTGCGCGTCTCTTAGCAGATCGGCCATAACGGGCAAGCGCCGCCCGTGCCAGCTATCTGAACGAATCGGCATCATGGCGCAGGGCACAGGTGAGGGGCGCCGCGCCTCGGTCAGATCGGCACGTCGAAGGTTACGATCGATACTTCGCCTTCGAGCGCGCCCTGGAAGGCCGAAAGATGCGGCTCATCGTCGGGCTCGCCCTCCATGTCGCCGATCTGGTCGAGCTCTGCCTCGGCGTAGCCTTCCGCTGCGAGCGATTCGAGCGCCCGGCGCACCGCCGAATCGTCATCGGGCGCCACCAGCATGACATGCACGCCTTCCGGCTTGCCGCCTTTCTTCTTCCACACCCGGCCGGTGATGATGGTGACCGGGCGCTCTTCATTGTCGTTCACGGGCCGATTCCTCCGCGGCGAGGGATTGTCGCTGTTCATGCGGCCTTTTCGCATGAAGCAAGGCCCTGCAACAGCCGAAAGCCATTCACTTTGCTAGAGGCTTGGCACTTTCTTCCCCGCCCTTGCAAAATGGCGAAAGAAAATTACATGCGGTTTTCGCATGGCTGCCAAGCCCGGGCTTCAACGCAATATTTGCCGCTGCGGGCTTGACGGTTCGCGGGCTTACGAGTAGAAGCCGCCCAGTCAGAACCGATGTGAGGCTCTCCCTTCCGAAGCGACACGCTTTGGAGTTTGCCTCAAACAGGGTTCGTTTTACGAGCGAAAAGACATTTCCGGCGTGCACGAAGCGGTTTCCGCTTCCTCTGCGATTTGTTCGGGCAAGACCGCGAGGCGCGGTTTGTGGCCCGAATTTGCGTACGGAAATGACGCTTTGAGCGAGCCTTGACCGGCACGAGACACGGAATTGAGAGACAAGAGGGTTTAATGCCTACCGTCAACCAGCTGATCCGCAAGCCGCGCATTGCGCCGGTGAAGCGCAACAAGGTCCCGGCCATGCAGCAGAACCCGCAAAAGCGGGGCGTCTGCACGCGCGTCTATACGACGACGCCGAAGAAGCCGAACTCGGCGCTGCGCAAGGTGGCCAAGATCCGCCTGACCAATGGTTTTGAAGTGATCGGTTACATCCCCGGCGAAGGTCACAACCTTCAGGAACACTCCGTGGTCATGATCCGCGGCGGCCGCGTCAAGGATCTTCCGGGCGTGCGCTACCACATCATCCGCGGCGTGCTCGACACGCAGGGCGTGAAGAACCGCAAGCAGCGCCGTTCGAAGTACGGTGCAAAGCGTCCGAAGTAAGATTTTCCGGCCTTGGCGCTGCTTGAATGCGCCGGGCTACGAGATTGAGAGACAAAAGCCATGTCGCGTCGTCACAGTGCAGAAAAGCGTGAGATCAACCCGGATCCCAAGTTCGGCGATCTGATCGTCACCAAGTTCATGAACGCCGTCATGTATGACGGCAAGAAGTCGGTCGCCGAGACCATCGTCTACGGCGCGCTGGACCAGGTCCAGTCGAAGACCAAGCAGGAGCCGGTCACCGTTTTCCACCAGGCGCTCGACAATGTCGCGCCGCATGTGGAAGTGCGTTCGCGTCGCGTCGGCGGCGCCACCTACCAGGTTCCGGTTGACGTTCGTCCCGAGCGCCGCCAGGCGCTGGCGATCCGTTGGCTAATCGCCGCGGCCCGCAACCGCAACGAGACCACCATGGTCGACCGTCTTTCCGGCGAGCTGATGGACGCGGCCAACAACCGCGGCACCGCCGTGAAGAAGCGTGAAGACACCCACAAGATGGCTGAAGCCAACCGCGCTTTCGCACACTACCGCTGGTAAAGCGCGAACAGGACTGAGAGGCAGCTACGATGGCCCGCGAATACAAAATCGAAGACTACCGCAATTTCGGTATCATGGCGCATATCGACGCCGGCAAGACGACGACCACCGAGCGCGTCCTCTATTACACGGGCAAGTCGCACAAGATCGGCGAAGTGCACGACGGCGCTGCCACCATGGACTGGATGGAGCAGGAGCAGGAACGCGGCATCACCATCACGTCCGCCGCGACCACGACCTTCTGGAAGGGTCGTGACGGCAAGATGCACCGCTTCAACATCATCGACACCCCCGGACACGTCGACTTCACCATCGAGGTCGAGCGCTCGCTGCGCGTGCTCGACGGCGCCATCGCGCTGCTCGATGCCAATGCCGGTGTCGAGCCGCAGACGGAAACCGTCTGGCGGCAGGCCGACAAGTACCGCGTGCCGCGCATGATCTTCTGCAACAAGATGGACAAGATCGGCGCCGACTTCTACCGCTCGGTCGAGATGATCGGCTCGCGCCTCGGTGCGCAGGCTGTCGTCATGCAGCTGCCGATCGGCGCCGAGACCGAATTCAAGGGTGTCGTCGACCTCGTCGAGATGAACGCGCTTGTCTGGCGCGACGAAACGCTCGGCGCTGCCTGGGACGTCGTCGAGATCCCGGCCGACCTCAAGGCGCGTGCCGAAGAATACCGCGAGAAGATGATCGAAGCCGCCGTCGAAATGGACGAGACGGCGCTCGAGAACTACCTCGAAGGCAAGATGCCGTCGAATGACGAGATCCGTTCGCTGATCCGCAAGGGCACGATCGCGGTCAAGTTCTACCCGATGTTCTGCGGCTCGGCCTTCAAGAACAAGGGCGTGCAGCCGCTGCTCGACGCCGTCGTCGAATACCTGCCGTCGCCGGCCGACGTCCCGGCCATCAAGGGTGTCGATGCCAAGACCGACGCCGAGATTGAGCGTCATGCGGACGACAACGAGCCGCTGTCGATGCTCGCCTTCAAGATCATGAACGATCCGTTCGTCGGTTCGCTGACCTTTGCCCGCATCTATTCGGGCAAGCTCACCAAGGGCGTCTCGGTCGACAACACCGTGAAGGGCAAGAAGGAGCGCATCGGCCGCATGCTGCAGATGCATGCGAATTCGCGCGCCGACGTCGAAGAAGCTTTCGCCGGCGACATCGTCGCTTTGGCTGGCCTCAAGGACACCACCACCGGCGACACGCTGTGCGACCCGCTGCACCCGGTCATCCTCGAGCGCATGGAATTCCCCGATCCGGTCATCCAGATCGCCATCGAGCCGAAGACCAAGAACGACCAGGAAAAGATGGGCCTCGCCCTTCACCGCCTGGCTGCCGAGGATCCGTCCTTCCGCGTCAAGACCGATGAGGAAAGCGGCCAGACCATCATCTCCGGCATGGGCGAACTTCACCTCGACATCATCGTCGACCGCATGCGTCGCGAATTCAAGGTCGAAGCCAATGTCGGCGCGCCGCAGGTGGCCTATCGCGAGACGATCACCCGCAAGCACGAGCAGGACTATACGCACAAGAAGCAGACCGGCGGTACCGGCCAGTTCGCGCGCGTCAAGGTTGTGTTCGAGCCGAATTCCGAGAGCGAGGACTTCGTGTTCGAGTCCAAGATCGTCGGCGGCGCGGTGCCGAAGGAATACATCCCGGGCGTCGAAAAGGGCATCCAGAGCGTCATGGGCGCTGGTCCGTTTGCTGGCTTCCCGATGATCGGCGTCAGGGCGACGCTCATCGACGGCGCCTACCACGACGTCGACTCTTCGGTCCTGGCGTTCGAAATCGCGTCCCGTGCGTGCTTCCGTGAAGCTGCTCCCAAGCTTGGCGTGCAACTGCTCGAGCCGATCATGAAGGTCGAGGTGGTGACGCCGGAAGACTACGTCGGCAGCGTCATCGGTGACCTGAACGGCCGTCGCGGCCAGATCCAGGGCCAGGAAGCGCGCGGCGTGGCCGTCGTCATCAACGCGATGGTGCCGCTCGCCAACATGTTCAAGTACGTCGACAACCTGCGCTCGATGAGCCAGGGCCGCGCGGCCTACACGATGCAGTTCGATCACTACGAGCCGGTCCCGACCGCGGTCGCTCAGGAAGTCCAGAAGAAATACGCGTAACTCGAAAGAGCTGCCGCGGTAACGCAATTCAAAGCCCGCATGGGCGAGCAGGAAATGGAGACATCACATGGCAAAAGGTAAATTCGAGCGCACTAAGCCTC
>NZ_ML703271.1 GCF_008520305.1 Mesorhizobium sp. SARCC-RB16n | reverse complement strand
CACGTACTTCTAATATAATCCAATTTAGCGAAAAGCCTCTCTCTTTTTTGTGAGCCTGACGTGAGGTGCCTGCCGGACGATACCGAGCCGGATTCCGGGCTCGGTGTGCTGCACAGGCTTTTTGTGTCGCACCTGCCACAGGCCAGTTCCTACACTTGGTGGATATCTGCCTTTTCATTGTAAAACTCACGCGGATTCCGTTGGTCTCATAGTCAGGCCCCGATCGCATAGGCTTCTCCTCGATCCTTCGCGACCATCTAAGCCAGAACCCGTCGGAATGTTGCCATTCGAATGCACGACGACACCGCTTCAGAGTGGCCATACCATTCACGATGCAGTGTCCGGATTGGGCTAAAGGGCGACCCTTCGAGGATGCGTTCGGCAGTCGGTTGGTGATGATGACGCTCGGGCTCAATGACCTTGGGAGGCTTGGATGAAAGCGGTGATTCAATGCGGTGGAATGGGGACACGCCTTCGGCCCTTCACATCGGTCTTGCCAAAGCCACTCATGCCGATCGGTGCTCGGCCCGTTCTTGAATTGCTCCTGAAATGGCTGCGTCGCAACGGCATCGAGGACGTCTATATCACGACCGGATATCTCGGGCATTTGATCCGCAGCGTCTGCGGCGATGGCTCGCAATGGAACATGAAGATCAAATACACGCAGGAAATGGAGCCGCTCGGCACCATCGGACCGCTCTCTCTGATCAGGGATGAACTGACCGAAACATTTCTCGTGCTCAACGGCGATGTCCTTACCGACCTAAGCCTCAGCCGATTTATAGCTGCTCACCGGCTGCATAAGGATCCGGTGACGATCGCGACGGCATGCCGCGTGATCAAGATGGACTTCGGTGTCATTGACGAAGTGAACAATGCCGTACAACTCTTCCGTGAGAAGCCGACGCTTTCCCATCTTGTCAGTATGGGAATTTACTGCATGGACCCGACCGTTCTGCAGTTCATTCCCTCCGGCGTGCCATACGGGTTCGACGACTTGATGCTGCAGATGATGCAGGGCGGCACGACCGTGCACGTGTTTAAACATGACGGTCTCTGGCTCGATATCGGTCGCGTCGACGACTTCCAGAGCGCACAAGCGATAGCGTGGGAAGAGCAGTCGGCTTCAATCGAAGTCGCCGCTGCGGCAGCATGAAGAACCGGATGTCGCGAGGCTGCTAACGACAGCCAAGGAGGTCACGATGCTCTTGGTAAGTGCCCCGATCCTGGGCGTGCCGGAGAAGGCAGCTCTATCGAAGGTGATTGATAGCGGCTGGCTGACCATGGGCGACCGGGTACGGGCCTTTGAAGAAGCCTTTGCCGGCATGCATGGGGCTGAGGACTGCGTCGCGGTCAGTTCTTGCACTGCAGCGCTTCATCTTATTCTGCATGCACTCGGAATAGGACCCGGCGACGAGGTGCTGGTTCCGTCCATGACCTTCGTGGCGACCGCGAATGCAGTGCTTTACGTCGGCGCGACTCCCGTCTTTGTAGACATCGAGTCAGCCGACGTGCCGTTGATGTCGATGGTCGAGGCGGAAGCACGCTGCACGTCGCGCACCAAGGCTGTAATTCTCGTGCACTTCGCAGGCTACCTCGCCGACCGGGAGCAATGGCAGAAGTTCGCCCGCGCCCGCGGACTGCACATCATCGAAGACGCTGCCCATGCTCCAGGCTTGAAGCAAGTGGGGACGTTTGGCGCCGCCGCCGCCTTCAGCTTCTACGGCAATAAGAACATGACAACGGCAGAGGGTGGGGCTGTGATCGCCAGGGATCCCGACCTGCGTGACAGGATCCGCCGGGCCCGCGGGCATGGGATGACCACCGGCACCCATCAGCGATTGAACAGCCGCACGCCGCAGTATGACGTCACCATGCTTGGCTTCAACTACCGCATGGACGAGTTGAGGGCGGCAATTGGGCTGGTGCAATTGCAGAATCTGCAGGAGTGGAATGAGATCAGGCGAATCCTTGTCGTCCTATACCGGCGCCTCATCGCAAATTATTGCCCGGCGGTGACGGTCCCCTTCAGCGAACCGCGGACATCCGCTTACCATATCATGCCGATCCTTCTGCCGCGCTTCGCCAACCGGCAAGACGTTGTCGACCATTTGCGGAACGAGGGGATACAAACCACGATCCACTATCCTCCGGTGCACCGGATGACGCTCTACAGCGAGCGATTTCCAGGGACCCAATTGCCGGTGACGGACGAATTCGCCCAGCGCGAACTGACAATTCCACTTCATCCCCAGATCACCTCGCCGGTGGTCGAAGCTGTCGTGACCGCTCTGGCAAGCGCGCTGGGCAATTGTGTGCAATCGGAAACAGCGGCATGAATGCTTCGGATTTATTCCTGCATCGACACTTCGCTCCAAACCCGGCCCACGGGCTTGCTAGACGAGCGATTGATCTCGCCCTGGCAATGACAGCGGTCGTGGTTCTGGCTCCGCTGATGCTGCTGATCGCCGTGGCTCTTATGCTCGAAAGCGGCTGGCCTGTCCTGTTTGTCCAGACCCGCCTGGGCGCAGGCGGCCGGTCCTTCCGCATGTACAAGTTCCGAAAGTTCGCTGTCCGCTGTAGCACGCATGGTCTTCCGCTGACTGTCGCCGGCGACTCTCGCATGACGCCGATAGGCCGGCTTCTCGCGGCCGCGAAGTTCGACGAGTTGCCGCAACTCTGGAATGTCCTGAAAGGCGAAATGGCAATTGTCGGGCCACGACCGGAAAGCCTTGCCTTCGCAGATTGTTTCCTTGGCGGCTTCGAGTCCTTGCTGCAATACAAACCGGGCCTGCTCGGTCCCTCTCAGACCCTCTTCAGGCACGAAGCCTGCCTCTATCCGCAATGCGTGGATCCGCTGCAGTTTTACCGGGAGATCTTGTTTCCGGCCAAGGCGAGGATCGACCTCTCCTACTATCCGAAGCGGACGATCGGCTCCGACATCGCCTGGATGATGCGCGGCTTTCTGGCAATCCTTTGCCCGGCTCGGCCGTCGGTCGGCGTTTGAGAAGCCATTGACATGCTCGGGCGCTCTTGGATCCCGGAGGTCGGTGCTTCAGGTTAAGGGGACGGCTTAGTCATGGCCTACAACGGCAAGAAAGTCCTGGTCACCGGCGCGGATGGATTCATCGGGTCGCATCTTACCGAAGCGCTGGTCCGCAACGGGGCTGATGTCACGGCACTGGCCCTTTACAACTCATTCGACAGTCACGGTTGGCTGGATGACTTGCCGGACGCTGTTCGAAGCCGGCTGAAGCTCGTCCGTGGCGACGTTCGCGACAGCGCGTTCCTCAACCGGATCGTGCGTGGCCAGGCGGTCGTGTTCCACCTGGCAGCACTGATTGCCATTCCGTATTCATATGCCGCTGCTCAATCCTATGTAGAGACCAACATACTGGGCACCGTGAATGTGCTCGAAGCGGCGCGCCAATGGGAGACCGAGCGCGTGGTGCACACCTCAACGAGCGAGGTGTATGGAACCGCACTGACCATGCCCATCGGTGAAACCCACCCGCTGCAGGGACAGTCGCCATATTCGGCATCCAAGATCGGCGCCGACATGATGGCAGAGTCCTACGCCAGGTCGTTTGATGTTCCCGTTGTCATCATGCGGCCCTTCAATACCTACGGCCCGCGTCAGAGTGAACGGGCAATCGTGCCGACCATCATACGGCAGGCCCTCGATTCGAATTGCAAGGCGATCATGGTGGGGGACACCAGCCCGATCCGTGACCTCACTTTTGTCGAGGACACGGCGGCGGCGTTCTTGACGGCAGGTTTAGCCGAGCTCGAGTTCGGCCGCGCCTACAATGCCGGCAGTCAGCGCGCCGTGACGATCTCTGATGTGTTGGATCTGGCGCTCGAACTGAGCGGCTCCAAAAAGCCGGTCCATCGCGACGAAAGCCGATTGCGGCCGCAAAACTCGGAAGTCCGAGCGTTGCTCGCGGATTCCTCGCGCTTTGAAAGAGAGACTGGATGGCGGGCCCGGACCAGCCTGCGCGACGGCCTGGAGCGAACCATCGCGTGGTGGCGCGCGCGCCTTGGTGAAGGCCGGGTACGCCGCGAAAAGGGCTATATGACATGACCATGTTGCGCCGTCGTGCATGGCCTCTGATGTTGATTGCAGGCTCCATATGCCTGGTTCTGCAGGTGGCCGGAAGCCAGGAGAGCAGCGCACCAACACAGTTTGCAGCGCCTGCGGCGATGGACCTGCCGGACTATCTGCAGTCGACGAGGGATCCGGTGTCCGGCACGGTTTTCACGCGCATCACCAAGCCCGGCGCGCTCGGCGAAGGCATCGTTTGCGGCAACAAATACTGCAGCCACCGCTATTCAAGCGCGCAGGCCTGGAATTCGGACCAGAGCCTCCTTGTCATAGTGAACGGCTGCGGTGGCATGTGCTTTTTCGACGGACGGACCTATGTCCCGCTGTTTCGCCGCGACCGATCGAGTGAATGCGAATGGCATCCCCGCGATCCCAACCTGATGATCTGCGTTCACGACCGGGAAATCTCGACCTGGTCACCGCGCACCGACCACGAGGACATTCAGTTTACCTCGACGAACTATCGCGATCTTCAGTTCGGACCATACAAGGGCAATCCGAGCCTGGACGGCAACCAGATCGCTGTTCGCGCTACCCGCAAGGACGGCCAGCAAGTCGTCTTCGCCTATGATCTGAAGCAGCGGCAGAAATTCCCGGACATCGATCTTGCACAGATCGATGGGACCAACAACGCCTGCTCGATCTCCCCGCTTGGCGTCAACATCCTGTGCTTCCAGACTCTGGAAGACGGCACCGAACAGGCCTTCATTTTCTCCGTGGACGGTATTTTGCGCCAGAAATGGACGGAGCATCATCGGCCTGGCCACGGCGATATGACGGTCGATACCGACGGCAGTGAGATCTACGTAGGGATAAGCAAATCCGACCCGGACAAGTATCAGGTGATCAAGCGCAGGCTATCCGACGGGAAGGTCACTTCGCTGATGAAATACGGTGAAGCTCAGCACGCTTCGCTCCGATCCCTGAGCAGGCCTGGCTGGGTGTTCCTGACCTATACCGGCAACCCGGATCAGGTCGCGAAGCATCCGGATTGGGCGCCTTATGCTCGGGAAGTGATCGCGTTGCGCATTGACGGCAGCGGTGAGGTTCGGCGCATCATCCAGACCCGGAACGTCCCGTTCGATTATTGGAGCGAGACCCACGCCTCGCCATCCCCGGATGGTTCGCAGGTGATTTGGTCGAGCAACTGGGGCGTGCCTGGCGGTCCAGTTTACGATTTCGTCGCTCGCATCGATTGGCCTCGGGAGGGCCCTTCGAAGCCAACTGAGGTTCTCGCCAATGGTCTTCACTAATCGACATGCTCTCGCCCTCGTCGCCGCCTTCTGCACCGCGCGTGTGGCCGCGGCTGCAGACATCTCGGCCCCCTACCAACTTTCCCCGGGCGACACGGTCGAGATAGGAATTGCCTCCATTCCCGATCGCACGCAGCGTGCCGTGGTCCAGATGGACGGTACGATCGCGCTTCCCGAAGTGGGCATGATCTCGGTCGGAGGGCTGACTTCGACCCAGTTGCAGACACGCGTGGAAACCATCTTGCCGAGCAAGATCTTTCGTATGCGCCTGCCCGACGGAAAAGAGCAGATGATCGTCATCAAGCCAAGCGACGTGACCGCAATCATCGCCGAGTACCGTCCGATCTATGTGACTGGCGACGTGCTCACCCCAGGACAGCAAACCTATCGTCCGCTGATGACCGTCCGGCAGGCAGTCGCGGTTTCAGGTGGGTTCAGCCTTTTGCGGACGCGGGCAAATCAGAATGGCCCTGATCCGGTTGATTTGCGACGCGACTATGAATCGCTTTGGGGCGAGTACACCAAGGCCTACCTTCACGGGGCCCGCATTCGGGCGGAACTTCAGAACAAGGACAGCTTTGACACCCAGATGCCGCAAGGCTCGCCGTTGCCGGACAGTGTCGGCGCGGCGATCGCCCAGTCCGAAAGTGAGGCACTCAAGATCGCGCTTGGTGACTATCAGCAGGAGCAGAGTTTCCTCGACAAGGCCGAGAAAGACACGGCGGCTCAGGTCGAAGTGCTTGCCAAGCGCCAGGAGGTTGAGGCTGAGGGGGTCAAGGCGGATGAGCAGGACATGGCGCGGGTAACCAAATTGTATGAAGCAGGCAACCTGACCAACAACAGACTGGCTGACGTCCGGCGCGCCCTGCTTCTCTCGTCCAGCGGGGCGCTTCAAACATCAGTCGAACTGATGCGGACACAACACCAGCAGGACGATTACGCCAGGCAACGCGAGCACGTCGACAACCAGAGAAGGATCGACCTCCTGACGGAACTGAAGGACACCGACGCGCTACTGGCGGACCTCACCTCGAAACTTCACGCCACCAGCCAGAAATTGCAACCGACCGGAGCATCCGCGCTGCCCCTGCCGATTGCAGGCGAAACGGTCCGGGCCCAGGTGACGATCGTCCGCAAAGTAGGTGATAAATGGCGAAAACTGGCCGTCGACGAAGAAGCAGCGGTGGCGCCCGGCGACACCGTTGAGGTCAGGTTCACGAGCGACCTCGAAAGCGCTGCTGCCCATTAGGGCAGCCCCGGTCGAGCCGACACAGGTCGAAAGACACGATCCCAAAGGCGGAATCAGGTTTGGTGTATGGCACCACGCTGGGATGACCCGTCCTGAAATTGTCATGTCGATCCCGCGGGCATATCGAGCAAGCGTTCGGCGCCAGTTTCCGTTTGCCCGCAAACCACCGCTTTCAGCACCTTATCCCCCGCTTTGGTAAGCCAGCTTCGAGTTCTCGGGGGCTACGTCACGATTTTGCTGCATTTTGGCCAGAGTCCATACATTAGCGGGGCATGATGTTCTATTTTGAGGGAAGCATGCTGCTCGAGGAACATGTAAGGGTGTGCATCATCGGCACAGCCAAGAAGATCACGCGGCGATTTCGCGTGAAAGATCGCAGGCCATGAGGCCGAGGGACGGGCGCTCGCTCGATCTGCGTGCCGCAATGTTGGGCTGTGTACCAGGGCTGGCTGGTGTTGGCCTGTTTTCCGCGGTCATGAACATTCTGGCGCTCACCGGCTCCGTCTATATGCTTCAGGTCTACGATCGCGTCCTGCCTTCGCAGAGCGTTCCGACACTTGTCGGATTTACGATCGGGATGCTGGGCCTCTACGCGGTCTATGGACTGCTCGATTTCGTGCGGCTTCGCTTGCTGGTTCGAATAGGCAATCGCGTCCACAAAAATCTGCAGCAAAAGGTCTTCGCTCTCTCGCTCTCTCTGCCGCTCATTGCCGGGCAGGACGCGAGCCGGGTACAGCCGCTTCGTGATCTGGATCAGTTGCGCGGCTTTCTTTCCGGATTGGGGCCGACTGTCATCTTCGACGCCCCCTGGATACCGTTCTATCTGGTGGTCATCTATCTGCTGCATCCGTCGCTCGGCATGCTGGCAACGGTCGGTGCGATTGTCGTCGTGCTATTGACGGCGGTCGCAGAAATCCTCGGCCGCGGACCGGTCGAGCGTGCGTCTGAAGCACTTCTGGCACAGCGGGCCCTTGCCGATTCCGGCCGCCGCAACGCGGAGGTCGTGCATGCCATGGGTCTTTCGGGGCGGCTTGGCCGGCGCTGGAGCGAGGTCAATCATGCGTATCTCATGCACCAGGAGCGCCTGTCCGACATTGTTGGCGCCACCGGTTCACTATCGAGGGCGCTCCGAATGGCCTTGCAGTCTTCGGTTCTCGGGCTCGGCGCCTATCTCGTGATCGGTGGCGAGGCTTCGCCAGGCGTGATCATTGCGTCTTCCATATTGCTGGGGCGCTCGCTGGCACCGGTTGATGCAGCGATTGCAAACTGGAGAGGGTTTGTGGCGTTTCGGCAGAGCTATTTCCAACTGGCTGCTGCTCTGGCCGCTTTCGGAGGCCAGAACGAGCGTATGGAACTGCCATGCCCCCAGGCGATGCTTGCGATCGAGGACCTGACAATAGCACCGCCAGGTCAGCAGAAACCGACAGTGGTCAATGTAGGCTTCCAATTGTCGGGGGGCGCAGGGATGGCCATCGTCGGTCCCAGTGGGTCCGGAAAAACCACACTCGTGCGCGCTTTGGTCGGCGTGTGGAAGCCGTTTCATGGAACGGTAAGGTTGGACGGGGCGTCTCTCGATCAATGGGATTCGGAACGGCTCGGCGCCCATATTGGCTATTTGCCGCAGGATGTTGAACTGTTTGACGGTACGGTTGCCGACAACATTTCGCGGTTCGGTGGCAAGGGCGACGCCAGAGGCGTGCTGGCAGCTGCCAGAGCCGCAGGCATCGACAACATGATCATGCGCTTACCGGAGGGCTTTCAAACGCGGGTAGGGGAAGGAGGAACGGCTCTGTCGGCTGGACAGAGGCAGCTCGTCGGGCTTGCCAGGGCACTCTACGGCGAGCCGTTTCTCGTCGTCCTCGACGAGCCGAATTCAAACCTGGACGTGGATGGCGATGCCGCCTTGGCCGGGGCAATCCTGGCGGTGCGCCGGCGTGGAGGCATCGTCATAGTTGTTGCGCATCGTCCCTCTGCCCTGACCAATATCGACACGGTACTCGTAATGTCGAATGGGAAGCTTCATTCCTTTGGCTCACGCGAGGAGGTTCTGGCGAACGTTATCCGGCCCTTCCCGCCAGCAGCAGAGCGGCCAGGTTCGGTCGTCCCGCTGCAGAAAGGGGTGAGTGGTCATGCGTGAGGTCTTGCTCTGTGTCTGATGTGGCAATGTCGTCATATGCCACGGTTGACCGTGGAAGGGCCGGGACCAAACCACTCGACGCGTCGGATGGCATCCGGGCCAATCTGATCCTGGGCTTGGTGACCACAGCTGTGCTGATTGCCGGTGGAGGGCTTTGGCTCGGCTTGACCAAAATCGCCGGCGCTGTGATCGCGCCCGCTACCGTGGTGGTCGAAAGCAACATAAAGAAAGTCCAACATCAGACCGGCGGCACCATCGGCGGAATCTTCGTGCAAGACGGCGATCATGTGCAGGCCGGCGATGTGGTGGTCCGGCTTGACGACACGCTGATGCGGGCCAACCTGCAGATAACCAATGAGGACCTCGATCGCGCGACCGTTCGTCTTGCACGACTTGAGGCCGAGCGACAGGGGCTGTCGGAAATGACGCTTCCGGCCAGTCTCGAGGCAGAGAGGGGCAATCCGGAACTGGCCGGGCTTGTCGACGGCGAGCGTGCCGTGTTCGAAAGCCGTGCGGCTGCTTTGGCAGGGCAGAAGGCGCAGTTGCAAAGCCGCTCGAAACAACTCGAGAATCAGATCGAGGGACTGAAAGCGCAGCAGGCCGCGACCGGCGAGTCTGTGGTCCTTCTTGAGCACGACCGGGCCGACGTCGAAGCGCTCTATTCGAAAAAGCTGGTGCCCAAGGAAAGGGTGAGCAACGTCAGGCTGGAAGCGACGCGGGCTCATGGAGAATCCGGACGCCTCGCCGCGGCAGTCGCCGAGACGGAAGCCCGGGTCAGCGAGACCGAGTTGCAAATCCTCCAACTGGATGAGCAAAGGCGCAGCGACGTAACAGGCGAACTCCGCGAGACGGAAGCCAAGGTGACGGAACTCAACGAGCGCAGAGTTGTGGCGCAGGATGAACTGACCAAAACGACCATCCGCGCTCCCCAGTCGGGAACAATACAAGAATCGTCCGTCCACACGATCGGCGGTGTGATCGGTGCCGGGGAAGTGCTCATGATGGTTGTTCCCGATACCGACGATCTCGTCGTGGATGCGCTCATCCCTCCGTCGCGCATAGATGACGTTCGTCCTGGTCAGCCTGTGTCAATCCGCTTTCCGGCTTTCGATGCCGGCACCACGCCTGCCTGCCAAGGCAAGGTTCGGCGCGTTTCGGCGGATCTGATCAAAGATCAGCAACACCAGCTCTCGTATTTCTCGGCGCGTATCAGTGTTGAAAACAAGGTGGACTGCCTGACGGGAGCAAAGGTCCTCAAACCGGGAATGCCGGCCGAAGTCCACATAAGCACGGACCAGCGCAGTGTCTGGTCCTATCTGATGAAGCCCCTTACCGATCAGATGTCCCGGGCCTTCCGCCAATGACGGTTGGGAGCGAGCCGCAAAAATATGAGCGGTTCTTTCCTCCTAACGATCCGGTGCCTCCCACGATGCAATTTCGGTCCGCAGGTGTTCGCATTCCTGGCGGCAGCTTCGAGTTGCTCGAATGACTTCTGCGTATTGTCGGCACGCTTGATCGGGTCCCTGAAGTTCATGCAGTTTGCCCAGCATGCCCCCAGGGTTGGGTTGCCGTCGCCCGCCCCAAAGGCACTCCCGGCTTATGCCGGGGTGGGCTTCTTGCGTCGGCTAGCCTCCGTCTTCGGCGCACCCTTGTCCCCGATTGAATAGGCAAAAACTTTCCCGCGCACCTCGTCCGTCACCCGGACCCAATCCCTTTCCCACGTTCGAAGGCTGATCTTTCGATCGGTCAGTTCCAATGCGGCCAGGAGAGGAGTGGGCGCGTCGATCGCCCGCGATCGGATGGCACGGTCGTTGCGCATTTCTTCAACGAGGTAGATTGTCATTCACCTGCTCCACAAAGGCCATCGCTTATTAATGTCGGCCAGTGGACTTGGTTGCAGCCAACCTGCGCCGGGCGACAACTGCACCTGTAGTCACTCGGGCACGCGGGCAAAGAGTCGGCCTCTGAGGCCAAATATCCTCAATCTGCTCAAGACCCGGTCTTGGATGCTGGCTCGGCGCCCTTGCTGGCCTGCAAAAGAGCCTGGAAAAGTGGAGACCGAAAGTGCTGCACGCCTCGTGCCAGCACGTCGACATGGGTCAAATTCAGGGGGGCAAGCGTGGTTCAAGCGAGTGAACGCGATCAAATCATGCCTGCAATCGCAAGGCGCTTCGAACGTGGCAGGCCGGTCATGGAGCGGCCCGGCAGCCCGCCGTTGTAATCAGCCAGGCGCCGGGCCTAACCGGCGAGCGTTGGGATGATTTGGTCGCCGGCTGGGAAAAATATGCGCGTGCGCTAGTGGAAGGCATCATTCGAACGAACACCGTGTTCGTCGCGTATTCGATTTTCGTGAGGCGGTGAAGACCGCCGATGGTGCTCATAGCCAAAAGCTATCCTGTCAGAACTGCTTTCATCACAATGAAGGGCGACAAACGGAAGACTCTGTGGGATCGGATAGAGGAACCGGCGCGCAACCGCGGAAGACGGAATGCGGTGTCCGGACAGGCCTTTTGGCCGTGTCAGCTCCTGAATGACCGGGGAGGGTACAATACGTGTCTCCTGAAGGATTTCGTGACACCGGACGGACGCGTTGGCTGCGATACGGCGAATTTGGTCTGTCGGCGAAGGCGGTCGCCGAGGCTGAACGCGCCGAACGCGCCACCAAGATGACCAGATTGAGATTGCTTCGTACCCAGTTTTTGCTGGCGGAGGCGGATCGGCAGGTTTCGTTTGTTGAGGAACTCGACTGCTCTCTGCTTCTTGAGGCACTGAGGGACAACAGGGAGTCGTCCCACCTGTAGCCTCTCTCCTTGGAGTTGATCCGCAAGCAAGTTCGGGTTTCCGCAAGCAAGTTCGGGTTTCCGCAAGGAATCGGGCTGTCCGCATATTGGATATCGTTGAGATCGTGGGCCACTAGCAGGTCGCACGGCTCGTCGCCGATGCATGGTTGTCCTCCGGCGACTTGACATCAGGGCCGGGCCCGCTGCCGTCAAAAAAGACCGCTTTTGCGCTGGCGAGCCCCTCGTTCGAATGATGCGATTCCGCCAGCTCAAGCGCATGATTTCGTCAGCCGGCACCCCCTACCTCACGCCAGCCGGTTAGGCCCGGCGGTTGACCGATCGCCCCCGACCGTAATCGCCGGGCCGCCCGTTTGGCGTGTGATCTTGGCTCGCGTCCGTGATCCGACCTGTACTCAGCACACACAGACCAGAACCGGTCTAACGGGAAATGCGAATGGTCCGTACCACCCTCGTTGGTGCCTCGACTATACCTCCTTCTGGGGGTTAGCGACTTGTATCATTCGAATGGAGGGTGCGCCCGGCGCCGCTCCGATCTATTCCGAAACACTGCGTCAATTCAGGATGCGTCTGGCGAGGTCTACACGGCGTTCGTCGTTTCGGCCGCGTAGAAGTCAAGACGCATCGAGGAGTTGCGCGAGGGAGAGGAACCCGAGTCCGATCCCACGACGATCGGATCGATGTCCAGGACTATCACTGGACGATGATCCTCCACTCCGATCGGGGGTTTCGAATGACCAGCTCGTCTCAGATCAACACTCTGCTCTCCGGTATTTCCGATACGTCAAGCGACCCGCCGCACAATGCGCTCGCCGTCGGCCCGAACAACATCGTCACGGCGGAAGGGTCGCGGATCGAATGGACGGATTTGTCCGGCGGCACGGCGAATTTGCAATCGGTCTATCAGTTCTTCGGTTCACTCGGTCCGACCGCGACCAATGCCCTGTTCGATCCGCGCGCGGCATATGACAGCGTCAACCAAAGATATGTCGTCACCATCGACAATATCGGCTCGAACGGTGCGATCAGCAATATCGACATCGCGGTATCGAGGGACTCGAACCCCAATGACGGCTGGTATTTCTACTCACTGAATACTTCGCTTTCGATCAACGGGCAGTTGACGGCGGCCGATCAGCCCACCGTGTCGGTTGACGGCGCCAACATCTACATCACGGCGCCGCAGTATAACGTCAATGTCTCGGGCTTTGCCGGCACGGAACAATGGGTCATCGGAGACACGGCGGGACCCGGTGGCGGCATCTATAATGGCGGCACGATGATGGTGGTCGCCAACCACGTCGCGGCGCCGGATCAGGGCATTGCTCGGGTCGCCGCCGCCAACAATGGCCAGACCTATTACGCCTCGGCGGTCAACACTGGCAGCGAGACCCTCGTGACCGTGCAGGCTTACACCCTCGCGACGAACAGCTTCGGCCCCGCGACCGCGCTGTCCCTCGGCAAAGTCGATCAGGGTGGCGGAGGAAACGATTTCACGGCCCAGCAGCAAGGAACCAGCGTCCTGCTCGATGCCGGCGATGGGCGCGTCCAGAACCTCGCCTATGCCAATGGATTTCTCTATGGCGTGTCCGAGGTGATGCCGGTCGGCTCGAGCGTTCCACAGGTCCACTGGTTCAAGATCGATGTGAGCAACCCCAACAGCCCGACCCTCGTGGCGCAGGGCGACATACCGGGCGCTGCGATCGGCAGCGGAGTTGCCACATTCGACGGCTCCATCGCCGTCGACGGGGCAGGGGACGTGATCATCAACTTCACCGCCAGCGGCCCCGGCATGTACCCGGCCGACTATTATAGTTTTCAGGCGACTGCCGATCCTCCGGGCGCCTTCAGCGCACCAATTCTCTATCAGGCAAGCACCAGCTATCTCGCCAATGGCGACGGAGGAAATGTCCAGCGGTGGGGCTTCAATTCCTCGGCGACCGCCGACCCCGGCGATCCGAATTCCTTCTGGTTGTCGAATGAATACGTCGCCAATGGTTGGTGGCAGACGTCGGTGGCACAGGTCGCGATCCAGACGCCGACCGCGAATGTGACGGATCGTCTGCTCAAGGACACCGGAGCATCGTCGAGCGACAAGGTCACGAGCAACCCCAAGCTGGTCGGCACCGGCATTGCGAACGCCGTCGTTTCCTTCACTGTGGATGGCAACCCGATCTCGACCACGGTAACGGCCAGCAATGGCGGTGCATGGACCTTCACGCCGACCGGCCTCGCGGACGGACAGCATACGATCGTGGCCAGCGAGACGGGCGCGCCCGGGAATCCGTCACCTGCCTCGCTGACGTTCACACTCGATACCACGTCGCCGACGGTGACGATCACCAATGCCGGCGGCTCGGCCAGTCAGCCGACGCTGACTGTGACGGGAACTGTCAGCGACCCCGATATTTCGGGCCCTGGCACGACAGTCGCGATATTCGACGGCACGACCCAGGCCGGAACCGCGACCGTCCAGGCCGACGGGACCTGGAGCAGCACCATCACCTTGACCAATGGCACAAATGCCCTGACGGCGAGAAATGTGGATCTCGCGGGCAATGCCGGGGTCAGCGCGCCGGTCACCTACACGATCACGACGCCGGGATCATCGGTCCAAACGCTGTTCACGGGCCTCTCGGACCCGTCCGATGATCCGCCCGACAATGGCCTCGCGGTGGGACCTGGCAATATTGTGATGGCCGAGGGGCAGCGGGTCGGATGGACAAACCTTGCCGGCACCGCCGCTACGAACATGTCGGCCTATAGCTTCTTCCCTCCACCAGGGGGAGCAAGTTCATGGGTTGGCTCACTGAAAGACACATTCAGCGCATACGACGCCGTCAACAACCGCTTCGTCTACAGCACTGAAAATCTCAATCCGCATACTAGCCCCGGCAGCACCAGTGAAGTGTTCGCGGTTTCCAAGGATTCGAATCCAAACGATGGCTGGTATTTCGGTTCGATCAGCACCTCGACAGTCATCAATGGCGTGGCGACCGAATCCGACGAGCCGACGCTGTCGGTCGACGGAACCAACATCTACATCGCGTCTCCGCAATACAACGCCTCAGGTCCCGGTTATCTGGGATCGGAGTTGTGGGTCATCAGCGATACGACTGGAGCGGGCGGCGGCATCTACAATGGCGGCACGCCGACCGTCATAGCGACTCAGCTGACGGACCCGAGTTTGGGCGTCTTCCGCGATGTCGCGGGCAACAACGGCAAGACTTACTTCGCAAGCACCTACAACAGCGGCGGCCAAAGCTTCCTGGCGTTGCAGACCTACGACGTGGCTTCGAACACGTTTGGGTCCATGGCCAACGTCTCGTTCGGCAACATCGACCAAGGTAGCGGTGGCACGACCTTCTACGCCCAGCAGCAAGGGTCAAGCGTGCTCCTGGACGTCAACGACGGTCGAATCGGCAACCTCGTCTACGCCAATGGATTTCTTTACGGCACGAACGAGATCCAGCCGACCGGATCGAGCGTTCCGGATGTCCACTGGTTCAAGATCGACGTCAGCAACCCTGCCAACCCGGTCGTCGTGGCGCAAGGCACCATATCCGGCAATACGATCGGCGCGAATGTGGCGACATTCAATGGTTCGATCGCCGTCGATGCGGCAGGCGACGTTATCATTAATTTCAACGCTAGCGGTCCGAACATGCTTCCGTCGGACTACTATGTCCTCGGCAAGACCAACAATCTGGCTTTTGGGTTCACCACTCCGACGCTCTATCAGGCGAGTTCGCAGCCCTTCGCCCTGGACACAAATCGCTGGGGTAGCAACTCCTCGGCCGTTGTGGATCCCAACAATCCGAATTCGTTCTGGATATCGAGCGAATATATCGCAAACAATTGGTGGCAGACTGCCGTCGCCCATGTCGTTGTTCAGGACCCAAGTCCAACCATCGCCTCGATCGCGACATCAGGCACGGGGATCGCCAACGGCAATGGCGACCTGAATGCCAGCAAGGTCGTCACGCTGACGGTGAACTTCAGTGCAGCGGTGACGGTTGACACCACAAATGGTTCGCCGGGGCTCGCCCTCAGCGACGGGGGAACAGCGACCTACAGTGGCGGCTCTGGCACGACGGCATTGAGTTTCAGTTATACGGTGCTTGCCGGACAGAACACCTCGGACCTGACAGTCTCGTCGCTCAGTCTGAACGGGTCGACCGTCAAGGACGCTTTCGGAAACAACGCCAACCTCTTGGGCGCCGCCAACTACAATCCAGCCGGCACATTGCAGATCGACACAACGCCGCCGACGATCGCCTCGATCTCGGCGTCCGGCACCGGGATCGCCAACGGCAATGGCGACCTGAATGCCGGCAAGATCGTCACGCTGACGGTGAATTTCACCGAGGCGGTGAGCGTGAACACCGCAGGCGGTTCGCCAAGACTTCTGCTCAATGACGGCGGGATAGCAACCTACAACGGTGGCTCGGGCACGACGGCATTGACCTTCAGCTATACCGTGCTTGCCGGGCAGAACACTCCCGACCTGACCATCTCCTCGCTCGATCTCAACGGGTCGACCATCAGCGATGGTGCGGCCAACACTGCCAATCTCTCGGGCGCGACCAACAACAATCCGGCCGGCACATTGCAGATCGACACGATAGTGCCAACGATTGCCTCCATCGCAACGTCCGGCACGGGAATCGCCAATGGCAATGGCGATCTCAATGCCGGCAAGACCGTCACGCTGACGGTGAGCTTCAGCCAGGCGGTGAACGTGAACATCGCGGGCGGTGCGCCCAGGCTCCTGCTCAACGACGGCGGGATAGCAACCTACAGCGGCGGCTCGGGTACGACCGCATTGACCTTCAGCTATGCTGTTCTTGCCGGGCAGAACACCCCCGATCTGACCGTGTCCTCGCTTAACCTGAACGGCTCGACCATCACCGATGCAGCGAACAACAGCGCCAATCTCGCAGGCGCCACCAACTACAATCCGGCCGGCATATTGCAAATCGACACGGCCGCACCGACCATCACCACCATCTCGTCGTCCGGCACCGGAATCACCAACGGTAATGGCGACCTGAATGCCGGCAAGACCGTCACGCTGACGGTGAACCTCAGCCAGGCAGTGAGCGTGAATACCGCGGGCGGTTCGCCGGCGCTCCTGCTCAACGACGGCGGCATAGCGACCTACAACGGCGGCTCGGGCACGACGGCATTGAGCTTCAGCTATACCATTCTTGACGGCCAGAACACTGCCGACCTGACTATCTCTTCGTTCAATCTGAACGGATCGACCATCGTCGATGGTGCGGGAAACAGCGCCAATCTCTCGGGCGCCACCAACTACAATCCGGCCGGCACGCTGCAGATCGACACAACGGCACCGACGATCGCCATCAACACGATTGCCGGCAACAACAATATCAATGCATCGACAGCATTGCTCGGATTCGCCGTCAGCGGCACCACAACCAATACCGAGAACGGCCAGGTCGTCACGGTCAAGATCGTCAACAGTCAGAATGTGGTCGTCGACAGCTACACAACTTCCGATCAGAACAACGCCTGGTCGGTGAATGTGACGAGTGCGCAGGCAGAGGCGCTCATTGACGGCGTCTACACGGTCACCGCCGATGTGGCGGACAAGGCCGGCAATCTCGCCCCGCTGGCCATCAGGAGCCTCACGGTCGAGGAAGACAACAAGCCCGAAGCGCCGATCCTGACCATCACCAACACAGCGCTGACGGTCCAGGCACACGGCTCGATTGCACTCGGGATCACCGCAACCCCTGTCGATTCCGACGACAGCGTCACTGTGACGATCGCTGGCCTGCCGAGCTACGAGACGATCACCGCCCCGAGCGGCTACACAGTCAGCAAGGCGTTGCAGTCGAACGGCACCTTCACGTGGACGATCGGCGAGACCTTGTCGACGAAAGGCAAGCCGCTCATGGGGCTCACGCTCGCGTCCTCCTATAACGGCACCAGCCATCCAGTTGCCACGCTGACGGTTACCGCGAGCAACAGGACCTTGGGCGAAAGTGCGAGTTCGTCAGCCAAGACCATGACGGTCACGGACCCCCCGGCGATCGCGACCACACCGACATCGAACCTCATCGCTCTGTTCAACCAATACGCGGCGTCGGGCTTCCACGGCAGCCGAGCCGATGCCGGCGAGGTCGCTCCGACCTTGCATCAGAGTGGCCAAGATGCTCTGGCGTTCCTGGCGACGCCAGGCCATTTTGAACGTTGAAGGGGATCCGGAAATGGCATTCGGAGGCCCTCAGGCCGGGCGGGAGGACGATCAGGGGCTTGGAGCGCTCGTCATGCTCCTGCAACTCAATGGCGTTGCTGCCGAGGGTCCGCAGATCCGTCACAGGCTCGGCCAGGCGCGCATCGGTACGACCGAGATGCTGCGCTGCGCCAAGGAACTCGGGCTCAAGGCGCGCTGCGTCAAAAGCGCCTGGCCTCGTCTTGCCCGCACACCCCTGCCGGCCATTGCGGCGCTCAAGGATGGCGGCTTCCTGCTGCTCGGCAAGGCCGGGGAAGAGCAAGTCCTTGTCCAGCGTCCCCATGCGCCGCGCCCGGAGGCATTGTCGCGCGCCGAGTTCGAGGCGATCTGGGACGGGCGGCTGATCCTGATGGCGCGCCGCGCCTCCCTATCGGACTTGTCGCGGCGCTTCGACATCACCTGGTTTCTTGGCGCGATCCGGAAATATCGCCATCTCCTGGGCGAAGTCCTCATCGCGTCCCTGTTCCTGCAGCTCTTCGCGCTGATCAGCCCGCTGCTCTTCCAGGTCGTGATCGACAAGGTGCTGGTGCACCGAGGTATGAGCACGCTGGAAATCCTCACCGTCGGGCTTGTGGCAATCGCGGTCTTCGAAGCAACCCTCGGCGGACTGCGCACCTATCTCTTCGCCCATACGACCAATCGCATCGATGTCGAGCTCGGCGCCCGCCTGTACCGCCATCTGATGGCACTGCCGCTCGCCTATTTCCAGGCGCGACGCGCGGGGGATTCGATCGCTCGCGTGCGCGAGCTCGAGAATATCCGCAACTTCCTCACGAGTTCGGCTCTGACACTCGTCGTCGACCTTGCCTTCACCGTGGTCTTCCTCGGCGTGATGGTTATCTATTCGCCGCTCTTGACCTTGGTCGTGCTGAGCGCCTTTCCCGTCTACATCGGCGTTTCGGCCGGCGCGACGCCGCTCTTCCGCAAGCGGCTCGACGAGAAGTTCAGGTGCGGAGCTGAAAACCAGGCCTTGCTCGTGGAGAGCATCACCGGGGTCGAGACATTGAAGGCGCTCGCGGTCGAGCCGCAGATGCAGCGCCGCTGGGAGGAGCAGCTTGCCGCCTATGTGTCCGCAAGCTTCAGCGTGATGAGTCTGGGCAACATAGCGAGCCAGGCCATCCAACTGGCGAGCAAGATTGTCACCGCCGCCATCCTGTTCTTCGGCGCTAAACTCGTCATCGATGGCAAGCTGACGGTCGGCGAGTTGGTGGCCTTCAACATGCTGGCAAGCCGGGTGAGCGCCCCGGTGCTGCGGCTGGCACAGATCTGGCAGGATTTCCATCAAGCGCGCCTCTCGATCGAGCGGCTCGGTGATATTCTCAATACGCAACCCGAGCCGACGCTCGGCGCGGGCCGTGCCTCGCTGCCGCCGATCCGCGGGGAGATCACCTTCGAGCATGTCAGCTTCCGCTACCGCATCGATGGGCGGGAGGTGCTGCATGATGTGAGCTTTCAGTTTCCTCCCGGCCAGATCGTGGGGCTCGTCGGCGCTTCCGGTTCAGGCAAGAGTACGATCGCCAAGCTCATCCAGCGCCTCTACGTACCCGAGAGCGGCCGGGTGCTTGCCGACGGCGTCGATCTCGCCATGGTTGATACTGCCTGGCTGCGCCGGCAGGTAGGCGTCGTGTTGCAGGAGGACGTGCTGTTCAACCGCTCGGTGCGCGACAACATCGCGCTCGCCGATCCGGCGATGCCGATGAAGGATGTCATCGCTGCGGCAGAACTGGCCGGAGCCAACGAATTCATCCTGGAACTCCCGGAAGGCTACGATACGGTCATCGGCGAGCGGGGTTGCTCGCTCTCAGGCGGCCAGC
Source organism: Mesorhizobium sp. SARCC-RB16n (assembly GCF_008520305.1). Taxonomy (GTDB): domain Bacteria; phylum Pseudomonadota; class Alphaproteobacteria; order Rhizobiales; family Rhizobiaceae; genus Mesorhizobium. The sequence goes on along the minus strand of NZ_ML703271.1, from coordinate 181,432 downwards.
GCCAGCGCATCGCCATTGCGCGCGCACTTGTTGGCGATCCGCGCATCCTCATCTTCGACGAGGCAACGAGCGCCCTCGACTATGAGAGCGAGCGCATCATCCAGGACAATATGCGCAGCATGGCGGAACGGCGCACCGTCATCATCATCGCTCATCGCCTGACGATGGTACGCCATGCCGACCGCATCATCACGATTGATCGCGGCCGTATTGCCGAAGACGGCACGCATGACGACCTGATGCGCTCGAACGGCCGTTACGCCAACCTGCATCATCTGCAAACGGGGAACACAAATGGCAGCCGCCGGAAACATCGTTGAATTTCCAGCGCGGCAGGTTCGCCGCCGCGATTACGAGACCGCCTTCCTGCCTGCGGCGCTCGAAGTGATGGAGACGCCGCCTTCGCCCATCGGCCGCGCCATCGGCGCGACCATCATCGCCTTTTTCTGCCTGACTCTCACCTGGGCCACGGTCGGCAGGGTTGATATCGTCGCGACGGCCCCCGGCAGGATCGTGCCGGATGACCGCGTCAAGGTCATCCAGCCGTTCGAGACCGGCATCGTGCGTGCAATCCATGTGCGCGATGGCGCCTCGGTCAAGGCCGGCGACGTCCTGATCGAGCTTGATCCGACGATCAGCACGGCGGAGACCGACCACATCAAGAGCGATTTCGTCGCCGCGCGGCTCGAGGTGGCGCGGTTGCGGGCGGCGCTCGCCGGTAGTGCCAATCCCCTCGATGATTTCGTCGCTCCCCCCGATGCGAGCCAGGCCTTGATCGAGACACAACGCCGCTTTCTCACGATGCAGACAGCCGAGCAGGAAGCCAAGCTCGCCGAGATTGCGCGCCAGCTTGCGCAGAAGGAGGCGGAGGGCGAGACAATCACCGCCACCATCGACAAGCTGCAGGCAGTCCTCCCGCCGCTCCAGGAGCGGGTGACGATGGACAAGAACCTCTTCGACAAGGGTCTCGCCTCCAAGATCACCTATCTCACCGACCTGCAGGACCTGATCAGCCAGCAGCACGATCTCCCGGTGCTGGAGAGCCGTGGGCGCGAGGTCAACGCAGCTGTCTCCGTCCTGAGGGAGACGCATTCGCGAGCCGAGGCCGAATACCGGCGCTCGCTTTTCGATGATTTGGCGAAGGCTGAGCAAAAGGCGGCCGGCCTGGCCCAGGACATGGTCAAGGCAGAGCACAGGGCCAAGATGCAGACCCTGACCGCCCCCGTCGACGGCGTCGTGCAGCAGCTTGCCGTGCATACGATCGGAGGCGTCGTCACGCCTGCGCAGTCGCTCGCGGTCGTCGTGCCGGCCGACGCTGCCCTTGAGATCGAGGCCATGGTGTCGAACAGCGATATCGGCTTTGTTTCTCCGGGGCAGGAGGCGGAGATCAAGGTCGATACCTTCAATTTCACGCGCTACGGGCTCTTGCACGGGCGCGTGCTCGGCGTCTCGCACGATGCCGTCGACAATGACAAGCGCGAGGATGCCTCACGCGAGCCACCATCCGCGGCAGAGAGTTCGACGACCGAGACAAGGGGGCAGGGACTCGCCTATGTAGCGCGCGTCTCGCTCGACCGCACGCAGATGCAGATCGAGGGTAGATCCGCCGATCTGTCGCCCGGCATGTCGGTCACCGTCGAGATCAAGACTGGCTCACGTCGTATCATCAGCTACCTGCTTTCGCCGCTCATGCGCTACAAGCAGGAGATCCTGCGCGAGCGGTGAGATGCGGAGAGGACATCATGGGCCGGCGGGCTTGTCTGGATTGGACCCGGTCAGCGTCAGTCGCAGAGCTCATTCATGATGATCACCTGACCTTCGCGGCTTTGTGGCGTTCAAATATTCGGTCGCGCGCTGCTCATTGTAGGGCGGATCACTCACTTTCAGGGCCTCATAAACCGATAGGCGAAGCGATCGGTCTTGCCCTTGATCGAAGGATCGAACACCTTGATCGAGTGCGGATCGTCTGTGTTCGCGAGCATGGTGCTTTCCGCGTCCAGTACGAAGCCGGCCGCCTCCACCTCCTCGCGAACGGAGGCAGGCTCAATCCGATGCAACGACTGGGCGTCGCTCGTGCCAGCCCCGACGGCGGCGGCGTGGTCCACGATCACGTAGGACCCACCGGGCTTCAGCCGCTCATAGACGGCTCGATTGAACTCGGTTGCCGTCGCGCCCCTGGCCTGGATCAGCGCGGTGTGGAGATCGTGGTAGAACAGGTGCAGCCACAGAACATCCGCTAGCTGTGTGACCTCCGGCATCGCCACGAGGTTCGCCGACACGGCTTCGACGTTCTCTCGGCCCGGCTCCTTCGCGAGCGTTCGCATGCGGCCGACCGGATCGTTCTTGAAGTGAGCGACTTCGGCTGGCACGAAGCTGTAGACCCGCCCCTGGGGTCCCACGATGTCCGAGAAGATACGGGTCCAGTCGCCGTCGCCTGGGTAAACGTCGATGACGGTGGAGCCCGCATCGACTCGTGCGAACCGGATCAACTCGGCTAATTGGGATTGGTCGTACATCGGTATCTCCTTTCGGTTGGGCATCGACGAACGCACGCCGCGCGAGAGGGCGATCCACGGCTGATTTACCCGTCTACCCCAACCCAATGGCGGCAGACGGCCACGCCGACCCGGCCGCGTCCATCTGCGCGGCCCTCGCCAGGGCCTGTGTGTCGACGCACTCCCGGATGCTCGTCAGTCTACCGTCCCGGACCGTGATGGCGAAGACCCAGTCGTCCTCGAACGTCTTGTTCGTGGCTTTGATCTTTCCCCTCCCGAAGCCGACGACCAGGACCCGGTCTCCTTGCGCCACGAACTCCCCGGGTTCCGTGGGCGTTTCTATCGACTTGGATGCCGTCTCAAGCAAATCCACCAGCCCGGCGTGTCCGTGGCGCGTTCCGGCCAGCGGCCAGTCCTCGCCCGGAATGATCCACTCGATGTCTTCGGCGACCAGCGCCAGCAGAGCCTCCTTGTCGCCGCGGCCGATTGCGGCGAAGAAGTCCTTCACGGCCTGGACGTTCTTCTCGGTACTCATAGGGATTCTCCATTTCCGTCGGATCGGATCGCGCGCGATCCGATCCGTATGTCGTGCCCCTGCCGATGGGGACGTCGTGTTCATCCGTCGAACTTGACCAGGTCCTTGAAGATCAGTTGACCCCAGCTGTTTCCGCGCGCCTGCACAAGCAATCCACCTTCCGAAAGCCCGCCAAGTTTGATCGGCGCGAAACCGAGATTTTCCGCAAGCGCACCAATCTCCGCCGCAGCGTCATCGTCGCTCGCCAGAAAAACGACTCTCTTGCCACCATGCACGGCCGGGTCTTGGTCAAGGGTGTCAGCGATCAAATGGTTGAAGCCCTTGACCAGCCTTGCACCGGAGAAAGCCTGCGCGATGAACTTGGACGAAGGCTGTCCTCCCAGTTGCTCAGGGGGCACGCCGTAGGCATTGGTCACATCGACGATGGTCTTCCCCCGCCAGGTGGGCAGCGCCTTCGCGACGTCCGGGTGCGACTCGAAACGAACTGCCAAAAAGATGATGTCCGCCGTGACGGCGTCCGCCAGCTTTTTGGGAATGATCGTAGGCCCGATCGCGGCCGCATCGGCTGCAAAGCTTTCCGGGTCGCGCGTGGTAGCGACGGATACTTCGATGCCCTTGCGGGCAAACGCCTTGGCCAGGGCCTTGCCGATATTGCCGAAGCCGATGATTGCGTAGCTCATGATGTTTCTCCGATCGTGTGTGATGCCAGGAGTCAGACTTGCGCCAGCCCTCCATCAACGGCGAGATCCACGCCCGTGATGTAAGAACTTTCATCGGAGGCGAGGAACGTGACAGCAGCCGCTATTTCCTCTGGCTGGCCCCTGCGACCCATGGGGACCTGCGAGGCAAATTGGGCGGCCGCCTGCTCAGCTTGCTCAGGGGTAAGGCCCGTCGTTGTCGCCAGGGCGGGGGTCTCGATCGGTCCAGGGCTCATTGTATTCACCCGGATCTTGCGGTCCTTCAGCTCCAGTGTCCAAGCGCGCGCGAAGTTGCGTACAGCCGCCTTGCTCGCGGCGTACACGCTGAACCCGGGCAGCCCCATCACGTTCGAAACCGAAGAGGTCAGGATAATCGAACCGCCGTCTTTGAAGAGAGGAAGGGCCTTCTGGACCGTAAAGAATAGACCCTTCACGTTCACATCGAAGGTCTGGTCAAAATGGGCCCCAGTAGCGACCGCGAGCTGTGCGACTGTCCCTGCGCCCGCGTTCGCGAAGAGAATGTCGATGTGACCATGTTTCTCTTTCACGACGGCATAGAGGTGGTCCAGATCTTCCAAGTGCGACACGTCGCCGACGACCGTCGTAACGTTTCTCGTAATGAAGGCTGCGGCCTCCTTCAGCTCTTTCTCTCTTCGCCCGGTGATCACGACGTGCGCACCTTCTTGCACGAAGCGCTTGGCTGTTGCTAACCCGATCCCACTGCTTCCGCCGGTTATGACTGCGATTTTACCTTCGAGTGCTTTCATTTTCTTGTCTTTCGCTGGTTGGCTGCACGGTGAGATTTCATCGAGATCCACAAAATGGGTTCGCCGAAGTCAGGCGGTGAGTGGGGGATCGCGCACATCGGTGGTGCGAAAACGATCCAGCCGCTACAGATCAGTGTGTTAGAATGGGCTTGGAGGGCGCACCGCGCGGTGCCGGATTGCACCATGATCGACTGGGATGACGTTCGCTACTTTCTTGCCGTCGCGCGCGGAGGCTCAGTGCGGGCCGCCGCAGAGGGCCTCGGGGTATATCACTCGACCGTGCTGCGACGCATCGCTCAGCTCGAGGAACGCCTCGGGGCGCAGATGTTCGAAAAGCTGCCTGCGGGCTACCGCCTGACGGCCGCTGGTGAGGAGGTCCTCGAACTCGCGAACCAGATGGAAGCGTCGTCGCACCAGCTGGAGACACGCGTCTTCGGGCGCGACCAGAGTGTGCGCGGGCTTCTGCGGGTGACGTTGGCACCGACCCTTGCGACACATCTGCTCATGCCGGACTTCGCCGATTTCGCGCGTCTGCATCCAGACATCGAGATGGAAATCTTGTCGGTCGGCGAGCTGGCAAATCTGACCAACCGAGATGCCGACGTGGCGATCCGTGTCGTCTACGACCGCAAAACCCTGCCGCTCAATCTTCACGGCCTGAAGGGACCGGAGCTGTTCGGCGGCGTCTACATCTCCCGCGATCGACTGGCCGCATGGCGTGCGGGCGCGCCGGATCCCATCCGGTGGATCGTCATAAGCATTCATGGAATACCAGACTGGGCCAGCGAGGGTGAGGTTCGCACAACGGGGGTTCCGTTCAGGACCACGGACGGCGAGGCGCAGATCGTTGCTGTACGGCAAGGGCTCGGGATCACGACACTGCCGTGCTTCGTCGGAGATGCCGACCCTCTACTGGTGAGGGTGCCAGGCACCGACCTGCACATGTACGGAACGCTCTGGCTTCTCACACAGGGGGAGACACGCAAGACGAAGCGCGTGCGGCTCTTCACGGAGTTCGTATACCGCAGGCTCGCCGCGTACGCTCCGCTTCTCGCAGGGCTGTCCATATCGCGCGACTGACGCCCGGCAGGTCGCCGGCGACGCTTGCCTACATGTCAACGTGCTCGCCCCCTGGCTACACACTGACCCCAATGGACCGGAGGCCCGAAGTGGCTGGGCAGGTGAAGAACTTCGTGCTCGACACGCCGATGGGTCGCCTCGCGGAACCTGAGGAGATGCGCTGCGGCTCCCGAGTTTCGCTCGTCAGGCTCCTCCCAGGCGTTGCTTTGCTTGAGGCGGCGCGCGCCTCGATCTGCACCGGGTTCTGGTATGATCAATCGCTATCGCGCGCAATCAGCTCCAGTGGCCAGACCTCGCGCATGATGCGTGGACCCTCCGGGCCGGCGAAGGCAGGAAGCGACGCCAGCAGCATTTCGGCGAGCCGCCGACCCATCGGCTGCAGCGCCGGGCGGAAAGCAGTCAGCGCCGGCGAGAAATAGCGGCAGAGCGGCGTGTCGACGATGACGGTCACCGCCATGTCGTGGCCCGGCTTGATGCCCATCTCGGCCAGCGCCTTGCAGCCGCCAAGTGCCATTGCGTCATTGTTGAAGATGATGGCGGTCGGCGGGTCCTTGCAGCGCATCACCCGCGGTGTCACTTCGTAGCCACCGGCCTCGTTGATGAAGCCGTCGGCAATCAGGCCGGGATCGACCGCGATGCCATGCCGGCGCAAGCCCTTGCGATAGCCGTCGAGGAACAGATAGCCGAAGTTCAGATCGAGCGATGGGCGAATGGCGGCGATGCGGCGATGACCGCGCGCCACCAGCCGGTCGACCGCGTCGGCGCCTGCTTTTTCGAAATCGAGATCGAGCGAGGGGTAGGCCTTGTCGCCGGAGCGGCTGCGGCCGAGCGTGGCGAAGGGGAAGCCGGCCCGGGTGAGATAGTCGATGCGCTCGTCCTCGCGCCGCGTCCAGGCCAGCACCACCGCGTCGGCACGGCGCGTCTCGACGACACGCCGCAGGCGCTCCTGCTGATAGTCGCCCGGCGCGCCCATCACCACGATCAGGTCCAGCCCGCTTTCGGCGAGCCGGCCCTGCAACCCAGTCAGGAACGGAATGAAGAACGGCTCGCCATATTCCTGGTCGCCCGGATGCGGCTGCAGCATGAAGGCGATCGACTGGGTGGCGCCTTGCCTGAGACTGCGGCCGGACTGGTTCGGCGAATAGTTGAGAGCCCTCGCCGCCTCGAGCACGCGCTGGCGCGTGTCGGCATTGACGTCGGCGCGGCCGTTCAGCGCCCGCGACACGGTGCCGATCGAAATGTTCAGGTGACGGGCAAGGTCGTGAATGCTGGACGCCAAGTGACTGTTCTCCCCCTTGCTTGGCTAGCACCGGCGACCGCTTAGGCCAAGGCGCAGCGACAATTTTTGCGGGCGGCCAATTGACATTCTACGCCTTCGGGTGTGTTCTCGTAAACGTTTACGGAAAAACGTTTACGGCAATGCCGTGAACGCCGGGACGATCGGCCTGGAGGGGCCGAGAGGGAGGAGCGCTGGATGATCGACGCCGTCCTGGTTGGCTGCGGAGCGATGAGCAAGGCCTGGCTCGATGCCGTGCGGCAGATCGATGGGCTCGCCATTGTCGGCCTTGTCGACCTTGATGCCGACAGGGCGAAGGCGAGGGCGCGTGAATACGACCTCGGTGGCGCCGTCATCGGCACCAGCCTGGACGCCGTGCTCGACCAGACCCGACCGCGAGCGGTGTTCGACGTGGTGGTTCCCGCCGCCCGGCGCGAGGTGGCGTTTTCCGCCTTTGCCCATCATTGCCATCTGCTGACGGAAAAGCCGCTCGCCGATAGCCCGGAGAATGCCCGCGCCATCGTCGAGGCCGCCCGCCAGGCCGGGCGCATCCATGCCGTCGTCCAAAACCGCCGCTACGTCGCCAATGTCAGACGCATCCGGAGGTTTCTGGACTCCGGCGCCATCGGTGCCGCGACCAGCATTCACGCCGACTTTTTCGTCGCACCGCATTTCGGCGGTTTTCGCGAGGAGATGGCCCATGTGCTGCTGCTCGACATGGCGATCCATACCTTCGACGCCGCCCGCTACATGGTCGATGGCGAGCCGGTCGGCGTCCATTGCCAGGAATGGGAACCGGCCAATTCCTGGTACCGACAGGGCTCGTCGGCCAGCGCGGTCTTCGATCTCGGCGGCGGCAAGGTTTTCACCTATGCGGGCAGCTGGTGCGCGGCCGGCTTCCGCACCAGTTGGGAGGGAAGCTGGCGCATCGTCGCCGAGCGCGGCAGCCTTATCTGGGACGGCCATGATGGGTTGAAGGCGGAAGCGGTGGTGCCGGGCCGCGACGGCATGTTTGACAAAATCCAGCCAATCGAGGTGCCGGCGCTCGAAGCGTCCGACCGCGTCGACGGCCATCTCGGCATCATCAGGGATTTCATGCACGCCATCGAGACCGGCACCGAGCCGGAAACGCGCGGCGCCGACAACATCAAGAGCCTGGCCATGGTCTTTGGCGCCATCGAGAGCGCCGAAACCGGACGTCGCGTGACGATCGCAAAGGAAGCACAATGACGCCAAACCCGCTTCTCGACATCAGGATCGGCACCATGGTGCGGGCCAACCTCGACGACCCGGCCGCCTACATCAAGGCAATCCTGCCGCTCGGCTTCGAAAGCATTCAGCCCTTCTTCTGGCAGACGCTGGGCGGCAAGGACTTGCCCCGGCTGGCCGGCCAGATACGCGAGGCGATCGGCGATGCCGATGTCACGGTGTCCTCGATCGGCGTGTTCGGCAATCCGCTGGAGGGCGGCGATGTCGACCGTGGCGTGCTCCAGGCTTGGGAAACGGTCATCGACAATGCGCATTTGTTCGGCACCTCGATGGTCTGCGGCTTTACCGGCCGGCTCCGTGGCAAGCCGCTGACTGACAGCCTGCCGCGCTTTCGCGAGGTGTGGGGGCCGCTGGCCAGGCGCGCCGCCGACAAGGGCGTTCGCATCGCCTTCGAGAACTGTGCGATGGACGGCAACTGGGCTGCCGGAGACTGGAACATCGCCCACAATCCGGACGCCTGGGAGCTGATGTTCAACGAGTTGCCTGACGACAATCTCGGCCTCGAATGGGAACCCTGCCACCAACTCGTCTATCTGATCGATCCGATTCCACAGATCCGCAAATGGGCACCGCGCATCTTCCACGTCCACGGCAAGGACGCGACCGTGCGCTGGGACGTCATTCGCGAGCACGGCGTGTTCGGCCGCCTGCCGTTCGTGCAGATGCGCACGCCGGGCTTCGGCGACAGCGACTGGGCAAGGGTAATCAGCGAATTGCGGCTGGCCGGCTACAAGGGCGCCATCGACATCGAAGGCTGGCACGACCCGGTCTATCGCGGCGACCTCGAGATCACCGGGCAGGCACGCGCCCTGGAGTATCTCAAGCTATGCCGGGGAGGTGCGAGCTACCTGCCAAATCCGACGTGAAGATCGGCCGGCGGGAGGAGCCGGCCGCAAGTGGTACTGCCAAGGCAATCGTTCAAAGACCCCTCGGCTGACGAGGGAAACAATGGGAGGAACGTGCATGAGCATCGCGATCACAACGACACTTCTTCGCACGACCGTCGTGGCGGCGGCCACGGCGCTTACCGCCGCAATCTCCACCTTGCCGGCGCAGGCGCTCGACGCCCAATGGTGCAAGGACGTCCACATCCGCTTTTTCGTCGGCGGTGCCGAGGGCGACGCCTTCGGCACCATCGTCTACAATGGCGCCAAGCAGGCGGCGGCCGATCTCGGGCCCAAGGTCGATTACATCTTCTCGGGTTGGGACATCGAAAAGATGGTGCAGCAAATGCGCGAGGCGGTGGCGGTGAAGCCTAACGGCATTGCCATGATGGGGCATCCCGGCGACGCTGCCATCATGCCGCTCGCTGAACAGGCGCATAAGGACGGCATCAAGATGATGTACCAGAACGTCCCCGTACCGACAGTCGTCGCGGCATTCGGCGGCGGCTATGTCGGCGCCCAGCAGGAGCAGCAGGGCCGCGCGCTCGGCGCCGAGGCTTTCAAGCTGGCCAAGCTGAAGGCCGGCGACAAGGCGATCATGATCGGGCCGTTCGACAATGAGAGCCGCGGCGCGCGCGAGCGCGGCACTGTCGCGGCACTGAAGGAGGCCGGCATCAAGGTGGTTCAGATCACTTCGGCGACCGAATGGGCAGCGGATCCCAATCTCGCGATACCGGTGATCACCGCGGCTCTGCTGAACAACCCCGACGTGAAAATGGTTGGTTACCCCGGCGGACAGATGCTCGGCAACGTGCCCACCTACATGCAGGCGGCGGGGCGCAAGCCGGGCGATATCTTCAACTTCGGTTTCGACACCAGCCCGCAGATCGTCGAGGGCTTTAAGGGCGGCTGGGTGCAGCTGACGGCCGACCAGCAGCCGTTCCTGCAGGGCTATCTGCCGATCCTCAGCCTGTGCCAGCAGGTGGTGCTGGGTCTGGCGCCGATGAATGTCGACACCGGCGCCGGTTTCGTCACGCCCGAAAATTACAAGATCGTCGCGGAACTCGCCAAGCAGGCGCTGCGCTGACCTCCCAAGCCGTCGGCCGGGATCAGGCCCCGGCCGGCGGGACCGCTGGCGAGAAAACTGGCGAGACAATCAAGCGAGGATCCGATGGCCGAACGTCTCATAGAACTGCGCGATATCGCTAAGTCCTACGGCCACGTCTATGCGTTGGGCGGGGTCAATCTCAGCGTCGACCGCGGCGAGGTGGTCGGCCTGATCGGCGACAACGGCGCCGGCAAGTCGACGCTGATCAAGATCCTCTCCGGCGTGGTCAAGCCGACCAGCGGGGATATCCTCATCCGGGGAAAGCCGGTGACCGGATGGAATGCGGCACGTTCGCGCGAGGCCGGCATCGAAACGGTGTTCCAGGACCGGGCGCTGGCCGTGCAGCAGACGATCGTGCGCAACATCTTCATGGGCCGCGAACTCACCGGTTTTCTCGGCTGGCTGAAGGTCAGCAAGGAAATCGAGGAGGCGAGTCGGCTGATGCGCGAGATCGGCTTCACCTCGAAAGTATTCACGCCGCACTCGATCGTCGGTCAGCTATCGGGCGGCGAACGCCAGGGCGTGGCGATCGCGCGTGCCATCTACAAGCAGGCGGAGCTGATCGTCCTCGACGAGCCGACGACGGCGCTGTCTCTGACCGAGACCGCCAAGGTCTTCCATTTCGTTCGCCAGGTGCGGGCGAGCGGCCGCTCGATCCTGTTCATCGGCCACAACATCCATCACGTCTTCGACATCGCCGATCGCTTCGTGGTGCTGGATCGCGGCAAGGTCGCGCTCACTGCCGACCGGAGCGAGGTCAAGTCGGCCGAAGATCTCATCAACTTCATGGAAGACGTCGCGCATCCGGGCGGGCTGGCCGGACTGCACGACACCGGGGCCGCGGAGCAGAGAGCACGATGAGCAAGACCATGGAGCCTGATCTGCACGAGCCGGCGGCCGGCATTTCCCGCCAGGGCGGTTCCCAGAACGAGTGGAAGCACCCGTCCGATCACTGGATGCGCGGCTTCATCCTTGACAACCGCGCATCGCTTGGCACGCTCGGCGTGTTCATCGTCATGATGGCGGTGTTCATGATCGCCAATCCGACCGTCTTCACCACCTGGTATCTCTACAGCTCCGTGCTGACCACGCTGCCGGTGGCGCTGTTCGTGGTGGTACCGCTGGTCTTTGTCGTCACCTGCGGGGAGATCGACCTGTCGTTTCCCGCGACGATGGGTTTTGCCGCATGGATCTTCGCCCTGGTCGTCCAGGCCGGCTACGATCCGTTCCTCGGCATCATTGCGGCAATCGTCACCGGCATGCTGCTCGGCTTCCTCGTCGGGTCGCTGGTCGTCTATGGCGGGCTGTCGTCGCTCATCGCTACGCTCGGCATGAATTTCCTGCTGCGTGGCCTGATCCAGATCATCAACGAGGGCAAGTCGCTGGCGCTGACCGGCCTTGCCGACAGCTGGGCCTACAGGATCTTCTCCAGCCAGGTCCTGGGCATTCCGGTGCAGATCTTCTGGGCCGTCGCCTTCGTCGTGCTGTCGGCGATGCTCTACAACCGCCACCGCTTCGGCGCGCAGGTGAAGGTGGTCGGTGACAATCCCGACAGCGCCCAGCAGATGGGCATCGACGTCAAGCGCGTGCGGGTGAAAGTGTTCGTCTTCGTCGGCATCGGGGCCGCGATCGCCGGCACGTTCTCGGTAATGATCAACTTCACCTGGTGGCCAACGGCCGGCGACGGTTATCTCTTGCCGGTGCTGGCCTCGGTGTTCGTCGGCGGCACGCCGACCTGGGGCGGCATCGGCACAGTGGCCGGCGGCGCGATCGGCGCTGTCACGGTGTCGTTCATCCAGACCGGCGTCGTGGCGGCTGGCCTGAGCGGCTTCTACGTCCAGTTCTTCAACGGGCTGATCATCATCCTTTCGCTGCTTGGCCACAAATGGAACCAGGCACGGTATCGGTAATCAAAAACGCGCCGTTAAGCCTCGCGCAACCTATGTTGCATAATCTGTCCTGCAGATTGCGAGGCACCATGAAACGCAAACCACTATTGCTTTTCGCCTTCCCGGCCTTTGTCCTGCTGATCCTGGCGGCGGAGCGAATGGCCACGATCCTGCTCGGAACCTACCCCGCAAGCCCCGACATGTGGAAGGTCTGGCTCACCTTGCATCCGTCGTCCGGAATGGTCTGGCAGCAGGTCGATGTCTATCTGGGAGGGTCGATGGTCCTGGATTTCGCGTTGCTGGGCGCGGCGCTGGGGATCTGCTGGATGGCATGCCGGGCCAGAAGGTCGGCCGCTTTCTTTCTTGCCAACCATGGCGCAATGATCCTCGCGGGGTCGATGATTTTCATCGGCGGCCGCTCGCAGACCGCCAGCACAATTGCCGCGTTCACGGCACCGAGCGGTTTTCAGTTCTCACTGACAATGGACTTCACCTGGCTGAACTGTCTGCTGGCGGTCATCGGGCTGACGGCGTGCGCCTATTGCCATTTTGCCTATATCCGTGAACTCGGCATGCGCGTCGAATCGCGGCGTGTCCGGATCATGGCGCTGCAGAGAGATTTCTAGCGCTGCGCGGCCGTGCCCGGGACCTGACCTAATTTATCTTGTGATAGGTGACCTTGCCTTCCGGGGATACGATCCGCTGGTAGTTGGAGCTTGGCACGGGAGGCACTGCCGGAGCCGGCCTCCTTCGCGTTATGCGCGGCATTTCCTCGATGGCAGGCTGGCTGCTCTCGGCTGCGCTGGCAACCGCCGTCGTATCTTCGGCGGGCGAGGGGACCTCCACGACGCGCGGCTCGTCGCCACCGTGATTTCCCGACACTTCAGGTGCCTGCCGTGCGATGGTGGCGTTGACCTCGCCGAAGCTCGCCCGCAACCGGTCGTCGAGCGCCTCGAACCGGCTTTGAAATCCGTTGTTGACGGTGTCCAGCCGCGCGCTCATTCGCTGCTCGAACTGGCCGAGGTCCTCCAGCCGCGCCTCGATCGCGCGCAGGTCGTTGATGCCACGGTAGAGATACACGGCCGCGGTGGCGTTCAGAAGGGCAAACAGCGCCAGGCCGACACAGATGGCAACGGCGAGCCTGAACCGGCTCTTCTCCTTGTCGAGCAATGGCGGTTCGACCGCCGCCACCAGTTCGTCGGGATCGCTGATCGTTGTCATTGGACCACCACCTTGGTGCCGACAGGCACGCGCCTGAAAAGATCGATGACATCGGTATTGGTCAGGCGAAAACAGCCCGACGTGCCGTCGAAACCCACGCCCGACGGATCGTTGGTGCCGTGGATGCGGTAGAGCGTGTCGCGGCCATCCCGAAGCAGATAGAGCGCCCTTGCGCCGAGCGGGTTGTACGGCCCCGAGGGCACCATGTCAGGCAATTCCGGCCGGCGGGCGCGCATTTCCCTGGGTGGGCGCCACGCCGGCCATTCCGTCTTTGCCCCCACCTGGACCGTGCCCGTCCAGCCAAATCCATCGCGCCCGACACTGATCTGGTAGCGCAGGGCCTCGCCCTTGCCGGTCACCAGATAGAGCGCCTTTTCCTGCTTGCGGATGATGATGGTTCCAATCTTCTCGGCCGTGGAAAACGCCACTGTCTTGCGCAGGCTGGGACCCATGGCCGGCAGAGGCGGGCGGCTGTCCGCCCACGCGGTCTGTGCGGCCGCGGGCGCCAGCGCCAGGCCGATGAGGCAGGCGGCCGTCAGTCGAAGGCGATGGCCGCTAGCGGGCCGCATCGTCGAGCCGCTCGCGGAACATCTTCTTCAGATCCTTGTTGAAGCGCGCCCGCCCATCCACTTCGGACGGCAGCATCGCGCGGTTCAGGGCGTCGGCCAGCAGGGCGTTGTCGAGGCTGACCGATTTGATGTGCGGCGCCTTGAAGATCTTCTCCAGCTCGCTGCGCGAGAAGTGGTTGCCGAACCATTTGCGCTTGTGCTTGTTGGCCACCAGTGTGATCGAGACGGCATTGCCGCGCAGCTCGCGGATCTTCTTGTAGAGCCGTTTGCCTTGCCGCAGCGAAGCGACGTTGAGCTCGAAGATGATGAAGATCTCGTCGCTCGTCGACAGCACGGAATTGTGCCAGGGCGTTTCGATGTTCGGCAGGTCGATGACGATGTCGTCGAAACGGTAGGCGACGAGGTCGAGCAGCCGGAAGACGAAATCGGCGCCCTGCGGCTCGAACGGCAGCTGCGGCCGCTCGAAGGCATAGAGCGTCAGGCCGGACGGCCGCGACAGCTTGATGACGTCCATCAGCTCGACATCGAGCCGTTCCGGCTGGCCGATGATGCCGGCAAGATCGAACTGGTTGAACAGGTTGAGATAGGCGCCGCAATTGGCGCTCTGGAAATCGAGATCGACCAGGCAGGTCGAAGCCGCGCGCTCAGTCGATTTCGAGGCCAGGAATTCAGCCGCCGACACCGCCAGCGTCGTGGCGCCGGCGCCGCCGCTGGCGCTGATGAAGGTGATGATGCGGCTTTTGGCGCCCTGGTTGCCGCTGTCGTGGAAGGTGACGGCGTTGAGCAGCTCCTTGCCGTCGAGCGGCTTGTGCAGCCAGTCCGAAGCATTCATGCGCACCAGGACGCGCGTCCGTTCCGACGTCAGCTCGTCCGAAACCGCGATCAGCGGCACGGTCGCCCACAGCGCGCGCGCCTCGACGATGCCCGGGCTGGCGAGCAATTCGCCGCTGCCGAGATCGAGAATGACGATGCCGGGGCGCGTGTCGGCGGGCGGCCCTTTGAGGAAATCACCTGTCTCCGAAATCCGCACATCATAGATCGCCAGCGCATCGAGCCGCGTCGCCACCTCGCGCTTGAAATTCGGATCGGAGGAAAACAGCGCGACCTGCTTTCGCTTGGTGGGCAGAACCTTGGTGTTGATGGCATTCATGGATACGTGCTCTTCATGTCTTCGCCCGTGACCGTGCTCAGCATGGAGGGCATGGTGATGTTCCCGAATCCGAGCAGTCCGCCCAGAAAGAAGAATTGGAAGGGATGATTGGTGATGCTGACCGTGACGGTCGGCACCGGCCCACTTGGGCGTGTCCAGTAGCCGAGGCCGGAGGCGGCGTATTCGATCCGCACCTCGGATTTCTGCAGCGTGGGCAGAAGAGAGACCATGCCGGCACGGCCGCCACTACCGTTATAGATGGCATCGAACGAGGTCTGGTCCGCGTTCGCCGGTTGGCACGTGCCTCCTCCGATACTGCAACAAGCGACACCTGCTGTGCTTGCGGTGCAGACATAGTCATACGTGCCGGCCGGCACGGCATTACCGACATCCAGAGAGTTGGCGGGGGTTTTTCCTTCGGAAGGCAGCCCGATGGCGATCGGTGTGGAAACCTGCGCCAGTCTGGCGCCCGTCTGCACTGCCTTGTTGCCGGCGTTCCACTGGTAGAAGAGGTAGCCGAAATCGACAAAGCCGAGCAGAAGGGTCAGTAGCAACGGCATGGCAACGGCCATTTCGACCATCGTAGCGCCGGACTGGTCCGCACAGAATTTTCGCTTTGCCGTCACCATCCGAAGACTCGCTCCTGATGTGACACGGTTATTGTGAGCGCTCCGAACCCCAGATAGCTCCAAAGCCCGAGATCGGCGTAGGGGAATGAGGTGCTGACCTCAACGACATCCACATTGGCGGTGCTGCTGAGATAGAGCTCAGTGCCGGTAACGGGGTCGACAGCAAGCGTATGGGTCGGGGTGACTGTGACCTGCGTAGTGAGCCAGCCCTTCACCCTCTGGCTTCCGCCGGTCACCGCGCCATTTACCGCCAGGTTCGTTCCAAGGGTAACGCAATTGTTCCAGTTGCTGTCGTTGCAGCGGGCGATGTAACGCGCGCCGTCCTCAACGCCGGCCTCAAGCAGCAAACGCGTGTTCAGGATGTTGGAGAGTTCGAACACACCCGCCGACAACAGCAGGAGGAAGGGGACGATAATTGCCACCTCGACCAGAGCCGCCCCATTCTCTTCACCTTTGAAACGCCGGATGATTTCGCTGAGCCTGATCATCGCTGCATCTACCGGTAGAGCTGGGCTTCATTGCGCTGAAGCTTCTTCAGCGTGTTTTGACCGACGACCGTACTGATGTCCTGCATCTCGCCGTAGATGTCGGCATTAGGTGGCCCACCCGCCGGTTCGGTCACGAACACGCTGGCGAAGGCCTGCACCGGCAAGGTCTGCCCGCCGCCCTTGACGGAGTTCGCAGTGCAGTCGATGATTGCGACGTAGAGCAGCCGCCTGTCGGCGGTTTGGGTCGTCGTGTTGCATTGCGGCGCCGTCGCTTCCGAACCGCTCGCCAAGCCTGGATTGTTGATCTCGAAGTTGTAGACGCAGTACCGGCTTGGATTTGCGCCACATGCGGTTTTGACGCCGGTGGTGCTGGCGCCCGGATGGTTGACGTTCCAGTAGCCCGTGAAGTTCCAGCTTCCGTCGCCAAGGACGCCGGCCTGTGTGCAGCCGCCCGAATAAAAGCAGTTGTCCCTCGGCAGTGCCATGTAGTTGCTTGCCTGACCGTTGCTGGGCGCCGAGTAGCTGCAATTGTTCTTGCCTGGGTTCTTCGCGACCATGCCCTTCCGCACATTCGGTGCGGGCGGATTGACGGACGGGTCGGTCTTGTAGGGGCCGCCATTCGAAAATATGTCGAAACGGGTGTTGATGCCGTCGTTGACCGGGGGAATGTTGCCCGGACGGGTGGTCACCCCGTTCTGACTATAGCAGGCGGGTGGACTGGTGACCGCGAACATTTCGGTAATCGCACCCGTATTCTTGTCCCCCTCCGGCGATGACAGGAAACCATAGTTTCCCGGGCCATACTGGGCGCTGGCCCCGCCCTGCTGCTCCTTCAGCCAGATCATCGGCTTCGTGGTTCCCGACAAGGCGGTCTGCAGCGCTCCGATAGACGCATAGGGGTTGCAGATGAACATCGGCGTGAATTGACAAAGCGCATTGTTGAACCCTGCCACCGACTGCGTCTGCAGGTTCATCGTGTCATTGCTTCCGACAAAGCTCGCCGGGAAGATCGTCGCAAACGCAGTGGAGTTGACCGTGACTTCTGCAAATTTCGCCACCTTCGGATCGGTGGTGCTCCAGTCGTGGCTGTTGGCGTCCATGCCGGCGGCGTTGAGTGCAATGCTGTCGGCGGCGGGAATGCCGGACAGATAGGTCACGGTCAGGTCGGCGGCGACCAGCGTATGGTAGCCCGAGGTCGAAAATTTCGTCGCGTTGGTCGTCAGAAGATTCGCAACCGCCCTGTTGGCCCTGCTGATCGCGTCCGTATTGCCATCCAATTCGGCCGCTGCCGCCAGCGCATAGGCGTCGGCGCCCTTCTGCATATCGTTGTGGAGGCCATTGGCCCGGCTCATATCGAGGGCCAGAAGCGACAAGCCGACGAGAACCGGCACCAAGATTGCGGCGAACAGCATCGCTACGCCGCGTTGATCGTTCCAGAAGGCACGAATGGTCCCCAACATGACCTTACTCTCTGCTCTCTTGCACGCCCAGGCCTCCTCGTATGACCGGCGCTCTCCGCATCCTTCCGTTCAATTCGACTGCGTTGTCACACCCGACCCGCCGACATTGACCGTGATGGCTGGTGGTGGCGGCGGTGGCGGCGGAAATTTGTAGTTGTGCGCAATGGCGGCGGCGCGCGTGCCGTCGCCTTCGATATGCGTGTTCCTGGATGCCGGATTGAGCGGGTCGACCGTCTGAAGCATCGAGTTGAACTTCTGCGTGTCGCCGGCGGCCAAGGTCACCGTGTCGTAATGGTTCAGATAATCGGCGGCACAGCCTGATAGCGCGCCGGCGCACAGAATGAGGATCAAGGCGCTATTTCTTGACATAGAGCATCTTGTCCTTCGATTTGAAGTCCAGCATGTGGCCGTAGGGGCCGGTGACGCCGTCGCCCGTTTCATATTTTCGGATCATGTCCTTGTTCACCTCGAGCTGCCCGAGCAGGAAGAGTTCCGGGTCGTTGGCCGGCCGCGTCTTGTCGAAGGGCGTCGCCAGTTGCTCGCCGGGCTTCACCGGCCGCACGAGGTGCGGCGTGACGATGACGACCAGTTCGGTCTCCTCCTTCTGGCTGCTCGAATTGCGGAACAGCGTGCCGATGACCGGCACCTGGCCGAGCCACGGCACCTGGTTCTGCAGCCTGGTGGTCTTGCTGGACAGCAGCCCGCCGACGGCAAAGCTCTGACCGTCGCGCAACTCGACCACGGTTGACAGTTTGCGGTTGGTGAAGATCGGATCGCCGGCGCTGGTGAAGCCGGTCAGGTCGCTGACCTCAGGCGCTAAGCTGATATGGATTTTGTCGTCGTCGAGCACGACCGGCGTGAACAGCAGGTTGACGCCGAATTGCTTGTACTCGATCTGGACCTCGCCATTCTTGTCGACACTGCGGATGGGGACCTGGCCGCCGGCGTTGAAGCTGGCCTGCTCACCGGAAAGCGTGGTGAGGTTCGGATTAGCGAGCGTCCTCACGACCCCCTTGGCTTCGAGCGCTTCAATGATCAGGTCGACCTTCAGGTGGCTGTCGATCACCTGGGTGATCAGGGCAGCGAAGGGATTCGACTTTGACAGAAGGCCACTGACCAAGCTGCCGGCTCCGAGTTCCTCTCCGTTCTTGTCGACCGTACCGATGCCAGTCCCAAGCCGAGTCGAGCCACTGCCGTTGGTGCCGCTGAAAGACACGCCGAGATCGCGGCCGGCGTTGCGCTTGGCCTCCAGCACACGCACTTCGAGATTGACCTGTTGGCTTTCATCCACGGTGACGGCATTGATGATGGCGTCGGGACCATATTGCTGGGCCACTTCCATGATCGCCGCCAGCGTGGCGCCGTCCTTGACATGGCCGCCAAGCCGCACCCTGCCGTTGACCGAGCCGATCTCGATGCGCGACCGTGGCGACACTTGACGGATCGCCGCCGCCATGTCGCTGACGTCGACGCCGACTTCGATCTGGATAACGCCGAGCGAACGCTTTTCAGGGGAGAACAGATTGACCGTGGTGGTGCCGGCGCCCTTGCCGATGACATAGAGCGTGCGGTCGGTCATCGGCTGGGCATCGGCTATCTTCTCGTCGCCAACGACAATGTCGCCGAGATTGGCATTCACCTGAATGGTCACCGATTGCGACATCGGCAGGAAAACACGATGGACGCTGGGATTCGACACGTCGATGAAGCGGTCGGTCGCCTCGGCCGCAAGGCTCGCTAGCAACAACGCCGCCAGACAGGACAACGCGGCCGCAGCTATCCTTACGCAAAACCCCTGCATCCCCGTCTCCCCACTGCTGCTACCGCTGGCAGCCCCACTTCATTAGCTGCATCTTATCATGGTTGTCGCGGCACGTCATATGTATCGAGCTTCACGCCACGAAATACGCCCACTGTTACAGTCTTCGTCGGTTCCGGCTGCACATATTTGACCACTTCCTTGACAACCTCGCGCACTTCCGGGGCCGACGCCACGGCCGGAGTGGGTTTGACCTTGCCCAACTCGTCAAGGCGGCTTCCCACCCTCTCCACAGCCTGGGCGAGACCGGCAATCTTGTCGTCGGCACGCTTCCGCTCAGCATCCGCCAATGCGTCCGCGGCCGCTTTCTTGTCGAGTTCGGCCTGTCGCTTGGCGACGTCTTCGGGCGTTTCGCCGGTCAGATCCGACAGCGTCACACGTTCGGTCGACTCGCCCTTGCTGGCCGCGGCCTGGCGAAGCGCCAGCGAGAGCTGGCCGGCGCCGGCGGCGAGTGTAAGCTTCTGTGCGTCCTTGGTGCTGGCCTCGAGCGTTACCGCCTTGACGACCGTCGGGCTGTCCTTGCTTTCGTCGGCAACCTGGTCGACGGCGAGCACCTTCATGCTTTGCAGCAGGACGTCGACGAAACTCTTGTCCGCGCCATCGCTGTCACGAACCGTGCGGGTCAAAAGTACGTCGACGCGATCGCCGGGGAAAACAAACCCCGCAACGCCCAGCACGTCATTGACTCGTATGGAAACGGCTTTCATCCCTTCGCCCAGCACTGCCGAAAGCGTGGCGCGCTGGCCAGGGCCGGTGATCTTGTTGGCAAGCACGGGTTCGTTGGGACCAATCGTCTGCAGCGCCTGCTTTGCCCCTTCACCGGCCAGTGCGTCCTTCGTTGTCTTGAAGGCGCCGGCCGGAACCGCGCCCGCCGGCCAGGCAATTTCACGCAGCTTTTCTGATGTCAGCGTGTCGCCGAACTTCAATGGCACCGCCGCCACCACGACCGTGTCGCGTTGGACGCCGTTGGCCTCGGCCATCGCATTACGCTGGCTGGCCAGCCAGATGTTGACAAGCACCACCGCGAGCACGCCGAACACGCCGGCGAGGACGATCATGATAAACGTATTGGCGCGCATTAGACCCAAGCCCCTAGGTCATACCGCGGGAACTCGCCCGCCGCGATTTAGGATCAGGCCCGGATTTTACGATCCGGGCCTGAGGTACTATTGATCAGGTCCCCACACCGGTGCCGGAGACGCAGGTTCCACCAGCCTTGCCATCGAGCAAACCGCAGAGACCGGTAAAGCGCCCTGTGACCCAGCCGCCTATTGCAAGGATAGCGAGGATCGCAGCGCCGGCGATGATGCCGACCAGAATGGAGTATTCTACCATGGCAGCGCCGTTTTCATCGTCGCGGAACTGCCGGGTCACGCCAAGAAGTTTTCTCATCCGAGCATTCCCTTCATTAGGGTGAGCAAAAAGAGATCGAAAAAATCGCACCCCTTCATGCCCAACTGGGTCAGGTGCCTACACCGGTACCGGCGACGCATGTTCCGCCAGCCTTGCCGTTCAAGGTCGTGCAGAGACCGGTGAAACGGCCGGAGACCCAGCCGCCGATGGCAAGGATTGCCAGGATGGCCGCGCCGGCGATGATGCCGACCAGGATAGAGTATTCGACCATGGCAGCGCCGTTTTCGTCGTCGCGGAACTGCCGGGTCATCGTCATGAGCTTCTTCATGTCAATTTCTCCCCTTGGAGGTTTGAACCCGACGAGACAGAGCCAAGGATGAACTCCATACCCAAGCATCCCCCGTCATCTCGATCCTAGGTCCCGAGAAATTGCAGAGTCAAACGGGATTAACGGTTCCTTAACTTCCCAATACATGAACTTTCACGTTGAGAGCGACCTTAAATTTGAGCAAGAGCTTGATTCGTCTAATTTTTCAAGCTTCCTTAACCATTCGTTCACAATTATGCGGTGGAGCTAATCAAGTCATACCTACTTTAGCGGTATGGCATATTCCTTTATATCTAAGGGGTTATAGCCAGATATGGGGCAGGCACCGACGCCAGAGCACGCAGGAGGCACGGATACCCCAAAGCTTAGTGTACCACTCATGTTTGGCAGCGCGGAGACCCAAAATAAAAACGATATTTTTCCGGTACACTCTTAACTATGTTGAAAGTATTGGCTTGGCGTGAGGCGTCCCGGCGCTTGTGCGTCGCTTGGTTAACGTTTAGTTTCCTCTAATATGCGCTGGAGGGGAGTATAGGGGATTATGCTGGGGCGGTTTATCAAGGGACCAAGCGAACAGCAGGTTGCGACAAAGGCGGAGCCGTTGGCTGTACCCCTGGCCGCACCGTCCCTTTCGCCTGCCGCTGATATTGAATCGAACGGCGACGATTTTCTGACACTCAAGGTCGAACTTCATCGCCACCTTATCGACCGGTTCAATCTGACCGCTCTGGAAAATGCCACGAAGGACGAAATCCTGAATGAGATCCGTCCGATCGTTCGCGAGTTCGTTCGAAATCGAAGTGTGCCGCTGAACGCCCGCGAGCTCGACCAACTGACCAGCGATACCGCTGACGAAATGCTGGGCCTTGGGCCTATCGAGCCCCTGCTCAAGGATGACTCGATCACAGACATCCTGATCAACACCCACAAGCGCGTCTTTATCGAACGGCGTGGCATCGTTGAAGAGACGGCAATCCGGTTTCGTGACGAGGCGCATCTGCTGCGAGTCGTCAACAAGATCGTCTCGAACATCGGCAGGCGCGTCGATGAATCGTCGCCGATGGTCGATGCCCGGCTCGATGACGGCTCCCGCGTCAACATCGCGGTGCGACCGATCTCCGTGGACGGGCCGCTGGTCTCGATCCGCAAATTCTCCAAGAATCCGTACTCGCTCGAACGCCTGATGGCCCTCAACTCGATCAGGCAGCCGATGATCGATCTGTTGCGGATCGCCGTGCAATCGCGCAAATCGATCCTGGTTTCCGGCGGCACCGGCAGCGGCAAGACAACCTTGCTCAACGCGCTGTCGAGCTACATTCCGTCGAGGGAGCGCCTGATCACCATCGAGGACGCGGCGGAACTGCAATTGCAGCAGCCGCATGTCGGCCGGCTGGAGACACGCCCGCCCAATGTCGAGGGCAAGGGCGAGGTACGCCAGCGCGAACTGGTCAAGAACGCGCTGCGCATGCGGCCCGACCGCATCATCGTCGGCGAGGTGCGTGGCGAGGAAGCCTTCGACATGCTGCAGGCCATGAACACCGGCCATGAAGGCTCGATGACCACCATCCATGCCAACACACCGCGAGACGCAATCTCGCGCCTTGAGCAGATGGTCGGTATGGCGGGCATGCCGATGACACACGACTCCATCAGAGCGCAGATTGCCTCCGCCATCGACATCATTGTGCAGACCCAGCGTCTTTCCGATGGGGGCAGGCGGGTCGTTTCGATATCGGAACTGACGGGCATGGAAGGCAACGTGGTGCAGCTTCAGGAAATTTATCACTTCGTCCGACGCGACGTCACTGCTGAAGGCACCATCATCGGCGAATTTCGCGCAACTGGTGTCCGTCCTCGTTTCTCATCTGAAGCGGCGACGCTCGGACATCATTTTGGCAAGGACGCCTTCAATCCGCAGGTTCCGCTCTGATGCTGTCCGGCCAATCCCTGCTTTATTTCATTTACACGGTGGCAGCGGCGTCTGTCATTCTTGCCGCCGAGGCCCTGTATCTTTCTTATGCCGGTCGCCGCTCGCGCGCCGGAGTGGTCAATCGCCGCTTGAAGCGCCTTGCTGACGAAGCTCCGGCCGAGCAGACCTTGCAACGACTGTTGCGCGAGCGCGGGCTGACAAACTCCGGTGACTTCCTTTTTGGTCTGGTGGGCCTGAATAGGCTCTACACGCAATCCGGCATTACGGGGAATCCCCTGACGTTCGCGGCGACATTTCTTGTCGTTGGGGTTGTCCTGGCAATGATTCTCTCATTCTTCATGGGTGTCTCGACCCTGGCGTCGCTCATCGTTTTCTTCGTGACCGGGTTTGTGCTGCCACTCCTCGTTCTACGACGCGCCCGCAACAAGCGCATCCGGAGATTTGCCAAGCAACTCCCCGATGCGCTGGACATGATCGTACGCTCGCTGCGGGCTGGACATCCCGCGACTGTGGCAGTTGGTCTCGTGGCTCGGGAGATGCCCGATCCTCTAGGCACCGAATTTGGCATCGTGTCCGACGAAATCACATTTGGCCTCAGCATGGAGCAGGCCGTGCGAAAACTATCACAACGAGTAGGTTTCGACGGCCTCAACCTTCTGTCCGTATCGCTGTCTATCCAGGCCAAGACAGGCGGAAATCTGACCGGCATCTTGCACAATCTTTCGTCGGTACTGCGTGAAAGACATAAGCTGGGGATGAAGATCAGAGCACTTTCAGCGGAAGGTAGAGTATCAGCGTGGATCATATCGCTATTCCCGATCGTGATGTTCTTGATTCTTCTGCTTCTTGCGCCGTCTTACTATGGAGCCGTTTGGGGAAATCCGATTATCATGCCCGTGTTTGTGATTTTCGGGACGTGGGCGCTTCTGGGTGACTTTATCATGTATAAAATGGTTAATTTCGACTTCTGACGGGAGGAAAGAATAAACGTACTCCTAAATATACAGGACTTAGGCCTCCTTGTTTCCGTCGCGGTCTTTATGGCGGCGGTAGCGATTTTCCTTTTCGGCGCTCTTGTTTTCTTGCCCGCGTTGCAGACACGAAAGCTGGTCGCGCAAACCCTGATAGCCGAGGGGAGCGCCGATCCCCGGTCAATGCTCGGCCTTGAGCAGCAGGCTAAAGTTTTGGCTCAGCGGCCGATCGAGGCATATTTTCGGTCCGTCGAGAAAGAGCGGGACGAGCCCAATGCCCTTGAGGCGAAACTTTTTCGCGCAGGTTTTTATCAAGCAAGCGCTCCCTTGATTTATACATTGTCACGATTTGGAGCGGTTTGTGCCGGCTTCTCGTTGATGTACGCGCTTCTGTCTCAAGTGCTGCCACCAGCTTTGCCCGCCTTCGTGACCCTTGCCGGATCCGCCTTGTTTGGGCTCGCTTGCATCGTCATTCCCAGTATTATGCTCGATCGGTTCGAAAATTCGCAGAAGCGAATTTATCGTCGTGGCTTCCCCGATTTCATGGACATGATGATTACCTGTGCCGATGCCGGTATGAGCCTGGAGGCTGCTGTCGAACGGGTAAGCCAGGAACTGGTCGCGACCCACAAATGGCTGGGGATACAGCTTTCGATCATGACTTTGCAGCTGCGCGCCGGCAAACCGTTGCGGGAGGCCTTGCGTGAACTAGCGGACCGCATCGGCCTGGATGAGGCGCGGGCGTTGGCCGTGTTATTCCGTCAATCGGAAGAACTCGGCACCAGCCTGACGGATGCGCTGCGCGTATACAGCGACGAAATGCGGTCTCAGAGAATTCTCCAAGCGGAAGAGCGTGCGAACGCGCTGCCGGTCAAGATGATGATCCCCCTGGGTATCTGTATTTTCCCGGTGGTGCTAATGATCGTCCTTTTACCGGTTGTCATTCGGATGCAGGCCATTTTCAACCACTAAGCAATATGCTTTGGTCCTAATGAAACGACTCGATGGAACCGTGGGGAACGAAATGACGGGGCCAATACGCCTCACCGCCGCAGCCAGCGTGCTGCTTTTCGTACTTGCTGGTTGCCAGTCGACCGATAGCGGCATGGGCGTCGTACGCACCAACGAACCCTCGAAAGGCGATGTAACGTCTTTTGGCGATGCTTTCGACGGGCTGAAGACGGTCAGCGACGTCGAATATTACGCCTCGGACCAGGCGGTGGCCGAAGCCAAAAACCAGTTTCGTGCAGAAAACTACGGCAATGCCGGCGCCTTGTTCTTCAAGGCGACGCAACTCGCACCCAATGATGGTGGCGCCTGGATGGGTTTGGCCGCCTCATGTGATCGTATCCACCGCTTCGACCTTGCTGACCGCGCCTATGGCCGCGCCTTCAAGCTGATGGGGCCGTCGCCCGAATATTACAACAATGTCGGCTATTCCGACCTGCTGCGCGGCAAGCTGCAGGATGCACGCAGCAATTTTCTCAAGGCTTACGAGCTGGCACCCAACGATCCGACGGTAGCCAACAATCTGAAGCTGCTGTCGTCGAGCGTGCAGAATATCGAGCGCTAGCATGCTGCTTGTCGAAGCGCTGCTGCTGAAGGCCCTCGCCATCCCTCTGCTCGCGTGGATTGCGTGGGTCGACTTCACCACCCAGAAGATAGCCAATCGCGATGTGTTGTTGTTGCTCTGCATGGGGGGAGGGTCGCTGCTGCTACTGTCGCTGCAGTCCGGATCGTGGTGGGATATGGGCCTCAGCGCGATCGGCGGCCTCGTGCTGTTCCTCGCGCTCTTTCCGTTCTGGGTCCTGCGCAAGATCGGCGCCGGGGACGTAAAGCTGTTGGCTGTCATGCCATTGCTGATCGGAGGAAACAGTCTCGTCGTTTTTACCGTGTTGCTCCTGTTTTTCGCCGTCGCTACCGCAGTGCTTGTGAAAAACCCGTTCATGCTGCCGGCGGGAGCGTTTCGCCTCTACGTGGAGCATATGGACCGGAAAGGCATCGTGCCATTCGGCGTACCGATAGCGGCAGCAGCGATCTGCGGAATAGTGTACCTGATCTACGAAAGTCTGGTGCTGGCCAACAGCTCTGGAATTCTCGGCCAGCTCAACTAGCCCGCTCGTCGCTGCGTAGATACCGCTCAGCGCAACGGTCTGACAATCCTGTATCAGCTCATCAGTCGACCGCCCACGGGCCCCGTCAACGTCCCTGCCCGAAGCAGACAGGACGGCACGAGCTGGGTCGGAAATCGGCGCGGTTCACGAAATATTACGTGAGGGAACGTCCGAGCCGCCAGTTTCTTTGACCTTCGAGGCGGCCGTTCGCCTCGATAACCTCAAAGGAGAAGAAGAATGCCCAATCAAGGTGGTAGCCATGAGCAACACGGGAAGGCAGGCCAGCAAAGCCACAAGAACATGGACGACAAGAACCGCCAGCAGCAAGCCGGTGACAACCAGCGCCAGCAAGGCGACAACTCCGGCAATACGCGCGGCGGGACCCATGAACAGCATGTGAAAGCTGGCGAGCAAAGCCACAAGAATCGTTAGCCAACCCGCGTGGCACGGAGCCCGTCCCGAGCGCTCGGGACGGGCTCTGCATGCACCCGGCGCTGCGGCAGCGCCAGGCCGCCCGTCCGCGAAAGCCCACCGAACGAGAGACAGATTTGATGCCCGATCCGAGAGAACCCGACCCCAACCGCGACGTGCCCATGCCTGCTCCCAACTGGAAGCCCAAGCCGATCGGCGAACCGGAGCCGGACAGGTTACCCGATGAGGCGCCGTTGCCCAATCCCGACGAGAATGAAGAGCCCCCGATGCATGCGGCCGGCTGACCGGACTTGGATCACTCCTCGTCGAAACGGCCGCCTTGCCTTGAAGGATCGCGTGAAATGACCGCCTCCTCGACATCGTCGGGCAATGCCTCGTCGCTTTCCTGGTAGGCGTTGTCGTCATCTTCCTCAGGCAAGTCGCCCTCAGCTTCGTCTTCCACCGCGACGCTGTCGGGAAGGACTTTCGCGCCTTCGAGCGCGTCCCAGTCCTGCTGCTCGATCGCGGGACCTTCGGTTTCAGCCGGGCCTTCGGCCGGCTCTGCGGGTTGCTTTGTCTTGCGGGGGTCCATCGTCATTCTCCGAAATCCTGTTGCCCCGGTCGCCTGCGCGCCGGGGCCAACAGTTCGCCAGCTAGGCGGCCTGTTCCAGGGCACGCTCGTTGACGCCGCTCTCGCCAAGGCTGGAAAGTGCCTCGTCGGTCGCCGTCTCTTCCTCGAGGGTCTCGTTGAGGAGTTTGACCACGTCGCTCTTGCCGAGCTGTTCGGCCCAGGCGATCAATGTGCCGTAGCGCGCGATCTCGTAGTGCTCCACGGCCTGCGCCGCCCCCACCAGCCCGGCGTCCAGCGCGGGGTCGCCCTTGTATTCCTGGAGGATTTCCGAACCCTCCTCGATGATGCCGTCGATGGCCGGACAGGTCTTGCCTCGGGCCGGTTTGTCGAGAAGCTCGAAGATCTGTTCGAGACGGTCGACCTGGCCCTCGGTCTCCTGCAGATGTTTCTCGAACGCCGCCGAAACATCTTCGGATTCGGCACCCTTTGCCATTTTCGGCAGTGCCTTCAGGATTTTCTTCTCGGCATAGTAAATGTCCTTCAGCCCGTCGAGGAACAGGGCTTCAAGGCCCTTCGTTGCCGCTTTCTTAGCAGTCGCCATGATTGTCATCTCCGATTGTCGTGAAGCCCACCGGCGGTGTAGCTGGGGCACAACTTGCTATGCTGGCGGTTGTTCCAGCCACTTCGCAAAGAGGCGCCCGTGGCGCGAAATCCGTCATTCGATCTGCCGCATGGTGCACTGGCGCGGCGCCTTGTCCGGCCGCCAGCGCAACAGTTTGGTGCCATGCCGGAACCTGTCGCCGGTGACGTGGTCGAAGCGGACCTCGACCACCAGTTCCGGCCGCAGTGGCTCCCATTCACTGCTGCGTTGCGTGCTCCAGCGGCTCGGACCGCCTGGCGCCTTGCCCGTGAAGCCGGGTCCGCCACGCAGCTTTTCCAGTTTTCGGGTGACGCTGGCCCGGTCATCCCTGCCGATGGTCGAGGTAAAGCCGACATGGTCGAGTTCGCCGCTCTCGTCGTAGAGGCCGAGCAGCAGCGAGCCGACCTCCTTGCTGCCGGTCAGATAGCGGAATCCTCCAACCACGCAGTCGGCCGTACGCAACCGTTTGACCTTGACCATCGCGCGTTCCCCCGGCCGGTAGGGGTCGGCGAGCAGTTTGGCGACCACGCCGTCGGTGGGACCATGGCCGGCGCCTTCCAGCCAGCGCCTGGCGGCGGCCGGATCGGTCGCGCTCGCCGAGAGCCGCAAGCCGGGCCTGGCGCAAGCCTGAACGAAGTCCTCGATCGCCCGGCGGCGTCGCGACAACGGCTCGCCAAGCAGGATCGTCCCGCCCGGCGCGGCCGGTATGTCGAACAGGATCAGCCGGGCAGGCGTTTGCACGCTCAGCTTGCGGATGCGGCTTTCGGCCGGGTGAAGCCGCATCTGCAGCGCATCGAAGGAAAGCTGGCCTTCGAGCTCGATGACGATCTCGCCATCGACGACAAAATTTCGGGCCTCGACCTGCTGCAGCATGGTGACGAGTTCCGGGAAGTAGCGGCCGAGAGGTTTGCCGGATTTGGCGCGCAACTCGACATCCCTATCGCCCTTGAAGGCGAGGCAGCGAAACCCGTCCCATTTGGGCTCGTATTGCCAAAGGCCTTCCCCTTCCGGCAGGGCATCGGCGGCCCTGGCCTCCATGGGAGGCGTGTCCAGGGGGAGGGCAAACCTGTCCGTCATTGCCTGTACCATCGCTCTCCGCGCGTTGCGCCGCCCGGGGCGAAGTGCCCGCGAGGGTACCCTCAGGCACCGAGATCGATCAAAGCCACGCCGAACTCGGCACGCTTGCGGCGGCACAGGTGACCCGGCGCTTTTGTCTGGTCAGTGGGCGTGGTGTTCGGCGTTCCTCTTGCGGGTCGCCGCCGCCTTCTTTGCCGATTCGGACCGGCTCGCGGCTGATCGGGAAGCGGACGCCTTTCCGCCGCTTTTGCCGCCCTTGTGCGCTGCTGGATGACCGGTGTGCTTGCCACGCCCGGAACCGCCTTCTTTCTTGCCGCCGCCATCGTCCTTGTTGACCGTCGCCCATGCGCGTCGCTCGGCTTCCTTGTCGGAGACGCCACGCTTCTCATAGCCTTCGGCAATATGGTCGGCCTTGCGTTCCTGCTTGTCGGTGTATTTGGATTTCTCGCCTCTTGGCATGATCGCTTCTCCTTCTCGATGGAGGTTGAACGTCAACTGGGTCACCCGGTTCCAACCGCGGTCGGCGAACCGGCCGGTCTCGACATCGCCCATGACCGCCTCCTGTCGGGCTGCTACTCCTCAGGCGCCGTCGCGGGTGCCGTGTAGCGCCGCCGGACGGCATCGAGCACCCGTTTGCGGCTCTCTTCGGCCGAAAGCTTCCTGTCCTTTTCCGCCTCGGCGGTTTCGCGGGCGAGGTCCTTGTCCCTGATCTGGTGGCGGAACCATTTCGAATAGTCGCCCGCGCGCAGATGGAACTCCCAGGTCTTGTCGTCTATGCCTTCGGCCATCTGAGCAAAGATCATCAGATTATGGGCCCTGAGGTTCATCGCGTCGTCGGGACCGCGGAAATAGAAGCTGCCGGTCTCATCGAGCTGGCCCTCGGCATATTTGCGGCTGTGGCGCCTGAGAGACTGGCGAGGTTCGATCACCTTGATAGTCGTGGCCTTTTTGCGCACCTGCGGCCGCCAGAACAGAACCCTGTCGCCCTTGGGTGTGGGAATGTCCTTCGGCGGCTCGATACCGGTCTCGCCGCAGAAGGCCTTCACCACGTCCCTCGCCGTCGGGCCAAGGGCGATGACGGCCGTAACCAGGCGCAGGGCGACGGTCGAGATCGCTTCGGGATGGACGGTGATCAGGATGGTGCCCGGCAGCTCCAGGGAGAGCACGGAGCGCGTGTCGTCGCGCCGCTTCGGAAGAAGATGGTGCGCTTCGTCGATGACCAGCCAATGCGGTCTTGCGGTGCGGCGGCGGAAGCTGCCAAGGCCAGGCAGCAGGTCGGCAAAGAAGTCGGGCCGTTCGTTGACACGCAGCGCCAGCCCGTTGACGACGACATTGCTGTCGGCCTTGGCGATGAGATCCAGCACCTGTGCCTTTGTCGGCGCGCTCGACCCGTCCCCCAGCCGAACGGCATCCTCGAGGCCATCATAGTCGCCCTCCGGGTCGAAGACGCAAAACTGGAATCGGCTCTCGACGAAGCGTTCGGTGAGCGCGGTGGCCAGGGTGGATTTGCCGATGCCCGAACTGCCGGCGATGAGCACGCTTTCGGTCGGCGACAGATAGATGTCGTCGCCACCTGCCGATCCCAGAACAATGCCGTCATGACGCTTCGGCACGATCCCGTGATCGTGTTTGATCAGCTTGGCGATCAGTTCCTCGACGCCTTTGCCGCGTGCGCCGCGCGTGACCAGGTTCGCGGTGCCTTTGACCGCGGGAATGGCATTGTCGACCGCAACGCTGCAGCCGCAGGCCTGCAGGAAGGCATGATCGTTCTCGGCGTCGCCGATACCCACCACATTGTGCGGCGACAGGCGAAGGTCATCGAGTGCGGCCGCCAGCCCGGTGGCTTTGTTGACGCCGCTCGGCAGGACCATCACCGCGCCCTTGTTGAAGATGATCTCGAGTTCGAGCCCCATTTTCTTGATGACTTCGAGCACGGTCGCCTGATGTGGCTCCCAGGTGGCGACGATCGACCGTCCCACCGAAAGTGGCTTCACTCCCTGCTTTTTCAGTCTGGTGACGAATTCGGGATCCGGCGATGGCGAGATCACCCGCTCCTCCTCGCTCGCCGGCGTGTAGATCAGGGCGCCGTTCTCGGCGACGACCTTGTCGAACAGGCCGACATCGGGAAACACGCGCTTGAGGTCGGGCAGTTCGCGTCCGGTGACCAGAAGCAGTTTGCGGCCACTTTTCTTGAACCGCTCCAGCGCGGCGAGCGTCTTCTTGGAGACCGTCCCCTCATGGGCGAGCGTCCCGTCATAGTCGGTCGCCAAGGCAATGAAATACATTGCGATGACCTCAGTAGCCGCCGACGATCGGCAGGATCTCGCCGGTGATGTAACTCGAGCAGTGTGGGGAGGCGAGGAACACATAGGCCGGAGCCAGTTCCTCCGGTTGTGCGGGCCGTTTCATCGGCGTGTCCGCGCCGAATTTCGAGACGTCGTCGGCTTCCTTGTCGGACGGATTGAGCGGCGTCCACACCGGGCCAGGCGCGACCGCGTTCACCCTGATGCCCTTGGCGATGAGGTTGCCCGAAAGCGCGCGCGTGAAGGCATGGATGCCGCCCTTGGTCATTGAATAGTCGACCAGCTGCTTCGAGCCGTCTATGCCGGTCACCGAACCGGTGTTGACGATCGCCGAGCCCGGTTTCATGTGCGGCACCGCTTCCTGCGCCATATGGAAATAGCCGTAGAGATTGGTCTTCAGCGTCGTGTCGAAATGTTCTTCGGTCAGGTCGCTGAAGTCGCTGGAATGGATCTGGAAGGCGGCGTTGTTGACCAGCACGTCGATGCGACCGAATTTTTCGACCACGGCCGCCACGGCGTCATGACAATCCTGCCGGTTGCTGACGTCGCCCTTTATCAGGATGCAGCGTCGGCCTTCTTTTTCGACAGCGGATTTCGTCTCTTCGGCGTCCCTGTCCTCGGCCAGGTAGACGATCGCGATATCGGCGCCTTCGCGGGCGAACAATACCGCAACGGCGCGACCGATGCCGGAATCGCCGCCTGTGATGAGAGCCACTTTCTCGTCGAGTTTCCTTGATCCGAGATAATAGGGTGCATCGTAGAGCGGGGCAGGTTCGATCGCCGCTTCATGTCCGGGCTTCGCCTGATGTTGCTTGGGGAAGGGCGGCTCGGGATAGGTGCGCGCGCCTGCCTGCATGGCGTGCTGCGCCTTGCCGTTGCGCTTCGATTTGTCCTTGGCATCGATGCCGCGCTGGATATGGCGCTGCTTGGCGGCTTCACCGCCGGTCTGGGATTTCGTCTCCATGGCTGTCTCCTCGGCTGAAGAAAATTCAACGCGCGGCAGACCAAAAGGTTTGCGCGACGCAAAAAGCTTGTCTAAGGTGTCGCCTTCCGTCCGCGTCAGTCCTTGACATAGGCGCCGGGTTGGCGACCCGATCTTGGAGATTTCGCGTCCTTCGAGTGTTCGGAGACCGCCGGGCCCGCGCCGGATGTCTTTTCGGTTGCGGGGCTGGGCGTTGCCTTGCCAAGCGGATTCTGGTCCTCGGACTGATGTGTTTCTTCATTTGTCTGATCAGCCGGCCGCGTAAGCCCCATTCCGCCTGTCGGCGGCTTGTTGCCGGCCGCATCGGGCGAGAAATCATCGCTCGGATCCGGGCCGGTCCTCGCGGGATACTTCCGCGCGCCGGTTTCATATTCGGTCCTGTCGCGTGCCATGGCTTCCTCCGTGTTTGCCTGAATGGAAAACCGTCGCTGGCCGATCAGGTTCCGAACAAACGGTGATGGTTGTCCCTTTTCGCCATGGGCGCATGGCGTTCGCGTGCGACGGCCGCAGCCTGTTACCTGACGCCAGCGGCGTTGCCGGGATGATGCGGGCTACCGATTTCCATGGCGAGGCGGACGCTTGATCCGACCTGGCGCGGGATTCAAACCCCAATCCGCCGAGGTTGCCGTGGTCCCGGCCGATGCCGCCGCTTCCCGGAGCTTTTCGTCGACCAAGGGACGTCGGATGGATTTCTCGATGACGGGTGAGGCTCTGGCTTCTGGAAGCGGCATGCGCCAAGGCCGGCATCGCGCCGACGCTGCGCATGCGGGACGGCTACGATCACTCCTATTTCTTCATCTCGAAATTCATGGACGACCATCTGAGATGGCACGCCCGAAGACTGTCCGACGCTGAAGCCGGAGCATAGCGGCGGGCCCTTCTCATCAAAGGCCGAACCGGTCCTTCACCCGGCCCGAAAGGATCGCCGCCTTGACACCAAGCGGCCAGAAGCGATGGAACCGTATCGGCTTCAGCGGCGATATCGGCATCGGGAAGGGAGTGGTCTCGTCGCCGCGAAGGCGATTTGCCAGCGCATTGCCTATCGCCGAGGCCATGGCAATACCGCGGCCGTTGTAGCCAAGGCAGATCAGCACGCCGTCTTCCGGCTCATGAACGTGCAGGAGATGATCCTTGGTGATTGCGACCCGGCCGTTCCAGCCATGTGTCCACCCGGTTCCAGCAAGCGCCGGCCAGAGCCGTAGCGCATAATCGGTGAGGTAGCGGATGGCGGAAGTATCGCCGATGGGGTTCATCGGTCCTCGCCCGCCCATGAGAAGCCGGTTCTGGGCGTCGATGCGATAGTACACGGTGATATTGCCGGCTTCGTAGACGACCGG
This sequence comes from Mesorhizobium sp. SARCC-RB16n, assembly GCF_008520305.1. Classification (GTDB taxonomy): domain Bacteria; phylum Pseudomonadota; class Alphaproteobacteria; order Rhizobiales; family Rhizobiaceae; genus Mesorhizobium. The sequence goes on along the minus strand of NZ_ML703271.1, from coordinate 148,078 downwards.
CCTTTCGGGGAGGATTGTGGCGGCGACCGCTGGTGACAGCGGTTCGGTCGCCGCGATGGCGCTGAACACCGGAACGAGCGACCGCTCCAGGCCCGGCCACAGGGTTCCGGTATAGCCGTTGGTCGCGACAAGGACCTTCTCGGCGCTGACGGAGCCGCCTGCCGTCTTGAGGAGCCAGCGCCCGGCCTGTCTGCTCAGCGAGAGGACTTCACTGCCGCCGAATATCCGCGCGCCGGCTTTCTGCGCGGCGGCGGCAAGCCCAAGTGTATATTTCAAGGGGTGGAGGTCGCCGCCGCGGGCATCGAACATGCCGGCGATGTATCTGTCCGTGCCGGTTCGCGCCGCCATGGCCTTCGCGTCCAACATGTTGACCGGCATCCCCCGCCGCTCGCATTGCGCGGCCGTGGCCCGCACCGCGGCTGCCGGCTTCGGGCGGATGGCCGCGCGTAGGGTGCCGTTCTGTCGGGCCTCGCAATCGATCGACAGGCGCCTGATGAGACCGAAGGTGAAATCCGGCGCGCCGTAGGAGAACTCGATCATGCGCGACCCGAGATCGGGGCCGAACATCGCCTCGATCGTGTCGGGATCGTATTTGAGACCGGGATTGACCTGGCCGCCATTCCTGCCCGACGCTCCCCAGCCCGGCTGTTGGGCCTCGAGCACGCAGACGTCGTCGCCGGCTTCCGCCAGGTGCAAGGCGGTTGACAGCCCCGTGAAGCCGCCGCCAACGATGGCGACCCTTGCCCGCTGCGCGCCGGCAAGGGCGGGATAGTTGGCGGTGCCGCCGGCCGTTTCGCGATAGAGGCTGCTGGGCGGGCTGCTTTCGGGCATGGACGAGGCTCTTACGACCGATGATGGGCTTGGTGGGTGGAGTGACTACGCCCCGTGAGAAATTCCATGAGGGCAGACCCACGAATATCGAGCCGGTTGCGCGCCAGGCAATTCAGCATGGCTCTCGGGAAATCACAACAATTGCGTCAGAGTTGCCGTGAAGTGGCGTTTCATGATGGCGAACCGACGCTGGCGCCCAGATAGGTGTGGAGGCCTTTCGGCTACGCAATCGCGCGTGCGGCGGACGACGTCACCAGCATCGCACTTGTTTGTACGTGCTTGTATATGCAAGTCGATCTGATAGTCTCTCCGCCACGCAACCGGAGCGGCCAAGGAGGATCATATGCGCGACGCTTCTCTTTTTGACCTCTCGGGCAGGAAGGCGCTCGTCACTGGCGCCAGCCGTGGCATTGGGCGCAGCATCGCCGAGGCGCTGAGCGCCGCCGGCGCCGACGTCGCGGTCACGGCGCGCAGCCTGGCTTCCCTCGAGGAGACGATAGAGGCCATCCGCGCGGCCGGCGGGGTTGCGCATGCCGTTGCTCTCGACGTGACCGATGTCGGCCAGTGCCGCGCGGCTGCCGCCGAGGCAGCCCGCCTGCTTGGCGGCCTCGACATTCTCGTCAACAATGCCGGGGTGGAAGAGGTCCGGCCCTCACTCGAGGTCGACGAGGCGCTGTGGGACCGGATCGTCGACACCAACCTCAAAGGGGCGTTCTTCTGCGCCCAGGCGGCGGCGAGGCAGATGCGGGACGCCGGGCGTCCCGGCGCCATCATCAACCTCTGCTCGTTGACTTCAGAGGTCGGCATTCCAACGGCGGTGCCATATGGGTCGTCTAAGTCCGGACTTCTGGGCATGACGAGGGCGCTGGCAGCGGAGTGGGCGGAGCTTGGCATCCGGGTCAACGCCATCGCCCCGGGCTATTTCAGGACGGCGATGACGGAGGTGTTCTACGGCAACGAGGCGTGGCGGCAATCCATGCTGGCCAAGATCCCGCAGCACCGCTTCGGCGATCTCGGCGACCTGCACGGCATTGCTGTGTTCCTCGCCTCGGATGCCGCGGCCTACATAACCGGCCAGTCCATTCCAGTGGACGGCGGTTTCCTTGCATCGATCTGAGCCGGCTCGCTAGGTTCGAAAACAAAGTCTTCCGCAATGTGACCGGCTGGCACATTGCGTTCCAACCGAAGGGAATACCATGTCCGACATCAGCTTCCACGATCTGTCATCCCTCAATGCCACCCGGCGGGCCGGTCTGCTGAAACGGGCCGAGGGCGATCTGTCGGTCTTCGTCGAAAAGGTCCGTCCGATCATCCAGGCGGTGAGGGACGAGGGCGACGCCGCGCTGATCCGGTTTGCCAGGGACCTCGACAAGGCCAATGTTGCCGAAGGTGGGCTGAAGGTGTCGGAAGCGGAGTTCGATGCGGCATTCGACAAGGTCGAGAAGGATGTCGTGGAGAGCATCAGGTTCGGCATCGAAAACATCCGGCATTTTCATGAAGAGCAGAAACCGGAAACCATGTGGCTCAAGGAAGTCCGCCCGGGCGCCTATGCCGGCGACAGGTATACGCCGATCGCGTCGGTCGCGCTCTACGTGCCGCGCGGCAAGGGCGCCTTTCCGTCGGTGACCATGATGACGTCGGTACCAGCCGTCATTGCCGGCGTGCCGCAGGTTGCCATCGTGACGCCGCCAACCTCGGATGGCTCGGTGGACGCGGCCACGCTGGTCGCCGCTCGTCTCGCCGGGGTGAACACCGTCTACAAATGCGGCGGCGCCCAGGCCGTTGCCGCCGTTGCCTACGGCACTGAGACGGTGAAGCCGGCGCTCAAGATCGTCGGCCCGGGCAGCCCCTGGGTGGTGGCGGCCAAGAGCGTGCTGTCCTCGATCATCAACACGGGTCTGCCTGCCGGGCCTTCCGAAGCCATCATCTTTGCCGATGACAGCGTCGATGGAGGCCTTGCCGCGCTTGACCTTTTGATCGAGGCCGAGCACGGGCCGGATTCTTCGGCCTATCTGGTGACGCACAGCCGCGAGGTGGCGGAGGCCGCCCTGGCCGCGATCCCGCAGCACTGGTCGCGCATGACCGAGCAACGTGTGGAATTCTCGCGCGCGGTGCTGACGGGAGAGCGCGGCGGCATCGTGCTGACCGGATCGCTGGAGGAAAGCTATCGCTTCATCAACGACTATGCGCCCGAACATCTGGAAATCCTGTCGAAGGAGCCGTTCGCGCATCTCGGCCAAATCACCGAGGCGGCCGAAATCCTGATGGGTCCGCATACGCCGGTGACCCTTGCCAATTTCGTCCTCGGGCCGAATGCCGTGCTGCCGACCAGCCGCTGGGCGCGAACTTATGGGCCGCTCTCGGTGACGGATTTCGTCAAGCGCTCGTCGGTCGGCTACGTTACCTCTGCCGCCTATCCGGAACTGGCGCTGCACGCCCGCAGGCTCGCCCGCTACGAGGGCTTCAGCTCGCATGAAAATGCGGTTTCGGAGATCCGCGACCGCTATCTCGCTGGCTGAGCGGAGACGATCGCGATGAAGGCGGCACGACTTTATGGACCGGGCGATCTGCGCGTCGAGGACATCGCCGCGCCGGGCATTCCGGATGCCGGCTGGGTTAAGCTCAGGATCGATGCCGCCGGCATTTGCGGTTCGGACCTGCATAATTTCCGCACCGGCCAATGGATAAGCCGGTCGCCCTCGACGGCAGGCCATGAGCTGACCGGCACTGTGATCGCGCTGGGCGAAGGTGTCGATACCATCGCTGTCGGCGACAGGGTGGTTGCCGATTCCCGTTTCTGGTGCGGGCATTGCGCGCAATGCCGTGCCGGCAGGCGGCATCTTTGCGCCTCGCTGGGCTTCGTCGGCGAAATCTGCGACGGCGGCTTTGCCGAACAGGCAGTGTTGCCGGCACGGCTGCTGCATGTGATCGACGCCGGCCTTGACGAACGGGTCGCTGCCATGGCCGAGCCGCTCGCGGTGGCGTTGCACGCGGTGCGGCGCCTGCCGAAGACGGCGGGCGCGGTGCTTGTCGTCGGTTGCGGCCCGATCGGTGGTCTTGCCGCGCTGCTGCTCTCCCGAACCTTCTCCGGCACGGTCCTTGTCTGCGACCGTAACCAGGCGCGGTGTGCCCGCGTGGCGAGGGTGACGGGCGCTACGATCGTCGACCTCGACCGCGACGCCATTGCTGCCGCGACCGCCCATGCCCCGTTACTGGCGGCCGTCGAGGCGACCGGCAGCATCGCCGCGTTCAACCAGTTGCTCGACGTTCTCGATCCTGGTGGCGCGGTGGCGATGGTCGGCATCTTTCATGGCCGCCTCGACATCGATCCCAATCTTCTGGTCGAGCGCGAGATCGCATTGCTGGGATGTCATGCCTTCGCCGACGAATTGTCCGACGCCGTGCGGATGCTGGCTGAACTGAGTGAACCGCTCCTGGCCCTTGTCGATCGCGAGATCGGCCTCGACGACATTCCGGCCGCCTATGAGCGGCTGTTGGCCGGGCAGAGCGATGGCTTGAAAACAGTCATCCGCATGCGGCAACCTGCCGGGCATCGGTGACTTCCGATGGTTTGCCGGAAAGGATTTTGAAATGATCGATTTGCCCGATACGGCGAGCCCCCTTTACGAGAAGGTGAAGGATTACATCCTGACCAACATCGGAACGGGCAAATGGGGCAAGGATCGCAAGCTGCCGTCCGAGAACGAGCTGGTGGTTTCGCTGGGTGTGTCGCGGATGACGGTTCACCGGGCGTTGCGGGAACTGACCGCCGCGGGATTCCTGATCCGGCTGCAAGGCGTCGGCACATTCATCGCGCCACCCCGCCCGCAGTCGACGCTGATCGAGATCAACAACATCGCCGCCGAGATCGTCGAGCGCGGCAACAGGCATCGCTCCGAAGTCCTCGTCCTCGAAACCATCGTGCCGACGAAGGAACTCGCGCTGTCGTTCGAGTTTGCGAAGCGCACCTCGATCTATCACTCCGTCGTCGTCAATTTCGAGAACGACCTGCCGGTGCAACTGGAAGAGCGCTTCGTCAATCCGGGCCTGATCCCCGACTATGACAAGCAGGACTTCACCAAGACGGCGACCTACGACTACCTCATGCAGAAGACCCCGGTCACCGAGGTCGAGCACATCATCTCCGCCATCCCGGCCGACAAGGAGACGGCGCAGCATCTCGGCATCGATGTCGGCAGTTGCTGCCTCCTCCTGCATCGCAGGACATGGACGGGGGCAGTCGTGGCCACGATCAGCAGGCTGATCTATGCCGGTAGCCGCTACTCGCTCGGCAGCCGCTACTCGCCTTCCAAAGCAAGCTGAAGTCCACGAGCCAATGCAGGCCGAGATTTCACGGCGACAGGAAAAATCCTGATCGCAGCATTGCTCGCCAACCACCGGCAGCATGCCGCGACGCTTGAGTTCCAACAGCAAGAGATGGTCGGCAGCGAGCCCGATGGCGGAACCGACCGGATGACCGGTTTTCTCGATCGGATCGATCCTGAAAAAACGTGAGCAGTCGGGCTGGGGGACTCGCCGGATCAACGTAAAATTTGAGTCACTCCAACTTGTATATGCATGTATGTATTTCAGCCTTGACATCGGCTGCTGCTGACGCTGAAATGTGTCAGCACTTCAACCATGAAGTGGCGGGCAAGACGCCGAGGCACAGTGCCGCAAGAGCAGAACCCTGCAGTCTCACCAGACCGGATGCCTGGGTAAAAAAGCGGTCTGATCATCAAGGGGAACGAAAGATGACGCTTAACCTAGCAGGACAATTTCGCGCGTTGGTGATGGCCGTTGCCTTCGGGCTCACCGCCGCCCCGACAGCCCATGCGGCCGATGCGGCCATTCCCACGACGCCCGAGGCCGGTCCGTTCAAGATCGGCATCGAGCCCTGGCTTGGGTATGGCCAGTGGCATGTCGCCGACGCCAAGGGCCTGTTCAAGGCAAACGGCCTGTCGGACGTTCAGATCGTGAATTTCGCCGAGGACAAGGATATCAACGCAGCGCTCGCAAGCGGCCAGCTCGACGCCGCCAATATCGCTACCCACACGGCGATGGGCATGGTTGCGGCCGGCCTGCCGGTGAAGATCGTGCTGCTGCTCGATGTCTCCATGACGGCCGATGCCATCATCGCCGGCAAGGACGTCAGCTCCATCGCCGATCTCAAGGGCAAGCAGGTCGCTTTCGAGGAAGGCACGACGAGCGACATCCTGCTCAAATACGCGCTCGCAAAAAACGGCATGTCGGTCGCCGATGTCCAGCCGGTTCCGATGCCTGCCGCCGACGCGGGCGGCGCCTTGATCGCGGGTCGTGTGCCGGTCGCGGTCACCTACGAGCCGTATCTCACCGTTGCCATGGCGCAGAACAAGGACGTCAAGCTGTTGTTCACCGCCGGCGAGGATCCCGGCCTGATCAGCGACGTGCTGGTGGTGCGCGACGAGGTGATCAAGTCGCGGCCTGGCCAGGTGCTGGCCATGATCAAGAGCTGGGACGCCGCGCTCAAGGACTACAATTCCGATACACCGGGTGGTCGCGCCATCATTGCCAAGGCTGTTGGTTCCGACGTCAAGGACCTCAACACCGCCTTCGACGGCGTGCGCTACTACTCCCTGGCCGAAAACAAGACGGCGCTCACCGGCGATTTCAGCACCAAGACGTTCGCCGATGTCGAAGCGGCCGCCAAGAATGCCAAGTTGCTTCAGGCCGATGTGACACCGGAGCAGATGATCGACCCGTCCTTCGTCAAGGCGGCGCAATGACGAGATCCGGGACGCGGTGGTAACGCAGATGTCCGGGGAGCCTCCCGCGAAAACCGGTTTGGCCAGCCCGGCGCCGGCGCCCGCCGCAAAACCGGCGAGGCGACGCCGATCCTCCGGGATCGGCGTGCCCATCGCCCGGTCGCGTTTCCTGGCGATAGCGGTGGCCGTCTTTGTCGGCCTTGGTCTCGCCTGGTGGGCGGCGACCGGGCTGGAATGGGTGAAACCCATCTTCCTGCCGTCGCCGGGCAGCGTTGCGAGCCAGATCACCAAGCTCGCGGCCGACGGCACCTTGTGGCTGGACCTCAGGGCTTCGATGTACCGCATTTCCATCGGCTTTCTTCTCGCCTCGGCATTGTCCATCCCGATCGGCGTACTGATCGGCAGTTTCCGCTCCTGGGAGGCGGCGATCGAGCCGCTGGTGGATTTCATCCGCTATATGCCGGTCGTCGCTTTCGTGCCGCTCTCCATCCTGTGGGCAGGTACCGGAGATACCCAAAAATTCCTGATCATTTTCATCGGCACCTTCTTCCAGCAAGTGCTGATGGTCATGGACAATGTGAAACGGGTTCCTACCGACTTCATCGGCCTTGGGCGCACGCTCGGCCTGCCGGACCGCAAGATCCTGACGCGCATCGTCGTGCCCAGCGCCTTGCCGGGTATCTGGGACACGCTGCGCATCAGTCTCGGCTGGGCGTGGACCTGGCTGGTGCTGGCCGAGCTCGTCGCGGCGACATCAGGTCTGGGTTATCGCATCACCGTATCGCAGCGCTATTTCCAGACAAACACCATCATCGGCTACATCCTGCTGCTGGGCGTACTCGGCCTCATCACCGACCAGGTCATGAAGGCACTGGAGAAGGTGCTGTTCCGGCAGGAAGGCCACTCGCAATGAGGAACCGCCGATGACTGTTCCCAAATTGCGCATCGCCGGTCTCGACAAGAGCTTCGGCACCGGCGAGCGGCGCACGCTAGTGCTGCGGGACATCAATCTTGACCTCGCAGACAACGAGTTCGTTTCACTCGTCGGCACGTCGGGCTGCGGCAAGAGCACGTTGCTGTCGATCGTCGCCGGACTGCAGGATTTCGACGCCGGCGATCTCAGCATCGATGGCGCGCCGATCCTGCAACCGGGTCTCGACCGTGGTGTCGTCTTCCAGTCCTACACGCTGCTTCCCTGGCTGACGGCGCGGCAGAACATCGAGTTTGCCCTCAAGGCCGCCGGTTATGATCGCGCCGCCTGCCGCGAGATCGCGCTCGAGCATCTCGACCTCGTCAAGCTGTCGCAAAGTGCCGATCGCTTCCCTTCCGAACTGTCGGGCGGCATGAAACAGCGCGTCGCCATCGCGCGTGCGCTTTCCTATCGGCCGAAGATGCTGCTGATGGACGAGCCTTTCGGCGCACTCGATGCCTTGACGCGGCACCAGATGCAGGAACTCCTGACCCAGATTTGGGAAGAGCACCGGCTCACTGTGCTGTTCGTCACGCATGACGTCGAGGAGGCTGTCTATCTGTCGGACCGCATCGTCGTCATGGGGATCGGCCCGGGACGCATCGTGCAGACCTTTAACGTCGACATCGAGCGCCCGCGCCGTGAAGAGGTGATGGAGACCCCGACCTTCATGGATTTGCAGCGCGGCGTGCACAAGGCGATCCGCGAGGCGTCAAGACGTCCCGAAATCGCGTAAACGCAACCTTCGTCGGCTCCCACCGGCGGTCAGGAATCAGGGGCCGTGGGGACTGCATATGTCGAGCGTCCATGCGATGGTTCCGCAGAAGTCGTCGGCGCGGCCGCGGTAACTGCCGTAGCCATTGTAGTAGCTGTCCATCCAGTCGCTGTTGTCGGTCGAATTGTCGGCGGTCCAATCGTTACCGACCCAACGGTAACGGTGTCCGCGGTTCGCGGCGTGCGTGTGGCCATTAGGGGCGGTGGTGACGCGGACATAGTGGTGCCTGATGACGGCAGCATCGGCGACAGTGGCAAACGGCACAGCGCTCGTGGCCAGCAGCCACACACCGAAGCCGAGGAAGACGCTTCGCTTTTTCATCGTCATGTCTCCTTTTCATTCGAGACATATGGGAAAGAACGCGCACCTCGCTGCGCACGTTCCTTCACGAAATCGGGACGGCGCTCGCTGAAACGGCAGTGTCTTCGCGCGGTCTCGTGACACCATCGACTGTCTGCCGATGTCCCCGCCAATTCATGGCGCCGGTCAAGATTTGTTGATTTCCCGCGAGGTGGAAATGACTACCGCTCATCTATTTGTCGGACCATAAGACGGCCTGCGATCGGGCTCTGGCTGGCATAGAAAGCGCGATCTTGCCTTCGAACCGGGATGCGCCGCCTTGGCCAGGGGCCTGATTGCGGGGGAAGGCCACGTCCTGACGCCGGAACGCTTTCACCAGGTGTTCCTGCTGACCGCGATCATCCCGCTGCTCTCCATCCCCGGCTTTCTATACCTGCGCGCCGAAGACGGCGTTCAGGTCAGCGGTCACGTCAGGGGATCTCGCAAATAGTCTTCTGGAGAAAGGTATGGAAGCGTTCGAACCCGCCAGCACCCGGCTCACGTCGCTTTGCCGACCGAAGCGTCCATTCCCATCTCTTCCTCGGAAATATCGTCGAACGAAGCGTAGTTCATGTTGTAGAGGCGGGCGTAAAGGCCTTTCCTCTTCATGAGCTGCTCATGGTTGCCGCTTTCGACGATCTCGCCATTCTGCAGGACGATGATGCGATCGGCGCCGCGGATGGTGGCCAGGCGATGCGCGATGACCAGTCCGGTGCGTCCCTCCAGCAGTTTGATCAGCGCCTTCTGGATCAGCATCTCGGTGTAGGAATCGATGCTGGCCGTGGCTTCGTCGAGCACCAGGATCTTGGCGTCGGCCACCAGCGCCCGGGCGAAGCTGATCAGCTGGCGCTGGCCGAGCGAGAGATTGCCGCCGCGTTGTTCGAGCTCGGTGTCGTAACCGTCGGGTAGGTCCTCGATGAAGTCGTGCGCGCCGACGGCTTGTGCTGCACGCACCACCTCTTCGCGGCTGGCACCGGTCTTGTGATAGCGGATATTCTCCAGCACGGTGCCGGAAAACAGGAACGGTTCCTGCAGCACCATGGCCACCTGGTCGCCGAGCGAATCCTGCGTCAGGTCGCGCACGTCATGGCCGCCGACCAGGACCTCGCCCGACCAGACATCGTAGAAGCGGTGCACCAGCGCCATCGAGCTCGACTTGCCCGATCCGGTCGGGCCGACAAGCGCGACCGTTTCGCCCGGATTGACGCGGAAGGAGATGTTCTTCAGCACCGGCTGGTTCGGCCGGTAGCCGAAGGTGACGTTCCTGAACTCGACAGAACCATCCATGTCGCGCGACAGCGCGATGGCGCCGTCCTTGTCGCTGACATCCACTGGCACGTCGAGCACTTCGGAGATGCGCTGGCCAGAAGCCATGGCGCGCTGCATGACGCTGTACTGCATGGTGAGCGAGCGGATCGGGTCGAAGAAGCGCTGGATGTAGAACAGGAACGCCACCATGACGCCAATGTCGAGGCTATGCGACAGCACCATCGAGCCGCCGACGACGATAACCGTCGCCATGGCGATGCCGGTCAGCGTGTCGACGATCGGTACCATCACCTGCGCGTATTTCGCCGACCGCAGATGGGCATTGAGATTGGCAAGCACTTTCTCGTCGTAAAGGTCGAAATTCACATGCTGGCGTTCGAGGCTCTGAACCGTACGCACGCCGTGGATGCCTTCGGCAAGCGCGCCATTGGCGATGGAGTTGGTTTCGTGCGCCGCCATGAAGGCGACCTTGGCGCGCGGCAGCCAGAACAGGCGCACGATGAACAGCATCGGCATGGTCGACAGCGTCAGCAGGCCGAGCCGGAAGTCGAGCCATAGCAGAACGGTGACGATGCCGAACAACAGCACGATGTCGCCCACCGACATCACTGACGTTTCGAGGAATTCCTGCATCGAATTGACGTCGCCCTGCAGGCGCGACATCAGCCGGCCAACCTCGGTCCTGTCCATGAAGCTCAGCGAGACGCGCTGCAGGTGGCTGAACATGGCGCGGCGCAGGTCGGACAGCACGTTCTCTGCCACCTTGCCGACGACGCTCTCCTGCACATGGCTGGCGGCGTAGTTGATGAGGATGATCACCGTGAAAGCGGCGATCGCAGGGATCATCACCGATTGGTTGAACTTGCCTGGCGCCATGCCGTGGTCGATGGCGTAGCGGATGACCAGCGGGATCGCCAGTTGCGTCAGCGTGAACACCAGCACCGCGGCGACCGAGATGAAAATCCGGCCCTGATAGGGTCTGACGAAGCTCCAGATGCGCCTGACGATGCGCGGATCGTAGGCCTTGCCGAACACCTCTTCCTCGTCGCGGTGTGAACCCACGACCGCCTTCGTCGGCCGCCCGCTTTTGTCTTCCTTCTCGTCGTCGTCCTGCGTCGACATCAGGCGGCTCCCTCGAGCCGATCGTCGTCCGGCCGCAGCTGCAGGTCGTAAAGCGCGCGGTAGCGTCCACCGAGCGCCAGCAATTCCTCATGCGTGCCGCGTTCCACGATCCGGCCGCCCTCGACGAACAGGATCTGGTCGGCATGCATCAGCGAACTCAGCCGGTGCGAGATGATGAGCGTCACGCGATCCCTGGCAAAGCGCCTCATCGCCGCCCGGATCCGCTGCTCGGTGCCGGCGTCGACGGCCGCGGTGGAATCGTCGAAGACCAGCACCGACGGCCGCAGCATCAGGCTGCGCGCGATGGTCAGGCGCTGCCGCTGGCCGCCGGAAAGCGATGCACCGCGTTCGCCGACGACCGTGGTGTAGCCGGCCGGAAGGCCGATAATGTAATTGTGCAGCTGGGCATACTCGGCGGCTTGCCCGATGCGGGTCTCGCGCGCCCAGGGATTGCCATAGGCGATGTTGTTCTCGATCGAGGTGGTAAACAGGAACGCGTCCTGCTGCACGACGCCGACCGCCTTGCGAAGCGATTGCAGTGTGACCTTGCGAATGTCCTGGCCGTCTATGGTGATCGCGCCTGAGGTCACGTCGTAGAAGCGCGGGATCAGATGCGCGATGGTCGACTTGCCGCTGCCTGGCGGACCGACGATACCTACGGTCTCGCCCGGCCTGGCTTCGAAGGAAACGCCGGAAAGCGTCGGACGCTCGCCCGCGCCCTCATAGCGGAAGCCGACATTGTCGAAGCGCAGCACGCCCTCGGTGATGACGAGCTCACTGGCGTCGGGCGCGTCCTTGATGTCGAGTTCGGTGTCGAGCAGTTCGAACAGCCGGGTGCCGCAGGTTGAGGCGCGCGCGAAGGAGTTGACCATCAGGCCGAGCTGGCGCACCGGCATCTGCAATATGGTCATGAAGGTGAGGAACTGGGCCAACGTGCCGACGCTGATCTGGCCCGCGATCACCTTCTGGCCGCCGAACCAGAGCACCAGGCCCATGGCGGCCAGGAACGAGAAGTTCATGGCGCTGGTGTTGGAGACGCGGATGTCGACGCGCTGATTGGCGAGGTCCAGCGCATCCTGTTTGGCGCGATCGAATTTTGCGAGCTCATGCCGCTGAGCCGCGAAGGCGCGCACCACGCGAATGCCGCCGAGATTCTCATCCATCACCCGGCTCAGCACCGACAGCCGCTCCTGCAGCGTCAGCCAGGTGCTGCGCAGCCTCAACCGCGTGACCGAGGACCGCCAGGCGACGAAGGGCACGAAACTCAGGCTGAGCAGCCCGAGCACGAGATCGGTGCTGATCAAAAGATAGGCGCCGACGCCGATCAGCACGCCGAGCAGCACCACGCGCAGAATGCCGGTGGAAAAGAACATGCGCACGCCGTCGAGATCGAGCAGCCCGAGCGTGATGAGATCGCCGGTATGGACCTTGTCGTGGAAGGAAAAGCTCAGCCGCTGGATTTTTTCGTAGAAGGCGAGCCGCAGCTCATAGCCGGTCTGATGGCCGACGGCCTCGCCATAGTAGTTCTGCGCCATGGTGAAGAGGCCGCGCAGGATGCTGACGACTAGCAGCGTCAGCGCGGTATTCCACAGCGCCTGCTCGGCCGCGGTGCCGGCACCCGTGGCCATTACGCCTTGCGCCTGATCGATGGCGCGCCCCAGGAGGCGCGGAATAAAGAGCTGCAGCGTCGCGGCGATGAAGGTCGAGATGAGGGTGATGGCAACCTGCCAGGGATGGCGCAGGGTCATGCGCACGATGCGCAGCAAGGTGCTGAGGCCCTTGCCCCAGGAGGCTTCCGCCACATGGGCAAATGATTTGCCGCGCTTGGCCGCGCTGGTCGCATCCGTGTGCAAGGAAATACCCAGACCAATTCGGACATTAGCCCGAACGAATGTAGCAGACTCAATCAGATAGCGTGATTTTACGCGCGTCCGGCTGGCCCGTTCAAGGGCCAATGGCGGCATCGCACTGTACCTGAAAGGTGATGCCGTCTGCCGTCTCGGTCGGTCATCAGCGTTTGATCGGCAGTGCGGTCGCCGGCAAGATGGTGTCGCAACTCGCCGCTGGTCTGCCGCCGATGATCGATCCCACGCCGTTCCGGGCGGATAGGCTCTGATTATTCAGCGCCTGCTTTGTCAGTAGGCCTGCGTCCTGCATGAGGGGAACGACGTGACCGCGACCACAGACACACACGCCGTGGAGCCCATTGACCCGCAACGCGCCTACGCCGTGCTGGTCTGCGATCTGATCGGCCTGCGCTTCGACGCTGACGGAAAGCCTGACCCTTCGGAGGTGCGTGCCCATATCGAAGCCAAGGGCGGCCGCTTTCATGCGACCGGACTTGGCGACAAGACCGCCCTCGAACCTGGCCGAGTGCATTTCTTCTACCAGCCGGATCTCAGCACCCGCGAAGAGCTCATCGAAGCCGCCGGCGACGGACGCTACGACGCCGTCATTGCCGCCGCCACCTTCCTGCCCGCCGAAACCGTCTTTCCGCTGGCCGGCGTGCGCATTGGCGCCGGCACCGGCAATATGGGCTCGCGCTCGTGGGGTGGCGGCAGTGGCGAGGGCGGCTCGGCGGTGCTGATGAACACGCCCGGCATCAACAGCCGCGCCACGGCGCAAATGGTGATGAAGGCGATCCTGAAAGTGCTGCCGGATCTCCCGGTCGACACGCTTCATGAGCGGGTGGCGCGGGGCGCCTTCGACACCGGCAGGGAGCTGCGCGATTTCCCCACCGAAAAGCTCGAAGGCAAGACGATCGCGATCATCGGCTACGGCAATATCGGCAGGGAGGTGGCCAAGCTTGCCCGCACCTTCGGCATGCGCGTTGTGATCCATGCGCGGCCTCGGCATCGGGACTGGATAGAAGCCGAGGGATTTACCTATGCGGCGGACCTCGTCGACGCGGCTGAAGGCGCCGACGTGCTCAGCGTTCATGTCGGCCTGGGCAAGCAGGATGCGCAGACCGGCCGCTACGCCAATGCGGGGCTCATCGGCGCGGACATTTTGTCTCGCATGAAAAGCGGCGCGGTGCTGGTCAACTACGATCGCGGCGAGCTCGTCGACATCGAGGCCCTGGGCGACGCCCTGAATACAGGGCAGGTGCGCCACGCCGCCATCGATGCCGATCTGTTCAGGGATGCCTCGACCGGCAGCTTGTCTGGCCCGATGCTGCCTTATCTCGACCTCGTCGAGACGCATGGCGCCAGGCTCGAACTCCTGCCGCACGCCGCCGCCGATACCGACCATCCTTCACGCGTCGCCGGCGCCAAGCAAGCCGTCGACCAGATATTCGATGTCATCTGCCGAAAATCGGTGACCAACGCAAAAGGCACCGTGCCGCCGGGTTACCTATCGCTGGGCGCAACTACGCCCCCCGGCATTGGGCCGGTGACCGCCGACCAGCTTCTGAAACTGGCTGCCGTCGAATGCTCCGAACTGGCGGATCTCTGCGATCGGCAAAGCCGGTTGTGGAAGGCTCTCTCCGATACCCCGCCTGCCGAGCGAGACGCGATCGTCGCCGAACAAGGCGAAGAACTTGTCCGGCTGATCGACCGCTTCTGCCTTCTGGCCGAGAATCTCAATCTCAGGGGACCTTTCGAGAAATAGGCCGGAGTTCTCAGTCCCGGGGACCGGCCACCATGCGGGCGACCCGTATCATGTCGGTGCTCATCTCACGGTCGTCGTCGAGCGGGCTGACGAGCGCACGCACGGCGGCGAAGGTCCGCTGCGGTCCTTCGCCCATGCTGTCGATGACGCCGCGCAACTCCACGCCCGTCGCCGCGAAGATCAGTTCCATCGCAACGAGGTAGCGCAGGCGCTCGACGATCTCGGCGGTCTTGGCCACCACGCGCGGCGCCATCGACGATTGGTCCTCGATGCCGTCCGAAACAGCAAGCGGACTGAGCGACATCGGGTTGGCCAGATGCCGGATCTCGGCTTCCAGCGCGGCGAGCGGCTTCTGCAGTTCCGCGTAGCCCTGCCGGCTGCCGCCCCTGGCCGACAGGAAGCGCGGCAGCTCCGCAATGGTTGGCGACATCAGCTTCATGCAGCGGTTGGCGGTGCCGACCGCGCAATGCGCAAGCGCCTGGCCGAGCTGCTCCCAGGCAAGCGTCATCGCCGTGAGGTCGAAATTGCCGTTCGAGACGACGCGTCCGTCTCCGGGCAGGATCACCGGGTTGTCGCCGGAATGGGTGAGTTCGATCTCGGTCGCCAGCTTCGCCTGTTCGAACGCATGCAGCAGGCCGCCCCAGACCTGGGGCACACAGCGATAGCTGAGCGGATCCTGAAGCCGCCGCGCCGCTTTGTCCTTCCACAGGCCGCTTCCCGCCAGTTCCGCACGCAGCCGCGCGCCGATCTCGCGCTGGCCGAAGGCCGGCCGGGCGGCTAGGGCATCCTCATCGATCGCGGTCAGGGAAGAACGGAACGCCTCGTAGTTGAGCGCCACCGCGGCCAGCGCCCAGTCGATGAGATAGGCGACGTCTTCGAGACACAGGCACGCCGTGCCGGTCGACAGGCTGTTGGCGACGATGATGGCGTGGCCGTCCTTCTCGCGCAGGTCGAGCGGTTCGAGCCCGGCGAGCGCGAGCGCCTCGGCCGACGGCATGATCCTGCCCTGGTATTCCGTCTCGCCGTCGCCGCGCAGCGCTCGCGCCATGTGGCCAAGATGTGCAAGGTCGGCCGCGCCAATCGATCCCCAGGTGGGGATCACCGGATGGACGCCGGCGTTGAGCGCCGCCACAAGGCCCATGACCACGCGTTCGGAAGTGCCGGTGCCGCCGGCGGCCATGCCCGAAATGCGGGCGGTCATCAGCGCGCGCACCGCCTCGGTCGGAAGCGCCGGGCCGATGCCCATGCTGTGGCTGAGCGGCACGCTGTGCTGGAAGGCGATCAGATCGGCCTGCGCGAGCGGCGTGTCGACACAGGCGCCGAGGCCCGTGGTGACACCGTACATCGGTTTTCCGAGTTGCGTCAGCTGCTCGATCAGCGCGCGGCTCGCCCGGATGCGGCGCATCGCCTCCTCGCCCAGCATCAGCCGCGCATTGCGCCGCGCGATCTCGGCGACGTTGGCCGCGCTGAGCGGCTTGGCGTCGAGCAATATCATTCGGGCTGTCATGTCTCGCCTGTATCCCGTGACCGGATGCCCGGGCTGGTGGCGCGGCGGGCGTCACCGTTTGTGGCGGCATGCCGGCTGGACTGCAAGCCATTCCTATTATGGCAGCGATGAGAAGGCAGGCGGAGGGACCAGGATTTTGCGATTACGCCGATCGCTCCGCGACGGCGTCCGGCACCACCACCAGCTTGCCGACAAAATCCTTTGCGACGAAATCGGCCTGCGCGTGGTGGAAATCGGAGAGCTTGTAGACGCCACCGACCAACGGTCTGATCTTGCCCTCCTCGATGTAGCGAACGATGCGGCGGAAATCGGCGCGCGTGCCCTGGCTCGAACCATGTAGTTGCAGCTGCTTGAGATACATGGTCCTGAGGTCGAGCTGGACGACCGGGCCGGCAATCGCGCCGGCGGTGGTGTAGCGGCCTTCGGGCCTCAGGATGCGCAACAGGTCGTTGAAGATCGCGCCGCCGACGAGATCGGCCACCACGTCGATCGGCTGGCCGCCGGTCGCCTCAGTCACGGCCTGTGGCAGGTCGGCGATGCCACGGGTGATCGCAGCCTCTGCGCCGATGTCGAGCACCGCCTGTTCCTTGCCCTTGCCGACGATTGCATAGGGGATGGCGCCGCGCGCCCGCGCCAGCTGCACGATGCCCGAACCGACGCCGCCCGAGGCGCCGGTGACCAGCACTCGTTCCCCGGCTTTAAGTGCGGCGCGTTCCAGCATTTGCTCGCCAGTAAGGTAGGCGCAGCAGAAGGTCGCGAGTTCGACGTCGCTCAAGGTGGTGTCGACGACATGCGCGTTGTCGGCGGGCACGGCTTGATACTCGGCATAACCGCCATCGCGGCCGTGGCCCATATAGTCGATATCGGCGAGTGAATCGTCGTCGCGGTTGTAGATGGAGAAATCGACCATCACCCGTTCGCCGATCCGGTCCGGCGATACGCCTTCGCCGACGGCAGCGATGGTGCCGACAGTGTCGGTGCCCTGGATGCGCGGGAAAGTCAGCGTATTGCCCTGCCTTCGCCAGGTCGACACCGCGGCGGCATCCTCCTCCGTGCCATAGGCGCCCTGGCGCACCCAGACATCGGTGTTGTTCATGCCGCAAGCGGTGACCTTGACCAGGACTTCACCCGCGGCAGGCGCGGGCACTTTCACGTCGGTACGGTAGACGAGCTTTTCTGGTCCGCCGTGCCCGGTGAGCAGCACGGCGGCCATGGTGGCGGGAAGGGTTTTGGTCATGGCATTCATGGGTCGGTCTCAGAGATTGGCAAATACGCTGTTCACGGCATCGGCGGTCTTGGCCACCACGATGTCGGCTTCCTCGCGGGTCAGGCACAGCGGCGGCGCGAAGCCGAGTATATCGCCCTGCGGCATGGCGCGGCCGATGACGCCGCTGGCGGCAAGGGCCGTGGCGACCTGCGGTCCGATCTTCTGCGAAGCGTCGAAGAATAGCCGGTCATCCCGATCGGCGACGAACTCGACCGCCGCCAGCATGCCGTCGCCGCGTACGTCGCCGACATTTTTATGGCCGCCGACCGCCTTGGCCAGCTCCGCGCGGAAATAGGCGCCGATCTCACCGGCATTTGTCACCAGGTCCATCTCGTCGATCAGTTCGAGATTGGCGACACCCGCGGCAACGCAGATCGGATGCGCCGAATAGGTCCAGCCATGGCCGAGCGAACCGAGCTTGTCCGAACCCTGCACCAGCACCTGCCACATCTTGTCGGCGACGATGACGCCCGACAGCGGCGCATAGGCCGAGGTCAGGCCCTTGGCGATGGTGATCAGGTCGGGCTTGATGCCGTAATGGTCGGAGCCGAACATGGTGCCCAGCCGGCCGAAGCCCGTCACCACCTCGTCGGCGACCAAAAGCACGTCGTACTTTTTCAGCACGGCCTGGATTTTCTGCCAATAGCCGGCGGGCGGCGGCACGATGCCGCCAGTGCCGAGGATTGGCTCGCCGATGAAGGCGGCGACCGTGTCGGGACCTTCAGCCAGGATCATCTCCTCCAGCCTGTCGGCGCAATGCTGCGAGAACTGTTCCTCGCTCATCGAGCGGTCAGCGCGGCGGAAGTAATAGGGAGCTTCGGTGTGCAGGATCGGCGCGCGCGGCAGGTCGAAGGCATTGTGGAAGAGGTCCAGCCCGGTCAGCGATCCCGTCATCACGCCCGAGCCGTGATAGCCGCGCCAGCGCGAGATGATCTTCTTCTTCTCCGGCCGGCCCAGCACATTGTTATAGTACCAGATCAGCTTGATGTTGGTTTCGTTGGCATCCGAACCGGAGAGGCCGAAATAGACCCTCGACATGCCCTTCGGCGCGCGGTCGATGATCATCTTCGCCAATGTGATCGAGGCCTCGGTGCCGTGCCCGACATAGGCGTGGTAATAGGCGAGGTTCTTCGCCTGCGTGGCGATCGCGTCAGCGATCTTCTGGCGGCCATAGCCGACATTGACGCAATAGAGACCGGCGAAGGCATCGATGCTCTTCCTGCCATTGTTGTCCCAGACGGTGACGCCTTCGCCTCCAGCCATGATCCTTGTCGGCGATTCACCGCGAGCGTGCGTGCCCATGTGGGTCGAGGGATGGAAGAAATGGTCGCGATCCCAGGCGGCGAGTTCGTTGGACTGGTCGAGCATTTTTTTACTCCTTGAAAATTCCGGTGTGGCCTAAGCGACGTCGAGGCATAGATATTTGAGATCAGTGAAGGCCTCCAAGCCGTGGCGCGAGCCTTCGCGGCCGCTTCCGGACTGCTTGACGCCGCCAAAGGGGATCGGCGCGCCGGTGATCTTCACACGGTTGATGGCGACCATGCCATAGTCGAGCGCGCGACCCATGCGCTGCTGACGCGCGCCATTCTCGGTCACGACATAGGCGACCAGCCCGTACTCGGTCGCATTGGCGCGGGCGATCACCTCGTCCTCGTCGTCGAAGGATGTGACGGCGGCGACCGGACCAAAGGTCTCCTCGCGCATGATCAGCGCTTCGTCGGCGACATCGGTGAGCAGTGTCGGCTGGTAGAACAGCGGCCCGGCCTGATGCCGCTTGCCGCCGGCAAGGCAGCGCGCGCCAAGAGCCACGGCGTCAGCGACCTGCTCCTCGACCTTCTTGACGGCTCGCTCATGCATCAGCGGCCCAATGTCGATGTCATCGGCGAGGCCATTGCCGGCCCGCAGTGTCTCGATGCGCTTGGCGAAAGCGGCGCAGAAGCGGTCGTAGAGCGGACGCTGGACATAGATGCGGTTGGCGGCGAGGCAGTCCTGGCCTGATGTGGCGAATTTGGCGTCGACGGCAATGGTCACCGCTTTGTCGATATCGGCATCGGCAAAGACGATCAGCGGCGCGTGGCCGCCGAGTTCCATGACCAGCCGCTTCATCGTCGGCGCAGTTTGCGCGGCGATCAGCCGGCCGATCTCGGTCGAGCCCGTGAAACTCATGGCGCGGACGCGCGGATCTTCGCACATGCGTCCAACGATCGTCGCGGCCTTGCCTGTGACGATGTTGAAGACGCCGGCCGGCAACCCGGCGCGCTCGCCGAGTTCGGCCAGCGCCAGCGCCGACAGCGGCGTTTCCGAGGAGGGATGCGCGACGATGGTGCAGCCGGCGGCAAGCGCGGCAGCCGCCTTGCGGGTCAGCATGGCCGACGGGAAATTCCACGGCGTGACCACGCCGACGACACCGAGCGGTTCGCGTCGCACCATCATTTCCGCGTTCGGCAGATGGCTGGTGACGCTCTCGGCGTTGAGACGCTTCGCTTCCTCCGCATACCATTCGACGAAGGAGGCGGCGTAGTCCATCTCGCCGAGCGACTCTTTGAGCGGCTTGCCCTGCTCAAGCGTCATCAGCAGAGCCAGATCAGCCCTGGCGGTGACGATCAGCTCGAACCATTTTCGCAGAATTTTCGAGCGCTCCTGCGGCAACAGCGCCCGCCACGCCGGAAAGGCGCGCGCGGCGGCGTCGATGGCTTTTGTCGTCTGACGGCTGTCGAGTGCTGCGACGAAGGCGACGGTGGTGCCAGTCGCCGGATCGGTGACCTCGAAACTCTCGGCCGCGTCGCTCGCCGTCCAATGGCCGTCGACGTAAGCGAGTTCGCGCAGCAGCCGGCGATCGGCGAGCCGGTCGAGCGCTTCGTGGCGATGCGAGCGGGCGAAATGCGCGGACATGGTCGAAGCCTCCCGGTTCGGTTTGATGCGGGGAGACTATCCTTCACAGGCAGACAGAGAGGCTGTTTGGGCGCCTGATCGTAGAGAGAATCTCTCTATTGCGCCGTGAGGGCAGCCTGTTTCTCCGGCGCTATGCCGATGCCGGCAGCAGGTCGGCTATCGGCAGCGCGATATCATCCTTCACCGTCTTGATGACGATGTAGGTGAAGTAGCGGTCGATGCCGATCTCACGATCGAGCAAGCCGTCGACCAGCCGCTGATAGGCGTCGATGTCGCGCGCCATCACCTTCAGCACATAGTCGACGCCGCCACCCACCGACCAGCAGGCGACGATCTCGGGGATGTCGCGGATGACGCGCTCGAAGCGGTCGAAATCGGCCTGACGGTGGCTGGCCAGCGTCACCTCCATCAGCACTGTGGCGACAGGCGCCACGATGCGCATGGCGATGCGGGCGTGATAACCCGAGACGATGCCAGCCTTTTCCAGCTTGCGCAGCCGCATCCAGCACGGTGTCGGCGACAGCCCGACCTGCTCGGCCAGCGCCAACTTGGTGATACGTCCGTCACGCTGGACGGCATCTAGGATCTTGAGGTCGATCGGGTCGAGTTTCGCAGCAGTCATCAGGCCCCACTTTTTCGTCCATCGTACCATGAGGGCGCATTATTTCGATTGTCAATTGCACTGATTTCGATCTCTAATAAGTCATGACATTGTGGCAACCCGATCCCACGCTCATCCGGCGGCCAGCCTACCAATCTTTGGCCGATCAGTTCGCGCGTGCCATCCATGACGGACGCCTTGCCAATGGCGCGCGGCTGCCGACGCATCGCAGGCTGGCGGACGATCTGAAGCTCTCGGTGCAGACGGTCAGCCGCGCCTACGAGGAATTGATCCGGCGCGGCCTGATTTCGGGCGAGATCGGCCGTGGCAGCTTCGTCCAGACGCAGCGCCGCGAACCGGAGCCGCCTTATCTGCCCGAGCGCCTCGGTGAGGTCATCGACCTCTCCATCCTGAAACCGGTCTGCGAGCCGATGCACCTGGAGCGGATGAAGCAGGCGCTGGGCTGGCTCGCCGAAAACCTGCCGTCGAGTTCGGCACTGTCGTTCCGGCCAAATATGGTGTTCCCGCGCCACCGCGCCGTGGCGGTCGAATGGCTGAAACTTTGCGGCCTCGATGCCTCCGCGCAGAACATCAGCCTGACCAACGGCGCCACCGCCGGCATGACGGTGGCGTTGATGAGCGTGGCGCCGCCGGGTTCTACCGTCGCCACCGAGGCGATCGGCCACCACACGCTGGTGCCGCTCGCGCGCTATCTCGGCTTCAACCTTCAAGGCCTGCCGATCGACGGCAACGGCCTGATTCCGGAAGCGCTGGAAGAGGCCTGCCGGCTTTCCGACATCCGTGCCGTGTTCGTGCAGCCTTCGGTGATCAATCCCACGGCAACCCTGATGGATGCGGCGCGCCGTCAGCAGATCGCGGCGGTGGCGCGCAAGCACGACATCGCCATTATCGAGAACGACGTGCTAGGCCCGCTGGTCGAGGATCGACCGCCGCCGGTCGCCGCTTTCGCGCCGGAGCGGACGCTTTACGTCACCTCCTTCACCAAGATCACCGTGCCCGGCCTGCGCATCGGCTATCTCGCCGCGCCCGATCGTTACGTCGCGGCCGTCGCCAACCGGCATCTTGTCTCGAACTGGATGGCGACGCCAATGGTGGCCGAGATCGCCACCAAATGGGTGACCGACGGTACGGCCATCGACCTTGTCCACTGGCAGCGCGCAGCGCTGGCGCGGCGGCAAGACATCGCGGCAGAGGTACTGGCCGGCGTCGACTACCGTGCCCGACGCGACGGCTTGCATATCTGGCTGCCACTGCCGGCCGACCGTTCCGAAGAGAGCTTTGTCGCCCAGGCCCGGTTGCAAGGCGTGGCCATTGCACCGGGCACCTCCTTCCGCATTTCGGATGCGCCTTGGCATCCGGCGGTACGCATCTCGCTGGGTTCGACCACCGAGGGGGAACTGCGGGCCGGTCTCGGCGTTGTCACCAAACTCTTGCTTGGCAATCCGGAGCATTTGCTGCTCGCAATCTGAGCACGGCGTCCAAAAGTACCAGGCGGCTCTGGGGCAACGGCATGCCCAAAAAGCCGGCTGCGATTGACTGGAAAATGTGCGCAATCAGAATAATTGTCATGATATTATTTTCCCAATTGACATGATTTGGCCCGTTCCGCATCGTTAAGGGCACCAGGCTTCTCCAGACGGGGAAATTCATTTGTCCGCATCCGCATCCATCATCAAGGTCGACAGCATCTCGAAGAGCTTTGGCAGCTTCAAGGTGCTGGACGGCCTCTCGATGCAGGTCATGCCGCGCGAGAAACTGGCGCTGATCGGCCCTTCCGGTTCGGGCAAGACGACGATCCTGCGCATCCTGATGACGCTGGAGCGCATCGACGGCGGTCACATCCAGATCGACGGCGAGCAGCTTTACCACATGGAGCGCAACGGCCAGCTGCTGCCGGCCGACGAGCGCCATCTGGCGCGGATGCGCCAGAAGACCGGCATGGTCTTCCAGCTGTTCAACCTGTTCCCGCACAAGAGCGTCATCGACAATGTGACGCTGGCGCCGATGCTGACCAAGGGCACGCCGCGCGCGGCCGCCGAGAAGCGGGCCATGGAGCTGCTCGACATGGTCGGCATGGCCGACAAGGCGAAGGCGATGCCGGCCCAATTGTCCGGCGGCCAGAAGCAGCGGGTGGCGATCGCCCGCGCGCTCGCTTTGCAGCCAAAGATCATGTTGTTCGACGAGGTGACGTCGGCGCTCGACCCGGAACTGGTCGAGGAAGTGCTCAACGTCTTGTGGCGGCTCTGCGCCGAGACCGACATGACCATGCTGCTGGTCACGCACGAGATGGGGTTCGCCCACGATTTCGCCGACCGGGTGCTGTTCTTCGATCGCGGCCGAATAGTCGAGGAAGGCAAGCCCGACGAGATTTTCCGCAATCCCAAGCAGGAACGCACGCAAGGGTTCCTGAAGAAGATCATCGCGGCCGGACACCGTGTCTGACCGCATGCCAAGGGCGGCCAAGCCGTCCTGAAATCACGCAAACCAAGACAAGAACAAGGAGTTGGGAACAATGAAGAAACTTGGCATTCTGGCCGGCGTCGCGGGTCTTGCAGTTACGGCGGTGCTCGCGACATCAAGC
The DNA here is from genome assembly GCF_008520305.1 of Mesorhizobium sp. SARCC-RB16n. Classification (GTDB taxonomy): domain Bacteria; phylum Pseudomonadota; class Alphaproteobacteria; order Rhizobiales; family Rhizobiaceae; genus Mesorhizobium. Next base: position 124,547 of record NZ_ML703271.1, on the reverse strand, counting down.
ATGGGCTCGGCCGCGGACAAGAAGCTCGAACAACTCAAGGCGCAAGGGTTCGCACGCGTCGCTATTGCCAACGAGCCGCCCTATACGGCGGTGGCTGCCGACGGCAAGGTTTCGGGCGCCGCGCCCGACGTGGCGCGCGAGATTTTCAAGCGTCTCGGAGTGGCGGATATCGTCGCCTCGATCTCGGAATATGGCGCCATGATCCCCGGCCTGCAGGCCGGCCGCTTCGACGTCGTCACCGCCGGCCTGTTCATGAAGCCAGAGCGTTGCGCCGCGGTTGCCTATTCGGAGCCGGTTCTGTGCGACGCCGAGGCGATGCTGGTGAAGAAGGGAAATCCGAAAGGCTTCAAGAGCTACGAGGATGTCGCCAAGGACACGTCCGCCACCATCGGCGCGCCGGGCGGCGGCACCGAGGAGAAGCTCGCACTCACCGCCGGTGTCCCTCGTGAACGTGTCATCGTCGTGCCGGATGGCCAGAGCGGCCTGAAGATGGTGCAGGACGGCCGCATCGATGCCTATTCGCTGCCCGTCCTGTCGATCAATGATCTGATGAAGAAGGCCGCCGATCCGAACCTCGAAGTCATCGCCCCGGTGCAGGGCGCGCCGGTTTATTGCGACGGCGCTGCCTTCAAGAAAGGCGACGAGGCGCTGCGCGATGCCTTCGACGTCGAGCTCGCCAAGATGAAGAAGTCGGGTGAGTTCGCCAAGATCATCGAGCCCTATGGCTTCTCGGCGGCGGCGGCAATGTCGACCACGCGCGACAAGCTCTGCGCAGCGAAGTAGCGCGCGCTTTTCTTGCCTTCTCCCCGTTCACGGGGAGAAGGTGTCACGAAGTGACGGATGAGGGGCGGCGCCAGGTTTTGCCGAGCTAGCGCTGCCCCTCATCTGCCTGCCGGCATCTTCTCCCCGTAAACGGGGAGAAGGGGCTAGAATCACAACGTTGGAACCTCAATGACCCAGTGGTCCGGCTATTTCGGCCTGATATTGCAGGGAGCGCTTGTCACCATCGAGCTGACGCTGATGGGGTCGGTGCTGGCCCTGATCATGGCCTTTCTCGCCGGCTTGGGGCGCCTGTCGCGCTTCTTCGCGCTGCGGGCCTTGGCGACGGCCTATATCGAATTCTTCCGCGGCACATCGATCTTCGTGCAGCTGTTCTTCGCTTATTTCGTGTTGCCCCTGCTGGGTCTCGAACTGACCCCGTTGCAGGCCGGCGTATTGGCGCTGGGCTTGAATGTCGGCGCCTACGCCGCCGAGGTGGTGCGCGGCGCCGTGCAATCGATCGGCCGCGAACAGCATGAGGCCTGCATCGCGCTCAATCTGGGCCGCTGGCAAGGCATGCGCCATGTTATCCTGCCGCAGGCGTTTCTGGTGATGCTGCCGACCTTCGGCAACAATGCCATCGAGCTGCTCAAGGCGACATCGGTCGTCTCGCTGATCTCGCTCGCCGATCTCACTTTCCAGGCACAGGTGGTGCGCGCCCAGACCGGCAACACCATGGTGCCGTTCACCACCATTCTCGTCATCTATTTCATCCTGGCGCTGCTCATCTCATGGGCCGTGCGCTCGCTGGAACGCCACATGGCGCGCGGCCTCGACGGAGTGCGCGTCTGATGGCAAGGGCATTCCCGATGAATTGGGCTCGCTGATGGATTGGGATTGGGATTTTGTCCGGCAGATCCTGCCGACGCTGATCCAGGGGGTGAAGATCACCATCCTGGCGACGCTGCTCGGCTCGGTGCTGGCGGCGATCGTCGGCTTGGGCATCGCGCTGGCGCGCCGCTCGCCCAACAAGGCGCTGTCGCGTACCGTCGGCTGGGTGGCCGAATTCATCCGCGGCACACCGCTCCTGGTACAGCTCTATTTCATCTTCTACGTGCTGCCCGACATCGGCATCCTGCTGCCGCCGCTGGTCGCTGGGGTCATTGGGCTCGGCCTGCATTACGGCACCTACACGGCGGAGGTCTACCGCGCCGGCATCGACAATGTACCGCGTGGCCAGTGGGAAGCCGCCAAGGCCTGCAATCTCAGCACCCGGCAGACCTGGTCCCACATCATCATCCCGCAGGCCATTCCGCCGATGATCCCGGCATTGGCCAACTACTTCATCGCCATGTTCAAGGAGACGCCGCTGCTCTCGGCGATCACCGTACTGGAATTGATGAACCAGGCAAAAAGCGTCGCCAACACCTACTATCGCTACCTCGAGCCGATCACGTTGGTCGGTGCCTTCTTCCTCGCCATCAGCCTGATTTCGGTCGTGCTGCTGCGCTGGCTGGAACGCCGCTACGGCAAGATCGAAAGATAAAAGATGAAGCCCTTGCCCGAGATCAAGCTTGTGCCCAACCGGCCAGCGCTCGATGAACGACCGTTGGAGCGGCGCGTCGGCCTCATCATCCTTGCCACCGACCATACGACCGAGCCGGATTTTCGCCGCATGGTGGCGAGCGAACGGATCGGCGTCTATGTCGCGCGCATTCCCTATGCCAATCCGACGACGCCTGAGAACTTGCGCAAGATGCAGCCGGCGCTGACGGCGGGCGCTGCCTTGATCCTGCCGGACGAGCCGCTCGACGCAATCTGCTATTCCTGCACGTCGGCATCGGTGGTGATTGGCGACGCCGAGATCGAGACGGCGATCCAGGCCGCCAAGCCAGGCGTACCTGTTGTCACTCCGCCGATGGCTGGCGTGCGCGGGCTGAACGCCTTCGGCGTGCGCAGGATCAGCATCCTCACGCCCTATACGCTCGAAACCTCCAGGCCGATGGCGACCTATTTCGCCGAACGTGGCTTCGAAATCCTAAGCTTTACTTGCCTCGGCTTCGAGGACGACCGCGAGATGGCGCGCATTGCTCCGGCAGCGCTTGTCGATGTCGCGCGCCGGGCGATGCATCCGCAGGCGGACGCGCTGTTCGTCTCCTGCACGGCGCTACGCGGTGCGCTCGCGGTCACCGGCATGGAACAGGCGATCGGCCGCCCGGTGGTGACCAGCAACCAGGCTACCGCCTGGAACTGCCTGCGCCTTTGCAGCGACGAGACGGCCCATCCCGAATTCGGCCGTCTGATGACGCTGCCCTTGCCGCGCGATTGACGATCATGGCAACAGTGACCCTTGGCGATATCCGTGCCGCGCGCGAGCGAATTGCAGACAAGGTCGAGCGTACATCGACCGTACTTTCGGCGGGTCTCTCCGAGCGAATGGACGTGCCGATCCATCTCAAGCTCGAGCACCGCCAGATCACCGGCAGCTTCAAGCTGCGCGGCGCTTCGAACGCCGTCGCTTCGCTTGATGCCGAGGAGAAGGCGCGCGGCGTCGTTGCGGCATCGACCGGCAATCATGGCCGTGCGCTCGCCCACGCGGCGAAGCTCGAGGACATGCGTGCGGTGATCTGCATGTCTCGACTGGTACCCAAGAATAAACTCGACGAAATCCGCCGCCTCGGCGCGGAAATCCGTATCGTCGGCAACAGCCAGGACGATGCCCAGCAAGAGGTCGAGCGGCTGGTGGCGGAGGAGGGACTTGTCATGCTGCCGCCCTTCGACCATCCGGCCATCATTGCCGGTCAAGGCACGCTTGGGTTGGAAATCATCGAGCAGGTGCCTAACGCCGCTCTGGTATTGGTGCAACTGTCTGGAGGTGGATTGGCCTCGGGTGTAGCGGCCGCCGTCAAGGGCATCCGCCCCGGGACAAAAGTGGTCGGCATCTCGATGGCGCGCGGAGCGGCAATGAAGGCCAGCCTCGATGCGGGCCGTCCCGTGCTGGTCGAGGAACTGCCGACGCTGGCGGATTCGCTCGGCGGCGGCATTGGCCTTGACAACCGACTGACCTTCACCATGTGCCGCGACCTGCTCGATGACGTCGTCCTGCTCAGTGAGGACGAGATCGCCGCCGGCATTCGCCATGCCTATGAACAGGAACGCGAGATCGTCGAAGGAGCCGGTGCGGTAGGCATCGCGGCGCTGCTCGCCGGCAAGGTCAAGGCGGAGGGGCCGGTGGTGGTTCTGCTTTCCGGCCGCAACATCGACATGCAACTGCACCGGAAGATAGTCTGCGGGGAGATACCATCGATTTCGGAGTGTGCCGCATGAGCAGGATGACGATCCTCACCGAAGCTGAACTGCGCACGATCGTGATGCTCGATCTCGATGCCGTCGCCTGCGTCGAAAATGCTTTCCGTGCGCTTGCCACCCTGCCGGTGGCGATGCCGCCGATCCTGCGGCTCGACATCCCCGAGCATCGCGGCGAGGTCGACGTGAAGACGGCCTATGTCCCCGGTATCGATGGCTTCGCCATCAAGATCAGTCCCGGCTTCTTCGACAATCCCAAGCTCGGTCTGCCCAGCGTCAACGGCATGATGGTGCTTTTGTCAGCCAGAACCGGCCTGGTCGAAGCCTTGCTGCTCGACAATGGCTATCTCACCGACGTCCGCACCGCTGCCGCCGGAGCCGTTGCGGCCAAGCATCTGTCACGACCGGACTCCTCCGTCGCCGCGATCTTCGGTGCCGGCATCCAGGCCGGGCTGCAGCTCGAAGCCCTGAAGCTGGTGCGGCCGATAACGCAGGCCCGCATCTGGGCACGCGATGCCGCCAAGGCGGAGACGGCCGCTGCTACCTTGCGCGAAAGGCTCGGCATCGACGTGCGCGCCGAACCCGAAGCGGCCGACGCTGTTGCCGGCGCCGACATTATCGTCACCACCACGCCATCGACCGAACCGCTGATCAAAGCGGGGTTTGTCTCGACCGGCCAGCACATCACCGCCATGGGGTCCGACGCCGAGCACAAGAACGAGATCGCGCCGGCAATCCTGCGCATGGCCGATCTCTATGTCGCCGACAGCGCGAAACAGACGCGGCGGCTGGGCGAACTGCACCATGCCATCGCGGCGGGCGTGATGGCTGCCGAGACGGATGTGACCGAGTTGGGCCAGATCATCGCCGGCGCGAAACATGGCCGGCGCTCGGCCAGCGACATCACCATCGCCGATCTTACCGGCACCGGTGTGCAGGATACGGCGATCGCCACGCTCGCCCGCGACCGCGCGCTGGCCGCGAAAGCCGGAACCATGTTTGAAAGCTGATGCCGGCCGCGGGAGCATGATCCCGAACAGTGGCAACCGGTTTTCCCGGTGGATCATGCTCCCACAAAAAAACTACCTGGAGCCGGATTCAACGGAGTTGAACCGGCTCCAGTCCCAACAAACGAGGACCAACAAATGCAGCCGAACCTGAAATTCTCGCGAAGCGAATATGCGGAGCGCCTCGCCAAGACACGGAAAGCCATGGAGGCGAAGGGCGTCGATCTTTTGATCGTCAGCGATCCCTCCAACATGGCCTGGCTGACCGGTTATGATGGCTGGTCGTTCTATGTGCACCAGGCCGTCATCGTGCCCCCGTCGGGCGAGCCGGTCTGGTATGGTCGTGGCCAGGACGCCAACGGCGCCAAGCGCACTGCCTATCTCGCCCACGACAACATCGTCGGCTACGCTGACCACTATGTGCAGTCGACCGAACGCCACCCGATGGACTTCCTGTCGAGCGTGCTGAGCGATCGCGGCTGGGGCAAGCTCACCGTCGGCGTCGAGATGGACAATTACTGGTTCTCCGCCGCCGCCTTCGCCGCCCTGCAGAAGCATCTGCCCAATGCCCGCTTCGTCGACGCCACCGCGCTGGTCAACTGGCAGCGCGCGGTAAAGAGCCCGACCGAGATCGACTATATGCGCAAGGCCGCCCGTATCGTCGAGGCGATGCACCAGCGCATCGTCGACAAGATCGAAGTCGGCATGCGCAAATGCGATCTCGTCGCCGAGATCTACGATGCCGGCACGCGCGGCGTGGACGGCATCGGCGGCGATTACCCAGCGATCGTTCCGCTGCTGCCGTCAGGCGCGGACGCCTCGGCGCCGCATCTGACCTGGGACGACCAGCCGATGAAGCGGGGCGAGGGCACGTTCTTCGAGATCGCCGGCTGCTACAACAGGTATCATTGCCCGCTGTCGCGCACCGTCTTCCTCGGCAAACCGACGCAGGAATTCCTCGATGCCGAGAAGGCGACGCTGGAAGGCATGGAGGCGGGCTTGGCGGCCGCGAAACCAGGCAATGCCTGCGAGGACATCGCCAATGCCTTCTTTGCCGTGCTGAAGAAATACGGTATCGTCAAGGACAACCGCACCGGCTATTCGATCGGGCTTTCCTATCCGCCGGACTGGGGCGAACGCACGATGAGCCTGCGCCCCGGCGATCGGACCGAGCTCAAGCCCGGCATGACTTTCCATTTCATGACCGGTCTCTGGCTGGAGACAATGGGGCTGGAGATCACCGAGTCCATCCTGATCACCGAAACCGGTGTGGAGTGCCTGGCCAATGTGCCGCGCAAGCTGGTGGTGAAGGATTGAGCCCGATGTCCAGTCTTCGCCCGTCGCCGGTCGCGCCGACCGTCGATTTCGATCGTGACGGCATCCAGCATGGCTTCCTGCGCCTGCCCTATAGCCGCGACGACTCGGCCTGGGGCTCGGTGATGATTCCGATCTGCGTCATCCGCAATGGCAAGGGGCCGGCGGCGCTGCTGACCGGCGGCAACCATGGCGACGAGTATGAAGGGCCGCTGGCGCTCTACGAACTCGCCCGCACGCTCGATCCCGGCCAGGTCAGCGGCACGGTGATCATCGTGCCGGCGATGAACTATCCGGCTTTCCGGGCGGGCACCCGCACCTCGCCGATCGACAAGGGCAACATGAACCGCAGCTTTCCCGGCCGGCCCGACGGCACGGTGACGCAGAAGATCGCCGACTATTTCCAACGCGAGTTGCTCCCCCGCGCGGACATCGTCTTCGACTTCCATTCCGGCGGCAAAACGCTGGATTTCGTGCCGTTCTGCGCCGCCCACACTTTGCCCGACAAGGCGCTGGAGCAGAAAGCCTTTGCCGCGGTGGCGGCATTCTCGGCACCGTTCTCGATGCGCATGACCGAGATCGATGCGATCGGCATGTATGACACGGCGGCCGAAGAGATGGGCAAGGTCTTCGTCACCACCGAGCTCGGCGGCGGCGGCACATCGCGAGCCGAGACGGTGCGGATCGCCCGGCGCGGCATCCTCAACGTGCTGCGTCATGCAGGTATCGTCGCCGGGGCGGTCGAAACGGGCAGAACCCAGTGGCTGGACATGCCGTCGGGAGATTGCTTCTGCTTCGCCGAAGACGACGGCATGATAGAAACCATGGTCGATCTTGGCGGGCCTGTCGAAGAAGGCGCGGTGCTGGCGCGCATCCATTCCACCGGCCGCACCGGCGTTGCTCCGCAGGACATCCGGGCGAAAATGTCTGGCATGCTGGCGGCGCGGCATTTCCCAGGCCTGGTCAAGGCCGGCGACTGCGCCGCGGTGGTCGCCGTAAAGGTCGATTGAGCAAAGCAGTCTGTGCATAGGCAGGGAAGAGACGTCGACGCTCCGCTCATCGCATGAGGCTGGGTCGTACCCCTTTTTCGCGACGATTGCGCTTGGGACGCTATATGGTCGCTGGGGTGTGCCGGAAGTAAACTTTCACAATAAATAGAAGTCTAAATTAACGAGAGGCGCGGCAAAGTGGGAGATGTAGGCGAGTTATCCTCGCTGCGGTGCCGTTGCTGACGCAACTACAAACGACGCAGCGCGGCAACCGTCGTCCAAAGGGCGGGCATTTGGTCTGAATCATGAAGTCTTCGACTGGAAAACATTATCCGGCGCTTGACCATGTTCGGGGCCTTGCGGCTTTCCTGGTCTTCACCTGGCATTTCCTTCATCAGTCTCCCGATGGCCCCGTCCCCTATGGGTTCGTACCGGCTCTGCCAGTCTTCAGCCTTCTGGACGAAGGACACACCGGCGTTTCGCTGTTCATGGCGCTCTCGGGCTATCTTTTTGCCAAGCTGCTTGACGGAAGACAGGTCAACTATTTGCCGTTCTTTGCCAACCGGGCGCTGAGGCTGCTGCCGCTTCTGCTGGCCGTCATCGTCATCGAGGCCTGCCGCAGGCATCTCGCTGGCCAGCCTCTGGACGAGTATTTCACCGATGTCGGCAAGGGCCTCGTCTTTCCCACTCTTCCGAACGGTGGCTGGTCCATAACCGTCGAAGCGCATTTCTACGTTCTGCTTCCATTCCTGCTGATGGCGTCCAGGCGATTTCCGTTCGCCCCTCTGCTGTTCATCGCGGCAACCATTTTGCTAAGATCTGCACTCTATACCGACCTCGGCGAGGTGCAGTTGGCGGCGTCCACGACCATCATCGGCCATGCCGATCAGTTTGTGGCCGGCATTCTTGCCTTTCATCTCCGTGCGAAGGATCGGCATTGGCTGGCGCTGGCTGTTCTCATCGCATTTTCAGGGTTCTTCTGGTGGTTCGATGCCGCTGGCGGATTTTACCAACTTGGCGGTTATCCCTCGCCCCATTGGATATGGATCATCTTGCCGACCTTGGAGGCGGCGGCCTACGCATTCGGCATCGCCTATTACGACACCAGCTTTTCAAGAACGCGGACAAGCCTGCCGTTCAAGATCCTGGAGAAAGCGGGAGCTTACAGCTATTCGATCTATCTCCTGCACCTGTTCTTCGTCATGCAATTGGCGGCGTTCATCGACGCGAACATCATGAGTATCAGCAATTTCTACGTTGCTTGCCTTTGGTCCGCCTTGTGCTTTCTTGCGACAATCCCGATCGGCTACCTCAGCTACACCTGTATCGAGGCACCGTTCTTGCGCATGCGCATGAGATATGCGGTGCCGCGAATTGCTGATCTGAACCCGGTCGGGGATAGGCTGGCCACGTCGGCATAGGAGCACGTGCGCAGACGGAGCATCGCGGCCTGCTGGCCGCTTGCCGTCAGCGCGACGGCAAGAAGGCCGTGGGCGTTCTGAGACAGCATCTTCGTGAAGGCAGCGACACACTCGTCAATGCGATAGAGGGCGGCGGGTTGTCGCGAAAATCCTGAGCGCGAGGGCAGGGCCGCGCACGGTTGCCAGCGGACCGGTTCGCTGCCACATATTGCAACATCAATGCTCGACATAAGGGATCGCCATGTCTCCCGTCTCCCGCCTGCCGGTGCGCGCCCTTGCCCCGCGCCGCCACGACGAGATCCTGAGGCGGCTGAGCGCCCAGGGTTCCGTCAGTGTCGCCGAGTTGGCCGAGTTCTTCGACGTGTCGCGCGAAACCATCCGCCGTGATCTGAAGCTGCTGTCGGACCAGGGCAGGCTCGGCATCGTACATGGCGGGGCTGCCAGCTTCGAGCCGAGTGAACCGGCGATGAGCCTGCGAAGCCAGGAAAATGCCGCCGGCAAGGCGGCGATCGGCAGGACGGCGGCCGGCTTGGTCAGGGATGGCATGGTGGTCTTTCTCGATTCCGGCACCACCACTTTGGCCGTCGCGCATGCCCTGACGGAACTGCGCGATCTGACGATCTGCACGGCCAGCCTGAAAATAGCGCTGCATCTGTGCCATGTCCCCGGCATGCGCGTGCACGTGCTGGGCGGCGAGATCGACCCGGGCGAGGAAGCGGCTTCCGGCATCGACACGCTCGATGCGATGGCCCGCTTTCGCGTCGACGTCGCCTTTCTCGGCGGCGGGGCACTGTCTCCGGACGGGGAGGTCACCGACTTCACCCGTGCCGGCGCCGAACAGCGCGGCCGCATGATCGCCCTTGCCGGCAAGGCCTATTTCGTCCTCGATAGCAGCAAGTTCGGCAAGCTGACGCCGCTCAGGATTCCGAATTTCGAACGTGCCGCAGGCGTAATCGTCGATGCCGACCCCGACCTCGCGCTTGTCGAAGCGCTCTCGCAAAAGGGTCCCGAACTCATCGTTGCATCTTGATGTGATTTTTTGTGACTTTATGAGTTGATATTTGGTTTTTCCATGATAGTGTCTCGGCCATCCCTCGACTGGCGGAACGCTCATGGCACATGAATTTCCCACCCAGGCTCGGATCGTCATTGTCGGCGGCGGCATCATCGGCTGTTCGGTCGCTTATCATCTGACCAAACTGGGCTGGAGCGATGTGGTGCTGCTCGAGCAGGGGCAACTCAGCGGCGGCACCACGTGGCACGCGGCTGGTCTTGTCGGCCAGCTGCGCAGCCATTCCAACATGACCAGCCTGATCAGATACTCCACGCAGCTCTACAGCGAACTGGAGGCCGAGACCGGTCTTGCCACCGGCTGGAAGAATTGCGGCTCGTTGTCTGTTGCGCGCACCGCCGACCGCATGACGGTGCTCAAACGCACGGCTGCGTCGGCCCGTGCCCAAGGGGTTGAGATCGACGTCATCTCGCCTCGCGAGGCCGCCGAGCTCTGGCCGGTCATGGCTGTCGACGACCTCGTCGGCGCTGTCTGGCTGCCTGGAGACGGCAAGGCCAATCCGACTGATCTGACGCAGTCTCTGGCCAAGGGCGCGCGCAATGGTGGCGCCAAAATATTCGAGCGGGTCAAGGTCACTGGTATCAGCGTCAGGAACGGCGTCGCCTGCGGTGTCGAGACCGACCATGGCGACATCGCCGCCGAGATCGTCGTCAATTGCGCCGGCCAATGGGCGCGCAAGGTCGGGCTGATGTGCGGCGTTTCGGTGCCGATGCATTCGGCCGAGCACATGTACATCGTCACTGGCCGGGTCGAAGGCGTGCATCCGGATCTACCCGTGATGCGCGACCCCGATGGCTTCATCTACTTCAAGGAGGAGGTCGGCGGCCTGGTCATGGGCGGCTTTGAGCCGCATGCCAAGCCGTGGGGCATGAACGGCATTCCCGAAAATTTCGAATTCGCGCTGCTGCCCGACGATTGGGACCAGTTCGAGATCCTGATGGAAAACGCGCTGGTGCGCGTGCCACAGCTGGCGCAGGCCGAAGTCAAGAAATTCTACAACGGTCCCGAGAGCTTCACGCCCGACAACAATTTCCTCCTCGGCGAGGCGCCGGAGTTGAAGAATTTCTATGTCGGCGCCGGTTTCAATTCGATGGGCATTGCCAGTGCCGGTGGCGCCGGCAGGGCACTGGCCGAATGGATCGTCAACGGCGCGCCGACCATGGATTTGTGGCCGGTCGATATCAGGCGCTTCGCCTCGTTCAACAACAATCCGCGCTGGCTGCATGACCGCGTCAAGGAGACACTCGGCCTGCACTACGCCATGCCGTGGCCGAACCGCGAATTGGACACCGCGCGGCCCTTCCGCCGCTCGCCGCTTTACGACCGCCTTGCCGCCAAGGGCGCCTGCTTCGGCTCCAAGATGGGCTGGGAGCGCGCCAATTGGTTCGCGGCGCCAGGAGAGAAGGCCGAGAACGACTATGCCTTCGGTCGCCAGAACTGGCACGAGGCAGTGCGGCGCGAGATGAAGGCGACGCGCGAGGCCGTCGCCATCTTCGACCAGACCTCCTTCGCCAAGCTTCTTGTCCAGGGGCGCGACGCCTGTGCCGTGCTGAACCGGATCTGCGCCGGCGACGTCGATGTGCCGGTCGGCACGTCGGTCTATACGGGCGTGCTCAACGTGCGCGGCGGTTACGAAAGCGATCTCACCGTGATGCGGCTTGGCGCGGAAAAATTCTTCATCGTCACCGGTTCCGCGCAGGCAGTCCACGACGCCGACTGGATCGTCAAGAACATTCCGGCGGGCGCGCATGCCATCCTGACCGATGTCACCTCATCCTATGCGGTGCTGGCCCTGATGGGGCCGCGTTCGCGCGACCTCCTGGGCAAACTGTCATCGGCGGATCTTTCCAACACCGGTTTCCCTTTCGCCACCATTCGCAAAATCGATATCGGCTACGCCACCGCCTATGCCAACCGCATGACCTATGTCGGTGAGCTCGGCTGGGAACTGATCGTGCCGACCGAATTCGCCGTCGGCGTCTACGCGGCGCTGCACGAGGCCGGCCGTGAATTCGGCTTGGCTGACGCCGGTTACTACGCGCTCGACGCCTTGCGCATCGAAAAGGGTTTTCGCGCCTGGGGTCGCGAACTGACGCCTGATATCAACCCATGGCAGGCGGGGCTTGGCTTTGCCGTCGCGATGGACAAGCCGGGCGGTTTCATCGGGCGTGATGCGCTCGCCGCCGCGAAGTCCTCGGTACCGACCAGGCGCATCGTGCTGTTCACAGCAGACGATGCCGAGCCGATGCTGTGGGGCGGCGAACTGATCCTGCGCGACGGCAAACCGGTCGGCGAGGTCCGCTCGGCCGCTTATGGCCATACGCTAGGCCGTTCGGTGGCGCTCGGGCTGATCGAGCACGAAGCGGGCGTCGACGCCTCGTTCCTGAGCAGCGGTCATTTCGAGATCGATCTGGCCGGCGTGCGCCACACCGCCACGGCGCATCTGCGCAGCCCCTACGATCCGAAGTCGGAGCGGGTGAAAGCCGATGCGGCCTAAGCATGATCCCGAAAAGTAGGAGCCGGTTTTCGGAAGAGATCATGCTCAACTACAGCATGTCGCGGCGAATAGGATTCGCCCGACCCGCTGTAAGCTTCTGATTTTATGCATGTCGTTATCCCGGAACCGAAGACACTTCCGGGCGACATGCATTAATCCGCCGACATCGAGCGCGCCATGTCGAGAAAGGCGCGCACCAGCTTGCCGCCGCTGCGCTCGCGCAGGCAGATCAGCGCCTCGTCCATCAGGGTCTCGGGAGCGTCGATCATGATTGGGACCAGCCGCGTATCCTGGCCGAATTCGGCCGCCGACACAAAGCCGATGCCGGCACCAGATGCGACGATCTCGCGGACAGCCTCGCGGCCTTCGGCCTCGATCGCCGGCCTGAGTTCGACCTTCGAAGCCGCGGCCAGGTCTTCCAGCTTCTGGCGCGTCTTCGAACCGCGCTCGCGCATGACCAGCGATTCCTGCGCCAGCTGTTTGAGCGTCAGCGATTTTTTCCCCGACAGCGGATGGTCGATCGAGGTGAAGGCGATGATCGGCGTCGAGTTCAGTTTCAGCACCTCGAAGTCGCGCCCGGCAGGCACTTCGCCCAGCACGCCGATGTCGGCATCGTAGCTGTAGAGGCTGCTGATCACAGTCTCGGTGTTTCCGGCGCGCACCGAAACCTGCACGCCCGGATAGCGGGCCCTGAAGCTGCCGAGGATGTGAAGCAGATGGTGCGCTGCATCGGCGACGATGCGCAGCGTGCCGGAACGCAGGGCGCGCGACTCCGTCAGGAGCTCGAGTGCCTGCTGCTCGGTGTCGAACATGCGGTGGGTTATTTCGAGCAGCTTCTGGCCGGAATGGGTCAGCGTGACCTGCTTCTTGTTCCGGTTGAACAACAGGACGTCATACTCTTCCTCGAGCTTGCGCACCTGGTCCGATATTGCCGGCTGGGTCAGGAACAGCGCTTCGGCCGCCCGCGAAAAGCCACCTGAGATCGCCACCTGGTGAAAAGCTCGCAGCTGAACGTAGCGCATCCTGTGTGCCTTTCGGGTCGCGAAGTCGCCTGCACTTTATCATAAGCCTCGCTAGTCAAAAGGCCGGAATGAACGATTCCTCTGATGACTGGGGATGAACCTTCCTATGTTCACAGCCGTGTCATGAGCAGCATGCAGCCTACCCGATACGCTCAGAGACTATCGTTCCAATCGATACATCGATACAAAATAACGATTTTACAAATACGTCGTCCGGGCCGACAATGGCGCCACAAAAAAAAAGCAGCGACCTGTCGGAGGACATCATGCTCGCCGAGACAAAATTTGCCGCGGAGCCGCTGGCCAGGCCGGCCCTGGGCGAGCCCTATCTTTTGACCCCCGGGCCGCTCACCACGGCCTATTCGGTCAAGCAGGCGATGCTGCGCGACTGGGGATCGTGGGACGGCGACTTCCGCGCCATGACATCAGACATGCGCCGCCGTCTGTTGGCGCTGACCGGCGACATGAATGGAGAATTCGACTGTGTGCCGATGCAAGGCAGCGGCTCGTTCTGCGTCGAGGCGATGCTGGGCTCGTTCGTGCCGAAAGACGGCAAGGTTCTGGTGCTGGCCAATGGTGCCTACGGCCTGCGTGCCGCACAGACGATGCAGTATCTCGGCCGCGCCTATACGCTGATCGACAAGGGCGACTACCTGCCGCCGCGCGGCGACGAGGTGGCGGCCGCCCTCGAGGCCGACCACGCCATCACGCATGTCATCGCCATCCATTGCGAGACGAGTTCGGGCATCTTGAACCCGGTCGCCGAGATTGCCGAGGCCGTCCATGCCAAGGGTCGCAAGCTGCTCGTCGATTCCATGAGTGCCTTCGGCGCCGTTGCCCTCGACGTCAACGAGATCCGCTACGAGGCGATGGTTTCCTCAGCCAACAAATGCATCGAGGGCGTGCCGGGCTTCGGCTTCATCATCGCCCGCAAGAGCGAGTTGGAGGCCGCCAAGGGCCGCAGCCACTCGCTGTCGCTCGACGTCCATGCACAATGGGTGCACATGAACAAGACCGGCCAATGGCGCTACACCCCGCCGACGCATGTCGTCGCCGCCTTCCTCGAGGCACTGCGCCAGCACGAGGCCGAAGGCGGCGTCGCCGGTCGTGGCGCCCGCTATGTCAGAAACCGCGACGTCATGGTGACCGGCATGCGCGAGCTTGGCTTCGAGACCTTGCTCAAGGACCGCTGGCTGTCGCCGATCATCGTAACCTTCTTCAATCCGGCCCACGCCAACTTCGCCTTCGAGCGCTTCTACGAACTGATGAAGGAGAAGGGCTTCATCATCTACCCCGGCAAGCTGACGGTCGTGGATTCCTTCCGCGTCGGCTGTATCGGCCAGATGGACGAGCATGTCATGCGCCGCGTCGTCGAGGCGGCGGCGCAATCGCTTGATGAAATGGGCGTCGACACCGCCGCTCCACCCGCCGCGGCAATCGCCGAGCGCGCCAAACTCGCCGCCTGAAGCGGCCGATTTCGAGGATACCAGATGAACCAGATGTCTCCTATCAACGTCGCGGTCAACGGCCGCACCTACGCATGGCCGCGCGTGCCGGCGATCGCCATCTGCCTTGACGGCTGCGAGCCGGCCTATCTCGACGAAGCGATCAAGGCCGGGCTGATGCCGGCTCTGGTCAGGATCAAGGAGAAGGGCACGGTCCGCTTTGCCCACTCGGTCATCCCGAGCTTCACCAACCCCAACAATTTGTCGATCGCCACCGGTCGCCCGCCATCCGTGCATGGCATTTGCGGCAACTATCTCTACGAGCGCGAGACCGGCAAGGAAGTGATGATGAACGACCCGCGCTTCCTGCGCGCGCCGACCATTTTTCAGGCCTTCTATGATGCCGGCGCCAAGGTCGCGGTGGTGACCGCCAAGGACAAGCTGCGTGCGCTGCTCGGCAAGGGCCTCGCCTTCGACGAAGGCCGCGCGCTGTGCTTCTCGGCCGAAAAGTCGGACACCACCACCGTGGCCGAGCACGGCATCGACAATGCCTCGAAGCATTTCGGGCTGCCGGTGCCGGAAGTCTATTCGGCCGAACTGTCGGAATTCGTCTTTGCCGCCGGCGTCCAGCTGCTCAAGGAATTCCGTCCCGACATCATGTACCTGACGACGACGGATTACGTGCAGCACAAATACGCACCGGGCGTGCCGCAGGCCAACGCTTTCTACGAGATGTTCGACAAGTACCTGACCGAGCTTGACGCGCTGGGCGCGGCGATCGTCGTCACCGCCGACCACGGAATGAAGCCCAAGCACAAGGCGGACGGTTCGCCCGACGTCGTCTATGTCCAGGACCTGCTCGACGAATGGCTGGGCAAGGACGCCGCCCGCGTCATCCTGCCGATCACCGACCCCTATGTCGTGCATCACGGGGCTCTCGGCTCTTTCGCCACCGCCTATCTGCCTGATGGCGCTGACCGGGCCGGCATCATGGCGCGGCTGGCCAAGATCGACGGCATCATGCTGGTCGTCGACAGCCCTGATGCCTGCGAGCGTTTCGAGCTGCCGGCCAACCGCATCGGCGACATCGTGCTGATTTCGACCGAGAACAAAACGATCGGCACCAGCGAACACCGCCATGATCTCGCTGCCCTCAACGAGCCGCTGCGCTCGCATGGCGGGCTGACCGAGCAGGAAGTGCCGTTCATCGTCAACCGCGTGCTGCCCGACCTGCCGAACGAACCCACGCTGCGCAATTTCGACGCCTTCTACTACGCGACCATGGCGGCCGCGCTGGCCTAGGCTGAGCCAGATGTCGACCCCCACTCCGTCGAGCTTCGCTCGCCACCTCTCCCCCGATCGACGGGGGAGAGGAAGGGCGCGAGTTCGCCAGCCTTGGCTCCCTTCCTCTCCCTCCGGAGGGGGGAGAGGTGGCGCCGCAAAGCGGCGACGGAGTGAGGGAAGCCATTGCCGAGGCGTGATGCTCCTGCCTCCGAAAAATCAACGCGGTTCTCTGAGCACCCAGGAATACCGACATGACCAAGCTTGACCCTGCCATCAAAGTTCGCCACGAGCCGATGCGCATTGCCGGCAAGAAAGTCGATGCCGACAGCGTCGTCGAGGTGCGTTACCCCTGGAACGACACCGTCATCGGCACCGTTCCCGCCGGTCGCGCCGAACATGCCCGCCAAGCCTTCGAGATCGCTGCCGGCTACAAGTCGAAGCTGACGCGCTATGAGCGCCAGCAGATCCTGTTTCGCACCGCGGAAGTGCTGGCATCGCGCCGGGAAGAAATTTCCGATCTCATCACGCTCGAGCTCGGCATCTCCAAGACCGATTCGCTCTACGAAGTCGGCCGCGCCTATGATGTCTTCACGCTGTCGGCGCAGATGTGCATCCAGGACGATGGCCAGATCTTCTCCTGCGATCTCACTCCGCACGGCAAGGCGCGCAAGATCTTCACCACCCGCGAGCCACTGAAGGCGATCTCGGCGATCACGCCGTTCAACCATCCGCTCAACATGGTCTCGCACAAGGTGGCGCCGGCGATCGCCACCAACAATTGCGTGGTGGTGAAGCCGACTGAACTGACACCGATGACAGCGTTGCTTTTGGCCGACATCCTCTACGAAGCCGGCCTGCCGCCGGAAATGCTCTCGGTGGTGACCGGCTGGCCGGCCGACATCGGCAACGAGATGATCACCAATGACAACATCGACCTGATCACCTTCACCGGCGGCGTGCCGGTCGGCAAGATGATCGCCCGCACCGCCGGCTACAAGCGCCAGGTGCTGGAGCTCGGCGGCAACGATCCGCTGATCATCCTCAACGATCTCTCCGACGACGATCTGGCCAAGGCCGCCGATCTCGCCGTGGCCGGAGCTACGAAAAACTCCGGCCAGCGCTGCACGGCGGTCAAGCGCATCCTGGTCCAGGAAAGCGTCGCCGACCGTTTCGTGCCGCTGGTGCTGGAGCGGGCGAAGAAGATCCGCTTCGGCGACCCGATGGACCGCTCGACCGACCTCGGCACCGTCGTGCACGAGAAGGCGGCGGCATTGTTCGAAGCCCGCGTCCACATGGCAGTGGAGCAGGGTGCTGAGATCCTCTACAACCCCGGCCGCCAGGGCGCTCTGCTGCCGCCGATCGTCGTCGATCGCGTGCCGCACACATCCGAACTGGTGATGGAAGAAACCTTCGGGCCGATCATCCCGATCGTGCGCGCGCCGGATGACGATGAGGCACTGATCGCGCTGTCCAACTCGACCGCCTTCGGCCTGTCGTCGGGCGTCTGCACCAACTCTTTTCCCCGCATGCAGAAATACATTGCCGGCCTGCAGGTCGGGACCGTCAATATCTGGGAAGTGCCGGGCTACCGCATCGAGATGTCGCCCTTCGGCGGCATCAAGGATTCGGGCAATGGCTACAAGGAAGGCGTCATCGAGGCGATGAAGAGCTATACCAATGTGAAGACGTTTTCGCTGCCCTGGTCGTGACCGGGCGCGACTGACGGACAGGAAACAGAGGGAGCGGCCAGCGCTCCCTCATTCGCGTTTTGGAGAGGGCAATGGCCGCGATATCCGAGCTTGTGCATACCGAGGGCGATTCCAACACCACGGCCGCGCGCGGTCGCTGGGACACCGGCCAGGACGATCCCCGCATTCGCGGCTTGCTCGATCGTGACGCGGCCGCCTTCATGCACCAGAGCCTTTCCAGCCCCTGCCTGTCGACGATCGCCAAGGCCGAAGGCATCTGGATCGAGGATACCGCCGGCCGCCGCTTCATGGATTTCCACGGCAACAGCGTGCATCACCTCGGCTACGGCCACCCAAGGCTGGTGGCTGCGATCAAGAAGCAGCTCGACGATCTCTCTTTCGCGCCGCGCCGCTTCACCTGCGAGCCCGCCGTCGAACTGGCAGAGAAACTCGCAGCCCTAGCGCCAGGCGATCTCGGCAAGGTGCTGTTCACCACCGGCGGCTCGGATGCCATCGAGGTCGCGCTGAAGATCGCGCGCGCCGCCACCGGCCGGTTCAAGACAGTGTCGTTCTGGGATGCCTTCCACGGCGCCGGCTTCGGCGCTGCCAGCGTCGGTGGCGAGGCGACGTTCCGCTCGCACATATCAGGCCCGATGATGACCGGCACCGAGCATGTCGCGCCCTGGGACGGCTATCGCTGTCCCTACGGCCACGATTCTCTTGAAGCTTCGGGACTCGCTTGCGCCAACATGATCGCCTACGTCCTCGGCCGCGAGCAGGATGTGGCGGCGGTCGTCGCCGAACCGATGCGCGCGACGCCCAATCCGCCGCCGCCCGGTTTCTGGAAGCGGGTGCGCGAGGCCTGCGACCGGCACGGCACATTGCTGATCTTCGACGAGATACCGACCGGCCTCGGCAAGACCGGAAAATTCTTCGCCCATGAGCATGACGGCGTCATCCCCGACATCGTCGTCCTCGGCAAATCGCTGGGCGGCGGCATCCTGCCGATCGCCGCGGTGATCGCGCGCCGCGACCTCGACGTCACCGGCGGCTTTGCCATCGGTCACTACACCCATGAGAAGAACCCGGTGACGACGCGTGCCGCGCTGACGGCCATCGACATCATCCTGGAGGAGGGACTGGTCGAACGCTCGGCCGAGCTTGGCCGCCATATGCTCGGACGCATGCAGGACCTGATGGCGCGTTCGCCTCATGTCGGCGACGTCAGGGGCAGGGGGCTGATGGTCGGTGTCGAACTCGTCGAGGATCGAGCCACGCGCCAGCCGGCGCGCGATCTCGCCGAGCGCGTTTTCTATGCCTGCCTGGAGCAAGGCCTGAGCTTCAAGATCAGCCAAGGCAACGTGCTGACACTCTCGCCGCCCTTGGTCATTTCGAAGACCGATCTCGACCGGGCGCTCGACATCGTCGAAGCCGCGGTGTTGGCAGCCTGACCATGAAGGCCGTCCGCACAGACCGGGAACTCGAATGTCCTGAAATCGATGCCGGCTTGCGGGCGAGGGGCGTCGACCTTGTGACGCTGCCGGATGGCATCCCCGAAGACGATCTCGCCAGCGCGGTCGCCGACGCGAATCTTCTGCTCATGTGCTACACGCCGATCACCGCGCGGGTGATCGACGCCGCTCCCCAGCTGAAGGGCATCGTCAAATATGGCGTCGGCATCGATGCCATCGACATCCCCGCTGCGATGCGGCGCGGCATTCCCGTGGTCAACGTACCCGACTATGCCGAGGAAACCGTCGCCGAAGGCGCCTTCGCGCTGATGATTGCGCTGGCCAAGCGGCTGCCGGCGATCACGCAGGCAATGTCGCGCGATGGCTGGATCTGGCCCGAACAGCGCTGGTTGGGGCGCGATATTGCCGGCGCCACGCTTGGGCTCGTCGGCTGCGGCAAGATCGGCCGCAGCATGGCGCGCATGGCCGGTCAGGGATTTCGTGCGCGCGTCCTTGGCTTTGATCCCGGTGTCGATGCCGCGACAATGCACGCCGCCGGCATCGAGAAGGCCGACGACCTCCATGCCATGTTGCGTGCCTGCGATTTCGTTTCCATGCATTGTGTGCTGAACGACCAGACACGCGGCCTGATCGGCAAGCATGAGCTCGCCTGCCTCAAACCCTCGGCCGTCATCGTCAATGTCTCGCGCGGTGCGCTGGTCGATGAGGCGGCCCTCTTCGAGGCGATCGTGGCCGGGCGCATCGGTGGCGCCGGGCTCGATGTCTATTCGGCGGAGCCGCTGGCGAAGTCGGGCCATCCGATGAGCGCGCTGTTCGGTCGCGACAATGTGATCCTTTTTCCGCATCTCACCTTTTTCACGCATGAGGCGATGCGGAGGCTCGAGGACGACACGCTCGCGCGCTGTTTCGAGATTCTCGAAGGCCGCCCGGTGACCGTCCGCTCGCATGATCCGCGATTGCGGGCGCAGACGGCAGGCATCGCGTTCCGCTGATAGCCGATATTTTTCAAGCTGATAGCCGACCTCGGCGCAGCCACGTTCGCGTCCACGACATGGATGCGACAGTTCCATGACAAATATCAGGAAAAGTTTGGCTCTCATAAAATAAATAGATTTTACTTATCGATCGCCGATCCCCAAGTTGTCACAAGGAAGACATCCAACCGGCTCAACGTCCGTCAGAGACCCAAGGCCGATTGGTCCTAGTGCATCGCAGAATGTGCCTTCAATCAAAGGGGAACTCGTTATGAAATCAAGAAACGCAACCATGGTCGCGGCTTTCGCCGCATTGCTCGCGTCGGCGGCTCTCGTTGGGCCGGCGCTCGCCGACGGCGTCGTCACTATCTACTCCGCCGATGGCCTGCATGACGGCAATGGCAGCTGGTACGAGACAGAATTCGCCGCCTTCACCAAGGCCACGGGCATCACCGTTCAGTATATCGAGGCAGGCTCGGGCGGCGTCGTCGAGCGTGTCGCCAAGGAGAAGTCGAACCCGCAGGCCGACGTGCTGGTGACCTTGCCGCCTTTCATCCAGCGCGCCGCCGTGGACGGCCTGCTGCAGGATTACAAGCCTGAAGCCGCATCCCAGATCGACGGCGGCACCGACAAGTACCGGCCGCTGGTCAACAACTACATGGACTTCATCTACAACAGCGCCGTGCTGTCGGAAGCGCCGAAGAGCTACAACGATCTTCTTGACCCGAAGTTCAAGGGCAAGATCCAGTATTCGACCCCCGGCCAGGCCGGCGACGGCACGGCCGTCATGCTGCAGATCATCCATGCCTTTGGCGGCGAGGACGCAGGCTTCGCCTTCATGAAGAAGCTGCAGGACAATAATGTCGGCCCGTCCGCCTCGACCGGCAAGCTGACCGCGCTGGTCAACAAGGGCGAGCTGCACGTCGCCAACGGCGACCTGCAGATGAACATGTCGCAGATGGCCGACAATCCAAACATCAAGGTGTTCTGGCCGGCGGGGCCTGACGGCGTGCGCTCAACCTTCGCGCTGCCTTATGAAATCGGTCTGGTCACCGGTGCGCCCAACGGCGACAACGGCAAGAAGCTGATCGATTTCCTGCTGGCCAAGGAAGCCCAGTCGACCGTAAGCTCGATTGCCATCGGCATGCCCGCCCGCAAGGATGTGGCGCCGTCCGACGCCAATTTCGCCAAGCTGCAGGAGGCGATGAAAGGCCTGACCATCTGGTCGCCGAACTGGGACGAGGCGCTGAGCAAGCTTCCCGAATACGTCAAGAAGTGGAACGAAGCGACCGGAAGTTGATCGGCAAGGGAAACCCGGAGAACCATGCCATGTCGGCCGCCGCCTTCACGGGTCCCAGTGTCGTGGACATCGACGCCGCGAAAGTTCGCGGCGCCGGTTCCAATGTCCACTTCGACAAGGTCAGCGTCGCCTACGGCACCCATGTCGTCCTGCATCCGCTGACCCTCGACATCGCGCCGGGCGAGATCCTGGCGATGATCGGCCCATCTGGGTCGGGCAAGACCACGGCATTGCGCGCCGTGGCCGGCTTCGTACGGCCGGCAAGTGGCCGCATCCGCATCGGCGCGACCGACGTGACCGATCTGCCGCCCTATGAGCGCGGGCTCGGCATGGTGGTGCAGAACTACGCACTGTTCCCGCACATGCGGGTCGAGGACAACGTCGCCTTTGGCCTGCGGGCACAAGGCGCCGACAAGGCGCTGATCGGCGAACGGGTCAAGGATGCGCTCGCCACCGTCGGCATGGCGACGTTTGCCCGGCGTTATCCCCGCGAGCTTTCAGGTGGCCAGCAGCAGCGCGTCGCGATTGCACGGGCGCTTGCCGTGCGGCCACGCGTGCTCCTGCTAGACGAGCCGCTTTCGGCGCTCGACGCGCAGATCCGCCGCAACATGGTCGAGGAAATCGCCCGTCTGCACCGCAGCCTGCCGGGTCTGACCATCCTCTACGTCACCCACGACCAGACCGAGGCGCTGACGCTTGCCGACAAGATCGCCATCATGCGCGACGGCAGGGTCTGTTCGCATGGGCCGACGGCCGAACTCTACCGCCGTCCGCCAAACCGCTTCACCGCCGAGTTCCTCGGCCGCGCCAATCTTCTGCCGGTGACGGTTGCAGAGGCTGCCGGCTCGAAGGGCTTTGCCACGGCCACGCATGGTGATGCCGTGCTCACCGGGGCCGGCCGCGGCGAGAAGGCCGGCGACAAGAGCCTGCTCTGCATCAGGCCGCAGCATCTGAGCCTGACGGCCGACAACGAGCACACCAACCGCATTGTCGGCACGCTCAGGGAAGTGCACTGGCAGGGCGAACTCACCCATCTGGTACTCGATGTCGACGGCACGCCGGTGCGCGTCTCGGCAACGAAACTGCCTGTCGCCTTGCCGGAACCCGGCACAAAGGTGCCGCTGTTCTTTGCGCCGGCCGATACATCGCTTCTTCCGGAAGACGCCGGTGTCTGAAGCGCTTGCCATTGGTGCGCCGACGGCCAGGAAGCGGGAGCCGGGCCGGCTGTGGATCGTGCCGCCGGCGGCCCTGCTGGCGCTGCTGTTCTTCTATCCGCTGGCGCTGATTGTACGCCAGGCCTTCCTCGACGACAGCGGTGTCGCCAATGTCGCGGAGATCGTCCGCGTCCTCCATTCG
This sequence comes from Mesorhizobium sp. SARCC-RB16n, assembly GCF_008520305.1. GTDB lineage: Bacteria > Pseudomonadota > Alphaproteobacteria > Rhizobiales > Rhizobiaceae > Mesorhizobium. The sequence continues at coordinate 101,641 of NZ_ML703271.1, read as the reverse complement.
CGTTTCTTCCTCAACGCGCTGGTCAACACGGTGACGATCTCGGTCGCGGCGACGGCGGGATGCCTGATCGTCGGCCTGGTGCTGGCGCTTATCCTCGCCTTCGTGCCATTTCCCGGCAGCGGCTTCATCGCCAGGCTGATCGACACCTTCATCGCCCTGCCGACCTTTCTGGTGACGCTGGCCTTCACCTTCCTCTACGGCTCCGCCGGCATGCTCAACTCCGGGCTGATGGAAGCCTTTTCGCTGCCGCTGCCTCCTGTCGATTTCCTCTATTCGACCTGGGGTGTCGTGCTGGCGGAAGTCACGGTGTACACGCCGTTCATTCTTCGGCCCCTGCTCGCCGCCTTCTCTTTGGTTGATCGCGGCCAGATCGAAGCGGCAAGCGTGCTTGGCGCGCGGCCGTTCCGCATTGTCCGCCAGGTCATCCTGCCGGCGGCGGTGCCCGCGCTCATCGCCGGCGGGAGCCTCTGCCTGCTGCTCACCGTCAACGAATTCGGCATCGTGCTCTTCATCGGCGCAAAGGGCGTCATCACTTTGCCGCTGCTGATCTATGGCAAGGCGATCCAGGAGTCGGCCTACCAGGTCGCCTGCATCATTGCCGTGGTCAACATAGCCCTGTCGCTTGGCCTGTTCGGCCTCTACCGGTTCGCCGCTGGCCGGTTGGGAGTCTAGCGATGCTGGTATGGTCACGTTCCGGCCGCTTGGTCATCTGGGTGATCTTCGCGCTGATCTTCGGCGTGCTGTTCCTAGCGCCGCTGGCGGTCATCCTCTTGTCCAGTCTTGCCGACCAATGGAACGGCGTGCTCCCCAATGGCTTGACCATCGAGCACTACGGCGATGTCGCCAGGGGCGCGGCCTGGAATGCGGTCAAGGCGAGCCTCGTCACCGGCTTCGCGGCAAGCGCATTGGCGCTGGTCAGCGGCGCCTGGGCGGCATTGTCGCTTCGTCTTCAAGGGCCCGCATTGCAGCGGCTGCTCGGCCTTTTGTTCTTCATCCCGAGCGCGGTGCCTTCGGTGTCCGTCGGCCTTGGCCTGCTGGTCGCCTTCAGCCATCCGCCGCTGCTGCTCAACGGCACGATCGCAATCGTCATGATCGCGCATTTCGTGCTGATCTCGGCTTTCACCTTCGGCAATGTCTCGGCCGGCCTTGCGCGGCTGTCGCCCGACTTCGAGCAGGTCGCGTCGAGCCTCGGAGCGCGGCCGGCCTACCGGCTCTGGCATGTCACGCTGCCCTTGCTCGCGCCTTACCTGGTCGCAGCCTTCGGGCTGAGCTTCGCGCTATCCATGGGCGAGCTTGGCGCGACCGTGATGGTCTATCCGCCGGGCTGGGTGACGCTGCCGGTGTCGATTTTCTCGCTCACCGACCGCGGCGACATCTTTGCCGGGGCCGCACTCACCATGATCCTGGTAGCGGCGACGCTCGTCCTGCTGCTTGGGCTGGAGCGCATCACCAAGCGCGCCACCGGCGCATAGCGGGCACTACCTCAGATAGGCTTGCGTTCGACGATGTAGATATGGTCGGCCGCCAGCACCACCTCGCCGCGCTGGTTGATCACCTCGCAGCGTTCGATCACGCGTCCCGACCCTGGCCGCTTGGGGTCGTCCTCCTTGGCCGCTATGGTGGTTCTTGTCCGGATGGTGTCGCCGATGAACACCGGTTTGATGAAGCGCAGCCGGTCGTAGCCATAGGAAAAGGCGACTGGGTTGATGACGTTCGCCGTCAGCCCGATCCCAACCGAGAACACCAGCGTGCCATGCGCGATGCGCTGCCCGAACGGCGTCGTCTTCATGAACTCGGCGTCCATGTGGTGCGGGAAGAAATCGCCGGTGTGGCCGGCATGGACGATGAAGTCGGTTTCGGTGATGGTGCGGCCGCTGGTCAGCCGCGTCGAACCGATCTCGTAGTCCTCGAAATACTGGATCTGTTCCATCAGGGCCTTTCTGCGATCGGCGTCGCCGGCACTGCACTCGAACGATAGGCGGCTTCCACCAGAGCCATGGTGTTCCAGGCGTCCTCGACCGAGCTGATCAACTCATCGTCCTCTCCGCAAGCAAAGCGCTGGACATTGGCCATGCGCCCGACAAACGCATCGGGAAACCATGCGCCGGCCAAAGGCACGGCAATCCAATCGGTCCCGCCTTTCGGATAGATCTCCAGAATGTCCGGCTCGCCTCTGGGATAGTCGAGGTTGAGACCGAGCTTGAGGTAGGCGGCACCTTCGGTGCCGCAGATGCGGAACTCGCATGCCTGGTGCCGGCGCCCGAACTTGTGGTCGTGATTGATCGACAGCGCGCAGCGCACGGTGTCACCATAGTCGAGAATGGCGCTGGTGCGCGTCTGCGCCACCTTATGGTTGGGATGGCCGAGTGTCTTGGCATGGATGCCCTTTGGATCGCCGAGCAACTGCCTGATCAAGTCGAGATAATGGATCGAATGCATGGCGATCTCGACGTGCGGCGCCTTGAGCAGGAATTCCCACAATTGCCACGGCGTCGCCAGCGCCAGCCAGGCGTCGAAGTCGACGACCTCGCCGAGCCAACCCTTGGCGATTGCGTCCTTCAGCGCCAGCATCATCGGCGCGAAGCGAAGCTGGAAATTCACGGCCGCCTTGAGATTCCCGGTGCGGCAAATCTCGAGGATTTCGGTTGCCTCGCCGAGATAGTTGCCCATCGGCTTCTGGATCAGTGCGAACGCACCGTCGGGCAGAGACTTCAGGATCTCGGCGTGCCGCCCCGGTGGCGTTGCCAGATCGAAGATCGCGTCCTTGACACCAGCGGCTTCTTCCACCGAGCGGAACGCCGTCACGTCCCATTTGTCGGCCAGGGCCTGCGCCTTGTCCTGGTCTGGATCGTAGAGACCCGCGATCGGAAATCCCGCCTTCCGGTAGGCGGGAAAATGCGCGTCGCCGACGATCGAGCCGGCGCCGAAGGTGACGATCGGCCGGGGTTTCGAAGGTTTCGGCCAGGACTGAACGAGCGAGGCAGGGTCGAAACCGGCCTCAGTCATGATGGAAGACCTCGTCCATCGAAGCCCACCACTCGCCGTCCTTGCGGGTCGCCAGCGGCTCCTGGCACGGCATGCAGACAGCCCACCATTCCTGCGTCTTCGGGTCGGCCGCCATCTTGGCCATGTCGGCCGCGTAGTCGGTGCCGTGGTATTCGAAATAGGAAAACAAGAGGTTCTCCGGCCGCTTCAGGTAGATCGAATAGTTCTTGATGTTGCAGGCCGAGATCATGATCAGCACGTCGGGCCAGACGGCGGCGTGGAGGCGGACATACTCCTCGACCTTCTCCGGCTTCAGCCCCAGAATCATCCCCATCCGCTGCATGTCAATTTCCCTATCCGGTGATCGCCGTGGTGAATTCGGCGATGCTCATGGCCTTGATCGCGTCCCAGTCCCAATCGATGCCGATACCGGGCTCGTCGGGCGCCAGCGCATGCCCATCCTCGATGCGCATACGCCTGCCGGTCAACTGGTCGAGTTGCGGAATGTACTCGACATACCTGCCGTTCTGAACAGCGCAGGTCAGGCTGACATGCAATTCCATCAGGAAATGCGGGCAGACCGGAATGTCGAAGGCCTCCGCCGCATGGGCGATCTTGAGCCAGGGGGTGATGCCGCCAATGCGGCCGACATCGACCTGCACGATCGAGCAGGCGCCTTTCTGCATGTATTCGCGGAAGTGGCGCATCGAATAGAGCGACTCGCCGATGGCAATCGGCGTCGGCGTCGAATTCGACAACCTGATATGCCCGTCTATGTCGTCGGCCGGCATCGGCTCCTCGATCCAGGCGAGATCGAGTTCGCGCAACCTCGCCGCACGCCGGATCGCCTCGTCGACGGAGAATCCCTGGTTGGCGTCGGTCATGATCTCGTAACCGTCGCCGACCGCCTTGCGCACCGCCGCCAGGCGCGCAAGATCCTCCGATCCGTGCGGCCTGCCGATCTTCACCTTCGAGCCGCGAAATCCCTTCGCCTTGGCCGCCAGCGCATCGTCGACCAAAGCCTGCGTCTCGATATGCAGCCAGCCGCCTTCGGTGGTGTAGAGCGGGCAGCGGTCCTTGGCGCCGCCGGCGAGCTTCCATAGCGGCAGGTTCTGCTTCTTCGCACACAGATCCCAAAGTGCGGTGTCGATCGCCGCGATGGCGATGGCCGTGATCGCACCGATCGTGGTGGCATGGGTGGCGAATTCGAGATCGTGCCAGATCGCCTCGATCATGTCGGGGTCGCGGCCGATCAGGCGTGGCACCAGGTGGTCGGACAAGAGCCGCATCACCGACGAACCGCCAGTGCCGATCGTGTAGCTGTAACCGGTACCGACGGCACCGTCGGAATCGGTGATCGTCACGATTGGCGTTTCCTGGCTGACGAAACTCTGAATGGCGTCGGTGCGCTTGACCTTGGGCACAAGGTCCACCATCCGCAGTTCGATTTTCTCGATTCTTGCCATGTCGGTCAGCTCCGCAATGTCTTTCCGGTCTCGGTGGCAAACAGATGTGCTTGCGACAGGTCGAGGCTCATGGCGACGCGCTCCCCGGATCGCAGCGTGCGGGGGTTCAGCATGCGCGAGACCCAGTCGCTGCCGTTGAACTCGACGAACACCAGCGTTTCGTTGCCGAGCGGCTCGGTGACCGTGATCGGCAGTTCGATCTGATGCACGTCGGCAGCACCGCCGGAGCTGATGCCATGGCCGGTCGGATAGATGTCGTCCGGCCGCAGCCCGAACACGACCTTGTCGCCGGCGGCGACATTGGCCTTGAACTGGCCGGGCAGCGGCAGCTTGGCGCCGCTGGCGAAAACCAGCTGGCCGTCGTCGACCGTCGCCTCGTGCAGGTTCATCGGCGGCGAGCCGATGAACCCGGCAACGAAACGCGTCGCCGGGCGCCGGAAGACTTCGTCGGGCGTGCCGACCTGTTCGATGTATCCGTCGCGCATGATGACGATGCGGTCGGCAAGCGTCATCGCCTCGACCTGGTCGTGGGTGACGTAGATCACCGTCGATTGCACCTTGGCGTGCAGCTTCTTGATCTCGGTGCGCATCTGAGTGCGCAGCTTGGCATCGAGATTGGAAAGCGGCTCGTCGAACAGGAAGACATCGGGATCGCGCACGATGGCACGGCCCATGGCTACGCGCTGGCGTTGACCGCCGGAGAGTTGCGACGGGCGGCGGTCGAGCAAAGTATCGAGCCCGAGGATGGCTGAGGCCTCGGCGACGCGGCGGTCCATATCCTCTTTGGCGGCGCCGGCGATCTTCAGGGAGAAGCCGAGGTTCTCGCGGACCGTCATATGCGGGTAGAGCGCATAGGACTGGAACACCATCGAGATGTTGCGCGAGCGCGGCGGCAAATCGTTGACGACGCGCCCGCCAATCTCGATCGAACCGGCGCTTATCTCTTCCAGCCCGGCGATCATACGCAGCGTCGTCGACTTGCCGCAGCCTGACGGGCCGACCAGCGCGATGAATTCGCGATCCGTGATATCGAGGTCGATGCCATGCACGATCTCGATATTGCCGTAACGCTTGGTCAGCTTTTTGAGGGAAACCGTTGCCATGGGATCAGCCTTTCACCGCGCCGGAGGTCAGGCCGCCGACGAGGTGTCTCTGGACGATGTAGGTGAGGGTGAGCGCCGGAATGATCATCACCACGGCCAGCGCGCACATGCCGCGCCAGTCGATGGTGAATTCGGCGGTGTAGTCGAGCAGGCCGACCGGCAGCGTCTTGGCGCTGACCGATCGGGTCAGCTGCGAGGCCAGCGCGAATTCGTTCCAGCAGGTCAGGAATGCGAAGATCGCCGCCGACGCAATGCCGGGCCCGGCGAGCGGGAACTCCACCTGCCAGAAGGCCTGCCAGCGCGTGCAGCCGTCGATTTGCGCCGCTTCCGCGAGGTCCTTCGGCACCTGGTGGAAGAAGCCGTCGATCAGCCAGATGGTGAACGGCACATTGAGCGCGACATAGGCAAGGATCAGGCCGAAATGCGTGTCGATGATGCCGAGCCGGACATAGAGGAAGAACAGCGGCAGCGACAGCGCGATGCCGGGCACCGTGCGCGTCAGCATCAGGCCGAGGAAGACGCCTGACTTGCCGCGAAAACGATAGCGCGCGAAGGCGTAGCCGCCGGCCATGCCGATGGCGACCGCGATCGCCGTCGAGGTCACCGAGATGATCAGCGAGTTGCGGAAATATTCGATGACCGGGATGCCGCCCTTGCCGATGCCTGAGAACATCGCGACATAGGCGTCGAAGGAAATCTCCTGCGGGATCCATACCGGCGGCTTGGCCATGATCTCGACCGTTGGCCTGAGCGACGACAGCACGATCCACAGGCCAGGCAGGCAGATCGTCAGCATCACCAGGAACAGGCCGATGCGATAGACGACACCAAGCAGCCGGCGCTTGAGGCGGGCGGAAGAATTATCGTCCATCACCACTCCGCGCCGATCTGCGTACGCGCCGCGGCGAGCTTGTTGAAGAAATAGACGGTGAAGGCGATCGACAGCAGGATCGAGAAATAGGCCATGGCATTGGCCATGCCCATGCGTCCATCGCTATAGGCGGTGCGCGCCACCAGCGTCCATAACAGCTCGGTGCGGCCGGCCGGCCCGCCATCCGTCATGATCTTGACGATGTCATAGGCGCGCGCGACGTCGAGCGAGCGGATGGTCATGGCGATGTAGGCGAAGGGCATGACGAAAGGCCATGTCACATAGCGGAATGTCTGCCACGGCGTGCAGCCATCGACGCGCGCCGCCTCGATAGGCTCCTTGGGCATGGCGAGCAGCCCTGCGAGGATCAGGATGGCGAAGATCGCCGTCGACGACCAGATCTCGGCGACCGAGATGGCGATGAAGGCGAGGTGGCCCTCGATCAGCCAGGGTATGGCGTCGCTGGTGATGCCGAGCGACTGCAGGGCGTTGTTCACCAGGCCGATATTGTCGTTGAACATGAACTTGAACTGGAAGCCGACGAGGATCGGCGAGAACATCATCGGGAACATCATCAGCGTGCGCAAGATGCGCTGGCCGCGCGTCGCCTTCTCGACCAGCATTGCAAGGCCAAGGCCGAGCAGCATTTCGAGATTGAGCGCGATCGTCAGCAAAAGAACGGTGCGGCCGAACGCCCACCAGAAATCCGTGTTGGCCAGGATCGAAAGATAGTTCCGGAAGCCGATGAAGACGAAGAATGTCTCGGGCTTGGTCAGCCGGAAAGGCGTGAAGCTGGAATAGAGCGAGAGCAGCAACGGCACCACGACGACCGCCGCCAGCACGATGATGGCCGGAAGAAGCAGCAGGAATGGCGCGGATGGCTTGAAGCCCTTCATCAGGATTCCATGAGGTACTGTTTCGGTTGTCGGCTTCCTCGTCGCAGCCGACGACGGAAGGTCCATTGTGGATCACCCCAAGCGCTCGCGCCAAGACGCGATCGCCTCCCCCATATCGTTGTGGGGGAGGCGGTCTTGGGAACAATGCCTAGAGTTTGCCGGCGTCCTGCAGGATCTGCGTCGCCTTGGCGGCAGCCTCATCCAGCGCCTGCTTGGAGGTCTTGTCGCCGAGGATCGCCGCCTGCAACTCGGGATAGACGGCGTTCGAGATCTCGATCCATTCAGGCGTCTGCGGCACGGCAAAGGCGTGCTTGGCTTCCTCCTGGAAAGCCGACAGAACCTCCTTCTTGTAAGGATCGTTGGCTGCCTGCTGCAGGTCCCAATCCCAGACCGCGGTGCGGGTGGGCAGCGGGCCGGCGGCGGCCTCGAGCTTCTGGCTGTCCTCATTGGTCAGCCACCAGACCAGGGAGGCAGCGGCCTCCTTGTTCGGGCAGTTCTCGGTCACCGAGAAGCCATGGAAACCCGACCAGCCCGTGCGTACTCCAGCGGAGCCCTTCGGCGCGACCTTGACGCCGACATTGCCAGCGACCTTCGACGATTTCGGATCGTTGAAAAAGCCTGCCCAGCCCGGCCAGTCCAAATTGATGGCGACGGTGCCCGAGGCAAAGCCCTGGCCGAGATCGTCCCAGAGGTAGTTGGTGGTTCCGGCCGGCACGGCCTTGGCCTTGTAGAGGTTGACGAACCAGTCGAGCGCCCGGATGCCGGCCTCGGAGTTGAAGACAGGCTTGCCATCCTTGTCGAGATATTCGCCGCCCTCGGCGACGACCATTTCGTAGAAGCGGCCGTTGATCGCCTCTTCCTTGCCGGCGAATTGCGTGCCGTAGAAATTCGGCGGGTTGGCGAAGAACTCGGCCTGGTCGGTGACTTCTTTCCAGGTGTCCGGCGGCACCAGATCGTAGCCGTATTTGGCCTTGAACTTGGTCTTGTTGTCGGCGTTCTCGTAGAGGCTCTTCTGGTAGTAGAGCGCCGAAACGTCGAACTGCGCGCGCGGCAGCATCTCCAGCTTGCCGTCGATGGTTGCCGCCTTGATCGTCGAGGGTACGAACGCGTCGATCTCCGACTTCGGCAGGAGCTTGCTGAGATCGGTATAGAGGCCGGTGTACTGCGGCGCGAACGACGAATGGTTCCAGCCGACGCACCAGTTGGTGCTGCCCGAGGCGATGTCGGACTTGAGCTCCTTGTCGATGTCGAAGCCGTTCTTCTTGGTCAGGATGTTGACCTTGGCGCCGGTCGCCTTCTCCCATTCGGGAATGCGCTCATAGAGTTTTTCATATTGCTGGCCGCCGATCAGCTTCACGTCGACGGTCACGCCTTCGAACTTGCCGGGCAGGTCGCCGGCAAGGGCGGTACCCGCACTGAATGCGAGCGCCAATGCGCCGGCGGACACGCCGGAAAGCAGTCTGTTCATTGGTATCCTCCCTTGGTGCGCCTCAGCGGCGACCGCACCTCGTCTGATGAAGAAGTGCTACATTCATATACAAACAAAACATTCATGAATACGTCAAGGCGAAATTTGTTTCCGCCGGTCTCGTTCCTGCGTATATGAAGAGCTGAATTCACTGGAGGGATCGCCCATGGACGACAGCGAAGACGAGCGCTATCGCGCGCCGGCGCTCGACAAGGGGCTCGACATCCTCGAACTGCTGGCCGGCGTCGATGGCGGGCTGACGCAGGCGGAAATCGCCAAGAAACTCGACCGCAGCCCCAATGAATTCTACCGCATGCTCGACCGGCTGGTGCGGCGCGGCTACGTCACGCGACTTGACGGCGACCGCTATTCGCTGACGCTGAAGCTGTTTGGCCTGGCGCAGCTGCACGCGCCGGTGCGGCGGCTGGTTTCCTATGCCACGCCGCTGATGCGCGAACTGGCCGAGACCTCGCAGCAGGCCAATCAACTCGTTGTTTTTGATCGCGGTTCCGCCGTCGTGATCGCCCAGCAGGAGGCCCCGAATTACTGGGGCATCTCGATCCGGGTCGGCTCGCACATCAGCCTGTTCGACACCGGTTCCGGTCATGTCCTGCTCGCCTTCCGCTCACCGGAAGAGCGGCAGATGATGATTTCCGAACATGTCCGCAGCACCGACAAGACCGCGCAACCGGCCGAGTTTTTCGCCCGACTCGACCAGATCCGCGACCGCGGCTACGAGATGATGGCCTCCATGCAGACCGCAGGGGTCTTCAACCTCTCCGCCCCGGTGCGCGGTTCCGACGGCAGGGCCATCGCGGCACTGTCGATCCCCTACATCACCGTGGTCAACGCGCCGTCGGCGCCCGACATCACAAGGACCATCGAGCTGTTGTTGGCAACTTGTGAAAAGCTGTCGCATCTGGCTGGGTCGGCCGTCGGCTCATCAGCGTGAATTCTTATTTGAATGAAGAATTCCCCCGTGAGATGATCTGAGAAAGCTATCGGAGGAGCCTGCCATGATCATCGACACCCATCTGCATCTCATCGATCGCTCGGCTCTGCGCTATCCCTGGCTTGTCGGCGTGCCGGCACTGAACCGCGATTTCTCCTATGAGGAATATGCGGTGGAGGCCCAGCGTGTCGGCGTCGGGCGTGTGCTGCACATGGAGGTGGATGTCGATCCGGCCGACATCGAGGCGGAAACCGCCCGTGTCGAAGGTTTGTCGCGGCAACCCGGCAGCATGCTCACAGGAGCGATCGCATCCTGCCGGCCCGAAGAGGCGGATTTCCCGGCCTATCTCGAACGCCAGCGGGCAAATCCCTTCGTCAAGGGCTTTCGCCGCGTCCTTCACGTCATGCCGGATGCGCTTTCGGAAGGCGCATTGTTTCGCGAGAACATCAAGCGGCTGGGCGGCACTGGCCTGACCTTCGATCTCGTCGTGCTGCCGCACCAGATCCCCAAGGCGATAGCGCTCGCCGATCTGGCGCCCAATGTCCAGTTCGTGCTCGACCATTGCGGCGTTCCCGACATTAAAGGCAATGCTGAGCATCCCTGGCGCGAACATATGAGCGAGATCGCGCGGCGCCCGAACGTGATGGCCAAGGTCTCCGGCGTGGTCGCCTATGCCGACCCAGGCAGTTGGACCGTCGGGACGCTACAGCCTTATGTCGAACACACCATCAATTCATTCGGCTGGGATCGCGTCGTCTGGGGCAGCGATTGGCCCGTCTGTACGCTGGGCGGCGGCCTTTCGACCTGGATGGCGGCGACACATGCGCTGCTTTCGGGCTGCAGCATTGCGGAGCGCGACAGCCTGCTGTCGGGTAACGCCCGCAAGCTGTGGCGGTTGAAGTAGATCCAGTTCAGGTCCGTCAGGTGGCCGCCTGCGTAGTGGCGCGGAACAGGCCGGTGAGATCGGCGACGACCTGACCGGCTCGATCGCCGGAGGTCAGGCCGGAATTGATGCGATCGGATGCAGCCTGCTGGAATGCCATGTAGCCGTCATGGCGCGGCCGCACCCAGGCCTCCTCCAGCGTCGCGCGCGTGTGCCGATAGAAATTGCCGGTCACTTCATTGACGGTCTGGTCTTCCCAAGCAGCTGCATGTCCGGGTTGACCGCCGCCGGCGGCATAGGGACCGCGCTGGACATCGCCGCCGGCGATCCAATAGGCAAAATCGATCGCCGCATCTTTCGCCTCGGAAAAGACCGAGACCGCAATGCCTGTGCCACCAAGCGCCGAGCCGATCGGACCATCGGAACCAACGACTGGAATGTCGGCAAAGGCCAGCCTGTTCGCGCGAAAACCCGACGTCGCAAAGGAGACATAGCCATAGATCAGCGGCGCGCAGACAATGCGGGAACCGGCCTCCGTCATCCGTTCAAAAACGGCGATCGGGTCCATCTCGAAACAAGCCGGGTCGACCAGCGCCGCGATCTCACGCATTGTCTCGAAAACTTGGCAGCCCGTCTCGATATCGATGAGATCACCCGACGGATCGGTCGCGCAAGGGCGTCCGAGATTGCCGGCCAGAGTGTAGAACGTCATCAGGCAATGCGGCGGCCGCAGCGGCAACAGCACACGGCCCTGCCGGGCGAGATCGAGCACCTCGCGCCACGTCGCTGCCGGCGCATCGAGCGCATCCGGCCGCCAGGCTTGCACCTGCGCCGCCGCGTCGATCGGAAACGCCCATTGCCGGCCTTGCCAGGCGTAGCTCGAATAGGACTGGCCGACGCTGCCCGCGGCGAGCGCGGCGCGCTCCGCCTCGCGGCCGGTGACGTCGAGAGGCTCAAGGCAGCGCTCCGCCGTGATCTGGCCGACATGCGGATGGTCGATGACGATGAGGTCATAGGCGCGCGCCAGCTCCTCGACCGGGAAGGATTCGAAATCCTGCAGCGAACGCTTGTCCCACTCGATCGCAATGCCGGTTTTCCGTTCCCACAGAGATGAGCAGGCGACCATCGGATCATAGCCGCGCGGATGGCTCCACGTCATGCCCTTGAGCGTGCTCACAGGCCGAATTCCGCGCGGATTCTCGCACTGTGCTCGCCGATGCGCGGCGCCGCGCGGTCGACCTTGGCCCTCATCCCATCGACCCTGAGCGGAGAACTTGTGGTGAGGATCGAGACATCATCCTCGCGCGTCACCGTCTGTAGCATGTCGAGTGACTGGAAGCCTTCGCTTGCCAGCATCTCGGGCCAAGTCAACACCTTGGCGCACCAGATGTCGGCGGGCTCGAGAATGGCAAGCCATTCGTCGATGGTTTTCGTTGCGATCCTCTGGGCGATGATTGCCTTGATGTCGTCACGCGCGGTGAACCACGATGCCGGTCTGTCGCGATAGGGGGCCAACTCGCTGAGCGACAGAAGGTCGGCCAATTTGGGGATAGGCGTCATGGCGATGGCGAGATAGCCGTCCTTGGCCGGGTAGACGCCGTAAGGCGCCGAGAGATAGGCATGCGCGCTGCGGAAACTTGAGCGCCTGGGCAGACGGCGCCCGTCATTGAGATGCGTGGTCAGCACCTCGAACTGGAAATCGACGAGCGCCTCCAGAAGGCTGGTTTCGATATGGCTGCCCTGGCCTGTGATGCCGCGCCGCACCAGCGCGGCCAGGATGCCTTGCGCGCAGGCCGCGCCCGCCAGCATGTCGCCGATGGCGAGCCCGAACGGCACCGGCCCCTGGTCCTCGTCGCCGTTCAGCCACATCACGCCGGAGCGCGACTGCGCCAGCAGGTCCTGGCCGGGCCGCTTGACCCACGGGCCTTCCTCGCCATAGCCGCTGATCGAGGCATAGACCAGGCGCGGGTTGATCTGGCGGACGGCTTCGTAGTCGAGGCCAAGGCGTTCGATGACACCCGGCCGGAAGTTCTGGATCAGCACATCGGCCTTGGCCAGCAGCCTGCGCAATGCCTTGAGGTCCGCCTCGTTCTTCAGATCGATGGCAAGGCTTTCCTTGGCCCGGTTGATGGCATGGAAGATGGTGGAATCGCCACCGATCTCGGTGTCGCTGAGATAGAGCCGGCGCGACAGGTCGCCGCCATCCGGGCGCTCGATCTTGATGACGCGGGCACCGAGGTCGAGCAGTCTCAGCGAACAATAGGGCCCGGACAGGAACTGGCTCATGTCGACGACGACGAGGCCGGCAAGCGGCAATTCGGCTGCAGCCGGCATTCTATTTCTCCGTCTTGCCGACGAAATCGGCAGGGTTGCGGTACTTCACCGTCTGCAGGTGTTCGCAATAGAGTACCAACTCGCCTTCGCCCTTGAACACCTCGTAGCTGGCGCGGATCAGCCCCATCTCCTTGTAGCGAGGCTTTTTGTCGAGGTTGGAACGAATCGAATAGATCGTGTCGCCGATGAAGACAGGCTTTATGAAGCGCAGTTTGTCATAGCCATAGGAAAAGGCGTTGACGCAGTTGGTGGCGACCAGCCCCAGCCCAGCCGAGAAGACGAACGCGCCGGCGATCAGCCGCTTGCCGAAAATGCCTTCGCTTTCGGCAAACATCTGGTCCTGCACGTAAGGATGGATGTCGAGCACCAGCGTGTTGAAGAGGTGGCTGTCGCCCTCGGCCATGGTGCGGCGCAGCGAGCGGATCTTCTGGCCGACGGGCCAGTCCTCGTAGAACCAGTTCTCGGCGTTCCACACCGGCAGCGCGGCGTGATCCTCGGGCATGTTTTTGGGATACGTCGAGGCAACGCCAACGGTCGGCGCGAAATCGTTCATGGCTTAATCCACCGGTCTCGCGAGAGCGCCCGGACAACCATGAGCACTCATCCAAGCGCCTGATTGCACGATGTCTCCTCCCGTCAATCTTCTTTTGTAAATACTATTTTCACATATGGGGTTGCGTTGCAAGCGAGGACAGGCGAAATTTTGGCTGGTTTTTTGCGCGCGAAAGCGTGGGAGGGGAGGAGGAATCTTGCGCAGTGTCTGGAATGCTTGTCTGGTGTTTGTCGGCAGCCTGAACCGGGAGGCACCGTATTTTCAGGGCGCCCGCGGTGTCGGTCTTGGTGTCTACAGTTTTGATGAAAGGACACTGGCTATCCAGAAGCTGGCCGAGACCAATGACATCGACAATCCGACCTTCCTGTCGGTCACCTCGGATGGTTCGCGTCTCTATGCCAACTCGGAAGTGTCCACCTGGCGTGAGGGAACTGTTTCCGCCTACGGCTTCGATCGGGCCTCGAACAGGCTGAGCTATCTGAACAAGCAGCCCGCCCTTGGCAGCATCACCGCGCACAACGCCATCGCCCGTGACGGGACGAAGCTCCTGGTTGCCAATTATGGCGCCGGGGAGGGCGGCCCGGATCGGGCGGTAGCGGTCTATGCTTTTGACAAGGACGGTGCACTGTCGCCGCCTGTGGCCAGCGTTTCGCACAAGGGGACCGGACCGAATGCGGCGCGGCAGGAGCGGTCGCATGCGCACAGCGTCAACGAAACCATTGCCGGTGGAACGGCAATCGTCGCCGACCTCGGCATCGACCGGCTTGTCTCTTATCGGATCGGACAGAACGGAAGCCTGGTGAAGCTCGCAGAATCCGCACTCCCACCGGGTGCCGGCCCGCGTCACATCGCCCTCCACCCGAACGGACGCTTCGTCTTTGTCATGAACGAACTGGATTCGACTGTCGTGTCGATGGCGCTCGACAATGCGACCGGCAGGTTGTCGATCCTCGACGTCAAGCCGGCGGTACCGGACGAGGCGCGTGAGACCAACCACTGCGCCGACATCCAGATCTCGCCGGATGGCCGTTTTGTCTATGGCGGCAACCGTGGCCATGACAGCGTCGTCATCATGGCGGTCGATCAGCAGACCAGTGGCTTGAGCCTTGTCGGCCACGTCCCTTGCGGCGGCGCCACGCCGCGCAATCTGGCGCTGACACCGTCGGGCGGCCATCTGTTCTCAGCCAACCAGAGCGCCGACCGCATCTCGATCTTTGCCCGCGATGCCAGCACCGGCATGCTCACCGATACCGGGCGCGCCATCGAGATCGGCACGCCGATGTGCGTCAAGATCGTGACTTGAGCACCAGCCAAGCCGGCAGCCCTTGTCGTCGAAACGGCGACCGGCTACGGCCTGGGATCAGGCCTGTTGTATCGCGGAGAGCTTCCAGGTCGAGCCGTTCTGGCGCGTGAATGTCCACAACTCGGTCGTCTCCGTGGGATGATCCTCGTCGCCTTCGACGACCTTGCCGCTCGCCCGTTCCCGCGTCACGTCGCGCGACTCATAGCGCAATGCGGCCGTGGCGTAGTCGCGGTCATCCTCGCGCCAGCTTTCCGCGATGTCGGCCTGCAGCAGGGTGACATCGGACACTTCGTTCCTGAGACCTTTCTGGGCATTGTCGGCCAGTTCTTCCGACAAATAGGACACCATCTCGGGCGTCACCGACCGCCGCAAGGCGGCATGGTCCTCGCGGCCGAATGCTTCCTGGACCTCGGTCAACAACTGCTGGAAGGCGTCGAGGTCGGTCTGGGCCAGCGTGATCTCCTCGGAACGGGTGGCCTCATGGCCTCCGCCCGAACCGCCGCCAAAGCCGGGAATTGTGAAGGATCCCGCGGTTCCGGTCTCCTGTGCCGTTGCGCGGTTCTCGAACCGCGAAGCCTGGGCATTGCCCATACCGGCGAGCGCGGGCGCGGAGCCACGCGCGGATTGCGAACGGAAGAACCGGATGGCTAGCATGATTGCGCCACCGATGAGCAGGGCCTGAAGCAGGAAGCCGAACATGCCGGCCAAACCGCCGAAACCCTGGCCCACGAGCAGTCCGATCAGGCCGCCGAGCAGCAGGCCGCGCATCATCGTTCCGCCGAAGCCGCTCATGAAGCCGGGTCTCTGCAGGCCGGCCTGCGGCTGCCGAGCCGCATTGTTCACGCCGGTGTTGGGTGTCATCGAACGTTCGACCGGCGCGGTAGGCGCCGGCGCGGTCCGGGTCGGCGGCGCCGACTGGAATGTGCGCGTGCCACGACTGCCGAAACTGCCGCCGCGCCGCGCCTCGGCATGATCGATCGCGACCATGGAGAATGCAAGGAACAGGCCGGCAAAGAGGGCGGCGAATCGGCTTGTGCCGGAAATCATCGGGGTGACCTTTATCGATGTGGTTTCGGACGTTTGGGCAAAACACCGGCCTTGGAAAGCCCGGCCTCATACGGTCAGTCGAACAACTCTTCGAAGAACGATTTCTTCCGCTTCGGATAGCGTTGGCCATGCGATCGGGAATAATCGTCTTCGCGGCCCCGCCCGTGGTGCGGCTGGGAGAACGCTGCCGGCTGTGGCTGCGGCGCGGGCGACGCATCCCTGCCGGAACGTTCGATGATCTTGTGGAGTTCGCCACGATCGAGCCAGACGCCGCGGCACTGCGGACAGTAGTCGATCTCGATCCCCTGGCGTTCGCTCATCACGAGGGCGACGCGGCAGGAGGGGCAAACCATGCCAAGGAGAGATGATGTCATCAGGGGCTCCTAACCAATGAAGGAATGAGCCCGCTCGACCGAAAGAAATGGAAAGGGGGCCCGTTATAGCGGTCCGACATCACGGTCGCCAAAAGCGACAGTCAGAGGGGCCCGGCCCGCGCTAGGGATTTAGGAATGGAGAGCGACGCCTTCAAGGGCGATATTGCCCAGAAGAAGTGATTTGTTCGCCATCGCGCTTCGAGCAGCGCATTGGCGGCCGCCTAGCCGAAATTGATGGCGTTATCGCCAGCAGACGGCTTGCGCTCTTTGAGGCGTCGCGTTCTGGTGCCATATGAAGGTGGCTGACGGAATGCGCGCATCGCAGGAGAGACGGTTCATGACCAAGGGTTCGGATCTGTTCGTGGCGGCCCTCCAGAACGAAGGGGTCGATCGGATATTCGGCATTCCGGGCGAGGAAAATCTCGACATCGTCGAATCGATCCGCCGCTCGTCGATCCAGTTGATCCTGACCCGCCACGAGCAGGCGGCCGCGTTCATGGCCGCCACCTATGGCAGGCTTACCGGCAAGCCCGGCGTGTGCATCACCACGCTCGGCCCCGGCGCGCTCAATCTGACGACCGGCTCGGCCTATGCGCTGCTCGGCGCGATGCCGATGATCATGATCACCGGCCAGAAGGGCATCCTGTCATCCAGGCAGGCGCGTTTCCAGATCGTCGATATCGTCGCGGCGATGAAGCCGCTGACCAAGCTGTCACGCCAGATCGTCTCGCCGAAGATGATCCCCTCGCTGGTGCGCGAAGCCTTCCGCGTCGCGCAGGAGGAGCGGCCGGGGCCCGTGCATCTGGAGCTGCCGGAAGACATCGCCGCGGCCGAATGCGAGCCGGTCGCGCTGGTGCCGACGCATCCGGTCGACCTGCCCATAGCCAGCGTGGACGCGCTCGATCGCGCCGCTCGCATGATCATGGAGGCCAAGCGTCCGCTGCTGATGTTCGGCGCCGCGGCGTCACGCCCTCGCGTGACCCCTGACATCGCCCAGTTCGTGCTGCGCACGCAAATCCCCTATTTCACCACGCAGATGGGCAAGGGCACGGTGCCCGGCGGCACCGAGCTCTACATGGGGACGGCGGCCCTTTCGGAGCGCGACTATGTCCACGAGGCCATCGAGCAGGCCGATCTGATCATCACCATCGGCCACGACACGGTCGAGAAGCCACCCTTCATCATGGGCGCGACGGGACCGAAGGTCATTCATGTCGGCTACCACTCGGCTGATGTCGAGCAGGTCTATTTCCCGCAAGCCGAGATCGTCGGTGACCTCGGTCCGTCGCTGGCGCTGCTGGCGGACCGCGTCGAAGGCAAGATCCCCAACGCACAGGCCCTGCTGCCGCTGCGCGAAGGCATTTTGAGCCGCATCGCCGCGCGCGCCACCGAAGACCGCTTCACGCCGCAGCGCATCGTGCACGACGTACGCGCCGTAATGCCGGCCGACGGGATCCTCGCGCTGGACAACGGCATGTACAAGATCTGGTTCGCGCGCAACTACCGCACGCGCATGGCAAACACGCTGCTGCTCGACAACGCGCTGGCCACCATGGGCGCCGGGCTGCCGTCGGCGATGATGGCGGCGCTGCTCTATCCCAAGCGCCGTGTCATGGCGATTTGCGGCGATGGCGGCTTCATGATGAACAGCCAGGAACTGGAGACGGCCGTCAGGCTCAAGCTCAACCTCGTCGTGCTGCTACTCGAAGACCATGCCTATGGCATGATCCGCTGGAAGCAGGCGGTCGACGAATTTCCGGATTTCGGCATGACCTTCGGCAATCCCGACTTCGTAAAATACGCCGAGGCCTATGGCGCCAAGGGGACCAGGGTCGGCGCAATCGCCGAATTGCGACCGGCGCTGGAACAGGCCTTCACCGGCGGCGGCGTCCACCTCGTCGTCGTGCCGATCGACTATTCCGAAAATACCAGGGTGCTTGTCGACGAACTGCGCGAGCGACTGCCGGCGCCGCGGGCGACCTGACGGGTTGCCGATAGGAATGCTGCGCGACCGGCACGGTGTCGCGCGGGTCCTCGCGGGTTGCGAAGACGGTCTCATCGGGGGCCGGGCACCCATTCCGTTTCGATCAGCGGGATCTGCGGGGCCGCATCGCGCGGCAGGGTTCCCTTGATCCGGGGATCGTCGGTGATTTCGAACCCGGCCGCATAGGGTTCAAACCCGCAAGCCCGGTAGAAACCGATGACGCTGTGATGATCGATGCTGCTGGTGTGCAGCCAGATACGCCCCGGCTTTAGGCGCCATGCCTGATCGAGCGCACCCGCCATCAGCCGCTTGCCAAGGCCTCGGCCGGTCAAGGAAGGGAAGAGACCGAAATAGGTGATCTCGATCTCGTTGCCGTCGGCGACAGTGAATTCGGCCATGCCGACATGGTCGCCGCTTTCATCGTGACCGTAATAAAGATGCTGGCGCGGGTCGGCGAAATGCGCCGCGATGTCGGCGTCCGACATTTCGGCGGCGCGGTCCCACAGCCAGGGAGCGCCGATCTCGAGAAAGACCGAACGGTAGAAGGCGGGCTTGGGGTTGGTGACGCGGGTCATCGCCAGCGGATGCGCGAGACCCTGCACCGGCGCGCGCGCTTCCATCCACGTCACCGCATTGACGATCTTGCCGGCCGGGATACGCCGGTAGCCTGACGCGAGATCGGTGATTTCATACGGCAATGTGCCTTCGGTGACTTGCATCTGTCCTCGATCTTCCGTCGCGCAGCCTGCCGGCATGTCAAGAAGCTGATGCCAATTCTGCGGCCGCCTGCCAAGAGGCTGCAGGGGTGGGCCATAATTTAGGCCGGCCTGTCTTCTTGCCTTTTCCGGAAATGGCATATGAGATATGATACACCATTCACAGGAAAGCGGAATATCATGCCTGAGCGAATTGCGGATGAGGCCATTTTGCGGGCGGTCGACGATGGTTTCGACCGTCAGCTCGCCTTTATGGCTGATCTCGTGCGCTTTCCCTCGCAACGCGGCGAGGAGCATGCCGCGCAATCCTTCATGGCGGCTGCGTATGAAGCCAATGGCTATGTGGTCGATATGTGGCGCGTCGATGTCGATGCAATCCGCGACCTGCCCGGATTTTCACCCGTGGCGGTTTCATATGACGATGCCTTCAACGTCGTCGCCACCCATACGCCGAGAAACGCCACCGGCCGCTCGCTGATCCTCAACGGCCATATCGACGTGGTGCCGACAGGACCGCTCGATCGCTGGGTACGCGACCCCTACGATCCGGCGATCGAGGACGGCTGGATGCATGGCCGCGGCGCCGGCGACATGAAGGCCGGCCTGTCGGCCTGCCTCTATGCGCTGGCCGCCTTGCGCGGCCTCGGTTACCAGCCGGCTGCGAATGTATATCTGCAGTCTGTGGTCGAGGAGGAGTGCACCGGCAACGGCGCGCTCGCTTGTCTGCAGCGTGGCTATCGCGCCGATGCCGCCTTCATACCCGAGCCGCTGGAGCCAAGGCTGATGCGGGCGCAGGTCGGGCCGATCTGGTTCAAGGTCGAGGTCGACGGCGATCCGCAGCACGCGTCGGGTGCCTTTTCTGCCGGCGCCAATGCCATCGAGAAGGCCTTCCTCATCATCCAGGCGCTGAAGCAGCTCGAAATCGTCTGGAATGCGAGGAAGGTCAGCGACAGGCATTTCTGCGATCACCCGCACCCGATCCGCTTCAACCTGGGCAAGATCGAGGGCGGCGAATGGACATCGAGCGTTCCGGCGCGCTGCGTCTTCGAGATGCGTGTCGCGACCTATCCCGGCCAGAAGCTCGAAGATGCCAGGGCCGAACTCGAGGCTTGCATCGCCAATGCGGCGCACGCCGATCCGTTCCTCGCCAATCGCCCGCCCAGGATGACCTATAACGGCTTCATGGCCGGGGGGTATGTGCTGGAAGGCGCCGACGATATGGAAGTGGTGCTGCGGCGCAGCCACACCGCCGTCTGGGGCGAGCCGCTGACCGAGCATGTCACCTCGGCCACCACCGATGCGCGCTTCTTCGGTCTCTATGCCGACACGCCGGCGATCGTCTACGGCCCGATCTGCCGCATGCCGCATGGCTATGACGAGGCCGTCGATCTCGACTCCGTGCGCAAGGTCACCCAGACCATCGCGCTGTTCATCGCCGACTGGTGCGGTCTCGAACCCATCGATCCCGAGGTCGGGCCATGAACGCGGCCGTGTCGGATGCCTTCGGCGAGACGCTCGCCGAGGATGCGCCTGACGTTTCGATCGCCGAGGCGCTTGCCATATTGCGCCGGCACTACGGGCTCGCCGGCAGCGCGCGCCCGCTGCCAGGCGAGCGCGACCATAATTTCCATATCCAGACAGAAGGCGAGGGCGAGTTCGTCCTGAAGGTCTCGCATCCGGCGGAAGAGGCCGGCTTCACCGATTTCCAGAACATGGCGCTCGACCACATCCTGGCGGTCGATCCGGCCTTGCCTGTTCCCTCGGTGCGCAAGAGCCTCGAAGGCGAAGCGCAGTTTATGGTCAGCGTCGGCGGATCGGCGCCGCGCATCGTGCGGCTGGTCACCTATCTGCCCGGCCAGCTGCTTTCGCGCTCGCCCACGTCGGCGGCGCAGGATCGCAATCTCGGCATCTTCCTCGCCCGGCTCGGCCGGGCACTGCGCGGCTTCTTCCATCCGGCCGCCGGCAGCGACCTTCTGTGGGACATTCGCAAGGTGGCGAAGACACGGCCGATGCTGGCGTGCATCACTGACGCCGGCCATCGCGCCATGGTCGAGCGCGTCATCGATGCCTTCGAGGAACATGCCGCACCCGTCATCCCCGGGCTGCGCGCCCAGATCGTCCACAACGACATGAATTCCTACAATGTGGTGATGAATGCCTCGCGGCCGGAAATGGTCAGCGGCATCCTCGATTTCGGTGACATGATCCACTCGCCGCTGATCTGCGATCTCGCAATCGGTGCCGTCTACCGCTGGCCGGCTGAAGGTCATCCGCTGGCGCCTGCGGCTCGCTTCGTCGCCGGTTATCAGTCGGTGCAGCCGCTCGAAATCGAAGAGCTTGGCATCCTCTTCCACCTCATTCGTGCACGGCTTGCGCTCATCGCCAATATCGCCAGTTGGCAGGCCGAGCGGTTTCCGGCCAAGCGCGACTATGTCCTGCGCCTCATTACCGAGGTCTGGACCTCGCTCGAACGGCTGGACGGGCTGTCGCCCGCGGACGCCCGCCGCTATTTTCTCGATCATTCCAAGCCGGAGTAGATGCCCGTGTCTCAGTCCTTGCCCGCAAGTGCCTCTGCCGATGCCGGAGTTTCCGCACAAGGGCGCGCGCTGCTCGAACGCCGCGCCAGGTTGCTCGGGCCGACCTATCGCGCCTTTTACCGCAACCCGATCCATCTGGTGCGCGGCAGCGGTGTCTGGCTTTACGATTCGCAGGGCCGAAAATTCCTCGACGCCTACAACAACGTCGCCTCGGTCGGACACTGCCATCCACGCGTCGTCGAGGCCTTGTCGGGGCAGGCAGCCACGCTCAACACCCACACGCGCTACCTCAGCGAGATCATCCTCGATTACGCGGAAAAGCTGCTCGGCACGCTTCCGCTCCATCTCGGCCACGCCATGTTCACCTGCACCGGCAGCGAGGCCAACGACCTCGCCATCCGCATCGCCCAGCACTCCAGCGGCAACACTGGCGTGATCATCACCGATTTCGCCTATCACGGCGCCACCATCGCGACAGCGCAGCTGTCGCCGGCAGCGGTCGGAGCAGCGGGCGTGCCCGCGCAGCATCGCACCGTGGCAGCGCCGGACACGTTCCGCGACCATGGCCGCGCCGCCCATGACTTCGCCAAAAATGTCGCCGCCGCGATCGAGGATATGCGCGCGCAAAACATCCGCCCGGCGGCGCTGCTTCTCGACTCGGCCTTTTCCAGCGACGGCATCTTCTTCCCCGATGCGGCCGTCATGCGCGAGGTGGCCGATCACGTCAGGAAGGCGGGCGGCATCGTCATCGCCGACGAAGTCCAGTCCGGTTTCGGCCGGCTTGGCCAGGGCATGTGGGGCTTCGCCAATTATGGCCTCGAGCCGGACATCGTCACCATGGGCAAGCCGATCGGCGATGGGCATCCAATGGGCGCGGTGATCGTGCGGCCGCAGCTGGTGAGCTCGTTCGGTTCGAACACCGGCTACTTCAACACCTTCGGCGGCAATCCGGTCGCGGCCGCCGTCGGTATCGCCGTGCTTGAGGTGATCGAAGGCGAGGGACTGATCGAGAACGCACGAAACGTGGGCGCCTATACGGGAGACCTGCTGCGCGCCTTGCAGAGGCGGCACGGCATGGTCGCCGACGTCAGGCACAATGGCCTCTATTTCGGCGTCGAGCTGGCGGCAGAGGATGGGGCCACTGCCGCTGCCAAGACCTCATCCGTCGTCGAAACCATGCGCGAGGACGGCGTGCTGATTTCGTCCTGCGGTCCGCGCGGCAATGTGCTGAAGATCAGGCCGCCGCTGCCCTTTGCCAGGGACAATGCCGAGCAACTGGCCGAGACGCTCGACCTCGCACTGTCGAAATGGTGAGCTGAGCGGGCGCGCATGCTGAAGCTCGAACATCAAACCCTCAATGATCGCGCCTATGGCGCGCTCAAGCAGGAATTGATTTCAGGCGGTTTCAGCCCCGGCCAGACGCTTGTCATCCGCAAGCTTGCCGAAACCTTTGGCATTTCGACCACGCCGATCCGCGAGGCGCTGCAAAGGCTGGTCGCCGAGCGGCTTCTGGAAATGCAGAACAACCGCTCGATCATCGTGCCCTTGCTGTCCGAGCCCGCTTTCGAGGAACTGACGCGCATCCGCATCGCCGTCGAGGGATTGGCCGGCGAGATGGCGGCCACGCGGATGAGTGAGAGCGCGCTGGTCGACATACAGGCCGCGCTCGCCGGCATGCAGCGCGCCATCGAGGCCGGCGACGCCGGGGCCTATCTTTCCCTGAACGAGGCCTTCCATTTTGCTATCTATGAGCACGCCGGCGCGCCGATCCTCTTGAACATGATCCGCGATCTCTGGGGTCGGGTTGGACCCTATCTCAAGGTCCTGATGCGGGCTGACCGCTACATTCCGCAATCCAATGACGCACACCGCAGGATCGTCGTCGCGCTGGAACAGCGCAACGGTCCAGCCGTTCGCGCATCCCTTGAACAGGACATCGCCGCGGCGGCCGCGGTTCTCTCGGAAAATCTTCGCGCCGACTGATGGAACAGGATTGGCAATGTCGCCTGAAACACAACAGCTTCTCTCCGCGCTTGGCGACAGGCTGGGCGTGGGCGGTGTGCTCGCCGGCTCCGACGTCGACCAGCGCTATCGCGACGATCCCGACGGCAAGCTCGGCGCCCTTCCTGAAGCCGTGTTGCGTCCGCGCGATACCGATGGTGTCGCGGCCGTGCTGGCAGCGTGCAACGCTCTCGGCCAGCCAGTCGTCGTCCAGGGCGGACGCACCGGACTGGCCGGTGGCGCACGCGTCCAGCCGGACGAGATCGTGCTGTCGCTGGAGCGCATGACCGGCCTTGCCGCGCCGGATCGTCAAGCCGCCACCATCGTTGCCGAAGCCGGTGCCACCCTGCAGGCGGTGCAGGAGGCCGCCGACGGCGCCGAACTGATGTTCGGTGTCGATATCGGCGCGCGGGGCTCCGCCACGGTCGGCGGCAACATCGCCACCAATGCCGGCGGCATCCGCGTGCTGCGCTACGGCATGTACCGGGCGCAGGTGCTGGGGCTCGAGGCGGTCCTTGCCGATGGCAGCGTTCTGACGTCGCTCAAAGGCCTGCCCAAGGACAATTCCGGCTACGACCTCAGCCAACTCTTCATCGGCGCTGAAGGGACGCTCGGCGTCGTCACCCGCGCCGCGCTCAGGCTGCATCCCAAGCCCGCGTCCGAGGTGAACGCCTTCTGCGCGCTGCCTTCGCTCGATGCGGCGATCGCCCTGCTGGGATTGTTGCGGCTCAGGCTCGGCCCGTTGTTGTCGGCCTATGAGGTCAATTTCGCGCCGCTCTATGACGTCATGGTTGCCAGCATGACCATGCCGGCGCCGTTGCCGGCTGGCTCGCCGGTCTATGTGCTGGCCGAAATCCAGGGCAGCGAGCCCGAACGCGACGGCGAGCGCTTCGCCGAGGTCCTGATGCAGGCGGTCGAGGACGGCGTCGTCGACGATGTGGTCGTCTCGCAATCGCCGCGCGAATTCCGCGCGCTCTGGGATGTGCGCGAAGACGCCAACCGCGTTCTGTTTTCGATCAAAGGCCTGATCGGCGTCGACGTCAGCATCCCGTTGCGGAGGATGGGAGCATTCCTGCAAGAAGCCGACGCCGCCATCCATGCCGTCGATCCCGGCGCCGACATCTATGTCTTCGGCCATCTCGGCGACGGCAACCTGCACTATCAGGTCCTGACCAAGGATCCGGCGGCGGCATATGGCATCATCTATCGCGGCGTGGCGGCGGCCGGAGGCGGCGTGTCGGCCGAGCATGGCATCGGCCTCGACAAGAAGCAGTGGCTGCATCTGGTGCGCAGCGACACTGAAATCGCCACGATGCGGCGGCTGAAGACGGCGCTCGATCCGAAGAACATCCTCAATCCGGGTCGCGTCTTCAACCTCGACCCAACTATTTCTGCCGGATGATCATCCTGGCTTGAAACTCAGGTCCGTTCCGTCGCCATCTGCCTGGGGATCAGAAAACGGGCAGCAAGCACGCAGAGCAGCACGGTGAACATCAGGATCAGCGCCACCAGCGCGTTGATGTCGGGCGAAAAGCCAAGCCGCATCATCGCCCACAGCCTGACCGGCAGCGTGCTTTGCGTGCCGGTGACGAGGATGGTGATCATGGTTTCGTCGAACGACAGCGCGAAGGCCAGGATGGCGCCCCCGACCATGGCGCTCGACAGGTTCGGCAGGATGATGCGCCAGAAGGTCTGCCAGCCCGTCGCGCCGAGATCGTAGGATGCCTCGACCAGCGTGCGGCTCATCGACTGCAGCCGCATCAGCACGGTGCGATAGACGATTGCCAGCACGAACACCGTGTGGCCGATGACGACGGTCAGCAGCGAGCGCTCGAGGCCGATCTCGCGGAAGAAGATCAGCAGTGCCAGGCCGCTGATGATCGGTGGCATCAGGAACGGCAGGAAGATGATGAACTGCAGGTAAGAGCGTCCGAAGCGGCGACCGTGATAGTAGAGCGCCAGCAGCGTTCCGCTGACCACCGAGAGCACGACGGTGCAGAGACCAACGATCAGCGTGGTGCGCAAGGCGGCCAGGATCTCATGGTTTCCAGCCAGCGCCACATAGGTCGAAAGGGTGGGCGACGACCAGTCGACATTGCCATGTGAAATGGTGAAGAACGACGACACGATCGGCACGAACAATGGGCTGTAGAGCAGCACCGCGACCAGCGCCGTGATCGCGGCCAGGAAGATCGTGGAAGGCCGGGGCGCGCTCATACTGACGTCCCCCGGCTGCGTCCAAACCTTTCGCCGACGAGGATTGCGCAGATCACCACGATCGCCAGCGCCACCGACAGCGCCGCGCCGAACGGCCAGTTGTAGGCAGTGCCGAACTGGCTGTAGAGGATGCGGCCGAAGGTGAAGCCGCTGATCCCGCCGACCATCTGCGGCGTCAAGAAGTCGCCGATCGCAAGCACGAAGACGAAGCTTGCCGCCGAGGCGACGCCGGGCAGGCTGAGCGGCAAGGTGATGCGCAGGAATGTCTGCAGGCTGCTCGCGCCCAGATCGTCCGAGGCACGCAGCAAGGTCTGCGGGATCCGCTCCAGCGACAGGAAGATCGGCAGGATGGCGAAAGGGATCAAAAGCAGGCTCAGCGTCAAAAGGATGGCGTTCATGTTGAAGACGAAAAGCGTCGATGGCTGATCCAGGATGCCGAGCGCCACCAGCGCTTTGTTGAGGAAGCCGTTGAGGCCGAGGATGCTGCGGATCGCATAGATCTTGATGACGTAGCTCATCAGCAGCGGCACCAGGAGCAGCATCAGCAAGGCATAGCGCCACCGCCCTTTCAGCGTCGTCAGGAAATAGGCGGCGGGATAGGCAAGCAGGATGCAGATGACAGCGACTGACACACAGAGCACGATGGTGTTCCAGAACACCGGCAGAAAGATCGGATCGGTGAAGAACCTGACATAGTTGCTGAGCGTCGGCGCGTAGACGATCGTGCCCTGGTCGACGCCGAAGAAACTGTAGACCAGGAAGATCGCCAGCGGCACGAGGACGAAGATGACAGGCAGGGCAAACGCCAGCACTGTAACCAGCTGCGACAAGCGACCTTCCGCAGAGTGCGTCGAGCCGGCTCTGCTCATGCCAGCACCAGATGGCCTTCATGCGGCGCAAAGCAAAGCGAGACCATCTCGCCGGATTTCAGCGCGCTGCCGTCGATCCGGCTTGGCATGCGCAGTCGCAGGCGCTGCGCGGCATCGTTCGCCCCAGCCATGATCGTTGCGACCGTCGACGAGCCGGCAAAGGCCAGATCGGTAATGGTGCCGGAAAAGCGGTTGGCGCCATCCTTGGCATCCGCAAGATGCAAGGCTTCGGGACGGAACGCCGCGAAGGCGCTGACCCCGTCGGGGGCGGTCTTCAGATGCGGCTGGTCGCAGATCGAACAGACCAGGCGTCCAAGGGCCGTCTCGATCGGGCGCTGCTCGCCCTGGACCGGCCCAAGTTTTCCAGCCACCAGATTGTTCTCGCCGAAGAAGCGCGCCACGAATTCGCAATTCGGCTTGTAGTAGAGCTCATGCGGCGTACCGAGCTGACGGATATGGCCGGCCTGCATGACGCAGATCCGATCAGCCATGCCGATCGCTTCTTCCTGGTCGTGGGTGACGAACAGGAAAGTGGTCTTGATTTCGCGCTGGATGGATTTCAGGAATTCCTGCATCTGCCGGCGCAGTTCGAGGTCGAGTGCCGCGAGCGGCTCGTCGAGCAGGATCAGGCGCGGCTGGCAGATCAGCGCCCGGGCGAGCGCGACACGCTGGCGCTGCCCGCCGGAAAGCTGCGCCGGAAAGCGCTCGGCGAAACGCCCGAGCTGCACCAGTTCGAGGGCTTGCGACACACGGCTTGCGATCTCCTTGCGCTTGATATGGCGCACCGAAAGCCCGTAGCCGACATTGCCGGAAACGGTCATGTGCGGGAACAGCGCATAGTCCTGGAACACGGTGTTGAACGGCCGCTTGTTGATCGGCATGCGGCTGATGTCCTGGCCGTCCAGCCGGATTTCGCCCGCGGTCAGCGGCTCCAGTCCGCCGATTAGCCGCAGGACCGTGGTCTTCCCGGAGCCTGACGGTCCAAGAACGGTGAGGAACTCACCATCCCGGATCGACAGGTCGATGTCGTGCAGCACGGGAACCGTGCCGTAGGATTTCGAGACGGACCGCAGCGTCAAGAGGTCGATGTTCTGGTTCATGGAATATTCTCGCATACGCTTCGGCGGTCCGGAACGTCCGGACCGCCGGGTCCTTCGAAGTCAGGCGCGAAAGGATCAGGGTGTCGCCTTGACCTCATTCCACATGTCCGAACGCTTGAGCGGGTCCTCGACATTGTTGAGCCAGACCAGCTTGTCGTTGCCGCCGGCGCTGCTCGACTCGACCACGGTATTTCCGAAGCCGGTACGCTCGGAAAGCTCGCCGCCGATCTTCTTCGTCAGCATGAAGTCGATCCACTTCTCGGCCGCCGCGTTGTCGCGGACGCCTTTGGAGATCACCCAGTTGTCGAGCCAGGCAAGCGCGCCTTCGCTCGGGTTGACGTAGGCGACATGGGCGCCGATCTTCTGCAGCGCCTTGACCTGCTGCTGGCCATAATTGGCCCAGATCAGCGCAACGTCATTGTTCTGGTAGATCTGCTGCGCCTCGTCGGCGGTGGTGTAGAAGCTCAGCACATTGCGCTTGAGCTCGACCAGCTTGGCCTTGACCGCAGCCATCTGCTCCGCATTGAGGTTGAACGGATCCTTGTAGCCGAGCGTCAGCGCGGTGAACGAGAAATTGTGCTCGCCATTGTCGTAGGCGAGGATCTTGCCCTTGTAGGCCGGATCCCACAAGACCGACATCGAGGTAGGCGCCGGCTTGACCTTGTCGGTGTCGTAGATCAGCCCGATGGAATCGAAGCAGAACGGAATGCCGTAGACCTTGCCGTCCTTGGTGTCGCCGCTGACCTGGGACAGATCGCGGAAGCGCGGCAGCACGTCCTTCTGGTTCGGCAGCTTGGTGATGTCGATCGGCGACACCAGATCGGCCTTGATATAGCGCTGCAGCTGGGCGGTGTTGACGGCGAAGACGTCGAAGTCCTGACCTTCGCTGCCCTTAATCTTGGCCCAGATCTCGTCATCGCTGCCGATGAAGACGACGTCGACGCCAATGCCGGTGGCGGCGGTGAAGTCCTTCACCCAGTCTGGGTCGGCGTAGCCGTCCCAGGCCAGCACGCGCAGGTTCGCGGCCAGCGCCGCCGATGTCATCAGGCCGATACCGAGCCCGATCGTCGCTAGTCTCAGGAACGCTTTCTTCAGTCCCATTTTTAATCTCCCATTGTCGTTCTGTTGGACCGTAATTTCCGGGGCTTTCGCCGTCACAGCTGGGTGACGGTGACCAGTCCCTCGTCCGGCACCGAAACCATCCGGTTGCGCAGTGGCTTGCCGAACGTCTGTGCCTGGATTTCATACTCGTCGCCGGAAGCCGTCTTGACGCCGGAGGCGTAGCTCATCACCGCCGCGCCGAAGAAGTAGGCGTGCAGGTCGCCCGCCCTGCGGTGCATCGGGTAGCGGAAATGGAAGTGCTCGAGATTGGCGATCGAGTGCGACATGTGCGCTTCGCCCGACAGGAAGTCCTGTTCCCAGATGACAGCGCCGTCGCGCAGGATGCGGGAATGGCCGCGCACCTCTTCGGGCAGGTCGCCGATCAAAATCTCGGGTCCGATCGAACAGGCGCGGAGTTTGGAATGGGCGAGATAGAGGTAGTTCTCGGCCTCCGTCACATGGTCGGAATATTCGTTGCCCAGCGCATAGCCGATGCGATAGGGGCGGCCATCAGGCCCGTTGAGGTAGAGGCCGACGATCTCGGCCTCTTCGGCGCCGGCGCGCGCGAAGGCCGGCATGGGCAGATCGGCGCCAGGCGGCACGACACAGGTGCCGACGCCCTTGAAGAACCATTCCGGCTGGATACCGATCTTGCCGGCACCGGGCTTGCCGCCTTCCAGGCCCATGCGGAAGATCTTCAGCGAATCCGATTCCTCTGCGTCCTCGCCATGGGTCAGCACATGCATCTTGTCGCGCGCGGCGGCACTTCCGGTGTGGGTCAGGCCGGTGCCGGTGACCAGGAACCGCGCCGGTTCGGGATGGTCGACGGGAGCGAGCACGCGGCCATCGCGCAACAGCTCGTCATAGTCGATCGTTGCAGTGCCCGTCCGCTTCTCGACCAGCGATGCGATGGACGCGCCTTGCGCGATTGCCGCTTCGGCGAGTTCCAGCACCGTGCTGGTGTTTTCGAGCGGATGCAGGCGATCGCCGTCATCGGAGACAAGGCCGACCCGCCTGCCGCCATCGAGCGTTGTGTACTGAACAAGACGCATGAAATACCCTTCTTCCTTAGAGACCGTGCCAGTCACACCCAACCCGCATCGACGATGAACTGCTGGCTCGTGCACATCAGGCTGTCGTCGGCGGCGAGGAACAGCGCCATGCGCGCGATATCGGAAGGCTGCAGCCGGTCGGGCAGGCATTGCCGCTCCGAGATCTGGCGTTCGCCGGCCGGGTTCAGCCACAACCGCATCTGGCGCTCTGTCATCACCCAGCCAGGCACCATGCAGTTGACGCGGATGCGCTCGGGGCCGAGTTCGCGGGCCAGCGCTCGCGTCATGCCGTACACCGCCGCCTTGGCGGTCACGTAGGCGGGGCAATCGGGATCGCCGACCATCCAGGTGATGGAACCGAAATTGATGATCGAGCCGCCGCCCTGCGCGCTCATCTGCGGGCGCACTGCCTGGGCGGCGAAGAACTGGTGGCGCAGATTGACCGCCATGCGGTCGTCCCAATACGCCACCGTCACGTCCTTGGTCTGGTGGCGGTCGTCATTGCCGGCATTGTTGCACAGCGCCTGGATCGGGCCGTTGTGCCGCGCCGCCTGCGCGGTGGCGGCCTGCAGCTCTTCGACATTGCGCAGGTCGCAGGGAATGAACAGCGGCGCGGCGTGTCCCTCGGTCGCGATCGCATCGACCAGGCGCCGGGAAGGCTCCTCGGCCAGGTCGACAAAGGCGACGCGGCTGCCTTGCGCGCAGAAATGGCGCACCAGGCTTTCGCCGATGCCGCTGCCGCCCCCGGTGATGAACACGCTGCGGCCCTTGAGGCTGGGGTAGGTCGCGTAGCTGCCGATCTGATCCGTCATCGCGCGCCTCTCTAATGGGAATGCCGGGGGATGCCGGCATCGCGCCGGCCGACGAGAAAGTCGAAGTCGCAGCCCTTGTCGGCCTGCAGAACGCGCTCAACATAGAGGCTCTGGTAGCCACCTTCGGGCGGCGCCGGCGGCTTCCAGTCGCGACGGCGGATCGCCAGTTCCTCGTCGGACACCAGCAACTCCAGCCGGCGGCCGGCGACGTCGAGCTCGATGAGATCGCCGTCGCGCACCAGCGCCAGCGCGCCGCCTGCCGCAGCCTCGGGCGCCACATGCAGCACCACGGTGCCGTAGGCGGTACCGCTCATGCGCGCGTCCGAAATGCGCACCATGTCGGAGACGCCTTCTCTGAGCAGCTTGGCCGGCAGCGGCATGTTGCCGACTTCGGCCATGCCGGGATAGCCGCGTGGCCCGCAGTTCTTCAGCACCATTACCGAGGAGGCGTCGATATCCAGCTCCGGATCGTCGATGCGGGCGTAGTAGTGCTCGATGTTCTCGAAGACGACCGCCTTGCCGCGATGCTGCATCAGTTCGGGCGTTGCCGCCGACGGCTTGATGACCGCGCCGTTGGGAGCCAAATTGCCGCGCAGGATCGAGATGCCACCTTCTCTGGTCAGCGGCTCGCTCAGCGGCCGGATGACCTCGCTGTTGTAGTTGGGCGCGCCGTCGATCAGTTCGCCGATCGTCTTGGCGCTGACGGTCATGGCGTCGCGATGAAGAAGCCCCACTTCATCAAGCGACGCCATGACCGCAGCTAGCCCCCCGGCATAGTAGAAATCTTCCATCAGGAACCGCCCCGACGGCATCAGGTCGACGATGGTTGGAACGCCGCGGCCAAGGCGGTCCCAGTCATCGAGGCTGAGATCGACGCCGACGCGGTTGGCGATTGCGATCAGATGCAGCACCGCATTGGTCGAGCCGCCGATCGCGCCGTTGACGCGAATGGCATTCTCGAAGGCTTGCCTGGTGAGGATCTGCGAAATCGTCACGTCGCGGCGGACAAGATCGACGATCTGCCGTCCGGCCAGCTGGGCGAGCACGCCACGGCGCGAATCCACCGCTGGGATCGCGGCATTATCCGGCATGCCGATGCCGAGTGCTTCCACCATGCTGGCCATGGTCGAGGCGGTGCCCATCGTCATGCAGCTGCCCGCCGACCGGCTCTGGCCTTGCTCGGCGGCGAGGAAATCGGCGACCGGCATGCGGCCGGCCTTGACCTCCTCGGCGAATTTCCAGACATGTGTGCCCGAGCCGATATCCTGCCCACGGAACTTGCCGTTCAGCATCGGCCCGCCGGAGACGGCGATAGTCGGCAGATTGCACGAGGCGGCACCCATCAAGAGCGCCGGCGTGGTCTTGTCGCAGCCGACCAGCAGGATGACGCCGTCGATTGGATTGCCGCGGATGGACTCCTCGACATCCATGCTGGCCAGGTTCCGAAACAACATGGCGGTCGGGCGCATGTTGCTTTCGCCCAGCGACATCACAGGGAATTCCAGCGGCAGGCCGCCGGCTTCGTAGACACCGCGCTTGACGTGATCGGCCAGCCCCCGCAGGTGGGCATTGCACGGGGTCAGTTCCGACCAGGTGTTGCAGATGCCGATCACCGGGCGGCCGTCGAAAGCATCAGCCGGAATGCCCTGGTTCTTCATCCAGCTGCGGTGCATGAAGGCGTTCTTGCCTTCGCCGCCGAACCAGGCTTCGGACCGCAGTTTGCGTTTGGTCTCGGTCACGATTGCTGGCCCCGGTCGTTGCGGCGTTTGTTGCGGTTGTCGACGCTGCGGCGCACATCGTCCTCGGCGTTGTCGATGAGCACCAGCAGCGCTTTTTGCGCGCCCGCGGCGTCGCCGGCGGCGATCTTTTCGGCCACTTCCCGGTGCAGCGGCAAAGAGTGTCGCTGCCCTTCCGGATTGTCGTTGGAGAGGCGAAAGCTCATCACCAACGCGGTTTCGACCAGTGCCGCCAGCGAGCCGATCAACTCGTTGCCGGTCATGCGCAGGATGGTCTGGTGGAATACCAGGTCGGGCTTGGCGAAGCGGTCGCCGTCATCGCTCACGGCTTCCATTTCGGCCAGCGCCGCATGGATCTCGGCGATCTGCGCCGGCGTGGCGCGCTGGGCGGCAAGAGCCGCCGACATCGGCTCGATAGCGCGGCGCAATTCGAACAGTGCCCGCACATCCTCGGCGCCGACACCGCCGGCATAGCGCCAAGACAGGACATCGGGGTCGAGGAAATTCCAGTCGGAGCGCGGACGCACCCGTGTGCCGGTCTTCGGCCGCGATTCGACGAGCCCCTTGCCAGCCAAAACTTTGATTGCCTCGCGCAGTACCGTACGGCTGACCCCCAGCATCTCGCTGGAATCGTCGGCATTGGGCAGGGCCTCGCCGGGCAGGAAGTCGCCTTGCACGATGCGCAGGCCGATCTGCTCGACGACTGTCGCGTGCAGCGCGGTGGAACCGCTGGAGACCGCCACGGCAACCCGTGACGTGCGCGCCGTGCTGAAAGATTTCTTATTCTTCATACTATTCATATGATATGTCTTATAACCATGGCGATTGGAGTCAAGGGATGGGGGAGTGCCGATGACAAAGAATTCCGCTGCAGTTGCTGCGCAACGCACGGAACTGGTCTCGATCAGTGACGGCATCGCGACGGTCGATATTGCTCCGGCCGCTGGCGGGGCGCTGGTGTCATATCGCTGGTGGCAAGATGGCGCCGCCGTGGATTGGTTGCGCCCGGCCGATCCGGCGGCGATCAGCCGTCGCGATGCCGGCGACATGGCCTGCTTTCCGCTCGTGCCCTATTCCAACCGGATAAGGAATGGCCGCTTCGAATTCGCAGGGCGCTCCATTCAACTGCCGACGGGTCCGGACGATCCGCACCATGAGCATGGCCATGGCTGGCGTCACCCATGGGCGGTGGTGAACCACGAAGCCAGCATGATCATCCTGCGCTATCGCCACGCCGCCGATTCCTGGCCGTGGAGCTACGAAGCTGAGCAGGAGATATCGCTAGCCGACGGCAGGCTTTCCATGACCATTGCGGTGCGCAACCTGTCGGACGCGCCGATGCCGGTCGGCTTCGGCCTCCATCCCTATTTCCCGTCGACGCCGTGGACGCATGTCCAGGCACGGGTATCAGGCATGTGGGAAACCGATGCGGAGGTGCTGCCCATCCTGCATGTCCTGCTGCCCGCGGGGGCCGATCCGTCCATCGGCTTTGATGTATCGGAAGTGGACTTCGACACAGTCTTCACCGGATGGGCGCGTCGCGCCCGGATTTCTTGGCCCGAATACGAACGGCAGCTGGACATCGAGGCGGAGGCGCCGCTCGATTTCCTCGTCCTCTACACGCCGCCGGGCGAGCCGTTCTTTTGCGCCGAGCCGGTCAGCAACATCACTGATGCTTTCAACCGGATGGACGACGAGCAGATCGACACCGGCTGCATCGTGCTGGAGCCTGGCCAGAAGCAATCCGCCGGCGTCCGCTTCACGCCGTCGCTGGCTGTTTAACCGTCAGCCGTTTGAAACGAAGCTGGTTCAGAACGGATAGTGCTGCCCCGGGTCCTCGATCGTCACCCAGCGCAGGTCGGTGAATTCGGCGATCGAGGCCTTGCCGCCGAAGCGCCCATAGCCGGAGCCCTTGACGCCGCCAAACGGCATCTGCGCTTCGTCTCCGACCGTCGGTCCGTTGATATGGCAAATGCCTGCCTGGATGCGGGCGGCGACCGCCATGGCACGTTTGATGTCGCGGCTGAACACCGCTGACGACAGGCCATATTCGGTGTCGTTGGCGACCCGCACGGCCTCGTCCTCGTCCTTCACCCGGATCACCGGCTTGACCGGCCCGAAGGATTCTTCGGCATAGACTCGCATTGCCGGTGTCACATGGTCGAGAAGTGTCGCCTCCACCACGGTGCCCGTACGTTTGCCGCCGGCGACAAGCCTCGCGCCTTTGGCCACCGCATCGGCAACGAACTCCTCCATCTTGTCAGCCGCCTGGCTGCTGATCAGCGAGCCGAGCACGACATGGCCGCGCGGGTCGCCGGCTGGAAGCTGGGACGCACGGGCAGCGAGCTTGGCGACGAATTCGTCGGCGATCTTGTCATCGACGATCAGCCGCTCTGTCGACATGCAGATCTGGCCCTGATGCATGAAGGCGCCGAAGGTGGCCGCGTTGACCGCCGCGTCGATGTCGGCATCGTCCAGCACCAAGAGCGGCGCCTTGCCGCCGAGTTCGAGCAGCGCCGGCTTGAGGTGCTTGCCGGCGAGTTCGGCGATGATCCGGCCGACCTTAGTCGAGCCGGTAAAGTTGACACGCTTGACCGAGGGATGCGCGACCAGCGTCTCGACGATTGCAGCGGCATCCCTGGGATCATTGGTGACGACATTGATGACGCCCTTGGGCAGGCCGGCCTCGACCAGCACCTGGCCGATCAGCCGGTGCGTGCCCGGGCACATTTCGGAGGCCTTCAGCACCACCGTGTTGCCGCAGGCGATCGGCATAGCCACGGCGCGCGTGCCGAGAATGACCGGCGCGTTCCACGGCGCGATGCCGAGGCACACGCCTGCTGGCTGGCGGATCGCCATGGCCAGCGTCCCCGGCTTGTCGGACGGGATGATCTCACCCGAAATCTGTGTCGTCATCGCCGCTGCCTCGCGCAGCATGTTGGCCGCCAGCATGACGTTGAAGCCAGCCCAGGGTCCGGTGGCGCCGGTCTCTTCCATCATCAGCTTCGTGAATTCGCCGACCTTGGAAGCCATCACATCGGCCGCCTTGGACAGCAAGGCCCGGCGTTCGCCGGGACCGGTCTTCGACCATGCTGGGAAGGCGGCAGCTGCGGCTTCGACGGCTGCCTTGGCGTCGGCCACGCTCGCCGCGGCGGCACGCGTCGCCAGTTTGCCGGTAAACGGGTCCATGCGCTCGTAGGAAGCCTTGCCCGATGCCGCCTTTTCGTCGCCGTCGATCAGAAGTCCGATATCCATTGTTCTTTCCTCGCTCCCGATGAGCCTCACAGATTGGATGTTAGAAGCCGAACATTTCGGCATTGATCGATGCTTCGAGGCCACCGTCGACCGGCACATTGGCGCCGTTGACCCAGCGAGCTCCATCCGAGCACAGGAACAGCACGACCGGCGCGATGTCACCCGATGTGCCGGCACGTCCGACCCGGGCGATGTCGCTGTCGACGCGGGCGTCGCCAAGCACGGTGCGGAACTGTTTCAGGATCGGCGTCTCGACCGGGCCCGGGCTCACCGCATTGACGCGGATGCCATGGCTCTTGAACAGGTCCTGGTGCGCGGCGCGGAAGGTCCACAGGAGCAGCAGTTCCTTGGAAACTGGATAGCCTTCCTCGTTCCTCACAGCGTGGTCGGCGACCACTTTGGCGACATCGGGAAAGCCCTCGATGGCGATCATCGAGGCGGCGCGGTTGAGATTGGCGCGCCAGCCATAGCCTGCGATCGAGGCGACGTTGACGATGGCGCCGCCTTCGCGAAGTTTTGGCGCAAGCCCTTCCGAGAGCGCCCGCAGCCCGAAGAAATTGACGGCGAGCGTCGATGCCGCGCCGGTGTTTCCGGAGAGGCCGGCGACATTGCAGAGCGCGTCGATGCGTTGAGGCAGGCGCGCGATGAGCTCATCGACGCCCGCCTTCGACGAGATGTCGGCCTTGACGAAACTGCCGACGGGTACAGCCGGCTCGCGCACATCGACGCCGATCACATCGGCGCCGAGTTGACCGGCAAGCTCCGCCGTGCGCGCACCGATGCCGGAGGCAACGCCGGTGACGAGGATCGTCTTGCCGAAAAGCATGGTCATGCCTTCTCCCGATGTGTTGTGGCTTGCTGTGGCGACGGCGTCGTGTCGCCATCGGAGATGTCCGCCGGTAGCCTGACGCGGTAGCCTACCGGCAGCAGATGTAGCCCAAAGCGCTCCTCGATCGTCCCCCACAGGCCGCGCGGCAGGAACAGCGAAAACAGCACCGCCGTGGCTCCGAGGCCGATCAGGTACCAGACGCCGGCGCCCCCGAACCATGTTTCGATCAGGAAGAACACCAGCGCGCCGAGAATGGCGCCCTCGAAAGTGCCGATACCGCCGACCAGCACCATGAAGATCATGTAGGCGGTCCATTGCACATTGAAGTAGGTTTTCGGCTGGAAGGTGATGGAGGTCGCCAGCCACAGCGCGCCGGCGATGCCGATACCGAAGGCGGCAAGCACGAACAGCAGACGCTTGGTGCCGGTGACGCGCACGCCAACCGAGGCGGCGGCATCCTCGTTATCGCGGATCGCGCGGATGGCGGCGCCCGTGCTGCCGCGCAGCAGGCCGAAGAGGACAGTGAGCAGCGCCGTCATCGAGGCCAGCGCCAGCCAGTAGATCGTCACCCGCCTTATCGAGCCGTCGTAGACATTGAGCGAGATCAGCGAGGTGCCGGTTTCGCCTTGCACCAGCCGATCGAGATTGACCAGCAGATGGGTGAGGGCCGCGATCACCCACATGCCGATGGCGAACTCGCCGTTCCTCAACCGCAGCATGAACAGCGACAGCGGCCAGGAAACCGCGCCGACGATAATTCCCGATGCAAAAAGCGCCAGGAAAGGATTGAGGCCGACATCGGCCAGCCGGATGGCGAAATAGGCTCCAAGCCCGAAGAACACCTGCTGGCCGACCGAGACCAGCCCGCCGAGACCGGCCAGTGCGTTCCACATTGCCGCCAGGATCACGTAGATGAACAGCGCCGTCATGCGGTCGACCGCGCCGGCCGACAGGAATTGCGGGGCAATTGCAAGCAGCGCGATGATGACGGCGACCGCGATCGCCGCGATACGCGACGCCGCCGTACCGCGCTCGATGACTGGTGAGGACGAGGCCGTGCTCATGACGCGATCCGGGAAGGCAGGCGCAATAGCCCACGCAGGCCAAGGCCGGACGCCGAAAGCCGCACGAACAGCACGACGAGGAAGGCGGCATGGCCACCGATCAGGAATCCCTGCGGGTGCACTTGCGCGCCGAGCGTCTGGGCCAGCGCCAGCACGATGCCGCCGATCAGCGTTCCCCACAGCGACCCGGCACCGCCGATCACCGCAGCCTCGAACGCAAACAGCAATTGCGGCGCGCCGGCATAGGGATCGAATGTGCCGCGCATGCCGAGGAACGCGCCGGCAAGGCCGACCGTGACCAAGGCGATGGCAGCCGCAATGGTATTGGCGCGCCGTGCATCGACGCCGACCAGCCCGGCGGTGTCTGGGTCTTCCGAAGTGGCACGGATCGAGCGCCCAAGCCCGGTGCGGGTCAGGAACAGCTGCAGCCCGCCAAGCAGGATCACGGCGGTGGCGAACATGATCACCGCGAGCTTGCCGACATAGATGCTGCCAGGCCATTCCCAGGAATCGTAGGACAGGCTGCCGATATAGGGCGCCAGCGAACGCGTGTTCGCGCC
The DNA here is from genome assembly GCF_008520305.1 of Mesorhizobium sp. SARCC-RB16n. GTDB lineage: Bacteria > Pseudomonadota > Alphaproteobacteria > Rhizobiales > Rhizobiaceae > Mesorhizobium. Next base: position 63,573 of record NZ_ML703271.1, on the reverse strand, counting down.
GAACTGTTCGAACAGCATGTTGTCGATGACGATGGCGAGGCCGAACGTCGTCAGGATCGGCAGCAGGGCGCCGCCACGCGCGCTGCGCTCGAGCAGGAAGCGCTGCAGCGCCCAGCCGATCACGGCCATCACCGGCAATACGATGAGCAAGCCGAGAAACGGTGAGACGTGGAACCGCGAGGCCAGAAACCACAACGCATAGGCGGCGACGACGGCAAGACTGCCATGGGCGAGGTTGATGATGCGCATCACCGAAAACATGAAGGACAGGCCGCAGGCGATCAGCGCGTAGTAGCCGCCGAGCAGGATGCCCTGGATGATCTGGTTGCTCATGCCGGAACGCTCCCGGTGCTTTTCCAGTGCAGGCCGAAATAAGCTTTCGTCACATCCTCGCGCGACGCGCTCTTGCTGTCGCCCTCGAGCGCAATTCGCCCCTCCAGCATGCAGATGACCTTGTTCGAGACCGAAAGCGCCCGGTTGAGGTCCTGTTCGACCAGGATGATCGTCGTACCCGAACTGATCAGGCCCTGAAGTGCCGCGTAGACACGGTCGACGATCAGCGGCGACAGGCCAAGCGAAACCTCGTCGAGCAGCAGCACGTCAGGATTGCTCATCAGCGCCCGGCCGATCGCGGTCGCCTGCTGCTCGCCGCCCGACAGATGGCCGGTCTTGGCATGGCGGCGCGGCTTCAGATTGGGAAACATCTCGAGCACCTTGGCGACGCTCCAGTCGCCTGGGCGCCCAGCAGTCCTGCCGAGCAAAAGGTTCTCCTCGACCGTCATCTGCACGAACAGCTTTCGCCCCTCCGGCACCAGTGCGACGCCCATGCCGACCCGTTTGTGCGACGGCACGCCGGTGATATCGGCGCCGTCCAGAAGCACGCGACCGGCCGCAGGCTGATGCGCGCCGGCGATGGCCCTGAGCAGTGTCGTCTTGCCGGCGCCGTTGGCGCCGACCAGCGCCAGCGTCTCGCCGCGTTCGATGCTGAAGCTGACACCGCGCACCGCCTGCAGCAGGCCGTGCCGGACAACCAGGTTTTCGACCGACAGCAGGCTCATTTCGGGCCTCCGCCGAGATAGGCGCGTACGACCTCGGGGTCGGCCATCACCGTTTGCGGCTCGCCATCGGCGATGATTTTGCCCGCATCCATGCATATCAGCCGCTCGGCAACCTGCAGCAGGATATGCACGATGTGCTCGATCCAGACGATGCCGATCTTGCGGCGGCGCAACTCCTTGATCGTCTCGACCAGTTCGCCGGCTTCGCCGTCGGTCAGGCCGCCGCCGATCTCGTCCAGCAGCAGCAGCGTCGGTCTGGCCGCCAATGCGCGCGCCAACTCCAGCCGCTTGCGATCGAGCAGCCCTAGCGTCTCGGCGCGCCTGTTGGCGACGCCAATCATGCCGCACAGTTTCAGCGAGTTCAGCGCCTCCTCATAGGCCTCGTCGCGGCCGAGACCGGCACCATGCGATGCGGCAACAAAAACATTCTCGAAAGTGGTCATGCCGCTGAACGGTTTCGGCACCTGGTGCGTACGCACCAGGCCGAGCCGGCAGCGCTGCGTCGCCGGCAAGGACGTCACGTCCTCACCCTTGAAGCTGACCGTGCCCGAGCTTGGCGGAAAGGCGCCGGCAAGCACGCTGAGCAGCGTCGTCTTGCCAGCGCCGTTCGGGCCGACGATGCCGACCGCCTCGTCCGCGGCCATGGTGAATTCCACGGAATCCAGCACCACGAGCGCACCGAAGCATTTGTGGATGCCGGTGGCAGCGAGAACAGCCTGTTGTTGCGGATGGGTCACCAGGCGATCCTCGTCAGCGGTCCATCAGCCGTTGTAAGGCAGAAGCTTGGCCTCGACCGGAACCTTCGGGTCGGTGGCGTTCTCGGTCACGACATAGTCGAGCGGGAACTTGCTGCCTTCCTTGGCGGCGATCCACTGCGTGCCGATGATCGGGCCGGGCGAGACATTGGCCACGGGTCCGCTGGTGAAGTCGACCTTGCCGATCATCGTCTCGGTCTTGAGCGTGCTCAACGCCTTCGCCACAGCCGCCTTGTCCTTGGCATTGGAACTTGCCTTCAAAGCCTCGAAGCCGGCATCGAGCAGCGACATCGAGGCGCCGAGCTGCTGTGTCCACTGCTTGCCGCTTGCCGCTTCATAGCCATCGGCCAGCTCCGCCCCCGAAACGCCGGTCAGCGGCGACTTGTACGGGAAGGCCTTGTGCCAGTAGGCGGCGCTCGAAATCTTCATGCCGAGGTCGCCGAGCGCCTCGATGTCCGACGGGAACAGGCCGGTCTTGGCGACCTGGCAGATCTTGATTTGCTTGATCAGCCCTTGCTGTGCCGCCTGGCGCCAGAACGCGGCGAAGTCAGGCGGGATGGGGAAGGAGTTGAAAATCTCGACGCCCTCCTGCTTGAACAGCGCGATCTGCGAGGAATAGTCGGTGGTGCCGGTTTCATAGGCGCCGGGATCGACGATGCTGAAACCCTGCTTGGCCAGCAGCGGCGCGAGATGAGCGCGGATAGCGTTGCCGTCGGCGTCGTTGGGATACATGACGCCGACCTTCTTGTTGGTCTCGATCAGGTTCCACTGCGAAACGTAGGCCCTGAAGAATTCGTCGACCCCGAAGCCGAAATGATAAGTCCATTTGAAGGGCGAGGGCGCGCCGGGCTTGGCGCCGCGGCCGAAATACCAGGCTTCCCACGGCATGACCGTCGACAGGCAGGGTACGCCGGCGGCTTCGCAGGCATCGGCCACCGGATTGATCACCTCGGGCGTCGACACCGCCAGCATCAGGTCGATGGCCTGGTTGTTGATCAGGTCCTTGGCGAGCTGGCCCGCGCGGGAGGGATCCGATTGCGTATCCTGATCGAGGATTTCCACACTGTATTTCTTGCCGCCGAGCTCGATGCCGCCGGCCAGCGCCTTGCGGGCGAGGTCAAGCACGTAGCCGTCGGTCTCGCCAAAGCCGCCAAGCGGCCCGGTACGCGGGCTGACGAAGCCGACCTTCAGCGTGTCGGCGGCTTGGGCGAAGGCCCTGTTGCCGCCAAGCGCCAGGGCAGTGCCGCCGGCTATCGAGGTGGCGATGAACTGGCGTCGCGAAATGCCTGGTTTGCTGCCGATAGAATGGGTCATGTGTTCCTCCCTCTGTGGCTCCTCCACTGCCACAGTGCACCAGCGTTTTGGTTCGGTAAAATGATATTTTGTGGCGTTTCATTAACCTCTGGGTTAGCAGATTTTCAATGAGGCGAAGGCCTACAGGACGCTCGGCGTCTCAATTGCCCGGCCTTGCCGCCTCGCGAATGGTTTGCAGCAGGATGGAGAAGGCGGGTGAGGGGGCGGTGTCGGTGCGCATCGTCAGCCCAACCGGCCCCTTGGTTTCCTCGGTGTCGACCGGCAAGGCGACGAAGGCGCCGCTCGCGATCTCGTTGGCGACCACGCCGGCCGAAATGATCCACACCGCATCGCTCTGCCGCATGAAGGCGCGGCCGAACGAATCCGAGACCGTCTCGATTTCGGTGGCCGGCGCGGTCATGCCGTTGGTTATGAACAGGCGATCGACAAAGGGCCGGATGACGGATTCCCGGGTCGGCATCAGCACCGGAAATTCGTCGAGGCTGGCGAAGATGTCGGCCTCCGGCTCCAGCAGCGGATGTCCGGCCCGCACCACGAACAGAACCTGTTCGGAGTAGAGATGTTCGAAGAAGAAGCCGGTCATGTTTTCGGGCGCCGCCAGCCGTCCGACGACGAGATCGAGCGCACCGGTGCGCAATTGCTCAAGCAGCACGGCGTTTTCGCCCGTGACGATCTTGAGCGCGGCGCCGGTATTTTCCCGCAGGAACAGGCTCATGGCCCGCGGCATGACCTTCGCCGACACTGTCGGCAGCGCGCCGATGCGGATCGGATGGCGATTGACGGCGCCGTCCTGGCGAACGGAATCGACGCCGCGCTTCAGAGCCGTGATCGCCGAACCGGCATGGCTGAGGAAGATCTCGCCAAGCCTTGTGACGCGAATGCCACGCCCGTCGCGCTCGACGACGGCGACACCGAGCGCTTCTTCCAGTTCACGCAGCGTCTTGGTCACCGCCGGTGCGCTGACATGCAGAAAGTCGGCGGCGCGAGCCACGCTGCCCTGCCGCGCGACTTCCAGGAATGCCTGCAGGTGACGGAACCGGATGCGGCTCTCGGACATGGATTTGATAACCCCTGAGTTAATGAAACGGCGCAAAATATCATTTTACCGAACCAAATGCCTTGTGCAATGTGGAGATGGAGGATTGAACTCGTGCCATTCGTCACCCTTGGCGGCATCACGCTGCATCACCGATATGTCGAGGCAAACGGCGCGATGCCACCGGTGGTGTTCATCAATTCGCTCGGCACCGACTACCGCATCTGGGACGAGGTCGTTGCGCTTCTGGGCGGCGAGATGCCTCTGCTCGCCTATGACAAGCGTGGTCACGGCCTTTCCGACAATGGCAGCGGCGTGCGCTCCATTGACGACCATGCCAACGATTTGAGCGCCCTCATCGACCATTTCGGTTTCGACAGGGTTGTTCTGGTCGGCCTGTCGGTCGGCGGCATGGTCGCACAACGCCTCTATGCCCGCCGGCCCGAGGTCGTCGAGGCTCTGGTCCTGAGCGACACGGCCCACAAGATCGGCACTGCCGAGAGCTGGAACGGCCGCATTGCCACCGTAGAGCGCGACGGGATCGAGGCGATCGCCGATGGCGTGATGAAAGTGTGGTTCACGCCGGATTTCCATACCGCGCGCGCAGCCGACCTTGCCGGCTGCCGCAATATGCTGACCAGACAGGCGCTGCCCGGCTATATCGGAACCTGCATTGCGGTCCGCGATGCCGACTTCACCGAGGCCGCGCGCCGCATCGCAGTGCCGACGCTGTGCATCGCCGGCGACCAGGATGGCTCGACGCCTCCCGACCTCGTCCGCTCGCTGGCCGCTCTGATCCCCGGCGCGCGTTTCGAGATCGTCCGCGACGCCGGGCATATTCCTTGCATCGAACAACCTGAAGCGCTGGTCGCCCTGATCCGCGATTTCATCGCATCGCTTGCCCCAGGAGCTGAAACCCATGGATGAAGTCCCCGGCAACGCAGCCAGATACCGCGCCGGCCTTGCGGTGCGGCGGTCCGTGCTCGGCGATCGCCATGTCGACCGGGCTGAAGTTGCCGCCACCGACTTCGATCAGCCGTTTCAGGAGCTGATCACCGAAGCCGCCTGGGGAACGGTGTGGGCGCGGCCGGGTTTTTCGAAACGCGAGCGCTCGATCGTCACGCTGGCGCTGCTGGCCGCACTCGGCCATGATGAGGAGGTCGCCTTGCATGTGCGCGCCACCGCCAACACCGGTGCGACGCGCGAAGATATCTGCGAAGCGTTCCTGCATGTCGCGATCTATGCCGGGGTGCCGGCGGCCAACCGTGCTTTCAGAATAGCCAAGGAGGTGTTTTCGGAAATGGACGGAGGCGAGGCTGCCCATGGCTGAGCCCGGCTCCAACCGGACGCCGGAAACCGGCGCCTTCTTCCAGCGCGACCGCCAATGGCATCCGCCGGCGTTCACGCCGGGCTACAAGAGTTCGGTGCTGCGTTCTCCGCAGAAGGCATTGCTGTCATTCGACAACACGCTGTCGGAACTGACCGGCCCGGTGTTTGGCCATGCCATGATCGGTGAACGCGACAACGACCTGATCCACAATTTCGCCAAGCCAGGCGAGAGCGCCATCGGCGAGCGCATCATCGTCCATGGACGGGTGCTCGACGAGCGCGGCGTTGGCGTTCCCGGTGCGCTGCTCGAATTCTGGCAGGCCAATGCCGGCGGCCGCTATCGCCACAAGAAGGATGGCTATCTGGCGCCGTTGGATCCGAATTTCGGCGGATGCGGCCGCACCCTCACCGGCGAGGACGGCGCCTATGCCTTTCGCACTGTCAGGCCCGGTCCTTACCCTTGGCCGAATGGCCCGAACGATTGGCGGCCGGCGCATATTCACTTTTCGCTCTTCGGCCACGGCTTCGCGCAGCGGCTGATCACGCAGATGTATTTCGAGGGCGATCCGCTGATCTGGCGCTGTCCGATCGTCGGCGGCATTCGCGACAAGGCGGCCGTTGAAGCGCTGATTGCCGCGCTCGACATGCAGTCGACCATCCCGATGGACGCGCTTGCCTACAAATTCGACATCGTGCTGCGCGGGCGCCGCTCGACGCTGTTCGAGAACAGGCCGGAGGGCAATTGATGGCGCAGCCGCTCGACCGGCCGAAGGAGAGCCCTTCGCAGACCGCCGGACCCTATGTCCATATCGGGCTGACGCCGAATTTCTGCGGCATCGGCGGTGTCTATGAAAACGATCTTGGCTCGGCCATGGTCAATGAGCGGACCAAGGGCGAGCGCATCGAGTTGCGCATTCGCGTCCTCGACGGCACCGGCACACCGCTGAAGGATGCGCTGATCGAGATCTGGCAGGCGGATGCCGACGGGCTATACAATTCGCCGGCCGAATTGCGCGGGACGGCAGATCCGAATTTCCACGGCTGGGGCCGCTGCCCTACCGACATGGAAACCGGCCTTTGCATATTCGAGACCATTAAACCCGGCCGTGTGCCGTTCCGTGACGGCCGCCTGATGGCGCCGCACATCACGCTCTGGATCGTCGCGCGCGGCATCAATCTCGGTCTGCATACGAGGCTCTACTTCTCCGACGAGGAAAAGGCGAATGCCGAAGATCCGATCCTGGCTCGCATCGAGCACCGCGTCCGCGTGCCGACGCTGATCGCCGAGCGCGAGGGCAACGCCTACGTCTTCGACGTCCATCTCCAGGGGGAGAAGGAAACGGTCTTCTTCGACAGCTGATGGACGCAAGGAGCAGGACATGACCGTATCGCCCTTCGACCATCCGCTGCTTTCCGGCCTGCTCGGCGACGAGGAAGCGGCGCGGCATTTTTCGGTGGAAGCCGACATTGCCGCGATGCTGGCATTCGAACGTGCGCTGGCCGAGGCCGAGGCCGATTGCGGTTTGATCCCCGGAGAGACCGCGGCGGCAATCGTCAAGGCGCTTGCCTCGTTCCGGCCTGACACCGGTAAGCTGCGCGCCGGCGTCACCAAGGACGGCGTCGTGGTGCCGGAACTGGTGCGCCAGATCAAACTGGCCGTCGGCGAACCGCATGGCGGTTCGGTCCATTTCGGCGCGACCAGCCAGGACGTCATCGACACCGGCCTCGTGCTTCGGCTGAAATCCGTCGTCGAGCACCTCGGTCTGCTGCTGACCGAGACCATCATAAGGCTCGTCTCATTGGAGGAGCGCTTTGGGGGTAGGGCACTGACCGGGGTGACGCGTATGCAGGCGGCGATCCCGATCACGGCAGCGGATCGCGTGACAGCGTGGCGGGCGCCCCTGCAGCGGCACCAGGAGAGGCTGTCGCAACAGTCGGGGCGCCTGCTCGTCGTGCAATTCGGCGGCGCCGCCGGCACGCTGGAAAAGCTTGGTGACAAGGGGCCGGCGGTGCGTGCGGGCCTTGCCGCCAGGCTCGGCCTCGGCGATGCGCCGCAATGGCAGACCCAGCGCGATACACTCGCCGACTTCGCCGGCCTGATGTCGCTGATGACGGGAAGTCTCGGCAAGTTCGGCCAGGACATTGCGCTGCTGGCGCAGGGTGGAAACGACATCGAGCTGTCGGGCGGTGGCGGCTCGTCGGCCATGCCGCACAAACAGAACCCGGTGAAGGCCGAAGCGCTGGTGGCGCTTGCGCGTTTCAACACCACGCAGCTTTCCGGCATGCATCAGGCGCTGGTGCATGAACAGGAGCGCTCGGGCGCGGCCTGGACGCTGGAATGGCTGCTGCTGCCACAGATGCTCGTCGCCACCGCCGCGTCCTTGCGCCTTGCTGCCGAACTGATCGCGCAGATCGAAAGACTTGGCCACTGATGCGCACCCAGGTTCTGATTGTTGGCTCGGGACCGTCCGGCCTGCTGCTCGGGCAGCTTCTGGCCGGCATCGGTGTCGAGACGGTTATCCTCGAGCGCTCGAGCCGCGAGCACGTGCTTGGCCGCGTGCGTGCCGGTGTGTTGGAGCAAGGTACCGTCGAATTGCTGGAAGAGGCCGGCGCTGCTGCAAGGCTGCATGCCGAAGGCTTGTCCCATTCCGGCATCTCGCTCGCCTTCGATGGTCGGCTGCACCGTATCGATCTCACGGCGCTGACCGGCGGCAAGCATGTCACCGTCTATGGGCAGACCGAGGTGACGCATGATCTGATGGGCAGGCGCGAAGCGATGGGGCTCGTCACCATCTATGAGGTAGCCGATGTCGCGCTGCACGATTTCGACGGCGAGGCGCCGTTCGTTACCTATGCGAGGGAAGGCGTCACGCACCGCATCGACTGCGACTTCATCGCCGGCTGTGATGGCTATCACGGCGTCAGCCGCAAATCCGTGCCGGAGCGCGCGCTGAAAACCTTCGAGCGGCAATATCCGTTCGGCTGGCTTGGCGTGCTGGCCGAAGTGCCGCCGGCCGATCATGAACTGGTCTACGCCAACCATGAGCGGGGCTTTGCGCTGTGCTCGATGCGCTCGACGCATCGCAGCCGCTACTACGTCCAATGTCCGCAGGACGATCGCGTCGAGGCATGGTCCGACGACCGATTCTGGGACGAATTGCGACGCCGCTTGCCGGAGCGGACGGCAGCAAGCGTTACCACCGGGCCGTCCTTCGAAAAGTCGATCGCGCCGCTGCGCTCCTTCGTCGCCGAGCCAATGCGCTTCGGCCGACTGTTCCTGGTCGGCGACGCCGCCCATATCGTGCCGCCAACCGGCGCCAAGGGCCTCAATCTCGCCGCCAGCGATGTACGCTACCTCTTTGCCAGTTTGCGCGACTTCTACATGGAGAAGTCCCAGGGTGGCATCGAGGCCTATTCCGGCAAGGCGCTGGCGCGGGTGTGGAAGGCGGTGCGCTTTTCCTGGTGGATGACGACGATGCTGCACCGCTTTCCCGACACGGGCGACTTCGGCCAGCGCATCCAGGAAGCGGAACTCGATTACCTCGTTCACTCGCGCGCGGCGTCGACAGCGTTGGCGGAAAACTATGTCGGCCTGCCTTATTAGAGCCTGTTCCATCCCGATGGATCGGGATGGGGCTCTATCTCTGTTTGAGCATGATCTTTATCCGAAAACCGGTATCCACTTTTCGGGATCATGCTTTGGCTATCCCTTGATCGCCGAGCCGACGATGGAATCGACGAAGAAGCGCTGCAGGAAGACGAACAGGATGAGCGGCGGCAGCACGGCCAGCGTCGCGCCGGCCATCACCAGTCCGGTGTTGACCGCGCCCCTGTTGTAGCTCAACAGCCGGCTCAAGCTGATGACGATCGGATAGGCGTCGGCATTGCCCTGCAGCACCGTCAGTGGCCACAGATAGCTGTTCCAGTGATAGACGAAGGCAAACAGCGCAAGTGCGGCGATCGCAGGCGCCACGCTCGGCGCCACGATCTTGAACAGGATCAGCAGTTCCGAGGCGCCGTCCATGCGCGCGGCATCGATCAGGTCGTCGGGCACCCCGGCGATGAACTGGCGCATCAGGAAGATGCCGAAGGCATTGGCGAGGTTGGGCACGATGATGCCGGCGAGGCTGGCATTGAGGCCGATCGAGCCGACGAGACGATAGAGCGGGATCAGCGTCACGATCGGCGGCAGGAACATGGTCGCGATCAGCACCGAAAACAAAAGCGAGCGGCCCGGGAAGTGGTATTTGGCGAAGGCGTAGCCGGCCATCATGCTGGTGACCAGCACGCCGGCCGTGGTGATCGAGGCGATCACCAGCGAATTCCACATCGAGCGGCCGACATTGACCACACCCGAAACCTTTTCATAGGCCTCGATGCTCGGCGTATGCGGGATCCAGACCGGAGGCACCTGCATGCTCTCGGCCGGCGTCTTCAGGCTCGACAGCACCATCCACACCAGCGGGAAGGCGGATGCGACGGCGGCCAGCAGTATCAGCGTCGCCAGCAGCGCCTTGCGGCCGGAGGCGCGCCTGCGCGCAAGCCAGCTCGACGATCCCGCGCTCATTCCTGGTCCTTCCGGTTGGCGAGTGCGAAGAGCGCGCAGACAACGACGATCAGTGACAGCATCAGCATGACAGCCATGGCCGAGCCCAGCCCGCCCTGCGCGCGTTCGATGCCGACGCGGTGAATGTGATAGGTCAAGACATTGGTCGAGCCGACCGGCCCACCCTGCGTGATCAACGCCACCGGCTCGAACACTTGTACCGCGTTGATGATGGCGATGACGGCACTGAACAAAAGCGTCCGCCGCATCAGCGGCAAGGTGATGAAGCGGAACTGCTCGAATCGGTTGGCGCCGTCGAGCTTCGCCGCCTCGTAGAGGCTGCCCGGAATCTGCGTCAGGCCGGCGATCGCCAGCACGGTGAAATAGCCGACCTGCTGCCAGACGTTGAGGAAGACGATCGAGATCAGCGCCGAGCGCGGCGACGACAAGAAGGGCTGCGGTCCGACGCCGATCAGGCCGAGCATCTGGTTGAGCGGCCCTTCGCTCGGCGAATAGAGTTTCGACCAGACCAGCGCCACCGCGATCATCGGCACCATATAGGTGGAGAACAGCACCGTCCTCAGCGCCGTGCCGCCGGCGACATCGTGCTGGTAAACCATCAGGCCGAAGGCCACCGACAGCGGCAGGATCAGGGCGACGGACAGTGCGGTATAGATCGCGGTGTTTGTCAGCGCGCCCGTGAAGTCGCGCCCGACGGAGGTCGGCCCGAAGATCTCGCGGAAATTGTCGAGGCCGATGAAGCTGGCGCTGGAAAACGATGTCTGCGTCGACCAGTCCTGGAAAGACAGCCAGACGGTAAGCAGCATTGGCAACAGAATGAAGATGCCGATCAGCGTCACGGCGGGCGCAAGCATGATGCCCGCCGAGGCACGGTACCTCTGGATCATTACGGTCTGATCATTATTTGGCGGCGCGTTCCAGGATCGAGGTGGCGTCGGCCTGCGCCGTCGCCTGCGCATCCTTGGCCGAGACCTGGCCATACTGCAACGCCTCGATCGTCTGCTGTAGGGATTCCGAGAATTCCTGTCCGCCGGGCACCACCGGGAAGGGCTTTGCGTCGGCGAGCACGCTGACATAGCCGGACAGGAATTCCGAGCCGAGCTTGTCCTTGTGCGCGTCGATGTCGGAGGTGCGCGACGGCAGGATGCCCATCGACATCAAGATGTCGGACATGGCCGAAGCGCCGTTCTTGCCCGACTTCGGATTGTTGAGCCAGGCCAGGAAATCCCATGCCGCCTTCTGCTCGGCCTGGCCCGCATTGGCGTTGACCACGGTCATCCAGGAATAGGAGATCGAATGCGGCTTGTCGCCGCTCGAGCCGACCGGAATGGGCGCCGTGGCGATGTCGGTGAACTTGTCGCCCATGCCCGTCTTCAGCGCGCTCTCCCACCAGTTGGCCATGATGATCATGCCGGTCTTGCCGGAGACGAAATTGTCGAGGAACGGGCCGGTGGTGTTGGCGTCTGCCGTCGCCATGGCCGGCACGCTGGCGCCGGACTTGATGAGGTCTTCATAAAGCTGGAACGTCTCGCCGGCCTGCTTGCTGTCCAGCACCGGCTTGCCGTCCTTGACCAGCTCGCCGCCATTGGAAACCAGCAGTGACGCGAACGGATGGACGACGCCCGCCGCCCAGGAATTGATCATGCCAAAACCCTGCTGGCCGGCATTCTTGTTGGTCAATTTCCGCGCCGCGTCCTTGAACTCGTCCCAGGTCTTTGGCGGAGCGGCGATGCCGGCCTGCTTGAACAGCGCCTTGTTGTAGTTGAGCGCGTAGACGTCGATTTCGTTAGGGACGCCGTAGAGCTTGCCCTCGACCGATGCGGCGCTGACGACGCCTGCCGGCCAGGCGCCCTTGACCTCGCTCGCCACCGCGTCGGGGGCGGGCGCGACGAGCTTGTCGCGGGCGAGTTCCGGCAGCCAGAGATCGTAGATGCCACCGATCGTCGGACCGTCCGCACCGCCGCCTTGGGAGCGAAGCGTGGTCAGGAGATCGCCGAAGGGCACGGCGCGCACTGTGACGCTGACGTCCGGATTGGTCTTGGCGTAATCCTTGGCCGCCGCTTCCAGCAGCGCCACCGTCTCGGGCGACCAGTGCGTCAGATAGGAGATGTTGACCGACTGCGCCCAGCCGCTGGCTGGCAGGATGGCAAAACCCGCGGCCAGTGCCAGTTTCGACGTCCAGGCAAACGACATCCTCATCCTCCACTTGAGCATAGCGATCACGGTGACGTTATGACAACATGAAGCGATCGCGCAAGGCCCGTTTGCGAAAAAGCTGCATGCAGGACTGGCAGGGATTTTTTCTGCGGCTCCAGAGTGAGCGATTTAACTAATTAAAAACAACATATTCGAGGGATTCATTGAATCAGATCACTCGACGTCACCGCTCTGGAGAGAAAATGACACCTCTTGCGAACAACGCTATGTCATTATAATGACTTCGGCTGAGCGAATGACTCTCGCGCGGCATCGAAGTGTCGCGGGACGCCAAGGACAGAGAAAAACGGGAGAACTGGCAATGAGCATGCTTTCAATTCACCGGCGCGCCGCGCTTGGGCTGATCGGCGGCCTTGCGGCCGCCTGCGCGGGCATCTTCACGACCCTGCCCGCCAGAGCCGACAGCACGGTGACGCTGTGGAGCTGGCGCACCGAGGACGAGGCCGCGATGCGCCGCATCTTCGACGCCTTCGAGGCCAAGAACCCCGGCATCAAGGTCAACATCCAGTTCACCCCGGATGCCGACTACCAGAACCGGCTGAGCACAGCACTGCGCGGCGGCCGCGGACCCGACATCGCCCAGCTCAAGGCCTATGGCGAGTTGCAGCCCTTCGTCGATGCCGGCTATCTCGACGTGCTCGACGACAGCGTGCCGGAATTGAAGAACATGCCGGACGCCGCCCTTGGCGGCGCGCGCGGCCGCACCGACGGCAAGGTCTATGGCGTCCCTTATTCGGTGCCGATGATGGGCGTGTTCTACAACCAGGATATCTTTGTCACGCAAGGCATCGAGATCCCCAAGACCTACAAGGATTTCATCGCCGCCTGCGAGAAGCTGAAGGCGGCCGGCATCACCCCGATCGCAACCGGCGGCGCCAATGGCTCCGCCTGGGAGCTGGAGATCGGCGTCGGCGTCATCGGCCCGACCGTCTATGGCCCCGGCTTCTACGACGAGATGATGACCGGCAAGGCGACCTTCGAGGACCCCCGCTATGTCGCGGCACTGAAACGCTTCGCCGAGCTGAAGCCCTATTTCCCCGACGGCTTCGCCGGCATCGACTACACCACGGCCACGCAGCAGTTCATCGGCGGCAAGGCGGCGATGTTCCTCGGCGGGTCCTTTGAGAACGGCAGTTTCAAGGCGCAGAACCCGAAGCTGAAATTCTCCATCTTCCCATTCCCAGCCGATGATGCCGGGACAAAGCTCTATACCTCGGCCTTCTCGGACGGCTCCTATGGTCTCGTCTCCGAGAGTCAAAACAAAGAGGCCGCCACCAAGGTGCTGGGCTTCATGGCCTCGGCCGAATTCGCCCAGCTGTTCGCCGACGAGCTCGGCTGGCCTCCGGCCCGCACCGATGTGACGGTGAAGGACCCTGTGCTGGCGCAGATGATGGAAATGTCGAAGAACTCGACACCCTATCTGACGCTGGTCGGCTTTCGCTGGCAGTCGCCGACGGCCTCCTCGGTCTTGCAGTCGGAGATCATCGACATGGTCGAAGGCAACATCGCGCCGGAGAAGCTGGCCGCCGATATGCAGGCCGCCGTCGCCACCTGGTTCAAGCCGAAGCAGTGAGGAGCCGGGCCGGTCGCATCGCGGCCGGCCTCTCGCCGGACAGTACGCATGGCCAACCTTCACCGCACAAGCAGCCTGAAACGCACGCAGCAGCGCATGGCCGTGCTTTTCATCCTGCCGGCGCTGGCCGTCTATGCGCTCTTCGTCCTCTATCCCCTGGCGATGTCGCTGTGGGGCAGCTTCTTCATCTGGAAGGGGCTTCGCATGGTCGAGTTCGCCGGTCTGTCGAATTTCTCGCGGCTGTTCGTCTTCCCCAGTGGCACGCGGCTCTACGGCGCGCTCTGGCACAACACTGCCTGGTTCTTCGGCATCATGGTCTTCCAGAACGGTATCGGCCTGCTGTTCGCCTGGCTGCTGTTCCTGCGCGACAGGGGCGCGGCCTTCTTCCAGTCGGTGTTTTTCTTTCCGGCTGTGCTCAGCCCCGTCATCGTCGGTGCGCTGTGGCGCCTGCTCCTGGCGCCGGGCGGCGTCGTCGAATGGGCTCTGAACGGGCTCGGCCTGCATGAGGGCAGCCTGACCGTGCTCGGCAACAGCCACACGGCGCTCGGAATGCTGATCGCCGTCGACGCCTGGAACTGGATGGGCTTGCCGGTGCTGATCTACACGGCCGGCCTGCGGCAGATTTCCGGCCAGATCTTCGAGGCGGCGAAGCTCGACGGCGCCGGCAATGCGCGCATGCTGTTTTCGATCGCGCTGCCGCTTTTGATGCCGGCGCTGGGCACACTGACGACGCTGTCGTTCATCAACACCTTCAACCAGTTCGACATCGTCTATGTCGTGCAGGGCGTGCAGGGCAATCCGAGCTACGCGACCGACACGCTGGTAACCTATTTCTACCGCCTGGCCTTCGGCGCCGAGGGCGCTGTCGGTATCACGGATATCGGTCTGGCGCTGGCCTTGGGCACTATGCTGTTCCTGATCCTCAGCATCGGCACCCTGCTGATGCTGCGCTTCTTCGATCGCCGCACGGTGCAGCTATGAACGCGCTGGCGATCCCGAACAGGACCTTCTCGCCAAGATTGGAGCGGCTGCCCGGCTGGACGGTGCTGATCCTCTGGGCAGCGGCGGTTCTGCTGCCGCTCTACATCCTCGTCATCTCCTGCTTCAAGACGACTGCGGAGATCTATGACAATCGGCTCGGCCTGCCGCTGAGCTGGGCCTTCGACAATTTCGTCCGGGCGTGGACGCGCGCCGATCTCGGCCACAATTTCATCAACAGTCTGATTGTCACCGGCGGCGCGGTCATTCTCACCATCGTCGTCTCGGCGATGGCCGCCTATCCGCTCAGCCGCTACAGGCTCGGCTGGAACGCCATCATGCTCGGCCTGTTCCTGTCGGGCATCATGCTGCCGATCAGGCTGGCTTCGGTCGAACTATTCACCTTGATGCGCAATCTCGGCCTGCTCGATTCGCTGACCGGGCTGATCCTCGTCTATTCGGCGATCCGCATTCCCTTCGCCGTCTTCATCTTCGCCAACTTCATGCGCGTGCTGCCTTCCGAACTCGACGAGGCGGCGCGCATGGACGGCGCTGGCGAGGTCCGCATCCTGTTCCAGATCATCCTGCCGATGGTGAAGCCGGCGGTGTCGATCGTCGCCATCTTCACCGCGATTGCCGTGTGGAACGACTTCTTCTTCCCGCTGATCTTCATCTTCGACGACCGCTACAAGACGGTGCCGCTGGCGATCAGCGTTTTCGTCGGCCAGTTCCGCACTGACTGGGGCCTGGTCTTCGCCTCGCTGGCGATCTCCATGGCACCCATCCTGATCATGTATTGTCTGCTCGCCCGCCAGATTCGCGAAGGCGTCGGCGCTGGGGGCATGAAATGATCGAGGACAGGATCTACGCCGCAAGCTCCATCCTGGTCGTCGGCGCGCACGCCTTCGATGCCGAGGTGATCGCTGGGCCGCTGGCCGCCGCCGCCGTCAAGCGCGGCGCTTCGGTGACCCTCCTGCACCTGACCATGGGCGAGCAGGGGCATCCCTGCCTCATCCCCGCGCATTATTGCGTGCAGAAGGAAGAGGAAGCGGGCAGGGCGGCTGAGCGGCTTGGTGTCAAGGTGCGCAACCTCGGCCTGCGCGACGCCTTCCTGCCGTCGGATGACGAGACGGCGCTCGAGGTATGCGACGTCATTCGTGAACTCAAACCCGAGATCGTCATCACCCATTGGCACGGCAGCTGGCACAAGGACCATCGCGCCGCCGCGCACCTGACGCAGACCGGCATCTTCTACGCCGCCCTGCCGACCGTTGCCAGCGACCACGCGGCGTACACGCCGCAACTGCTCCTGTTCGGCGAGAACTGGGAGGATGATGACGGTTTTCGGCCCGAGCATCTCGTCGATGTCAGCGACGGCTTCGAGGCCTGGAGCGAGGCGGTCAAGGAATACGAGCTGGCGCGGGGCCTGAGCAGCTTTCCCTATGTCGATTACTACAGCGCGCTCTACCGGCTGCGCGGCTGCCTGCGCGGTACGCGTTACGCGCAAGCCTTCGCGGCGGCGTCGCATTCGTGGAATGCCGGCAGCGGCCTGTTCGCGCCACCGTTCGGCAAGGGGCCCGACCGATGACGAGGGTTCTGGCCATCGATCTCGGCGGCACCAATCTGCGCGCCGCCGTCTTCACCGGCGACATCGGCGCGCTGGACATGCCGAGCCGCGAGCCGGCGCCGGCAAGCCTTGATGCGTTCGTCGCCCGCATCCAGGCGCTGCGCGCTGGGGCCGGGGCGGTCGAGGCGCTCGGCATCGCGCTGCCCGGGCTCGTCGAAGGTGCCGTCTGCCGCTGGATCCCGAACCTGCCGTTTCTCGACGGCGTCGACATCCAGGCCTTGTTTCCAGGCCTGCCTGTGGCGCTTGGTAACGACGCTCAGATCGCGCTGCTGGCGGAAGCCCTCGAGGGTGCGGCCAAAGGCATGTCGGATGCGATCCTGCTCGCCATCGGCACCGGCATCGGCTCGGCGGTGCTGGCCAACGGCCGTATCGTTGCCGGCGCGCATGGCGGCGCCTGCTCGTTCGGCTGGGCCTGCGCCGACATCGAGGATCATGGCGAGGAGCGCAGTGGCTGGCTGGAGCGCGTCGCCTCGGGCCGGGCGCTCGATGCGCTTGCCGGCCAGATTGGCCTCCCCGATGGCCGCCGGCTGATCGCCGCCGCCCAGGCGGGCGAACTCGCCGCGCAGACCTTGCTGGAAGTGCCGGCGCGGCGGCTCGGCACAGCGCTTGCCGGGGCCGTGGCACTTCTCGATCCGCAGGCGGTTCTGATTTCGGGAGGACTGGCCGAGGCGCTGGAGGTGATGCGGCCGCCGCTGCTTGCCGCGCTGCGGCGCCAGCTGCCGGCGCATCTGCGCGGCATCGAGGTCCGGTCCGGCCGGTTCGGTCCGGGCGCCGGTCTTGTCGGCGCGGCGCTGGCGGGTCGCGCCGGGAAAGAGTGGAGACAGGTGCGATGAGCGAAGCGAGCTTTCAGCAGCCGGACCGCCGACGGCCGGAGCCGCTCTGGTATCAGGTCGAGGAGGCGATCCGCGCCATCGTCAAGAGTGGCGAATGGGCGACCGGCGACCAGATCCCAGCGGAAGACCGGCTATGCGCCCTGTTCGGTGTCAGCCGTATCACGCTGCGCCACGCTCTGCGCAATCTGGAGGAAGGCGGGCTGCTGCGGCGCGAGCATGGCCGCGGCACCTTCGTGCGCTCGACCACGCTGGTCGCCGGCACGCGCGAACTGACCAGCTTCACCCAGGAGATGGGCAATATGGGCGTGGTCGCCGGCTCGCGCCTGCTCGATTGCAGCCTGACGACGGCCAATGCCGCGGCGGCCGGCGCGCTGGAGATCGAGGAAGGCGATCCGGTGGTGCGCATCCGGCGTCTCAGGTTGGGCAACAACGAGCCGATCGGCATCCAGACGGCGCAGCTTTCGGCGGCGCGCGTGCCGGGGTTCCTCGACGCCGGCTTGCTGCAGGGTTCACTCTACGAAGCACTCGAGCGTCACTACGGCATCGTGCCGGTGGCCGCGCGGGAAAACTACCGCGTCGGTGCCGTTGGCGCTGCGGACGCCGACCTGCTCGACCTGCCCGCCGGCAGCCCCGCCTTCATCGTCGAACGCATCACCACCGACGAGCGCGGCCCGTTCGAATTCACCGTCTCCATCATGCGCGGCGACCGCTACGAAATCCGCTCGACGCTGCGCGCCGGGCGCGTCCCGTCGAATCCGCGAAGCTGATCCACCCTCCCAAGCAGACACTTAAACAGGAGCACCCACGTGTCCGATCTCTACATCCACCGTCTCGCCGCTCTCATAGACAAGGCAGCGAAAACCAACGAAGAGGCCTTTGGCGAGGCCGCCAGCCGCTTCGCCGACTCGCTGGAAGGCGGCGGTCTGGTCCATCTCTACGGTTCGGGCCATTCGGTGCTGCCGGTGCAGGAAGTGTTCCCGCGCTACGGCAGCTATGTCGGCTTCAATCCGCTGACCGACCCGCGCGTGATGTGGCACAACGTGCTCGGCGCCGGCGGCGTGCGCGAGCTTCTGTGGCTGGAGCGGACTGAAAAGTACGCCGAGAAGTTCCTGGATCACCAGCCGCTCAACAAGGGCGATTCCATCATCATCTTCGGCCATAGCGGCCGCAACTCGTCGGGTATCGACACCGCGCTCTACGCGAAAAAACGCGGCATCTTCGTCGTCGCGGTGACCAGCAAGAACAATCTCGACAAGCCTGCCACGCACTCCTCCGGCAAGCGGCTGGCGGATGCGGCCGATCTCGTTATCGACACCTGCTCGCCGATCGAGGACGCCATCGTACCGGTCGATGGCTGGAGCCGTCCGGTGTCCGGTTCGTCGACGGTGCTCGCGATGATCCTGGCGCATGAGCTGATCGCCCGCACCGCCGAGCAGCTCGCCAAGCGCGGCATCGAACTGCCGGTCTTCGCCTCGCCGACGATCGCGGGCGTGACGCTGCACGACACCGACGTCATCTACGGCGTCTACCGCGAACGCATGCTGGAAGCGCAGAAGAAGCACCTGCCGACTTTCCAGGCAACGATGCGCGGCGAGTGATATCAGGGGTCGGGAGGCGCTGCGGTGCGACGCCTCCCGCTCATGAATTTGCCGCAGATGAAGGTTGCTGCCGACGGCACTGGCCGATCGTAGTCGGCGGATCAGCCGGTTGCCTCAGCGTAGATGTCGAGAACATCCGTCATACCGGCGATCAGGAGTTCCCTGGCTTTTGGCGCGACGGATCCGCTCGCCACCGCCCTGTCGAGACGGCCGAGATACTGGCTGATCAGGGGCGAGGGGATGTCGCGCTCGCCCAGCGCCTGCATCAGCGCGTTCACGGCCTGCTGCGCCGGCTGCGCGGGCCAGTAGTAGCGGATGCGGTCGCTGTAGGAGAAATGCCGCTCGATCCGCTGCTCGGCCTCGCTGCCATGATAGTAGTTCTTCCAATTGCCGGGCGCCGCCAGCATCACGCGCTCCATCGCCGCCGGCAGGTTTTCGCGCGCCGGGTCAGGAACCAGAATGTCGGCGATGTGACTCAGGCCATAGAGCGCTTCGCGCAGCGCGAAGGTCAGCCAGGGTCCGACTTTCAGGATGGCGAAGCCATCGTCGACAAGTGCCGTCAGAGCTTCGACCGGCTGGTAGTCGGTCGAGTGAGCCTCGAATACGAATTGCGGCAGGTCTCGCAGTGTGCCGGCGAGCGCCCGAGCGCATTCCGGCCGGTAGGCGATCACCTCGGCATTGCCGAATTCGACGCCCGGTTGCACCACGACGCCGATCGCCCGCGAGAAGGCCTGGTCGAGGCCGCGCCGGCTGAAGGCATCGCGGTGAATGCGCACCGTCTCGCCCGCGGCCTCCGGTGTCGTCACCGCCAGATGGTCCATCGCTTCCAAGGCGCCGCCCGGCACCGGCACTTCCGTGCCGATGACATAGACGGGCCTGGTGCCGCCAGTTCGTTCAACCGCGGCCTCCGCCACCTCGGCCAGTTCGGCGGCGCGCGCCGCGATCGTGGCGTCGGGCGGTGCCGCGCCTTCGCCGGCGCAGCCCATGCTGGCGTCCAGATGGATCTTGGTGAAGCCGGCCTCGGCATAGGCATCGACCATGCGCGCGGCCTTTTCCATCGCCTCGGGCGCCGGCAGGTGCTTCCAGGGATTAGGGCCGAGATGATCGCCGCCGAGCACCAACCTGTCCAGGGGAAAGCCGACCTTGCCGGCGATCGTCTCGACGAAGCGGCGGAAATCACCTGGCGTCATGCCGGTATAGCCGCTTTCGTGGTTGACCTGGTTGCAGGTGGCCTCGATCAGCACATCGGCGCCGCGCGCTTTGCCGTGGCGCAACGCCGCTTCGATGACCAGCGGATGGGCCGAGCAGATCGAGGCGATGCCGGCCCGTTCGCCAGCCGCGCGGCGCTTTGCAATGGCGGCAAGCCTGTCGGTCGCCTGGCTCATGCCGGTGCTCCGGTCCTGACGGTGGCGATGAACGCCTCGACAGCGTCGAGCGAGGCGATGCCTTCCATGGGCCCCTTCTTCGTCACCGCCAGCGCGCCGCAGCCATTGGCGATCTCGAGCGCTCTCTTGGGTACTTCTCCACGCAGCCAGAAGGAGACGAAGGCTGCCGCAAAACAGTCTCCGGCGCCGGTGGGGTCGATTTCCTCGACGACGAAGCCGGGTGAAGCGGTGCGCCCTGAGCGGTCGTAGTGAACGGCGCCCTGCGCACCTTTCTTCACGACCACGGCCGAGATGCCGCGGTCCAGCATTTCGCGCGCCGCGCTCTCCTCGTCGGTTGCCTCGGCGAAGGTGAAGAGTTCCGGCCCGCTCGGCAGGAACACATCGGTCTTCGAGAGTACAAAGTGCAAGGCGTCGCGCATGCCTGGCAGGTCGAGCATCTCCTTGCGGATGTTGGGGTCGAAGGAGACCGTGCCGCCGCGCGTCTTGACGGCTTCGATCCCGTTGCGGGCAACCTCGATCACCTCGGGCGAGAACAGCGATGTGCCCATAATGTGAAAATGGTCGGCGCCAGCCAGCAGCGCCCGCGCTTCCGTGCCGATCTCGATCAGCCCGGCGGCACTCTGCTTGATATTGTAGACGAAGTGCCGGCTGCCATCGGTCTCATAGGTGACGAAGGCGGTTCCGGTCGCAGCGCCCCGATGGACCTTGATGGCCGAGATGTCGGCGCCGTCAACCCGCAGCCGTTCGATGTTCAAATGGCCGAAATCGTCGTCGCCTACCGCCGCGATCAGCCCCGCCGGCTGGCCGAGCCGCGCCGCCTGGTCGATGAAGATGGCGGGAGCGCCTGATGGAAACGGGCCGACCAGCGGGCCGGGAGCGCGAAAACTCTGGCCGATCCGCTCGGCCATGATCTCGACCAGGATCTCGCCGGCGCAAACCAGTTTCTTCATGTCCTCACCATCCGCCGGACGGTCGGCGCCGGTTGCCGGGCACCTTTCCTGTCCGTGTGACGCAAAACCTAGATTGTCATTTTCAGAGCGTCAATAAATAATTTGACGTGCGCAATGCTTTTGCGTTGTACTGGAAACGTGGAAATTTGACTGAATAAGTTCGGTCAAGCAATGCTGCCTCACCGCGACGGCCGCAGGACTGATTCTGGCCGGAGCGCGAAGGCGGCACTGAGGATAAGGGACCTGGAATATCGATGGCGGAGAAGACCCACCGCACGATGGATGATTTCGCCAGGGCCTCCGGCGTGTCGCGGCCAACCCTGTCGAAGTTTTTCGACGACCCGGCCAGCGTGAAGCCGGCGACACGGGCGCGCATCGAGGCGGCGCTTCGTTCCTCGGACTATCAGCCGAACGTTTTCGCCCGCAATCTCAACCGCAAGCGCACCCGCAATGTCGGCATCGTCGTGCCGGCGATCACCGATCCCTTCTATGCCGAGATGGTCAGCCGCATCGAGTTCCGCTGCCGCGACGAAGGGTTTTGGCCGATCGTCATTTCCTCGCACGGTTCGCCGAAGCTCGAGGCGGAATCGGTCAGGACGCTGATGTCGCTGAAGGTCGCCGGCGCCATCGTTGCGCCCTTGGGATTGGTTTCCGAACCCGGCGTCTTCGAGCGGATGAGCGAGGACATTCCGATCGTCTATTTCGACACCTACATCGAAGGCGACACGCCGTTCGTCGGCAATGATAATCACCAGAGCACCTCGACGATCGTCGATTATCTCTGCCGGTCGGGCGAACCGCCGGTCTATGTCGACATTCCGCACGTCAACCACAATTCGGGCGAACGCCTGCAGAGCTATATCGACACGATGCAGGCCGTCGGCCTGGAGCCGATCGTTCTCAAGTCGGCGGGCGACTACAACTGGGATTTCGAGCGCATCGGCCACGAATGGATGGACAGGACGCTGGACAAAGGCGGCCTGCCGGCCCGCACGCTGCTTTGCGCCAATGACCGTCTCGCCTTCGGCGTCATGTCGGCCGCCTTTTCGCGCGGGCTGAAGATCGGTCGCCGCGCCGATTGCGATTTTCGCGTCGCCGCTCATGACGATCATCCGCTGAGCCGCTACACCTGTCCCGCGCTGACCACCATGGCGCAGGATTTCGCCGCAATGGCCGGCCGCAGCGTCGAGATCCTGCTGGCCTTGCTGGACGAGGCTGACCCGCCCGGCCAGGATCTGGCGCGCCACGTCAAGCTTGGCGCGACCCTGGTGATGCGTCAGTCGGCCTGAGCACGCGTCTCGAGGCGGAGCCACGCCGCCGCTTCGCTCACCGCTTGCCGCGCCGCCAGTATATGGCGGCCCATGGAAACGAAGCCGTGGATCTGACCCGGCCAGTGCCGCAACACCAGCGGCACGCCTTCGGCCCGCAGGCGCTCGGCATAGGCCGTGCCTTCGTCGGCAAGGATGTCGTGGCCGGCGATCACGACGAAGGCCGGCGGTGCGCCGGCAAGGCTGGAGGCCAGCAGCGGTGAGACGCGCCAGTCCGCGATGTCATCGAGCCTTTGCACATAGTGGTCGCGGAACCAGGCCATGGTGGCGGCGGTGAGCCCGAAGCCGTCGCCGAAACGCCGGTAGCTGTCCGTCGTCTGGCGGGCATCGGTGTTGGGATAGATCAGGATCTGGGCGGCAAGCGGCGGCGCCAGCCCGTCGCGGGCAAGCAACGCCAGCACGGCGGCAAGGTTGCCGCCGGCACTGTCGCCGGCGACGGCAATGCGGGTCGGGCCGATGCCGAGTTCTCCAGCGGCCATGAAGCGCAGCGCTGCCGCGCAATCCTCGAGCCCGGCGGGAAACTTGTGCTCGGGCGCCAGCCGGTAGTCGGGACACACGACGACGGCGTTGCCGAGATTGGCTAGCCAGCGGCAGATATCGTCATGCGAATCGAGATTGCCGATCACCCAGCCGCCACCATGTAGATAGAGCACGGCGCGTGCCCCGGTCCGCGGCGCGCCGATACCGCGATGGATGCGGACCGTGACCGGGCCGTTCGGCCCGTCGACCTGCCGTTGCTCGGTTGCCGCGACCGGCTCGCGGTCGCCCTGCTGGGTCGGGAACGAAGCGATATAAGCGGTCCGCGCGGCCGCCACGCTGCCATTCTCGAACGGTTCGCCGCCGGCGGCACGGCCGATTTCGAGGGCACGCTGTGCATCCGGATCGAGTGTCATCGTCATCTCCGCCGCGGGGTCAGGCGAGCAGGCCGCGCGCCTCGTCTTCGCCGAGCAGGGCCGGCTGGACGACGTCACCGGCAATGGCGACCGAGCTTTTCGTCTCGCCCGACCGCAGGATCGCTTCCATGATCTCCAGCACATGCAGCGCCAGATTGCCGGACGCGCGCGGCGCCGCGCCTGTCTTCAGCGAGCGTGCGAGATCGGCGACCCCGAGCATGCGGTAATTGGCGCGGTCGGGCGCTGCGTAAGGCCAGTTGCGGGCGCCGTAGAGTTCGCCTTCGCTGGCGAAATCCTTCCAGTCCGCGCCGCGTTCAGACAGCGAGACGGTGCCGCCGAACGTGTCCGGGTCGGGCAGGCGCAGCGAGCCTTCCGTGCCGTGCAGTTCGATCGGATGGTTGGAATGTCTGAAGACATCCCATGAGGCGCCGAAGGTGACGGTGGCGCCGGAGCGGAATTCGAGCAGCGACAGCACATTGGTCGGGGTGCCGACCTTGAATTTGGTGTTCTTGAACGGCCCTTCGGCCGATATCAACCGTTCCTCCTGGCCCTTCGTCGCCATCGCCATGACGCGCGCGACCGGACCGAGCAGGTTGACCAGCATGGTCAGGTAATAGGGCCCCATGTCGAACACCGGGCCGCCGCCAGGCTGGTAGTAGAATTGCGGGTTGGGATGCCAGTGTTCCATGCCGCGTCCCATCATGAAGGCGGTGCCGCTGACCGGGCGGCCGATCGCGCCCTCATCCATCAGACGGCGCGCCCGGCGACCGGCCGCACCAAGGAAGGTGTCGGGAGCCGAGCCGAGCAGCACGCCGCGCTTGGCCGCCTCCGCCACCAGCCGGCGCCCGTGGGTGGCCGACGTCGCCAGGGGCTTTTCGGTGAAGACATGCTTTCCCGCCGACAAGGCTGAAATCGAAATGTCGAAATGCGCCGCCGGAATGGTCAGGTTGAGGACGAGGTCGATCTCGGGATCGGCCAGCAGCGCATCGACGCCAAGGGCACGGATGCCATATTCCTTGGCTCGCAGCGCCGCCATTTCCGCCGAGATGTCGGCGCAGGCACGAAGCTCGACCCCGCCAAACAGCGCGGCGTTGCGCAGATAGGTCATCGATATGTTGCCGCATCCGATGACGCCGATGCCGAGTTTGGCCTGTGAGCTTGCCTGCATTTCCTGTTGTACCTCCCAATACGGTCACGGGTCTGCCCGTCGCGACGATGCCGACGGTTTTCGAAATCGCTATACAACATTTTAAATATTGACGCGCGTAAAATTTTTATAGAACATGCGGAAATGCTGGCGCGACATCGGGAGGCTGCCAGCCCTAGGAGGAGAAAATGACAGACATGAAAAAACGGCCGACCGCCGACGCCAAGCCTGTGGGTCATGTGACGATCGCTGATCGCCGGCAATTTCTCATCGGTTCCGCCGGCCTACTCGGCGCGGCGGCGCTCGGGGCGGGGACGTCCCTCGGCATGGGCCGCGCCCGCGCCCAGTCGCGTGCCGAAATCAGCTTCGCCAGCGCCGCCTTCTTCGGCAAGGAGACGTTCGGAGACCTGATCAAGGCATTCAATGAATCGCAGGACCGCGTCCTGGTCAAGAACATCGAACTGCCGCCACCGAGTTCCTCGACCGAGGTCTACCAGGGGCTTGTACAGCAGCTCGCCCGCCGCAACGGCACACCCGACGTGTTCAGCCAGGACGTGATCTGGATCGCCGGCTTTGCCGCCGCCGGATGGGCTCTTCCGCTCGACGAGTATTTCCCTGCCGACAAACGCAGTGCCTACTTCACCGGCACCCTCGACGCCTGTACCTATGGCGGCAAGCTCACGGCCCTTCCCTGGTTCATGGATTCGGGCATGTTCTATTACCGCAAGGATGTGCTGGAAAAGCATGGCAAGGTGCCGGAAACCTGGGCCGACATGGCGACCATCGCCGCCGCCGCGCAAAAGGCCGGCGATATCGATTTCGGCTATCTCTGGCAGGGCAAGCAGGCCGAGGTCCTGGTCTGCGACGCGGTCGAGATCATCACGTCCAACAATGGCGCCATCTTGGCGCCCGACGGCAAGTCGTCGCTGATCAACCAGAAGGGCGCGGTCGAAGCCATCCAGTTCCTGCACGACACCATCGCAACCACCAAGATCAGCCCGCAGGATGTGCTGTCCTGGGATGAAGAGCCGTCGCGTCAGCCCTTCACCTCGGGCAAGGCGATGTTCATGCGCAACTGGTCCTATGTCTATCCGATCGCGCAGGACGCCAAGGCCTCGCAGGTCGTCGACAAGGTCGGCGTAGCACCCCTGCCGTCCTTCCCGGGCGGCAAGAGCTCGGCCTGCCTCGGCGGCTACCAGCTCGGCGTCAATGCCAACTCCAAGCAGCGGGAAGCCGCGATCGAACTCCTGACCTGGTTGTCGTCGACCGAGACCCAGCACCGGATCGCGCTGAACTTCGGTTTGGCACCAACACGCCCGGCGCTGTTCCAGGACGAGCAGATCAAGAAGGAACAACCCTTCATGGCGAGCCTGGAGAACGTGTTTACCGGCGCCACGGCGCGGCCCAAGACGCCGCAATATGCCAAGGTGACGCTCGCCTTGCAGTCCGGCATCTCCAAGGCGCTGGTTTCTGGCAACGTCCAGGCGGAGATGGACGCGCTCGCCGACCAGATCACCAAGATCGTCGCCTGAGCATGACCGCGGCCGCCACTCTTCCTGGCGCTGGCCGGCCGCGGCGGCTTGGCAGGGCGCTCCCCAGCGCCTTCTGGGCCCTCATCCTGCTGACGCCGGCCTTCGTGTCGCTGGCGTCGGTTTCCTTCTATCCGATCGTCAACGGGCTCTATCTCTCGCTCACCAACACCTCGCTGATCACACAGGATCAGGATTTCACCGGCTTTGCCAATTATGTGCAGCTCTGGGGCGACCCGCAGTTCTGGAACGCCTGGTGGCACACGCTATGGTTCACCACTGCCTCGACGGTCCTGGAGACGGTGATCGGGCTCGGCATGGCGCTCATCCTGTGCGAAGCCTTCAAGGGCCGCGGGCTCGTCCGCGCCGCCATGCTGGTGCCGTGGGCGATGCCCACCGTCGTCACTTCAAAGATGTTCGGCTGGCTGTTCGACGGCCAGAACGGCATCATCAACTACATCCTCCTTCATGCCGGGCTGATCGACCAGAACATCAACTGGTACGGCTCCACCAGCACGGCCATGATCACCATCATCATCGCCGATGTCTGGAAGACGACGCCGTTCATGGCGCTGTTGCTTTTGACCGGCCTGCAGACCGTGCCCAATTCGCTGATCGAGGCGGCGCGCATGGATGGCGCCAAGGGCTGGATCACTTTCTGGCATATCCGCCTGCCCTTGCTGATGCCGACCTTGCTGATCGCCGGCCTGTTCCGCGCGCTCGACGCCTTCCGCGTCTTCGACCTCGTCTATGTGCTGACCGGCGGCGGTCCGGCCGACTCGACCGAAACGCTGTCGACGCTGTCCTACAAGGTGCTGTTTTCGACGCTGCAGTTCGGCTACGGCTCGGCTGTGTCGACGGCGATGTTCATCACCGAAGGCATCATCGCGCTGGTCTTTGTCGTCTACCTCATCCGCCAGATCAGGAGGGCGCAATGAACGAGACGCGTTCGCCGCTGCAGACAGTCGCCATCTATGCCGGTGCCTTGCTGATCCTCGTCTGGTCGGGCGGTCCCTTCATCTGGCAGTTTTCGACCTCGTTCCAGCTCGACAAGATGCTGACGTCGGGCTCGCCGTCGCTGATCCCGCATCCCTTCACGCTGGAGCACTATTACAACGCCTTTTTCGAGAAGCAGCTTCATCGCTATGTCTGGAACTCGCTGGTGGTTTCGCTGGCGACGACCTTTCTATGTCTGTTCGTTGGTTCGCTCGCCGCCTTCGCCCTGTCGCGCCTCAACGTCAAAGGCCGCTTCGGCATCCTGATGGTCATCCTGTCGGTGTCGATGTTCCCGCAGATCGCGCTCGTCGGACCGCTCTATCTGGTCGCCACCAACCTCGGCCTGCTCGACACCTACACGGCGCTGATCATCACCTATCTGGCGCTTGGCCTGCCGCTGGTGACCTGGGTGTTGTTCGGCTATTTCGAGACATTGCCGCGCGAGATCGACGAGGCCGCGCGCATGGACGGCGTCAGCGTCCCTGGCCTGCTCTGGCGCATCATCTTGCCAATGTCGCTGCCGAGCTTGGTGACGACAGGCCTGCTTGCCTTCATCACCGCGTGGAACGAGTTTCTGTTCGCGCTCGCCTTCACCTCCAACATCGACCGGCAGACCATTCCGGTCGGCATCGCCAATTTCACCAACCTCTATTATGTCCCCTGGGGCGACATCGCCGCGGCTTCCGCCGTGGTGACCGTGCCCCTGATCCTTCTGGTGCTGTTCTTCCAGCGGCACATCATCGAGGGATTGACCCAGGGTGGCGTCAAGGAATGAACGATATGACGAAGACGAAGCTCAAGGTCGGCTGCCAGACCTTCACCTGGGAAATGCTGGGCAAGGCCTGGACCGGCGGCCCCGACGATCTGTTGAAGGCGATCGCCGATGGCGGCTATGCCGGCATCGAGATCACCGACACCATGATCGGCCGCTATGCCGACCGGCCGTCGGAATTCGCCGCCGCGCTGAAATCGTCCGGCCTGACATTGGTCTCTTTCGCCTTCGGCTCGAACAGTGGTTTTACGCTGAAGGAGAAGATCAGCGCCGATCTCGACACCGCCAAACGGTGGATCGATTTTGCCGCCGCCTTTCCCGGTGCGCTGGTCTCGATGGGCTCGGCCACCGTCGTCTCGGACGGGCCGCGCGACGGCAAATTCGCCATTGCCGCCGAGGTGTACAACAGGGCCGGCGAGTTCGGTCGCAAGGCTGGCGTGCAAGTTGCGGTGCATCCAAGCTCGCACCACAACACGCTGCTGTTCGACCGGGCCGATTACGACGCGATTTTTGCCTTGCTCGATCCTGATCTGGTCGGCTGGGTGCCGGATACCGGCCACATCCTGCGTGGCCACAAGGACATGGCGGACACGCTCACCACCTACCGCGACCGCATCCGCTACATCCACCTCAAGGACGTCGACGCCAAGGGCACATGGGCAATGCTCGGCAAGGGCGTCTGCGATACGCCTGAAGTCATCGAGATCGCCGGTGCCGCGCCGAACTTCAACGGCTGGCTGGTGCTCGAAGAAGAATCCGACACGGCCGCCGCAGATCCGGCCGGTGCGGTCAAGACCAACCGCCAGACCATGCGCGGCTACGGGGCCTGAGACGATGATTAGGAAACAGGACAGACGCCTCAGGGTCGGCGTGCTCGGTTGCGGCCCCATCGCGCAGTTCGCGCATCTGGAATCCTGCGTCAAGGCCGGCAATGCCGACCTCTACGCCATCTGCGACGCGGCGCCCGATCTGCTCGCCCGCATGGGCGCCACCTACGAACCACGGAAGATGTATGCCGACTACGACGCCATGCTGGCCGATCCAGATCTGGAAGCAGTCATCGTCGCCACGTCGGATGCCTATCACGTGCCGATGTCGATCAAGGCGCTCGACGCCGGCAAGCATGTTCTCTGCGAAAAGCCGATCGGCACCTCGATCGAGGAAGGCGAGGCCCTGGCCGCGGCGGTGAAGCGCTCCGGCAAGGTGCTGCAGGTCGGCCACATGAAGCGTTTCGACCCGGCGCTGGAGGCCGCGCGCGTCTTCGTCCGCGACGAGATGGGCGAGGTGCTGGCGTTGAAGGCCTGGTATTGCGATTCCACCCACCGCTACACCAACACCGATGCAGTGCAGCCGCTTCCCGTCACCAGCAAGCTCGCGAAAAAGCCGGGGGGAAATCCCAAGGCCGATCTCAGGCAATATTTCATGCTGGCGCACGGCTCGCATCTGGTCGACACGGCGCGCTTCCTCTGCGGCGACATCGTCGCCGTGCGCGCGCGCCTCAATGAGCGCTTCGGCGCCTATTGCTGGTTCGTCGAAACCGAATTCGCCAGCGGCGCGCTCGGCCATCTCGATCTTACCGTCGCCGTGCGCATGGACTGGCACGAGGGCTTTCAGCTCTATGGCGAGAACGGCTCCGTCATCGCCAAGACGTTCAATCCCTGGTACTTTCGCGCCAGCGAGGTCGACATCTTCCATGAGAGGGACGCGACGTCGCGAAAGCCGCTTGGCGCCGACGGCCATTTCTTCCGTCGCCAGCTCGAAGGTCTTGCCGACACGGTTCTGAACGGCGCGCCGATGCGCGGCGCCAATGTCGAGGACGGCATCGCCTCGATCCGTGCCATGGTGGCGATTGCCCGTTCTGTCGAGACCGGCGAACGAGTTGAACTCGCCTCGGTTTCGGGTGCGGTCTGATGCGCCTCGGGATCTTCGCCAAGACTTTTTCGGGCACCGACCCGGCTGCCGTGCTGGCTGCCGTGAAGCAGGCCGGATATGAAACGACGCAGTTCAATCTCGCCTGCGCCGGCCTGCCGTCGATGCCGGATGCCGTGCCGGCGAATGCCGTCGCCGCCATTGGCGCCGCCGTGCGATCGTCAGGCGTTTCGCTCGCCGCGCTGTCGGGCACCTACAACATGGCGCATCCCGACAAGGCTGCGCGTGACGACGGACTTCGGCGACTTGGCGTCGTCATCGAGACGGCCGCCGCGCTTGATATCCCGCTGGTCACGCTCTGCACCGGATCGCGCGACACAGCCGATCAATGGGCGTATCATCCCGACAACGCCACGCCGGCCGCGTGGTCCGACATGGCCGCCGAGATGGCAAAGGCGCTGGCATTGGCCGAGAAGGCCGGCGTCAATCTCGGCATCGAGCCCGAGCAGGCCAACATCGTCACCTCGGCCCCGGATGCGACGCGCCTGATCGCGGATATGGGCTCGAAGCACCTGAAGATCGTGCTCGATCCAGCGAACCTGTTCGAGCACGCGACGCCGCACGAGGCGCGCACGATCGTCGCTGCCGCGATCGACAAGGCCGCCGGCCACATCGCCATGGCGCACGCCAAGGACCGTTTTGCCGACGGCCGCTTCGCCACATCAGGCCAAGGTGTCGTCGACTTCCCGGATTTCGTGACGCGGTTGAAGGGCGTGGGTTTCGATGGCGCGCTCGTCACGCACGGACTGTCCGCCGACGAGGCTGCCGGCGTCGCCGCTTTCCTGCGAGGATTGCTCTGATGGGTGCCGCGCCGACGATCATGCTGCGCGATGACGCCGCGCTTCGTGTCTTCGATACGGGGCAGGGCCTTCCCATCGTCTTCCAGCATGGTCTCGGCGGCGATGCCGCGCAGGTGGCGCAGAATTTTCCCGACTGCCCCTCGCGCCGCCGGCTGACCGTCGAATGCCGTGCGCAAGGCGGCTCTGGCGCTGGCAGCAAGCGTCCGTTCTCGATCGCGATGTTCGCCGACGATGTGCTGGCCGCCGCCGACGCAGCCGGAGTGGAGCGCTTCGTCGCCGGCGGCATCTCGATGGGAGCGGCGATTGCATTGCAGCTGGCGGCCCGGCATCCCGATCGCGTGCTTGGTTTGGTGCTCGTGCGTCCAGCCTGGGCCTTCGACGCGGCGCCTGGGAATATGCAGCCTTACGTCGAAGTGGCGGAACTCATCGATCGGCTTCCGCTCGACGAGGCGCGCGCCGCCTTCGCTTCGTCGGTGACTGCAACCCGTTTTCGCAGCGAGGCGCTAGACAATCTCGCTTCGCTGCTCGGCTTCTTCGCACGTGAAGATGTGGCGGTCTTTGCCGAGGTGATGCAGGCGATCGCAAATGATGGACCCGGCGTGACGCGGCCCGAAGCTGCCAGCCTTGCAATGCCCACGCTCGTCGTCGGCAGCGGCATCGATCTCGTCCATCCCTTGGCGACGGCCCGCGAACTGGCTGAAACCATCCCCAGCGCGGCTCTCGCCGAGGTAACGCCGAAAGCCGCCGACAAGGATCGCCATTTCACCGAAATCCGCGCCGCCATCGGCGGCTTTCTCGACAGAAATTTCAACAACCAGGACCAGTCATGATCTCGAAACCCCTGTCAGGCCCGGCCGCCATCGCCGCATTGCCGCGCGACCGTCTGATCGCCGAATTCTCGCTCTGGTCGGCCAACCTCGCCAATTTCGAGAGCGACTTGCAGCGCATCGAACCCTATGTCGATCTGCACCACATCGATGTGGCGGACGGCCACTTCGCGCCGTCCTTCCTGTTCTTCCCCGATCTCGTCGCCCGCATTGCCAAACTGACGGCCAAGCCCATCCACGTCCATCTGATGGTCGATGGGGCAATCGTCGAAGAACAGACGCGCCAGTTCATCGAAGCCGGCGCCGACATGATCAGCGTCCATGCCGAGAATGGCGAGGCGGGTCTGCGCGCGGTGCGGCTGGCACGTGGACTCGGCGCCGAGGCCGGCCTCGTGCTGAGGCTGGAGACCCCGGTCGAAGCGGTGACGCCTTTCGTGTCCGAGGTGGCCTTCGTCACGCTTCTCGGCACCGCGATCGGCGTCAAGGGCCAGGGCCTGTCGGAGAAAGCCTGCGACAGGCTGGGGGAGGCCCGCGCCATCCTGAGGAAGGCCGGCCGCGAGGCGGCCGTGGTGCTCGCCGCCGATGGCGGCATCCGCCACGAAACCGTGCCGCTGCTGCGCGCCGCCGGCGCCGAGACCGTGGTGCTCGGCTCGCTCGCTTTTGGCGACAAGGATCTCGCCGGCCGCATCGGCTGGCTGCATGGTTTGAAGGTCGCGGCATGAGCATTGAAGCCGCCCTCGCGATCGATCTTGGCGGCACGGAGCTTCGTGCCGCCCTGGTCGATCGTGACGGCAAGATCCTGGCCTTCGCCGCGGTGCCGACGCAGGCGCAGGCTGGCCCTGAAGTGGTGATCGGCCAGATCGAGGCGCTGGCCGCGACCGTCCACGCCGAGGCGCCGGCGCTGTCGATCCTCGGCATCGGTGTCGGCGCGCCAGGCCCGCTCGATCCGCTGGCGGGCATCGCCGTCGGACCGCCGACGCTGGCCGGCTGGCAGGACGTGCCGTTGGCCGACATCCTCGAGCGGCGGCTCGGTTTGCCGGTGCGGTTGGAGAACGACGCCAATGCGGCAGCGCTCGGCGAATGGCGCTTCGGTGCCGGCCACGGCGCTCGCTCGCTGGTCTTCGTCACCGTCTCGACCGGGATCGGCGGCGGTGTCGTCGCCGACGGACGCATCCTGCACGGCCGCCGCGGTTTGGCCGCCGAGATCGGCCACATGACCATCACCAATGAAGGCGAGCGCTGCGTGTGCGGCGTCGTCGGCTGCTTCGAGGCCATCGCCTCGGGGACAGCGCTCGGCCGCCGCGCCAATGCCGCGACGTCGCCCCTGGACGGCTCGACGCTGCGGCGCCTCTCGGCCAACGCCGAGGTCACGGGCCGACACGTGGTCGAGGCCGCGCGGCTGCAGGACGATCTCGCTCTGGCCCTGCTCGAGGAGGAGGCGCGCTGGCTCGGCGTCGGCTTCACCAATCTCCTGCATCTCTATTCGCCCGACGTGCTGGTCGTCGGCGGCGGTATCGCCAACGGCCTTGACCTGATGGCGCCCGTCATCGGGGCGACCATCCGCCAGCGCGCCATGCGCGCCTATCGCGACGTGCCGGTTGTCCAGGCCCAGCTCGGCCGCCATGCCGGGCTGGTCGGCGCGGCCAGCCTGGTGCTGTTCGATGATTTGGGCACGTTGGCGGCTCGCATGCCCGTCGGCCCAAGCACATATCCGGACACGAGGAGGGACTTCAATGGCTGAGCTCAAAGTGCGCGGCCCGATCGCGCTGCAAGTCGATCCGTCGCGCTGCCATCTCTTCGGCGCCGAGGGCAAAGCGCTGGCGCCGCTGGGCAAGACCACCTGACGTCACTGACATGGACGATGGCCGCAAGCTGGGTGCTTGCGGCCATCGTCATTCGCGGAACGGCGGATCACTCGGCGGGAACGATGTCCGCCGGCAGGCTGTCGTCGACCGTGCCAGCCAATGCGCTGGCCAGCTTGGCCTCGTCGAGTTCGCCTTCCCAGCGCGCCACGACCAGCGTTGCCACCGCATTGCCGACGAAGTTGGTCAGCGCCCGGCATTCCGACATGAAGCGGTCGACACCGAGGATCAGCGCCATGCCGGCGACCGGCACCGAGGGCACGACCGAAAGCGTGGCGGCCAAGGTGATGAAGCCGGCGCCAGTGATGCCCGCGGCGCCTTTCGACGACAGCATCGCCACCAGCAGCAGCAGGATCTGGTCTGACATCGACAGATGGATGTTCGTCGCCTGGGCGATGAACAGCGCCGCCAGCGTCATGTAGATGTTGGTGCCGTCGAGATTGAAGGAATAGCCGGTCGGGATGACCAGCCCGACCACCGAGCGCTTGGCGCCGGCCTTTTCCATCTTCTCCATCAGCGAGGGCAGGGCGGCTTCCGACGATGATGTGCCAAGCACCAGGAGGAGCTCTTCCTTGATGTAGCGGATCAGGGACAGGATCGAGAAGCCGTTGTAGCGGCAGACGGCACCGAGCACGACGAACACGAACAGGAACGAGGTCGCGTAGAAGGTGCCGACCAGCATGGCGAGGTTGATGACCGAGCCGATGCCGTATTTGCCGATGGTGAAGGCCATGGCGCCGAACGCGCCAATGGGGGCTGCCTTCATCAGCACGCTGACCAGCTTGAACATCGGCGCCATCAGCGCCTGCAGGAAATTGAGCACCGGTGCGCCCCGGTCACCGACCAGCGCCAGCGCGATGCCGAACAGCACCGAGAAGAACAGCACCTGCAGGATGTCGCCGTCTGCGAAGGCGCCGACGATCGTGCCGGGAATGATGTTCATCAGGAAGCCGGTGACCGACTGGTCATGTGCCTTGGCGGCGTAAGTGTTGACCGTCGAGGCGTCGAGCGTCGCCGGGTCGATGTTGAAGCCGGCGCCCGGCTGCACGACATTGGCCACGACAAGGCCGATGATCAGTGCCAAAGTCGAGAAGGTAAGGAAGTAGAGCATCGCCTTGCCGGCGACGCGCCCGACCTTCTGCAGGTCGCTCATGCCGGCGATGCCGGTTGCGACCGTCAGGAAGATGACCGGGGCGATGATCATCTTGACCAGTTTGATGAAGGCATCGCCGAGCGGCTTCATGCTTTCGCCGATCGACGGATAGTAATGGCCGAGCAGGATGCCGACGGTGATCGCCACCAGCACCTGGACGTAGAGTTGGGCATAGAGGGGCTTGCGCCGCGCGGCGGGCGCGGCGGATTGGTCTGCGATATGCATCGAACTCTCCCTGGCCGGATGGACGGAACCCGCCCTGCGTGACTTCTCCCATCGCGGCGTTCCGGTCGCCCGCCGCTGCAAGGACTTTTGCAAGCGCCGTGCCAGACGACGACTAGGCTGGAATCCTGGGGTTTCAGCCACTTCCGCCCTGCTTTCGGCGGAGGCGTGTGCGGATTTCCGCACAGGCCATATTTGCCCTGGCGGAATTTCGCATTAGACTGGGGCCAAAGCCGGGGAGCAAAGGAGAGGGCCGACGCCGCGACAGCGCATCGATAGCGAATTCCCAGGGTTTGCTGGCCGCGGCCTGCTGCAAGAAGCGGTAGCGCGCGGCGGCCGTTGGTTGCTTCTGGCAATCGCGCTCGCGATGCTGGCCGGCGCCGTTGCCATTGCCGGGCGCATCGCCGAGGGTCAGGCAGCCGGCAACCTGCGCGATGGGGCATTGGCCGCCTTGCCTTTGGCGGCGGGAACCCTGACCGGCGAAATCGAAAAGCAGCGTCTCGTGCCGCTGGTGCTGGCGCGCGACGATGCGGTGCGCGACGCGCTGCGCCGTGCCGGGAATGTAGAGGAAACAGCTCTCGACGCCAAGCTGAAGGCCATAGCCGGCGATGCGTCGGCCTCCGCCATCTATGTCATCGATACGGCGGGCATGGCCATATCAGCCAGCAATGCCGGCCAGCCGGACAGCTTTGTCGGCATCGACTATAATTTTCGCCACTATTTCGCCGATGCGATGGCCAAGGGCGCGGCCAGCCAGTATGGCCTAGGCACGATAAGCGGCAAGCCCGGGCTCTACCTTGCCGGCCGTGTCGACGATGACGGCAAACCGCTTGGCGTGGCGGTTCTGAAGGTCGAACTCGGCGGTGTCGAGGCCAATTGGCGCGCGAGCGGCTTTCTCGTTTTCGTCACCGACGAGCGTGGTGTCGTTCTGGCCACCAGCCAGCCCGACTGGCGGTTCCATGCGCTGGCGCCGCTCTCCGCCGCGGACGCCGCCGCCGCGCGTGGCCAGCTTCAACTGGACGCCGCCGCCTTCGAACCGCTGCCGATACGGCGTGGCGCCGGAGACGGCCTGGCGACAATCGAGGAAGCCGGAAAATCGCGCCGGTTCGTCGAGGTGGTGCAGGACTTGCCCGGTGCCGTCCCCGGCTGGCGCCTGTGGCTGCTGACGCCTGCCGACGCAGCCCTGACGTCCGCCGCCAACACGGCGCGCCTGACGACACTGCTGGGGCTGCTGCTGATGGGGCTGCTTGCCTACGTCTTCACCCGGCGCCGCCGCACACGCCGGCTGCGGCAGGAGGCGCTGGCGCGCATGAATACCGAGCTCGAGAGCAGGGTCAGCACCCGGACAGCTGAATTGACGCGATCGAACATGGCACTTGCCGGCGAAATCGCCGAGCGCGAAAACGCCGAGGCCAAGGTCCGCCGGCTGCGCGACGATCTCGCTCAGGCCAACCGGCTCTCCATCCTTGGCCAGATCGCTGCCGGTGTGGCGCATGAGATCAATCAGCCGGTCGCCGCGATCCGCACCTATGCCGAGAATGCTGGCCGTTTTCTCGAGGCCGGCAAGACCGAACCGGCGAGCGGCAATCTGACCTCGATCGTCTCGATGACCGAACGCATCGGCGCCATCACCGGCACGCTGCGCACCTTCGCCCGCAGGCCCGGCACTGCTGCATCACCGCTGCCGGTCCGCGAGGCGATCGAGGGCGCACTGTCGCTTCTGTCCGGCCGCATCCGCGATTCCGGTGTCACCGTCGTCAAGCCGCGCGGCACCGCATCGCCATTGGTGATGGCGAGCCGCATCCGGCTGGAGCAAATCCTCGTCAACCTGTTGCAGAACGCGCTGGACGCCATGAAGGACCGGCCCGATCCCCGCATCGAGATCGATATCGCCGAGCGTGGCGACAGGGTCCTGATTTCGGTGCGCGACAATGGTCCCGGCCTCGGGCCGGAAGCCGCCGGCAATCTGTTCATGCCGTTCCAGACCACCAAGGAGAAGGGGCTTGGCCTCGGCCTGGTGATCTCGCAGGAGATCGCCCAGGAATTGGGCGGCACGCTGCGGCTCGACCCCGGCACCGCCGGTGGCGCATCCTTCACCATCGACTTGAGGCGGATCGAATGACGCAGGGATCAGGGCTGGTGGCGCTCGTCGATGACGATGCCGACCTGCTGCATGCCACCACGCAACTGCTCGAACTTGCCGGTTTCACGGTGATCGCGCTCGACGCCGCCGAGGCGGCGCTTGGTGTCGTCGACAGGGACTTCGAGGGTGTGGTCGTCAGCGATATCCGCATGCCCGGCATGAACGGCTTGCAGCTCTTCGACCGCGTCAAGGCGATCGACGCGGACTTACCGGTGATCCTGGTCACCGGGCATGGCGATGTCGATCTCGCGGTCGCCGCGCTCAAGGACGGTGTCTATGATTTCATTCCAAAACCTTATGCCAGCGATCGTCTTGTCGAGGCGCTGAGAAGGGCGAGCGAGAAGCGGCGGCTGGTCATGGAGAACCGGCGACTGCGCGAAGCCGCCGCCCTTGCCGCCGATAGCCTGCCGCTGATAGGCGAAGCCCCCGCCATAAGGCGCTTGCGCGAGACCTTGCGCCAGATCGCCGACATGGATGTCGACGTGCTGGTGGAAGGGGAGACTGGAACCGGCAAGGAAGTCGTGGCCGACCTCCTGCACCGGTGGGGCCGGCGGCGCGCAAAGCCCTTCGTGGCGCTGAACTGCGGCGCTCTGCCGGAGACCGTCATCGAGAGCGAGCTGTTCGGGCATGAGGCCGGAGCTTTCACGGGCGCGCAGCGGCGGCGGATCGGCCGCGTCGAGCACTCCAGCGGAGGCACGCTGTTCCTCGACGAGATCGAATCCATGCCGCCGGCGCTGCAGGTCAAGCTCTTGCGGCTGCTGGAGACGCGGAGCCTCACCCCGCTCGGCTCGAACGAGACACGGCGCCTCGATCTCCGGGTCGTCGCGGCGACCAAGGTCGATCTCGGTCGGCCCG
Source organism: Mesorhizobium sp. SARCC-RB16n (assembly GCF_008520305.1). Classification (GTDB taxonomy): domain Bacteria; phylum Pseudomonadota; class Alphaproteobacteria; order Rhizobiales; family Rhizobiaceae; genus Mesorhizobium. The sequence continues at coordinate 25,897 of NZ_ML703271.1, read as the reverse complement.
AGCAGCGCGGCGATTTCCGCGAGGATCTCTATTTTCGCCTGAACGTGGTGACGCTGCGCATCCCGCCCCTGCGCGAGCGACGCGGCGATATTCCGATGCTGTTCGGCCATTTCCTCGGCAAGGCGGCGGAGCGCTTCGGCCGGCCCGTTGCCAAGGCGAATGCCGCCGTGAGCAATCATCTCCAGTCCCATGATTGGCCGGGCAACGTGCGCGAACTCGCCCATTTCGCCGATCGCGTCGCGCTCGGCCTTGGTCCCGATGACGAAGCCAGGGCAATCGCGCGGCTGCCGGAGCCTGCCGCTGCGCTGCCCGAGCGGGTCGGGCAATACGAGGCGCAACTCATCCGCGACGCGCTGCGCGATCATGGCGGCGACGTGCGCGGCGCTATCGAAGCTCTCGGCGTGCCGCGCAAGACGTTCTACGACAAGCTCAAGCGCTATGGCATCGCCGCATCCGACTTCCGCCCCTCCTGACACCTCCAACCGCGCAATCCGAAAAAGCCATGAAAACGACACTTGAAACGACGGCAAATCCCCTGCCGGAAGAACTCGCCTTTCTCAGTGAACGGCTGACGGCGTTCAACGACAGCGATGTCGGGCCTTCCCAGAGGAAAGCGCTGGCGGTGTTCGTACGCGACGAGGACGGTGCGGTGGTCGCCGGCATTTCGGGTTACACCGCCTGGGGCTGGCTCTACGTGCAGTGGCTGTGGGTCGACGAAAGGCTGCGCGGCCAGCACATGGCGGGCCAGATGCTCGACGCGGCCGAACAGGAGGCGGCGTCGCGCGGCTGCCATGGCGCGTTGATCGACACATTCAGCCCGAACGCCGCCAAGGTCTATCAGCGCCAGGGCTATCAGCCCTTCGGATCGCTTGCTGACTTTCCCGTAGGGCGCAGCCGCATCTTCCTGCAGAAGAAGCTGTCGACGGATTGATCAGCCCGCCAGCTTTCCGCCACGCATCGGCTGCGGTGCGCCGGTCGTGCTCGGGAAGCTGATCGGCAGGCCGCGCAGGACGCGCACGGCGAGGAAAGCAAAACACTCCGCCTCCACCGCGTCGCCGCTCCAGCCGAGGCTTTCGGCCAGCACCACCTCGACGCCGGCGCGGCTGGCCAGCATCGCCATCATCGTCGGGTTGTGGCGCCCGCCGCCGCTGACCACCAGCTTCTTCGGCCGGCTTGGCAGAAGGTCGAGCGCCTTGCCGACAGCCGACGCGGTGAAGGCGGTGAGCAAGGCCGCGCCATCCTCGGCGCTCAGCCCGTCGGCCATGGCCGCGCCGAAGTCGAAACGGTCGAGTGACTTTGGATACAGCTTGGTCAGATAGGGATGCTGCAACAGCTTGGCGAGCCGGGCTTCGTCCACCAGGCCCGCGCGACCAAGCGCGCCGTCGCGGTCCATTTCGCCGAGTCCTTTCGACTTGATGAAATCGTTGAGTGGCGCGTTGGCGGGGCCGGTATCGAAGGCGATGACATTGTCGGCGCCGTCCCACCAGGTGATGTTGGCGACGCCGCCGAGATTGAGCACGGCCACCTCCCCACTGGCGCCGGCGCCGCGCATCAGCGCGGTGTGATAGGCGGCGGCCAAGGGCGCGCCTTGTCCGCCAGCCCGCATGTCGGCCGAACGGAAATCATAGGCAACCTTGGTGCCCAGCAAGGCATGCATCAGTTCGCCGTCGCCGAGCTGCCGGGTCTGGCCGAGCCGTCCGACCTGCGGCGCGCGATGCAGCACGGTCTGGCCGTGAAATCCGACGACGCCGATCTCGGCCATCGTCATGCCGTGGCCCTCGACCAATTCCTTGACCGCCGCCGACTGGGCACGCGTCAGTGCCTCTTCCGCCTTGCGGAAGATCGCCGGTTCCGGTCCGACAAAATTCCAGGCCCGTGCCGCCGTCAGCGTCTCCTCCAGCAAGGAGCGGATCGACAGGGGATAAGGCATCAGCCGGTAGGTGCCGAAATCGTCGATCCGCTCGCCGTCGGTCTTGATCAGCGCCACGTCGATGTTGCCGTCAAGCACGGTGCCGGTCATCAGGCCGACGGCCCAGATTGGTTCCATGGTCGCTTCCTAGTCCCTGTTGACGAGATCGCCGACCGCCTGCCGCAGCGAGACGATGCCGCTGTCGAAGTGACGTGTCGGATGAATGCGGTTGGTGAGCAAGGTCCAAGCCTTGCCCTTGTCGAAGTCGATCCACAGTCCGGTGCCGGTAAAGCCGGTATGGCCGATCGTTCCCGGGCTGCACATGGCTCCGCCGGACCAGCCCTCATAGGGGCGCTCCCAACCATGGGTGCGAGTCGCGGACAACGGCTCGCGCATCAGCGCGATTGAGCGCTTGGATGCGCCGCTGCCGTCTAAAAGCCCTTGCGCGAAATCGAGCACCGAAGCGGCCGTGCCGAACAGGCCGGCATGACCCGCGCCCTGCAGCGCCGAGCAATTGTCGTCATGGACCTCGCCCGACAGCACGCGGTGGCGCCAGGTGCAGTCCTCGGTCGCTGCGGCGGCATCGGGTTCCGTGGACCAGGCAAAGCCAGGGCCAGGCTCCAGGTCGCGCATGCTCTTGCCTGACAGCCGCTCGAGCGCAAAGCCGAGCAGGATGAAGTTGATGTCGGAGTAAACCGGGTCGCGCGCCCGCCATTCGCGCTGCAGGAGGAAGGCGCGCAGCAGCTCGGGGTCGCGTCCGTAGGTGTAGATCGGCTCGACGGCCGGGAAGGGTGTCTGGTGGCCGAGACACTGGCGGAAGGTCACCTTCCGCTCCCAGGCGTTCGCGTCATACTGGCGAAGGTCGGGAAGCACCGAGGTCAGCGGCGCGTCGAGGTCGATGATGCCGTCCTTCGCCAGCGCCAGGATGCGCGGCGTGGTGAAGATCACCTTGGTCAAGGACGCCAGGTCGAACCAGGTGTCCTCCCGCATCGGCCGCGGCTTCGGCACGAGCTGCGCCGAGCCGATGGACCGGACGATACGTTCGCCATTCCTGTCGACAATGCCGAGCACGCCGCCGGGGATTCGCTTGGCGGTCACTGCCGCTACGAGGGATGCGAACGCTCGATCGAAGAGCCGGGAGAGGCTACTCAATGCCGCCTCCTTCGGAGAGGTAGCGCTCTACGGCGCCCCTCTGTCCCGCCGACCCCCCGTATTCCAGCGTACCGTCCATTACGCCTCCGCCCTTGCCATGTGATCCCCTCCGAACCGCTCCCATCTCGCCGGTGCCGGTTCAAACCCCTGCGGGCGCACCAGTGAGGGCACCTGGCGCGTGTCGATCTCGAAATGCTCGTGCCGCCGGTCGATGGTCGGAACGGCGGCGATCAGCTTCTTCGTATAAGAATGTTTCGGCTTCGACAGCACGGACCGCGCGTCGCCAATCTCGACGATCTGGCCGGCATAGATGACGGCGATGCGGTGGGCAATCCGTTCGACCACCGCCATGTCGTGCGAGATGAACAGGTAGGCCTGCCCAAACTCGCGCTGCAGGTCGACCAGCAACTCCAGCACCTTGGCCTGCACCGAGACGTCGAGCGCCGACACCGCTTCGTCGAGAACGACGACGGACGGGTTGAGCATCAGTGCTCGGGCAATACACAGCCTTTGCCGCTGACCGCCGGAGAATTCATGCGGATATCGCTCCAGGCTGTTCTTGGGCAGGCCGACGCGTTCGAGCAGGCTCGCCATTCTGGCCCCCGTTTCGGCATCCACGCGACCACCGGTGGCGATCACCGGTTCGGCCAGAATGCTCTCGATGGTCAGCCTTGGGTTGAGCGAAGCGTATGGGTTCTGGAACACCATCTGCAAGGGTTTGGCGCTGCGCTCCGCCGACGCCTTTCGGCTGGCGACGGAGAAGCTGCCACGCGTCGATCGCACCAGCCCGAGAAGCGCCTTGGCGGTGGTCGATTTGCCCGAACCGCTCTCGCCGACGATAGCCAGCGTCTCGCCTTGCATCAGGTCGAAATCGACGCCGTCGACCGCGTGTACCGCGCCGGTGGCGCGGCTGAAGAAACTGCTCTTGAGCGGAAACCGCACGACGAGACCATCGACCTTCAAGGCCGGTTGCGTGTTCTCGCCCTTGTCGCGCTGTCCGTCCGCGCGTGTCGCCCGGCCGCTGGCGAAATGCGGCACGTCCAGCAGCAGATGCTGTGTGTAGGGATGCTGGGGGCTGTCGAGGATCTGGTTCAGTTCGCCCTGTTCGACAGCCTGCCCGTTCTGCATCACCATCACCTTGTCGGCGATGCCGGCGACCAGGCCGATGTCGTGCGTGATGAAGACCATCGACATGCCGCTTTCGCGTTTCAACTCGGCCAGCAGCGCCATGATTTGCGCTTGCACCGTGACGTCGAGCGCCGTCGTCGGCTCGTCGGCGATCAGCAGACGGGGGTTGCAGGCGAGTGCAATGGCGATCATCACCCGCTGCAGCATGCCGCCGGACAACTGGTTGGGTGTGTATTTCAGCCGTCGCGCGGCGTCGGGAATGCGCACGCGGTCGAGCGCGTCCCTGGCTGCCGCGGTAGCTTGCCGGCCGGTCAGCCCTCGATGCAGGCGGAACGATTCCTCGATCTGGGTGCCGATGGTCAGTACCGGGTTGAGCGATGTCATCGGCTCCTGGAAGATCATGCCGATTTCCGCACCGCGAATGCCGGCCAGTTTGGCCTCGGTCGCGCCCGTCAGGTCGAAGAGGCTGCCGTCGCGCCGCTTGAGCTTCATCGAGCCACCGGTGATGCGGCCGCCACCAAAATCGACGAGCCGGTTGATCGACAATGCCGTGACCGATTTGCCCGAGCCGCTTTCGCCGACAATGGCCAGCGTCTCGCCATCGGCGATTTCGAAACTGACGCCGCGCACCACCTCATTGGCTTTCGGATTGCGGCCGAAGCCGACGCGCAGATCAGAGATCGACAGGAGCGGGGTCATGCCAACGCTCTCCGCATCTTCGGGTCGAGGATGTCGCGCAAGGCATCGCCCAGCAGGTTGAAGCCGAGGATGCTGATCATGATCGCCAGGCCTGGGAAGATCATCAGCCAAGGTGCCGTCTCCATCAAATTGCGGCTATCGCTCAGCATCAGGCCGAGCGACGCGGCGGGCGGCTGCGTGCCGAGGCCGAGGAAGCTCAAGCCGGCTTCGGTCAGCAGCGCCCAGGCCAGCGCCAGCGTCACCTGCACGGTGAGCGGCGCCACGAGGTTGAGCAAAAGGTGCCGCGTGACGATGTAGCTTGAACTGCTGCCGAAGGTGCGCGCGGCGTCGACGAATTCGCGTGTCTTGAGCGACAGGGCCGGGCCGCGCACCACCCGCGTGAAGATCGGCGTGTAGACGATGCCGATGGCAACGACGCTGGTCCATGTGCCCGGTCCGGCGACGGTGACGATGAGCAGCGCCAGAAGGATCGCCGGGAAGGCCAGCAGCACATCCATGATCCGCATCAGCACGCCGTCCCAGCGGCGCCCAAGCCAGGCGGCGGCCAACCCCAGGACTGTCCCGGCAAGCGCCGCGAATGCCACCGAGAAGAAGGCGACCGTAAAGGACTGGCCGATGCCCGCCATCAGGCGGCTGGCGACGTCGCGGCCGAACAGGTCGGTCCCCATCCAGTAAGCGGCGCTGGGCGCATGAAGCCGGTCGATACGGTACTGCGTGATTGGATTGTGCGGCGTCAGCCCGAGCAGGCCGAGGATGGCGAGCACGAGATAGATGCCGACGATGACACCGCCGATGCGGCCGCTGCCATGGCCGAAAATGGCACGCAGGATGCGCATCACTGTTCCCCCAGCCGGATGCGCGGATCGAGCGCGACATAGGCGAGGTCGACCAGGAGATTGACGATCATGAAGTTGAAGGCGATGAACAGCACGGTTCCCTGCACCAGCGCGTAGTCGCGCTGGAGGATGGCGTCGAGCACCATGCGTCCGAGGCCGGGCAGGGCGTAGATCTGCTCGACGATGACGGCGCCGCCCAGGAGATAGCCGAACTCGATGCCGCTCAGCGTCACGACCGGGATCAGCGCATTGGGCAAAGCGTGCCGCCAGATGACGCTGCGCGCCGAGGCGCCCTTGCTGCGGGCTGTGCGCACATAGTCGTCGCTCAACACGTCGAGCATCGCCGAGCGCGCTATGCGGGTGACGGACGCCGCGAAGGCGAAGCCGAGCGTGATCGCGGGCAGGATCAATTGGCTGAGATTGCGCAAGGGATCCTGCCAGAGCGGCGCGAATTCGCCCATCGCCGGCAGCACGCCGAAGCCGGCCGACAGCGTGTAGATGATCAACAGGCCAAGCACAAAGCTCGGCGTCGACTGGCCGATCATGGCGGCGACGCGCACGCCGAGATCGGACAGTTTTTCGTTGTGCGTGGCGGCGTAGATGCCGGCCGGCATGCCGACGAGAAGCGCGATGATCATCGACAGCACGGCCAGCTCAAGGGTTAGCGGGAAGCGCTCGAGGATGACGTCGAGAACCGGCCTGCCATAGGTGACGGAGATGCCGAAATTGCCGTGCAGGATGCCGCCGATCCAGCGCCAGTACTGAACGAACCAGGGTTGGTCGATCCCGAAATAGGCGGCGAGCGAATCGCGTTGCGCCGGCGTCAGCAGGCCGGCCTCGGTTCCCAGCATCGCCGTGATCGAATCGCCAGGCACCATCCGGATCGCGACGAAGACCAGGATGGATACGCCAAGCAGGACGAGAGGAAACGTCGCCAGTCGTCGCAAGAGATAGGTCACGCGAAGAAGTCCTCTCGCCTGTAGCGGCTACTGCTTGATGGTAACCTTGCTCAGGCTGAACAGCGTGCCGGTCGGCGTCGGCACGAAGCGCGCGATGTTCTTCTGCTGGGCCGTATAGCTGTAGGAGGTGTAGAGCCAGATCCAGGGCGACATTTCGGCGAGGTGCTTCTCGAACGCGGCGAAGATCGCCTTGCGTTTGGCCGGATCGGTCTCGGCGCGGCCCTGCTGCATCTGGCTGTCCAGCGTATCGTCGATGTAGTTCGCTACTTTCTGCAGATTGCCAGCCTTGGTCCAGTAGCGGTTGTACATCGTATAGGGATCGGCGCGGCCGCCGTTGAGCGCGATCGCCATGTCGAAATCGCCCTTCAGCCAGGCATCGACATAAACGTTGAGCTCCATCATCTTGATGTCGAGCTTGACGCCGATTTCAGCCAGTTGCGACTGGATGACCTGGGCTTCCGCCGCCGCCGTCGGCGGCTCGCCGGTGGCGCCGATCACGGTCGCCGAAAAGCCGTCGGCAAAGCCGGCCTCGGCCATCAGCTTCTTGGCCTTTTCGACATCGCGCTTGTAGCAGAACAACTGGCTCGGGTCGGTGGCGAACGCCGGGATGGTCAGCGGCCCGGTGACCTTGCCTTCGCCCAGCGCGGCAGTGTCCAGCACCTCCTGCCGGTCGATGGCGCAGGAGATAGCCTGGCGCACCTTGAGCTCGGTCATCGGCTTGCGCGACGGGTTGAGCTGCAGCACGTTATAGGCAAGCACCGGTACACGGTTCAATTGCAGGTTGGCTTCTTTCGGCACCAGCGTGGCGACGAGCGGATCGTTGAGCAGGGCGAAATCGATCTGCTTGGTACGCATGGCGGCGAGGATCGCCGCCTCGTCGGGCAGCACGCTGATCTCGATGCCGTCGACGCCGGTAGCACCCCCGGCCCAGTTCTTGTTGGCGCTCAAGACTTCCTTGGCGTTGGGGTCCCATTTGTCGAGCTTGAACGGGCCGGAGCCGACCGTCTTGGTGCCGATCGAGCCGGCCTTGATTTCAGCCGCCGGAACGATGGCCGCGTTGACGTCGCTCATCGCCGTCAGGATTGGCACGTCGGGTTGCGAGAGGTGGAACACGACGGTCGCTGCATCCGGCGTGTCGATGCTGGCGATCGACAGGAAGTTGGCGCGCGCCGCTGCTCCCGTCTTCTCGTCGAGGATACGCTCGAACGATGCCTTGACGTCGGCGGAGGTAACCGCCGCGCCGTCCTGGAATTTCGCCTTGGGATCAAGCTTGAAGGTCAGTTCCTTGCCGTCCTTGGAGAATTCCCAGGAGGTGGCGATGGCGGGAATGATCTGCAGACTGGCGTCGACCCGCACCAGCGGTTCATAGATGAGCTCCAAAAGCCGCAGCGACGAGAACGCCGTCTGCTTGTGCGGATCAAGCCCGGTGGCGTCCTGCGACCAGGCCATATGCAGCGTCGCCGCCTGCGTCGAAACTGTCGCGATGCCGAGCATCGCGGCAAGGGTAATGCCCGAAAGCAGTGTTCTTGTGAGGTGCCTTACCATTTTCGTCTCCCATTATGACTTGACTTGATGCCTTGCAGTTTCTGTGGACCGCTTCCAAGACACACATGCTTTGGAATATCGGCCCAGTCTATGCGGCTTGACGCCGTCTTGTCTAAAGCGGCTTCACGCCGTCACGTCTTATCCGGCCTCAGGTCGCTTCGTCCCTGATCGCCTTTCGCAGGAACCCTCCGGCCTTGACCAGAGCGGCCCGCGCCGCCTCGACGTCGAGGCCGGTGATGGTCACCAGGATCGCCAGCTTGACATCATTGCCGGTCCGGTCGAGCGCCTGTCGCGCCTGCGGCGCGGTACAACCGGTCGTCTGCATGACGATCCTGATCGCGCGGGCGACCAGCTTCCTGTTCGACGGGTTCAGGTCGACCATCAGATTCTGGTAGCTCTTGCCGATGCGGATCATCGAGGCCGTGGTCAGCATGTTGAGCACCAGTTTCTGCGCGGTTCCCGACTTCAGCCGCGTCGAGCCGGTGAGCACTTCGGGGCCGACGACAGGCGAGATGGCGATGTCGGCGATGCCGGCAATGGTCGATGCCGGATTGCAGGACAGCGCGACTGTCGTCGCGCCGATCTGCTTGGCATAGAGCAGGCCGCCGACCACATAGGGCGTGCGTCCGCTGACCGCGATGCCGACCACCACGTCATCAGGTGTGAGCGTGATGTCCTGCAAGGCCTTCGCGCCCATCTTCGGGTCATCCTCGGCGCCTTCGAGCGAGCGCACCAGCGCGTCGGACCCACCGGCGATCAGGCCGACCACCATGCCTTCGGGCACGCCGAATGTCGGCGGGCATTCCGAAGCGTCGAGCACGCCAAGCCGGCCGCTGGTGCCGGCGCCGATATAGACAAGCCGCGCGCCTTTCTGGAAGGCGAGCACGATGCGGTTCACCGCGGCGGCGATTTCCGGCAGGACCTTTTCGATGGCTGCCGGGACAAGCCGGTCCTCGTCATTGATCCTGCGCAGGACGTCGATGGTCGGCAGCAGGTCGATGTCGACGGTCCTTGGGTTCCGGCCCTCGGAAACCAGCCGATCCAGCTCAGACATCAACCCTTGCTCGGTCATCCCAGCGCTTTCAAAATTCTGCTGCACGGCGCCCGGCACGGCCCGATGGGCAACCAGTGCAAACAGACCTGGGTCCGTCATCGCAGCTTCTCTTTATTAACCTTTTAGAATTTGATATTCACACCGTCAACAGAGATTTGGAATATTTTATTCCTACTGTTGCCAGCGTATCACCCGCAAACCGACCTCTTGGCAAGAATGATCGCGCCGGACACGGCGTCGCCGTCAGCGGGCTTCAGGCGGCGGCGCACATCAGGGGAAAGCCAGGGCTCGAGCGGGCTGGCGAGGCCGCCCAGCAAGGTCACGCGCGGCGCGCCTTTTTCGAACAGTACCCGCACAAGCGTGTCGATCTGCTCGGCGGCACCTTGCACGATGCGGCGTCCGACAGGGTCACCCTGGTCGGCATGGCGCATCACCATGGGTGCAAGTGCGGCATAGTCCGTGGCGCTGGCGCGGTCCATCCAGGCGACGGCCTCCATAGGGTCGCCCGCGAAGCGTTGCATGACCTCCGCCAGCAGCGCCGTCCGTTCGTGCCGGCCGTCATGGGCGCGCAGCGCCAGCTGCACGGCTTTCAGTCCAAGGTCGGCGCCGCTGCCCTCGTCGGAGATCGGAAACCCGTAGCCGCCGGCGCGCAGGTCGCGGCCCTCGACAAAGCCGAGGCCGATCGAGCCTGTCCCGGCAACGACGATGGCGCCGTCCTGACCGGAATGCGCGCCAAGACAGGCACCGACGCCGTCGCTGACGAAATCGATGCTGGCAAAGGGATGCGCTATTGCCCGCAACGCCTCCAGCGCGCCTTTGCGGCCGATGCCGGCAAGGCCGATGCCGGCATGGATGCGGGCGGTTTCGGCTGGTGCGAAACCCGCTTCATCGACCGCCGCGCCGAAGGCTTTCGCGATCGAGGCCCAGGCTGCCTCGATGCCGAGCCGCGTCGTCGCCGGGCCGGACAGGCCCTGTCCCAGCACCATGCCTTGCGCGTCCTCGAGGCGGGCGCGGCAACCGGTGCCGCCGCCATCGACGCCGAGAAAATAAATCGCGTCGCCGCTCATGCGCCCAGCCGCTCGATGTCGGCGCCGCACAGGCGCAGCTTGCGGTCGAGTTGCTCATAGCCGCGGTCGAGGTGATAGACGCGGTTGATGATGGTCTCGCCTTCACTGATCAGCGCCGCCAGCACCAGCGATACCGAAGCGCGCAGGTCTGTGGCCATCACCTGCGCGCCGTGCAGTTTCTCGCCGCCGCGCACCAGCGCCATGGTGCCTTGCAGTTTGATGTTGGCGCCGAGCCGCATCAGTTCGGGCACATGCATGAAGCGGTTCTCGAAGATGGTTTCGCGCAGCAGCGAGGCACCCTCTGCGCAGCACATCAGCGCCATGAACTGCGCCTGCAGGTCGGTCGGAAAGCCCGGATAAGGTTCTGTGGTGAGGTCGGCTGCCTTGAGCGGCCGGTCGCGCGAGACGATGAGCCCCCGGTCGCCCGGCCAGACGCTGACGCCGGTGGCCTCCAGCAATTGCACCACCGAGGCCATGTGTTCGAGCCGGGCGTGCGTCAGTTCGAGTTGGCCACCGGTGATCGCGGCGGCAATGGCATAGGTGCCGGCCTCGATGCGGTCGGGGATGATGTCGTGCCTGGCGGCGTGCCAGTTGGTGTAGCCCGCGATCAGGATGCGGTGCGTGCCGGCGCCCTCGATGCGCGCGCCCATGGCGTTGAGGCAAGCGGCGAGGTCAGCCACTTCCGGTTCGCGCGCGGCGTTGAGGATCTCGGTTTCGCCCTTGGCAGCGGTCGCCGCCATCATGGCGGTTTCCGTCGCCCCGACCGATGGCGAGGGGAGCACGATGCGGGTGCCGGTCAATCCGTTCGGCACCGAGGCGACGATCAGGCCGTTCTCGATGGCGATCCTGGCGCCGAGTGCGGTGAGTGCTGCGACATGCATGTCGACCGGCCGCGCGCCGATCGCGCAACCGCCCGGCAGCGAAACCCGGGCATGGCCGAACCGGGCCAGCAAGGGCGCCAGGACGAGCACCGTCGCCCGCATCTTCCGAACCGTATCGTAGGACGTCTCCTTGGAAACGGCGGCACTTGTGTCGATCGTTGCAGCATGGGCGGACCGAGTGATTTCGGCGCCGTGAAGCCGCACCACGCCGAGCATGTTTTCGACATCGGTCACGTCAGGCAAGTTGGTCAGTTCGAGCGGGTGGGGGCTGAGCAGCGCAGCCGCAATCTGCGGCAAGGCGGCATTCTTGGCGCCCGATATGGTGACCGCGCCTTGCAGTCTCTGCCCGCCAACGATCCGCAATCTGTCCATGGCTGAAACCTTGATGATGAGCGCCACACCCGGCGACCTGCTCCGAATCCCGCACTTTGATCCGGTCGAGTTTGAGAATTAATTCTGCGTTCTTGGCTGTCAATCGAAATTGGAATAATTTATTCCTTGATCTGCAAGTCTGAAGAGCGAGGGATTCCCGTGTCCGTCTTAAGCAGGATCAATGCGAAGCTCGACGGCATGGCGCCCGGCGATCGCGAGATCGGCCGGTATATCGTCGACAACCCCGACCAGATGCTGCGGCTGTCGACGGCCGCACTTGCGGCCGAGATCGGCCGCAGCCAGTCGAGCGTCGTCAAGTTCAGCCAGAAGCTCGGCTATGCCAGCTACCAAGAACTCAAGCTCGCCGTCAGCGAGGCCAAGGCGCAGGACTGGCAGGTGCCGGCCGGCGTCATCCATGGCTCGATCGAGGTCGGCGACGGTTTTCCGGTCATCCTGAAGAAGCTGATCGGCAGCAAGCTGCTGTCGATGCAGCAGACCGTCGCCGCCAACAGCGAGCGCATCATCTCCAGGACGCTGGAGCTGCTGGATGGCGCGCGGCGCATCCATCTGGTCGGTGTCGGCGCCTCCTCGCTGGTGGCGCGAGATTTCTCCTACAAGCTCATGAAGCTTGGCCGCAATGTGCTGCACGACAGCGACAGCCACATCCAGATGGCCAACGCCTCGACGCTCGGCCCTGACGATGTGCTGTTCGCGCTCTCCTATTCCGGCGCCAGCATCGAAACCCTGCGCATCGCCGAGCTTGCGGCCAAGCGCGGCACGACGGTGATCGCCGTCACCGGCCTGCACGACAATCCGCTGAACCGGGTCGCCGATATCCGCCTCTACACCATCGCCGACGAGGAACGCGCGCGCTCCTCCTCCATCACCGCGCGCGACGCGCAGCTGACGCTGACCGACCTTCTGTTCATCCTGCTGGTGCAGAAGCAGCCGGACGCCAACGACTATGTCCACAACAGCGAGGCGGCGGTCACGGTGCTGAAGGCCGAGCGCTCGACGTAAACGTCTCAGACGCTTTCGAGATAGGTCTCGATCTCGAAGTCGCTGACGTTGAGCGCAAATGTATTCAATTCCTGGCGTTTGCAGGCGACGAAGGAGTCGCGCAGGATCGCCGGGAAGATCTCCGCCACATGCGTCCCGACTTCGAACGTCGCGATCGCCGACGCCCAGTCCGGCGGCAGCTTGGCGGGGGCAACGCCTTGCCCGTCATTCCCCGCCGGGTCGCCCGGGGACATCTGCTTCTCGATGCCGATCAGTGCGGCGCCCAGTATTGCGGCAAGCACGAGATAGGGGTTGGCGTCGGCTCCCGAGACACGATGCTCGATGCGGCGCGCACCGGTCGGGCCGCCGGGAATGCGGATCGCGACCATGCGGTTCTCGTAACCCCAGGCGACCGCGGTCGGTGCATAGGATCGCGGGCGAAGCCTGCGGTAGGAATTGAAGTGCGGCGCGAACACCAGCGTGCTTTCGGCCATCGCCGCCAGCAGCCCGCCCACGGCATGGCGCATCGTGTCGGAACCCTGGTCGGTGCCGTCGTCGAACACATTGCGCCCGTCGCCGTCGATCAGGCTGAAATGGACATGGAAACCGTTGCCGGCGCGGTCGCCATAGGGCTTGGCCATGAAGCAGGCGGCAAAGCCGTGCTTGCGGGCAATGCCCTTCACCGTGCGCTTGAACAAGACGGCATCGTCGGCTGCCCGCAGGGCGTCGGCGACGTGGTTCAGGTTGATCTCGAACTGGCCGACGCCGTTTTCTGCGATGGCGGTGTCGACAGGAATGCCTTGCGCGCGGCAGGCTTCATAGATGTCGTGGATGAAGGCCTCGAAATCGTCGATCTCGTCGATCGACAACGCCGCGTCGGAATCGAGACGCCGCCCGGTGACCGGCGAGACCGGTCCGACCGGCCGTTGCGATTGCGGATCGACCAGGTAGAATTCGAGTTCGGTCGCCGCGACTGGAGTGAGACCGAGCGCCTTGTAGCGATCGAGGATGCGGGCCAGTGCCCGCCGGGGATCACCGAGATAGGGCGCGCCGCTCTCGTCGGCGAGCCACAGCGGGACGAGCGCCGTCGGATGCGCCGTCCATTCCACCGGCAGAATGCCGCGTCCCGTCCATTGGCAAAGGCCATCGGCATCGCCGGTCGAGAAGACCAGGCTGTTGCCTTCGATGTCCTCGCCCCAGACATCGAGCCCGATCAGCGAATAGGGCATGCGCAGCTTGCCTTCCAGCGCCTTGCGGGCCTGTTCGACCGGGATGCGCTTTCCCCGCATGATGCCGTTGAGGTCGCACACCGCGGCCCTCAGGCTCTGGATGTCGCTTCGGCTTTCAAGCCAATTCAAAACGTCGGCAATTGCATCGCTCAATTTCTAACCTCTGGTTTTCGAAGGTGCCCAAGCCTGATCGGCTGAGCTATCCCTGATAAAAATGCTCGTGAGTTTTCAGAAACCATATCCGGCCTGTGGCGGATATTTTTCCTTATTTCTTCAAGTCACTAGCCGGGATGTCGGGAGGCATTTCAAAACCAATTGCGCGATCTGCGATCGCAGCATAGAGGCATGAAGCTGGAAAGCCAAGGGGCATTCGGCGTGACGGGTTCGCCACCCGAGCAAGCATGGCTGTTCCGGTTTGAGCTGATGTCGGCCAGCCATTCTAGCACACGGCGGTCATCGACGCGCGGCACACCTCGTGGCTTGTTGGGCAGGAGCGGTTCAATCACGCGCCACTCGAAGTCGGTCAGGTCATATCGGCTGATACCGACGCTGAATCAGAGTTCGGCACAATATGAAAGCCGCTAGTAGCTTGCTGCCGTTCGAGAAGCTGCTCTACATTCGGGGCATGGCTAGCGAAGCGATCAGCGAATGGGAACCGGTCCTCACAGTCCACGATTATTACGACGGGCCTAGAAACGGCATCGCAGAATATCGCGGCCAAGCATACGCCTATAGGTGCGAATGGGATGATGCGCTCGATGATTGGAGCCGGGTATTCTTGCTTTCACCCATCGATGACGGACAGTTGGCTGCCGTAAGAGAGGATTGGCTGATCTGGCGCCGATACCAAGAGCATCGCGCCGACGGGAGGCTTCAAACAGGCGATAGACATCCCGCGCTTGCCGTGGATTGGCCTCGCCACGAGCAATTGGCGGACATTGTGGAACAAGCTCTAAGAGTGAATGAAGCTATCGCGATTAGAGCGGTGCCCGAATTCCGAGGGACGATCGAGCCTAACCACGACTTTGAGGTCCGCTGGCTGTGCGTTTAGCAACGGCATGAGTCCACCAGATATGTCGATAATTCGATTTATGGGTTCACAGCCTGGTTTCTTGGCTTCGGGAATCTGGCCTGCCGCAGGATGTGGGCGGCGCCTTCGTCGATGTCGCGAACGATGGCTTCCCGCGCCCGCGCGCCGTCCTTCGCCTCGATCGCCGCGACGACTTCCTCGTGATAGTCGATATCCAGAATGGAGGAGAGGCCGTCCTCGAACCCCATGGCGAGGTTTCTGAGAAACGGGCCGACCTGCATCCACACCGTCTCGATCAGGAAGATCATCTGCTCGTTGCCGCAATGGCGATAGATCGAGAATTTGAAATCGTGGTTCTTCCGGAGATAGTCGCCGATATCGCCCTTGCGGGCCGCCAGGGTCAATTCCGCGCAATGGCGTCGGATCGCCCGCAGATTGTTGCCGTTGATGAGCTTCGTTGCCAGCTCGGTCGCCGGGCCTTCGAGGAGCGTGCGCACGGCGGTCAGTTGCGAAAACCGCTCGGCCGAGATCACCGGCACCTCGACGCTGCCGTTCGGCATCGGGCTCAGCGCCCGCAATGCCTGCAGTCGCATGAAGGCGCTGCGCACCGGCATGTCGCTGGTACCGAGTTCCCTGGCGAGTTTGCGCGAGGTCAGCTTCTGGCCGGGCAGGAATTGGCCGGACATCAGGGCGCGCACAAGCTCCAGATAGACCTTCTCGTGCAGGGGCACGGTATCGACGGCGGTCAAACCGAAATGTGTTCTGTCGGCCATTGGCGGGAGCGCTGCTTCATGTGTTCTGAAATTGACCCTAACGGCACGCGCCGCGACAAAGCTGAGGCCCGGCACGGCGGGAACACCCAAGCCGCCGATTGATTAGGCATGATAGACGCTTCGATCGTTGCCCGGCAAGCCAACTGCTGGAGCCGGCGCGGTGCGGCGGGCTGCCGTCCTCTCCGTATCTATCTATCTCGGTCCGGCCGGCCCTTTGCCGCCAGATGCGTCAACAAATTCTTCGTGATCCGGCCGACGTCGTTCATGGCGCCGCCCGTCGGCAAGGCGCCGCACCAGGCGACCGAACTCGCGCAGAAGATCAGACCGCCCGAAGACAGATAGCGCAGCGTCATCTCCGCGCAGCGGCGTCCGTCGCGCTGGATATCTCCTCCTTCGTACCAGCGGGTGGCGTCATGAACGAAGCTGTCCGGGAAGCCGGTCGCGCGCGCAATGACCATGGTCTCGGGGGATGTGCCCAGATGCGGGTCGGTGGCATCGACCTCGTAGCCGGCGGCGCCGCCGAGCACGATGCCCTCGTCGCCGAAGGTCTCGCTGGTGACGCCGTCGAACAGCCACGCAGCCGACGGCTGATGGCTTTCCGGCGTGCGCGTGAAAGGCCGCGCGCCGTCGAACCCCATCAGCGAGATGGCGACGCCGGTCAGCGAGAACTCACCGCGCCCACTGGCGCGCAGATAGCCCCCCGGCTGGTTTGTAATCGACAACGACTGTTCGGCGATGGCGCCGTCCCAGGTCCGGCCCGCCTCGAGCGGCGAGCGGCGCAGCTCCATCAGATCGTCTTGGAACGCCACCTTGCCGGCAAAACCATTGCCGCCGAGATAGGCGATGCTGCCGCCCGCCGCTGCGAACTGGCGCAGCGCATGCTCCATTTCGACCGACATGTATTCGGGATGGCTGCCGGTGATGACGGCCCGGTAGTCTCTAAGGCCGGCAAGGCCCCGCTCGTGCAGGTCGCGGTCGGTGATGAGATCGAAAGCGATATCATTGCTGTGGCAGAAACGCAGAAAATGCAGGTCGACCGGCAGATTGTGCGGGCAGCCGCATAGCGGATAATTGTAGTCGTCGCGCAGCGTCGCCTTCGGCTTCCTGATGGAACAGATCGACACGCCGCTGAGATCACTGTGGTGATCGTAGAGCGACTTCAGATTGTTATCGATCGCAAAGCGATGGCCGCGATCCTCGCACATCCATTCGTAGAGATGCGCCGGCAGGAATTCATCCGCATAGGCAAGGTAGGTGGCCGTCGGCACCAGGAACACCAATGGTGCGCGGCGTGCCGACGAACTAATGAAGAAGACGATACGCTCCGATCCGGCATCATGGCTGACCTCGAAGGCATAGACGCCGGCGGATGCTTCGTCCGGAACCTGCAATTGGTGGGAGGCGGGCCACTGCAAGGCGCCCATGTCGTCGTCGTGGCAATGCACGGCGTCGTAATGCGACGGCACCAGGCGGGGGTCGAAACTCGACCCGTCCCACCGGCGCGAGGTCATGCAGAAGGCGGGCTGGTTGATCGCTTCCAGCAAAAGGACCCGATCCGCGCCAGTCGAAGCGAGCGAGCTGCTCGGCAGCAGGGTGGGAAACGTCCAGGCGATACGACCGGCCGCGGTTTGCAGGGCGATTGCCGAGAACTTGGCGTTGAGAGAGCTCAGGTCGTTTGCCGCGCTGGTGCCGAAGACCATGTCACCGGGCAGGGGCCGCCAGCGCAGGTCGAATTGACGATGCAGGCGAAACGGCGACAGGAGATCGTCTGAGTCGATCCGCAGCACGGTCACGCCGTCGTTCGACGAAATCTCGACCATAAGCCAGGTGTTTGCCGGCAAGGTCACGCCGGTTTCGAGCAGCTTGCCGTCGTGGCCTGACGTCAGCCGTCCATCCTGCAAGCCGAGGCGCAGGTTTCCACTCTCGAACAGCACGCGGGCGCCATCATTGCGGGTCAAATACACTTCGAAGGCGACACCGCTGATCTCAGGGGCCTTGGCCAGTTCCGACGCCGCGATCTTCAGGAAAGATCCATGATCGAAGTCGCGATGCGACACGGCATTCCCGGTCGACTGTACATGCCAGTCGATGAACTCGGTCGATGGCGTGTCGAGCCGCACGACGCGCACATCGCGCACCTGCTGTGACGACGAGACATGGAGGGCGACGGGCGTTCCGGCCACAGTGTGCCAGGGGACCGTATAGCCTGAAACGGCCATCGCGCCGTGATCGACGGGATGTTTCATTGCGGCAAAGGTTCCCCGCCGCGATCCCGGCCGCCGCAATCTCATGGATGGCAAACTGGACAACTCTCTCGTACCCCTTCTTGGTTCTGGAGGGGGTATATACACCATCGGCTTGGATGGGTGGCGAAGTCCGCAGAGATCTCGCTTTGGCGATCAAGGCAATCGGCAAATGCGAGTTCTACCCAGTCGTCGCCGGGCTTCTGTCGTGCTGCCTGATCTATCGCGATCGTCCGGGATCGGACAGTCGGTCGCGCGAGGTCCGCGTCTTCATCACAAATCTTGACCTTACGCGCACTTGCACGTCCGGCCGCTCTCTGGCTTTTTGGGGTACCCATCCGGACGGACTGATTCGCGTCATGCCGCTCGATTGCAATCTCTTTGAAGGCAGTCTGCGGGTGGGCCGTGAAGCGCGCGCAATTGGCGAAGGAGAAGCAGGCATGGCCGAGTTCAAGAAGCCGGAAATCTCCGAGATGAGACCCAAGATCACCGTCATCGGTGTCGGCGGCGGCGGCGGCAACGCGATCAACAACATGATCGTGGAGCAGCTTCAGGGAACCGAGTTCATTGCCGCCAACACCGATGCCCAGGCGCTGACCATGTCGAAGGCGACGCGGCTGATCCAGCTTGGCGCACATGTCACGGAAGGCCTTGGCGCCGGCTCGCTGCCCGAGATCGGCCGTGCCGCGGCCGAGGAATCGCTCGACGAGATCATGGACCATCTGGCAGGCACGCATATGTGCTTCGTCACCGCCGGCATGGGCGGCGGCACCGGCACGGGTGCGGCTCCGATCATCGCCCAGGCGGCGCGCAAGGCCGGCATCCTGACGGTGGGTGTCGTCACCAAGCCGTTCACCTTCGAGGGCAGGCGCCGCATGCAGATGGCCGAAGAGGGCATCGAGCGGCTGCGCGAGGCCGCCGACACCGTCATCGTCATCCCCAACCAGAACCTGTTCCGCATCGCCGATGCCAAGACCACCTTCGCCGATGCCTTCGTCATCGCCGACCGGGTGCTCTATTCCGGGGTCAGCTGCATCACCGACCTCATCGTCAAGGAAGGCCTGATCAACCTCGACTTCGCCGACGTTAAATCGGTGATGCGCGGCATGGGCCGCGCCATGATGGGAACCGGCGAGGCGTCCGGCGACGGCCGGGCGATGAAGGCGGCGGAAGCCGCGATCGCCAACCCGCTGCTCGACGAAATGTCCATGAAGGGCGCCAAGGGCGTCCTGGTGTCGATCTCGGGCGGCAGGGACATGACTCTGTTCGAGGTCGACGAAGCGGCCACGCGCATTCGCGAGGAAGTCTATGAGGACGCCGATATCATCGTCGGTGCTATCTTCGACAAGAGCATGGAAGGCCGCTTCAGGGTCTCGGTGGTGGCGACGGGCCTCGATCGTTCGCTCGGCGAGGGGGACGCCGATGCCGGCATCGCGCGGGATCATTCCATGCCTTCCGCCGCACGGACCTTGCAGTAAGGTCTGCTCCCTTCAAATCGGCAGGCATTGGTCAGGCAGCTTTCTCGCCGATTAGATCAAATCGCTCGATCTCGCATTCGCGGGTGACCAGCGTCAGGATTTCCGTTGAAGGTTCGGTCGCATCGGACTGTCTCCATTCGAGATTGAACGAGTACACGAAGCGGTCGCGGCTGCAGTCATGCTCCATCGTAGCAAGGCGTGCGCCATAGCCGAGCGGCCGTATCATCTCCTGAAGATCGGGCGGTGAACTTTTCGGCCAGGAAACCGACAGGATCGCATGGTGGTCGCGCGGAACCTTGAGGTCGACCCATTTCAACACCTGAAGCGTCAGCAGCGTCAGCAGGGTTGCAATTCCCGCAAGACCGAACTGGCCGCCGCCAAACGCAAGTCCGATCACCGTCATGATCCACATGGTGGCGGCGGTGGTGACACCGGTCACGAGGTCGCCGCGCCGAAGGATGGCGCCGCCACCGATGAAGCCGACGCCGGTCAGCACGCCAAGCGGGAGGCGCAGCACGTCCATACCGGCAAAGAGATCCATTGCCTTGCCCGTCGTATCAAGCAGCATGTTGGCCTGGATCATGGCAACCGCAGCCGCAAGGCCGACCAGGATGGTCGTCCGAAGCCCGGCGGTGTGGCCACGCGCTTCCCTGTTCAGGCCAATGAGGAAACCAGCCAGCAGCGCAAGCAGCAGCCGGGCGACAAGATCCGGCCATGTCGGATGAAGCGGCATATCGCAGCAAAGCGGCTCCAACATTGCATTCTCATGGTGGCGCCTGCCGGCGCCGACGTTCCTCGCGGATAGCCGGCGCGCCTCGGGCTATGGATCTAAGAACCCCTTTGCCCTCCTGAAGTTCCGGCCGAACCACGGCGCGGCCGCTCGACCGGTCGCCACGCGATTTGAAAGGTGGCGCTTGACTTCGGCCAATTCGTGTGAAAAATTTTGCACCAACTGATAAAAATATCACTGGGACGGGAACGTGGTTGGTTTTGGAAATGGCCTCTTGCGCGACGATGATGCCAGCATGGCGGCGCGTGCCGCATGGCTTCATTACGCTGGCGGCCTGACCCAGTCCGAGGTCGCCAAGCGGCTGGGGCTGACCAGCCTCAAGGCCCACCGCCTTATCACCAAGGCCAACCTGGAAGGACTGGTGAAGGTCTATATCGACGGCGAAGTATCGGAATGCGTAGAGCTCGAGGACGAATTGTCCCGCCGCTACGGTCTCGATTATTGCGAGGTGGTCCCGGATTTCGATTCCGAGGATTTGCCGCTCAAGGCGCTCGGCATCGCCGGCGCTCAGTTCCTCAAGCGCGAGATCGAACGCGGCGAGCAGGCGCTGATCGGCGTCGGCCATGGCCGCACGCTCGCCGCCTGTGTCGAATACCTGCCGCGCACCACCACCGACCGGATCCGGTTCGTCTCGCTGCTCGGCGGCCTGACGCGGAAATTCTCGGCCAACCCGCATGACGTCATCCACCGCCTCGCCGAACGCACCGGCGCCGAAGCCTATGTGATGCCGGTGCCGATGTTCGCCAATACGGTCGAGGACCGATCGGTGCTGCTCGGACAGAAGGGCATCAGCGAGGTCTTCGATCTCGCCAAGTCTGCCGACCTGCTGTTTGCCGGCATTGGCACATCGGAACGCGAGGCATCGCTGGTCGCCACCGGCATGATCGAGAAGGGTGAGATGGAGGAGATCCGCCGCAATGGCGGTGTCGGCGAATTGCTCGGCCATTTCTTCGATGAGGCTGGCAAGGCGGTGGCGACGACCGTTTCCAACCGGGCGCTGGCGCTGACGCGCGAGGATATCGCCAGCCGCCGGATCGTCGCCGTTGCCGGTGGCAAGATCAAGGTTCGAGCCATCAAGTCGGTGCTGGAGGGGCGCTATCTCAAGGGCCTGATAACGGACGAGCGGACGGCGCGATCGCTCGTGGAAGAGACGCCGGTCGGGTAGCCGGCAACAAGTTCAGTTGAAACTACCCTGTGGAGGAGAAGACGAAATGCATGAGAAAGAGAAAGACCTGATAGACGCCTTCCTGCGCGGACAAGTCGACCGTCGCGGACTGATCAAGGGCCTGGGAGCCATGGGTCTCGCCGCCGGCACCGCCGGCACGCTGCTCAACCTGGGCCAGACCCGCGCGCTTGCCGCGGACTTCGATTGGCAGGCGCATAAGGGCAAGACCATCAAGCTCCTGCTCAACAAGCATCCTTACGCCGATGCCATGATCGCCGATCTGGAGAACTTCAAGAAGTTGACCGGCATGAACGTCGTCTATGACGTCTTCCCCGAAGACGTCTATTTCGACAAGGTGACCGCGGCACTGTCGGCGAGCTCGCCCGAATACGACGCCTTCATGACCGGCGCCTACATGACCTGGACCTACGGTCCCGCCGGCTGGATCACCGACCTCAACGAATGGATCAAGGACCCGGCCAAGACCAATCCGAACTATGCCTGGGACGACATCTTGCCCGGCGTGAAGTCATCCTGCGCCTGGAACGGCAAGCCGGGCGGCGCGCTGGGCTCCGAGGATGCCAAGCAGTGGTGCATTCCGTGGGCTTTCGAGCAGAACAACATCACCTACAACAAGGGCATGTTCGACAAGGCCGGCGTCGGCGTCCCCGGCAATCTTGACGAGATGATCACGACGGCGGCCAAGCTGCAGAAGGATATCGGCAGCGGCGTCTACGGCATCGGCGTGCGCGGCTCGCGCTCCTGGGCGACGATCCATCCGGGCTTCCTGTCGGCCTACTCGAACTTCAACGAGAAGGACCTCACCGTCTCGGCCGACGGCAAATTGTCGGCCGCGATGAACACTGCCGGCTCCAAGGCCTTCCATGCCAAATGGGTGCAGATGATTCAGGAGAGCGGCCCCAAGGACTGGTCTACCTACACCTGGTACCAGGTCGGCACCGATCTCGGCGCCGGCGCCTCGGCGATGATCTTCGACGCCGACTGCCTCGGCTACTTCATGAATGGCGGCGACAACAAGATGGCCGGCAAGCTCGCCTATGCCGCCTTCACCGCCAATCCGGAAGCCAAGGCCTCGACGCCCAACATCTGGATCTGGTCGCTTGCGATGTCCAACTTCTCCAAGGACAAGGACGCGACCTGGTACTTCCTGCAATGGGCTTCCGGTCCCGAGCACGGCCTGTTCGGCGCCACCAAGATGGATTTCGTCGATCCGGTTCGCCAGTCGGTGTGGAAGGACGAGATGTTCCGCGAGAAGCTGAACAAGAGCTACCCCGGCTATGTCGAGATGTTCGACGCTTCGGCGGCCGGCGCCTCGATCAAGTTCACCGCGCAGCCGCTGTTCTTCGACCTCACCACCGAATGGGCGGCGACGCTGCAGAAGATGGTGGCCAAGGAAGTGCCGGTCGACGAAGGCCTCGATAAGCTCGCCGAGAGCATCAACGGCCAGCTTAGGGAAGCCGGTCTCGGCTAGGCCGGAGCCGCAGGCTGGCCGGCATTGCGCGGGCCAGCCCCAACCCGCAATTTCACGTCTGCGATGCGGCGCTGCGAGGCTGCCGCCAATTCGCCCCCCGGCCGCCTGCCTCCCTCGGGCGGCCGGCAGGGCGAAGCAACAGGGATCACGGAGCAGCGGATGACTGCCGCAACCATTCAGAGAAACCGTCCGTCCGGCTTCCGGATCAGCAAGCGGGTGCTGCCCTATGTGCTCAGCCTGCCGGCCTTGCTGGTGTGCATCGGCATCCTGATCCCGTTCCTGACCTCGGTGGTTTATTCGTTCCAGCGCTACCGTCTGAGCCAGCCCTGGGCGCGGCAGGTCAACTGGGGCGACAACTACATCTCCTTCTTCACCGATCCGAAGTTCTGGAACACGTTGAAAGTCTCGCTGCTCTATGCCGGCACCACGGTCGTGCTGGAACTGCTTCTGGGCCTTGCCATCGCCTTGCTGCTGCAGAAGCGCTCGACGCTCAACAACTTCATCTCGATCATGCTTCTGATGCCGCTGATGACGGCGCCGGCGCTGGCGGCGCTGATGTGGAAGCTGATGACCAATCCGGGCTTCGGCGTGCTGAGCTATCTCGCCAGCCTCATCGGGCTGCAGGATTTCCGCTGGGCGTCGTCGCCGTCGACGGCGCTGTTCACCGTCGTGCTCGTCGATATCTGGGTCTACACGCCCTTCATCATGATCCTGCTGCTCGCCGGCCTGCGCAGCCTGCCGACGCAGCCATTCGAGGCCGCCGCGCTCGACGGCGTGCCGAGGAGCTTTGTCTTCTTCCGCATCACGCTGCCGATGCTGACGCCCTACATCCTCACGGCGACGCTGTTCCGCCTGCTCGATTCCATCCAGCAGTTCGACATCATCTACGCGATGACCCAGGGCGGACCGGGCGACACGCTGACCGTCTTCCAGGTCGAGGCCTATCTCAACTTCTTCCAGTCGACCAACGTCGGCCGCTCCGCGGCGCTGATGATCATCCTGTGGGCGATCACTTATTTCCTCTCCAACATCTTCATCAAGAACTGGCTCAGATTGCGCGAACGCGCCCGTGGCCAGGCATAGGCGGCGGCGATGGAACACACCTCGCTTCTCGAACGCATCCTGCGCGGCGTGGCACTCACGCTGGTCGTGATCTTCTTCATGTTCCCGATCGTCTGGATCTTCATGATGTCGTTCCAGACCAACGAGACCATCCTGCGCATCCCGCCGCAGCTCATCTTCGAACCGACGCTCGCCAACTACACCGCGCTGATCACCGGCAAGCTGATGACCGCTGCCGGCACGCTCGACATCGCCTTCATGCGCAATCTCTGGAATTCGGTGTTCCTGTCGGTGACCTCGGTGGCGGTTTCGTTGCTGCTCGGCGTGCCGGCGGCCTACGCCTTCGCGCGCCACAAATTCCGCGGCTCGGAGGACATCGCCTTCACGCTTCTGTCGTTCAAGTTCGCGCCGGCGCTCCTGGTGCTGTTGCCGCTGACCCTCTATTTCCAGAAGCTCGGGCTCGCCAACACTTATATCGGCCTGATCTGGGTCTACCAGCTGATCTGCCTGCCGTTGATTCTGTGGATCGTGCGCGGCTATTTCGAGGATATCCCGGCCGACATCGAATATGCCTACCGCATCGGCGGCCATTCCTGGTTCGCCACCTTCCGCAAGATCGCGCTGCCGCTCGCCGGTCCGGGCATTGCGGCGGCCGGCCTGCTCGCCTTCATCTTCGCCTGGAACAATTTCGTCTTCGCGCTGGTGCTCGCCTCGGCCGACAAGCAGCCGGTGACGGTCGGCGCGCTCGCCTTCATCACCTCATCGGGCATCCAGTACGGCCAGATTTCGGCGGCCATCGTCTTGTCGATCACGCCGACACTGGCGCTCGCCCTCTACGCACAGCGCTATCTGGTCGAAGGCCTGTCGCTCGGCGCGGTGAAAGGATAGAAATGACCCGCCTCGAACTCAGAAATGTCGTCAAGCGCTACAAGAGCCAGACCGTCCTCGACAATTTGTCGCTGACCGTCGCCGACGGCGAGACGCTGGTGCTGTTCGGACCCTCGGGCGCCGGCAAGACGGTGCTGCTGCGCCTCGTTGCCGGCGTCATCGATCCGGATGAAGGCAAAATATTCATTGGCGGCGAGGACATGACCGATGTCGACGCGGAATTCCGTGGCGTCGGCATGGCGTTCCAGAATTTCGCGCTGTTTCCACACATGAGCGCCTTCGACAACATTGCCACGCCGCTGGAGGCCAAGCGTTCCTCACAGGGTGCGATCAAGGCCGGCGTCGAAAGCGTCGCCAAGCTGCTGAAGATTGGCCATGTGCTGAGCCATAAGCCGCGCGCGCTGTCCAATGGCCAGAAGCAGCGCACGGCCCTTGCTCGCGCCTTGGTCGGTTCGCCGCCGCTTCTGCTGCTCGACGATCCCTTGCGCAATGTCGACGCCAAGCTGCGTTTCGAGATGCGGCTCGAACTGCCGAGGCTGCTCGCCGATCGCGGCGCCACCGTCGTCTACGTCACCCAGGACTACAAGGAAGCCATGGCGCTCGGCGACCGCATCGCGGTGATGTCGCAAGGCGTCATCAGGCAGCTCGGCACGCCGGAGCAGATCTATCGTGAACCCGCCAACATCGAGATCGCGCGGCTGTTCGGCGACCCGACCATCAACCTGCTCGACGTCAAGCACGCGCGCGATGCCAGGGGGGGCTATGTCGGCCTGTCCAATGTGCAGGTCCATCTCGCCGATGTGCCCGAGACCGCCGTCGGCCGCGACTGCATCATCGGGCTGAGGCCCGAGGCGCTGCATTTCGTTGGCGAAAACGAGCCCGGCGCCATTCCGGTGACGGTTGAGGCCGAGACGCCGCTCAACGAGAAGATCGTCACTCTGGTGCGCACCGTTCGCGGCCGTGAAATCCTGGTCTCGCGCCCGGCCGGAACGCCGGGCCGCAGCGAAGGCAAGGCGCATATTGCTGTCGACGGCAAGAGCGCCTTGCTGTTCGATCGAGCGAGCGGCGAGCGCATCGGCGCGAAGAACATCGTCAATCTGCGCAGCGGAGAAGCGGCATGAGACTTCCTGTGTCAACCTGTTGTGA
>NZ_ML703270.1:200000-292894 GCF_008520305.1 Mesorhizobium sp. SARCC-RB16n | reverse complement strand
CGCTCCAGCAAATGCCGGGATTAAACATCTAGAGCCGACTTCCCTTCCCCTTGTTGTGGGACAAGGAAAGTCGAACTTTACTCCGGCACGTGCCTCACCGCACCCTTGTCGGCGCTGGTGGCGAAGGCGGCGTAGGCGCGCAGCGCGGTCGTCACTTTGCGCTTGCGCTTTTCCTGCGGCTTCCAGGCGTCCGCGCCTTTCGCCACCATTGCCGCGCGGCGTGCATCGAGTTCCGCGTCGTCCACGGCAAGACGAATGGTGCGGTTCGGGATGTCGATCTCGATCGTATCGCCCTCTTGCACCAGCCCAATCAGCCCGCCTTCCGCCGCTTCCGGCGAAGCATGGCCGATGGACAGGCCCGACGTGCCGCCGGAGAAGCGCCCGTCGGTGACCAGCGCGCAGGCCTTGCCCAGGCCCTTCGACTTCAGATAGCTGGTCGGATAGAGCATCTCCTGCATGCCGGGGCCGCCGCGCGGCCCCTCATAGCGAATGACGACGACGTCGCCGGCCTTGATCTCATTGGCAAGGATCGCCTTGACCGAAGCGTCCTGGCTTTCGAAGACGCGGGCCGGACCGGTGAATTTCAGGATCGACTCGTCGACCCCTGCCGTCTTCACGATGCAGCCGTCAAGCGCCAGATTGCCTTTCAGGACGGCGAGACCGCCGTCTTTCGAGAAAGGCGTCTTCGCCGAGCGGATGACGCCGGTCTCGCGGTTCGTGTCGAGTTCGCCCCAGCGGCGGTCCTGGCTGAAGGCGACCTGCGTCGGCACGCCGCCGGGAGCGGCGAGGAAAAAGTCGCGCACATTCTGGCTCGAGGTGCGCGAGATGTCCCAATGGTCGAGCGCTTCGCCGAGGCTGGCGGTGTGCACCGTCGGCAGGTCGCGATTGAGCAGACCCGCATTGTCGAGCTGACCGAGGATGGCCATGATGCCGCCGGCGCGATGGACGTCCTCCATGTGCACGTCTGATTTGGCCGGCGCCACCTTGCACAGGACGGGCACCCGCCGCGACAGCCGGTCGATGTCCTCCATGGTGAAATCGACCTCACCTTCATGCGCGGCGGCCAGGATGTGCAGAACGGTATTGGTTGAGCCGCCCATGGCGATGTCGAGCGTCATGGCGTTTTCGAAGGCGCCCTTCGAGGCGATGCTACGCGGCAATGCGCTCTCGTCATCCTGTTCGTAATAGCGCTGCGCGAGATCGACGACGAGATGGCCGGCCTCGACGAACAGCCGCTTGCGGTCGGCATGCGTGGCCAATGTCGAGCCGTTGCCCGGCAGCGATAGGCCGAGCGCCTCGGTCAGGCAGTTCATCGAATTGGCGGTGAACATGCCGGAGCAGGAACCGCAGGTCGGGCAGGCCGAGCGCTCGATGACCTTGACGTCCTCGTCGGAGATCTTGTCGTCGGCAGCGGCCACCATGGCGTCGACGAGGTCGAGCGCCTGCGTCTTGCCGGCCAGCACCACCTTGCCGGCTTCCATCGGTCCGCCTGAGACGAAGACGGTCGGGATGTTGAGGCGCAACGAAGCCATCAGCATGCCGGGGGTGATCTTGTCGCAATTGGAAATGCAGACCATGGCGTCGGCGCAATGCGCGTTGACCATGTATTCGACGGAATCGGCGATCAGCTCGCGCGACGGCAGCGAATAGAGCATGCCGTCATGGCCCATGGCGATGCCGTCATCGACGGCGATGGTGTTGAATTCCTTGGCAACACCGCCGGCCTTCTCGATCTCGCGCGCGACCAGCTGGCCAAGGTCCTTCAGATGGACGTGGCCGGGCACGAACTGCGTGAACGAATTGACCACCGCGATGATCGGCTTGCCGAAATCGCTGTCCTTCATGCCTGTTGCGCGCCACAGGCCGCGGGCGCCGGCCATGTTGCGGCCATGGGTGGTGGTGCGGGAGCGATAGGCGGGCATGAATTTTCCCTAAGCTGGCTGGCTGCGCTCGATGGGGAGCGCTTTGATCGCAGGCGTTATAGCCCCGCAAGTATGGTCTGGCCACATTTTTGCAATGCGCCACGAAATCCGCGGCGGCGGTTGACGGCCTGCGTGTCTCACTATATAACTTAATGGCTATATACCTGATTAGCTATGGAAGTCATATGGATCACCTTGATGCCACTTTTGCCGCACTTGCCGATCCAACGCGGCGCGCAATCCTTGCCCGGCTCATAGAAGGCGAAGCGTCGGTGATGGAACTGGCCGAGCCTTTCGCCATGAGCCAGCCATCGATCTCCAAACACCTTAAGGTGCTGGAGAACGCCGGGTTGATCTCGCGCGGCAGAGACGCGCAGCGCCGGCCTTGCCGGCTGGAAGCAAAACCGCTCGCCGAGGCCAATGACTGGCTGGAGCGCTACCGCAAGATCTGGGAAGGCAATTTCCAGCGCCTCGACGTCTTGCTGGGTGCCATGCAGGCCACGAAAGCAGCCGGCGACGCGGAGCAATAGCCGAAGTCCGGCGTGTCGCCCTAGCGGAAAAATCAAAAGCCGTGTCGGATCGCCAGTTGGCGCAACGTCCTTGGACAAACAACAGGAGGACCATCGTGAGCACCACAACATTGCCGGGCTCGACCGTCGCCACATTGACCGTGACAACGCCCAGCGACCGGGAAATCCAGATCACCCGGATCTTCGATGCACCCCGCCCGATGGTGTTCGACTGCTGGACCATACCTAAACTGTTGAAGGGCTGGCTGCATGGTCCCGATGGCTGGCGGCTGTCGGTCTGCGAAATCGACCTCAGGGTGGGCGGCGCGACGCGCTATGTCTGGCAGCACCGGGACGGCCAGACCATGGGCATGAGCGGCGCCTATCGCGAGATCGTGCACCCGAGCCGGCTCGTCGCCACTGAACTGTTCGACGAGGACTGGACCGGCGGCGAGACGATCGGAACGGTGGTCTTCACCGAGCAGAGCGGAAAAACACTGCTGACGCAGACCGTGCTCTACGCCTCGCAGGCGGCCCGCGATGGCGCACTCGGCACCGGCATGACCCGCGGCATGGCAGAAAGCTACGCCCAGCTCGATGCCTATCTTGTCTCCCTGCAGGAAGCCGCCAAGGGCGCTGCCTGATCTTCCCCCAAGAGAGAAATGAGGAGAATGACAATGCAAAAGATCACCACCTTCCTGTGGTTCGACCACCAGGCCGAAGAGGCCATGAACCACTACGTATCCATCTTCAGGAATTCGAAGGTGCTGAGCGTCACGCGCTGGCCGCAGGGCCATGCTTCGGAAGGCAAAGTGCTGGTAGCCTCGTTCGAGCTCGACGGGGTGCAGTTCCAGGCGCTCAATGGCGGCCCGCAATACAGGTTCACGGAGGCCATGTCGCTGTCGATCGACTGCAAGACG
Organism: Mesorhizobium sp. SARCC-RB16n; assembly: GCF_008520305.1. Classification (GTDB taxonomy): domain Bacteria; phylum Pseudomonadota; class Alphaproteobacteria; order Rhizobiales; family Rhizobiaceae; genus Mesorhizobium. The sequence continues at coordinate 289,543 of NZ_ML703270.1, read as the reverse complement.
CAGGACGAGGTCGATCATTTCTGGAGCAAACTCACCGAAGGCGGCGGTGAGCCGGGACCATGCGGCTGGCTGAAGGACAAGTTCGGTGTTTCCTGGCAGGTCGTGCCGGAGCAGCTGCCCAGGTTGCTTCGGGACCCTGACAAGGCAAAGGCCGGACGGGTGATGTCGGCGATGATGCAGATGGGCAAGATCGAGATCGACAAATTGGAGGCGGCGGCGAAAGGGTGATCGTAAGTGAGTAGTGAGATCGCTCCTCACTACTTACTACTCACTGGAATCACGCCGCCTTGTCGCGGACCTGATAATCCTTGATCGTGGCGAAGCGGATCGCCTTCCAGCGCTCGGCTTCGTAGTTCAGCGAGAAGGCGTGCTGGGCCAAGAACACCGGATCGTTGTCGAGGTCGCGGGCGATGTCGCCGCGATGCGCCTCGATGAAGCGCAGTACCTCGGCCTTGTCGTCGGCCGAGATCCAGCGGCAGACCGAAAAGCGCGACATCTCGAACTCGACGGGCAGCGTGTATTCGAAGTTCAGCCGCTCCTTCAAGACGTCGAGCTGCAGAGCGCCGACGACACCAACGATGGCCGGGGAGCCATCTTCCGGCGAGAACAGCTGCACGACGCCTTCCTCGGCCATCTGGTGCAGCGCTTCCTTGAGTTTTTTCGCTTTCATCGCGTCGCCGAGGCGGACACGACGCAGGATTTCCGGGGCGAAATTCGGCACGCCGCGAAACAGGATTTCCTCGCCCTCGGTCAGCGTGTCGCCAATGCGCAGCGTGCCGTGGTTGGGGATGCCGACGACATCGCCGGCAAACGCCTCGTCGGCGGTGACGCGGGTGCGGGCGAAGAAGAATTGCGGCGCCGACAGGCTCATCGGCTTTCCCGTACGCACCAGCTTGGCCTTCATGCCGCGCTCGAGCTTGCCCGAACAGACGCGCACGAAAGCGATGCGGTCGCGGTGGTTGGGATCCATGTTGGCCTGGATCTTGAAGACGAAGGAGGTCATCTTCTCCTCGGTCGCCTCGATGGTGCGGGTGTCGGCCTCCTGCGCGCGCGGCGGCGGGCCGAAGGCGCCGAGCGCCTCGATCAGGTCGCGCACGCCGTAATTGCGCAGCGCCGAGCCGAAATAGACCGGTGTCAGATGGCCCTCGCGAAAGGCGTCGATATCAAGGGGTCTGCACGCCTCTCGCGCGAGCTCCAGTTCCTCGATGAAGGCCTCGCGCTCGTTTTCCGGCAGCAGGCCGGCGACGCGATTGGAATCGGGACCGTTGACCGGCGTGCGTTCCTTCTCATCATCGCCCTTGCGCACCGCGTTCAGCGCCAGGTGATAGGTGCCTGAAAAGGTCCTGCCACGGCCGATCGGCCAGGTGATGGGCGCAGTGTCCAGCGCCAGCTTCTGCTCGATCTCATCCAAAATCTCGAACGGATCTCGGCTTTCGCGGTCCATTTTGTTGACGAAGGTGATGATCGGGATGTCACGCAGCCGGCAGACCTCAAACAGTTTTAGCGTGCGCGGCTCGATGCCCTTGGCGGCGTCGATGACCATGACCGCCGAGTCGACCGCCGACAGTGTGCGATAGGTATCGTCGGCGAAATCCTCGTGGCCCGGCGTATCGAGCAGGTTGAAGACGTTGTCCTCATATTCGAAGGTCATCACCGAGGTGACGACCGAAATGCCGCGCTCGCGCTCGATCTTCATCCAGTCGGACCGCGTCTGGATGCGGTCCTTCTTTGCCTTGACCTCGCCGGCAAGCTGGATGGCGCCACCGAACAGCAGCAGCTTTTCGGTCAGCGTCGTCTTGCCGGCGTCGGGGTGGGCGATGATCGCGAAAGTGCGGCGGCGCGATACCGCCTGTTCGATGTCTTCTGCCAATTTTGGAATCCTGTCTGTGGCGCGGGCTTCTAAAGCGCGTCACGTCGAAACGGATTCATGCGACGCGCTTTAGGTCTTTGTCTTGATGCATGTCGTTCTCCCAAAACCGAGGTCACTTTTGGGCGACATGCATTAGCAGCGCTTTCCCAGCCTGTCGAACAGATTTGCCCGCTGGCCCTTGAGATAGGGACGACGCGATGGCATCAGAAGAGCCAGTTCGACGGAGACCTCGCATGGGCAAACACATGATCGTCATTGGCGCCGGCATCATCGGTGCTTCCATCGCCTGGCATCTGGCCAGGGCCGGTGCGCGGGTGACTGTGATTGCCGACAGCGAAGTCGGAGGTGTCGCGACGCCGAATTCCTTTGCCTGGATCAATGCAAGCTGGGGCAATCGGGAGCCGTATTTTCGGCTGCGCACCCGCTCGATGGCTGAATGGACTCGGCTGGCGCGGGATCTGCCCAGCCTGCCGCTCAGCTGGTGCGGCGGCTTGTGCTGGGATCTGCCGGCGGCGGACCTGGAAACCTATGCCGCGGAGCATTCAGCCTGGGGCTATGGCATCGAGCGTGTCGATCGTGCCGGCGCGGCCCGCATAGAGCCGAATCTCTCGGAGCTTCCGGATTTCGCCCTGCATGTCGCCGAAGAGGGTGTTGCGGAGCCGGTCGCGGCCGTCAAGGCCCTGCTGGCGGATGCCGAACAGCGCGGCGCACGCATCACCTCCAGCACGGTGACGGCACTCGCCCAGACCGACGGCAGGATAACCGGCGTGGACACGTCGCATGGGCTGATTGCCGCAGACGAGGTGGTGATCGCGGCCGGCACCGGTTCGCCTGACATTGCCGCGACCGCCGGCATCAACCTGCCGATCGAGACGCCGCCCGGCCTGATCGTCCATTCGCGGCCATACAAGAAGCTGCTCAACGGGCTGGTGCTGGCCGAGCGGCTGCACATGCGCCAGACGGCGGAAGGCTGCATCATCGCCGGCTCGGACTTCGGCGGCGCCGATCCGGGAATGGATGCCGAAGCCACCGCCCGCGCGTTGTTCGCGGCCACGAAAGCCATGTTGCGCGACAGCGACGGACTTGAGCTGGATTTCCACACGGTCGGCTACCGGCCGACGCCGATCGACGGCTTTCCGATCATCGGCCGCGCCGAGGGCATGGAAGGCGTCTATATCGCGGTCATGCATTCCGGCATCACGCTGGCGCCGGCGGTCGGCCTGTTCGCCACGCGGGAAATTCTTGACGGCGAGCGCGACCCGCTGCTCGGACCTTATGGATTGTCGCGTTTCGCTCAATAACCCGGCGGACGGCTGAAGCCGCCAGTCAAGGGCGCTATCGCCCTGGCGATGGCGAGCAGCCGCGCCTCCGACCAGCGTCCGCCGACAAGCTGCAGGCCAATCGGCAGGCCGTCACCATCCTGTCCGCATGGCATCGAAAGCGCGGGGTGGCCGCTGTAGTTGAAGACGGCGCCGTAGGCCGGCAGCATCCAGTAGCTCTCGTCCCTGCCGTCGACCTTGATCGCAGTGCCCGGCGCACAATGCGGGAACGCCGTGGTCATGGCGACCGGGCAAAGCAGCGCGTCCCAATCCTCGAAGAACCGGTCCCAGGCGAGAACGGATTTGTCGCGGCGGGCCAGCGCCTCGAACCAGCGCGAGACTGATGTCGGTTCCTCCGGCGGCTCAGGTTGCGCGGCCTCCATCATCATGCCGATCAACGTGCCGCCCTGGGCAAGATCGCCGTGCAGGTCGAGCTTGGGCAGCTTCGCTTCCTCGATGATGGAACCGGCGTCTTGCAGTTGCCTTGCGAGATTTTCGAGCGCGACGCTGATGTCGCCGGCCACCGGGAAACCGGGAAAGGAGGGCGCGAAAGCGATGCGCAAAGTCTGGAGGTCGAGCTTCGGCATGGCCTCGACCGGCACCGGCGCAAGATCGGTGTCGCGCCCATCCGGTCCGGCAATGATCCGATAGATCAATGCCAAATCTTCGACGCTGCGCGTCAGTGGGCCGAGACAGGACATCAGCCGCACGCTGCGCGCAGCACCGCCTGGATCCGGAAAGGCGCCGGCCAGCGAAACTCGATGTTCCGTCGGCTTAAGTCCATAGACGCCACAGAAAGCCGCCGGAAGGCGGATCGAGTCCTGCATGTCGGTGCCTACGTCGAACGGCGTCATGCCTGCGCAGACGGCGGCGGCGGCGCCACCACTGGACCCGCCCGGGGTGCGCTGGAGGCCCCAGGGATTGCTGGTGCGGCCGAACAACGGATTGTCTGACTGCCAGTCGGACAGCATGGCGGCGACATTGGTCTTGGCCATCAGCACGCCACCTGCTGCCTTCAGCCTGGCAACGACCGGGCTATCCTCTTTCGCCACATAGTCGGCGAAGGGCGGGAAGCCGACCGTGGTTTTCATGTATGCCGTCTCGTGCATGTCCTTCAGCGTGAAGGGAACGCCGTGCAGCGGCCCAGGTTCGGCACCACGCGCCAGTGCCGCGTCGGCCTTTTTGGCGCGCTCGCGAGCCCCGTCCCTGTCGAGCGAGATGACGGCATTGACGGCAGCGTTGTGTCTGTCGATCTGCGCGAGGTGGGCATCGAGCGCTTCGACGGCGGAGATTTTGCGCGCTGCGATGCCGGCGGCGAGATCGGCAACCGAAAGAAATACGAGGTCCATGGCGAATGCTCCAGCTTGCTGGCCGGCTGCCTCATCAAGATGGCGGACAGCGGCGCGGCTTCAAGTGGAGTCGAGCATTCATTGGAGGTGCGCGCTTGATCGGGATTGCACTGAGGTCGGCACTCTACGGCGCCCCCCTCTGTCCTGCCGGACATCTCCCCCACGAGTGGGGAGATTGGCAGCTTCCGCACCGGCGCCTTTTCTTCAACGCTGAAAATTGGCGAAAGCCGTTGAGGCATCCGATCTCCCCCCTCGTGGGGGAGATGTCCGGCAGGACAGAGGGGGGCGCTGTCCCGCGACGTTACTCAATCCGGCGAAGGCTACCCAACCAGAGCCAGTTTCGCCGTAACCGGCGCAAACGAACGGATGGCGATGCCGTCCCTGGTCATGGTGACGAAGCTCGATGGCGGGACTGCTTGCCAGTCGCCGCCCTCGCGATCGAAGGGTTCGGAGACGATGCAGCGGCCAGCGCCCTTGCGGAAGATGGATGTATAGAGCGTCGGCGCCTGGGCGTCGGTGGCATAGCGGACGGCATACAGCGCCTGTCCGTCGGAGAAGGCGGCGGTGAGTTTCAGCGCCGGCTCGAGACCGGCGCGGCGCGAGGCTTCCAGCACGCGGCTGGCGGCACGGGAAACGGCGCCTTGCGGGTCGGCAACCAATCCTTCGTCGATCATGAGCAGAAAAAACAGTTCGGAATCGGTGGTGCCTTCGCGCTGGTCGAAGACAGCGTCGGACAACGAGTTCTCTAGCGCGCGGCGGATCTTCTCGAAACCGCCGATCTGTCCGTTATGCATGAACGACCAGCGGCCGGAAATGAACGGATGGCAGTTCATGCGGCTGGTGGCGCCGCCGGTCGAGGCCCGCACATGGGCAAGGAAAAGGCCGGACTTGATCTGCCGGCACAGGCTCTTCAGGTTGGGATCGGACCATGCCGGCAGGATGTCGCGATAAAGGCCGGGTTCGGGCCGGTCGCCATACCAGGCAAGGCCGAAGCCGTCGCCATTGGTCGGCGACTTCGCTTCCTGGGCGCAGTGGCTTTGGGCGATCAGCGAATGACAGGGTGCCGTGAGGATGTCTTCGAGAAAGACCGCTTCACCGAGATAGGCCGCCCACCGGCACATCGCTTGTCGTCCCCTAGGCGCGATCCGGAAGAGCCGCAGGCTCCTTGATCGCGTGTGTGCCTCTGTTGTGCGTCCGCTCGTAGAGCTCGCGAATGATTCGGCTGGCGGTAGTCTCGAAGAGAAATGGCAAGAAAGCGTGAACGAATGCGGCTCCCGCCGCCATCAGCAGGCGCGACGAGAACCAGGCGGCGAAGGCCATATGGCCGAAATAGGTTTCGCCGACCTTGGCAGGATGAGAGGTGAAAATCCTTGCGACCGACATGCTGGTTCCCCTTCAGCGCTTGAGTTCCGATATGAGTATCCTGACACGCCTCACCGGTTCATTGGTCCCAAAATATCCTTGTATTTTGCCATTTGATGGGACAAGCATCCCATATGGCACTGGAAATCGATGAAATCGACCGAAAATTGCTTGCCGAATTGCAACGCGACGGCACGTTGTCGGTCGACCAGCTGTCGGAGCGGGTGGCCTTATCGCGCAATGCCTGCTGGCGTCGCGTCAAGCGGCTGGAGGAAGATGGCGTCATCACCGGTCGCGTGGCGCTGGTCGATGCCGAAAAACTCGGGCTTGGCCTTTCGGTGTTCATCCTGATCCGCACATCCAATCACGATCCGGACTGGCTGCAGAAGTTCCGGGCGGCGGTGACCGGTCTTTCCGAGATCATCGGCGTCTACCGCATGTCTGGCGATCTCGACTATGTGCTGCGCGCCCGCGTCGCCGACGTGAAGGCCTATGACCGGCTCTACCAGCGGCTGATCGCCAAGGTGGCGCTGTCAGATGTTTCCGCCTCGTTCGTCATGGAAGAGATCAAGGAGACGACGGTGGTTCCGATGGAAGTGCGTTGAGCCCTCAGGCCATAGTGATGCCCGAAAGAAAGGCGTTGATAGCTCGGCGGTCGAGTTGACCGAATCGGCAATCGCGCCGATAGGATCGATTTTATGCGCGCAGCCCTCCACACTCCCTCCGTCATCGGTCCGACCGTCGGCTTCGTCAGGCTGCCGCATGGTGAGGGACTTCCGCTTCCCGCCTATGAAAGCGCCGGCGCCGCCGGCATGGATTTGCGCGCGGCGGTGCCCGACGACCGGCCGCTGCTGATCCTGCCGGGCAAACGGGCCTTGGTGCCGACCGGGCTGATCCTGGAAATTCCCGAAGGCATGGAAGGCCAAGTGCGGCCGCGCTCGGGCCTTGCCTTCAAATATGGCCTTACCGTCCTCAACTCACCGGGCACGGTCGACAGCGACTATCGCGGCGAGGTGAAGGTGCTGCTGGTCAATCTCGGCGACGAGGACTTCGCCGTGACGCGCGGCATGCGCATTGCCCAGATCGTTTTCGCGGCAGTAACGCAGGTGGCGGTGGAAGAGCGTTCGCTCGCCGGCGGCACGGCGCGCGGCTCGGGCGGATTCGGATCGACCGGCACCGCCTGATGCATGGCTGTGTTTCGGCGCAGTGAACCGTTTTGCCGGGTAGACTGATCCAATATGACTGAAACACGGCCCTTGCCAAAGCTCGTCATCTTCGACTGCGACGGGATCCTGGTCGATACCGAGAACCTGGCCAACCGGCGCCTGGCCGAATGGCTAAGCGCGACCGGCTATCCCACGACCTTCGAATATTGCCGCAAGAACTTCTCCGGCCGCAGCATGGTGTCGGTGCAGAAGGAGATCGAAGAGGCGACCAGCGTCAGGCTTGGCGCCGATTTCGTCGAGCGCTGGAATGCCGGCCTGCCGGATCTGTTCGCCCATGGCGTCGAGGCGATCCCTTATGTGCGGGAGTTCATCGAGGCGGTCCGCGCGGCCGGCCTCGCTTATTGCGTCGCCACCTCGGCCAGGATCTCCAAGATGCATATAACGCTTGGCCAGACCGGGCTGTTGCCGCTGTTCGAGCATGCCATGTTCAGCGCCACCATGGTGTCGCGCGGCAAGCCGTTCCCCGACCTGTTCCTGTATGCGGCAAAGGCCATGGGCTTCGAGCCCGCCGACTGCATCGTCATTGAGGACAGTGTTGCCGGCACGCAGGCCGGCATCGCCGCCGGCATGCGGGTGTTTTCCTATCATGGCGATCCCTATTCCGACCGCGACGGCCTGATCCAGGCCGGCGGCATCCTGTTCGATGACATGCGCGAACTCGCCGGGCTGGTTCCGATCCACTGATCCGCTGGACTGGACGCCGCAAAGCGCTGTGGCTACCTTCCGCGCGCCCGTCCGACGCGTTGGAGAAATTGTCAGCAGAGACCGACAAACGCGTCTGAACCAACCGCATTCGTTTGCCCGACCACAAACAGCGCGGTAGCATCCGCCCAACACTCGTTATGGGGGAGCATCCATGGACAAGGGCAAGATTTTTCGCGACCTGCATGCCTCGACCTTCGTCATGCCCAATCCCTGGGACCCGGGCACGACGAAGCTACTTGGTTCCTTCGGCTTCAAGGCGCTAGCCACGACCAGCGCCGGCTTTGCCTTTTCGCGCGGCCTGCCGGATGGAGCCGTGAGCTTCGACCAGATGATCCATCATTGCCGCGAAGTGACGGCCGCGACCGACCTGCCGGTTTCGGCCGATCTCGAGAAGGGCAAGGGCGACAGCGCCGAGCAGGCCGCCGAGACCATTTTCGCGGCGGAAGCCGCCGGGCTTGCCGGTTGCTCGATCGAGGACCACACAGGCGATCCGGAGAAGCCCATTTATGAGTTTTCGCACGCGGTCGAGCGTGTCGCGGCCGCGGTGGAGGCGGCGCGGGCGCTGAAGCGCGACTTTGTCTTCACGGCGCGGGCCGAGAATTTCCTCTGGGGCAAGTCCGACCTCGACGACACGATCAAGCGGCTGCAGGCCTTCGAGAAGGCCGGCGCCGACGTGCTCTATGCGCCGGGCATCGGCGACGTCGAGATGGTGCGCGCGATCTGCTCGGCGGTCGGCAAGCCGGTCAATGTCATGGCGAGGCCCGGCTTCACCATCGCCGACCTTGCCATGGCCGGCGTCAAGCGTATTTCGCTTGGGCCGTGGCTGACCAATTTCGCCTATGGCATGCTGGAGACGGCGGCCCGCGAGATCCAGCAGGACGGCACATTCGGCTTCACCCGCGCAGCCATGCCGTTCGGCAAGTTGCAGGCGCTGTTCGGCAAATCCCAGGGTTAGGACAGGCCTGCCGCATGAACCTTACTGTCGTCGACATGCATACTGGTGGCGAGCCGCTCCGGATCGTCACGGGCGGTTATCCCAGTATTCCCAAGGGCACCATCCTGGAGAAGCGCGCCTATGTGCGCGATCATCTCGATCATTTGCGCAAGCTGCTGATCTTCGAACCGCGCGGTCACTACGACATGTATGGCGCCCTGCTGGTCGAGCCCGATTTGCCGGGCGCCGACCTTGCGGTGCTGTTCATGCACAATGAGGGTTATTCGACCATGTGCGGCCACGCCATCGTCGCGCTCGGCCGCTACGCTATCGATCAGGGGCTGGTGGTGAAGCAGGAGCCGTTCACCACCGTGAACATCGAGGCGCCGTGCGGCCTGGTTGTCGCCTCGGTCGCGGTCAGCGATGGCAAGGCTGGTGCCGTTTCGTTCGAGAGCGTGCCGGCCTTCCTGTTTGCCTGCGACCAACAGATCGAGCTGACAGGGTATGGCAAGATCGGTTTCGATATCGCCTATGGCGGAGCTTTCTACGCGCTGGCCGACTGCCATCAATTCGGGCTGGAATTCGGCCGCAACCGCGTGCGCGATTTCGTCGACGCGGCGACCGCGCTGACGAACCGGCTCAAGGCCGAGTTTGCGCTGTCGCATCCCGATCATGATGACCTCGCCTTCCTCTATGGCACCATCCTGACCGACGGAAAGGACGCCTTTTCCGGTGAGGCGACCAGGAATGTCTGCGTCTTCGCCGAGGCGGAGGTCGACCGTTCGCCGACCGGTTCCGGCGTCACCGCCCGGCTGGCGGCCATGCATGCCAAGGGAGAGATCGCCATCGGGCAGACGCGCACCTTCGAGAGCATCGCCGGCTCGCGCTTTTCCGGGGCCGTGGCGCGCAAGGCGCGGGCCGGCCCGCACGAGGCGATCATCGCCCGCGTCGGCGGCCGCGCCTATTATTCTGGACGAGCCGAGTTCATTGTCGAACCGGACGACGAGTTGGGGCGCGGTTTCCTCTTGCGCTGAAGCTCAACCGCGTGCGGGGCGGGCCATTTCCCGCGCCGCAATCGCCTTATGCAGATGCACCATCATGGCGGCGGCGAAAAGCGGCGTCAGCAGGTTGAGCAGCGGCACGGCAAGGAAGGCCGCGATCACCAGCCCGGAAAGAAAGACCGTGCCGGCATAGCGCCGGCGCAAAGCCCTGGCCTCTTCTTCCCCGCGAAAGCGCATGGCGGCGAATTCGAAGAATTCGCGTCCGAGCAGGTAGCCGTTGACGATGAAGAAGGCGGCGATGTTGATGCCCGGCACCAGCAGAAGCAGCAAGGCGACGATGTTGCCCAGGATGACGACGCCGAAGAATTTTATCGCCAGCACCAGCGAGCGCAATGCCGGCATGGCGCGTCCGGCCGGGTCGGCGGGATAGTCGGTGCGCTCGACCACATCAGCGACTTCGTCGAGGAACAGGCCGGCGATGACGGCCGTGACCGGCGCGACGAGCAGCGCCATGCCGAAGGCCAGCGCGATCGCGGCGACGATGCCGCCCAGCCAGCCGGCCCAGGAGGGCATGCCGGGCAACAATGTCTGGAGCCACGGCAGGGCCAGCCATTCAACGAGGCTGGTCAGGCCGAACCACAAAGCGAGCAGCGCCAGCAGGGTCAGGCCAAGCGTCTTGATGAACACGGCGCGAAACGGGGGCGACAACAACTCCAGGGCCGCGGTGCGGGCAGCGTCGAAAATCACCGTGTTTCAACCCCAGGTCAGCGGACTCAGCCGCAGGCAGGACGCTCCCGAGATAGGCAGTGCGGCCTGCGAGCACAAGCGCGGGCCGTTGCCAGCCCCGCACTCACCCGAAAATCTGTCTATCGGGCGAAGGCCGGCTTGCGGACCGGTATGGTCATGGCCGCCACACCGGCAACGACGAAACCCATGCCGAGCCAAGCCGCGGGGCCCAGACTTTCACCGAGGAAGACGGCGCCGATGCCGACACCGATGGGCACGCGCAGATAGGCCTGTGACGTGGTGCCAACCGAACCCAGCGTGTGGATCAGACGGAAATAGATGACGAAAGCAAGTGCCGTCGAAAACACCGACAGGCCGAGCAAAGCGAGAATGGAAGCCGCCGAAGGCGCCAGTGTCCACGGCTGGTCGACCATCAGGCTGAGCGGCACCAGCATGACGGCGCCGCACAGCATCGAACCGGCGGCGGGAAGCATGGGATCGAGGCCCTTGAAGCCGCGGCCGAAGATCGCGGCACATGCATAGCAGACCGTTGCGGCAACGATGGCCAACTGCGCCCAGAACTGGTGACCGAGACCACCCAGCGCCTCGGTGCCGATGATCAGACAGATGCCGGCTATGCCGGCGCCGACGCCAAGCAGTTTGCGCACCGTGACCGGCTCATGGCGGGTGATGAGCGCCGTCAGCAGGAAGGTGAAGATCGGCGAGGTGGCGTTGAGGATGGTGGCAAGTCCGGCGTCGACCGAGCGCTCGGCCGCAGCAACCAGGGTGAACGGGACGACGCTGTTGAGGCAGGCCTGGAAGGCGAAGCGGCGCCAGCTTGCCGCATCGCCCGGCATGGCAAGCCCGCGCCATCGGATGATGGCGAACAGGATGCCGCCGGCGATCAAGGTGCGGGCGGCGATGAAGGTGATGGGCGGGATGGTCTCGACGCCGATCTTGATGAAGGTGTAGGACGCGCCCCACAGCACCGCGAGCACGCCGAGCAGCGCCAGGTCGGTGGTCGTATCGCTCTTTGCAGACATGGGCTTGCCGCCTTCGGATCAGGATCGAACAAGCTCTTTTAGGCAACCCCACGACGAAATGCTTCGGCCACGGTCGAATTGTCGTAGCGCCTGGGTGCAACGAAAACCATGTTCAAAACTGTCTTGCAGGCACGCAGTTGCGGGCTTGTTCGACAAGCGATGGGCCTCGCCGCCACGCCGGCAACGACAGAAAATCGGTTGCCAGTTTTCAGGGTCATGCTGTAGACCCGCGCGGGCATGGCAAGAAGCCGGCCCGGGTTTTTGGCGGAGACATTGATGCCGGATTATGACGTGCTTTGCATCGGCAATGCGATTGTCGACATCATCGCCCAGTGCGAGGAGGACTTCCTCCAGACCAACGGCATCATCAAGGGCGCGATGAACCTCATAGACACACACCGCGCCGAATTGCTCTACAGCCGCATGGGCCCGGCGATCGAGGCCTCCGGCGGCAGCGCCGGCAACACGGCGGCTGGTGTCGCCTCCTTCGGCGGACGTGCCGCCTTCTTCGGCAAGGTCTCCAACGATGCGCTGGGCGAAATCTACGCGCACGATATCCATGCGCAGGGCGTCGCCTTCGACACCAAGCCGCTCGAGGGCGAGCCGCCTACGGCGCGCTCGATGATCTTCGTCACCCCCGACGGTGAGCGCTCAATGAACACCTATCTCGGCGCCTGCGTCGAACTCGGGCCGGAAGATGTCGAGGCCGACAAGGCGGCGGGCGCCAAGGTGACCTATTTCGAGGGCTATCTGTGGGATCCGCCGCGCGCCAAGGAAGCCATCCGGCAGACGGCCAGGCTGGCGCACGCGGCTGGCCGCGAAGTGTCCATGACACTCTCCGATTCGTTCTGCGTCGACCGCTACCGCGACGAGTTCCTCGACCTGATGCGTTCGGGCACGGTCGACATCGTTTTTGCCAACAGCCACGAGATCAAGTCGCTTTACCAGACCTCGTCATTCGACGAGGCGGTGGCGCAGATCCGCAAGGATTGCAAGATCGCGGCGGTGACCCGTTCCGAAAAGGGCTCGGTCATCGTGCGGGGCGACGAGACCGTGGTCATAAAGGCAACCGCCATCAAGGAGCTTGTCGACACGACGGGCGCCGGCGACCTCTACGCCGCCGGTTTCCTGCATGGTTATACACAGGGCCGCGACCTCCAGACCTGCGGCGATCTTGGCTCACTGGCGGCCGGATTGGTGATCCAGCAGATCGGCCCAAGGCCACGGCAAAACCTGCGCAAAGAGGCCGAGCAGGCGGGATTGTTGTAGGGTGAAGCTGCCGATCTCCCCCATCGTGGGGGAGATGGCCGGCAGGCCAGAGGGGGGCGTTGTCCCGCCAACATCTCGAGGTTTTCCCTGCCAACCGACGGCATTCCCCCAGGCGATGCCAAGCGGCCGCACGTGTGAACACAAGTACCGCTATGTAGCGATCCTTTGCGCCCCCCTCTGCCCTGCCGGGCATCTCCCCACGAGGGGGAGATCGGCAGCTTCGCCGTCTCGCCCACCGTCGCGCAGCTGTCACATAGCGCTCCTACACGAAAATGAGAGCGTGCCGTGACTGACATTTCGGCATGCTTATTGAGGTGTGGAGCAATGCAGGACAGCAACCTGTCGGGTCGCTGCATGTGTTGCTGTCGCGCTTTCCGCTTTCCGCCGTAACCGTTCAACAACCGGCCGCGGCTGGAGGGAGGAGAGCGCGCGGCCCAGAAGACAGATGCATGACCAGATTTCAGACTAAGACAACCGGCATCACGCAGGACGATTTCGCCGACATGGTCGCGGAAAAGGTCGAGCGTGCGCTTGCCCACTATGACGAGGCCATCAATGGCCCCACAATGGTCTCGGTCGGCAAGATCGCCGGCAGCATAGCGTCCGCGGTCACCTTGCTGTCGCCCAAGCACCAGCGCGCCATCGACGCCATCCATGCCGACCTTCCGGGTCTAGCCCAGAAATTCGTGCGCGCGCTGGCGGCAGAAGCCGCGCGCCGCAGCGAAGCCGGCACCGCTGGCACTATGACGCTCTCGGCAGAGTCCGAGACACTTCCGGCGCTCTCGCAGTCCGACGACCTCGAATCGATGCTGATCGAGGACTGGGCCGGCCGCGTCGCCGGCTCGACCTACCTGGAGGAGAACCTGCGCATCGCCCGCTCGACCCTACACCGCTGGCAACGGCGCGGCGACGTCATCGCGTTGCGCAAGGGCGGCCGCAAGCACGTCTTCCCGCTGGCGCAGTTCGTCGACGGCAGGCCGGTGGCGGGCATCAGCGACGTGCTGGAGCTGATCGGCAACCCGAGGCTCGCATGGCTGTGGCTGACCCGCCCGGCGGCACAGCTCGACGGCCGCATTCCGATCGACCTGCTGCGGCAGGACCAGGCGGAAGAGGTGGTCGAGGCGGCGCGGATGTTCGCGCCAGGCTGAAGTCGGCGCGGTCAGCCCTTTCGTTCGGCGAGCAGGCCGAGATAGTGCTGCAGCACCGCCGCTCCGGCAAGTGACGTGACATCGGCGTGGTCATAGGCGGGGGCCACCTCGACAACGTCGGCACCGACAATGTCGAGCGAACCGAGCCGGCGCAGGATCATCAGCGCCTCGCGAGAGGACAGACCGCCCGCGACCGGAGTGCCCGTACCTGGCGCATAGGCCGGATCGAGGCAATCGATGTCGAAGGTCAGATAGGTCCTGGCATCGCCGACGCGAGCCTTGATCCGCTCGACGACGCCCGCGACGCCAAGCTCGGCGACATCTTCTCCGTAAAGTATCTCGAGACCGCAGGTTTCGGGCGCATGGGTGCGGATGCCGACCTGGATGGACCGGTCCGGCCTGACAATGCCTTCGCGAACGGCCCTGGCGACAAACGAACCATGGTCGATGCGGCTGTCCTCGTCGAACCAGGTGTCCTGATGGGCGTCGAACTGGACCAGCGCCATCGGGCCGTATTTTTTCGCATGGGCTCGAAGCAGCGGCCAGGTCACATAATGGTCGCCGCCGATGGACAGCAGCTTCACGCCGGCATCGACGACCTCGCTCGCTTGCGCCTCGATCTGTTGCGGCGTGTCGTCATGCCTGCCGAAGTCGAGCCCGCAGTCGCCATAGTCGACGACCGCCAGCCTTTCGAACGGATCGGCCCGGAAAGGATATTGCGGATCGCCCTCGAGGATCGCCGAAGCGCGCCGCACGCCTTGCGGTCCGAAACGGGCGCCTGGGCGGTTGGAGACGGCCGCATCAAACGGAATCCCCCAGATGGCGACGTCGACGCCTGCGAGATCGCGGCTCAGCCGGCGGCGCATGAAAGAGAGCACGCCGCTGTAGACCGGCTCATGCGAACCGCCATGGATATGTTTGCCGAAGACGGCATCGTCGGTTTCACGGGCACGATGAAGGGGTTGCAGCATTTTTGCCGAGGTCCAATTTCGAGGGATAAGGGGATTTGACAGGTAAAGCTCAGTCCGTGCCGGTGACGAAACTCGTCCAGAGGCGGGTGACCACACGCAGCGATTTCGGGTCGCGCGGCTGGGCAGCGAACAGCCGCTTCAGGATGTCTTTCGAGAAATAGATGTTTGGATTGTCGCGCACGGTTTCATCCACCAAAGGCGTCGCTGCCTGCACGGCATTGGGGTAGAGCGTCGCGTTGGTGAAGCGGGCGCTGACTTGCGGTGCCATCAGGAAATTCATCAGGGCATGCGCATTTTCGGGATGCGGCGCATCGACCGGGACGGTCATCACGTCGAAGAATATCTCGGTGCCTTCCCTAGGTACGGAATAGCGCACTTCTACGCCGCTCTTGGAATCCGCCGCCCTGGCGTTGGCGCCGATTGCATCTCCGCTCCAGCCGAGCGCCAGGCAAAGGTCGCCCGCTGCAAGTTCGCTCATGATCGAACCCGATTTGAAATGCCTGATATAAGGCTTGATAGCGGCCAGCAATGCGCCGGCTTTGCGCAGTTCGGCCTCGTTGGTGGAGAATGGATCGAAGCCGAGATAGTTCAGCGCCACCGACATCACGCCTTCCGGCGAATCGACCATGGCGATGCCGCAATCCTGGAATTTGGCCGCGATCTCCGGCTTGAAGATCATGTCGAGGCTGTCAACCGGCGCATCCTTCATCCGTTCAGCGATCTTGGCCGGGTTATACATGATGCCCGTGGTGCCATAGGCGTAGGGGATCGCGTAGACATTGCCTGGATCCTGCCGGGCGAGGAACGCCATGATGTCAGGGTTCAGGCCATCTGCATTCGGAATTTTGGCCTTGTCGAGTTTCTGAATGGCGCCGGCCTTGGCATATTGTCCGACCAGCGCCGCGCCCGGCATGATGATGTCGTAGCCTGAGCCTCCGGTCAGCGCCTTGGTCGTCAGCATGTCGACGGAATCGAAGGTGTCGTAGACCACCTTGATGCCGGTCTGTTTTTCGAATTCCGCGATCGTGTCGGCCGGAACGTAGTCGTACCAGAAGAAGATGTTGACGGTCTTGTCCTCGGCGGCGGCTGCGCCGCAAAGCGAGGAGGAGGCGGAGACGCAAAGCATCGAAGCGGCAAGCAGGGCGAGGCGGCGCATGGGGCGGCTTTCCAGCAGAGGGCTATGGCCACAAACTGACGGACGCGACATCTTCAGACAAACGGCTTTTCGGCCCGAGTCAGTTGACAAAAATTCACCTGATGCTGTCTCATCGACCCATGAAGCTCCCCTCACTGAATGCCATCAGGGCTTTCGAAGCGGCGGCACGGCTGCGCAGCTTCAAGGAAGCGGCGGACGAACTGCGGCTCACCCCTTCGGCGGTAAGCCGCCACATCCGGCTGCTGGAACAGGCGCTGGGCATCGACCTGTTCGAACGCGGCTTCCGGCAAGTGGCACTGACGCCGAAGGCGACACACTACGCCCGTCGGCTGTCGGCGGCTTTTCGTGAGATCGAGAATGCGACCGAGGAAACCGGCGAACAGGCGGTAAGCCGCAAGGCCAAGCGGGCTTCGCTGTCGATCAACGCCACCTTCATGAATCTCTGGCTCGCCGATCGCTTGCCGCGCTTTCGCGACCGGCATCCCGACTGCGAACTCGACATCTCGATCCATGACGACGAGAACCGGGGCGGAAACCCGAGCGCCGACCTACGGGTGCTGTTTACCGTGGATACCGGCGATCCCTCGGTCATTCCGCTTGTCTCCCTCGTCATCTTTCCGGTCTGTTCGCCCGCCCTGCTCGACAAAAAGAATGCGCCGAGAAAACCGGCCGATCTCGCAAGCTGCCGGCTGCTGCACGAAAACACCACGGTGTGGTGGGAGGAATGGTTCGAGAAGGAGGGGCTCGCCGGATTGGACGCGAAGCCCGGTCCGATCTTCCACGACCCGACGCTTGCCATCCGTGAGGCCGTCAATGGGGGCGGCGTGGCACTGGCCGACAACATCATGGTCGAGGACCTGCTGGCCAGCGGCCAGTTGGTCGCGCCATTCACGATCCGGCACACGATTCCACAGAGCTACTGCCTGCAGCAGAAACCGGGCAATTCAACCAGCGTCAGGCTGTTCCGAGATTGGCTGCTGTCGGAGATTGCCAAGCACAAGCAGGTGATGCGGCTGCCGTGAGGCGTCCGCTACGCGGGACGCTCCTCAAGTCCCCGCAGTATACGCAGCGATCGCCGCCATGTTCACGATGTCGCTGTCCTTGGCGTTCAGCGAGACGATCTGCACCGGCTTGTTCAGGCCGACCAGCAGCGGGCCGATGACGGTCGAGCCGCCGAGTTCCTGCAGCATCTTGGTCGAGATCGAGGCCGAGTGGAACGCCGGCATGATCAGCACGTTGGCCGGGCCGGTCAAACGGATGAACGGGTATTGTGCCATGGCGCGGGCGTTGAGCGCGACGTCGGCGGCCATCTCGCCGTCATATTCGAAATCGACGCGGCGCTTGTCGAGAATGCGCACGGCTTCCTGGATGCGCTCGGAACGCTCGCCCTGCGGATGGCCGAAGGTGGAATAAGCGAGCATGGCGAGCCTCGGCTCATAGCCCATGCGGCGGGCAAAGCCGGCCGCCTCCTCGGCGATGTCGGCGATCTGTTCGGCGTTGGGCATGTCGTGGACGGCGGTGTCGGCGACGATGACCGTGCGGCCGCGCGCCAGCACGATCGAGGCGCCGATGACGCGGTGGCCGGGCTTGGCGTCGATGACGCGCCTGATGTCGTCGAGCGCGGTGGAATAGTTGCGGGTGACGCCGGTGACGATGCCGTCGGCGTCGCCCAGCGCCACCATGCAGGCGGCGAAATGGTTGCGGTCGTTGTTGATCAGCCGCTGGCAGTCGCGGAACAGGAAGCCTTTGCGCTGCATGCGTTCGTAGAGGTAGTCGGTGTAGATCGAATTGCGGCGCGACAGGCGCGCATTGATGATCTCGATGCCTTGCTTGTTCAAGTCGATGCCGGCGTGCTTGGCGTTCTCCTTGATGACGTCGTCGCGGCCAAGCAGGATGGCCGTGCCGAGCCGCTGGTTCACATAGGAGACGGCGGCGCGCATCACCTGCTCCTCCTCGCCCTCGGCGAAGACGATCCGCTTGGGCTGGCGGCGCACGCGGTCGTAGATGCGCTGCAGGGTCGAGGCGATTGGATCGCGACGCGCGGAAAGCTCCTGCGCGTAACGGTCGAGATCGAGGATAGGCTTGCGGGCGACGCCCGAATCCATTGCCGCCTTGGCCACGGCAATCGGGATGGCCGAGATCAGGCGCGGGTCGAACGGCACCGGGATGATGTAGTTGGGGCCGAATTTCGGCCGGTTGCCCTGATAGGCGGCGGCGACGTCGTCGGGCACGTCCTGGCGCGCCAGTTCGGCGAGCGCGCGGGCGGCGGCGATCTTCATGTCGTCGTTGATGGTGGTGGCCCGGACGTCCAGCGCGCCGCGGAAGATGTAGGGGAAGCCGAGCACGTTGTTGACCTGATTGGCGTAATCCGAGCGCCCGGTGGCCATGATGGCGTCGGTGCGGATCTCGGCCACTTCCTCCGGGGTGATTTCGGGATCGGGATTGGCCATGGCGAAGATGATCGGGTTCTTGGCCATCGACTTTACCATGGCGGTGGTCAGCGCCCCCTTGGCGGAAAGGCCGAGGAAGACATCGGCGCCGTCGAGCGCTTCGGCCAGAGAACGCGCCTCGGTCTTGACCGCATGCGCCGACTTCCACTGGTTCATACCTTCGGTGCGGCCTTGGAAGACCACGCCCTTGGTGTCGCACAAGGTAATGTTTTCGGGCGAAAAACCCATCGCCTTCATCAGTTCGATGCAGGCGATGCCGGCGGCGCCCGCACCATTGCAGACCAGCTTCGTGGTCTTCATGTCGCGGCCGGTTACCTCCAGCGCGTTGATCAGGCCGGCGGCCGAGATGATTGCCGTGCCGTGCTGGTCGTCGTGGAAGACCGGGATGTCCATCAGTTCGCGCAGGCGCTGCTCGATGATGAAGCACTCCGGCGCCTTGATGTCTTCCAGGTTGATGCCGCCGAAGGAGGGACCGAGGAAGCGCACGCAGTTGATGAACTCGTCGGCATCCTCGGTATCGACCTCAAGGTCGATGGAATCGACATCGGCGAAGCGCTTGAACAGCACCGCCTTGCCTTCCATCACCGGTTTGGAGGCCAGCGCGCCGAGGTTGCCGAGGCCAAGGATGGCGGTGCCGTTGGAGATGACGGCGACCATGTTGCCGCGCGTCGTGTAGTCGAAGGCTCTGGATGGGTCCTCGGCGATGGCGCGCACCGGCACGGCGACACCCGGCGAATAAGCGAGGCTCAGATCGCGCTGCGTCGTCATCGGCTTGGTGGCGACGATCTCCAGCTTGCCGGGCCGGCCCATGGCATGGAATTCGAGCGCTTCCTGCGCGCTGACGGACGGACCGTTGTTCTCGGTTTTCCTGGCCATGATGCTTTTGATTTCCTCGCCGGTGCGGCACCTCCTTGAAGCGGGCGCCTCTGTGTCTGCGAATTAAGACCACGGGCCGCCGCGTGTAAACCACGAAGCTCTGCAAAGCTGCTTCAAAGCGGACACGGCCGGTCAGGGCCGTTCTTGTGGCGTCCTGGATGCCGCGATCTCGCGCGCGTGCTGGCGCACCGTTGCCCAGCGCATCAGGGTCCCTGCACCCTGAAATGGCCATTGGGAGAATGGCGGGTCGCTGCTGCCCAGACGCCGCTTCAATGCCGATAGATACGCCGCCAGTTCCAGTCGCCCGGCCCGCACTTTTTCCAGCGTTCGGCCACGTATTTCGTCACGCGGGATGGCGCGGTCGCGCAACCGCTCGACTGCGCGCCTGATGGCGGGCGGCTCCGGCTCGACGACCATGCAATAATCCGGGTCGAAAAAGACGTCCCGGCCGCCAAGGCTTGGCGTGCTGACGATCGGCAGGCCGGCGAGCAGGTACTCCATGGAGGAATACATCGCCCCCTCCTCGGCCGACAGGCAAAGTCCGACGGCGGCCTGGTTGTAGACACGATTGACTTCAGGCGCGGTCAGCTTGGCGGTCATGCCGCCGATGATCGGGTTGGCGATGTGGTGCAGCGCTGACCGCGCCCGCAGGCGGCGGACAAAGGCGCGGGCGCCGGCCGGTGGCATCTCGCCGATCGAGAATGTGATATGGACCAGCCTTTCAATGTCCAACGCGAGATAATGGCGCTTGGTGGGCGAGATGCGGCCATTGTAGACGGCATCGAATATGACCGGCACGTCCGGGAGCGGACGGAACATCTCTTCCGAGACCATGAGATTATGATTGGAGACGATCGCGCTGCCGCCGGCCGCGACGACGAGGCGGCGCTCCTCCTCGGTGTTGCAGAGGAAAATCAGCTCGTGAAGCGGAAATCGCTCGCGGTACCAAGCTAGGTCCCCGCCCATCCTGGCGACGACGGCCGGCCGCTCCAATGTCCAGTTCGGCGACAACAGCAAGGTCGCACGCCGTTTTGCCAGCCGCCTGCCGATGGCGGCAACGGTGGAGAGCGGGCGGGCGCCACCGACAGGCGTGTAGAGTATCAGCGGATCGTGACTGATCGCGTAGACCGAAACGACCATGCCACCGTCGAGACCGCGCAAAGGGCCATGAACCGGAAGAAGGAAGGGTATCCGCTTGGCGGCCGAAAGCCGGGCCTTGCCAAGAAGGCGGCCCGCGCGCAGCGCGATGTCCAGTCGCAGCCGCTCGAAGGGCGAACGGACCGGACCGATCATCTCCTCGAACGTTTCCCGGCCAAACCTGTCCATCGATCTCGCCTCGTGCTCAGGGATGATTAGGTCTGCTGTCATCGCGTTGCAATGCCTGCGGAGCCGTCAGCAACGATGACTGCAGCGCAGTCTTCCCCTGCTTTCTAAGCCCCCGGCATTAAACCCCGCCATCACATCTGCTAGCGTGCCGCGCCATGAACATGCACAGCCCGAACGAGCCCGACGCCGCTCCCGAGGTGACGACGCCGCCACAGCCCGGCGCTGCCGCCGTGACGCCGATGATGGAGCAATTCATCGAGATCAAGGCGGCGAACCCGGATTCGCTGCTGTTCTACCGCATGGGCGATTTCTACGAGCTGTTCTTCGACGATGCCGAGAAGGCGAGCCGGGCGCTCGGCATCGTGCTCACCAAACGCGGCAAGCACCAAGGCCACGACATCCCGATGTGCGGCGTGCCGGTGCATGCGGCCGACGACTATCTGCAGAAGCTGATCGGCCAGGGATTCCGCGTCGCCGTCTGCGAGCAGATCGAGGACCCGGCCGAAGCCAAGAAGCGCGGCTCCAAATCGGTGGTGCGCCGCGACGTGGTGCGGCTGGTGACGCCCGGCACCATCACCGAGGACAAATTGCTGGCGCCGTCGGAATCGAGTTTCCTGATGGCGCTGGGCAGGGTGAAGGGCGGTAGCGATCCAAGAGGCGGGGAGCGCGGCAGCGCGACAGGGAACCAAGGAGCCTTTGCAATTGCCTGGATCGACATCTCGACCGGCGCCTTCCGCGTCGCGGAAACCACCGCCGACCGGCTGCTCGCCGACATCTTCCGTGTCGATCCACGTGAGCTGATCGTCGCCGAGCCGGTGTTCCACGATCCCGAGCTGAAGCCGGTTTTCGACGTGCTCGGACGCGTAGCCAGCCCACAGCCGCCGAGCCTGTTCGATTCGGCCTCGGCCACGGGACGGATCGCGCGCTTTTTCGAGGTGGCGACGCCGGACAGTTTCGGTACGTTCTCGCGCGCCGAACTGTCGGCGATCTCGGGCGCCATCGCCTATGTCGAGAAGACGCAGAAGGCCGAGCGGCCGCCATTGTCGCGGCCCGAGCGCGAGGAGCAGGGCTCGACCCTGTTCATCGATCCGGCGACGCGCGGCAATCTCGAACTGTTGCGCACGCTGTCCGGCAACCGCGAGGGTTCGCTGTTCAAGGCGATCGATCGCACCGTGACCGGCGGCGGCGCGAGGCTGCTCGCCGACCGGCTGATGGCGCCGCTGACCGATCCGGCGGCAATTGGCGCACGCCTGGACTCGGTGTCGTTCTTCCGTTCCGAGGTGCGGCTCTGCCAGGCGGTGCGGGCGAGCCTGAAGAGCGTCGCCGACATGCCCCGCGCCCTATCCCGGCTAGCGCTCAACCGCGGCGGCCCACGCGATCTCGGCGCGCTGCGCGCCGGCTTCGAAGCGGCAGGTGCGATCGCCGAAACCTTTGCCGCGACCGCCCTGCCCCAGGAATTGGCCGGCGCAATGGCCGCAATTCAGGCGCTGCCCAAGGCACTTGCACAGCATCTCACCCAGGCGCTCGGCGAGGAACTGCCGCTGCTCAAACGCGACGGCGGTTTCGTTCGCGGCGGCTACCATGCCGAACTCGACGAGATGCGGGCGCTGCGCGACGAGTCGCGAAAAGTGATCGCCGGGCTGGAGCGCTCGCTGATCGAGGAGACCGGCATTCGTTCGCTGAAGATCCGGCACAACAATGTGCTCGGCTATTACATCGAGGTGACGGCCAACCATCACGCCGTCATGACCGGCAGTGATGGCGCCAAGGCACGCTTCATCCACCGCCAGACCATGGCCAATGCCATGCGCTTCACCACGACGGAACTCGCCGAACTCGAGACCAAGATCGCCAATGCCGCCGACCGGGCACTGAGCATCGAACTGGCCGCCTTCGATGCGCTGACGGCGGAAGCGGTCGGCGAGGCCGAGGCGATCCGTGCCGGCGCCGATGCGCTTGCCGTGCTCGACGTGTCGGCGGCACTCGCGCTTCTGTCGGAAAGCGAGGCCTGGTGCCGGCCGGTGGTGGATTCCAGCCTTGCCTTCGAGATTTCCGGTGGCCGGCATCCAGTGGTCGAACAGGCCCTGCGCCGTTCGGGCGAAGGCCCGTTCGTCGCCAATGATTGCGACCTCTCGCCGGAAGGCAGTGCCAAGAACGGCGCGATCTGGCTGCTGACCGGCCCCAACATGGGTGGCAAGTCGACGTTTCTGCGGCAGAACGCGCTGATCGCGATCCTGGCCCAGACCGGCTCCTTCGTGCCGGCGCAGAGCGCCCATATCGGCGTCGTCGATCGCCTGTTCTCGCGTGTCGGCGCTTCGGACGACCTGGCGCGCGGTCGTTCGACCTTCATGGTCGAGATGGTCGAGACGGCGGCAATCCTCAACCAGGCCGGCGAACGCGCGCTGGTGATCCTCGACGAGATCGGCCGCGGCACCGCAACGTTCGACGGGCTGTCGATCGCCTGGGCGGCGGTGGAATATCTGCATGAGAAGAACCGCTGCCGGGCAATCTTCGCCACCCATTTCCACGAAATGACCTCGCTCGCCGGCAAGCTGGCGCGGCTTTCCAACGTCACCATGCGGGTCAAGGAATGGGAAGGCGACGTCGTTTTCCTGCACGAGGTCGGCAAGGGTGCGGCCGACCGGTCCTACGGCGTGCAGGTGGCGCGGCTCGCCGGTCTGCCGGAAGCGGTGGTCGACCGGGCCAAGGCGGTGTTGCATCAGTTGGAGGAAGGCGAGGTCTCCGGCAAGACCAACCGGCTCGTCGACGACCTGCCGCTGTTTTCGGTGGCGCTGAAGCGGGAAGCACCAAAGCCGGTGAAGAGCGACGCGCTGGGCGCCGCGCTCTGTGACATCAACCCCGACGAGATGACGCCGAAGGAAGCGCTGGAGGCGCTTTATCGGCTTAAGGAGCTGGCGGGGAAGTAGCGGGCGGTGTCACCCACCGTTCTAGATCATCTCCAGTCCGCGCTTGCGTGTCGGTGGCGGGAACGCATGGTCGAGATCGGCGATGTCCTGCGGGGTAAGCTCTATGTCCAACGCGGCGACATTCTGGCGGACGTGCTCCTGGCTGCTGGCCTTGGGAATGGCGATGACGCCATCCTGTCGCATCACCCAGGCCAAGGCGATTTGCGCCGGTGTCGCACCGTGGCGGGCGGCGACGGCGTCAAGCCTGGCATTGCGCGCCAGCGAGCCTTGCTCCACCGGCGAATAGGCCATCAGTGGGATGCCGCGTTTCCTCATCCAGGGCGTGAGATCGAATTCCAGGCCGCGGCGAACCAGATTGTAGAGCACCTGGTTGGTCTGGACATTGCCGCCGTCGCGCAGGTGCGCCAATTCCTGCATCTCGTCGGTGTCGAAATTGCTGACGCCCCAATGCCGGATCTTGCCGGCTTTTTTCAGCGCCTCGAAGGCTTCGACCGTTTCCGACAGGGGCACGCTGCCCGGCCAATGCAGAAGATAGAGGTCGATGCGGTCGGTGGCGAGGCGCTTCAGGCTGTTCTCGCAGGCGCGCTGCACGCCGGCGCGTGAAGCGTTGGAAGGCAGGACCTTGGAGACCAGGAAGACACCGTCGCGGCGCCCGGCAATGGCCTGCGCCACAACCTCCTCGGCGCCTCCGCCGGCATACATTTCGGCGGTATCGATCAGCCTGATGCCGAGATCGAGACCGAGCTTGAGGGCATTCACCTCCTCGGAGCGACGGCGCGAATCCTCGCCCATCTTCCACGTGCCCTGGCCGAGAGTGGGGATGGCTTCGCCAGAGGGCAGCGTGGTGGTTTTGACGCTCGATGGCATGGCATGGCTCCAGTTCAGGCCGGATCGCATCACAGGCGGGGCGAGAAATCCAGGGCGTTCTCGCCGCAGCCCGCCTTGCTATGCCCGGAAGGCCTATTTCACCGGATGGGCGACGAGCCAGTCCTGCATCTGCTTGATTTCGGCTTCCTGCGCGGCGATGACGCCTTCGGCGAGTTTGCGGATTTCCGGATCCTTGCCGTTGGCAAGCTCGACCTTGGCCATGTCGATCGCGCCCTGATGATGCGGAATCATGCCGCGGACAAAATCGACATCGGCGTTGCCGGTATATTGCGAGGCCATCATGTCGGTATGCATCTTGTCCATCGCCGCCTCGTAGCCCGCCGTCGAAGGGCTTTCCGCCCCCATGGCCATGGCACCCATGTCGTGCTTCATCTCCTCGCTCCGCGCCGGCACGCTTTCGAGGAAGACTGCGAGCAGCATTCCGGCCGCCATCAGCAGCAGCACGAGTTTTTTAGCCAAGGTCATTCATGGTCTCCTGTTGGTTGGGTTTCGTATCT
Source organism: Mesorhizobium sp. SARCC-RB16n (assembly GCF_008520305.1). Classification (GTDB taxonomy): domain Bacteria; phylum Pseudomonadota; class Alphaproteobacteria; order Rhizobiales; family Rhizobiaceae; genus Mesorhizobium. Next base: position 264,500 of record NZ_ML703270.1, on the reverse strand, counting down.
GGGGGTTAATCTCAGAGTTTCAACGTTCTGAGCCGCAATGCGTTTGCGATCACCGAGACCGAGGACAGGCTCATCGCCGCCGCCGCCAGCATCGGCGACAGAAGCGTGCCGGTGAGCGGATAGAGCACGCCGGCCGCGACTGGCACGCCAAGCACATTGTAAAGAAAGGCGAAGAACAGGTTCTGCCGGATGTTGCCGATGGTCGCCTGGGCCAAGGTGCGGGCGCGGACGATGCCGTTGAGGTCGCCCTTGACCAAGGTGATGCCGGCGCTTTCGACCGCGACATCCGCGCCCGTTCCCATGGCGATGCCGACATCGGCCGCAGCCAGCGCCGGCGCATCGTTGACGCCGTCGCCGGCCATGGCGACGCCGGCACCCTTGCCGCGCAGTTCGTCGACGAGCGAGGCCTTCTGTTCCGGCAATAGACCTGCCCGAACCTCGTCGATGCCGAGACTTCCAGCAATCGCCCTGGCGGTGCGCTCATTGTCGCCTGTCGCCATGATGATCCTCAGCCCGCTGTCATGCAGCGCCTTGATCGCCTCGGCCGTGGTCGCCTTGACCGGATCGGCGACGGCGACGATGCCGGCCAGCCTGCCGTCGACGGCGACGAACATCGCCGTCTTGCCATCGCCCTGCAAGGCTTCCACGCTGGCCAGGACCGCGGAAACGTCGATGGCGAGATCGGCCATCATCGCGGCATTGCCGAGCGCGACCTTCTTGCCCGATACCGTGCCGGAAACGCCCTTGCCGGTAACCGCCTCGAAACCGCTGGCCTCGGCGATCTTCACGCCGCGCTGGCCCGCTCCGTCGACGATGGCCTCGGCCAGCGGGTGCTCCGACCCTTTTTCCAGGGTCGCGGCGTAGCCCAGCAATTCGTTCTCGGAAAAGCCCGTTGCCGCGACGACATCTGTCAGTTTCGGCCGGCCCTCGGTTAGCGTGCCGGTCTTGTCGACGATCAAGGTGTCGACGGAGGCGAAGCGTTCGAGCGCGGCGGCTTCCTTGATCAGCACGCCGGCATGCGCGCCGCGCCCGGTGGCGGTCATGATCGACATCGGCGTGGCGAGACCCAGCGCACAGGGACAGGCGATGATCAGCACCGAAACCGCCGAGACGATGGCGAAGATCAGGCTGGGCTCGGGGCCGAAGATCGCCCAGGCGGTGAACGCGGCGATGGCGACCAGGACGACGGCCGGGACAAAGTAGAAGGAAACACGGTCGGCCAAGCCCTGAATCGGGGCGCGCGAGCGTTGTGCCTTGGCGACGAGTTCGACGATGCGCGACAGCGTGGTCTCGGCGCCGATCCGCTCGGCGCGCATGATCAGCGAGCCGTTCTTGTTGAGCGTGCCGCCGGTCAAGGCATCGCCTTCGGCCTTCTCGACCGGCAAGGGTTCGCCAGTGATCATCGATTCGTCGATGGAGGAGCGGCCTTCCAACACCGTGCCGTCGACCGGGACGGCATCGCCAGGACGGATGCGCAGGCGATCGCCGGCCTTGACCCCGTCCAGCGCTACATCGGTCTCGGAGCCGTCCTCGGCGATCCGCCGCGCGGTCTTCGGCGCGAGATCAAGCAAAGCGCGGATCGCCGATCCGGTCTTTTCGCGGGCGCGCAGTTCCAACACCTGGCCGAGGAAGACCAGCGCGACGACGACGGCGGCGGCCTCGAAATAGACCGGCACCGCACCGCCATGGCCGCGAAACTGATGCGGAAAGATGTCGGGGAAGAGCGTGGCGACGACGCTGTAGAGATAGGCGGCGCCGACGCCGAGCGAGATCAGCGTCCACATGTTGGGGCTGCGGTTGAGGATCGAGTCCCAGCCGCGATGGAAAAACGGGAAGGCGGCCCAGAGCACCACGGGGCTTGCCAGGACCAGTTCGATCCAGATTTTTGCGCGATCCTCGACCAGGCCCTCCAGCGACAGGCCAACCATCGGCGCCATGGCGACGATCAGCAGCGGGACCGACAGCACCGCGCTCACCCAGAGCCGCCTGGTGAAATCGACCAGTTCGGGATTTGGGCCTTCATCGCCTGATGGTACGCCCATAGGCTCGAGCGCCATGCCGCAGATCGGGCAGGAGCCGGGCTTGTCGCGGATGATCTCGGGATGCATCGGGCAGGTGTATTGCGTGCCCTTGGGCATCGGCGCCGGCGCCGGCCTGTCGCCGAGATAGGTTTGCGGCGCCGCCTCGAATTTCGCCTTGCAGCCGGCGGAGCAGAAATAGAAGCCTTGGCCTTCATGGCGGACAAAATGCCTGGCGTCGGCGCGGTCGACGCTCATGCCGCACACAGGGTCGGTGGCCGTGAGGTAGTTCTCAGGCTCGGCCTGGAACTTCGAACGGCAACGCTCGCTGCAGAAATGATAGAGGCGGCCGCCATGCTCGGATGTCGGCTTGCTGGCGGCCGGGTCCACGGTCATGCCGCAGACCGGGTCGCGCAGAACCGCATTCGCGGCAGCACCCTTCGGCGCGCAACAGCCGCCATGCGGGCCATGCGTGTGATGATCGTGATCTGAATGCGTCATTCCGAAAATGCCTTGATGTCACTGCTTCGAACCCGAGGTAGTGCTTCCAGTAACTGGAAGGTCAAGGCCCGTTTTGATTTTCCGATTTCTGTGCCGTGAAATCGATCGAACCCCCTGCACAAAGGCCGAGCTCGTGCTAAAGCTTTTCTTGCTTATATTATCATCTCGTCACGTTCATCTCACTAGATCCCGGTCGACAATGAAGTGCCTAGTCATAAATCTCGATCGGTCCCCGGACCGACTTGCACACATAAGTGCAGAGTTCGCCCGTATCGGCGCCGCGTTCCAACGGGTTGCTGCGGTCGATGCGCGCAGCCACCCCGAACTCGGGCAGCAACCGCAACATCCGATGTATGCCCCCCGGCGTTTGCTGGGCAGCGAGATCGCCTGCCTGCACAGCCACCGCCTCTGCTGGGCGATCCTGGCGCAGGACGATGCCCGCTACGGCGCCATCTTCGAGGACGACGTGATTTTTTCCGCGAATGCCGCTCCGTTGCTTGCCGACGACAGCTGGATTCCGACCGATGCCGACATTGTCAAGTTGGAGACGTACTTCAAGAGGACCCTCATCCATCGGCGAAGGACCGCCGCTGGTCATGGTTTTTCCGCGTTCAGGCTCTACAAGAACCATCCGGGGACCGGAGGCTACATCATCTCCAGACAGGCCGCGCGCGATCTCCTCGAGGCGACTGAAAAGATCAATATTACCGCCGACGATCTAATTTTCACCCCGGCGTTTGCGACCTCGTCCAGCAAGACGATCTACCAGCTCGTCCCTGCGCTGTGCGTGCAGGATCAGTTCGTCGGCGACCGATTGCCAAGCCTGCTCGGCCAAGAGCGGGACGCCGAGGGAACCGCGAATGGTCTTGTCGCAAAACGCAGAAAGCCGGTCGCCGAAAGAATCATGAAAGAAAGCGGACGAACCGCGCGGTGGATCGTCGATTTCTGCAGATATCGGCGACACATCGTCGTCCCCTTCGATTCGACCGGGGCAACCGACTAGGCTTGCCTGGCAGGCCGGTTCGCCAAGATAAGTATAGACCTCAGTGTTGTTTCGACCTTCCCTTGCGACGAGCGGGGGCAGAAATTGAAAACCACCCTGCCTCAAACATCGACAGTGATTCCGGCTAGTTGATGAGCTAAACAGTCGTATTATCCCTTTCATTTGGCTACAAAGCAAAGTCCTTCCCAAAAAAACAGAAGACGCCAGCTCCACATGTGCTATAGAGCGCCGCCACCACAAGAAAAACAAGTTCGTTGAAAAATGAAACGCCTGGTCATCAACCTCGATCGATCTCCCGACCGACTTGCCCATACGACGGCGGAATTTGCGCGCATCGGCCTCGGATTCGAGCGGGTTGCCGCAATCGATGCAAGGGACCGTCCAGACCTCGTGCTGCAGCGCCAGCATGCACTGTATGCGGTGCGGCGCCTGTCCGGCTGCGAGATCGCGTGCTTGCACAGCCATCGCGCCTGCTGGGCCATCATCGCGCAAGACGACGCGCCCTATGGCGCCGTCTTCGAGGACGACATGGTGTTTTCCGCGAAGGCCGGTGCGCTGCTTGCGGATACAAACTGGATTCCGGCCAATGCCGATGTCGTCAAGCTCGAGACATTCTTCCACACGACCGTAATCCAGAGGGAGAGGGTTACCGTCGGCGGCGGGTTTTCGCTGTTCAGGCTGCGCAAGAATCACATAGGAACTGGCGGTTACCTGGTGTCCCGGCAAACGGCACGCACCCTTCTCGAGGCAACCGCGGACGTCAATGTGGCGGTGGACAATCTCATCTTCGACCCTGCATTCGGGATGTCGACCGGCAGGACGATCTACCAGCTTGTTCCGGCGCTCTGTGCGCAGGAACAGTTCGTGGGCAACAGGTTGCCGAGCCTGCTCGAGCAGGGACGGCAGGCCGAGTTGGCCGCAAGCGGGCTCGCCGACCCACACAGGATACCGGCTCTCGCGCGTCTCCGCAGGGAGGCCAGGCGGGCAGCGCGGCAGATCACCGATCTCTGCAGGCTGCGGCGACAGATTGTCGTCCCGCTCGCTCCAGTCGAGGCAAACGACTAGAGCGTTTGCCGGATCGACAGCAGGCCCATACCCAGCGCCGCGAAAACACGCTATAGACGCCGCCCAAAAGGCAAGGCCAACCCGCATCTATGGCGAAAATCTCCCTGAAGCTCGATGAACTGATCGACGGCGACGCTTTGCGTCGCGAGATGACGGCGCTGACCGCGGCCAGCGCCGGCGACGGTTCCAGCCAGGCCATCCGCGCGGCCGTTCTTCAGCTTCTCAAGGGGCGCCTCGCCGAGGGCCGCAAGACAGCCGAGGCCATGCTGAAAGAGGATGGCGGCGGCAACGCCTGCGCCGAACGGCTGTCGCACCTGATGGACGAGCTGATCCGCGCCCTCTACGATTTTGCCGCGACGCATGTCTACCGGGTGAAGAACCGGTCCTCGGCCGAACGCATGGCGGTCGTTGCCGTCGGCGGCTATGGCCGCGGCACGCTGGCGCCGGGATCCGACATCGACCTGCTGTTCCTGCTGCCCTACAAGCAGACGCCGTGGGGCGAACAAATCGTCGAGTATATGCTCTACATGCTGTGGGACATGGGGCTGAAGGTCGGCCACGCCACCCGCAACATCGATGAGTGCCTCAGGCTGTCGCGCACCGACATCACCATCCGCACCTCGATCCTGGAAGCCCGTTTCCTGTGGGGCGAACACAAACTCTATGACGAGCTGATGCTGCGCTTCGACCATGAGGTGGTGCGCACGACCGGACCGGAATATGTGCAGGCCAAGCTTGCCGAACGCGACGAACGCCATGCCAAGGCCGGTGAAAGCCGCTATCTGGTCGAGCCCAACGTCAAGGACGGCAAGGGCGGCTTGCGCGACCTGCAGACGCTGTTCTGGATCGGCAAGTATTTTTACCGCGTGCGCACCGGCGAGGAACTGGTCGAAAAAGGTGTCTTCACCGAGGCCGAGTATCGTGAGTTCCAGAAGGCCGAGGATTTCCTGTGGGCGGTGCGCTGCCATATGCATTTCCTCACCGGCAAGGCCGAGGAGCGGCTGCATTTCGACATCCAGCGCGAGATCGCCGAACGGCTCGGCTATACGACGCACCCCGGCCTGTCGGCGGTCGAGCGCTTCATGAAGCATTATTTCCTCGTCGCCAAGGATGTCGGCGATCTGACCCGCATCTTCTGCGCCGCGCTGGAGGAGGAGCAGGCCAAGCACGTTCCCGGCTTCAACCGCATCTTCCTCACCTTCCAGCGCCGCAAGCGCAAGCTTGCCGGCACGTCCGACTTCATCGTCGACAACCATCGCATCAACATCGCCGACGACGGCGTCTTCGAGCGCGACCCGGTCAATCTTCTCAGGCTGTTCTGGTTCGCCGACAAGCACGGGCTGGAATTCCATCCCGATGCGCTGAAACTGCTCACCCGTTCGCTCGGCCTGGTCAACAAATCGCTCAGGCGCGACCAGGAAGCCAATCGGCTGTTCCTCGACATATTGACCTCGGACCGCAACGCCGAACTCAACCTGCGGCGCATGAACGAGGCGGGACTGCTGGGCCGGCTGATCCCGGATTTCGGCAAGATCGTCGCCATGATGCAGTTCTCGATGTACCACCACTACACGATCGACGAGCATCTGATCCGCTGCATCGGCGTGCTGGCCGAGATCGAGCGCGGCGACGGCGAGAAGATCCATCCGTTGTCGCATTCGCTGATGCCCGGGCTGAAAAAGAGCCGCGAGGCGCTCTATGTCGCCGTGCTGCTGCACGACATCGCCAAAGGCAGGCCTGAAGACCATTCCGAGGCCGGCGCCAGGATCGCAAGGCGTATCTGCCCGCATATGGGGCTTTCGCCGGCCGATACGGAAACGGTCGCCTGGCTGGTCGAGAACCACCTCGTCATGTCGATGACGGCGCAGACCCGCGACCTCAACGATCGCAAGACGATCGAGGACTTCGCCTCGATCGTGCAGTCGGTCGAGCGGCTGAAGATGCTGTTGATCCTGACCGTCTGCGACATCAGGGGCGTCGGACCGGGCGTCTGGAATGGCTGGAAGGGCCAGTTGCTGCGTACGCTTTACTACGAGACCGAACTGCTGCTGACCGGCGGCTTTTCGGAAGTCTCGCGCGCCCAACGCACGGCGGCGGCGCGCGAACGTCTGACGGAGGCGCTCGCCGATTGGCCCGACAAGACGCGCAAGCGCTATGTCGGGCTGCATTATGAAAACTACCTGCTGACCGTTGACCTGCCGGACCAGCTTCGCCACGCCGAATTCATCCGCGAGGCGGACGCGGCGGGCAACAAGCTCGCCACCATGGTCAAGACCCACCAGTTCGAGGCGGTGACCGAAATCACCGTGCTGGCGCAGGACCATCCCCGTCTTCTCTCGGTCATTGCCGGGGCATGCGCCGGCGCCGGCGGCAACATTGTCGACGCACAGATCTTCACCACGTCGGACGGCCGCGCGCTGGACACGATCCTGATCTCTCGGGAGTTCGACCGCGACGAGGACGAGCGCCGGCGCGCCGAGCGTGTCGGCAGGCTGATCGAGGACGTGCTGTCAGGCAAGAGCTGGCTGCCGGAGATGATCGAGAAGCGGACCAAGCCAAGGCGCGGATCCAAGGTGTTCAAGATCCCGCCGCGCGCCGAAATCCGCAACGCGCTGTCGAACCGGTTTTCGGTGATCGAGGTCGAGGGGCTGGACCGCCCGGGCCTGCTGTCGGAAATCACCGGGACGCTGTCCGACCTGTCGCTCGACATTGCTTCGGCGCACATCACCACCTTCGGCGAGAAGGTCATCGACACCTTCTATGTCACCGACCTCACCGGCCAGAAGATCGACAGCCCGGCCCGCATCGCCACCATCCGCAACCGGCTGATCGCGACGCTCGAAGGCATCGTGCCCGAACGCGGCGGCAGGGCCAAGGCAGCCGCCGAGTGACGGCCATCATCCCCTTCTCCCAATCCCACAGGCAGTCTGCGAACGCATGAGTCTCGTCAAGAAATTCGCTACCGTCGCTTCCGGCACGCTGATGAGCCGTGCGCTCGGTTTCGGCCGCGAGATGCTGATGGCGGCCGCACTCGGCACCGGACCGGTCGCGGATGCCTTCAACGCCGCCTTCCAGTTTCCCAACACGTTTCGCCGGCTGTTCGCCGAGGGCGCTTTCAATGCCGCCTTCGTGCCACTGTTCGCCAAGGAGATCGAGACGCATGGCACCGACGGCGCCAAGCGCTTCTCGGAAGAAGTGTTCGGGGTCCTGTTCACCGCGCTGCTGGCGCTGACCATCGCCATGGAACTGGCGATGCCGCTCATCGTGCGCTATCTGGTGGCACCGGGCTTTGCCGACACGCCGGGCAAGTTCGAGACGACCGTCACGCTTGCGACGATCATGTTCCCCTATCTGATCTGCATGTCGCTCGCCGCCATGATGGCGGGCATGCTGAATTCGCTGCGGCGCTATTTCGCCGCCGCAATCGCGCCGGCTTTCCTCAACATCATCCTGATCAGCGTGCTCGGCTACGCCTGGTACCATGGACTGGATGCACATGCTGTCGGCTTCGCCCTGTCGTGGGGCGTGCTGGCAGCCGGCATCGTACAGCTCGCCATCGTCTGGGTGGCGGTGCGCAATGCCGGCATCTCGATCGGCTTCCGCCGGCCGAGGATGACGCCGAACGTGAAGCGGCTGCTGATCCTGGCGCTGCCGGCGGCGATCACCGGCGGCATCACCCAGATCAACCAGCTGATCGGAACGGCCATCGCCTCGGCGCAGGATAGTGCCGTGTCGTCTCTGGCCTATGCCGACCGCGTCTACCAGTTGCCGCTCGGTGTCGTCGGCGTCGCGGTGGCGATCGTGCTGTTGCCAGAACTGTCACGGGCGCTGAAGTCAGGCAATCTGATCGAGGCGGCCAATCTGCAGAACCGCTCCGTCGAATTCACCCTGTTCATGACCTTGCCGGCGGCGGCGGCACTGTGGGTGATGGCGGAACCGATCGTACGGCTGGTCTACGAGCGCGGCGCGTTCGCTGCCAATCATTCGACCCCGACGGTGGCGGCAATCCTGGCGATCTTCGGTCTCGGCCTGCCGGCCTTCGTGCTGATCAAGGCCTTCACCCCAGGCTATTTCGCCCGCGAGGACACACGCACGCCGATGATCTTCGCCGCAATCTCGGTGGCGGTGAATGTCGCCACCGCGCTGACCCTGTTCCCGAGGATGGGCGCGCCCGGCATCGCCGTGGCTTCGGCTGTCGCCGGCTGGGCCAACGCGCTGATGCTGCTTGCCGTGCTGATCCGGCGCGGCCATTGGGGCCGCGACGTGCCGCTCTTGAAGCGCATTCCGCGGCTGGTGCTGTCGGCGGCCGTGATGGGCGCGGCACTCTATTTCGCCGAGCACTACTTCGCCGCCAGGATTGGGCCGGGCTCGCCGCTGGTGATCAAGGCAACGACTGTGCTGGCGCTGGTGGCTGGCGGGGCGACGCTCTATTTCATCACCGCGTTCGCCACCGGCGGCGCCGATTTCGGCATGATCCGGCGCAATGTCGGGCGCAGGGGATCGCCAGCTACTAGGGAACAGTCTCCAGATCCGTAAGGCGGAATTCGTCTGCCGTGGACAGTATCGGAACGGCATAGTAACGCGCGCAAGCGTAGTGGAAACAGTCGGCCATATTCAAGCGGATAGCGTGGTTGCGAAACCGCGACGCGGCCTCCACGGAGAGGGATGTTGCGTCTGAGGCGGGTGGAAGCTCCCGCACGGCTATTGCCCGCTCGTCGAGAAAGCGGGTGACGATCTCCAGGCTTACGTCAACCGGAACTGCGAGCTTTTCTAACCGGGATAGCGCCATCCCGGCCTCCCACACGGCGATCGCCGAGGTGAACGGAGAAGAGGCATGCATTACCGCCCGCGCACAACGCTCGGCTTCTGCTTCATTGCTCAGTATCGCGACGATAGCGGCTGCGTCGACGAACATCAGTCTTCGCCGGACAATTCGTCGTAGACCGAGCGCGGCAGCGGATTGCGTGCCTGCTCGCTCAGCTCGATCCCGAATTCGGCACGGAGTCGTGCAGCAGTCTCAAGCGGTGTCTCTCGGTTGCGCCGACGCTCCAGGGCTTCGCGCATGGCGATGACAATCGCCTCGGTGATGCCGACTCCCTCGACCTTGGCGAAGGCGCGCGTCAAGCTGTCCGCCTCCTTGTTGTTGATGTTGATGGTCATCGCAGCACCTACATTCATTCGTGTAGTTAATAGTATGTAGCAAACTACAGAGATAAATCAACTCGGCTTTGGGCGATCCCGCGCCTCTTGATCCCCTCCCTACTCTCGTCCATAAGCGCGCCGTCGCAAGACTTTCGCCGCGCGCGGCTCCCAGCCGCGTGATTGGCTCCGAAAAGTCTGCAACTTTTCGGAATCACGCTTATACGGCCCTCCACAAGCCATGAGGAAACCCATGTCCGCCTTTAAGCCACTCGTCTTCTCCGGCGTCCAGCCGACCGGCAATCTGCATCTCGGCAACTATCTCGGTGCCATCAAGAAATTCGTCGCCCTGCAGGAGACGTCCGATTGCATCTACTGCGTCGTCGACCTGCATTCGCTGACCGCCCAGCTTGTCCATGACGACCTTGCCGACCAGACGCGGTCGATCACCGCGGCGTTCCTGGCATCCGGCATCGACCCGAAGAAGCACATCGTCTTCAACCAGTCGCGCGTGATGCAGCATGCCGAGCTTGCCTGGATCTTCAACTGCGTCGCGCGCATCGGCTGGATGAACAAGATGACGCAGTTCAAGGACAAGGCCGGCAAGGACCGCGAGAATGCCTCGCTGGGCCTGCTCGCCTATCCGTCACTGATGGCCGCCGACATCCTGCTTTATCGCGCCACCCATGTGCCGGTGGGGGAGGACCAGAAGCAGCACCTGGAACTGACACGCGACATCGCCCAGAAATTCAACAACGACTTTTCGGACCGCATCGCCGGTCTTGGCGTCGGCGTCGAGATGCAGGTCGGTGAGGAGACGGTGAACGGCTTCTTCCCGATCACCGAACCGGTCATCGGCGGGCCGGCGGCGCGCATCATGAGCCTGCGCGACGGATCGAAGAAAATGTCGAAGTCGGACCCGTCGGACCTGTCACGCATCAACCTGACCGACGATGCGGACACCATCTCGAAGAAGATCCGCAAGGCCAAGACAGACCCCGAGGCCTTGCCGAGCGAAGTCGACGGGCTGGAGAGCCGGCCCGAGGCGGAAAATCTGGTCGGCATCTATGCAGGGCTCGCCGAGATGTCGAAGGCCGACGTGCTGAAGGAATTCGGCGGCCAGCAGTTTTCGGTGTTCAAGCCGGCGCTGGCCGACCTCGCGGTGGAGAGGTTGGCGCCGATCGCCAGCGAGATGCGCCGCATCCAGGGCGACCGCGCCTATGTCGACGCCGTGCTGCGAGATGGCGGCGAACGCGCCGGCGTGCTCGCCGAGACGACAATGAAGACGGTGCGCGATATTATCGGGCTGCTGCAGGGCTGAGCCTGATCGTGAATGCCTGAGGCCGGCGGCTTGCCGCCGGCCTGCCGCGGTGGCAGATTGCCGCCGAAAGATACCGAGTAGATAGACATGGTCTCCAAACGTCTCAGCCGCGAAGCCGGTCATCGCAGGAAACTCCTGACGATCATCGATGACACGCCGGAATGCGAACGCGCCGTCGCCTACGCCTCGAAGCGGGCGCAGAGCACCAGCGGCACGCTGGTGCTGCTCTATGTCATCGTACCGGACGATTTCCAGCACTGGCTGGGCGTCGAGAAGATCATGCGCGAGGAGGCGAACGCTACGGCGCGAGCGGCGCTCGACGGCTACGCCAACAAGGTCCGCCAGAAGCTCGGCATCGAACCGGAGATGGTGGTGCGCGAAGGCAAGCCGACCGAAGAGATCCACAAGCTGATCGAGGAAGACCAGGACATCGCCATCCTGGTGCTGGCGGCCGGCGCCGGCAAGGAAGGTCCCGGCCCGCTGGTCGGCGCCGTGGCCGGCAAGGGTGCGGCCTTCCCCATTCCGGTTACCGTGGTGCCGCAGAACCTCTCCGACGAGGAAATCGACAGCCTGGCCTAGGGTGTGAACTTTCGGGTTCCGCGAAGGACCCCTCCCCTGCAATCGGGGTGGATGGATCCGACCCTATCGGCGTCATCAGTCAATCGGTGCGCGACAAAGCGCGCCCTTGGCGTGTTATTCCGTTGCGCCATTTGGAATCGGCATGGAAGCCATGATTCCAAAGGAAAGCCGATGGCCAGATTGAACCGGGAACCAGGCAAGAGCGGGCAGCCCAACCCGCAAAGCAGCGGGAAGGCCCGGCCTGTTCCACGACACCGCGAGCAGTCGGCACGAGCCCAGGATAAGCTGCGGCAGACTCCGCAGGCGCAGCAGGAGCGCAAGCTTCGCGTGCTGACCAAGGGGCCTCCGGCCATGGTGGACAGCATCGCCGGTGCGGTTACGATTAAGAACCTCGATCTTTACTACGTCGTCGGTTCGGACGCGCAGATGCCTGTGAAAGGCGAGCACGGGTTCGGGCTGTATTTTCATGACTGCCGCTTCCTCGGCGGCTATGAGATGGCGCTTGCCGGTCTGGCTCCCGTCGTGTTGGCCTCGACCGCACAAAAGGGCTATCAGGCGCTTTTTGAATTGACCAATCCCGAGCTGCAGCTCGAGCAGGGGCAATCGATCCCCAAGGACGAACTCGGCATCCGCTGGGAGCGTATTCTCGATGCGGGGCAGACCTGCGTGCGGGAGGTCATGACCATTCAGAACTTCGGGCACCAGGCATGCAGCTTTCCGTTGACCTTGCACTTCCGGGCGGGCTTCGAGGACGTCTTCAGCGTGCGGGGGTTGGTGCAGGACAACCTCGGCAGATCCGAGCAACCCGCCTGGCGCGGCGGCAAGCTGCAGTTCGTGTACCACGGCGCCGACCGGCTGCGCAGGACAGTGACGGTCACCTTCTCGCCCGCGCCCGACACCAGGCACAAAACCGCCGCGGAGTTCCGCATCCGTGTCCCCGCAGGCGACACGCGGACCATCGCGGTTACCATCGAGCTCACCGAAAACGCCGAGGAGGCCGAGGCCGGGCACTTGGACCAGCAGCCGGCGGTTACGCTCCACAGCCTCGCAAGAAACCTCCAGAACAGTTCACAACAATGGCTGGAGCAGCATACGAAGCTCACCAGCGACAGTGTGCTGCTCAACGACATCATGGACCGCTCGCTGCGCGATCTCGCGGTGCTGAGGTCGCGCCTGGGCGACAAGGAGTATTTTGCCGCCGGCGTGCCGTGGTTCGTCGCCCTGTTCGGCCGCGACAGCCTGATCGTGGCCCTGGAGATGCTGGCTTTCCAGCCGGAGTTCGCCGCCCAGACACTTCGGCTGCTGGCCAGCTATCAGGGGCGGCGGGACGATCCGTGGCGCGAGGAGCAGCCCGGCAAGATCCTCCATGAACTCAGGGTCGGCGAGCTTGCCCGGGCCGGCGACGTTCCGCACGCCCGCTTCTACGGCACGGTGGACGCAACCCCGCTCTTCCTGCTGCTTCTGGGCCGCCATGCGGCGTGGACCGGCGACCTCGGTCTGTTCCGCCAATTGCGGGAGCCGGTGGAACGCGCGCTGGGCTGGATCGCGAAGGCCGGGGACAACCATGGCGACGGTTACCTCAAATATCGCAGCCGGTCCGAGAAAGGCCTGGTCAACCAGGGATGGAAGGATTCAGGCGACGCCATCGTCAGGGCCGACGGCAGCCTTGCGAAGCCGCCGATAGCGCTGGTCGAGGTGCAGGGCTACGTCTTTGCCGCGAAGCGAGCGATCGCCGATCTCTACGAGCGCGCCGGAGAGCCCGATCGGGCAAGCCAGCTTCGCCATGAAGCCGAGACGCTTCGGAAACGATTCAACCGTGACTTCTGGTGCGAGGAGCAAGGCATCTTCGTTCTCGCCTTGGAGGCCGGAGGCCGCCGGGCCGAAGTCGTCTCCTCAAATCCCGGGCACGCGCTGTGGACCGGTATCGCGGACGAGGACAAGGGTCACCGGTCCGTGGCGCGCCTGATGCAGGACGACATGTTCAGCGGCTGGGGCGTGCGCACCCTGTCGACGGCGGAACGGGGCTACAATCCGGTCGGATATCATCTCGGAACCGTTTGGCCGCATGACAATGCGCTGCTGGCGGCCGGCTGTCGAAACCATGGCGAAGATGAAGCGGCGCTGCGGATCTTTACCGCGATTGCCGAGGCTGCCGCGCACTTTCGCCACCAAAGGCTGCCCGAGGCGATGGCGGGCTTTCGACGCGAGGATTTCCAGGCGCCGGTACATTATCCCGTGGCTTGCCACCCGCAGGCCTGGGCAGCCGGAGCGATACCGTTCCTGGTGACCACGTGCCTCGGGCTGGAACCCGACGCCTTCGCCGGGAAACTGCGGATCGTGCGGCCTCGCCTGCCCGACTTTGCAAAGCACATAGCGCTTCACGGGTTGCGCATCGGTGACGGCAGCGCCGACCTCGAATTCAGGCGGACCGCCGACCGGGCCGAGGTAACCATCCTGCGGACAAGTGGACAACTGAGCGTCGAGGTTGAAGGATAGTGCTTGTCGGGTTTCGAAGGGCGCGGCAAAAACATTCCGCCAGCCAGCCGTTCCGGCGATGCGTTTCGCTTGAATGTCCAGCCGACAAAGCCTATTTAGAATTATTCCAAACTAGTTGCCCAAAACGGGCATGGAGACGGCCATGTTCATCCAGACCGAGTCGACGCCCAACCCGGCGACGCTGAAATTCCTGCCCGGCAAGGAAGTGCTGGTAGAAGGCACCGCCGATTTCCGCGATGCCGACAGTGCGGCGACGGCCTCGCCGCTGGCTGGGCGGCTGTTCGAAATCCCTGGCGTCACCGGCGTGTTCTTCGGCTACGATTTCATCACCGTGTCCAAGGACGGCCCGGACTGGCAGCACCTGAAGCCGGCGATCCTCGGCGCCATCATGGAGCATTTCATGTCCGGCGCACCCGTCATGGCCAAGGCCGGCCCCGCTGCCGAGACCAGCCAGACCGGCGAATTCTACGACAAGGCCGACGAGGAGCTCGTCATCACCATCAAGGAGCTGCTCGACACGCGCGTGCGCCCGGCGGTTGCCCAGGACGGCGGCGACATCACCTTCCGCGGCTTCGAGAACGGCACCGTGTTCCTGCACATGAAAGGTGCCTGCGCCGGTTGCCCGTCATCGACGGCGACGCTGAAGCACGGCATCCAGAACCTGCTTCGCCATTTCGTGCCGGAAGTGCAGCAGGTCGAGCAGGTTTCCTAGAGCGGTTCAGTATTTGATGAATCGCTGAGCCGCTCTAACTCTTTGCTTTCACGCAATTCCGGACGGAAAACCGCTACGCACTTTTCCTGGAATTGCTCTAGCCGGCAGTTCCCTACCGACAGACAACAAAAAACCGGGCCGAATTGCCCGGTTTTCTGTTTGGGACGTCCGTTGTTGCCTAGACGGTCCGCGTATGAAAGGCGACTTCCAATTTAACCACGATCTGCCGAAAAAGCGGACTGGCTTTCGGCATCATGGCCTAAAGAACGATGACCTTGGCGCCGACCTCGGCACGATCGTAGAGGTCGATGACATCCTGGTTCATCAGCCGGATGCAGCCCGACGACATCGCCTTGCCGATCGAGTTCCATTCCGGGCTGCCATGCAGGCGGTAGCCCATGTCACCGCCCTTGTTGAACAGGTACATGGCGCGCGCGCCGAGCGGGTTCTTCAGGCCCGGATCCATGCCGCCAGCGAACTTGGCGAGTTCGGGCTGGCGCTTGATCATCTGCGACGGCGGCGTCCAGGTCGGCCATTCGCGCTTGATGGCGATATGGGCGGTGCCGTGCCATTCGAAGCCCTCGCGGCCGACACCGATACCGTAGCGGATGGCCCGGCCGCCGCCCTCGACGAAGTAGAGGAACTTGTTCTGCGTATCGACGATAATGGTGCCCGGCTTTTCCTTGGTGTCGTAATTGACTTCCTGGCGATGGTACTTCGAAGGCACTTTCTCGATCGGGATACGCGGCAGTTGGTAACCGGCATCGGTCACCGCGCCATAGTCGTTGGAGAATATCTGCCCGCCGATGGTGCTGCAGCCGGCAATAGCGGTGGACAGCGCCAGTGCGGCGACTATTGCGAGCGACTTCATGCGCATGTGGTGATCCGGTGCCCCGCCTAAACCAGAGCGGCACGAGTCGGCCGCTTTCTCACCATCATTCATGCTGGCATTTGCTTTGCTTGCCAAGCACACGATGCCTATATGCGGGGACTTACCTGCTGGTATGCGTATCACTATGGCATTTCGGCAACAGCCTTCACCGGATTGTGAAGTAAATTCAATGGGGCTGAATCGCAGGCCCCGCAAAATCGAGGACCCGCCATGAATGTCGGCGACGCCGCCCGCCGCTCAGGCCTGCCGGCCAAGACCATCCGCTACTACGAAGAAATCGGGCTGATCGCGCCCGCGCGCGCCGCTAACGGCTACCGCGATTATTCGGGCGACGACATCCACCGGCTGGCCTTCCTGCGCCGCGCGCGCAACCTCGGCTTTTCCATCGACGACTGCCGCCAGCTGATGGCGCTCTACAGGGATCGCGGCCGCGCCAGCCACGACGTGCGCGCGATCGCCGCCGCCCATGTCACCGCCATCGAGGAGAAAGTGCGCGAACTGCAATCGATGCGCTCGACGCTGCAGAAGCTCGTTCACGCCTGCCACGGCGACGAGCGGCCGGAGTGCCCGATTTTGGATGATATGGCGGGGGCGGCGTTAGCCAACGATAAACCCCACCGCAGGAGCGATAGACAGGGTGTTGAGGAAGGTGGCCTTGGCGAAGGCGGCGCCAGCCGCCTTGCTACGCGCTAGTGAAAGCCGCCAGCACTGGTCCGTGTAGTATATTGCACGCTCTAATATGAGCGTAGGGTATAAGCACTGCCGCTGGTCCCGCTGCCCGGTGACCCCAATGACCGGAGAGAGCGCATGACCCGCGACCAGATGCTGGCCCACCTTCGCGCCGCCGATGCGATCGCTCGCGAGGCTGCCGCGCACGGCCATCATCCGTTCGGCGCGGTGCTGGTCGGCCCCAACGACGCGATCCTCATGCGCCAAGGCAATATCGACACTGTTCATCACGCCGAGACCGAACTTGCCCGGCGCGCGGCGGCAGCCTATTCGCCGGAGTTTCTCTGGACATGCACGCTGGTCTCAACCGGCGAGCCCTGTGCGATGTGCAGCGGAACGCTCTACTGGGCGAATATCGGCCGGCTGGTCTATGGCTTCGAGGAGACCGAGCTTCTCGCGCTAACTGCCGACCATCCCGAAAACCCGACGATGAGCTTGTCCTCGCGCGTTGTGCTCGGTTCTGGACAGAAGAAGATCGAGGTTCACGGCCCCTTCCCCGAAATTGAGGACGAACTGGTCTCGGTGCACCGTGGCTTCTGGCAGCGGTAGTGGTTCTTCGCCACCGAACGTTGGGGTTGTCAAATATACAATCGCCCAAAAGAAGCCGGGTCGATGATCCCGACGTCTTCATCCGAGCAAATCCAAAAACGCATCAGCATCAGCCTTCGGCATTGCCCTAAGCTCATCCTCAGTCACGCCTGCGGCCTGAATCTTGGCAATCTGAACCAAGGAAAGCATGCGCGTATCGCCAAGCGGTTCCTCACCTGATGCGGCTGCGGAAGCCGCCTCTAGCTTCTCGACCGGAACGCCCTTCTTGAAACTCCTGTTCGGATACCATTCTTTTAGACCCCAAGTGCCGCGATCAACCTTCACGAGATCGCCAACATCATTGGCGCGACGCGTAAGGACAGACCCAATCGTGTTAACGGCATCCTTTGAGTTCATTGCAAGGCCGCCACGCTTGAACGCGGCTGCAATGTCGGGATTCCGCAACGGTTGACGCTTGGCCGCCAGCAACTTTTTAGCAGCGTCTACAATAGACATTCCCAAGAAGGCTCCGGGCGAATCAATGTCCGAATTTTGCCCGGTTGGCGCGACCGAAGCCGCCATCGAATAAGAGCCGGATGGCATTCCGCCCCGGATCGCTTCGATGGCGCTAATGGCTTGTTCTATTTGAGCCTTCTTGGCCCGCAGATCGTTAAGCACAACCTCGTACGGGTCAGTGGCCATTGATTCCACAGACATTTTTGTTGCTCCCAGAGCTTAGTGGTGCTATACGGAAGCCGTCGATACTGACTGCGAAGCAGCCGACTGGCGGCTTTCAGTAGGACATCAGGGGTCGTGGACCCCCTCCTGCTATTCTGACCGTCATCTTCTTTGCAACCTCCTCGTCTCTTGGCCTACCGGGCTGGGTTGAGGTTAAAGGGCTGTGTGGGGCCACGAACCCCACACAGCCCTTATACACGAGTCGCTGGAACGAACAAGCAGCGCAAGGGTTGGCCGCTACGAAACCCACTCAAAACTCAAGCAGGACATGCTGTGATTGAACCCAAGCAGCCGAAGCCGCAGATTGAGGAGGCCGTCGTGCAGAAAATCGCAAAGGCACCGAAGCTTACTAGCGAACAGATAAAGAAGCTGGTGCAGCACCAGAAGCGCGAACAGACCAAGCCCTGACCGAGTATCAAAGAAATGCGTGATAAGGATGTCAGGCTGGCGGTGAGAAATCATCTAGAGGCCTTACACAGAGACGATATAGATACTCGCATCGTTGAAGAGATGGGCGTGTGGTCGGGCTCCGTTCGCGTCGACCTTGCCGTAATCAATGGCGAGCTATCGGGGTTCGAACTTAAGAGCGACAGCGATACGCTCCAACGGCTACGGGTACAGGCGGATATCTATAGTCGCGTATTCGATCAGGTGACGCTTGTCGTTGGGCAGCGGCACGCAGCCAAGGCAACCGACATTATTCCAAGCTGGTGGGGCGTTATGGTCGCAGAACAAACCAACGATGGGGTTGTTCTACAGTGCGACAAATGCGGGTCCAGAAATCCCTCGCCAGATCCCGACCTGATAGCGGGCCTCCTCTGGAAAGAGGAAGCCCTGATTGTGCTGGAGGAACATGGGCTCGCTGATGGCTGGCGAAGTAAGCCTGCAAAAGCTATCCATCAGAGGCTCGCCGGGGAGCTATCATTTTCGGACCTGAGTGACGAGGTCCGGCGCGCCCTGAAGTCGAGAACCGCGTGGTTAAGGCAGTCTGTCGGCGACGTGCGCGATATGGCGGTTAAGCAGCAAAGCGGCCCACTGCCCCCGCCCCCCGGCGCCACCGGCTGTGATAGCGTAATGCTGGATACGCCCGTCACCCCAACTAGGTATCGCTAGGCCGCCAAACGCGGGGTCTGCCAGCAAGGTTTGTGCGTGGCCTCTATATTGCGTCCCCATGTCGATACCGTTTGCACCGCTCGTCTTGACGCCTTTGTGGATAATCCATTGGTCATCGATGGTATATCGAACGCTTACCGTAGCATTGGCCATTGCGTATCCGGGCACTTCGTCAAGCGAGGGATGGACGTGTCCCGAATCTGAATAGTCGAGTTGGAACGGGACAAGCGCTCTAACAAGTTGCCAAATCTGCCAGTCTAAGCGGGGGACATCATTTCGGCCTGGATTCAAAGGACCGTGATCCTTTGGCGCGCTCCAAGAATGAAGGGTTACCGACCGCCAAGGATGACCAGCGGCCAAAGATGCATTTATGGTATGGGCAACATAGTTTGCATACGGAATTGGCGCTTGTTCGGCCACTCCTGCAACATCGATAAGAATGTCAATTTGGTTTGGATTCCATGCGGGAACAGCGGCCACCCATCCTGCGAGGAACGGTAAGTCAGCCAAAGGCACATGCAAAACGAAACCTGGAGCATACGTGCCCACCAATGCTGCCGCTGCTGTATTGTAAGCCGGTTGAGCCCGAACTGACAAAGTTGGTATGACAGGAACTCCACCCGCACCAAGGCCATTGAACAGGGCGTTGTACACAGCAGCGCTGCCTGTCACCGTAAAGTTGTGGATACCGTCGAGAGCGATTGGAAAACCAGCAGCGTTGGCAATCATCTTTGGCAAAAAAGTAGCCGGAACTGTCCCGCCCAGTCTTATGATGGGGAACACTCGCGCTCTTGCTGGCGGCGACAAGTTCCCAAGCGCATCCGCCTCACCAGCTTTAGTGCGCACTACGGGCATATAACGATATGGCATTTGATCCCCCAAGTATTTATTTTGGGGAACGTAACATTTGAAATTGATCTAGGATAGCGGATCATCTGTCGAAAATAGTGCCATCCCCCCACGGCTGGGTAGCGCCTAGCGCTTCGGCGGGGCCTGGTAGATATACCAGAGCGGGAGCACAACGCCGGCCCATGAAATTGCGATCAGTAGAAACCAATAGAGGTACGGGTCTTGAATCCGATCAAGGACATGCCAGCCGCCGCCGTGCTTTGGGATGGTGGCCTTCCCGTTCCTTAGCCAAAAGGCAATGAAAGCGCCCGCACCAAGCATCTGTGCGATCAAAAGATACTTTATGACCGCTTCCGCAATTTTACTCTTTTCGGCCACGCTCGCCCCCTGTAGGCGCCTTGAGATACGTGGAAGGTCTTAATCGTTCGTGAGCGCCGGCCTGTCGAGAACCATATCCCCACTTTGGGTTTGTCAACCATATAATCGCCGCCTAAAAGGCGATTATATCGTTGACAAACCAAACCGAGAGAGGTAGAAAGATTCCAATAACTTAGGAACCTTCGCCATGTCCGTCCTCTCCCGCCCTCACTTTCGCGACGAAGCCGCTGCTTTCGAACATGTCGAGGGTATGCTTTGGCCGTATGGTCCGGTCTGCCATCACTGCGGTTCGATGGAAAAGCCGTACAAGCTGGTAGGCGTCCGCACCAAGCCTTCGAAGAAAAACCCGCACGGCGTCGAGCGCCACGGCCTCTACAAGTGTCGTGACTGCAAGGGCCAGTTCACGGTTCGTATGGGCACGGTCTTGGAAGAAAGCCATTTGCCGCTCACCACCTGGCTACAGGCTATTCACCTCATGTGTTCGTCCAAGAAAGGTATCAGCGCCCATCAGTTGCACCGCACCTTGGAGATCACCTACAAGGCGGCTTGGTTTCTGGCTCACCGCATTCGCCTTGCAATGGCGTCTGGCTCGCTTTCGCCTATGGGCGGCAATGGCAAGACCGTTGAAATTGACGAGACGTATATCGGTCGCCTTGCCGGCACCGAAGTCCGTCGCGGCGGTGGCGCTCACAAGAACACTGTCTTGACCTTGGTAGAGCGCGGCGGCATTGCCCGTTCCTTCCATATCGACAGCGCCAAGGTGAAGACCGTCATGCCGATCGTTCGCGCCAACATCGCCAAGGAAACCGCCATGATGACTGACGAGTGGGGCGGCTATCGCTATCTAAGCGGCGAGTTCGCCTCGCACGATACCGTAGTGCATTCCAAGGATGAGTATGTCCGTTACGAAGGCGCAAAGACCATCCACACGAACACCGTGGAAGGCTACTATTCGATCTTCAAGCGCGGCATGAAGGGCGTCTACCAGCATTGCGCTGAACACCATCTGCACCGCTATCTGGCAGAGTTCGACTTCCGCTATTCGAACCGTTCGGCCTTGGGCGTTGAAGATAACGTTCGTTCGCTCATTGCTTTGAAGGGTGCCGCTGGCAAGCGCCTCACGTATAGGGCGTGAGTTGACGCGAAGCGCTCATTTCGCAGGAAACCTGTGCAACTGGATCTGGAACTTGTCGAGAACAAAAAAAGGCGAAGAAAACGCAAGTAGCTGAATTTATTGCGTAAACGCCTACTTTACAGACTCGGGGGCGCCCATAGTGCAAACTTGCCCCATTGTCAAGCACCCACTATATATGCGTTAACGGATTCGCCCTCAAAATGAGGGCGAAGAATCACAGGAGGTTGTCATGGCGACCGCAAAATTTAAGGCGCTGGTACACTTCATTGTGCACGAGTGCCGAGATCACCCCCATAGGCTGGGGGCGATACGACTCAATAAGACGCTTTGGTACACAGATGTCCTGTCATACAAAATGCACGGTTTGTCTGTGACGGGGGAGTCTTACGTAAAGCGCAAGAAAGGACCAGTGCCAGCTCAAATCTTGGCGACCCTTCGGGAACTAAAGGATGATGGCAAAATCCTTATCCAGGAACCCGAATTCCAATACGATGTTCGCAAGTACATTTCGCTGGCAAATCCGAACGTCGAAACACTTTCGGAGGACGACCGGGCTCTGGCGCGGTCAATTTTGGATGCCGTGTGTGGCTATACGGCGAATGCTGTAAGCGAGATGACGCACGACGTTATTTGGGACGCAGCCGCCGAAGGTGAAGAAATTCCCCTTTACGCCACCCTTGCTTCCGAACTAGGAGAGGTGACGGAAGACGTTAAGACTTGGGCCGCTTCGATGGCTGCCGAAGTGGAAGCAGTGGCGGCATAACAACATGGCTTCTTGGCCGACCTACCGTACTGTCGTACTCGATCAGCGTGCGCAGGTCTTCGTTGACGCGCACGCTGTTGCTAACGGTCGCTTCGACGAACAATGGCAAGGCATTGAGTGGCTTATTTGCCGAATGCCAGAGAAAGGCCTACCTCGTCACGCGCATGAACCGACAAAGTTTCTGCTTTTCGTCGTAGCCGGCAATGATCTAGCTGAGACGAAAGAGGTGTGGGTTCTATATTCCTACGATGACAACGACGTCACTGTTCACGCCGTTGCCTTTGCGCCAGAGGCACCAGAGGCCAATGCCTGACAAGTCCCGCAAAGCCGCCCGCGAACTGGAAACCCAGTCAGCGAAAGACCGGCAGTACCAGAAGTTTGTCGAGAAGGCGCGCGAACTGGAAACGGACGAATCCGACGCGGCATTCGATGCCGTGGTCAACAAGATCGCCCACGCGCCGAAGCTCACCGACGAGCAGATAAAGGAACTGGTTCGACGTAAGCGCGAGCAAGAAAAACGCTGATCAGTCAAGCGCTGCGTCTGTTGACTCTTTATCGGTGCGCCGTATTGTCCCCTTCCATTACTTTGGGAGGGTTAGAGCATGACAACAGAACGGCGGCTTTCAGAGATTGTGGAAGATATTTTGGTTGGACGCCCAAACGGTGAAGCGCCCATAGGTACGCTCATTCATGAGATACCAAACCGGATTGCTCTCACGGCAGGTGATTATCAGGGTTCAGTGTCGAGACCTAATGAAGCTATTTGGGAGCAGCGTGTGCGCAACATTACGTCCCATAAGGGCTCCAGCAGAAACTTTATCTATCGCGGCTTTTTAGAGCAAATAGACGGTGGCCTTCGGATAACTGCCGCCGGCAGGGTTCACCAACAGGCTCGCAACGCCATATAAACTAGCGATACTTCCCCTTGTAGCCGGGTTGGAACCACTTCAACTCTGTCTTGGATGGGGTGGTTTTGTCCCAGACAAACCACGCGTAGGCAGTGGTTCCGCTACCGGCTTGCACCGCTCCGGCTGGGTAGAATGTGATCCGTTCACTGAAAACCCACACGCGGGCCGGCGGGCATTCGGAGAAAATGGTATTGGCTCGATTTGCCCCTTCCAAAAAGGCCAGCCTGAGAAGCAACGCGAACTTGTTGCGGGCTAGTTTCACGCCAGAACGCACAAAGCTTTCCGCGCTGTTGTAGGGCGGGTTAGTGACAATGTTATCCGCAGGCGTCTTGGCGGTGTTGAAGTCAATGCCGGACTGTCCGAACCCGCGATCAAATAAATCCGAACTGCGTACCGGATTGCCCCTCGTCTCCAGCACCCGTGACATAGCGCCATCCCCGCACGCGCACTCCCAGATTTCTCCGGTGAACGTCTCGTTTTCCATGAGGGCGTGGGTGGCCCAGGCTGGCGTCGGGAAATAGTCAGGCCCCGCGAGATCAGCGAACCTTTTCATCGTCGGCTTGAAACCGCCGTTAAGATTGTAGGTTGCGTCCATATGATTCGTCCTCCGGTACAGAGGAAAACAATAACAGAATCATATGGTTAAGGAATGGTTAAGATGGTGCGACGGATTGACTCACAGACGTGAATTGGAGTGGCCGGCCTGTCGAGGATCATATTCCTATTTTCCATCTAGGTTTGTCAACGATATAATCGCCGCCTAAAAGCAGGTTCAAACCGTGAACAAAACCTGGCATGATGCCTGCCATGCCAATCATCTCCCCGATTCCCCTGAACCCTCTGATCGACGGCCGCCAGTCCGAGCGTGCCATGCTGGTGCGGCGTGGCGTGCAACGGCTGTTGATGCAGATGGGCGCGCATGTGCTGCCTGAACTGTCGCTGGCCACCGGCCGGCGCGCCGATCTCGTGGCGCTGACGCGGCAGGGCGATATCTGGATCATCGAGATCAAATCGTCGATCGAGGATTTTCGCGTCGACCGCAAATGGCCGGATTATCGGCTGCATTCCGACCGTTTTTTCTTTGCCACCCATCCCGGTGTGCCGGCGGAGATTTTTCCGGACGAGTGCGGCTTCATCCTTTCCGACGGCTATGGCGCCGAAATCCTGCGCGACGCGCCGGAGCACCGCATGGCGGCGGCGACGCGCAAGGCGCTGATGTTGCGCATCGCGCGTGCGGGCGCGGCGCGGCTGCTCGCGGCGGAGCTGGCGGGCGTGGCGGTGCCGGCGCTGGAGGGGGAGAGCGAGTAGTCGCGGCCCTGAAATTGACGCCCGCAACTGTCAGATGCTGGCGCCGCCCCTCATCTGCCTGCCGGCATCTTCTCCCCGTATAGCGACGGGGAGAAGGACGCTCTCGTCGCGGATTTCGCCAATCGCCGACATTGCGGAAAAGGTGGCGGGGTTGCGGCCAGCCCCTTCGCCCCGTTTACGGGGAGAAGATGCCGGCAGGCAGATGAGGGGCGGCGCGACATTCGCCGAAAAGTGCATTCGCGTCGAAACAGCGGTCACGTTTTAGGGCAGGCCATCCTACTCTTCCGCTTCTTCCACCCCACTCGCAGCCGGCGCCATCAGCAGCACCGCGGCACCGAGCAGCGCGGCGATGAAGGAACCCGCGAGAATGCCGACCTTGACGGCGTCCTGCAGCGCCACGTCGCTGGCAAAGGCGAGCAGGCCTATGAACAGGCTCATGGTGAAGCCGATGCCGCACAGCAGTGAGATGCCTATCATGTGCAGCCAGCCGGCATGAGCCGGCAGGTCGGCGAGGCCGAAGCGGATGGCGAGCGCGGAAGAACCGAACACCCCGACCAGCTTGCCGACGACGAGACCGGCCGCGACGCCCAGCGTCAACGGCTCGATCAGGGCACTGACGCTCAGGCCGGCGAGCGAAACGCCGGCATTGGCAAAGCCGAAGATCGGGATGACGATGAACGCCACCAGCTTGTGCAGGCCGTGCTCGAGCCGGTGCAGCGGCGAATGGTCGTGGCCGAGGCCGGCCGAGCGTTCGAGCGGAATGGTGAGCGCAAGTGCTACGCCGGCGAGCGTGGCATGGACGCCGGACTTCAGCACCAGCACCCACAGGATGGCGCCAAGCACGAGATAGGGCACCAGCATCATCACCCGCATGCGGTTGAGCACGACGAGCACGGCGATGACGGCAAGGGCTGCGCCGAGATAGGCCAGCGACAGGCCGCTGGTGTAGAATATGGCGATGATGATGACGGCGCCGAGGTCGTCGATGATGGCAAGCGCGGTCAGGAAGACCTTCAGCGAGGCCGGCACGCGGCTGCCGAGCAGCGACAGCACGCCGAGCGCGAAGGCAATGTCGGTGGCAGTCGGGATCGCCCAGCCGGACAGTGCGGCCGGATTGTTGCTGTTGACGGCGACATAAACCAGCGCCGGCACCACCATGCCGCCCGCGGCGGCGATGCCGGGCAGCACCCGGCGTGGCCAAGTTGAAAGCTGACCATCCAGCATCTCGCGTTTGATCTCCAGCCCAACGAGCAGGAAGAACACCGCCATCAGCCCGTCATTGACCCAGTGCGAGACGCTGAGCGGACCTAGATAGGCATGGAGAACGGCGAAGTAGGTCCCGGCAAGCGGCGAATTGGCGACGATCAGGGCAAGGGCCGCCGCCGCCATCAGGATGATGCCGCCAGCCGCCTCGCTGTCGAGGAATTCGCGGAAGACGGAAACCGGCCGTTGCTTCTGATCCTGCATCTTGCCTCCGTTAACTAGCCTGCTCGGCGCGCCTCATTATCCAAGCGCCGGCGCCGCCCCTCACCTGCCTGCCGGCATCCTCTCCCCGTATAGTGACGGGGAGAGGGACGCTCCCGCAACCGGTTTCGCCAATCGTCGACGTCGCAAGAAGAGCGTCGCGTTGCCGCAGCCCCTTCTCACCGTCACTATACGCAGAGAAGTGCCCAGCAGGGCGATGAGGGGCAGCGCTGACTTCGGCGATTGGGTCGTCTCCGCCGCAGGCTGTAAACTTTCATCGATCGCAGGCGGCGACCAGCGATCCTAACGCGGCGCGCGCTTGGCCAGGATCCGCTGCAGGGTACGGCGATGCATGTTAAGCCGGCGCGCGGTCTCGGAGACGTTGCGCTCGCACATTTCATAGACGCGCTGGATGTGCTCCCAGCGCACGCGGTCGGCCGACATCGGGTTTTCCGGCGGGGCGGCGCGCTCGCCGGTGGTACGGGTCAGTGCCGCAAAGACATCGTCGGCGTCGGCGGGCTTCGACAGATAGTCGACGGCGCCGAGTTTCACCGCGGTCACAGCGGTGGCAATGTTGCCATAACCGGTCAGGATGATGGTGCGGGAATCCTCGCGCTTCTCGCGGATAGCGGCGACGACGTCGAGGCCGTTGCCATCGCCGAGCCGCATGTCGACCACGGCATAGGCGGGCGGATTGGCGCGCGCCTTGCCCACGGCCTCCTCGACGCTCTCCGCCGTCTCGACCACAAAACCCCTGGTTTCCATGGCACGGGCCAGACGGGTCAGGAACGGCTTGTCGTCATCGACGATCAGAAGCGAGGTATCCTCGCCTTCAACCATAGGCCCACTATTTTCATCGCCTGTCATCGTCTCGAAAATTCCTGCTGCCTTAATTTTACGCAGATATCGTTTTGCGGGGCTATTGTCCAATTTACGCAGTGTCAAACATGGTCGCCGGGCCCGATTGCGGGTTCAGGAAGACGGTTCTCGGCCACGAAATCCGCACCACGGCCCCTTCGCCAAGCCCGCTCGAATTGCGAAAGTCGAGCGTGGCACCGGAACGTTCGAGCAATGTCTTGGCGATGAACAGGCCGAGCCCCAGCCCGCCGCCAGCTTCCGTACCCTGGCGTGTCGACATATAGGGCTCGCCAATGCGGTCGATGATCTCGGGCGGAAAACCTGGGCCGTCATCGGTGATCGAGAAGGAAACCGTCGCTTCGTCCCAGCTCCAGCGCACGGTGACGCTCTTGCGGGCGAAATCGACGGCATTCTCGACCAGGTTGCCAAGGCCATAGATGACACCCGGATTGCGCCGCCCGACCGGCTCGGGTCCAGTCCGCTCACCGGGACGAAGCTTGATCGAGATGCCGAAGTCGCGATGCGGCGCGGTGACCTCCTCGACCAGCGAGGTCAGCGGCAGACGAGAGAGATGTGCCTCGCCCTCCGACGAAAGGCTGGTCAGGCGCTTGAGGATTTCGCGGCAGCGTTCGCTCTGCGAGCGCAGCAGCTTCACGTCCTCGCCGTATTTCGGATCGGCGCCGAGCGCCTTCTCCATTTCCTTGGCGACCAGCGTGATAGTGGCGAGCGGCGTGCCGAGCTCGTGCGCGGCGGCGGCGGCCAGGCCATCGAGCGCGGAAAGGTGCTGCTCGCGCTGCAGCACCAGTTCGGTGGCGGCCAGCGCGTTGGCCAGAAGCCGGGCTTCGGCGGCCACCCGGAAGGCATACATGGCGGTAAAGGCGATGGAGGACAGCACCGCCATCCACATGCCGGCGACATAAATGAAGGGCATCACCAGCGGCGCGCCCTCGTACCAGGGCAATGGCAGATGGCGGAAGACCAGCAAGGTCGCCGCTATCATCACCAGCCCGCCAAGCAGCGCGGTCAGGCGCAAGGGCAGCGACGTCGCCGAAATGACGACGGGCACGGTCATCAGCAGCGAGAACGGGTTGGTCAGGCCGCCGGTCATGTAGAGCAGGCCGGCAAGCTGCAGGCTGTCGAAGATCAGAATGCCGAAGGCGGCGAACGGGGTGAGCCGGTGCGCAGCCGGAAACCGGAAGGCCAGAAACAGGTTCATCCAGGCCGAACAGGCGATCAACGCGAAACACAGGCTGACCGGCAGCGGGAATTTCAGGCCGTAGGCGACGACGAGCACCGCCACGCTCTGACCGACGATGGCCAGCCAGCGCAGCCGGATCAGCGTGTTGAGGCGCAGTCGCTGGCTCTGCTGGAAATCGGGCGTGTTCAGGATGTTGATCATGGCCATGGATTACAGCCGCAAAGCGCCCAAGGCTAGGTCCCGCCCCAGTCCGACGAGGTCGGATTGGAGCTCTACTTCTTGTTTGGGCATGACCTGTTCCAAAAACCGGTTCCCACTTTTTGGGATCATGCCCTGGGCTTGGCGCGGGCGGTGGCGGTGGCGAGCAGCGGGTTTTCCGGCCAGACATGCTTGGGATAGCGGCCGCGCATGTCGGCGCGCACGTCGGCCCAGGAGCCGCGCCAGAAGCCGGGCAGGTCGCGCGTCGTCTGGATCGGCCGGTGCGCCGGCGACAACAGTTCAAGCGTCAGGGGCACCGTACCGTTGGCGATCGAAGGATGGCGGTCGAGGCCGAACAGTTCCTGTACGCGGACCGCCAGAACCGGCCATTCGCCGTCATAGCGGATCGGCACGTGGCTGCCCGACGGCGCGTCGAAATGGGTCGGCGCCAGCGCGTCGATCTTGCGCTGGAGGTCATGCGGCACGAGAGACGCCAGTCCGGCCGAAACGACACCGGGATCGATGGCGGCCACGGATGCCGCACCGGACAGAAACGGCAGCAGCCAGTCGTCGAGGCGTTCGATGAGCGCTCCATCCGATATGTCGGGCCAGGGCGCGCCCAGGCCTTTGTGCAGCCAGGACAGCCGCTGGCGCAGCGTCTGGGCTTCCTTGCTCCAAGTCAAAAGGGAGAGCCCATGCTCGCGCAGGGCCTCGATGATGGCGCGGTCGGCATCGGCGCCGGCCGGCGCCGGCAGCATGCGTTCGGCGAGCGTGATGGCGCCGAGCCGCACGGTTTCGCGCACCCGCACGGCGCGCCGCTCGCGGTCGAAACTCGTCTGCCGGCGCGTTTCGATCCGGTCAGCCAGCGCTGAGCGGATATCGTCCTCGCCGATCGCCGCGGCCGCCGTGATGCGTGCATTCTGCGCCTTGCCCTGCAAGTCGGCGACGACCAGAAAGGGTTCGCCCGCCAGCGGATCGGCGGCGTCGAGCATGGCGCCGGAGCCATTGGCCAGCACGAAACGGCCGCGCTCGCCGCGCGCCTTGGCTACGCGATCCGGCCAGGCATGGATGAGCAGGGTTCCGGCTGGAACAGCTCCGCCGGTCTTCGCGCCGTCCACCTGCCTGGCGAGGCGCTCGGCCAGCTGGCGCGCCGATGTGGCACGCGGCGATTTCTCGCCGCGAAAGCGCATCAGCCGCCGTTCGACATCGGCACCGTCGCCGCCAAGGCCACGCTCGGTGAGCAGCACGGCAAGCATGGCCGCCTCACCGCCGTGACCGCTGCTGGCCGCCTCGGCGACCATATGCGCCAGCCGCACCGGCAAAGCGAGCTTGCGCATCGCCGCGCCAGCTTCGGTCAAGCGTCCCGCCTCGTCGATGGCATGGAGCGCGCGCAGCAGCACCTTTGCTTCATTAAGCGCCGGCGCCGGCGGCGGATCGAGGAAGGCAAGTCTGGTTGGATCGGCGACGCCGAAGGCGGCGCAGTCGAGCAGTAGGCCGGACAAGTCTGCCTCGAGGATTTCCGGCGGCGTGAAGGCAGGAAGTGCCGCCGTCTGCTCGGCGCGCCACAGCCGGATGGCGGCGCCAGGCTGCGTGCGCCCGGCGCGGCCGGCGCGCTGGTCGGCGGAGGCCTTGCTGACGCGCACGGTTTCCAACCTGGTCAGTCCGCTGGCCGGCTCATAGCGCGGCAGCCGCGACAGACCGGAATCGATGACGACGGGCACGCCGTCGATGGTGATGGAGGTCTCGGCGATCGAGGTCGCCAGCACCACCTTGCGGCGGCCCGGCGGCGCCGGCTTGATCGCAGCGTCCTGCGCCTTGCCGTCGAGCTGCCCATAGAGCGGGACGATATCGGTGTCGGCGCCGACCTTGCCGCCCAGCCGCTCGGCGGTGCGCTCGATCTCGCGCTGGCCGGGCAGGAAGGCAAGCACGCTGCCGCTCTCGTCGGCAAGGGCCGAGCGGATCGCCTTGGCCATGGCGTCCTCGATCGGCACTCCGGCCGGCCGCTCGTCGTAACGGACATCGACCGGGAAGGCGCGGCCCTCGCTCTCGATCACCGGCGCGCCCGACAGGAGTTTCGCGACCCGTGCGCCGTCGAGCGTTGCCGACATCACCAGCAGACGCAGATCCGGCCGCAGCGCGCCTTGCACGTCGAGCGCCAGCGCAAGACCGAAATCGCCGTCGAGCGAGCGCTCGTGGAATTCGTCGAAAATGACCGCCGAAACACCGGGCAGTTCGGGGTCGTCGAGGATCATGCGTGCCAACACGCCCTCGGTGACGACCAGGATTTTTGTCCGCGCCGAGGTCCGGTTTTCCATGCGCATCGCATAGCCGACGGTGGCGCCCGGTTCCTCATCAAGCAGTTCGGCCATGCGGCGGGCGGCGGCGCGGGCGGCGAGCCGGCGCGGTTCGAGCAACACGATCTTGCCCTTGCCCAGCCAGGGCGCATCGAGCAGCGCCAAGGGCACCAGCGTCGTCTTGCCGGCGCCGGGTGGCGCCACCAGCACTGCGCTGTTGCCGGAGCCGAGCGCTTCGTTGAGCGCCGGCAGCACGGCGGATACCGGAAGCTCCGGCAAGGGTTTGGTCGTCATTGCGCCCGCATATCAGGCGTCACGGGGGCCGTGCAACTTATCCGACTGCGGCGACTCAAAGCCGGGTGCGAGAGAACGGATTCCAGCGCACCGTGCCCAGCCGCGCTTCCTCGCGCACCATGGTCAACAGGCCGGATCCGCCGACGACCGCGAGGCCGACCAGCGACAGCCAATCCGGATATTCCTGGAAGAACAACGCGCCGAGGATCACCGCCCAGACGATCTGCGAATAATGCGTCGGCGCGATCCGGTTGGCGGGGGCATATTTGGCGGCGAGCAGCTGCAGCAATTGTCCGCCTGCGGTGAAGGCGCCCACCATCGCAAGCCAGACAAGCTGCATGGCGTTCGGCAAGGTGAAAGAGGTAGCGGCGGCGGCGACCCCGTTGAACAGCAGGCCATAGCCCACAAGCACGCCGAGCATCGACGTGCGCTTTTCCTGCTGGGCTAACGACCGCAGCAGGATGACGCTGGTCGCGGCGAGGAAGGCATTCACGAAGGCGGCGAGGTGGCCGAGGTTCAATTCACGAAAACCCGGCCGCACCACCAGCATCACCCCGGCAAAGCCGGCGACCACGGCCAGCCACCGCCAGGGACCAACTTTTTCCTTCAGGATGATGGTCGACAGGATGGTGACCAGCAAGGGCGCCAGGAAGATCAGTGCGTAGACTTCAGCCAGCGGAATGTGCGTGAAGGAATAGACGCTGAGCACGCCCGAGGCGATGCCGGCCCAGGCCCGCGCCTGCACGGCCCAAGGCCGCTTCATGCGCCAGAAATCGCGCCAGCGTTCGCCCGCCGGCCGGGCGAAGAACAGAAAACAGCCGGCAAACAAGGTCGCGAAGAAGCCTATCTCGAACACCGTGAACTGTCCGCCCAGGCTCTTGATAACGGCATCGCTGCCCGAATAGCTTGCATAGGCGATCAGGGCGAGCAGGATTCCGTTCGTCACGTTTTCATTTCCGGGGAGAGAGAGTTGAAGATACTGGCGCTCGGTGCGCATCCCGACGACATCGAGATCTTCATGTTCGGTACGATGGCCGCCTATGCCGCGCAAGGCGCAGAACTCACTTTTGCCGTGACCACCGATGGTGCCAGGGGCGGCAAGAGCGATCCCGCCGTTCTGGCTCGTGTCCGCCGTGAAGAAGCGACGGCGGCGGCCGCATTGCTCGGGGCGACGCTGCGCTTCCTCGACTTTCCCGATGGCGGGCTGGTGGCGGATGCCGCGCTGATCGATGCGCTGAAAACGCTGATAAGCGAGATCGGCCCGGATCTCGCGATCACGCACGCGCTCAACGACTATCACGCCGACCACCGCGCGCTGTCGGACGGCGTGCGCATCGCCGCTTCGTTCGGGGTTCCGGTGCTCCGACACGATGGGGTGGCACCGGCTTCTCGCCGACGCACTATGTCGATATTTCCGCCCATGCCGACATCAAGGCCAAAGCGATCCGCATGCACCAGTCGCAGGACCCGGATCGCTTCGTCGATATCGCCCGGACGCAGAACCTTTTTCGCTCGGGCCAATGCAACGGCGCGCAAGGTTCGCGGGCCGAAGCCTTCCGCTTCGAGCCGATGTTTCCCTTCGCCGACATCCGCGCGCTGCTGCCGCCGGCGCCGCCGATCCGGACGGTGATGGTGAGCACCAAGCGGGTCGACTGAACCCGGGACGCCGCTCCGAGGCGGCATCCGAATCAGCCCAACAGGGTTTTCACACTCCGCGTTCATCCGACCGGCGCGCGGCGCTTTTCCCAACGTTTTCAGACACCGGCGCAAACATGTTGCGGCGCAGCAACGAATTCGCTTGCCTTGTTTAGTAAAAATTGCATCACTAAACAAATTACTAAACATCCGCGGTGGACGACGCCGCCATGTTTGGGCCTCTGAGGAGAGAGGTTTGAGGGCTCTTGAGACCGTCATCCAGACGTGTTTCACAAATGGGAGGAAGGCATGAAATCGAGCTTGAAACTGACGTTGGGACTGGCCTCGGCGATTACTGCGTCGACTGCCGCCTCGAGTGTCGCGCACGCTGAAGACCTGACGCTGTGCTGGGCCGCCTGGGACCCGGCCAATGCGCTTGTCGAACTTTCCAAGGATTTCACCAAGCAGACCAACATCGGCATGAAATTCGAGTTCGTGCCGTGGACCAACTATGCCGACCGCTTCCTCAACGAGCTGAATTCACACGGCAAGTTGTGCGACCTGATCATCGGCGACAGCCAGTGGATCGGCGGCGCCGCCGAGAACGGCCACTACGTCAAGCTGAACGACTTCTTTGACAAGGAGAAGATCAGCATGGACGACTTCGTGCCAGCGACGGTCCTGGGCTATTCGGAGTGGCCAAAGAACACACCGAACTACTGGGCATTGCCGGCGATGGCCGACGCGGTCGGTTGGACCTATCGCAAGGACTGGTTCTCGAAGCCCGAATTGCAGACCGAGTTCAAGGCGAAATACGGGCGCGATCTGGCGCCGCCCAAGACCTATGACGAGCTCAAGGACATCGCCAAGTTTTTCCAGGGCCGCGACATCGACGGCAAGAAGGTCTACGGCGCCTATATCTTCACCGAACGGGGCTCTGAAGGCATCACCATGGGCGTGACAAACGTCCTCTATGACTATGGCTTCCAATACGAGAATCCGAAGAAGCCATACGACATGAAGGGGTTCGTCAATTCGGCGGACGCGGTGAAGGGCCTGGAGTTCTACAAGGATCTCTACAAGTGCTGCACCGCGCCGGGCATGACCGACGCCTACATGTCGGAAGGGCTTGACGCCTTCAAGTCAGGCCAGGTGGCCATGCAGATGAACTGGTTCGCGTTCTTCCCCGGCTTGTACAAGGACCCGAATGTCGGCGGCGACAAGATCGGGTTCTTCCCCAACCCCGCCGGCCCGGACGCGCACTTCACCCAGCTCGGCGGCCAGGGCATCTCGGTGGTCTCATACTCGGACCACAAGGACGCCGCACTGAAATACATCAAGTGGTTTGCCCAGCCGGCTGTTCAGCAGAAGTGGTGGGAGATCGGTGGCTACTCGGCGCTGAAGGCAGTGGTGGAAGCCCCGTCCTTCCCGAAAAGCGCGCCCTTCGCCCCTGACTTCCTCGCATCGATGCAGATGGTGAAGGACTTCTGGGCGGAGCCGAGCTACGCTACTCTGCTGCAGGCGATGCAGAAGCGCGTCCATGACTTTGTGGTGGCCGACCAGGGCACCGCCCAGGAAGCGCTCGACAGCCTGGTGAAGGACTGGACAGCGACCTTCCAGGACGACGGCAAGATTTAAGGTTCCTCCCGAGCCACGACCGAGTGTCCCGTGCCGCCCTTGGCACGGGACACAGTTCAGATAAATTCCATCACAGAGACGACCCAAGTGACCGAAGCAGGACTAACCATGCTCAATCGGACCGCGGAGAACGCTGCCCGGGCGACCCCGGAACCGTTGGCGCGCAAGGTCCGCGGCATCAGCGACAAGGGCCTGGCGTGGCTGTTCATCTCGCCGACGATCCTTCTGTTGCTCGCCATCAACATCTTCCCACTGTTTTGGGCGATCTATCTGTCGTTCACCAACTACCGCGCCAACCGGTCCAATGAGGTTGTAAAGAACCTCGGCTTTGCCAACTACCAGCGCATCCTTGGCGACCAGGATGTCTGGATCGCCATGCAGACGACGGCGCATTTCGTGTTCTGGACCATCCTGCTGCAGACGGTGATCGGCTTCACGCTGGCCTGGCTGATCGACCGCAAGTTCCGCGGCCACGCCTTCTGGACGACCATCATCCTGGTGCCGATGATGCTGTCGCCCGCCGTGGTCGGCAATTTCTGGCGTTTCCTGTACCAACCCCAGACCGGCCTCTTCAATTACATCGTCGCCTTTTTCACAGGCGTGCCGCCTTCCTCCTTCGAGATGCTGGGCAGCGTGCAGCTCGCGCCGTGGGCGATCGTCATCGTCGACACCTGGATGTGGACGCCTTACGTGATGCTGATCTGCCTCGCCGGCCTGCGCTCGATCCCCGAATACATCTATGAGGCGGCCGAGGTCGACCGCGCCTCCAACTGGCGGCAGTTCTGGTCGATCACGCTGCCGATGGCGCTGCCGTTCATCATGCTGGCGGTGCTGTTTCGCGGCATCGAGAACTTCAAGATGTTCGACATGGTAAACCTGTTGACCGGTGGCGGACCTGGCTCGACGACCGAGGTTGCCTCGATCACGCTGAAACGGCAAGCTTTCGAGAGCTGGCGCACCGGCTATTCCTCGGCATTCGCCATCATCCTCTTCGTCGCGGTGTTCGGTCTCGCCAACATCTACGTAAAGGCGCTCAACAAGGTGAAGCAGAGATGAGCCTGACCACAGCCCATTCTGTCGTCGCACCTTCGGCAAACTCGAAGCGCATCGCCGGCACCATCATCGTCGCCTATGCGCTGATCTCGATCGTGCCGCTCTTGTGGATCTTCGCCACCAGCTTCAAGACGCCACCGGATTCGATCGCCTACCCCCCCAAGATCGTGTTCCAGCCGAGCATCGAAGGCTATTGCAACCTGTTCACGACGCGGACGCGGCAGGCGCCGGAATACATCAATTCATTGGGGCCAGCGACAGGCATCTGCGACGAGACCGCGCGCGAGCGCAACATGGTGATCGCCGGTCCGTCCAACTTCCTGCCGCGCTTCGTCAATTCGCTGATCATCGCCTTCGGCTCGACCTTCTGCGCCGTCTTTCTCGGCACACTGTCGGCATATGGGTTCTCGCGCTTCAAGGTACCGCTAGCGGATGATCTTCTGTTCTTCATCCTGTCGACACGCTTCATGCCCCCGATCGCGGTCGCCATTCCCATCTACCTGATGTACCGCGAACTCGGACTTTCCGACACCGCGCTCGGCATGATCCTGCTCTACACGGCGGTCAACGTCTCGCTGGCGGTGTGGCTGCTCAAAGGCTTCATCGACGAGATTCCGCGCGAATATGAGGAAGCCGCCATGATCGACGGTTACACGCGGCTGCAGGCCTTCTGGCGCACGGTTCTGCCGCAAGCCACGACCGGTATTGCCGCGACCGCTATCTTCTGCCTGATCTTTGCCTGGAACGAATACGCGTTCGCCTCGCTGCTCACATCCGGCACGGCGCAGACCGCGCCGCCCTTCATCCCGACCATCATCGGCGAAGGCGGGCAGGACTGGCCGGCGGTCGCGGCCGGCACGACGATCTTCCTGGTTCCGATCCTGGTCTTCACCATCCTGCTCCGCAAGCAATTGCTGCGCGGTATCACCTTCGGCGCGGTGCGCAAATGATTGATCTGGGAATAAATCGACCCCCACTCCGTCGAGCTTCGCTCGACACCTCTCCCCCGATCGACGGGGGAGAGGAAGGGCGCGAACTTCATTCAGCAAGGCTCCCTTCCTCTCCCTCCGGAGGGGGGAGAGGTGTCGCTGCGAAGCAGCGACGGAGTGGGGGAACAACCTGGCTGCCATCTCTCCCCTTGAACGGGGAAAGGGAAGGGAGCTTCGCATGACGCGCCCCGCCATCTCTAGGAAATCATCATGGCCGCGTTGGGCCAGGCGCGGGCTGATGGAAAACGTTGCGACGGCGCTGATCGCCATCGGCTTCCTGATGCTGTTCCAGCCTTTCGCGCTGTCGCTCTACACCTATTCCTTCATCACCATGCTTGCCGGCACGGTGATGTTCATCATCGTCTCGAAGTTCCCGGAATAATCATGGCCGAGATTCGCGTCCAACATCTGAGAAAGGCCTTCGGCGATTTCGTCGCGGTGCAGGACTCCAACTTCGTCGTCGAGGATGGCGAGTTCTTCGTCATGCTCGGGCCGTCCGGTTGCGGCAAGACCACCACCTTGCGCATGATCGCCGGGCTCGAGTTGCCGACAGGCGGCCAGATCCTGCTCGGCGGCGAGGACGTCACCATGCTCAGGGCACGCGAGCGCGACATCGCGTTCGTCTTCCAGCTGTTCGCGCTCTATCCGCACATGAATGTGCGCAAGAACATCGGCTTTCCCCTTTTGGCGCAAGGCATGCCCTCGGCCGAAATCCGCACGCGCGTCGAGGAGACCGCGAAGCTTCTGCGTATCGACCACCTGCTCAACAAATCCGTTTCTGGCCTTGCCGGCGGCGACCGCCAGCGAGTGGCGCTCGGCCGCGCCATCGTGCGGCGGCCGAAATGCTTCCTGATGGACGAACCGCTGGGGACCCTCGACACCGAATTCCGCGATTTGATGGTCCATGAACTGCGCGAGCTGCACAACCGCATCCACGCGACGACTGTGTACGTCACACATGACCAGATGGAAGCCATGTCGATGGCCGACAAGATCGCTGTCATGAACCACGGCGTCATCGAGCAGTTCGGCACACCGCGCGAAATCTACGACCGTCCCGCGACCATGTTCGTTGCCGACTTCATCGGTTCGCCACCAATGAATTTTTTGCACTTCGGCGGCGGGCTTTCCAAAGGCGCGAAGGAGATCGTCGTCCAGGGTGCAAAGGTCGCGGTGCCGGAGGTGCGCGAGGACATCGCGCCCGCCGACATGGCGCTTGGCATCCGCCCCGAACACATCCGCTTCGATGATGCCTCCAAACTGCGTGGCGCCATCTACGGCACCGAATATCTCGGCACGACGCAGATCGTCGCGGTGGAGACGGCGGACGGCATCATCAAGGCACGGGTGCCGGCCGAAATCAGGCTCAACACCGGCGACCATGTCGGCCTGACGCTGAACAGCGCGCGACTGTCCCTGTTCGACAAGGTATCGGGCCGTGCCGTGAGAACGGCGATCCACGATACTGCCTCCGAGCGGAGAGTGCAGCATGGCTGACGTGCACATCAAGGGCGTGACCAAGAGTTTTGGCGAGCAAACCGCCGTCAACGGGCTCGACCTGCATATATCAGACGGCGAATTCGTCGTGCTGCTCGGGCCGACGGGGGCCGGCAAGACGACGACGCTGAGGCTGATTGCCGGGCTGGAGCGGCCCGATGCCGGCACGATCGAGATCGGCGGCCACAATGCCACGAACCTGTCGCCGGCCGAACGCGACACCGCTTTCGTCTTCCAGCAATATTCGCTCTATCCGCATCTGTCGGTGTTCGACAACCTCGCTTTCCCCCTGCGCTCGCCGGCGCGGAAAATATCGGCAGACCAGATCCGCCGCCGGGTCGAGGAGGTGGCGAAGATGGTGCGAATCCATCACAAACTCGCCAACCGTTCGACGAAATTGTCGGGCGGCGAGATGCAGCGCGTCGCCATCGGCCGCGCCTTGGTGCGCAAGCCGTCCATCTATCTGATGGACGAACCGCTGTCGTCGCTCGATGCCAAGCTGCGGGCGGATCTGCGGCTCGAATTGAAACGCATCCAGTCCGAACTTGGCGCTACCATGCTTTACGTCACCCACGACCAGATCGAGGCGATGACCATGGCAGACCGCATCGGCATCCTGGCCGACGGCGTGCTGGTGCAGATCGGCACACCCAGGGCGATCTATTCCGAACCGGCAAACCTGCATGTCGCGGCAAGGCTCGGCCAGCCCGCGATCAATCTTCTGCCCACAGGGCTGCTTCCAGATGGTGGCGCGCCAACGGGTACGAAGACGATCGGCGCACGCACCGAGCATCTGGCAATCGAAAAGGCCGCAAATGGCCATGCCGACGGCGTCGTCGACTGGGTCGAACATCTCGGTGACCAGAACCATCTGCATGTGACGGTGGGGCCAAAGAAACTGGTGACACTGACCGATCCCGACACCGATCTGGCGCAAGGCGACAAAGTGGTGATCCGCTACCGCTCGCCGCTCTATTTCGGCGCCGACGGACAACGACTGATGTGAACGATTTTCGGCATCCCCGCCAACGTGATGCCGGCTTCTGACTGACGATTGCGAAACGGGACGAATTCGATGAAGCACTTTTTCAACCGCCGGGAAACGATCGTCACCGAGGCGCTGGATGGCCTGTTGCGCACCATGGGCTCAGGCGACCTCGCCCGCCTCGACGGCTATCCCGAGATCAAGGTCGTGCTGCGCGCCGATTGGGACAAGTCCAAGGTTGCCGTCGTCTCCGGCGGCGGCGCCGGGCACGAGCCGTCGCATGCCGGCTTCGTCGGCAAGGGCATGCTGACGGCTGCCGTCTCGGGCGAGATCTTTGCCTCGCCGAGCGTCGAAGCGGTGCTGGCTGCCATCCGTGCGGTGACCGGACCGGCGGGCTGCCTGCTGATCGTCAAGAACTACACCGGGGACCGGCTCAATTTCGGCCTGGCTACCGAGAAGGCGCGCGCCGAAGGTTTTGCGGTCGAGATGGTGATCGTCGCCGACGACATCGCGCTGCCCGACATCGCCCAGCCACGCGGCGTTGCCGGCACCTTGTTCGTGCACAAGATATCGGGCCATCTGTCTGAAGCCGGCCGCGATCTGGCCGAGATCGCGTCAGCTGCACGTGCGGCGGCGAAGGATACCGCCTCGCTCGGCATGTCGCTGTCGTCCTGCTCGATTCCGGGCCAACAGCACGAAGACAGGTTTGGCGCCGACGACGGCGAGCTCGGCCTTGGCATCCATGGAGAGCCTGGCGTCGAGCGCATCGCGCTGCAAAGCGCCGACCGGCTGGTGACGATCATGGCGGAGCGCCTTGCGCCGCGGCTCGATCCGAAGGCCGCCTATGCCTTGCTGATCAACAATCTGGGCTCCGTGCCACCGCTTGAAATGTCTGTTGTCGCCAATGCGGTGCTTGCCTCGCCGCTTGCCAGAACCGTCAAGCTGGCGATCGGCCCCGGCCCGCTGATGACGGCCCTCAACATGAACGGTTTCTCGCTGTCTCTGATCAAGCTCGACGCGGCCCGCGAATCCGCCTTGCTGGCACCGGTCGGCCCGCATGCCTGGATGCCGGCAAAGCCGGTCGTTGCGCCCGCTGTCGTGCCGATGGCGAAAGCAGCCGGACAAAATGTGGCGCACAAGGCCAGCCAGGATGCAGGGACCAGGCGCTTGATCGTCACGGTCTGCGAGAAACTGATTTCGATCGAAGCGACATTGAACGGACTGGACGCCAAGGCTGGTGATGGCGATACCGGTTCGACTGTGGCAACCGGCGCGCGCAGTGTGCTGGAACGGCTCGATACTCTGCCGCTTGCCGAGCCCCCAGCGACGCTTGGCGCAGTGGGCGATATTCTGAGTTCATCCATGGGCGGTTCCAGCGGCGTGCTGCTGTCGATCTTCTTCACGGCCGCGGCGCAGGCGATGGACAACGGTGCGAAGCTATCCAAGGCCCTGCTTGCCGGGCTTGAACGAATGACCTTCTACGGCGGCGCCAATCCAGGCGATCGCACCATGGTCGACGCGCTGGAGCCGGCCTTGAAGGCGCTCGACGGCAAGGGCCTGGAGGAAGCCGCGATAGCGGCCCGGCGCGGTGCCGAGGCGACGGCCGCGATGGAGAAGGCAAAGGCCGGTCGATCCGCCTATGTCGGGGCCAAATTGCACGGTGTGGTCGACCCCGGCGCCCATGCCGTGGACGAGGTGTTCGCGGCCGCGGCCGCGCAGCATGCCACGGCCTGACACATGCTCCAGTTGTCGAACGACCATTCTTTCGCTACTGCGGGCAAGGTGCAAACCGGGAATTCGGGCGACATGACGGCGCTGGACCTTTCGAGGCTGATCACGGCCGCCGCGGATACGATTGCCGACCACGCCGAGGAATTGACGGCGCTCGACCAGGCGATCGGCGACGGCGACCATGGACTTAACATGAAACGCGGCTTCGAGGCGGTGCGAGCCGAGGCCGACTTGTTCGCCGCAAAGCCACTGCCCGACGCCCTGAAGGCGATCGGCACCAAGCTGGTGATGACGGTGGGCGGCGCCTCCGGCCCGCTCTTCGGCACGCTGTTCATGACGCTCGGCAAGGAGATCCCGGCGGGCCCCGATCGCGCCAGCCTGACGGTGGCCTTCGGCAAGGCGATCGAGGCGGTGGCCGCACGCGGCAAATCACAGGTCGGTCAGAAAACCATGCTCGATGTGCTGCAGCCGGTGCATGACGCGCTGGCCGAAGGAAAGACGGCGGCGGAGATAGCCGACATCGCCGACGTCGCGGCCAAGGCGACCGTGCCGATGAAGGCCCTGCGCGGCCGCGCCTCGTTCCTCGGCGACCGCTCGATCGGCCACATGGACGCCGGCGCGCGCTCGACCGCGCTGCTGGTGCGCACGGTGGGCCAAGCGATCGGGGAAGATGCATGAGCAATGTCGGGATCGTGATCGTGTCGCATTCGCCGCTGGTCGCGGAGGGCACGGCCGACATGGTACGCCAGATGGTGGGGGACGAAGTGCCGCTTGCATGGTGCGGCGGAAACGGCCATGGCGGGCTCGGCACCAGTGTCGAGGCGATCATGGGCGCCATCGACAAGGCCTGGTCGGAAGCTGGCGTTGCCATACTTGTCGACCTCGGCGGCGCTGAGACCAACAGTGAAATGGCGGTCGAGATGATCGGCGAGCCGCGTGCGCACAAGATCATCGTCTGCAACGCGCCGATCGTCGAGGGCGCGGTGATGGCGGCGACCGAGGCGTCCGGCGGCGCCTCGTTGAAAGAAGTGGTGGCGACGGCGCATGAATTGTCGCCGTCGTGAGTGAACAGGAACGTTGAGCATATGTCCGCAACTGCCGAAGCGACCGTCCTGATCACCCACGATGTGGGCCTGCATGCGCGTCCTTCGGTGAAGTTCACCAAGCTGGCCAAGAGCTTTCCCGCAGACGTGGAAATTGCACTCGCCGCCAACGGCCCATGGTTCGACGCCAAGAGCATCGTCAAGGTGATGGCGGCCAAGGCGCCAAAGGGCACGGTGCTGCACATCAGGGCCAACGGCGATGGAGCCGATGATGCCATCCGCGCGCTGATCGACCTGGTGCAGCGCGATTTCGACGAAGATGCCGGCCATGTCCGCTCGGCTTGAGGCCGATGCACGCCCTGGCCGGGCCGCGGGGAATGCGGGCCATGCGCATTGAGGGCGTTCCGGCCTCCGCCGGCTATGCCGAGGGGCCTCTGTTCGACCTCGGCCGGCCTGCGGGCATCTATGCGACCAAGGCAAGCGTCGCCGAGGAGAAGACGTCGCTGGAGGCCGCGATCGGCAAGGCGGTGAACCGGCTCGCGGCCATGGTCGAGACCGCCGACAGCGATGCCGCCGGCATACTCGAATTCCACATCGCCATGCTGGAAGACGACGCGCTGAGCGGGCCGGCCTTCGCATCGATCGCTTCCGGAGAACCCGCCGACGCGGCTTGGCGGCAGGCGCTTGATGCCGAGATCGCCGGCTACGAGGCCTCGGACCAGGATTATTTCCGCGCCCGCGCCACGGACCTGCACGATATTAGGGACCAGGTGCTGCGCGCCCTGACCGAGGGCGGTGGCGGCCCGGCACCGGCCGGCGCCATCCTCTACGGCGAGGACATCGCGCCAACGCGCTTCCTCGAAACCGACTGGAGCCATGGCGGCGGCATAGCGCTGAAGGCAGGCAGCACCGCCAGCCATGTCGCCATGCTGGCGCGCTCGCGTGGCGTGCCGATGGTCGTGGGCCTGCGCGAGCCGCTCACCGCTGTTGCCGGCATCGCGCTGCTCGACGCGGAGCACGGCAATATCGTTCTGGCACCCTCGCCCGCGGAGATCGGCTCGTTCCGGCAGTCGTCCTCCGCCTTCACCGCCCGCCAAGGCGACGCGCGGACCTTTCTGGCACGGCCGGCTGCGACGAAGCGCGGCACCGCGGTGCGCGTCCAAGTCAACATCGCCGACCCCAGGGATGTCGACGCCATCGACATCGCGACCTGCGACGGCGTCGGCCTGATGCGCACGGAATTCCTGTTCGGCAAGACGCTGCCGGATGAAGAGACCCAGTATCGCGCCTATCGCAAGGTGCTGGAATGGGCCGGCGAAAAACCAGTGACGATCCG
The DNA here is from genome assembly GCF_008520305.1 of Mesorhizobium sp. SARCC-RB16n. Lineage (GTDB taxonomy): Bacteria > Pseudomonadota > Alphaproteobacteria > Rhizobiales > Rhizobiaceae > Mesorhizobium. The sequence continues at coordinate 222,112 of NZ_ML703270.1, read as the reverse complement.
TACCGTCGATGCCGGAGGCGACAAGCCGGTGCCGGGCTTTACGGTCGAGGAAGGCAATCCGTTCCTTGGCCTGCGCGGCATCAGGCTGTCGCTGGCCAGGCTCGACATATTCCGCGTTCAAATCAGGGCATTGCTGCGCGCCGCGCCACACGGCAATCTCAAAGTCATGTTTCCGATGATCGCCACACCAGAAGAGTATGAAAGTGCCGCCGCCCTGTTCGCCGAGGAACGGGTAGCCCTTGCCGCGCGCGGCATCGCGCAAGAAATGCCGCCGCTCGGCATCATGGTCGAAGTGCCTTCGGTGGCCATCGCGCCGGAGGCGTTTACCGGCGTCGCCTTCCTGTCGATCGGTTCCAACGATTTGACGCAATATGTGATGGCGGCCGCGCGCGACAATGCCGCTGTGGCGCATCTCAATTCCGTTCGTCATCCCGCTGTCCTGCGGCTGATCGGCTCGGTCGCGGCCTTCGGACGGGAAACCGGGATTCCCGTCAGCCTGTGCGGGGATGCCGGTGGCGATCCAGCCGCGATCCCCTCGCTGATCGAGGTCGGCCTGCGCGATCTGTCGGTCGCGCCTGCGCAACTCGCCATGGCCAAAGCGGCCATCGCGGACGTCCCGATCTAGGCGGCAGGCATGATCGATATCAAACCCGAGCCCGAAGAGGCGATCCGCGTCTACAAGACGATCCTGTCGCAGGTCATCGACCAGCGGCCGTCAGGCATGCGCCAGCGGCTCGCCGACGCGCTTGGCAAGCACCGCAGCTTCGTCACGCAGATTTCGAGCCCCGCCTATTCGATCCCGATCCCATCAAAGCATCTGCCCGCCATTTTTTCCGTCTGCCATTTCAGCCAGGCCGAGCGGGACCAGTTTCTTGCTGCCTACCACCAAGCGCATCCAGGGAAGATCTCGATCGCCGCGGGCGCGCGCAAGACAAGGCACGTTTCGCTCATCGTTCCGGATTTCGGCGACGACAAGCAGAATACGGCGCTCGACCGCGCGATCAACGAATTCATCCAGAAGGTCACCAGCATCACCGGCAAGAGTGGCTGATTGACCCATTGATGCCAGGCTATTTCGGGAGGAGACGGCCGTGAAGAAATTCATGAACTCGGTGGACACGGTGCTGACCGAGAGCCTCGACGGTTTTGTGGCCGCTCATGCCGACATGCTGGTGCTTGGCGAGGAGCACAAATTCATCCGCCGCAAGGCCCTCAAGCCGGGCAAGGTGGCGCTGATCTCCGGCGGCGGCTCCGGCCACGAGCCGCTGCATGGCGGCTTTGTCGGCCATGGCATGCTGGACGCCGCCTGCCCGGGCCAGGTGTTCACCTCGCCGACGCCGGACCAGATGCTGGCGGCCGCGCAAGCCGTCGACACCGGCGCCGGCTGCCTGTTCATCGTCAAGAACTACGAGGGCGACGTGATGAATTTCGACATGGCGGCGGAAATGTCGGAAGGCGTGCTTCAGGTGGTGACCAATGACGACGTCGCCGTCGAGAATTCTTCCTACACGACCGGACGGCGCGGCGTCGCCGGCACGCTGGTGGTGGAGAAGATCGTCGGTGCCGCCGCCGAGCACGGCCTGGCATTGCCGGCGTTGAAGGCGCTGGGCTACCGCGTCAACGACGCGACCCGCTCGATGGGCGTGGCGCTGACCAGTGGCACCGTGCCGGCGGCCGGCAAACCGACTTTCGATATCGGCGATGGCGAGATGGAATTCGGCGTCGGCATCCATGGCGAACCCGGCCGCCGCCGCGACACGCTTAAGAGCGCCGACGCGATCGCCGGGGAGATCTGCGCAGCGATCCTTGGGGATCTTGGCGACAAGGCGAAAGGGCCGGCGCTGCTGTTCGTCAACGGCTTCGGCGGCACGCCGCTGATGGAGCTCTATTTGATGTACAACAGCGCCCGCAGGATTTTCGAGAAGCGTGGCCTGACGATTGCCCGCTCGCTGGTTGGCACCTATGTCACCTCGCTCGACATGGCCGGCTGCTCGATCACGCTGACCCTGCTCGACGACGAATTGACGGGCTGGTGGGACGCACCTGTCCACACGGCGGCGCTGCGCTGGGGCATGTGAGGCTGGCTTCAGCCGCGCTTTTCTGCGACCATTGACAATCCACTTAGCTATGGATTTGTCCGGATTGATGCTGCCGTCCCTCACCTGCGCCGAAGAAAGACTGCTGCTGCGCCTCGCCGATCCGGAGGCCGCGGCGGTCGAGGACGATTTGTCGGCGAAGGCATTGTCGGCGCTGCTCGAAAATGCCGAATTCCACGGCGTCCTGCCGATCATGCTGCGCAAGCTCAGGGAGCGCGGCGACGCGCACCTACCGTCGGACGCTGGCTTGCGGGACAAACTCGACGACCTGCGCCAGAAGGCGACCATCGCCACCGGCCAGTCGATGCTGCTGCAGTATCATGGCGACCGCATCATGAAGGGGATGGCGGCGGAAGGCATTCCGGCGCGGATCGTCAAGGGACCGGTCTTCGCGCGAAAACTCTACCGCAACGTATCCGACCGGCCGTTCACCGACATCGACATCCTCGTCGAGCCCGCCAACCTTGCGAGGGCAAACCAGGTGATCGCGGCGTCAGGCTTCGAGCTTGGCAGCAACGAAGCCGAATCCTACCAGCTGCAGGAATTCAAATGGCTGGAAAAAGAGAACTCCAGCCTGCTGGTCGAACTGCATGGCGACCTCGTGCACGACGCCGGCATGCGGCGGCGCCTGTCGCTGGGTTTTCGCGAACTGGGTGTCATCGATGGGGAGGCAACGGACGCGCCGGCAGCCCTTTTGACGATTGCCATCGTGCATGCGGCCGGGGGGCATAAATTCCACCGGCTGCAGCTTTGTGTCGACGTGCTGCAAGGCGTGCGGACATTGCGATCAGCGGAATCGGAAACCCACCTGCTCAAGGCGGCGCGCATGACCGGCATCGAGCTCGAACTGGCGATCGTGCTCAATGTGACGGGCGAGCTGTTCGGCGAACCGCATGCGCTCGAACTCGCGGGGCGGATCAAGCCCGACCTGTCGATACGGTTGGCCAAAAAGCTGATCACGACGAACACGCTGCTCAGGGTCAATTCCAGGGAGAAGATCGGCTCGCGCCTGCGCCGCGATGCGTTCCGCTGGATCCAGCGGTTGGCCAAGGCCAGGCCATACGCCGCTTGAATTGGCCGTCAGTCCCGTGATGTCAATTTGGCGCTTATCAGCGCCGCCGCATCGGCCGGACGCGCGCCTGCTTCCAAGATGAAGGTCGGCACCGAGGAGACCAGCTTGGCGATCGTCGCCAGCCGGCGCTTCTGCAGCGGCAGCAGGCCGGTCGCGCCGGTTCGGACATTGTCCATCGCCAGCGCCACCATCGCGTCGGTCCGGGCCATGGGCGCGAGCCGGGTCTCTTCGTCGGCGGATCGCACAAGGTGCAGGAGCGCGGCTACCGGTCGGGCGGTCGGTGTTTCGATTTTTACGATCCCGCCCAGCTTTTCCAGCGAAACAGCCTGTTCGCCATTGCGGTCCCAGGATGGCCCGAGGCATGGCGCCACCTGCGGGATCATCCACGCCGTCTTCTCATGGATCTTGACGTGGCGCGGCAAACCCCAGGCAACAGGCGTGGCGGAAGCGACATTCAGGATCATGGCGTCGTCGGAGCAAAGACCGAATCCTTGCGTTGCCAAGGCCAGCGATGTGGTGGTCTTGCCGGTGCCGCTCGGGGCATGGACCAGCACAACCGCGTCACGGCCCGGCAGGGTCAGGCCCGCAGTGTGCAGCATATGTTGGCCGCCGGCGTCGAGTGCCGCGTCCAGCATCAGCATCGATGGCGTCCAGGCGGCCTTGCTGTCGGGGATGATGCGGAGTCGAGCCCACCCCCCCTCGTTGATCTCGACGGTCTGTCGTCCTGGCAAGACCAGGTGGACGCTGGCGCCGTCCGTGATCATCCGGCAGTAGCCGTCGTCCGGTATCTCGCCGTCGAAGACCAGGGATCCGACGGGGGTCTCGTCCAGCGCTTCCACCTCGCCGATGTCGAGATGAAAATCCGCTTCGGTCGAACCTTCGATGCGCAGGCTGGCGAGCATCCTGTCGAAATCCTGCCATAGCTCGGCGCGTTCGGCCGAGATGCCGAGGACCTGGCCGTTGAGGTCATAGAAGGCGCAAGGTCTGGTCAAGCGGGGCGCACCTTCGTGGCGCGGTCATGGTGGCGATAGATCTCGACCATGCCGGGAAGGCTGTCGCTGACCACAGGCTTGCCGTCGAGGCAGACCCAGCAATGCGCCGACAGCCGCGACGCTTGCAGCGACTTCGGATCGACGCCGAAGCGCAACTCCGGATCGAAGCCTGCGAGGCGCAGGAAACGATGGCCGAGCAGACCTTCCCGCAGGCATCTGCGGTCGCGCATCAGCCAGGGACGGCGCACGGCACGGTTGACGCGAGCGACAATATAGGGAGCTGACAAGCCGCGATAGGGCGTCGGCGAGGCGAGCGGCGCCCATTTCAGCACCTCCTCGAAGCTGCGGTTGGCAATGAGGACCGGCATCAGCCGCGCGCTTGCCCAGAGATGGCAGCGGAACAAGACGCGCAGGAGAGGACTGTCCGCCATCGAGCAGTACCTTCAGCTATCAAGCCCTGGAGCGGCGAGAATGCCTTCCGAGACAAGATCGGTGGCCAGCGCCGCCATGTCCTCGTCAAGCGTGCCCTTGTCGACCTCGAACTCCTCACACAGCAAGCCGACGATCTGGCCGAGGCTGCGCGCGCCATCCACCTTGTCGAGAAAGGCTTCGGTCGTGCCATTGCAGGTATAGAGCTGGCCGCTGCGGGCCAAAAGCACGACCGCGCCGTCGCCGACATGCTGGACCGAGGCATCGTCCGCCAGTCGCAGAACCGTTCCAGAGGCAATTTCCATCACAAACCCCAAAGCCATGCAAAGCCGAAATGAGATAGCGCGGTGGTGGGGCGCTGTCTATCGGCCGGCTGGGAATGGCCCACGCAGCTCTGTGTTTGCGACAGGCTCTTGTCAGGCCGCAACATCCATCTAAGGCCGAAATCGTCCCAGAAATAGTCGCCGGAATGACGCGCCAGGCAAGTGCGTGGATAGGCGGCACCGTTGCTTTTCTTCCCACAGGTAAGGTAAGAACTCTCCAGGTCTTGGGGAGATAGCGTATGCGTTACAATTGGGAGCGGCTCCGACGACTTTCGAACGTCATCGAAAAGCTCTTGCGACAGCCATTTTGATCTTCGGCGGTGTCGGCCTCATGCTGGTGGCTTTGCCGATCTAGCGCGATCGACTTTTATCCAGCGAATCCGGTTCGTTAGACGGCTATCGATAGATTGCTCAGCGGGTTGTCCGGTCACCGCGATGAAGCGGCGATCGCGCCCTTCGAAGCCCTGGCTGAAACGATCACCGCCGGCTTGAATTCGTGGGTTTCCGGCAGGCTGTAGGAGTTCGGGCAATTCCTCGACTCGATCGATCATCGATGGCGCATGCGCTCACGTCCTCCCCCTCGATGCCGTAGGTCACGATAGCGGCATCTCAGACGAAAATCAGGGAAGACAGCGCCGGAAAAAACAGCATAGGCTGTTGGCAAGACGGCAAATCGATCCTGGGGAGGATGTGGATGGCTTCACGCTATCACGAGGTCTATGACGGCTGGAAACGCGACCCGGAGAAATTCTGGGCCGACGCGGCCGGCGCCATCGACTGGTATTCGCCCTGGGACAAGGTGTTCGATGCCGCCGCCGGCGTCTACGGTCGCTGGTTCACCGGCGCGACCTGCAACACCTGCCACAACGCGCTTGACCGGCATGTCGCCGGCGGGCGGGCCAGCCAGATCGCGCTGATCCATGACAGCGCCATCACCGGAACGGTGAAGAAGTTCACCTATGCCGAGTTGAAACGCGAAGTGGTGGCGCTGACCTCGGTGCTGAAGAATCGCGGCATCGGCAAGGGGGACTGCGTCATCATCTACATGCCAATGGTGGCGGAAGCGGCCATCGCCATGCTCGCCTGCGCCCGCATCGGCGCTGTGCATTCGGTCGTATTCGGCGGCTTTGCCTCGCATGAGCTCGCCACCCGCATCGACGACGCAAAACCGAAACTGATCATCTCGGCCTCCTGCGGCCTGGAGCCGGGCCGGGTGGTTGCATACAAGCCGCTGCTCGACAAGGCGATCGAGATGTCCCGCCACAAGCCGGACGCCTGCCTGATCCTGCAGCGCGACCAGTTGCGCTGCGATTTGAAGGATCATTTCGACATCGATTATGCCGACGCCGTCGCCCGCGAACGGGCGGCAGGCGCCAACGTCGATTGCGTGCCCGTACTGGCCACCGACCCGCTCTACATCATCTACACCTCGGGCACGACCGGTCAGCCCAAGGGCATCGTGCGCGACAATGGCGGCCACATGGTCGCGCTGAAATGGACGATGGATAACGAGTTCGGCGTCAAGCCGGGAGAAGTGTTCTGGGCGGCGTCCGACGTCGGCTGGGTGGTCGGCCATTCCTACATCGTCTATGGCCCTCTTCTACATGGCTGCACCAGCGTGCTGTTCGAAGGCAAGCCGATCGGCACGCCCGATGCCGGCACCTACTGGCGGGTGATCGCGGACCACGGCGTGGTCGCGTTGTTCACCGCGCCGACCGCCTTCCGCGCGATCAAGGGGCAAGACCCCAAGGGCGAATTCGTGCCGAGATACGATCTGTCGAAATTCCGCACGCTGTTCCTCGCCGGCGAACGCGCCGACCCCGAGACCATCAAATGGGCGGAGCAGAAGCTCAACGTGCCGGTGGTCGATCATTGGTGGCAGACCGAGACCGGCTCGCCGATGACGATAAACCCCGCCGGGCTCGGCCTGCTGCCGGTGAAATACGGCTCGCCCGGGGTGCCGATGCCGGGCTACGACATCCGCGTGCTCGACGATGCCGGCCACGAGGTGCCGCGCGGCACGCTGGGCAATGTCGTGGTCAAGCTGCCGCTGCCGGCGGGCTGCCTGCCGACGCTATGGAATGCCGACGCCCGCTTCCGCCAGGCCTATCTCGATGAGTTCCCCGGCTTCTACAAGACGGCCGATGCCGGCATGATCGACGAGGACGGCTATCTCTACGTGATGGCCCGCACCGACGACATCATCAACGTCGCCGGGCATCGGCTGTCGACCGGCGCGATGGAAGAGGTGCTGGCGGCCCATCCCGACGTCGCCGAGTGCGCCGTCGTCGGCATCGCCGATGCGATGAAGGGTCAAATTCCGCTCGGCTTCGTGGTGCTCAACGCCGGTGTTGCTCGCGAGGGCGGCGCCATCGAGAAGGAGGTCGTCGCACTGGTGCGCGAGCGTATCGGCCCGGTCGCCGCCTTCAAGACCGTGGTCACGATCAAGCGGCTTCCCAAGACGCGGTCGGGAAAGATCCTCCGCGGCACCATGCAGAAGATCGCCGACAAGGAAGCGTGGACAATGCCGGCGACCATCGACGACCCCGCTATCCTGGAAGAGGTCACGGCGGCGCTGAATGCCCGTGGGATCGGCGTGTAGCCAGTACTGCCGGCACCTGGGTAGAGCTACCGTTCCGCGATGTTGCGGCGCGGCGAACTTTGTGATGGCCGCAGGGCGCAATCGTTGATTGTGCAATGCAACACTGCGCCTTACAGTTCCCGCGGGGGGCCATTCGACGGGATCGCATGGCTCAGCAAAAGACAACGTTTGGCGGTATCGACATCCTGCGGTTTCTCGCCGCCGTGCTGGTCATGATCTACCACTATGGTTTCTGGGTATGGGCCTATCGCGACGGTATCTCGGCGCAAGCCACGGGCGGCGTTCCGGCGCAGCCCGGTATAGGCGCCTGGGTCGAATCCGGCTGGGTCGGTGTCGAGATCTTTTTCGTCATCAGCGGTTTCGTCATTGCCTTCAGCGCCGAGAATTCGACGCCGCTGCGGTTCTTCGAGGCGAGGGTCAAAAGGCTGGCGCCGGCGGTCTGGATTTGTGCGCCGATCACCGCGGCCCTGTTGCTGATCATCGGCTTGAGCTGGCCGACCGACGCAGTGGTCAGGCTCGCCCGAACGGCCCTGTTCGCGCCCTATGGTCCGTGGGTGGACAGCGTCTACTGGACGCTCGGCATCGAGATCGCCTTCTACGCCATCGTCTGGGTCCTGCTGCGGCTCGGCCGCTTCCATCTGATGGAGAGGGTTGCCATCGCCATCGGCCTGGTGAGCACGCTGTTCTGGTGCCTCTATTATCCGTTCGGCTGGTCCGACTTCGCCGAGACGCGCTGGCTGCAGCTCGTCCTGGTGCATCATGGCTGTTTCTTCGCCGTCGGCGTGCTCATCTGGCTGATGCGGTTCAAGGCGTTGACGGCCCCTCGCCTTGGCTTCTGCCTGCTGTTCCTCGGCGGCGGCGTGCTGCAGATCGCCAGCTCCGTCGACGTCCACAGCAGCAAGGTCGGGGCCGCGATGCCCTATGCGCCGCCGATCCTGATGTTCCTCGCGGCAATCGTGCTGATGGCGTGGTCGCTCAAACTCGACCTCAGTTGGAGCGGCTGGCGCCGGATCGGCCTGATGACCTATCCGCTCTATCTGATCCACGACGTCATCGGCGCGGCGATGCTCGGCGCCATGGTGCGCGCCGGAACGCCTTATCTCCTGTCGATGACAATCGTCGGCGCGACCATGATCGCGGCAAGCTGGTTGGTTGCAACCGAGGCAGAACCGCGCATCCGGCGACTGCTCGACCACACGTTTTTCCGCTACCGGCTGAAGGCGGCGTAGCCATACTTTCCAGCTTTCGGGCGATGCGCAGGCCTACAGCAGGTCGGGCGAAATAGGATTCGCCCGACCTGCTGTAAGCATCAGATTTTATGCGTGTCGTTATCCCGGAACCGAGGACACTTCCGGGCGACATGCTTTAAGACATGGTCGCCAACGGCCTGCCTCAGACCGCTGCCTTGCTGCGCACTTCCGACTTGTCGAGATAGTAGGTCGAGTACTTGTCGAAGAATTTCTCCGAGGCGCCGAACGATCCGTATTTGGCGAGCTTCTTCAGGTCGACCTTGTTCAGCACCGCACCGACGATCTTGTTGGCGACATAGGGTTCGGATTCCAGCATCGAGCGCACCATGGCGCGCGGCGTGCGGCCCCATTCGGTGACGAGCACGAAGCCGTCGACGAGCGGCGCGAAGGCCTTGGCGTCGACCACCGGCCCGAGCGGCGGCAGATCGACGACGATGTATTCGAACGTCTCCTTGGCGTTCTCGATGAAGCGGCGCATGCCGGCCGAGGAGAGAAGCTCGCTGGTGTGCGAGAAATGCCCGCGCGACACGGCCGGGATGATGGCGAGCTTGGTCTGCCTGTCGATCTTGCCGACGGACTGCCAGGTCTGGCCGCTCACCACTGCTTCCATCAACCCTTGCTCGGCTTCCATTCCGAGGCTGCGGCTAAGGCCCGGATTGCGCAGATCGCCGTCGATGAGCAGCGTCTTGGCGCCGTTGGCGGCGAGCAGCCCGGCGAGATTGGCCGCGACCGTCGACTTGCCTTCGCCGGGCAGAACCGAGATTATGCCGATGACGCGGCTGGCTTGCCCTTCCAATACCACATCGAAGGCGATCTTGGCGCTGCGCAGCGTTTCGGAGAACATCGATGCCGGAGCGTCGATGCTCACCCGCATTCGCGCGCGTCTTTCGATGGCGGCCGGCGATCTGGCGACCTTGACATCGGGCTCGGCCGGCTTGTCTTCCTTGCTTGGTTTGCTGCCGATGGTGGGCAGGTAACCGAGGAATTTGAGGCCGACACGGTCGCGCACCTCCTCGCCGGTCCTGAAGAACCGCTCGTTGAACTCGTTGAGACCGCCGAAGCCGGCGCCCATCAGAACGCCGAGCACCAGCGAAAGACCGAGCACGACCATGGTGCGGGGGCTCGAGGCAGCAAGCGGCGTCGACGCATCCGAAATGATGCGGATCTTGCCGACAGGGAAGGATTGCTGCTGCGCGGCTTCCTCATAGCGGCCGAGGAAGGTCTGGTAGAGCGTCGTCAGCGCTGTCGCCTTCTGGTCGAGGTCGCGCAGCTTGACCTGCGACTGGTTGTCGATGGAACTCTTGCCCTGCGCGGCTGCGACATTGGCCCTGAGCGCGGTCTCGCGCGCCAGCGCCACCTCATACTCGTTGCGATAGTTTTGGGTCAGTTGCTTCAGTTCACCGAAGATCTGCGCCGATACGTCGGCCTTCTCCTTGGCGAGCGCCACCGCCTGCGGATGCTGCGGGCCGAAATTCGCCTCGACATCCTGCTGCCGTTTGGCGACCGCGAGATAGCGCGTCTTCAGCGCCGCGATGACCGAGCTGCTTGGCTGATCGCTCGATATTGCGGCGTCCTTGAAAGCGTTGTCCGAACCGCTGTCGACGATCGACTTGTACTGCTGGTAGCGGGCGCTGGCACGGGCCGTGTCGGCCTGCGCCACGATCAACTGGGCGTTCAGGTCGGCAAGCTGCTTGTCGCTCATCAGCTGGCCGTCGCTGTTGGCGGAAAGACCATGCTCCGCCCTGAATTTCTCGACCGCGAGCGATGCCTGCTGCGAGCTTTCGCGCAGTTCGGTCAGCCGGCCCTGCAGCCAGACCGCCGCACGCTCGGTGGCGTCGAAGCTGGCATCGAGCTGGTCGGCGAGATAGGCGTCGGAATAGGCCTTGGTGATGGCTTTCGCCAAACCCGGATCCGTCGCCTGGTAGCCAAGCTCGATGACGTAGCTTCGCCCGACGCGATCGGCCCGGATCTCGTTCTGCAGCTTGAGGATGGCATAATCACGTTGCGACGTGGCGATCAGCGCATCGCGCGTGGCGGGGTCGAGCTTGGAGATATCGCCGACGCCCGGCATGACCGGGCTCGGACGAACATACTGGATCAGACCGCGTACCAGACCGACGCCCTGGGCGAGAGCCGACTGGGGCGGGTTCATGAACGCATCGTTCTGGTCGAGCTTGAGCTTGTCGACGACCACGGAGGCAAGCCGCGTCGAGGTCAGGATCTCGATCTGGCTGAGGATGGCCGAATCGGTCTGCATGGTTGTCGACGCCGCCGAGATGTCGTCGACGATCTTGTTCAGCCCCTCATCGATCAGCACGCTGGCGATCGACTGGTATTTGGGCGGCGTCGTCTGCAGATAGAGCAGGCCCAGGAAAAGACCGATGATGGCGCACACGCCAACCACCTTGGCCTGCCGCGCGGCCATGCCAAGCAGCCGCTCCACGTCGATGAAGTCTTCGCCGTCTCCTGCGTCCGAATTCGGCAATGGCATCCTCTTGTCGAGAGGAAAGTTGGCATAATTCATCTTCGGTCCAATTCTGGCTTGTCTTGCTCGCAGGCCCCGGGACGATCGGGAGCATTGGCGGACGCGGCACACGCTTGGTGCCGGACAGCGCGGAGCCGGCCGGCCCCTCCGCCGTCAGCCGCCCGACAATGCTCCCGAAAGATGGGCATTATGCGGCTTCTTCCTGGCGTTCATGCGACCGGACGACCTCCCGGAGCATCTCGAAAACCGGGCCCTTCATGTCGTCGCGCGCCAGCGCGAAGGCGACATTGGCCTGGATGAACCCTTCCTTGGAACCGCAGTCGAACATGCGGCCCTTGAAAGGCTGGGCAAAGAATGGCTGCTCCTGCGACAGGCGGACCATGGCGTCGGTCAGCTGGATCTCATTGCCGGCGCCGCGCTGCTGGTTGCCCAGAAGCTGGAAAATCTCGGGCTGCAGGATGTAGCGGCCGTTGATGTAGAAGTTCGACGGCGCGTTGGCCGGCGCAGGCTTTTCGACCATGGCCGTCACCTCGAAGCCGCCGCCAATATCAGCGCCACGGCCGACGATGCCATATTTGTTGGTCTCGCTCGGATCGCAGCGCTCGACGGCAATGACGTTGCCGCCGGTCTCGGCATAGAGGTCGGTGATCTCGGCCAGGCATCCGCGCCCGCCGAAGGAGACCATGTCAGGCAAAAGCAGGGCGAAGGGCTCGTTGCCGATGACCTCGCGCGCGCACCAGACGGCATGGCCGAGGCCTTGCGGCGATTGCTGGCGGATGAAGGAGGTGGCGCCGGCCACCGGAAGCAGGCTTTCCAGCGACTGCAGTTGCGCCTTCTTGCCGGTCTGTTCCAGGGTTCCGATCAGTTCCGGATGCAGGTCGAAATAGTCCTCAATGACCGCCTTGTTGCGGCCGGTCACGAAGACGATGTGCTCGATGCCGGCCTCGAAGGCCTCGTCCACCGCATATTGCACGACGGGCCTGTCGACGACGGGAAGCATTTCCTTCGGCATCGACTTGGTCGCCGGCAGGAACCTTGTTCCAAGCCCCGCCACCGGTATCACGGCCTTCCTGATTTTCTTCATCGCAAATTCCTTCTGAGGAGATCGACTTCAGTCCATTCACAGGCCACGAAAAATCCCTCCATGTGCCTGCATCTTCACCTCCCCACCCCCACGGCAAACTGTGCCGCTACTCTTCGCAACCGCACGGCGATCGGCATGCCCATATGCCTGACCGCCGCCGGGTCACTGAGCGCCGTCCGGATCGCCTTGAGCGGAGACCGCGCCTTGATGTGCTGGACCATCGCCAGGAACGAGGCCGCCTTGCGCAGGCTGCGGCCGCGCCGGGCGAAGGCTGCCTGGGCCGCCTCGTCCATCCGATGGGTTTGAGCGAATTCGGCATCCGCCCTGCGCATCGCCTCGACATGATGAGGCTCGAGCACGCGCGAGATGGAGCCGCTGCGGATATGATAGGCATAGCCGATATCAGGCTCGACCACGCATTTGCCGCCCACGGCCAGGGCTTCGGCAAACAGGATATAGTCCTCGCCGATCCTCAGTTTCTCGTCATAGCGCAGCCGGTTTTCATCGAGGAAACTGCGCAGGAATATCGGCTTGAGGTAGCCGAGATTGAACTTCGATTCGAAGACGACATTGCCGGCGATGTAGGTGGCCAGCGAAATCTCGCGCAGGCCTTCCAGATATTGACGCGGGAACATCGCGTCCTCGACCACGCCGTCCTCGCGGACGACCTGGAGATTGTCGACAGCGATCTGGGCGTTCGCTTTTTCGGCGCGGCTGATCATGGCGGCGATGCGGCCGGGAAAGACGGCGTCGTCGGAATCGAGAACCGCGATCCACCTGCCGCGGGCGGCGTCGAGCCCGGCATTCCTGGCCGCTCCGGGGCCCCTGTTCTTTTCCAGCGCCACGACGCGCACGATGTGCTCGGGATAGGCCCGCGCCACATCGAGCGTGGCGTCCCGCGACTTGTCGTCGACGACGATGATCTCGAGGCTGACACCCTTCTGGGCGATGGCGCTGGCGATCGCCCGATCAAGGGTTGCCTCGGCGTTGTAGGCGGCAATCACGAAAGAAACGTCGGGGACGAAGGCAATATCAGGCTGCACGCTTGCCTCCTTCCCCTGGTGAAGGCTGGCCGTAGAGGCGCAGTTCGCGGACACCGACAAGGCCGCTGACGACGCCTACATGCATGATGCCGCGCAGCACGCTACGGTTCCTGCGTATCGGGCTGGCGGCAACCGGAAGTGCCGCCGCAAAGCAATAAGCGGCCTTTGCCGCGGCAAGGCCGGCCTGCTTCACCCGCGCGATGCCGCTGGCGTTGCGGCCCAGGAGATGGCCGTGCGTCTGGCCGACCCGGAAGCGGCGGCGGCTGAGCCAGTCGAACGCGGCCCTGGCCCTCGGCACCGCCTCGTCCACCCACGCCTCCGGCGCAAAGGCGATCCGGCCGCCCGCCTTGTGCATCTGGTCGAAGAATTCGGTGTCCTCGCCGCCGGTCTGGCCGCGCGCCAGGCTGAAGCGGCGGCCGCCCAGGCTGTCCGATCCCATGCGCAGCAGGACGTTGCAGGTGTAGCCGGTGCGGATTTCGCCGCGCACGCGGACCGGCAAGGTGGAATGGAAATCGCCGCAGCGCATCCAGTCCGGCGCATCCGGGCGATAGAGCGCGCGTACCGGGCCGAGGACCGCGGCGGCGCCACTCGTTTCGGCCGTCGCCACCAGTTCGGCGAGCCAGTCGGCGGTGGCGGTCTCGTCATCGTCGATGAAGGCCAAGAAATCCGCCTCGCTGGCATCGAGGCAAGCGTTGCGGGCGATCGAGATGTTGCGTGCCGGGCAATGCCGGTAGCGGACCGGCAGCTTCAATTCCTGTGACAGCGCCGTCACCAGTTCCCGGGCGCTTGGCGTGTCGTCATTGTCGGCGACGATGACACCGACCTCGAAGCCGTCAGGCACGGCTAGAGCGGCGAGCGAGCGCAGCGTGTCGGCCAGTTCCGGCCGCCGGAACGTACACACGCCGATGTCGATGCTCCGGTTCTTGACCTGCACCGCCATCACGCCGTCCTCCGCCACGTGCCGAGGCCGAGAAGCTGCAGCCAGAAGCCGACGGACCAGCCGAAATGCATCACCATCGCCGAGACGCCGGCAAGCGCGATATCGGCATTGCGCTGGCTGATGGCCGTGACCAGGCCATAGCCCAGGCACACCGCAATCCACAGCAACAACGGCAGCGCCGCAATCCAGTGCACGAAGGAGAAGGCCGCCAGCAGAACCACCGGGAAGACCGCCAGGGGCACCATCTGCCGAACCTTTGGAATCACCCGATGTTTCAGCACATTCTTGGCCCGGCCACGGCCATAGCCAAGATACTGGAAATAGAGGCCGCGCAGCGAGGTCCGTGGATAGTAGACCATCTGCGTCCGGCCGCTCATCCAGATCCTGTAGCCGGCCTGCCTCAGCCGATAGTCGAGTTCCGCATCCTCGTTGTGGCTGAACGTCTCGTCATAGCCGCCGACGGCCTGGAAGGCCGATATCCGCATAAGTGCGTGGTGGCCGTGGTCGACCCACTCCCCGGCGGAGAGGTGGCGATGCTTCGAGCCGCCGGTGCCGAGTTTGGAGTTCTGCGCCGCCGCCGCCGCTTTCTGCACGGTGCCGCTGCCGCTGGTCAACATCGAAACCACGACCGAATCCGCGCCGGTGGCCAGCGCCTCCTCGACCAGCCGGTCGCAATAGTCGTCGGGATAGCCGCCATGGGCATCGATGCGGATCAGATACTGCGCGCCCTCGCCAAATCTGGCCACCGCCAGATTGATCGCGGCACTCTGGATGCGCTTTTCATTGTGAAGCAGGATGATGCGAGGATCGTTCTTCTGACGCTCGCCGACGATGGCCAGCGTGCCGTCGGTGCTGCCGCCATCGGCAACGACGATCCGCGCGCCAAGCCGTTCCGCGGCCGGGCAGAGGTGGTCGAGCAGCGCGCCGATATGGGTTGCCTCATTAAGGCAGGGGATCACGATCAGACTGGAGGAAAGCGCTTGCGTCATCGGGCGATGTCCATCCTATGCCAGGGCTTCGGCCGCGAGGGGTTCGCGCACGGTGGTCAGGCGGCGCAGTTTTTCGACCAGGGCGCTGCAGTCGCTGCGATCGTAGCTCCACATCCTCGGATTGTGCGCCAGCACCCGCGCCTTCAGCCTGCCGAAGCGGTGTTGTTCCATACTGCCAAGCGCGGTTTCGAGCGCCTCGGGCGTGGCCTGCGGCAACAAAACACCGATATCCCGCTGCCGCAGGAAACGTCCGGTCTCGGTGTTGTCCATCGAGATCGGCACCGCGCCGAAGCGGCAGCCTTCATAAAGGCGGTTGGGCAGCAGCCATTCGGAGTTCTGACCCTCCTCGAAGAAATCGATCGCCCAGGAGAAATGGACGTCCCGATAGATCGCCGCCATGTCCTCCGGATTGCGATACGGCCCGCGAAACGACAGATAAGGCTCGGCATCGACAAAGGCATGGAAATCCGGGAATTCGGAAAGTGCCGGACGGCCGCGCAGCACGATCTCGAACCGGCCCTCCATGCAGCGTGTGAAACCGGCCAGCAGTTCGAGCGAGCGGCGGCACCGAAGCGCCCCGAACCAGCCGATCCGCCATGGCGGTGCTACAGGTCCTTCCACCGCCTCGCGCTCACCAAGCAGAACAGCCGCTGCCTCGAAATACTTGTTCTCGACCAGCTCCACCGGTGCTGCGACCTGGCGGAAGGGCTTGAAATAATTGGCTATGAAGGCGGGCGAACTGGTCACCAGCAGCTTCACGTCCCGCGCCAGACGGCGCTCGGTGGCGCGCAGCGCCTTGCCCAGGACATCGTCGCGGAGCACCAGGCGGTGAATGTCGAGGCATTCATAGACGATCGGGACAGCGGCGCCGAAAGCCGACCTTGCGCGCCGGGCCAGCGCCAGCATTTCCAGATTGCGCGCGATAATGAGATCGGGCTTCGGCATGCCCCTGAGCTTCGAACCTATCGAAACCGCTGTTTTCGCCACCGCCGCCAGGCGCTGCGCGAACCGGCCGTCGCGCGTCTCGCCAAGGTCGATCGGCCGCAATCCTTCAACGTCGGCAATCGGATTCGCGGTGCGGCGGAAGCCCGCCAGGGTGACCCGGGCGCCACCTGCCCTGAGCATCGTGATCCGCCGGCGAACCGCCGGATCGGAAACATCGTGCACCAGGTACAAGACATGCAGCATGAAAACTCGATCGCTGTTGGCCCACCCGAAGGGAAGCCTAGTACAGCTCTTGCTGCATCGCAACATTTTTGGTGCGGCGTAGCAAAATTAGGCATCTCTACCGCACTGCACAAAACATATGATCCAATTTTTTGACAGCGCTGGCGCGGCCACACAATCGAGCCATCGGAGGCGACATGGCCTGCCACGCCCGGAAATCGGGGCATTCACTGCAAAGCCGGCAACATGACGACCACAATCAGGCCGAATCGCTCCCCACCCGGCAGCAGAGCCAATAGTTAATCAATTGCTAAAATTGTATTGCACTGCAACAAAAAATGGTGTTGAATTCTTGTCAGGGAAGTTGGGCCTTGAGTTTGGCTAGGGATCCGCTGTTGCAGCGCGGCAGCGTGCTTTTCTGCATCTTTGGAATAGCTTGCGAATATCCCCGATGCCGCTGCTTGAAGACGAGTGGTTCTGTATGGGCAAGTCTCTTCGCATTGCCGTCTACGACGACAAGTATCCGACCAGCTTCGTTACGCCGCGAGCATCCAGGCATACGATCCTGCGACAGCGATTTCTGCCATTGAATCTGGTCTCATCCAAGCTGGAAGGCGTGACGCTGATCGAGCCTGCCTTGTCTGTCGACATGGTGCATGCCTTCAACCGGATACCGATCAATTCCTCCAAGTACATCATGTCGTTTGAATCCCATTTGCCGCGACAGTTTGCCCTTCGCAAACGCGGGTTGATGGCCCGCTACCTGCGGTCGCGGATTGCCAGCCCAAGTTGCCGTCGCATCATCGCACTGTCGCATTTTGCCCGCAGAAGTTTTCTGGCCCAGCACAGCGACAATCCGGAAGTCTGCCTCCTGACGGAAAAGCTGCTGGTCCGGCACCCGAATATCGTGGTGCCCGCGACGCAAGATGCGATGTCCGAAAACAGCGCCGAGGAACTGGTGCTGACATTTGTCGGCGCCCACTTTGGCCGCAAGGGCGGATGCGTTGCGGTCAAGATCGCCGAAAAAGCCATCCAGCAGAAATTGCCAATCCGGGTGAACATTGTCTCAAGTCTCCAGGTTGGCGGCCATATATGGACGGATCCGACAGGTCCGGGATTCTTCGACCCCTATATCAAGCTGCTCGAGCTGAGAAACGTCCAGCATCACGGGGTGTTGCCCAACCAATCGGTGCGACAATTGCTGCGCAACTCGCATTTCGGCATCCTCGCCACGTTTGGCGACACTTTCGGCTATTCAGCGCTGGAATCGATGTCCGAGCACACTCCTGTTCTTGGAACGAAGGTCTGCGCCTTGCCGGAATTCCTTGAGGACGGCGTCAACGGGATTGCCTTGCCTGTGAGGCTCGACGACATCGGCGATTGGTGGAGTCCGGGATACGACTCGCGGGGGGAGGCGAAATATGCCGAATATTTCCGTGATGAGGTCGAGCGGCTCGCCAGTTTGGCCATCGAACGATTGAAGCCGTATATAGGCCAACCCGCCTTGATGGCGCCGCTCCGGCGCAATGCCCGCAGGACTGCGGAGACCATGTTCGGGGCAGACGCCGCAGGCGCGTTTCTCGATGCGCTTTACGATCGTGTCGCATTGGAAAAAGTGCGCGAGCCTGCGCAACTCGATCCTGCTCTCGATGTTGCGTCTCCCCAGTCCTTGCAACTTGAAACCGTCCGACTCGGTTCACTGCAGTTTGGACCTGGCCGGCAAGATACACTGGGACAAACCCAACCCCCAACAGCCTCCGCGGCTTGAGCGCCTCTCCAGGAGTTGCAGCCGCTGCTTTTGGCCTCCGCCCGCCGGTAATCCCCTGACACGAAAGCCTTTTTCTGCACTGCAATATTTTTGATGCAATGCAGCAAAAAATCGCCTTATCATTGGCGTATGGCTCGATCATCAAAGTGGCGCCCATGCCACTGGAACGGCCAAGGCCGCATCGACCGGCCGGCTTAGCATCGTCGCCGCTGACAAGGTCAAGGCGACCCAATGGAGGCTAGCGATGAATTCCACACGCAGACAATTCCTGACGCTTCTGGCGGCCTCCACGGCCATGCAATGGGTTGCCGGCCATGCACTGGCTGAGGGCGTCACGGCGGGAAGCGGGAACGTTGCCCTCGACAAGCTTCCCGACTGGTCGGGTGTCAAGCTGCAACTTTGGAAATACAACAATCCCTTCGTGCCGTCGCAGTGGAGCGAACCCAAGCTTGGGGGCTACGACTGGAAAGCCGCGAACGTCAAAATCGTCGACGGCGCCCTTCAGCTTACCGTCAGCGAGAAGGCATCCGCAGAGGTAATGTCCGGCGCCAACTCCGCTTCCTCATCGGCAAAATGGGAAGTGGACGTAACGCTTCCCACGATGAAGCCAGGGCTGATCGCGGCGCCGCTTTGGATTTTCAACGACAAAGCCCATGAGGAAGTCGACTTTGAGATTGTCGGCACCAAAGGGATGCAGATTACTGTCTGGGCGAACGTCGACAACCAGCACAAGACTGTTTGGGTCAAATTGATCGAGCCTGGCGACCTCTCGGGCAAACGATATCGCCTCGGCATGCAATACGAGGCGGGGAAAAGAGTTGCCTTCTTCATCGATGGCGAGGAAGTGGCCGTCATAACGCCGGCCGACACCCCCGGCGGAGCCTTTCCGAACAAGCCCATGCAGCCGTATTTCGACCTGTGGGTGGCGGCAGGAGCGACCATGGATCCGCGCTGGGCCGGCAAATGGGAGCCAATGGCCCCCTCGGAAAAACTGGTCATGACAATCCACGGATACAGGCGCAGCGACGTCGGCTAATGAGGTAAACCTTCACGGCGCCAAGGCTGCTTGTCGAGCATCAAGGCATATGCACCGGATATGCTGCACCGCAACATTTTTGGCGCGCCGCTCCACGTTTTCTGTTGCACTGCAAAATTATTGCCGTAGTTTGTGGTCGGCGGCGGTTGTGGATTTCGGGGTCCGGAATCCGCGCAAAGATCAGGAATCCTGAATTTGGAAGCCAATCCATTCGATCCGCCGGAAGGCTCCCTCCGCAAATCGGTCGGCCGCGGTGCCGTCGTGACCGCCATGGCGCAATCGGTGCGGGTCGCCACACAGATCATATCCGTCATCGTGCTGTCGCGGCTCCTGTCGCCGCAGGATTTCGGTGTCGTGGCCATGTGCGCTCCGGTGCTGGCCTTCATCGCCCTGTTCCAGGATTTCGGCCTGACCCAGGCGACGATCCAGAAATCGGGCATCCGGCATGAGGAGGTGAACTACCTCTTCTGGATCAATGTCGCCGTCAGCGCGGTCCTGGCCTGCGTGCTCGCGGGTGCCGCACCGCTGGTAGCGGCCTTCTACGGCGAGCCGCGCGTGACCGGCCTGGTGGCCGCGTTCGGGCTGCAAATCATGGCGTACGGGCTCGGCGCCCAGCATCTGGCGCTCTTGACGCGGCGCATGCAGTTCGGGCGCCTGGCGATCATCGACGTCGCCGGCGCGGCCGCCGGGCTGGCGGTATCGATTGCCTGGACCTTCATCGACCGCTCCTATTGGGCGCTGTTTGCCGGCACGCTGACCGGAGCCGTACTGCCGACGCTGTGTTACTGGGCAAGCTCGCGCTGGAGGCCGGGCTTGCCGCGCAAGGTCGCGGGCATCAGTGAGCTGATCAATTTCGGTGCCGGGATCACCGGTTTCAATTTCGCCAATTTCTTCGCCCGCAATCTCGACAACGTGCTGATCGGCAAATATTGGGGCGAGGCCCAGCTTGGGCTGTACGACCGCGCCTACAAGCTGCTCCTGTTCCCGCTCAGCCAGATCACCAATCCGCTGTCGAAGGTGATGGTGCCGGCGCTGTCGCGGCTGAAGGACGAGCCGGACCGCTATCGCAGCGCCTATCTGCGCGTCATGCCGCTGATCCTTCTGGTGGCGCTGCCCGGCGTCGCCTTCGCCACCGCCATGTCCGATGTCCTCATTCCCTTCGTGCTCGGCGAGCAGTGGCGTGCCAGTGCCTCTATCTTCCTGGCGCTCGGCTTTGCCGGCCTGCTGCAGCCGCTCAACAATCCGGCGGGTTGGCTTTTCGTCAGCCAGGGGCGCTCCGGCGATTTCATGCGCTGGGGCATCATCACGGCGGTGACCTCGGTGCTTGCCTTCGCGCTCGGCCTGCCCTACGGCGCGCTCGGCGTGGCGGTCGCCTATGCGGTCAGCGAGTATCTGCGCACGCCCTTCCTGTGGCTCTATGTCGGCAAGAGCGGACCGCTGCAAGCCAGCCATGTGCTGCGCGCGGCAACGCCGTTTGTGCTTGGCGCGCATCTGGCGCTGGGCGCGGTCTGGCTGGTCAAGCCGATGCTGCCGCAGCAGCACGTCGTCGCCCTGGCCAGCGGCGCCATCCTGGCCTACGCGATCACCATCGTCGTCGCGCTGGCTTTCGCGGCCGGCCGCGAAGCCTTGCGGGAGGCCTTGAAAATGCTGCCTGCAAGAACGCCGGCGGCGACGCCGCGCGAGGCGCAATAATTTCGGCGCCTTTGTCAGCTATACATATTTCACACGAGCATCAGGCCTGATCCATGCACTACCGATCGATCTCCGACATGAACGACGCGATCGTGAGCAACCTTCACCGGCTGCCGCGCGATATCGACCTGGTGGTCGGCGTTCCCAGAAGCGGCGTGCTGGCGGCGACGCTCGTCAGCCTTGCGGCGAACATTCCGATGACCGACCTGGACTCTTTCGTGGAAGGCCGGGTCTACACGTCAGGCATCACCAAGCGCAGGGCCGCACTCGACCGCAAGGTCTCGGACATGCGCAAGGTGCTGGTGATCGACGACAGCATTGCCGGCGGCAATGCCATGCGGGACGCCCGTGCCCGCGTCAAGGGCGCCGGTATCGAGGCTGACTTCATCTTCGCCGCCGTCTTCGGCCTTGAGCCGCAGCACCAGGAGACCGATGTGGTGTTCGAGGTCGTGCCGCATCCGCGCATGTTCCAGTGGAACTTCATGCATCACAAATTCCTGGCGCAATGCTGTGTCGACATTGACGGGGTGCTGTGTCTCGATCCGACCGAGGCCGAGAACGACGACGGACCGGCCTATGAAAAATTCCTGAGCGAGGCGCGGCCGCTTCATGCCGTGACCCACAAGGTCGGCTGGCTGGTCACCAGCCGGCTCGAGAAATACCGTGCGTTGACCGAGGCGTGGCTCGCCAAGCACGAGATCAAGTACGACAAGCTGATCATGCTCGATCTGCCGAGCAAGGCGGAGCGCCAGCGGCTTGGCGTTCATGGCAGTTTCAAGGCCGATTTCTATCGCAAATCCGATGCCATCCTGTTCATCGAAAGCGAGCATGCCCAGGCGCTGAAGATCACGGAACTGTCGGGCAAACCGGTCCTGTGCGTCGAAACGCACATCGTCAGTTTTCCCGATGCGCTGTCGCTGCCGGCACTTGGCCAGGCCGCGCGAAACCTGCCGGCAAGGCTGCGTCAGGTCAACTCGCAGGAGGGCCGCAAGAGCGCAGCCAAGACCATCGCCCGCGCCCTGCTCGGCGCACGCGGCTATGAAACGCTGAAGAACCGGGTCAAGCGCCCAGCCTGACGCGGAGCCGGTCGGGCCGTGCCTGACTACAGTATGTCGCGGCGAATAGGATTCGCCCGACCTGCTGT
>NZ_ML703270.1:102290-199643 GCF_008520305.1 Mesorhizobium sp. SARCC-RB16n | reverse complement strand
ATGTCGCGGCGAATAGGATTCGCCCGACCTGCTGTAAGCTTCTGATTTTATGCATGTCGTTATCCCGGAACCGAGGACTACTTCCGGGCGACATGCACTAAGCGGCCTGGCGTGCGCTCTGCTGCGCCGCCCTGTCCAATATCGAGAAGAAGGTGACGAACTGACGGTCGGGGTCGAGTTCCGGCCGGCCGGCGAAGCTGCGCGCGAGGGCCGAGACCCGCTCATATTCCTTGTTGTCGTTCCACAAAAGCCTGACGGCCGCGACCCAGTCGGCGAGCGGAGCATCATAGTCGAGCACCGCGCCGCCAGGGCCGATCGCTTCGGGCAGGCCGCCGCGACGCGAGCCGACGACCGGAATGCCGCTGCAATGGGCTTCCGACGCCACCCGCCCCCAGGCCTCTTCCCATTTGCTGGGCGCCAGCAGGATCCTGGTGCGGCCATAGACCGTCTTCATGTCGCTGGTGCGGTTCTCCAGCGTGACATTGCCGAGCGGCGCGATCGTTTCCTCGATGCGTGCCCGGTGATCATCCTCCAGCTTCCAGCTCTCGACGAACAGGAACGGGATTTCGGGGCAGGCGCCGGCGATGCGCACCGCAAGCTCGAAACCCTTTTCCTCATACGGGTTGATCAGGGTGACGAACTCACCCGTCGTCGGCGTGCTGTAATGCGTCGGATTGATGGTCGGCGGGATCACCGTTGCCTCGATGCCGAACTCCCGGCTGTAGGTGCGCGCGGTGAACTCCGAATTGGCGATGTAGAGCGCCGAGCGCAACTCGCGCAGGTCACCCCCCAGCTCGTGGAACTCGACATTGCGGAGATAGACGACCAGCGGCACACCCTTGGCCTGCAACGCCTTGCCGAGCGGAACCGACTTGTGACACTGGACCACCGCCACATCCGGCTTCACCCTGTCGACGGCGAAGGCGGCCGCTTCCCACGGGAACCATGCCCGGATCACCGGGTAGCCGGGAAAACTGTCGACGACCGCGGGCTGGCGCGAAAGCTTCATCTTGGCGCGCGCCTTGAGGCCGAAGACGCCGTCGCCGAACAGGGCGGCAAGCACGGCGGCCTCATGCCCATTTTCGATCAGCTGTTCGGCCAGATGGTGCGTGCTCGACTGAACGCCGCCGCTGAACTCGGGTGGGTAGCCATTGCCGCCTGCAAAGAGAACTTTCATGATCCTGGCTCCTCGTCTATTGCGTTTCAATGCCTCGGCCCGATGAAGGCCCACGTCGAAGGCCGCCTCACGCAGTCTTTGGCGGATCAAGCGTCGCGAACGGATTGGTGCATGACTGCCATCCGGTGAACCGAATGGGATCATTGGGCGAACTGCGCCAGGCGTAGTCCGTCAACATATGGAATTCGGCGACGACCCAGCGGTCGAAATGCCGGAGATCGCGCTGCTTCTGTTTTGGCAGCAACTGGCGCGCCTGACCGAGCTTCGCCTTCTCGAGCAAGGTGACGGCGTCGGCCAGTTTTTCGCTGGGAAAAATCCACGGATTGCGTTTGCGGAACTCCAGCACGAACTGCTGCAGATGCTCGATGCGCATGTTCAGCCTGCCGAAATATTTTTCGAGCGTGACGCGAACCAGGTCCTCGTCCGAAAACGAGGACACGGCCGCGTAGGCCACGCCCGTCGACGCAACTCCGCCAGCCATGATGGCCAGTGCCGAACGCCGCGTGATTTCGATCATCGGTTATCTCCCTCACGCCATCCGGCTCGCTGCCCGCAAGGACAGCGCTGCCGCGGTCAGGCTCGGATTGGCACAGGAACAGCTCGGATAGGTGGTGGTGCCGACGACAACCAGGTTTCTCAACCGGTGATGGATCATGTTGCTGTCGATCACCGAATCGGCCGGGCCGGTGCCCATCCGCAACGTGCCCTGGACATGCGATTCGGTTGGCCTGATACCGCGGTCGAAGAGCCGTTCGACGGGCAGCGGGGCAAGCAGCTCGGGCAATTTGTCCAGCGCCCGGGCCATGCCCTTGATCGCGTAGTCCGAGGGTGCCTTGAAGGAAACGAAGGCATTTTCATCCTCGTCGAGAGTGACGAAATTCTCGTGATCGAGCAGGTTTTCGGTGACCACGACCAGCGGCAGCGCCTGGCGCAGCCGCCCCTTCTCGGCACGCATCCCGTGCTGCCAGCGGTTCTCGAAATAGACCAGGGCCGCCGCGTGCTCGGACCGATGCGGGCCGTCATAAAGGCCGAAATTCAGGCCGGTGGTGATGGTGCTGCCGTCGAAATTGTCGACGCCGTCGAGATAGACCTCGAAATTCCAGCCATAGGATTCATGCAGGCCGCGCCCGACGAATTCATCTCCGAGGCCGGAGCGCAGCATGATCGCCGCACTCTGGATAGCATTGGCGCCGAGAATGAAAAGGTCGCCGCTGACCTGATATTCCTTGCTGTCGTGGACGAAGGTGACCGAACGCACCGCGCCACCGACATGGTCGAGCCGCCGGACTTCGGAGCCGAGGCACACCGATATATCGGGGTTCTCGAAGACATGCATCAGGCCGTTATTGGCGGTGAATTTCGCATCGACCGGGCACAGCCAGCAGCGCAGATTGGCGCAGCACGAGGTGCGTTGCGCGGTCGGCACGCGAGCCCTCGCGGTCGGCATGACGAAGTGCTGATCGGGCTGGGCCGCCTTCATCATCCTGTCCGGCGTCGACATGCGATGCGGCGGCTGGGGAAACGGCTTCGAGCGCGGCAGCATCGCCGCCATGTCGGGGTCGCCGGAAATCGACATGATGTCTTCGGCGTCGCAATAGAACGGCTCGACTTCGTCATAGCTGATCGGCCAGTCATTGCCGATGCCGTAGGTGCTCTTCAGCCTGAAATCATTGGGATGGAACCTTGGCGTCTGCGCGAACCAGCAATTGGTCCCACCGCCCAGCCCGATCGTGTAATTCCAAGGCTTGTCGGAATTGGTCTTGTAGGTCGCCTCGTCGTCCATGTCGGTGTTCACGTTCTGGTCGAGCTGCCATTCATGCGTGTTGTGGCGGCCCCACTCGAGAATCAGGATGCGCGCCTTACGCCGCCTGGCGAACTCATGCAGGAAGAAAGCCGAACCGAAACCGGAACCGATCGCGACAACATCGAAATGATCTTTGGAGACTTGCTCGGGCTTTACGTCCAGCACCATCAGCTACAATTCCTTTCCGCGCCGGGCCAGTTGGCCCAATTCTGCTTTCGGCTCTCCGCGCCCAATCTCATGCCGCCATTCTGCCGATCGAGTGATATTCGATGCCGTGGCGCGCCACGACCTTGGGGTCGTAGAGGTTACGGCCGTCGAAGATGACCGGCGTGGTCAGTGCATCCTTCAGCGCATCGAAGGACGGTGCGCGGAAACTCTTCCATTCGGTGGCGATCAGCAGCGCATCGGCGCCGCGCAATGCCGCCTCCTTGGTGCCGCACAGCATCAGGTCGTCGCGCAGCCCATAGATGGCCTGGCATTCCTGCATGGCCTCGGGGTCATAGGCCTGCACGGTAGCGCCGGCGTTCCAGAGTGCTTCCATCAGGACACGGGCAGGCGCCTCGCGCATGTCGTCGGTGTTGGGCTTGAAGGCCAGGCCCCACAGCGCGAAGGTCTTGCCCTTGAGGTTACCCTTGAAGTAGCGGTGCACCTTGTCGAACAGGACGGATTTCTGGTCGTTGTTGCGTTCCTCGACGGCGCGCAGCAGCTTGGCGTCGAATTTGACGCCCTCGGCGGTCTTGATCAGGGCGCGGACATCCTTGGGAAAGCACGAGCCGCCATAGCCGAGACCCGGATAGATGAAATGGTAGCCGATGCGCGGATCGCTGCCGATACCCTTGCGCACCTCCTCGATGTCGGCGCCGAGCTGCTCGGCGAGGTTCGCCATCTCGTTCATGAAGCTGATCTTGGTCGCCAGCATGCAGTTGGCGGCATATTTCGTGAATTCGGCGCTGCGCACGTCCATCACGATCATCTTCTCGTGGTTGCGATTGAAGGGCGCGTAGAGTTCGCGCATCACGGCCTCAGTATCCTCGCTGTCGGTGCCGACGATGATGCGGTCGGGCTTCATGCAGTCGGCGACGGCGGAGCCCTCCTTGAGGAATTCGGGATTGGACGCGACGTCGAAGGTGAGGTCCTCGCGGCCCCGCTTCTTCAGCGTTTCGGCAATCCTGGCCTTCACCTTTTCGCAAGTGCCGACCGGCACGGTCGACTTGCCGACAACGATCTTGGCGGTGTCCATCTCGCGGCCGATAGTCTCGGCGACCGCCAGCACATATTTGAGGTCGGCCGAACCGTCCTCGCCGGGAGGCGTACCGACCGCGATCATCTGGATTTCGCCATGCCTGACGGCAGCCGCCGCATCGGTGGTGAACTTGATGCGGCCAGCGGCGTGGTTTTCCCTGACGATGCTTTCAAGGCCTGGCTCGAAGATCGGGACGAAGCCCTGGTTGAGCCGCTCCACCTTGCTTGCGTCGATGTCGACGCAGACAACCTGGTGGCCAACCTCGGCAAGCACCGCCGCCTGCACGAGGCCGACATAGCCAATTCCAAACACCGTCAAGTTCATTCGGTTTCATTCCCATCCAAGGCCTGGAGCCGTTTTCGGCCCGACCGGTTCAATTCGTCTTTCCCAACTCTTTTACGCTGCACACCAGCGATTCCGGAAACTGGCAGGGCTGGCCGATCGCGGTGAAGGCGACGCGCTCGACCTGCAGCGAAAGCTTGCGGCCCGGATCGGCGAACGCTCCCATCCAGCCCTTCATCGTGTCGCTGCCCCAAAAACTGAAGAAAATCTTCTGCGCATGGCTGGGCAACTTCGCAGGATCGGTGATGGTGTTGACCAACTGACCGTTGACGTACCAGCGCAGACTATCCTTCTCCCAGACGAAGGCGTAGTCGTTGAAGCCACTGTCGGTGCCGCCGGGCACGTCGACCAGCTTCTCGTTCTTGCCTTTGCCATCGATATAGGCGTTGACCTGCACCTTGGACGTGTCCTTGGTGAGGATCTCGAAATCGATCTCGTCCCAAGGCTGCTTGTCGGCCGGGCCGATATAGGAGAAGAAAGCCGCGTTGAGGCCGGGTCCGGTATCGGTTTTCATCCGCGCCTCATAGGTACCATAGCCGAAGCGCTGCTTGGTCTGGATCTCGCCGCAGGCGAACTCACGATCCTTGGTCTTCTGCTTCGCGAAACCGAGCGAAAGAACGCCATCGGAAAGCTCGATCTGGCCTTTCGACCAGGTGCAGTTCTGATGGCTGCCGTTTGTCCAGCCGTCTGAAACGTACCAGCGCTCGCGGTCGAAATTCTTGAAATCGTCGACGAAAGAGGGCGCGGACTGGGTATCCTGCGCATGAGACGGGGTTGTCGGCAGACTGCCAAAAGCGACAAGCAGCAAAACGACCGCCAGGCCGGACCGCCAGCCGAAATGCAGGGGGGCGTCGATTGCTGTCGTGGACGTGATTTTTGGATCCGAATTCATGACAAACTCACCTTTGCGCTGGGCGTCCTAACCTAAAGTCGACGTTTGAACCGCTCCCAAACGGGCCCAACCTTGACCTCTTCGATCGCCCTCCCGACTTCCAGCCTTGCATCACCTCCGTCGCAACGGTCCCGCGCCGCCACCTTCACCCTCGGCCGGCTCCTGCCTGCCTGGCCGATTTGACCGTGGCCGGCGAATCGGCGGCCGCATTCTCGTCGAAGACCACGTCCAGCGCATGACGGAGCTCGCGCATCATGCCGCCCTGGCGCGCCAGTGCCGCGATACGACGCTCGCTGTTCAAGATGGACTGCGTCAACGCGCTGACCTCGGACGAGCGGCGGTCGGAGGCGGAACCGTTTTCCATGGCTTCGACGAGGAAGGCCGCGTTCGTCGCCTCCTTGCGGTAGCGGCTCTCCAAGCCGGTTTTCTCGGCATCGATTTCGGCCGCGATCTGCTCGAACAGCTTCGCCAGCCGGTCGAGACGCGCAACGTCTGTCTGCCTGTCGCGGGCCGGATCCCTTGATCTGAAGCCGAATATCGAGGCCATGAACTTAAATTCCCGTCATCGCCGGTTTTCTGGGCCGGCTTTCTGGGCCGGCTTTCCGGCCGGGCCACTGGCCGATCCCCGCAACCGGGGCTGAAAACTCGTACCGCATCGTCCGCTCCTCTGACGAAGAGAGACTTCGGACCAGTCCGATCGGGGGCCAGTTCGGCTGGTCGTTCAATTTGCTGCACCGCAGCATAGATTGCCATCCCCGGAGCCGCGAGGCAACCACCCAATTCGTAAACTCATAAATCCGATCGAAACGGTCGCGTGGTGGGCTCGCGCCAGGCAGCACCGGACGCTCCCGCGCCTTACCGTCCCTTGCCCGCGCTGGTTCCGGCCATCAGGAAACGCAGCGGCGGCACGCGCTTGTTCCTGGACACGAGGCCGACACTGCGAAACAACGCCTCGAGCTTGTCGGATGCCACGCCCTGGACGATGGGAACGAGGTTGGATTGGCTTGCGAAGGCGTAGGCAGCTGCCGAAGCGAGGCCCCGCTCGGCCTTCACGTCCAGGAAATTGCGCAGCCGGTACTTGTCGCGCACATGCCGCTCGTGCCGCCGCAGTGCCGCCTTGGACCCTTCCGGCAGGCTGTCGATGGCCAGCAGCGCCAGATCGGCGTCGGCCAGCCGTTTCAGGTCCTGCGTCTTGTGGCGGCCGCTGAGCGAATCGGCGCGCACGATGGCGCCGTAGCCGCAGGAACGGATGACCTTGAACCTTGCCCCGTGGGCAACCGCCCGCGCGTAAAGCTCATAGTCCTCACCCAGTCGCAGGCTTTCGTCGTAGCGCAATCCGTGGCGGTCGAGGAAGGCGCGGCTGATCACGGGCTTCAGGAAGCCGAGTTCGCCTCTTTGCACGCGGCGCCTGGAGATGTTGCCTTCCACGAACCGTTCGAAATCGAGGAATTCCGGATCGGCGGCAAAATTCGGGGCAACGATTTTGGTCGCGTCGCCGGTCGCGTCATCCCTGATGAGCATGATGTTGTCAGCGGCGAAATCCCAATCGGCACCGGCAAACAGGTTGCGAAACCGGCCCTCGAGGAAGAAATCGTCGGCGTCCAGAATGCTGACGAACGGCGCCCGTGAGCTGGCGATCGCGGCATTGCGGGCAAAGGATGGGCCGCGATTGACGTCGAGGCGCATGACCGTAAGCCGGCCGCTGCCATCGCTTGCGGAGCGGGCGACCTCGGCCGTAGCGTCTGTAGAGCCATCGTCGACGACGACGACCTCCACCACTTCCGGTTCGCGCAGCGCGGATGCGATGGCAACCGCGATCGTGCGCGCCGCGTTTTTGGCCGCGATGATCACGCAAACCTCGGATTTCGTCATCGACATGGAATTAGCCTCTTGCACAGGTTTCGTTCTGCCCTCGCCCCTGTACGCGTTCGATATCCATCGCCCTCATGGGCTAGCCGGCCGTTCGAAGATGCGGCGGCTGATGTCTGCCGACGCGGCCCAGCCAGCCTCGGCCAGATAGCGGACGGGAGCCCTGCCGCACAATTCCCACAACACGGTCCGCCGCTGCGGCCAACGCAGCGACGACAGCCATGGCGCGATGACCATGTTGAGCAGATCCTCATTGCCGATGCGCGACAGGATCGGCTTGGCCCGCTCCGACAGAAGCGTGCCGGTGCCGCCCAGCAACACGTCGGCGGCGCGCAGGCCGAGCAGCAAGGTGTCGTCCAATCCCTGGCTCACCGCGGCATCGAGCACACGCTGCTGATCGGCCTCGTCGAGGCGGCTGGCGCTGGCCCTGATATCGCAGACATAGCCGGCGCAGGGCTCCCGGTTGAACAGGGCCTTGGCGACACTGATGCAGGACAGCATCAAAGTGTCGGCGGCCGAAGTGAAGGGGACTTCGGCGCCGGTGATCTCGACCAGCCGTTTTCGCCGCAGAAACCCGTCTGCATCGCGCGGGCTGGGCGAGCCGGGCTGCTGGAGCCGGTAATGAAGATCGACCGTAGATGATTTCGGCCCATTGCCGCGAACCATGTGCTGTTCGCCGAGGAATCGGACCCACCAGACCGAACGTGACTTGCCCGACACCTCGTAGCCGATCGAGCGCAACGCTTCGCGTGCCCTCAAGAACCCGGCCGGCGAGACCAGGATGTCGGCATCGCCCGAAGGCTTCATGAAGTGATCGTCGTAAAGCAGATGCTGCTGGAACGGCCCTTTCAGGAAGACGAAATCAATCCGCCTGTCGAGCAGCGCCTCGTTGATGGCCATCGAATCCATCAGGCAGGCGGCGTTCATCGAAACCGTCCTTCTGCGATAGGTTTCGAGCCACGGGAAGAGCTCGGCCGGCCTCTCATGCGCCGGCGCACGCGACAGCGCCTTCAGAATGAACGTACCGACCTTGTTCAGCCTGGCGATATCGGTGACGACAGCGACGGAAAGGCCGGGCGGCGTCACCTCGCCGGTTGAGGCGGCCGGCGCCGCGAAATACAACCGTAAGCAGGCTTGCACATAGGCGATCTCATCGGCGCAGTCGGTTGCGCGCAGTTGTTCATAAGAGCTTTCCGGCAAGGCCATTGAGCGCACAGTCTCCAAAAAACGGTTTGCGCGTCGCGTATGCTGCAAGTGCGAAGCAAAGCATCCTTAAAAACCGCGGCGCCGTAAAGCCTTTCCTTTCGCAGTGCAAGATTTTGCAACCATAGCGTTTGCCGCTTCCCTCGAAAGTGACGAGGTGCATGACTGAATTCCAACCCCGTAGCGGCGCGTCAGCCGAGGTATCAGCGGTGGTTGGCTGATAGTCGGATATAGTTTAGCGTTATCTAAAATCAATCGTCTGCGTGATTTTCATTTCATCTAGCAAAATCAAATACTTACATTATTGTCGGCACCAAGCGGCGATTTCACGCGGCTTTGACCTCACAAAAGGCGGATCTCTTACACGGGAGTGACGTTCGCAACCCATAATTGATTAACGCTGGGTAAATGAGACTTGACTCATAAATATTGCCGTGCAGCTATTGCAATGCAGCATGAAAGTGCTGACGGCAATCGACAGGCCGTTTCCAGTGCTTGATAGGAGAGTAAAATGGAACAGAATGTTGAAAAGCAGGAGTACGAAACGCCAAGCCTGACCGTGCATGGTTCGATCGAGACCATCACCCAGGGCGGCGGCGGCAACACGGCGCTCGATGCGTCGTTCCCCGCACATACGCCAATTGGCGACCTCACGTTCTCTTAAGCCTATCCTGATCCCGGAGAATGACGTTGGAACCTCCAGGATCCAAGAACGATAAGTAGGAGCCGGGGGTGAAAATCCCCGACTTCTCTAGCCTGCCGATGCGTGGGCAACGTTTTGCAAAAGAGGTTTTAGGATGAACTGGAACCCATCTGAGCACGATTGCATAAGCGCGACCAAGGATGCCGTGGCCTGCGAATTCGGCGAAGGCCTCGCGCTTCTCAACCTGAGATCCAATATTTACTACAGCCTCAACGGTGTCGGCGCTTTCATCTGGGAACTGATCCAGGAGCCCAAGCCGATCGCCGATATCCGCAGCGCCGTTCTCGCGCGCTACAATGTCGACGCCGAGCGCTGCAAGGCCGACGTCGACGCATTGCTGAAAGGCTTGGCGGAAACCGGGCTTGCGAGGCTTGAGCATGAGGCACTCGTCTAGGCAGGTGTGGCAGAAGGCCATGGTTGCGCGGCAAAGACCTGTGACGCAGAGAACCCCCACGCCGATGAAGCAGCGGCGTGGCAGCCGGAGTCTGACCAGGATTTTGTCCTTGAGCGGCTCCGAAACGCTTTTCCTGTGCCGCTGCCTGCTGGTGGTCGCGACCGTCCGGCTCGGGCTGACAGTGTTCTCCTACAACCGCGTCCGCGCGATGGTGACCCGGCTCA
The DNA here is from genome assembly GCF_008520305.1 of Mesorhizobium sp. SARCC-RB16n. Classification (GTDB taxonomy): domain Bacteria; phylum Pseudomonadota; class Alphaproteobacteria; order Rhizobiales; family Rhizobiaceae; genus Mesorhizobium. Next base: position 189,792 of record NZ_ML703270.1, on the reverse strand, counting down.
ACGCGCGCCAATGTGCCAGCATGGGCGAGTTGCGGCTTGTCGCCTGGGGGGTTGCAGCGGCCGCACGGTTCGTGCCGGGTGCCACATGCCTGACCCAGGCGCTTTCGGGCCAATACCTCCTGGCGCGCAAGGGCAATGCGTCGAATATCCGCATCGGCATCGAGCGCGGCACGGGCGAGCAATTGAAGGCGCATGCCTGGCTTGTCAGCGACAACCACATCGTGCTCGGCGGATCCGTCGATGGTTTCGCCCACCTGGTCGACCACGGCAGCCGATGAGCGGCGTGGCCGGAATCCTGCTGCGACAGGACCCCGCGCCTGAGGCGGTGAGCAGCATCCAGCAGATGCTGGCGCGCATGCGCCATCGTGGTCCCGACGGAAGCTCGTGGTGGCTGGACGGCGGCATCGCGCTTGGCCACGCCTGGCTCAACACGACCGACGAAGCCGGCCCCGGCCCGCTGACCATGGCCGGCGGCAAGCTGGCCATCACCGCCGACTGCCGGCTCGACAACCGCGACGAACTGCTCGCCAGGCTCGGCATCAGGGACAGCTCAGTCGCCGACGCGACATTGCTGATGCGGGCCTATCTGCGCTGGGGTGAAGCCTGCCCCGTGCATCTGCAAGGCGATTTCGCCTTTGCTGTCTGGGATGCCGAACGGCAGCTTTTGTTCTGCGCGCGAGACCATTTCGGCGTCAAGCCATTCTACTACCACGCGGCGGAACGACGCTTTGCCTTTGCTTCCGAGATCGGGCCAATGCTCGGCCTCGACGGGGTCGATGCGCGCCTCAGCGAGCACCGGATTTCCGGATTCCTGGCCGGCCTGCCCGATGACCCGCAATCCACGCCCTACTGCGACATCTTTGCCCTGCCGGCGCGTCACAGCCTCACCGTCACCGCGCAACGTCTGGTGCTGCGCCGGTATTGGCAGATCGAGCCATTGCAGCGGGCACCGCGGTCCGATGCCGCGGAAGAATTCGCCCATCTGTTCTCGCAATCGGTCCGCAATCGCATGCGGGGAAGTCCGTCGGTCGGCGCGATGCTGAGCGGCGGCCTCGATTCCTCGTCGATCGCCTGCGTGGCCGGGTTGCAAAATGCGGCCGGGCGCAAGCCGAAGCTGCCGACCTTCTCGCTGGTTTTCGAGAAGGGTTCGTCGATGGACGAGCGCTCCTTCATCGATGCAGTGCTGGATCAGCATAAGGCCGACCCGACGCTGATCCCCGTCGGCAATTATGCACCCTTCGCTGAATTCGACCGGGTGCTGGAGGAGCAGGAAGGCACCTTCCTGGCGCCGGGCCTGACGCTGACCCGCAGCATCTACCGGACCGCGGGCGCCAAGGGCATCAAGGTGCTGCTCGACGGCCATGGCGGCGACGAGGTCGTTTCACAGGGACATGGCCATCTGCACGAGCTTGCAAATGGCGGCAGATGGCTGGACCTCTGGCGCGAGGTCCGCAGCGCCTCCGACACCTATGACGACAGCACGCTCGGCCTCTATTTCCAGTTCCTCACTATTTACGGGCCGGCCTGGCGCATCGCCAGGCTGAGACAGCTAGGGAACCGCGTCCTGAACAGAATACGCAGGCCTGCCCAATCGCGGCGTGGCCGGAGTTGGCGCGACCTGATCAATCCGGACCTTGCCAGGCGAACCGAGCTCATCGACCGGTTCCACCGAGCCGGCTATATGCCGCCCGGCGTCCAGGCCAGCGACGCGCTCAGCCACCGCTGGATCCTGTCCAACGGCTATGTGCCGCACTCTTTCGAGGTTCTGGACAAGGCCGCCGCCAATTTCGGCGTCGAGCCGCGTTATCCGTTCTGGGACAAGCCGCTGGTCGAATTCTGCCTGGGGCTGCCGGGCGAGCAGAAGCTCAGTCACGGCTTTGGCCGCTACGTGTTGCGCCGGGCCATGGAGGGCATCCTGCCGGCTGCGGTCCAGTGGCGGCGCGACAAGATCGATTTCACCGCCAATCTCGTCAACGGCATGGTGCGCAACCATCGCGACCTGCTGGAGCAGTTGCTGGTTGGCGATGCGGGTCGCATCGCGCCCTATGTCAACCTGCCGGAAGTAAACGCCGCCTATGCGCGGCTGCTGCGCCAGCCGGATCAAGCGGCGCCGCTCGATGTCCAGTATGTCTGGCGCTCGGCGTCACTGTCGCTGTGGCTGCGGCAAGTCCAGCATGGCGGGAGCCCCGTATGATGTCCCGCCATGAGCCGTTCGCCGGCGATCTCGACCATCTTCCCCAGCGCGCCAGGATCGCGGGAGAACGACGTTACTACCGCGCCTACGGCCTGATCATCGCGTCCGAAGTATCACTGCCCGAACTGGAGCCGGCAGAGCCGGCGGCGGCCGACATCGAGATCGCCATCGGCCCGATCGATATACCCAAGCCTTCGGCGGAGGCCGGGACCACCTTCCGCTTCGAGCCTGACCGGCAGTATCTGGCCTGGGACGCTGTCGGCGCATTCCTGATCAGTGATGCCCGCCGCATCGATGTCCAGCCGGCACCCAGCGTCGACGACGCCTTGCTTGCCTTCCCGTTGCTGGGGCCGGTGCTGGCGCTGCTTTTGCACCAGCGCGGCCTGCTGGTTCTGCATGCCAGCGCCATAGCCGTGACCGGCAGGGGCGTCATCTTCATGGGCGACAAGGGCGCCGGCAAATCGACGACGGCAAGCGCGGCGATCCGGGCCGGACACGATCTGCTTACCGACGACGTCGTGGCGCTCGACCTGGCAGACCCGAACCGGCCGATGATCGTTCCGGGGTTTCCGCAGATCAAGCTTGCCGCCGATGCCGCGGCGGCGATCCCGCTCGGGCAGGCGCAAGTGCGGCCGCAAGTGCATCCGGCGATCGAGAAGATGCAGCATCGCCTGCACGGCGCCTTTTCCAGCAACAGGGTGCCGGCGGCCAGGATCTATATCCTCGAGCGTGGCGAAAGGGCCGGGATTACCCCCTTGCCTCACATTGCCGCCTTGCCGGCCATCATCAAATTCTCCTACGTGACGCGGTTCGGCCGCGCGGCGCTCTCCGGCGATTTCGCGGCGATGCATCTTCGCCACTGTTCAGCGATCGCTAACCATGTCGGCGTGTGCCGGCTGGACGTTCCGACGGGCATCGACAGGATCGGCGAGGCTGTGGCGCTGATCGAAAAGGAACTGGCTGGAGATGCCTAGGTCATCGGTCTTCAGCCTGTCGCTGTTTCGCGATGTAGCGGCGTTCGGCGCCGTCATTGCCCAGATCGGCGGGCGGCGAACCTGGACTGCGCTGCTGTTCCTGATCCTCGGCAGCCTGACGGAAGGCATCTCGATCTTGCTGCTGGTTCCGCTGCTGCATCTGGTCGGGCGCGCAGACCAGGATTTCGCTGTCAGGCTGCCGAACATTGATTTCGTCCGCTGGCTGGTGCCCGGCGGAACGCTGCAGCTGACCACGGTGCTTTGCCTGCTGGTCGGGCTTGTTGCCGTGCAGGCAGCCTTCAACCGCTTCAAGTCAGTCTATATGGCAAGGCTGCTCTTCGATTTCATCAACCGCTTGCGCATGAACCTGTTCGAGAGCATCGGCAAGGCGCGGTGGGGCGTGTTCACGCGCATGCGCGGCTCCGATCTCGACCATGCTTTGACCGGCGACATCGACCGCGTCCAGGGGGCAGCCTTTTCCCTGTTAATGCTGGTGCAGATTGCCGTGCTGCTGGCGGGCTATCTCGTGATTTCCATGTTCATCTCGCCGGTCATGACGGCGTTTGCCGTCGTCATCGGCATCGTGATGTTCATAGCGCTGCAGCCGTTTCGCTCGCGGGCCACCGCCTTCGGCCGGATCCTGACGACCAATCGCCAGGACCAGTACCGCACGGTCTCGGAATTTCTCGGCGGCATCAAGGTGGCCAAGAGCCTGAATGTCGAGGCCAGCTATTTCGCGCAGCTGCAGGCCACGCTCGAAAAGATGAAGGCCGACAACATCGCTTATGTGCGGAACAGCTCGATCGGCACCGCCGTGTTCCAGGTGGCGAGCGTCGTGGGTTTGAGCGTCTTCATCTATGTGGCGCTGGTTCGCTTCAACCTGTCGCTGGCCGAGATCGTCGTCCTGCTCCTGGTCTTCATGCGGATCGCGCCGCGCTTCATGGACATGCAGACGCAGGCCCAGCAGGTGCTGATCAACCTGCCCGCCTATACGGCAATGCGCAGCCTGCAGGCACGTTTCGACGCCGAGCGGGAGCCTGGCCATGTCGAATCCAGGGATGCCCGCAAGCTGACCCTCGATACGGGGCTGAACATTCGTGACGTCTCCTTCGCCTATGACGACGGAGCCGGCAAGGCGGTGGTGAGCGACATCACCTTCGGCCTCCCAGCCGGCAAGGTCACCGCCCTGATCGGTCCGTCCGGATCAGGCAAGAGCACGATCGCCGACATGCTGCTCGGGCTGCTCGAACCGACCGCCGGCAAGATCCTCGTCGATGGCGTAGAGGTCGATGCCGGCAATCGCCGCCGCTGGCGCGATCAGGTGGCCTATGTGCCGCAGGACGTGTTCCTGCTGCATGACACGATCGCGGCGAACCTACGGCTTGCCGCGCGCCAAGCCAGCAACGACGAATTGTGGACGGCACTGCGCGCCGCGCATGCCGCTGAATTCGTCGAACGGCTCGACCTGGGGCTGGAGACGGTGGTCGGCGACCGCGGCGTGCGCCTTTCGGGCGGCGAGCGTCAACGCATCGCGCTGGCACGCGCACTACTGCGGAAACCCTCACTGCTCATCCTGGATGAGGCAACAAGCGCGCTCGACTGGCAGAACCAGTCGCTTATCGCCAGGTCGATCGACGGCCTTCGCGGCACAATGACGATCCTGACCATCGCGCACCGGCCGTCGATGATCGCCTTCGCCGACTGGGTGGTGGCGATGGAAGACGGTCGTGTCGTTGAAGTCGGGCAATATCAGCGGTTGAAGGCGAAGCCGGGGAGCCGGCTGTCCAGGATGCTATCGGGAGAGCAGTCGGAGACTGAACCTGCCGATGTGGCCTGAGGACGGTGACGTCCCCGTGGGGTCTAACGCAAACCCCGCCGGGCGCTGCCGAGCTTCTCGCCCTCGGGCACTTCGGTGGAGTTCTGCTGTCTTCCGGCTTCGCGCAGCCTGTCAGCTGGCGTCGGCGCGCTCCTGACGATCATGGCGTAGACAACCGCGAAATAACCGGCCTGAATGACCACGGCGCAGATGATGACGCGCATCAGCGTCGTGCCAAGCGAAGCCTCGCCGAGCCAGGACCAGGCAACGACGATCGCAAGCGCGAAAAGCATCCCAACGACGAATTTTGGAAGCGACATACCCAACAGCCCATAAACCGGCTCGGGTTATATCCAACGATAGCCCCACCCGAGCGCCGTCCCTTGTTATGCGGGCTTGTTAAGTCACCCGCTGCCGACCGGTTGCTTCCGGCCTTTCAACCTGTCGCGACCATGACAGGTATAATTTGCAATTCTATTAAGGCGGGCAGAAGGCGGCAAGGGCAACCGCACATATTTTTGATTGAGTTTCCGCGTTCGACTCTGCCATGCTGCAACGCACACGGTCGCATTTCACTCAACTTGCAGCCATCGCGGACTTTGAGTACAGGCTATAATATTAAGTAGTATTTTAGGTGAATAGTTTCGAAGATGGCATCTTTCTAAAGCACTAATATGCTCCGACCCTCGTCGCCGAGAACGCCGTGCCCAAAAATCGCCGCAAAAACGTCCGCATTTTTTTATCCTTGCCCATTTATTGTCACAAATGTGCTAAAAATTTCGAAATTTGTGCAGATCGAGCTTATTATTTAGTCAATTCATGACGCGGCTATTTCAATGGTATGGGAAATTGTGTGTTGCGCTGCAGCATTTTTTTGATATCGTGCGGTAAACCATTCGTTCAACGCATGGAGTTTCCGTATGAGGGATATTGCCAAGTCGGCCACGGCGGACTTTTCGCAGGCTGACACCGATTTTCCGCCGCCGATCGGCGGCCTCATCAAGCGGAGCTTCGACATCGCCGGCTCGCTGGCCGGACTGGTCGCGCTAAGCCCGCTGTTCATCATGATAGCATTGCTCGTCAAATTCTCCGATGGTGGATCGATTTTCTACGGTCACCGGCGAATCGGGCGCGGCGGACGGCTGTTCTCCTGCCTCAAGTTCCGCACCATGGTTCCGAACGGGGACAAGGTGCTGGCCGCCTATCTTGCGACCAATCCAGACGCCAATGCGGAATGGATGGCGACCCGCAAGCTGAAGAACGATCCACGCGTCACCCGCGTCGGAGCGGTCCTGCGCAAGCTCAGCCTCGATGAATTGCCGCAGATCATCAACATCCTCCAGGGCGACATGAGCCTTGTCGGGCCTCGCCCGGTGGTCCGTGACGAACTGGAAATCTACGGCAGCGCGGCCGTCTATTATCTGAAGTCCCGGCCCGGCCTGACCGGCCTGTGGCAGGTCAGCGGCCGCAACGACGTTTCCTATGACAGTCGCGTCGCGTTCGATCGCCACTATGTCGAGAACTGGTCGCTGTTCGAGGACGTTCGCATCATCATCAGGACCGTGCCGGCCGTATGGATGTCACGTGGCTCTTACTGATAGGCCAGCCTGACTCAGGCAACCGGCGGCAAGCTCATCGGGCGATGGGGTTATAACGGATCGGAACGTTCAGTTGAAAACAGACATGTTCGAAGTCTTCGGCAGCGGCCCGTTTTCCGGCCGCTCGCGGCTCGTGGTGACCTGCCTTGCAATGTCGCTCGCTTTTCCCCAGCTGGCCGCCGCCGACGATTACCGTCTAGGCTCCCAGGACAAGCTCACCATCCGCATCGCCGAATGGCAGACCGTCGAAAGCACGTTCCGTGACTGGTCGTCGGTCAATGGCCAATACACGGTCGGTCCGGCCGGCACCCTGTCGGTGCCTTTCGTCGGCGAGTTGCCGGCGGCGGGCAAGACCACGGCGGAGGTCGCCGCGGCGATCGGCGAGGCGCTCCAGCGCAAGCTCGCTTTGTCGGACAAGCCCGAAGCCTCGGTCGAAATGGCGCAGTTCCGGCCGTTCTACATTTCGGGCGAAGTGCAGAATCCCGGCCAATTTCCCTATGTGCCCGACCTTACGGTGCTGAAGGCGATCAGCGTCGCCGGCGGCATCAGGCGCAACGCCGACTACGGCCCGCAGCTCGGCAAGGACCTGGTCACCGCCAAGGGCAATTTCGACATCTCCGACGACTTGCGCGTGCGGCTGATCGTCAAGCGCGCCCGCATCGACGCCGATATGGCTGGCAAGACGAGCTTCGACGTACCGAAGGAGGTCGAGGGCGATCCGCGGCTGCCGGCCATCGTCAACGACGAGATGACGATCCTGACCGCCGACCAGAAGGCGCTGAAGCTGAAGCTCGAGGCGCTCGACGATCTCAAGGGTGTGTTGCAGGCCGAAATCGAATCGCTGCAGAAGAAGATCGCCAACCAGCAGAAGCAGGTCGACCTGGCGCAGCAACAGCTGGCCAGCATCGGTCCGCTGGCGCAGAAGGGCCTGGTCGCCAATGCCAGACTCCTGGATTCGCAGCAGTCCGTGACCGACCTGCAGGGCAAGATCCTGGACTATGAGACAGCCATCCTCACCGCCAAGCAGGCGATCAGCAAGGCGACGCAGGACGCCATCGACGCCCAGAACACCTTGAGCTCGAGCCTCGCCGCCGCCCGGCAGCAGACCGAAGCCGACCTGAACGAGGCCGCGCTGAAGGTGAATATGCAGAGGGGCCTGATCGCCCAGGCCACCGATCCGGCGACGACGGCCGCCATCACCAACGACCAGCAACCTACCTTGCTCTATTCGCTGGTGCGCAATGTCGACGGCAAGACCAGCGAAGTCACCGCCAAGGAAGACACGCTGGTGCTGCCGGGCGATGTGATCAAGGTCAAGCTGGCGCCGCTGGCCAGCCAGTAGGACGCGGAGATCGCGCGGCCCGCCGGCCGCTTTCGATCCATAACGCAAAAGACTTTGAACCTCCGCCTGGCCTGCCGGGCGGAGGTTTTTGTTGATAGGATTTCCAAGCACCGGAAACGAGAACGGCTACAGCATTGTCGCGGCGAATAGGATATGCTCGACCTGCTGTAACTTCTGATTTTATGCATGTCGCTATCCCAGAACCGAGGACACTTCCGGGCGACATGCATTATTGACGCAACACCGGACGGAAACCGCTACGCTCTTTTCCAGGAGCTTGCTCTAGCGGACCCTCATCATTACTCAGCCGCCGCCGGACGGTGAGGCCAGGCCGCCTCTCCACCCTTCGCGTCCGCGGGCTCGAAGGCCGGCGACCATCGCGTGCGGGTGACCGGCAGCCGCGCCAGTTTGAAGAAGCTGAAATACATCAGGAAGGAGCCCATGATGTAGGGGTTGAGAATCTCGACCTCGACGAAGGAGCGGATGAGCAGCAGCACCATCACGCCGATGAGGACCACCGATTCAGCCTGCCATGTCTTGAAGACCACCGCCGCGATGTGGCCGAAGAGCGTGCGCAGCATGATCAGCGATATCAGCACCGCCCCGGTGAAGCCGAGTTCGACGAGGGCTTCGACATAGGTGTTGTGGAAATGGAAGCCGGTGCGGGTGGTGATGTAGAATTCGTTCCACAGCCGCTCCGCCTCGGCAAAGCCCTGCACCCAGTAGGCGGCATAGCCGACGCCGAGGATTGGCGACCGCATCGCGGCGTTCCAGCCCTGCTCCCACAGATAGGTCCGCCCGGTGAGCGTCGAATCCTTGCCGAAGATGCCAAGCACGAAGTCCATCAGCCCGAGATTGAGGGCGACAATGGCCACCACGACGATCATGCCGGCGCCGACCAGGAAGATCACCCGGCGATAGCGCCGCGACAAAAGCTTGCTCATCGCAAGAAGCGCCACCAGCGCCAGAACCGCCGGTATCGAGGCCATCGAGGTGGCGGAATGCGAGAGGACCAGCACATAGGCCGACAACAGCACGACCGGCACGGTCAGCATGAAGCTCAGCCGGCCACGCCGAAGGAAAGCAAGGAAAACGACGGAGAAATAGATGCCGAGCGAGCCGACGAAGCCGATCTGGTTCTTGGAGGCGAAGGCGCCGACGAAATTATAGGTGCCGTCGAGGACGTCCTCGGAATAGCCGCCCACCCTTAACGAGTAGAGCAGGACGAAGAATATGCCGACCAGAGCGCCTATTGTCAGGGTGCGCACACTGACGGTGCGTGCCGCGACATAGGCGCAGGCGATATGGGAAAAGTACTGGACCGCCGTTCTGACGGTGATGCCGGGCGACTGCGACCAAAACACGGAGAAGCAGACATAGGCCGCGAACAGCAACGGCAGCCAGGCACTGGACAGTTGCCGCAGGAACCGCCGGTAGTCGACCAGGATGAGCGGAAGCCAGACTGCATAGTAGGCCAGGATCATCACCTGGCCGAAAATGACGGAATAGGAGAACGCCCAGATCGAGACGGCAACTGCAAAGCTGCCATAGACCGAGTTCTTCTCGGGATCGACCAGCAGGGATTTGGGGATTTTCATCTCAGGGTCCCGTCGACACGACCCGGGACCGGCAGGCCGCAAACCAGCCGGCATATCCGCAAACAGGGGCGTACAAGAAACGGCGTCTCCATTGTGCAGTGCAATATAGCCTATCGCACCCCATGCTCAATGGCAAATCCTGTCACCTTGTCTTACAGCGCGGCGATCGCCGAGAGATCGCCTGCCCGATCGGACATGCGCACCGACTGCGTCGCAGACGGGACGAGACGGAACCTGACGGTGTTGGCCCAGACGGTCCGGCCGCATGCCGGCTTGAACTCGGCACGCGCTAACCTCACAGTCCCGACGAGCCATCACATAGACCGGCTCCAGCCAGGATGGACAGGGGAATGACATGCCGATGAACTTCGCGGGACGATTCGCCGGCCGGTCAGCGGTGATTACCGGCGGCGCCTCGGGCATCGGGCTCGCGGTCGCGCAGAGAATCGTCGACGAAGGCGGGCGCGTCAGCGTCTGGGACCGCGATACCGCACAGATCGAACAGGCGAAAGCTGTCGTTCCCACCCTGCATGGGATGACGGTGGACGTTGCGGATGCCGCAAGTGTGGAGGCCGCCGCACAATCGACGATCGAAGCCCTCGGCGGCGTCGACATACTGGTCACCAGCGCGGCCATCACCGGGCCGAACATGACGACCTGGTCCTATTCGGCCGAGGACTGGCAAAGGCTCATCGACATCAACATCAACGGCGTCTTCTACTGCAACAAGGCGCTGGTGCCGCACATGCTCGAGCGCAACTATGGCCGCATCGTCAACATTGCTTCGATCGCCGGCAAGGAAGGCAATCCCAACGCTTCCGCCTACAGCACCTCGAAGGCGGCGGTGATCGGCCTGACCAAGTCGCTCGGCAAGGAGCTCGCCAAGACCAAGGTGACGGTCAATTGCGTGACGCCGGCGGCGGTGCGCACCGCGATATTCAAGCAGATGAGCCGGGAGCACATCGATTTCATGCTTTCCAAGATACCGATGGCGCGCTTCGGCGAGGTCGAAGAGGTGGCGGCGTTGATCTCATGGATCGCCTCGGAGGAATGCTCGTTCACCACGGCCGCCGTCTTCGACGTTTCGGGGGGCCGCGCCACTTATTGAGCCGGATCGAGGCAGTTCCGAGTTGGCCCGAGCCAACTACAATTCCGCGTGACGAGGCAACGATTGGAGCTGGACAGGTTTATGGTAGCTGACGTCTGAATGAGCGTGCCATAACAGGGGAAAGCCATGACACGACGAGAGAGGCCGGCAGGTGCGATGCCCCCAGGCCACCGTGTCGGCGGCGTGCGATCGACGGGAGCCGCGACCATCATGTTGGAGTTTGCGTCGTTTGCTTAGAGCAGATCCCGCGGCGCTGGCCGATGAAGAGCTTCTGGACCGCTGTCAGCGCGCTGCCTTCGGCTATTTCCTGGAGAATGTGAACCCCGACAACGGGCTGGTCGCCGACACGTCGCGGCCGAATTCACCGTGCAGCATCGCCGTCGTCGGTTTCGCACTGTCCTGCTACCCGATCGGCGTCGAACGTGGCTGGATCGCGCGCGACGCGGCTGCCAGGCTGACCCTTGCGGCGCTACGCTTTTTCCAGACCAGCACGCAAGGCGGCGGCCACGACGTTACCGGCCACAAGGGTTTTTACTACCACTTCCTCGACATGCGGACCGGTTTGCGCGTCTGGCGCTGCGAGCTGTCGATGGTGGATACCGCCTTGCTGATCGCCGGCATGCTGGTGGCGGGCGCCTATTTTTCCGGTGACAATGACGATGAGGCCGAAATCCGCCAACTGGCCGAGACGCTCTACAAGCGCGTCGACTGGCGATGGGCGCAAGGTAGCAGTCCCACCTTGCGCCAGGGCTGGAAACCGAGGAGCGGCTTTCTGCACTATGGCTGGGAAGGCTACAACGAGGCGACGATCCTCTATGTGCTCTCTTTGGCCTCACCGGATCGACCGAGTTCCGACGACAGCTACGAGGCCTGGACCGCGACCTACCAGTGGGAAAACATCTACGGCCATGACGTGCTCTATGGCGGGCCGCTGTTCATGCACCAGTTCTCGCATGCCTGGATCGATTTCGCCGGCATCCGCGACGCTTTCATGCGCGAGAAGAATTCGGACTATTTCGAAAACAGCCGCCGCTCGACATATCTTCACCGCGACTACGCCCGGCACAACCCTTACGGCTTCGACGGCTATGGCGAGAACCTGTGGGGCCTTTCGGCAGGGGACGGACCGGGCGGCTTCCGCGCCAGCGTGGAGCGGCGGCGCCACCGGTTCTCCGGTTATGCGGCACGCGGCGCGCCATTCGGTCCGGATGACGGCACGATCGCGCCATGGTCCTATCCGGCGTCGCTGCCTTTCGCGCCGGACATCTGCCTGGCGGCGCTGCGCCACCTCGTCGATCGCTACCCGGAGGTGATCGACAACTTCCGGCTGCCTAGCGGTTTCAACCCGACATTGGCCAACCGGCGAAAATTCGGCCGCAACGGCTGGGTGTCGGAAGGCCATTACGGACTGGACCAGGGGATTGCGGTGATGATGATCGAAAACCACCGTTCCGGCATGATCTGGGAACTCATGCGTTCCAATCCCCATATCCGCCGCGGCCTGGGCAAGGCCGGCTTCACCGGCGGATGGCTGTCGCGGCCGGCAAGTCCGGCACCCGGGGGACGCGATGTCGCGTGAACCGACGAGAGCCGCGGCCTTTCCCGTCGACCGCAACGACGTCGAACTGATCAGGGGCGCGCATCCCCCACACTGGAAGAACCCGACGCCGAGCGGCCCCTACAATCTCGTCGTCATCGGTGCCGGGCCGGCAGGGTTGACCGCCGCGCGTGACGCGGCGAGCCTTGGCGCGAAGGTCGCGCTGATCGAGCGTGGGCTGATCGGGGGTGCGTGTATCAATGTCGGCGGCATTCCATCGAAGTCGATCATCCGCACGGCCAGACTCTATGCCGACATGCGCGATGCCGAGAGTTTCGGCGGCGACCCGCCGGACCATCTTCGTGTGGACTTTCAACGGGCAATGACTCGGATGCGGCAGATCCGGCAGCGGATCAGCCGTGCCGATTCTGCCGCGAGCCTGGTTTCGGAAGGGATCGATCTCTATTTCGGCGAGGCGCGATTTTCCGGACGCGACACGGTCACGGTCGCGGACAAGACGCTGCATTTCAAGAAGGCGCTGATTGCAACAGGCGCACGTCCGGCCTTCCCTGCCATTCCGGGGCTGGTCGAAGCCGGTTATCTCAGTAACGAGACGATGTTCGACCTTACGGAATGCCCGCCGCGGCTCCTCGTCATCGGCGGCGGGCCGCTTGGCTGCGAGACGGCGCAAGCCTTCTGCCTGCTCGGCGCGAAGGTCATCCTGGCGCAGAGCGATCCGATGTTCCTGCCCGGCGAGGAGCGCGACGCCGCGCAGATCCTTTCGGATGCGCTGGCGCGCGAGGGGGTGGAGGTGCGCCTGAACACCGCAGTGGTGGCGGTGCGCAGGGACGGCGCAAACAAGTTCGCCGACCTGATACGCGATGGCGACACGACGACGATTTCGGTGGACGAGATCATCACAGGCGTCGGCCGTTCACCCAATGTCGATGGTCTCGGGCTCGAAGGGGCTGACGTGGCGTATGACGCCAACGGCATCAAGGTGGATGATTACCTGCGAACCAGCAACCCGGACGTCTACGCGGCGGGCGACGTCTGCCTCGAATACAAATTCACCCACACCGCCGAGGCAACCGCGCGCATTGTCGTGCGCAATGCCTTGTTTCGCGGCCGCGAAAGGCTCAGTGAACTTGTCGTTCCCTGGTGCACCTATACCGATCCGGAGATCGCCCATGTCGGTCTCTATCCACTGGAGGCGCGCCGCGACGGCATTCCGGTCAAGACCTACACCGTGCTGATGCACGATGTCGCCCGCGCCGTGATGGACGGCGAGGAGGAAGGGTTCGTCAAGATCCATGTCAGGGAGGGGTCCGACCGCATCCTGGGGGCGACGGTCGTCGCCAGCCATGCCGGCGAGATGATCAACACGGTGACCCTCGCCATCCGATCGGGTATGGGATTGCATGCGCTGGCCGACGTCATCCATCCCTTTCCTACACAGGCGCAAGGCATCAAGATGGCGGGCGACGCCTACAGGCGAACGCGGTTCACCTCCTTGCGAAGGCGCCTGGCGGCGCGCTGGCTGGCATGGTCGAGGCGATAACACCAAGAGCCACGATATATGCCGAAATGCTCACAAATACGCAACCAAGTGCGCGGCGGCGCTTGACTGAACCCTGCGAGGCTAATGAAACTGAGATCATGTCTTCGGCCGCGGAACGCTCGTGGATGCAGCCTCTAGTCGAAACGGAATACGCGATCGAGCTCTTGGCCAAGGGTTATATCTGTGTACCGCTGCGTGCTGGTGGCAAGCATCTCGATCTTCAGGCGATGGAATATCAGCCGCTACATTTGAAGGCCCGTCGAAAGGACCTGAAAGAATTGGCGTTCCGGTCGATAGCCTTTCAGCTGTCGCAGAAGCCACCAACACGTGAGGAAACCCGGCGCTGGTTTCGGGATTTTGCGGGAAATGTCGGGATCATCGGAGGATACTGCAACCTTCTCATCCTGGATTTCGATGATTCAGCAGACTATCGGGCTTGGTCTGGCAAGCACGCGCACCTTTCAAGTTGCACGCCGGTCGCGAAATCGCCGAATGGATTCCACATCTATCTCAGGACGCGTGAACCGGCGGTTTCGTCCAGCCTGTATTTCGGCATGCGGCGGGTCGGCCACGTGAAGGCGCTTGGCGGTTATGTTGTTGGAAGCCCTTCCGCGCTGAACGACGGATGCTCCTATAGCTGGTTGAAGGACCAGTCGCCGTTCGACGTCGACCCACAGCCGGTCGAGAGCCTCGCCAGTCTTTCCCTTCGCGGGGTCTCACCGTTCAAACATTACTATGACCGCTTCCTGAACCGCGGCTTTTTCGTGCCGCAATGAGCATTTCGGGGCATGCATGGCCCGACATCAGCATCGTCATCCCAGCAAGAAATGCCGCCGCGACGATCGACGCCACGCTGCGAAGCCTTTTGCCGGAGAGGGGCCTGATTGGTGAGATTCTTCTGGTCGAGGATGGCTCCATCGATCAGACCGCGGCGATCTCGATGCAAAGCGCCCTACGGTATGGATTGCCGCTGGAGATCCTCGCCGTGCGGCTGGGCAGCGCGGGTGCTGCCCGCAACGCCGGAATTAAGCGGGCGAAGGGCAAGTTCATATTCTTCCTCGATGCCGACGACGAGGTGATGGCGGGAGGGTTGCGGCTGTTACACGACGCGCTCCTGCGCAATCCCGAGGCCGGCCTGTCGATCGGCGCCAGCATTCGCCGTACTAAGGGGCGGCCGGACAAGCTTAAGGTTCCACATGGGTACACGAGCGACCGGGCATCGAACGCCCGCCGGTATCTCCTCAACGAGGCATGGCCGATCGCCATGGGCAGCGCATTGGTCGCAGCCTCGGCAACGGCCACCGTTCGCTTTCCCGAAACCACCAGCCTGGATGAGGACACGTGCTATTGGGCGGCCCTGCTCGCCCATGTCGACGTGACAACAATCTCCTCTCCGGTGCTTCTCTACCATCATGACGAAGAAAGGATGGCGCGGCGGTTCGTCCAGGCCCCGCGCGCCACCTTCCTCGCGATAGCTCGTGAGCTGGACAGGCTTGCCGATGCAGGCGTTGCCAGGGAAATCCTGCAATGGAGGAAGGCCTGGATAGCTCTGCGGATTACAAGGCAACTTATCAAGCACAACCGATACAGCCATGCGATGAGCATGATGCGTGCCGTTCGCGCCCACAAGAGCCTGGGGCGGAGCTGGAAGGCGTCGCAATATCGCATTCGAATTCGCATCGGAGCCATGATGAAACGGCCTGACTACCCGTCGCGCGCTGGCGCGGACACGGAAAGGCGCACGCTGATCGTGTCCTTCGACCCAGCATTTCCGCCGGTTTCCGGAGCGGACCTGAGAAATTTCAACAATGCCAGCCTTGCGGCCGAGTACGGCCCGGTCCGGCTTGTCTCGGTAAGGCCGCTAAGCGGTCAATCAAAACCGTCCGACACGCGCATCATTGCGGCTGGCCTGACGATCGATGGAGAACCGCGTGCGGCCTCGCTCGGCTGGTGGAGGATCGCGGGGGAGAACCGTATTCCCCGCACCGCACTGGTGCGGCTGCGGAGCTTGGTGCAAACCTTCAAACCCGATACGATCGTCGTCGAGGGTATCGGCCTGTTCAAGCTGCTGCGACCTTTGCGCCCCCTGACGAAACAGCTCATCCTCGACATGCACAATGTCGAATCCGACCTGGCGGCACAGCTGCGGCATGTCCGTCCAGCGCGATCCCCGGCGATCCTTGGCATCCGGCGGTTGGAGAGAAAAGCGCAATCCCTTGTCGACAGGGTCTGGGTTTGCTCCAACGAGGACAGAGAGAGACTGATGGCCCTTGCCGGGCGCAAGGTGCCGATCAATGTCGTTCCCAACGGAATTCCCAACGTCGAGGACATTCCGCAGGTGCTGTCCGCCGAAGCCGCGACCGACGGCGGCTATCCGACGATCCTGTTCATCGGGCATCTCGGCTATCCGCCAAACGTCGACGCCGTCGAACGATTGGCCCATGCCATATTGCCTCGTATCCGGCAGACCTTGCCTGACGCCAAACTCATTCTCGCCGGGCGCAGTCCAAAGGCGACCGTGCGGGCGCTGGCCGGATTGCCTGGTGTGGAACTCATCGAAAATCCCGAAGGCGTGGGGCAGCTCCTGTCCCGCGCGCATCTCAGCATCATCCCGCTCAGGGCGGGCGGGGGCACGCGCATCAAGATCCTGGAAGCGATGGCCTGGGGGGTGCCGGTGATCGCGACACCGCTCGCGGCCGAGGGCCTGGGCCTGGTCGAGAATGACCAGGTGCTGCTGTCGGCCAGCGACGAAGGACTGGCCGCCATGGCAGTCGAACTTTCTCTCGACGCCGAACGCCGGGCACGGCAGCGCTTTCGCGCGCATCAGGCCGTATGGGCAAGGTTTGGCCCGCAAGCCATCCGCGATGCTGTCCGCGCCGGGCTTGCGCTGGACAATGACGGCAATGACGACGACCAGCCACCTCCCATCATCCCATGAGCCGCATATGATCCCCCCGATCCTGCACCAGACGTGGAAGACCGACAGCTTTCCCGCACGCTTCCAGGCCTATGCCGACAGCTGGAAGCGGCATAATCCACACTGGACAGTCATGCTCTGGAGCGACCGGATGCTGCTCGAATTCGTGGCCGAGCACTACCCCGCTTACCTGCCGATGTTTTGCGGTTACACCTACGGCATACAGCGGTCGGACGCGGCTCGCTATATGCTTCTGCATCACTTTGGCGGGGTCTATGCCGACATCGACTGCGAATGCGCCGCCCCCTTCGATGCGATCATGAGCGAGACCCGGATCGTGCTGTGCAAGGAGCCAGCTTCGCATGCGGTCGTCCAGGCGGATTTCCGGGGCCTACCCTACCTCCTGTTCAACGGAACGATAGCGAGCCCGCCCCGTCATCCATTCTGGACGCATCTCCTGTCGATGATGCCCGGGCTCGCCGCCGCCAAGGACGTGCTCGACGCGACCGGTCCCTGCCTGCTTACCTCCGCGCAGCGCGGGTACAGCGACCAGGCAGCCTTCGCCATTCATCCTTCCGGCTTGTTCGCGCCGGTGATGGGCGGGGAACGCGAGGTCGGCGACGATACGGCAACGCTTTCGATCCATCACTGGGCCGGCACATGGTGGACTCCGGAGCCGCCGCCGAAATGGCTGACCAAGCTTCGCAACCGGGCCTACCGGCTCCGGTATCGCCTGACGCGCGGCGCGTATCTGGATGAAGCGATGGCGAGAGCAAGCGTCGACAAGGCGGTTCTGGCGGCGCCGCTGCCTTTAGGCCAAAACGTCGCCATCCTGGTGCCGCTTCGCGACGCCGCCGACCTTATCCAGCCTTTTCTCGATGCACTGGACGGGCTCGACTACCCAAAGGACAGGATCAAGCTGGTCTTCTGCGAAGGCGACAGTCTGGATGGAAGCTGGGAGCGATTAGAGGCCGCTACGGCTGGATTAGCCGGCAAATATCGTGACATCGTCCTGCTGCGAAGACAGGTCGGCACCCGCCTCGACAGGGCAAAACGGGCCAAACCCAGGATGCAGCGCGTCAGGCGGGGCGCGATCGCCAAGGTGCGCAACTACCTGATCGATCACGGGTTGAACGAGGATGATGACTGGGCACTGTGGATCGACATCGACGTCTGGCGCTTTCCCGGCGATGTGCTGAACCGCCTGATCGCCGCTGGGCATCGCATCGCGGTGCCCAATTGCGTGAAGGTCGCCGGTGGCGCCAGTTTCGACCTCAACAGCTTTGCCATCAGGCGGCAGGCCAAGGACTATCGCTATTACCGGGAGATACGTGGCGGGCTTCACCAGCCTCCCGCGCAAACACCAAGCCGGTATCATCTAAGCGATGTCAGGCATCTCGATATCGTGGGCCTCGATGCGGTCGGCGGAACCATGCTGCTGGTCGATGCCGCCCTGCATCGCGGCGGTCTTGGTTTTCCCGAAATTCCCTACCGCGATCTGATCGAGACAGAAGCTTTTGGTCTCCTTGCCAACGACCTCGGCATCCGGCCGGTCGGCCTCCCCAAGCTGGAAATCCTACACGTCCCGTGGTGAGGCGACCGCCCGCCGAAGCTCCTCGCGCAAAGGCACCAGCCAGGTTTGCGGGCGTCAGTCGTGCAGATCCCGCGCAATCGGCGGGCCGACCGAAAATCCGGAGAACGTGACCTCGAAACCCTCACGCTGCGGCGAACAGCACATCATGCCGACATCGACCATCTTCGAGATCGGGAAATAGGCGAGCCGAACCGGCTTCCAATGACCGTCGGAAGCGTCGAGATACTGGACGCGGATGGCTTCGCCGTGGCGGGTCAGGCGGATCCTGACGCCGTCCGGGCCGGCGGCAATGGCAACCAGCGACCAATCCGACGTGTCGTTGGTGACGACGACGGAAACATAGGCAAGGCCGTCGGTGTATTCGATGCCGGCCTTGATCCAGTGCGTTTCGCTCAGCCGGACCATCAGCCCGGCCTGGTCGTAAAGCACCTTGTAGTCGCCCTTGACGGTAACCTCGGCGGTGAAGTCGCCCTCGACCTGCCGATACAGGAAGTGGCCGCTGTCGCGCCAGAAACCATAGAAGGTCTCGCGCCAGAAATCGGTCTCCTTGCCGGTGCGCACGCGCACGGCATCACCTTCGATGGCATGGTGCGGCGGCTGGTTGAGCCAGGTCAGGTCCTGCAGTGTCATCGCACCGGTCCGTTTCTCGAGGGATGACGGCTCGCCGGCCGGTCAGCCGGCGCGCCGGATCATCCCGCGAACGTATAGGCGGTCTTTACCGTGGTGTAGAACTCCATGGCATAGCGGCCCTGTTCGCGCGGGCCGAAGCTCGAACCCTTGCGCCCGCCAAAGGGAACATGGAAGTCCACACCCGCGGTCGGCAGATTGACCATCACCATGCCGGCTTCGGAGTTGCGCTTGAAATGCGTGGCGTGCTTGAGGCTGGTGGTGCAGATGCCCGAGGTCAGGCCGAACGGCGTGTCGTTGGCGACGGCAAGCGCCTCGTCATAGTCGTTGACGCGGATGACGCTGGCGACGGGCCCGAAAATCTCCTCGCGCGAACTGCGCATGGCGTTGGTGGCCTCGGTCAGCAGCGCCGGCTTGAGATAGAAACCCGGCGTCTTGCGGTCGAGCCGTTCGCCGCCGAAGGCGAGCGTGGCGCCTTCCCGGACACCGATGGCGATATAGTCTTCGTCCTGCTTGAGCTGGGTCGCGTCGACCACCGGACCGATCTGGGTCTGCGCATCGAGCGCATCGCCGATCACCAGCTTTTCCATGCGCTCCTTGAGAGCGTCGACGAAACGGTCGTGGATGCCGTTGGTGACGATCAAACGCGACGAGGCCGTGCAGCGCTGGCCGGTCGAGAAGAACGCGCCGTTCAGCGCGCAGTCGACAGCGACCGCAAGATCGGCATCGTCGAGCACGACGAGCGGATTCTTGCCGCCCATCTCGAGCTGGAACTTGCGCATGTGCTCGACACTTGCCGCGGCGACGCGCTTGCCGGTTCCCACCGAGCCGGTGAAGGAGATGGCGTTGACATCGGGGCTGTCGAGCATTGCCTGGCCGACCACCGAGCCCTTGCCCATGACGAGATTGAGCACGCCCTTGGGCAGGCCGGCGCGATGCAGGATGTCGACGATGGACCAGGCGCTCTCGGGAACGAGTTCGGCCGGCTTGAAGACGACCGTGTTGCCGTGGGCCAGCGCCGGAGCGATCTTCCAGGCGGGAATGGCGATGGGGAAATTCCATGGCGTGATGATGCCGACAACGCCAACCGCTTCGCGCGTGATCTCGACGCCGACGCCCGGCCGCACGCTTGGCACCAACTCTCCCGACAGGCGCAATGTTTCGCCGGCAAAGAAATCGAATATCTGGGCGGCGCGGATGGTCTCGCCGATGCCCTCGGCCAACGTCTTGCCTTCCTCTCTCGCCAGATTGCGGCCAAGTTCGTCCTTGCGCGCCATGATCTCGTCGGCCGTCTTTTTCAGCACCGCATGGCGTGCCAGCGGACCGGAGCGGGACCATGCCGGAAACGCCGCCTTGGCCGCCGCTATCGCCTGGCCTGCCTGTTCGACCCCCGCCGAGGCATATTCGCCGACGACATCGCCGGTATCCGAGGGGTTGATGTTGCGGGATCCGGCATCGCCGACCCATTCGCCATCGATGAGGTTCTTGCGAAACGCTGTCATGTCCTTGCCTTCCCTGGCTGCTGGCCGCGTGGCGGCATCTGTCTGAGTGGTATTTGCCAGACAATTGCCTTGCGGGAAAGCATGCTCTGGGCTCGAAGGCCGCGACAAAAGTCCCCGTGCCTGCGCTCATGCCTTCGATGCGGCGGAGACAGCGCCGCGTAGAGCACCAATCCGCCTAACATCGGTGGATAGGCCTCCGGGTCAAGGCCGAATTGCTCTGTACAGAGATGTCCATATCCTTGATTTGCCTGATGCGGCGTGTCATGCGTCGTGCTGATGGCAGCACTCGAGACGACGATCCAGCGTGCCGGCGCCACCGGCAACATCAAGGCCACTCGCGAAGACTGGCTGAAGCTCGCGCTTGAAACCCTGATCTCGGACGGCGTCGAACGCGTCCGCGTGCTGACACTAGGCCAGCAGCTCGACGTCTCGCGCTCGAGCTTCTACTGGTATTTCAAGAGCCGCCAGGACCTGCTCGACCAGTTGCTCGACCATTGGCGGCAGACCAATACCCGATTCATCGTAGAGCGCGCCGAACGTCCTTCCGCGACGGTGATACGCGGGGTGATGAACATTTTCGAATGCTGGGTGGACGAAAAGCTGTTCGATCCCCGGCTGGATTTCGCGATCAGGGCCTGGGCCCGCCGCTCCCCCGCGACAAGGCGCGCGCTGGACGAGGCCGATGAAGAGCGAGTCAAGGCCATACGCGGCATGTTCATGCGTCATGGCTATGAAGAAGAGGACGCGTTCGTGCGCGCCCGCGTGCTCTATTTCATGCAGATCGGCTACTACTCGCTCGAACTCAACGAGCCGATGAGCAGCCGTCTGCCTCACGTTGCCGCGTATCTGCGCAGCTTCACCGGTCAGGAACCTTCGGCGCAGGATGTCGAGGATTTTTCGCGCTACGTCGAGAGAACCGTTCCCCGCAGCCGGTAGCCATCCCGACAGCCCCCCTGGACCAGGAAGCGCAAGAAGCGCTCTCGCTCGCATCGTCGTCAACGGCGCACGCAACCGCCGCGCCGATCTAGACACTAATGTACAACGCCGGTAGATTACGCCCGATGACTGGGTGGAGTGCTACAGGATGGCCGATGTCGATACGCAGTTGACAACCCATATCGTCGGCGTCGAAAGAGGTGTGCGCGTCATCGCTTCGTCGCCTTACGATCCAGAGGGCAAGACGATGCGGGCATGACCGTGCCGTCGGCGCGAAAAGACCACGCAATGACCTCCGCTTTTTCCCTAGAAACAGGCTTGTCCGCCACGCCATGACCAGACGCTATTCCGCTTTGTCGCTGTTCAAGGAGGGGCTTGCCGGCCAGACCGGCTGGAAACAGGCCTGGCGCTCGCCCGAGCCGAAGCCGTCCTACGACGCGATAGTCATCGGCGGCGGTGGCCATGGGCTGGCGACGGCCTATTACCTGGCCAGGAACCACAACATCGCCCGCGTGGCCGTGCTGGAAAAGGGCTGGATCGGCGGCGGCAACACCGGCCGCAACACCACGGTGGTGCGTTCCAACTATTATTACCCGCAAAGCGTCGAGCTCTACGGGCTGGCGCACCGGCTCTACGAAGGCCTGTCGAAGGACCTGAACTACAACGTCATGCTGTCGCAGCGCGGCATGGTCAATCTGTGCCACTCGACGGCCGAAATGGAAGTCGGCGCGCGCACCGTCAACGCCATGCAGATCAGCGGCATCGATGCGGAGTTGTTTTCGCCCGAGGACGTACGCCGGGTGGCGCCGATCTACAATTTCTCTCCCTATGCGCGCTTTCCGGTGTTTGGCGGGATCTGGCAGGGCCGCGCCGGCACGGCGCGCCATGACGCGGTCGCGTGGGGCTATGCGCGGGCGGCGAGCCGGCTCGGCGTCGACATCATCCAGAACTGCGAGATCACCGATTTCATCATCGGGGGCGGGCGCTGCCGCGGCGTGCAGACGACGCGCGGCGCCATTCGCGGCGAGCGCATCGGGATGGCGGTGGCCGGGCATTCCTCAGTGCTGGCGGGGAAAGCCGGCTTCCGTCTGCCGATCAATTCCTACGCGCTGCAGGCCTGCGTTTCCGAGCCGGTCAAGCCGATCCTCGACACGGTGGTGCTGTCGCCCGGCACCGGCGTCTATGTCAGCCAGTCGGACAAGGGCGAGATCGTCATCGGCGGCGGGCTCGACCGCATCCCTTCCTATGCGCAGCGCGGCAATTTGCCGACGCTGGAGACGGTGATCGCAGGGGTGCTGGAGATGTTCCCTATCTTCGGGCAACTGAAGCTGATGCGGCAATGGGCTGGTATTGTCGACGTCGTGCCTGACTCCTCGCCGATCATCGGAGAATCGCCGCTGCCCAATCTGTTCCTCAATTGCGGTTGGGGCACCGGTGGTTTCAAGGCGATCCCCGCCGGCGGCACGCTGCTGGCGAACCTGCTAGCGACCGGCAAGCACAACGAGATCAGCCGGCCCTTCGATCTCGACCGCTTCGCCACAGGGCGGCTGATCGACGAAGCGGCCGGCTCCGGCATCGCGCACTGAGACAAGGGGCAATCATGCAGCTCTTTCCTTGCCCGTTCTGCGGTCCGCGCGACGAAACCGAATTCCACTATGGCGGCGATGCCGGCAATGCCAGGCCGGATGGCGGCGATGTGCCGATCGATCGCTGGGCCAACTATCTCTACCTGCGCTCCAATCCGAAAGGCGCGGCGCGCGAAATCTGGGTGCATATGAACTGCGGCGAGTTCTTCGTCATGGAGCGCGACACGCTCACCCATGAGGTGCTGTCTTCGACCGCGCTGGGCGAGGAGCATACGGCATGACCGCCTCGCGTCTCGCCACTGGCGGCAGCGCCATCGACCGTTCGCGCCCGATCCGCTTCAGCTTCGACGGCACAAGCGTGGACGGTTTTGTCGGCGACACCATTGCCTCCGCCCTGCTTGCCAACGATGTCGCGGTCGTCGGCCGCAGTTTCAAATACCACCGGCCGCGCGGCATCTGGGGTGCCGGCGTCGAGGAGCCGAACGCGCTGATCGATATCGGCGGCCCACGGGCGACGCCGAACGCACGCGCCACGACCGAGCCGGCGCGCGAGGGGCTGGTGGCGAAAAGCGTCAACGCGACGCCCAATGCGCTGGCCGACCGCAACGCCTTCCTCGACCGCTTCTCGCGCTTCATTCCGGCGGCGTTCTACTACAAGACCTTCATGTGGCCGGACTGGCACATGTTCGAACCGCGCATCCGCGCCATGGCCGGTCTTGGCAAGGTCGATACGGACTGGACATCGCCGGGCACATCGGACCAGGTCAACCATCATTGCGACGTGCTGGTGGTTGGCGCGGGGCCAGCCGGGTTGGCGGCGGCCAAGCTGGCGGCCGACGCGGACCTCTCCGTGACGCTGGTCGACGACCAGCGGAAGCCGGGCGGGTCGCTCGGCCACCGCGCCGGCGATATCGACGGCGGGCCGGCTGCCGAGTGGGTCGAAGCAACGATCGCTGGGCTCGCCGGCGGGGGGCATCTGATCCTGCCCTCGACCACCGCCTTCGGCATCTACGACCACAATCTGGTTGGGCTGAACCAGCGCCAATTCGATGGCCGGCCTGATACGCTGTGGCGGGTCCGGCCGCGCCGGATCGTGCTGGCGGCCGGCGCCATCGAGCGGCCGCTACCTTTCGCCAACAACGATCTACCTGGCATCATGTCGGCCGATGCCGCGCTCGCCTATCTCAGGCGCCATGCGGTGCTGGTCGGCAAGCGCGTCGTCATCGCCACCAACAATGACAGCGCCTATGAGGTTGCGGAGGCGATCGCCGAGGCCGGAGCCGATGTCGCGCTTGTCGACATCAGGCGTGACGGCATGCCCGTCGCGCCAGCCAAGGTACGGCAGTTCAAGGGGCGGACGCTTGCCTCCGCCGCCGGCAGGCTGCGCGTCGAAGGCGTGACGCTGGACGACGGCACCAGGCTCGATGCTGATTGCGTGCTGGTCTCAGGCGGCTGGACGCCGACCATTCATCTCTTTGGCCAGGCCAGGGGCAAGCTTGCCTGGAGCGAGGCCCGTGCCGCCTTCCTGCCGGGCAATCCCGTCGACGGCATTGCCGTTGCAGGGGCTGCCGCCGGCGCAGTCTCCTTGTCGGAAGTGTTCGCCAGCGCGGAGAAAGCCGCCGCATCGCTCGGCCAGACGAAGGCGGCGATCCCGCGCAGCACTGGGCCGGAAGCGACAGCCGGTATCGTAGCCGCCTGGCCGATGCCTGGCTCGAAAGGACGCATCTGGATCGACTATCAGAACGACGTCACCGTGAAGGACGTGGAACTGGCGGCCCGCGAAAACTTCGTCTCGGTCGAGCACCTGAAGCGCTACACCACGCTCGGCATGGCGACCGACCAAGGCAAGACCTCCAACCTGCCGGGCCTCGCACTGATGGCCGGCATCACCGGCCGCACGGTGCCGGAGGTCGGCACCACCACCTATCGCCCGCCCTTCACGCCGGTGCCGTTGGCGAGCTTTGCCGGGGCGCGCGTTGGCGAGTTGATGGCGCCGGTCCGCCGGCTGCCGCTGGAAACCGTCCACCGCGCCGGCGGTGCCGTTTTCCAGGAATATGGCGGCTGGCTGCGGCCGGCTCACTATGGGGGTCGCAACGCGGACGCGGTACGCGCCATCCAGGACGAGGCCTTTCGCGCGCGCCAATCGGTCGCGCTGTTCGACGGTTCGACGCTCGGCAAGATCGAGGTGATCGGACCGAAGGCGGCCGAATTCGTCGATTTCCTCTATTACAACACCATGTCGGCGCTGAGGCCGGGCCGCTGCCGCTATGGCTTCATGCTGTCGGAGAACGGCGTGGTCTTCGATGACGGCGTGCTGGTGCGGCTGGACGAACACCGCTTCGTCGTGTCGTGCTCGTCCTCGCATGTCGCCGCCGTGCATGCCCGGCTGGAAGAGTGGCGCCAGGATCGGTTCGGGCGCGGCGCCGTCTACATCCACAACGCGACATCGGAGATGGCGACGCTGACCGTCTCCGGGCCGAACGCCCGCACGCTGCTCGAAACGGTGGGGTTCGGCCTTTCACTTGCCGATGCCGCCCTTCCGCATATGGCGATCGGTCACGGCAGCTACGCCGGGGACGAGGTTCGAATTGCCCGTGTCAGTTTCACCGGCGACAGGAGCTACGAAATCTCGATCCGCGCGGATCGCGCCGAACCTTTATGGGCGCATCTGCGCCAAGCCGGCCAGGCGTTCGACGCCGTTCTCATCGGGCTGGAAGCGCTGATGATCCTGCGTGCCGAGAAGGGGTTCATCGTCATCGGCAAGGACACTGACGGCACCACGCTGCCACATGATCTCGGCAGCGATGGGCCTCGCACCAAACGCCAAACCGAATATGTCGGCCGCCGCTCGCTGTTCACCGAGGAGGCTTCGCGGCCCGACCGCATGCAGTTGGTCGGGTTGACGGTGCCGCAGGGCGAAGCAGCACTTGCCACCGGCGCGCATGGTGTCGAGCGGCGCGGCGGCAAGCTGCACAGCATCGGTTTTGTCACCTCCAGCTACGAGAGCCCCGCCCTTGGCCAGCCCATTGCGCTTGGCCTGATCGAACGGGGTGCAGCGCGGCACGGCGAAACGATCGAAATCCAACATCTCGGCAAGCACAGGACGGCGACGATCGCCGCCCCTTGCGCCTACGACCCGGCGGGAGACCGGCTCAATGCGTGACCTCGCGGAAAAATGGTCTGTCGCGCCGGATTGGCGCTCGGCAGCCATCGATGCACCCGACCTCGTGGTGCGCGCGGTCCTTGGCCTCGACCAGTTGCTGGTCAGCGGCGACCTCGACGCCTGGGCGCTTGTATCCGGCGTGAAGGCGGAAGGCGTGGTGGGTGCCTTTGGCGCGGCGCAAGGTGAGCGCTATGCGGCGCGGCTGGCGCGCGACCGGCTGCTCGTGGTGTCGAACGCGCCGCTTGCCATTGCCGCAGGTTGGCACGCGGAAGGCTTCGCGGTGACGACCATCGGCGCCGGGCTGCTGGTATTCGAGGCCGAAGGCCCGGCACTTGATGCTTTCATCGCGCGTGGAACGACGCTCGATCCCAGGCAGCCAAGTGCCAGTGCGGCGCTTTCTTTCGCCGGCATCAGCGCCATCGTCTATCGCCATGAGAGCAAGCTGCGCATCCATGTCGATCGCGGTCTTGCAGCCTATCTCTGGACGTGGATGGAAATGGCTGCCGGCAACGTTGCCGCCGGATCCCGGAGTTAAGCGGCCACAATCGCACTCAGAGCGCAAACGACCAGAACAGGCAAGCCAGCGTCGCGGCGGCAAAGATCACGAAGAACAGGCTGCGCAGCAGCACGTTGCGGCGCAACTCGTTCATGACGAAATGGCAGCCGATGATCGCGGCCGCAAACAGGAAGCGCCAGTTCAGCAACGCCCGCAAGACGTCCCACTGACCAAAGGCCCATCTGGCGACGAGGCAGCCGATGATGGCCGCTAACAGCACGACCGTGGTCCAGAAAAGAGCGTCGGCGATGTGCGTCAGGACAATGCTCGCCGCCCGGATCGGCAGGATCATCATCAAAAGCCCGCTGAAGAAATAGGCCGCGGCAAGCGGGATGAACATGCCGGCGTCGGCGATGCCGTCGAGCCGCCTTACACCGATCGCCCCATAGGGATAGCCGTGCCTGGCTACCGTAAGGCTCAACGCCATGAGCAAGCCGGTCAGCACGGCGACGAGTGCGAAGGTCGTCAGGGCTTTGCTCATGATGTTCCTGTCGGGCGCGAATCAGACAGGAACTGATGTAACCGATGGTCGTAAATTGCGCGTAAGCTTTCACCTGGGATAGTCGACGGACGGATCGACGGTTGCGCGCGTCCCGGCCACACGCACACTTGTATCGAGTGCATTTCAGTCGACATCCTAATATATCTTGACCGTTCTGGCGGACGAAGACACGGATTTCTCATGGACCTGGACCCTTCGACGCTCAATCGGGCACTGCCACTGCGCGATCAAATCTATAACAGGATCCGCAATCTGATCGTGGTCGGACAAATGAAGCCGGGAGAGGTCATCAACGAGGTGGCCATCGCGGAAGCCCTCGGCGTCTCGCGCACACCGGTGCGCGAAGCGGTCAAGCGCATAAGCGACGAAGGCCTGGTCACGATCCTGGCGCAGACCGGCACCTATGTCGCACAAATCAACCGCGTCGATCTGGAAGAAGCCTATGTCATCCGGCGGGCGCTGGAAATGGAGAGTGCCAGGCGCGCGGCTGCCAAATTTACCCCGGAAGCCGGCGAGCTTCTGGAGGACAATATGGCGGCGCACCGGCTCGCCATGGCGCGCGGCAGATATGCCACCGCGATCCAGCTCGACGACGTCTTCCACCGCACCATCGCCGAGATCTGCGGCCTACCGAAAATCTGGCGAGCCGTCGACATCTCCAAGGCGCAGATGAATCGCGGCCGCTACCTCGCCATTCCCAAGCCTGGCTATGGCGAACAGACGATCGAGCAGCATGAAGCTATTCTCAACGCACTGAGGCGTCGTGACGCCGAAGGTGCGGCAAGCAATGGAACATCATATCGAGACGTCGTTCCGCAACACGCTCGAAAGTCGCCGCCGACCTTCTCGGCTGACGAACCTGGCCCGAGGTCGGCACTCTAGGTCCGCCGGCAGGACATGGGGCGACGCGGCTGCGGCGCGTGGCTGCCGAACCAATGCTGCGATCGTCTGTTGGTCATGGTTTTTTCCGGAATTCAGGCGGGGTGCTGAAGCTGGCTCAGCCCGCCATCGACGACGAGGGTCGCCGCGTTCATGAACGGGCACTCGTCGGAAATCATGAACACGGCGGCAAGGGCGATCTCGCTCGCCGAGGCGATGCGTCCGCCGGGATGCAGCGCCATGGTGGTGGCGCGCGCCACCGCCGGATCGGGAAAACCGTTCCAGTAGTCGATGGCCTTCTGCGTCTCGACATAGCCCGGCGCGAGCGCGTTCACGCGCACGCCTTGCCCGGCATATTCAAGCGCCAGCGACTTGGTCAGGCCAAGCAGGGCGTGCTTGGCGACGGGATAAGGGAATGTGTGTGGAATGATGGTGAAGCTGTGGGTCGAGGCGATGTTGAGGATCGCCCCGCCGCCATGGGCGAGTATGCCCGGCAGCACCGCCTTGCTGCAATTCCAGGCGCCCTTGACGTTGACCTCGAAATTGCGATTCCACTCCTCCTCGGTGGCTTCGAGCGGTGTCGAGAAGACGTTCATGCCAGCATTGTTGATCAGCGCGTTGATCGGGCCGAGTTCGGCGGTCGCGCGGGCAACGGCAGCGGTTATCACCGCCCCGTCGCTGATGTCGGCTGTCGCATGCCCGACATGCCCCTTTGGTGCCGCAAGGCTGGCGACGGTCTTGTCCAGCAACGTGCCGTCCTGGTCGACGAGGAACAATTTCGCACCCTCGGCAAGACAGGCCTCGGCGATAGCAAGACCGATGCCTTGCGCGGCACCGGTCAGAAAGATGCGTTTGCCGGACAGGCGCTCAGCCATGGGTGTCACTCCAGTCGAAGACGATCAACGCCGGCCCAAAGCCGACGAGCGCAGATTGTCGAGCAGCACGGCGAGCAGCAGGATCACGCCGCGCACGATGTACTGGTAGAAGGCCGGAATGTTGAGCAGGTTCATGGCATTCTCGGCGATGCCCATGATCAGCACGCCGACGATGACGCCCGACATTGTGGCACGTCCGCCGGCAAGCGACACGCCGCCGAGCACGCAGGCCGAGATGACCGAGAGCTCAAGCCCAACCGCCGCGTTGGGTTGGCCCGAGGTGATGCGCGAGGCCAGCAGGATACCGGCGATACCGCAGACGACGCCTTGCAGGGCAAAAATCCATATGCGCGTGCGGTCGACATTGACGCCGGCAAGCCGCGACGCTTCAGGATTGCCGCCAATGGCCAGCGTGTTCTTGCCGAAGACGGTGCGGTTGAGCACGAAGCCAAAGATGCCGAACAGGACGACCAGCACCCAGACTGGGGTCGGTATGCCCAAAAATTTCGACAGTGCGAGCTGATAGAAATCAGGGCTGTTGATGCCGACGGCGCGCCCGTCGGATGCAATAAGTGCCAGGCCACGCACGATCTGCATGGTCGCCAGCGTCGTGATCAGCGCGTTGATGCGGAATTTGGCGATGACGACGCCGTTGATGAAGCCGACGAAGGCGCCGCAGGCGATTGCCGCCAAGAGGCCAAGCAGGATAGAGCCCGTGTAGTTCGACGCCATCACCGCGACCATGCCGGCGAAAGCGACGATCGAGCCAACTGACAGGTCGAAGTCGCGCGCCGCAAGGCAGAACATCATGGTGCAGGCGACGATGCCGACGGTGACCACCGACTGCAGCAGGCCAAGCATGTTGCGGTCGGTGAGGAAATTGGGAACCAGCAGCGAGACCAGCGCGAAGGCAACGACAAAGATGACGACGAGCCCCTGTTCGCCGAGCAGGATCTTCTTCAACTGATAGGTCATGTCAGGTCCTCAGGATGCGATCGCGTCGGGGGTTTTGGTGTCAGGAAGTGCCGCGGCCAGGATCGCCTTCTCGGCGAATTTTTCCCGCGTGAGCTCGGCGCTGATGCGCCCGCCGCACATCACCAGGATGCGGTCGCAAATGCCCATCACCTCCGGCAGCTCGGACGAGACGACGACGATGGCCATGCCGTCCCCGGCAAGCTGGTAGAGCAGTTCGTAGATTTCGGATTTGGCGCCGACATCGATGCCGCGCGTCGGCTCGTCGACGATGAGGACCCGTACACCCTGCTCCGACAGCCAACGGCCAAGGATGACCTTCTGCTGGTTGCCGCCGGAGAGGTTGATGATGTCCTGCTTGCGCGAGGGTGTGCGCACCTTGAGCTTCTTGATGAAGGTCTCGGCGGCGGCGATCTCGCTGGCGCGGTTCAAGATGCCGAAGCGCGCGTGATGGCGCCGCGACGAGATGTTGATGTTCTCCTCGATCGAACGGCCCTGAATGATACCGTCATGCTTGCGGTCCTCCGAGCACAGCACGATGCCGGCGCGGATCGCGTCATGGGGATCGGTGGCATGAACAACCTTGCCGTCGACGCTGATGACGCCGCTCGACCGTGGGTCGGCGCCAAAGACCAGCCGCATCAGTTCCGAGCGCCCTGCGCCGATCAGGCCGAAGAAGCCGACGATTTCGCCGGCGCGTGCCTCGAAGCTGGCCGGCGTCTTCAGTTTTGTTCCGGAAAGGGCCTCGACCTTGAGTCTGACATCGCCTGCCTTGCGTGGGCGAAAACCCCAAATGTCGGAGATTTCACGGCCGACCATTTCGGCGACGACCTGGTCGCGGGTGACGTCCTTCAGCGATGTATGGTGCGCCGCGAGCTTGCCATCGCGCAGCACGGTCAGGCTGTCGCAAAGCCGGAACACCTCGTCGAGCCGATGCGAGACATAGATGATGACCTTGCCCTCGCCGCGCAGGCGGTCGATCAGGGCAAACAGGATTTCGCTTTCGCGTGACGACAGCGACGAGGTCGGCTCGTCCAGCGCGATGACGCGCGCGTCGAGCATGATCGCCTTGGCGATCTCGACCATCTGCCGCTCGCCGATGGACAGGGTCTTGACCTTGCGGCTGATATCGATGTCGATGCCGGCCGATTTCAGCTTGGCGCCGACGTCCTCCAGCATCTTGCCACGCGCGATGACGCCGGCATTGGCGGGAAAGCGGCCGAGGCTGAGATTTTCGGCGACGGTGAGTTCCGGGACGAGTTGCAGTTCCTGGTGGATGACGATGACGCCATTGTCGAAGGCATCCCCTGTCGAGGCATAGGCCTGGACCTTGCCGTCGATGCGTATCTCGCCAATATCGGCATGCTGGTCGCCGGAAAGGATCTTGATCAGGGTGGATTTGCCGGCGCCGTTTTCGCCCATCAGGCCATGCACGGCGCCCTTGTCGACGCCGAACGACACATCCGACAGCGCCTTGACACCCGGATAGGTCTTGGTGATGTGCGAGAAGTCGAGAAAGGACACGGGCGTTCCTTTTGTACCACAGCAAACAGGCGGCGGGACGAGCCCGCCGCCTGTTTGTACAGGGGGAATTATTCGATGCCGAGGCCCTGGCGGACCTTCTGGTAGTCGTCGCGCTTGGCGAGCGCGCCGGAGGTCAGGATCAGCTTCTCCGGTTCCTTGTTGTTGGCGACCCAGTCATACATGTTGAGCGCCGTCTCGTAGCCGTGCCGCTTCGGCGAGATGATCACCGTGCCGACAAAGCCGGTGGCGGTCGGCTTCTTGAACTCGTTGATCGCCGAATCCGCGCCGCCGATGCCGACGCCGATCATGCCATCGGCCGGGATGCCGACGCTTTCGGAAGCGCGCACGGCTCCGAGCACGGCCTCGTCGTTGAGGCCGAAGGAGACCCACTTCTTGATGTCGGCATGGGCGTTGAGCACCACCGTCGCCGCATTGAGCGCTGCTTCGGTATCGGTCTTGGCCTGGGGAGCGTCAAAGATGTTCCCGGCCTTGAAGCCGTTCGCCTTCAGCACCGAGATGGCGCCTTCGACGCGGTCGACGGCGGTCGGCAACTGGTCATAGGAAACGCGGATCGCGCCGACCTCGTCGGCCTTCCAGCCCCGTGCCTTCATTTCGTCGACGATCGCCTGGCCGACGGCCTCGCCGATCTTGGTGGCCGAGATGCCCATATGCGGCACGTCTTCGAGCGCCTTGCCGTCGGCGCCGACCAGGCGGTCGTCGACGGTCATCAGCTTGAGATTGTTGGCAGCGGCCTTGGCGACGATGCCGGGGCCAAGCTTCACGTCGGGTGTGCAGACGATGAAGCCCTGCGCGCCCTGCGCGCCGAGATTGTCGATCGCCGACATCAGCTTCTCACCGTCCTCGGCGCCGATCTTGACGAGGGTAAAACCCTTTTCCTTGGCGGCCTGGTCGGCGAACTTCCATTCGTCCTGGAACCACGGCTCCTCGGGCTGTTTGACGATGAAGCCGATCTTGGTGTCCTGAGCATATGCAGCGATGGTCGTGACGGACAGCACGGCAAGCGCGCCCGCGACGAGCGCGGTCTTCAAAAGTCGCATGATTACCTCCCAGCGATAGGCCGGGCGCTCGGCCCGGGTGCTGGAGTCTGTATTCGCTTTTATCATACTCGTCAATTGATCTGGTATGATAATTAAGATACATGCTCTGACCAAGGATCGCTGGCGCAAATCATCCGCATCCGGTAAGGCCGGGCCGGTTGTGCGAAATCAGCGGGTTCGCCGCCTTGGAGGAGGGCTGAGGTGACCGAAACGTCTAAGAAGGCTTCAGCCGACACGGCCACGCGCCGCCCGCGCGTCATGCCCGATGTGACGAGGGCCATTGCCTCCGACATCTTTTCAGGACGCTATCCGGCCGGCTCTTCGCTGCCCACCGAAAACGAACTCGGCGTCGAGTATGGCGTCAGCCGCACCGTGATCCGCGAAGCCTTGAAGGTTCTTGCCGCCAAAGGGCTGGTGCTGTCGCGGCCCCGCGTCGGCACGGTCGTCTGCAACGAGGACGACTGGAACATCATCGACCCGCAGGTGCTGGCCTGGCACGCGCCGCATGCGCTGGACGACAAGCTGTTCGACGCCATCCTGGAGACACGCCGCGCCATCGAGCCGCTGGTCGCCGAGCTTGCCGCCACGCGTGCGACACTGCAGGAGATCGCCGATCTGGAAGTCGCATGGCGCGGCATGGCCGGTGCCGGCGAGGATCTCGCCGCCTTCTCGCGCAGCGATATCGCCTTCCACCAGATCGTCTATGCCGCGAGCCACAATCCGATCTTTCGCCAGATCGGCAATCTGATCGACACGGGGCTGAAGTTCTCGCTGGAAGCCTCGGCGACAATCTCGCTTGAAAGGCGCATGGAGGCGGTGTCGGCACACCGCGAGGTGGTGGAGGCACTGCGCATGCGCGACGCGGAGGCGGCGCGTGGGGCGGCCAACCGGATCCTCGACCTTGCGGCGCGCGACCTCGTCAGCGCCAAGAAACTCAAGAACAACTGAGACCGCGCATGAAAATCATCTCGCTCACCACCTACATCGTTCCGCCGCGCTGGCTGTTCCTGAAGATCGAGACCGATGCCGGCGTCACCGGCTGGGGAGAGCCCGTGGTCGAAGGCCGCGCGCTGACGGTCGAAGCGGCGGTCAAGGAGCTTGGCGATTATCTCATCGGCAAGGATCCTCGTCTGATCGAGGATCACTGGACGGTGATGCATCGCGGCGGCTTCTACCGCGGCGGGCCGATCCTGATGAGCGCCATTGCCGGCATCGACCAGGCGCTGTGGGACATCAAGGGCAAGGCGCTCGGCGTACCAGTGCATGAACTGCTCGGCGGCAGACTGCGCGACACCATCAAGGTCTATTCCTGGATCGGCGGCGACCGGCCGGCGGAGGTGGCGGCGGGCGCCAGGGAAGTGGTGGCGCGCGGCTTCCTGGCACTTAAGATGAACGGCACCGAGGAACTGCAGATCGTCGACAGCCACGACAGAATAGATGCAGCCGTCGAGCGCGTCGCGATGGTGCGCGAGGCCGTCGGGCCCAATATCGGCATCGCCGTCGATTTCCATGGCCGCGTGCACCGGCCAATGGCGCGCATCCTGGTCAAGGAGCTGGAACCCTACCGGCTGATGTTCATCGAGGAGCCGGTGCTTAGTGAAAACCGCGAAGCGCTGAAGGAGATCGCCGCCCTAGGCTCGACACCGATCGCGCTGGGCGAGCGGCTCTACAGCCGCTGGGACTTCAAGTCCGTGTTCGAGGAAGGCGTCGTCGACATCATCCAGCCCGACCTGTCGCATGCCGGCGGCATCACCGAGTGCCGCAAGATCGCGGCGATGGCGGAAGCCTATGACGTGGCGGTGGCGCCGCACTGCCCGCTCGGGCCCATCGCACTTGCTGCCTGCCTGCAGCTCGACGCGGTCAGCTACAATTGCTTCATCCAAGAGCAGAGCCTCGGCATTCACTACAACGCCGGCAACGACCTGCTCGACTACGCCGCCAACAAGGATGTCTTCCGCTACGAGGACGGCTATGTCACCATCCCCGACGGCCCGGGGCTCGGCGTCGAGATCGACGAGGACTATGTCAAGGAGCGGGCCAAGGAAGGTCACCGCTGGCGCAACCCGATCTGGCGCCACAAGGACGGCTCCTTCGCCGAGTGGTGATGGGACGGGCCAAAAGCCGTTCGTCCGTCCGTCGAAAGAAGAATTGCCTTCGAGTGGCGTCGCCCGACGCCGGCGGGTAGTGGGTAGTGTCTCAGTTTGAAATTTGACGGCGCAAAAAGCCGTCGTCGCGGGCCAGCGGAAAGCGTGGGGAAAGATGGACGCTGTGGCCCCAGGCCTGGAAAGCGGGGGACTTACAAGAGCCCGCCCAAGTGGACTTCCCTGTCTGTTTCTTAATGCGCCCGACGGGCTCTCCGCACGCCGATGTACGCATTCGGACATGCCATTGCGCACAGGCCCGCCAAGGCGCACGTTCTAACAGTCACCGGCCAGTCCCTCAAAAGCCGGCACATGGTCCGGCCTGCGAACTCCTGTGTCACTCGATGAGCGGGCCGGACTATTCTCCGGGAGTTCCGCGATGGCGCTCTATTATTTCCACCTCGACAACAACGGAACGAGATTTCCTGACGATGGTGGCACAGAGTGCCAAGACGTTGCCGCTGTCAGGTATGAAGCAATCAGTTTCCTTGCAGAGATGACGAGAAACGCGCTTCCGGATGGCGATGACCACAAGCTGGTGATCGTGGTCAGAGATGGCGGCGGAGATTTGGTTTTTCGAGCCAGTATTCTTTTTGAGGTTGAAACGGGGCGTTTGTCGGCTCCGCCACACTGACAGGCACGCATAGACCTACTTCACTAGGCCCTGTCCCCGTCCCATCGGATGAACACCCCGCCTTGCTGGCCTGGATCACGCGGAAGTAATTCGCCTCGCAAAATTTCAAACTGAGACACTACAGCATGTCGCAGCGAATAGGATTCGCCCAACCTGCTGTAAGCTTTTGATTTTAAGCATGTCGTTGTCCCGGAACCGAGGACACTTCCGGGCGACATGCATTATCCGCGGGCGCAATCGTTTGCCAAGCCCGCCTATGGGGCGTAAACTCAGCCATCGGCCGCCGTTTATCCGGATGCAGCCGACAGTGAGAGGTACGTGCTCTTGCCCGATAGGGAGAAGAGCCATGCCTCAATCCACCCTTCGCAACCACGTTTTGAAAACCCTCACGCCCGAGGATTTCGCGCGTTTACGGCCATCAATGCATCATGTCGAACTGGCCATCAAGGCCCAGCTGGAGATCGCATATCAGCCGATCGAGCACGTCTATTTTCCCGAGACGGGTATCGCGTCAGTGGTCGCCGCCATGACCGGAGGACGGCAAAGCGAAGTCGGCCTGATCGGCTATGACGGCATGACGGGCGTTGCGGTCGTTCTCGGCCAGGACAGATCTCCTAACGAAACCTATATCCAGGTCGCCAGCAACGGCTGGTGCCTGCCGGTTGACCGTCTTCGCATTGCGATTGCCGGGAGCCAGACCCTTCACGAGTCACTGCTTCGCTACGCTCACGCATTCCTGATCCAGTCGTCGCGGACGGCGCTGGTCAATGGCCATTCGAAAATCGAGGAACGGCTGGCCCGCTGGTTGCTGATGGTCAACGACCGCGCTGGTGGAAACATGATCTATCTGACGCATGAATTTCTGGCGACCATGCTCGGTTCCCGACGTCCCGGCGTTACCACGGCTCTCCAAATGCTTGAATACCGGGGGCTGGTCCACGCCAGGCGCGGCGAGATCACCATTGTCGACCGCACCGGAATGATAAAACTCACGCACGGCGCATATGGCGAGGAGGAGCAGCGTCACTTCGGCATCGCCTCCGGCTGAATGTCCGGAATCGGACATAGCCTTGAAGACCGCCGCATGTTGGTCGAAAGTCGTATTGGCTTGGCTTTCAGGGAGGCATTCTTGATGACCAATACGTTTCACACCATCACGGTGGAAGGAGCGGCTGAAGCCTATGTCCTTTCCAGGGGCAAGGCCCGCTTTCTCTCCATTGCACAAGCAATCCGCGCCATCCGAACACTTATGCCGGCATGCAACGCCACCGACCACGAATTGGAGGAGATGCTGGCGGCGGCCTGCATTGCTCACATGGTGCCCGTCGCCTTCGACGCGGCAAGGCCGGATGGCTCTGCATCGCGGCTCCATTCATAGGCCGGAGATGCCAGCGCTTGCGCAGAGGACTGCCCCCACGGACGTTCGCCAGGCGATTGTCCGCTACCTGATCGACAATGTCGACAGCCCCAGCGTTTCGCTGTCCGAGGTTATCCGCGCCGTGAGAAGAATGTTTCCGCTTTGCGAACTCACGGATTGGGAACTTGGCGACCACATAGCGCGAAGCGCGATCGATGCGGGATTTGCTATAGAATTCGACGCGCACGTTCCGTGATCGTAGGAACTCGGGCGTCCTCCATCTGTTGATTGAGGGTTGCATCCCGGACGCGCAACCGAAGCCGATCGACGTCACCGCGAGCCGGAGACGTCATGCTTTCGGGCTGATGCTTGGCGCTGCGTGCGATGCGGTTGTCG
Organism: Mesorhizobium sp. SARCC-RB16n; assembly: GCF_008520305.1. Classification (GTDB taxonomy): domain Bacteria; phylum Pseudomonadota; class Alphaproteobacteria; order Rhizobiales; family Rhizobiaceae; genus Mesorhizobium. The sequence continues at coordinate 152,845 of NZ_ML703270.1, read as the reverse complement.
TCAATTGTCCGATTGCTGCAACTTGCCATCACCGTTTGCGGCCAGATGTCAGTTCCGTGGCGTGGATTGGAGGCTCGTCATTCTCGTCAGGATTGGGCAGCGGAGTTTCGTCCGGCAGCCTGTCGGGCTCGGGCTCCTCGATCGGCTCAGGCTGACCGCCAGACCGGGCGCGCGTCCAGGAGCATGCCGGGCCGGCGCCGAAGGGCATGAAGCGGCCGGCGACACAATGGGTTAAGCCGGGCATTGTCGGCCGTGTGAAGCACTTGCAGGATTTTCGGGAGGAATGACACGATGACCGCCACCCTCGATGATCCACCAGTTGAACGACGCTCGCATCTCCGCATACCTGTCCTAAAGGATCGGACCATTCATCGCCGAAAATGTGCACATCGGTTGCTCAGTCAGAAACCGTCCCCCGGGGACCTGAGTGAGGCCGGAGCACTTACAGCAGGTCAGGCGAATAGGATTCGCCTGACCTGCTGTAAACTTCTGATTTTATGCATGTCGTTATCCCGGAACCGAGGACACTTCCGGGCGACATGCATTAGGCGGCCCGGCACACCGGTTGGGGGCAGTGGGGCCGGGCCTAACCGGCGGGGCTTCGCGGGGCGGCCGCCGGCTGGCGATTATATGCTCGCACGCTAATACGCCCGAAGCATGCAAATGAAGGACGTGTCATTGACTGCGAAGCTTCCTGTGCCGTTCAAAAACGACAAGCTTCTCTGGATAGCCGATCCGCACGTTCGCGCGACATTTGACGCATATGTAGCTGGCGATAACTATGAACCAAGAGCCCTTCCGAACGATTGGATGAGAGCAATTGGGGCACTCGAATTTGAGATCTACATCCCGCATGTCGTCTGATAGGGGCATTGGCCTTATCCTTCACCCCCAAACTCAGCTAGAAGCATTTGGTTGCGTAGACGATCGAGCTGATCGTTCCGCTCTCAAGGTCGGATAGCTTCAATTCGTTCAATATTTTCCGGAACCATTTTAGCGTACGCTAATTGAATCGCGGTCTCACGCGTCCATGCATACGATCAAAGTTCGTCGCGCCGTTGATGCCGACCCCGTTGGAGAGGGGTGGGGCAAGGTGGCTTGGTCTGGAACGGTCATCGGAGCTAGTTAAGTGATTATCGAGCTATTTGGCCCTGCCGGCTCGGGTAAAACAACTTTCGCACATGCGCTTGCTCATCATCTGCAAGCTAGGGGCTATGCTGCGAAGGTGGTACTTTCTTATGAACCCGGCGTTGACCCCTCACCGTTAGATCCTGGAGGGTTTTGGTACGCGCTCCAGCGGATCGGCATGGCGACGATACGAACGGCCGCCTTTGCCCATCGCCCCATGAACAACGCTAGTGGATTCAGGCTAACAGCCAGGCTGATCCGGACATTAACTCCGAGAAATCCGATTTGGTTGATGAGGTTCAGCCAGTATATCCTGCATCTATCAGTGGCATGGCGTCGATCGCTCGGCACCGGGCAAATCGTTATCTTCGACCAGGGTTTCATTCAGGCTGTTTGCTCCCTTGGCTTGTTCTGCCGAACTGCGGACACTTCTTCGTTGGAAGCCGCTCTGGCTCTGATACCCCGTTCGGATATTGCGATAAATGTGGATGCCGCTGAACCCTTATTGTCCGAGCGTCTAAGGGAGCGGCTCTCTCGTCAAAGCTATATGGAGCGCATGTTCGAGGCTGATTCCAATACGAACCTGCAATCGACGCCGATCATCAACCTGGTCAAAAGCCTCCTTCTCAGCAAAGGGCGATCTGTACTGACCGTCGAAATGTCTGATGTACCCAGTCTCCGGGAAGCTGTATTTCGCGTTGAAACTGAGATCTGTGAGATGTGCTCAGGGATGTCGCGCTGAGTCGTTACGTTACACTTGGCAGCAGAAGGCGCGCAACCGCGAGTGGAAGCCGACCTTTTGCCCACGAAGAGAACCATAACACATTCCGCGATATGGCTCCAACGCGGCCTACCACTTGCGGTCGACCATGCGCTGCGCAATACTACATCTTGGGGAAATATAGCATTGTTGGGTGGGTCGCATGCCTGTCTATGTTGTTGCGGAAATGCACTATGATCGCGTCATTCGGTCTAAGGTAGTCCAAGCGAATAGTCCTGCTTCGGCCGCATCGGAAATGAATGCCTGCAAGACTGTCTTTAAAAGCTGGGCGAAGGATTGGATCCGGGTGACCGACGAGGTTGGCGGGCAAGAATTCGCCTACACTATCGCCCGGCGAAAGAATTCTGCTTAAGCGTCCGACATGTATCTCAGAAAAAGAGCGTTGGCTTGCCATGCGACCGCCGAGGGTGAGACTCAAGTTGGCCTCATCGAGCGCAAGATCGGACAGCTAATGGCGCGAATGGCCGTTTCGGACAGCATTGCGCTTACCCTCGCGTATGAAACTGAGATTAGCGCACAGGTAGCCGCATCCCGGTAGCCGATGGCCAGCTTTGACGAAACAATTCGAACCGCGATGTCGTTCTTCGCAAGCCCTTGCAATCTTTGGGTTTCTGAAGATTTGGACGACAAGAGGTTGGGTGCTTCGCCTGGCATTTGCGGGCAAGCTGGCTTATCGTCGAAATCAGGAGTTTCAAACCGCTGAAACCAGCTTGCCTTTCAAGGCTTTAGCTGCAATTCCGGAAGAAAAGTCCGGTTTGGTGGAGCCAATCGGAATCGAACCGACGACCTCTTGAATGCCATTCAAGCGCTCTCCCAACTGAGCTATGGCCCCACTCCCGGCAGTCAGCCGGCGCCGTTTCCGGCGATAGATCGGCGCGGGTTGGAAGACCGCGCCGTTAGTGCAGGCGGCTTCTAACCCCGCCTTTCCCAGATATCAAGCCTTCATCGACGGCTTTTTCTTCACAGGCCGCGAAAGCCGGCAAACGCTTGCGTTCGAGACCTTGTCAGACCTCGTCGTCGTCGTCGCCAACGCCGATCATATCGGAAACGTCGTCGTCTTCTTCCTCTTCGTCGGCGAGGAACGTGTCGTCCTCGTCGTCACCAAGATCGACATCATCCTCGTCATCACCGAGATCGGGAAGATCGTCGCCGCCCTTGACCTCGTCATCGGCCTCTTCGAGCGAAACGACCTCGGCGCCCTCTTCGTCCTCGGCGTCCACTTCCTTCTCGGCCACTTCCTCTTCCTCCTCGACGGCGGCGATCTTGCCTTCATCGAAATAGGAACGCGGATAGCTCTTGCCGGTATAGGGCGAGACGATCGGGTCCTTGTTCAGGTCGTAGAATTTCCGGCCCGTTTCAGGGTCGATGCGTTTTGTGCCAAGTTCGGTTTTTGCCACGGCAAGCCTCGTCAATAAAAGAGTGGTCCCCTTAACCACAGTTTGCAGCGCTGTCAAAGCGAAAAGCCGGCGTCACAAAACCAAGCATTGAAAGGCCTCGCGCCAAGTGACGACCATGGGGATGACCATTTCGCCTCGCCGTGATACGAGACCGCCGCAACAAATGAAAAGCGCCGCTCAGCCGGCATTCCGTCCAGGGAAATTCCATGTCTCACGCCGCCGCTGCCAAGCCGGCCACCGCCCGCAAATCATCCGCCCTTTCCGGCACGGCCCGCGTGCCGGGCGACAAGTCGATCTCGCACCGCTCCTTCATGTTCGGGGGGCTCGCTTCCGGCGAAACCCGCATCACCGGTCTGCTCGAGGGCGAGGACGTGATGCGCACGGGCGCGGCCATGAAGGCGATGGGCGCGCATATAGAGAAGCATGGCGCCGAATGGGTGATCCGCGGCACCGGCAACGGCGCGCTGCTGCAGCCGGAAGGCCCGCTCGACTTCGGCAATGCCGGCACCGGCTCGCGGCTGACCATGGGGCTGGTCGGCACCTATGACATGGAAACGACCTTCATCGGCGATGCTTCGCTGTCCGGCCGGCCGATGGGCCGCGTGCTGGAGCCCTTGCGCCAGATGGGCGTGCAGGTGCTGAAGGCCACGCCCGGCGACCGCATGCCGATCACGCTGCATGGCCCAAAACACGCCGCCCCGATCACCTACCGTGTGCCGATGGCCTCGGCGCAAGTGAAGTCGGCCGTGCTGCTGGCCGGCCTCAACACGCCAGGCATCACCACGGTGATCGAGCCTGTCATGACGCGCGACCACACTGAAAAGATGCTGAAAGGATTTGGCGCCAATCTGTCGGTCGAAACCGACGAACGCGGCGTGCGCCACATCTTCATCGAAGGCCAGGGCAAGCTGACCGGCCAGACCATCGCGGTGCCGGGGGACCCTTCCTCGGCCGGTTTTCCGCTGGTGGCGGCGCTGATCGTGCCGGGTTCCGACATTGTTATCGAGAACGTGCTGATGAACCCGACCCGTACCGGCCTGCTGCTGACGTTGCAGGAAATGGGCGGCCAGATCGACATCTTGAACCCGCGCAATGCCGGTGGCGAGGACGTCGCGGACCTGCGCGTGCGCTACTCCGAGCTGAAAGGCGTCACCGTGCCGCCGGAGCGGGCACCGTCGATGATCGACGAATACCCGGTGCTGGCCGTTGCCGCGAGCTTCGCCGAGGGCGAGACGCTGATGCAAGGGCTGGAAGAACTGCGGGTGAAGGAATCCGACCGGCTGTCGGCGGTCGCCAACGGGCTGAAGCTCAACGGCGTCGATTGCACAGAGGGCGAAGCTTCGCTTGCCGTGCGCGGCAAGCCGGGCGGCAAGGGGCTGGGGGGCCATCCCAACGGCCTGGATACGACCGTGCCGACCCATCTCGACCATCGCATCGCCATGAGTTTTCTGGTGATGGGGCTGGCGACGGAGAAGCCGGTCACCATCGATGACCAGGCGATGATCGCGACGAGCTTTCCGGAGTTCATGGGCCTGATGAAAGGGCTGGGCGCGGAGATCGAGTAGCAACCGATGGGTTGGAGCCAAACTGAGATGCTGGCGGGACAGCGCCCCCCTCTGCCCTGCCGGGCATCTCCCCCACGAGGGGGGAGATCGGATGTCACGACGGCTTTCGCCAATCTTAAACGTCAAAGAAGAGGCGCCAGCGCCGAGACTGCCAATCTCCCCCCTTGTGGGGGAGATGTCCGGCAGGACAGAGGGGGGCGCGACAGATCGCTACGCCTGTCTGGATCATTGCACTTGGCGGCCCCCCAATGACGCACGTCTTCACCATCGCCATCGACGGACCCGCCGGTGCCGGCAAGGGCACCCTCGCCCGCCGGCTCGCCGATCACTACCGGCTGAACCTGCTCGACACCGGCCTCACCTATCGCGCAGTGGCGCATGCATTGCTGCGGCTTGGCTTGCCGCTCGACAACGTCTCGGCGGCCGAAACCGCGGCGCGCCAGGTTGACCTGGCAAAGCTCGACCGCGCGGTGCTGTCGGCGCATGCGGTTGGGGAAGCGGCCTCCAAGGTCGCGGTTTTCCCGACCGTGCGGCGCATATTGGTCGAAAAGCAGCGCGATTTCGCCAGGACGCCGCCGGGCGCGGTGCTTGACGGGCGCGACATCGGCACCGTCGTCTGCCCCGACGCCGACATAAAACTCTATGTGACCGCGAGCGCCGAGGTGCGCGCGAAGCGCCGGCTGGCCGAGATCGAAAGCATCGGCGGCACCGCCAATTTCGCCGAAATCCTTGCCGATATCCAACGCCGGGACGAGCGCGACATGGGCCGGGCCGACTCGCCGCTGAAGCCGGCCGCCGACGCGCACTTGCTTGATACCAGCGAAATGGCTATAGAAGCCGCGTTTCTCGCGGCCATGTCTGTTATCGACGACGTGCTGGCCAAGAAAAACAAGGCCTGATCCGGGTTTTCATGCTGCTTCCGATTGCCGGAGGCGAAGAAAATACCCATATCGGGCACGAACCAGCCTGCCAGCATTCTTCATGCGCCGGAATTGCCGCCCAAAAAGCGGCCCAGGGCTTTTTAGCCCGGAACGCCGGCAGGCCAACGCAACGCTAACCCACGGCGCCCGTCCCGCTCGAAATGCGGGGCACTCCAGGAGAAACAATGTCAGCTGCAAATCCCACTCGCGATGATTTCGCGAGCCTGCTCGAAGAATCATTCACCACCGGCCACTCCGGCGAAGGTCAGGTCGTCAAGGGCACGATCACCGCCATCGAAAAGGACATGGCCATCATCGACGTCGGCCTCAAGGTCGAAGGCCGCGTGCCGCTGAAGGAATTCGGCGTCAAGGGCAAGGACACCACCCTCAAAGTCGGTGACACCGTCGAAGTCTATGTCGAGCGCATCGAGAACGCGCTTGGCGAAGCGATGCTTTCCCGTGAGAAGGCCCGCCGCGAAGAGAGCTGGGTCCGTCTCGAAGAGAAGTTCACCAAGGGTGAGCGCGTCGAAGGCGTCATCTTCAACCAGGTCAAGGGCGGCTTCACCGTCGACCTCGACGGCGCCGTGGCCTTCCTGCCGCGCAGCCAGGTCGATATCCGCCCGATCCGCGACGTTTCCCCGCTGATGCACAACCCGCAGCCCTTCGAGATCCTCAAGATGGATCGCCGCCGCGGCAACATCGTGGTGTCGCGCCGCACCGTGCTCGAAGAGAGCCGCGCCGAACAGCGTTCGGAAATCGTGCAGAACCTCGAAGAAGGCCAGGTGGTCGAGGGCGTCGTCAAGAACATCACCGATTATGGTGCGTTCGTCGACCTCGGCGGCATCGACGGCCTGCTGCATGTCACCGACATGGCATGGCGCCGCGTCAACCATCCGACCGAAATCCTCAACATCGGTCAGACGGTCAAGGTGCAGATCATCCGCATCAACCAGGAAACCCACCGCATCTCGCTCGGCATGAAGCAGCTCGAGAGCGATCCGTGGTCCGAGATCGGCACCAAGTTCCCGATCGGCAAGAAGATCAAGGGCACCGTCACCAACATTACCGACTACGGCGCGTTCGTCGAGCTGGAGCCGGGCATCGAGGGTCTCATTCACGTTTCGGAAATGTCGTGGACGAAGAAGAACGTGCACCCCGGCAAGATCCTGTCGACGACGCAGGAAGTCGACGTGGTGGTGCTCGAGGTCGATCCGGCCAAGCGCCGCATCTCGCTCGGCCTCAAGCAGACGCTCGAGAATCCGTGGCAGGCTTTCGCCTCGAGCCATCCGGTCGGCAGCCAGGTCGAGGGCGAGGTCAAGAACAAGACCGAGTTCGGCCTGTTCATCGGCCTCGAAGGCGACGTGGACGGCATGGTCCACCTGTCCGACCTCGACTGGACCCGTCCGGGCGAGCAAGTCATCGAAGAGTACAATCGCGGCGACATGGTCAAGGCGCAGGTGCTCGACGTCGACATCGACAAGGAGCGCATCTCGCTCGGCATCAAGCAGCTGGCCAAGGACACGGTCGGCGAAGCCGCGACTTCGGGCGAACTGCGCAAGAACGCGGTCGTCACCTGCGAAGTCATCGGCGTCAAGGATGGCGGTCTGGAAGTGCGGCTGGTCGACAGCGGTATCGAGACCTTCATCAAGCGTTCCGACCTCAGCCGTGATCGCGACGAGCAGCGCCCCGAGCGCTTCACCGTCGGCCAGAAGGTCGACGCCCGCGTCATCGCCTTCGACAAGAAGACCCGCAAGCTGCAGGTCTCGATCAAGGCGCTGGAAATCGCCGAGGAGAAGGAAGCGGTCGCCCAGTACGGCTCGACCGACTCCGGCGCTTCGCTGGGCGACATCCTGGGTGCCGCGCTGAAGAAGCAGGGCAACTAAGCCCCTCGGACAGCTCAAAACAAAACCCCGCCGGATCGCTCCGGCGGGGTTTTTCGTTTGGCGAATGCTCTTGAAAGTTCAGGCCCGGCCGTAAAGCGGCACCAGGGTTCCGCTCATCGCCTGGTTGGCGGGCGAGGCCAGATAAGCAATTGCTTCGGCCGCGGCTTCAAGGCTGACCCATTTGGTGAAGTCGGCATCCGGCATGTCGGCGCGGTTTGCCGGCGTGTCGAGCGTCGAGGGGGCCACGGCGTTGACCAGGATTCCATTGGCCTTGAGCTCTTCCGCCATTGCCACCGTCATGGCCGCGACCGCCGCCTTGCTGGCGGTGTAGGCGACCATGCCGGCGCCGCGCCTGGGGTCGAGCCCGGCGCGCGCGGTGACATTGACGATACGGCCGGCGGTGCCTGTCGTCAGCATCGAGCGGATAGCCGCACGGCTGCACAGGAAGGTGGTGCGGGCGTTGGTGTCCATCATCTCGGCAAAGGATGCCGATTCGATCTTTTCAACCGGTGCCATGGCAAAGCCGCCCGCCAGATGGATCGATCCCCACAAGGCAGGAACCTGGGAATAGAAGGCTTCGACCTTGGCCGAGTCCGACAGGTCGACATTGTGCGCCAGCTTGACATTGTCGTGCGTGGTGAAGGGAAAGTGCTGAGGTGTCGCGGCGTGCGCGTTCGGCACATGGCAGATCGCGCCCTGCTCCAGCAGTCTGCCGACCACCGCCCCACCGAGCGCGCCGGTTCCACCGGTCACAACGATATGCCTGCCTTCAAGTGCTTCCGTCATCCTGGACCGCTCCTGTCATTTTTATGACTTTTGTCGTTTGTTTGCCGCGCCGACGCGAAGCGTCGCGCCTTTCAGTCGTTCACTCAACCGATATCTCGACATGGCAGCCGTCACGTCTTTGCATGCGTCAGGACACCGTCGAATGGCGAAGCCGCCCGGAAGCGGCTCATGCCTTGCAAGAATCAAGCCGGCGAACGGAATGATCCACTTCCGATTTGGAAACCAAGGCAGGCCTGGATGGTTCAAACGACGGTGATTTCGATGACGCGCGGCAGTCCCGTTGCCCGGGCGCGCTTCAGCGCCTGCGGCAAGGCGTCGATGTCAGGCAACCTTTCGGCGCCAATGCCATAGGCTTCGGCCAGCTTGCAGAAATCCGGCGGCGCCGGCGACACGCCGACAGGTTCCACGCCGACATCGAGCATCGAGGTCTCGATCTCGCGATAGCCCCTGTTGTTCCAGACGACGAAGATGACAGGCGCGTCCGAATCCAGCGCTACAGCTATCTCCGGCAAGGTGAACTGGAAGCCGCCGTCGCCGGTCAGGCAGATAACCGGCGCATCGGGCATGGCGAGTGCCGCGCCGATCGCCGCCGGAGGGCCGTAGCCCAGCGCGCCGAAGCCGGTCGCTGCGTTGAACCAGCCGCCAGGCCGGTCGTGGTCGTAATAGAGGTTGGCGGCGTAGATCGGCTGGGTCGAGTCACCGACGATGATGGCTCCGGGCAAAGCATCGCGGATCATTTCCACCGCATGCACCTGTGACGTATAGGCGGGGCTCAACTCGGCAAAGGCGGCCTTTCGCCCTGCTGCGGCGCGGCCGGGGCCGTCTTCACCGGCGCTGTGGACAGGATCGATCGCCGCAAGCAGGGCTTCGATCGCCTCGGCGCAATCGGCCTGGATGGCGACCGTCACCGGGCGCCGTGCAAGCTGGTCGGCGCCGATGTCGATACGGATCAGGTTCGAAGGCAGCACAAAGCCGCCATCGCCATAGCCGTCATAGTCGGTCGGGCCGAATTCGGTGCCGGCGGCGATCACCAGATCAGCCTCGGCCATCAGCGCGCGAACCGCCTTCAGGCTCGGGCTTGCCGGTACGCAAAGCGGATGGCGATGCAGCAGGCCGCGTGCATTGGTCGTCTCGACGACCGGCGCGCCGAGCCTTTCGGCGAGGCGCCGCAGCGGGGCTTCGGCCTTCCTGGCGCCGCCACCGGCAAGGATCAACGGACGGCGCGCGGCGGCGATGAGCTTGGCCGCGCTCGCAATTGCGGCACCATCCGGCACCGGAGGCCCCGCATTGCTGAGCAGGGCGGCGATACCGTCCGCCGGCTTGACCATGACATCGGTCGGGATCTCGATATGCACCGGGCCGGGCCGCGAAGAGGAAAACAGGGCGAAAGCCTGCGCCAGCGCACCGGGCAATTCGCTGGCTCCGGTCACCCGCAAGGACAACAGCGCCACTTTCTCCATCATGCCGCGCTGATCGGGTAACTCATGCAGGAAGCCGAGCCCCTTGCCGAGCGTGTCGGTGGCGTTGACGCCAGAAATCACCAGCATCGGCACTGAATCGGCGCGCGCCTGGCCCATGGCGGTGATGGTGTTGGTCAGCCCCGGCCCGGTGATGACGAAGGCGACGCCCGGCCTGCCGCTGGCGCGGGCATAGCCGTCGGCCATGAACCCTGCGCCCTGTTCGTGGCGCGGCGTGACATGGCGGATCTTCGACCTCGCCAGGCCGCGATAGAGCTCGACCGTGTGGACGCCGGGTATGCCGAAGACGGTGTCGACGCCGTGGGCCTCGAGTAGCGAAATCAACGCTTCGCCGATGGTGGTCATTGGTTTTCTCCCCTCTATCTCTTTGTTTCTTACGCAATTCCCAAGGGAAAGCGCTACGCGCTTTTCCCGGGAAAACCGCTTCTCACTTTTCCTGGAATTGCTCTAGCGGCGCGAGGCCGAGCTCGGCCTCGACAGCCTTGATGCCAATCGCCGCCAATTCGCCGGACGAGAACATCTCGCCGGCCAGGCAGCCTTCGACCCAGAGCCCGTCGATGATCGCATTGATCGCGATGGCATGGTGGCGCAGCGCGCCTGCGTCGGGCTTGTGCTGTTCGGCGGCGAGCACTTCGGCCACAACCGCTTCCACCTCGTTGCGAAAGCCAAGGTAGCCTTCGCGGTGGGCACGGGCCAGGGCAGGATCCGCACTGGCGCGGCCGATGAAGGTTGCCCAGAGCGAAAACACCCGCGCGTCGATGATCGGCGCGTTGAGATTGGCGGTGACGAAAGCCGCAAGGCGCTGGCGCGGCGAGGCGTCATCCATGACCAATGCCGCTTTCGCCTGCTCGGTCATGCGGCCGACCAGCGCCGTATAGGCTTCCTGCAGCAATTCTTCCTTGCCCGGGAAATAATGCCGGATGAGCCCGGCGGTGACGCCGGCACGCAATGCGATGGTGCGCAGACTAGCGCCTTGCAGGCCATGTTCCGCGACGCTGTCCAGCGTCGCCTCGATCAGGTCCTGCCGCCGCCGCCCCTCGCCCTCGCGACGGAACTTGCGGCGCGCATTCATTGGCGCAGGATCGGTCGCGTCAGGCATGTCGGCCCGCCTTCGCAGGCGATGCAGAGCGCATCCGCCTCGAAGATTTCAACCGTGCAGCCGGCGGCTTCCATCGCGGCCTTGGTCCTGGGAAAGCCCGCGACGGCAATGACCTTGAGCGGGCTGGTCGGCAGCACGTTCAGGCTGAGGCCGTTGGAAGCGGCGAACTCTTCGGCGTCGCCTTCGACCAGCCGGATGCCGCGCGCCTTCAGCGTCTGATAGAACGGCGCCGGTAAAAGCGGCGAATAGACCAGCGCCACGTCGTCGGCCAGCGGGCTGATCACCGACATCAGATGCAGGCACGCCTCTTCACCTTGCCACAGAGGCAGATCAAAGCCGTAGACGGAAATGCCGAGCGGCGTCAGCAGGTTTGAAACCTGCTGGATGCCTTCCTGGTTGGAGCGGACACCGCGCCCGATCGCCAGCGTGCGGGCATCCACCCACACACAGTCACCACCTTCGACCTGGCCAGGAGCCTCTACGCGGCCAAGGATCGGAATGCCCAGCCTTCTGTAGGTTTCCTCATGCAGCGAAGGCTCCCCGGCGCGCAACGGCTTACCCATGGATAGGATCAGCGCGCCGCGATCGGTCATCAGCGAGGGGTCGTGGGTGAACACCGAATCCGAAAGTCCGTCGGCCTTGTCCTCGATCCATTCGATCTCAGCGCCGGAAGCCGCCACCAGTTCGGCAAGGGCCGCGTGCTGCAAGGCAGCTTTCGCCGGGTCGAATCCCGGGCCATAGTGCCAGGCAAGCCTGTCGGCGTCGCGCATGGCGTTGGCCGCCGACCGCATCAGCACGCGCCGCAGCGGCGCCGCCATGGACTGTGATCCGAAAGCGCTCATCAATGCCCTTTTAAGCTGAAAAAAATCGAGAAAATTTCATGAGAGGCTATTTATACACTTGCACAACAAGGCCGCAAGTGCCGTAATGAGCGGGATTGACGGGCTCGCTCTGTTGGGTCCATGCTTGAAGTCTGGAGCGGGGCAGTGCACCGTATGTTGATTAGCCGGATAGACGTTCGACGAACTGCCGTCGGTCCTATGGAGGTCATTTGGTGAGCGCTGTGGTAGCTGCCAAAGTCCCATCCGGCGAGGCGCAGGACGGCGCCGCAGAAGCCATCCATGTCGAGAACCTGCACAAGAAATTCGGTCAACTGCATGTGCTGAAGGGCGTATCGCTGTCGGCGCGCGACGGCGAGGTCATCGCCATCATCGGCGGCTCGGGCTCGGGCAAATCAACGCTGCTGCGCTGCATCAACTGCCTGGAAAACCCGACCAGCGGCATCATCCGGGTCAATGGCGAGGAGATCAAGCTCAAGGCGGACAGCCACGGCCACACCATTCCGGCCGATCGCAGGCAGATCGAACGCATCCGCTCCAAGCTCGGCATGGTGTTCCAGAACTTCAACCTGTGGAGCCATATGACGCTGATCGAAAACGTCATCGAGGTTCCCGTGCACGTGCTGGGCGTCAAGCGCGACGAGGCTGTCGCCCAGGCCGAAAAGCTGCTGGCGCGCGTCGGGCTCGCCGAGAAGCGCGATGTCTATCCGGCCTATCTCTCCGGTGGGCAGCAGCAGCGCGCCGCGATCGCTCGCGCGCTCGCCATCAATCCGCGCGTCATGCTGTTCGACGAACCGACCTCGGCCCTCGATCCCGAACTGGTCGGCGAAGTGCTGAAAGTGATCGGCGATCTGGCACGCGAAGGCCGCACCATGGTGCTGGTGACCCACGAAATGAAATTCGCCCGCGAGGTCGCGACCCACGTCGTCTACCTCTGCAACGGGCTGGTCGAGGAGGAGGGCCCACCGGAGCAAATCTTCGGCGCGCCCAAATCTGAAAGGCTCAAGCAGTTCATCCGCAACATCGGCTAGGGACAGGCCGGGACGGACGAAAACCGGGAACCAACAACAAACTGGGAGTTCTGAAAATGAAGACTGTTCTGAAGACATTCGCCGCTGCGCTGCTGCTCGGTGTCGCCGCCATGGGCGTGGCCAAGGCCGATCCGGTCAAGATCGGCGTTGCCGCCGAACCCTACGCACCCTTCACCTCGCCCGACGCTTCGGGCAAATGGGTCGGCTGGGAGATCGACTTCATCGACGCCGTGTGCGCCGAGGAAAAGCTCGACTGCGTCATCACCCCTGTCGCCTGGGATGGCATCATCCCGGCGCTGACCACCAAGAAGATCGACCTCATCGTCTCGTCGATGTCGATCACCGACGAACGCAAGAAGACCATCGACTTCTCTGACAAGTACTACAACACGCCGACCGCGATCATCGGACCGAAGGACCAGAAGTTCGGCGCCACGCCGGAGGACCTCAAGGGCAAGGTCGTCGGCGTCCAGGTGTCGACCGTGCATGCCGTCTACGCCAAGAAGCACTTCGGGCCCACGGCATCCGAGATCAAGGAATACCAGACGCAGGACGAAGCCAACAACGACCTCGCCGCCGGCCGCCTCGACGCGGTTCAGGCCGATTCCATCGCGCTCAAGGAGTTCCTCAAGACGGACCAGGGCAAGGCCTGCTGCGATCTCAAGGGCATGGTGGCCCCTGACGACGAAGTGCTTGGACCGGGCGTCGGCGCTGGCGTGCGCAAGGAAGACACCGCTCTGAAAGAGAAGATCAACGCCGGAATCAAGGCGATCCGCGCCAACGGCAAATATGACGAGATCTCGAAGAAATACTTCGATTTCGACATTTACGGCGGCGCCCCGCAGTCGAACTGACGACCCTCGCATGGGCTGAAGGACAGGGCGCTGACGCTCTGTCCTTCAGCTTACCCTTCCCACGCATGCTTGCCGCCGGCCGCTGACGCCGGCGGATAGAGCCAGCACATCGGGGCCGAAGCTGATCGACACCTTACTTCCGGCCTCGGCGGCCGGCATTATCGAACTTCTCTCGCCGGCGCCCGTCGGCTGGGGTGGGACGCTTTTGCTTGGACTCCTGCATTCGCTCGAGATTGCCGTCGGCGCCACGATCCTCGGCCTGCTGATTGGAACCTGGGGTGCCTATAGCAAGCTTTACGGCGGACCCGTGGTGCGCGACCTGTTCGCGGTCTACACCACCGTGGTGCGCGCCGTGCCGGAACTGGTGCTGATCCTGCTGCTCTACTATGCCGGCACCGATCTGATAAACCAGGTGCTGGCCGCGATGGGTTACCAGCGTGTCGATATTAGCGGGCTGGTGGCCGGCATTGCCGTGCTCGGCTTCGTCCAGGGGGCCTATTCGACGGAAGTCATCCGCGGCGCGATCCTAGCCATTCCGCAGGGCCAGATCGAAGCCGCCCGTGCCTTCGGCATGTCTCCCGGCCTTCTGTTGCGGCGCATCACGCTGCCGGCGATGCTGCCCTTCGCCATTCCAGGCCTCGCCAATCTGTGGCTGATCGCCACCAAGGACACCGCGCTGCTGGCCGTCGTCGGCTTCTTCGAACTGACGCTGGCGACACGGCAAGCGGCGGGCGTCACCAAGGCCTATCTGGTTTTCTTCCTCGCCGCCGGCGTGCTCTATCTCTGCGTGACGCTGATTTCGAACTTCCTGCTTGGCCGCGCCGAGAAATGGGCGCGGCGCGGCATGCCTTCGATCAAGGAGGCACGCTGATGGCCAATGAAGCAGCCATCATCAACACGGCGGCGCGGGCTTCGCTCTGGCTGCAGCCGCATCGCATCGTGCTGATCCTCATCGCGTTCGGGTTGGTGGCGTCGGCGGCCTACTTCATGCGCTGGGACTGGCTGCCGCAATATTGGAAAATGGGCCTGGTGGGCATCTGGCGTGCCCTGTGGATCCTGGCCGTCACCTGCACGCTCGGCTTCATGATCGCCGTGCCGGTCGGGCTGGCGCAGGCGGCCGGCTCGATCTGGGTCGCGGCACCGGCGAAAGTCTTCTGCACCATCATCCGCGGCACGCCGCTGCTTCTGCAGCTATGGCTGCTCTATTACGGGCTGGGTTCGCTGTTCCCGCAATATCCATGGATCCGCGAATCGTGGATGTGGCCCTATCTCAGGCAGGCTTGGCCGTACGGCGTGCTGGCGCTGACCTTGTCCTTCGCCGGCTACGAGGGCGAAGTGATGCGCGGCGCCTTTGCCGGCGTGCCCAAGGGGCAGTTGGAAGCCGCCCGCGCCTTCGGCATGAGCCGCTGGAAGATCTTCCG
Source organism: Mesorhizobium sp. SARCC-RB16n (assembly GCF_008520305.1). GTDB lineage: Bacteria > Pseudomonadota > Alphaproteobacteria > Rhizobiales > Rhizobiaceae > Mesorhizobium. Next base: position 137,663 of record NZ_ML703270.1, on the reverse strand, counting down.
GCGCATCTGGCTGCCCCAGGCCTTCTACCGGGCGCTGCCGACGCTGACCGGCGAGACCGTGCTGCAACTGAAATCGACGCCGCTGGTGGCGACCATCAGCGTGATCGACATCTTCGCCGTCTCTTCCAAGGTGCGGCAGGACACCTACCTCACCTACGAGCCCTTGCTGCTCCTGGCGTTGATCTATATGGCGATCACCGGGATTCTGGTCTTCGCCTTCAGCCGGATCGAGGCGCGGATTCCGGTCAAGATCGGGTAAGCGACTAGTGAATAGGAAGTAGTGGGCTGCTTGCCGATTTTACCCTACTGACTACTCCCTACTTCCTACTCACTCAGGAGCAGCCCTGATGCAACTCAGTCTCGACCAGGCAAGAGGACTGTGCCGGATGGCGGCACTTGGCGCCGGCGCCAATGAGGAAGCGGCGCAGTCGCTCACCGCCTCTATCATCGCCGCCGAGGCGGAGGGACTTGCAGCCGTCGGGCTGTCGCATTTCATCGACTACCTCGAAGCGCTCGAGGCCGGGCGTATCGACGGGAATGCCGATCCGGTGATCACCCGGCCGGCGCTGGCCATCTATCTCTCGGACGCACGCGGTGGGCTGGCGCATACTGGCTTCGACCGCACCATCGACGACCTCGCCAAGGCGGCAAGACTGTTCGGCGTCGCCATCTTCTCGCAGAAAAACGCCTATACCTGCGGGGCGCTGGGTTATTTCACCGGCCGGCTGGCCGCGCAGGGACTGGTGTCCTTCGCCGCCACCAACGGACCGGCCGTCCTGGCCGGCTCGGGCTCGGTGAAGCCGGTCTATTGCACCAATCCGATGTCGTTCGCCGCGCCCGCCGCCGACGGCGCGCCGCTGGTCATCGACCAGTCGTCGAGCGCCACCGCCTTCGTCAATATCCGCAAGGCGGCGGAAGACGGCAAGAAGATCCCCGAAGGCTGGGCGCTGGACGCCAGCGGCAATTCGACGACCGACCCGGCCGCCGCCATGAAGGGCGCGATGCTTGCCTTTGGCGGCCAGCGCGGCGCCAACATCGCGCTGATGGTCGAGGTGCTGGCGGCCGGCCTGTCAGGCGCCAACTGGTCGCTCGACGCGCCATGGTTCAGCGGCGGCCCGGACAGTCCGGGAACCGGCCTGTTCGTGCTTGCGGTCGAGCCCAAGCTGCTCGATCCGGATTTCGAACAGCGCATGAAAGACCAACTCGACCGGCTGCGCCGGCGTTATGGCGTGCATGTGCCCGGCCGCGCCCGGGCCGAAGCGGTCGAGAAGGCGCAAGCGCGCGGCATCACCGCGCCCAAGGCGGTGATCCAGCGCATCTCCGAATTCGCCGAGCGCTATTCGGCCTGAAGAGCTGAACGAAATTTTCCGCGCGCGGTGAACCTTCCCGCGCGTCCCGACGACCAATGGCTGTCCGGGTCGGGTTTGCCCGGTCGGTGTCTTCTGTCGGATGCGTCCAGGGCCGGAGGCGGGCGTACTTGCTTCACGCCACGCTGATACCGTCTCAGGTCAGGCCGCCTCGCTGGACCTTGGTTTCGACATGAGCTTCACCCGGGAAACCCCGCTTCGGCGGGGTTTCCTGCGTTCTTCGTCATTCGCGGCAGCAACCGGCATTGGGTCGACGCCGGCATCTGCAAAGCGTGCTGACACACCCGAAAGAAGGGTGACGCGACGACGCGCCACCCTTTGCCTTTGGTGCAAAACGGACTATGAAACGGCTCAACCAAGCCATCTGGAACGCGCGCCGGAGCCCGTCATGACCGAAATCCTGCAGACCCCGAAGCTCGTCGTCGTCTTTGGCGGGTCAGGCTTTGTCGGCCGTCATGTCGTGCGGGCGCTCGCCAAGCGCGGCTATCGCATCAGGGTCGCCTGCCGGCGGCCCGATCTTGCCGGCCATTTGCAGCCGCTCGGCAATGTCGGTCAGATCCAGCCGGTGCAGGCCAATGTGCGCGTGCGCTGGTCGGTCGACCGCGCCGTGCAAGGCGCCGACCATGTCGTCAATCTCGTCGCCATCCTGCATGAGAGCGGCCGGCAGAAGTTCTCCGCCGTGCACGAATTCGGTGCTCGCGCCATCGCCGAGGCCGCGCGCTCCGTCGGCGCCGGCCTCACCCATATTTCGGCGCTCGGCGCCGATCTGGCCTCCGAATCGGATTATGCGCGCACCAAGGCGCTGGGCGAGAAGGCTGCGCTGGAGACGATCGCCGATGCCGTGATCTTCCGGCCGTCGATCAATTTCGGGCCGGAAGACAGCTTCTTCAACCGCTTCGCCAATATGGCGCGTTATTCGCCGGTGCTGCCGCTCATCGGCGGCGGCCAGACCAAGTTCCAGCCGGTCTATGTCGGCGACGTCGCCGAAGCTGTTGCGCGCTCGGTCGACGGCAAGGTCGAGGGCGGCCAGGTCTACGAGCTTGGCGGCCCCAACGTGCTGACCTTCAAGGAGTGCATGCAGGAGATGCTCACCGTGATCGAGCGCAAGCGCCTGCTGGTCCCGGTGCCGTGGTGGGTGGCAAACATCCAGGCCTCGATCCTCGGCCTGTTGCCCAATCCGCTGCTGACCAAGGACCAGGTGATGCAGTTGCGCGAGCACAACATCGTTTCGGGCGAAGCCGCCAAGGCCAACCGGACCCTGGCGGGGCTCGGCATCCAGCCGCAATCGATCGCGACGATCCTGCCCAGCTATCTCTGGCGTTTCCGCGCCGCCGGCCAGTTCCAGCAGCGCAAGCCCGCGGTATAATTTCCAGAGGTGTCGGTCCTCAATGACGGCGAGGCGTGATCCGCATCGGCAGCCCGCCTTGCGGCTGCGTGGTCAATTTCTGCACCGGCCAGGGTTTTGTTTCAGCGGTCGTGTCGAAGCGGAAGCGTGACAAAAGGATGGCGAGCGCGATGATCGCCTCCTGCATGGCGAAGCTGGCGCCGATACAGACGCGCGGGCCTGCGCCGAAGGGCAGATACTGGAAGCGGTCGATCTTTTCACGGTTTCCCGGATGGAAGCGTTCGGGCAGGAAGGCGTCGGGCCGATCCCATAGCTTCCTGTGGCGGTGGACAACCCACGGCATCACCAGCACGGCGGCGTGTTTGGGAATATAGAGATCCTTCCACATTTCGGGCTCGATCGGCTCGCGATTGATCGACGGCGCCGGCGGATAGAGCCTAAGCGCCTCGTCGAAGGCGGCGCGAGTGAGCGGCATGGCGTCGAGCCACTTCGTCGGATCGGCCTCGCGCGCCAGCACCTGGTCGATCTCCTGTTCGACGTGGTCGCGCTCCCAAGGCGATTCAGCCAGGCAATAAAGCGTCCAGCCGAGCGCGCGCGCCGTGGTCTCGTGGCCGGCGCCTATGAAGGTGATGATGTTGTCTTCGACTTCCGGGCGCGTCAGGCCGTCGGGACCTTCGGCCTTGAGCAGAAGCGTCAGGAAATCCTGCGGCACGGCATCGGGGTCGCGCCTGAATTTCTCTTCGCGCATCTTGACCGTGTCGGTCACGATCTTGCGGAAATAGGCCATGGTTTTGCGGCCGCGGATACGGGTCAGCCGCGGCAGCCAATCGGGCGCGCGCAACAGATCGAGCGGATCGACGCGGCCCATGGTCTCGAACAGACGGTCGATCTCGTTGGCGAAACTGCCCGGCTCGCCTGCAATCTCGCCGGAAAACAGCGTCTCGGCCAGGATGTCGTAGGTGAGCAGCGTCATGTCATGGGCGATGTCCGAAGTGCCGCCCGCCTCGTAACGGGTGACAAACTCCAGCGTGCGCCTCAGCATCGGCTGGGCAAAACCGAAGATGTGGCGCGGCGTGAACACCGGCGCCATCGCCTTGCGCGACCGCTTCCAGACCTCGCCCTCGGCGGTCAGTAGGCCATCGCGCAGGATCGGTCGCAGAATCTTCTGGCGCACCGTCGCCATCTTGTAGTTTTTGGCGTTGTCGACCAGCACATGGCGGATCAGGGCGGGATCATTGGCGATGACCAGCGGCCCACCAGCGCCCTTGGCCGAAATCCAGGGTTCGTTGTAGGTCGGCTCGCCCCAGAGTTCGAGCGGATTGCGATAGACGATGCGGATCATCTCCAGCGTCGAAGGCGGCGACGTGCGCGGCTTCGGGGCGGGGGGAACGAAGGGGGCGGGCTGAGTGTCCATGAAGTGCTCCGCTGCTCCCATCAATGTAGTGGCTGGCAGACCGGGCGTCTATGTGACCGAACGGCAGACCGAACCATCCCAGCCGGAACGCCAGGGCGGACAGTCTGTTCATCCGATCGTGACCCTTCCGTCAGGGGTTCAACCTTGTCCGCCGGAACGCTCTGCCGTAGTGACAGTCACCAACAGATACCGCCCGACAAAGGAGCCAGTCTTGAAGCACCAGTTGAACATCATCATCGGCAGCACGCGGCCCGGCCGCGCCGGCCCGGTTTTTGCCGAGTGGTTGGAGACGTTCGCGCGCGAACACGGAAAATTCGAGCCAGTGCTGACCGACATCGCCGCGTACAGTCTGCCGGTGCTGGACGAGCCGCATCATCCAAGGCTCGGCAACTATCAGAACGACCACACCAAGGCCTGGTCGAAGGCGATCGACGCCGCGGACGCCTTTGTCTTCGTGGCGCCGGAATACAATTATTTCGCGGCGCCCGCGATCGTCAACGCGATCGACTATCTCGCCCGCGAATGGAAATACAAGCCCGCCGCCATCTTCAGCTATGGCGGTGTCTCCGGCGGGCTGCGCGCGGCGCAGGCGCTGAAACCGCTGCTGACCTCGGTCGGGATTATGCCTATCCCGGAAGGCGTCGCGCTGCCGCTGTACCAGAAACTGCTCGACGAAAACGGCGCCTTCGATGCCAGCGAGCAGGTGCGGGGCGGGACCAAGACGATGCTGGACGAGTTGTTGCGCTGGAGCGAGGCGTTGAAACCGCTGCGCGCTGCCTGAGCGAGCCGGTTTTCGGCCCGGCTTGCCCGGCCCCGGCGGCGCTTTCCCAAGCGCTCGACATGACGCTGGAGCTTGGCCGGAGCGGGCGGGCTGCCGCCGCGCTAAAAGTCGGTGATCAAGTCTCTCAGGGACCGCCTGGCCAAGGTGAATAGAGCGCGGCGAGAGCCCTATGTGGACAGCCGGCTCAATCTCCCAGGAAATGCCTGCAAACCTTGGAAAAACCGCCTTTAGCGCCTATATCTAGTCGATATCAGAAGCGCGATTCGGGGCCGATTTTTCGCGCTGTAAAAACGGCATCTAGACAACAGGTTTTCATGAGCGACCAGACCGAGAACGCCAACGGCGCTGAAGCCGAATACGGCGCCGATTCCATCAAGGTTTTGAAAGGGTTGGATGCTGTCCGCAAGCGGCCGGGCATGTATATTGGTGACACCGATGACGGCTCGGGCCTGCATCACATGGTCTACGAGGTGGTCGACAACGCCATCGACGAGGCGCTGGCCGGCCATGCCGACCTGGTTTCGGTGACGCTCAATCCCGATGGCTCGGTGACGGTCATCGACAATGGCCGTGGCATTCCGACCGACATTCACCCCAGCGAGGGCATTTCGGCGGCCGAAGTGATCATGACGCAGCTGCATGCCGGCGGAAAGTTCGACCAGAATTCCTACAAGGTTTCTGGCGGCCTGCATGGTGTCGGCGTCTCGGTCGTCAACGCGCTGTCGGCCTGGCTGAAGCTCAAGATCCGCCGCAACGGCCAGATCTTCGAAATGAGCTTCACCCATGGCGATGCCGACGCGCCGCTGAAGGCGACCGGCAGCTACGAACAGGACAAGCGCCCAGGCACCAATGAAGGCCGCAGCGGCAGCGAGATCACCTTCTTTCCGTCCGCCGAGACCTTCACCATGGTCGAGTTCGATTTCGGCACGCTGGAGCACCGGCTGCGCGAGCTCGCCTTCCTGAATTCCGGCGTGCGCATCGTGCTGACAGACGCCCGTCATGCCGACGTCGTGAGGCATGAACTGCACTATGACGGAGGCCTGGAGGAGTTCGTCAAATATCTCGACCGCGTCAAGAAACCGCTGATCGAGAAGCCGATCGCCATCAGGGCCGAGCGCGACGGCATCACCGTCGAAGTGGCGATGTGGTGGAACGACAGCTACCACGAGAACGTGCTGGCCTTCACCAACAACATTCCGCAGCGCGACGGCGGCACACATCTGGCCGGTTTTCGCGGCGCGCTGACCCGCCAGATCACCGGCTATGGCGAATCCTCGGGCCTGACCAAGAAGGAAAAGGTCTCGCTGATCGGCGACGATTGTCGCGAGGGCCTGACGGCGGTGCTGTCGGTCAAGGTTCCCGATCCGAAATTCTCGTCGCAGACCAAGGACAAGCTGGTCTCGTCGGAAGTCCGCCCCGTGGTCGAGGGGCTGGTCAACGAAGCGCTCGGCACCTGGCTCGAAGAGCATCCGACCGAGGGCAAGGTGGTCGTCGACAAGGTGATCCAGGCCGCGGCGGCGCGCGAAGCCGCGCGCAAGGCACGCGACATCACCCGCAAGACCTCGCTCGGCGTCACCTCGCTGCCCGGCAAGCTGGCCGACTGCCAGGAACGCGACCCGGCGAAGTCCGAAATCTTCATCGTCGAGGGTGACTCGGCCGGTGGCTCCGCCAAGGGCGGCCGTTCGCGCCAGAACCAGGCGATCCTTCCCCTGCGCGGCAAGATCCTCAATGTCGAGCGGGCCCGCTTCGACCGCATGCTCTCGTCCGATATGATCGGCACACTGATCACCGCGCTCGGCACCTCGATCGGCAAGGACGAATTCAACGCCGACAAGCTGCGTTACCACAAGATCATCCTGATGACCGACGCCGACGTCGACGGAGCCCATATCAGGACCTTGCTGCTCACCTTCTTCTTCCGGCAGATGCCGGAGCTGATCGAGCGCGGCCATCTCTACATCGCCCAGCCGCCGCTCTACAAGGTGACGCGCGGCAAGAGCTCGCAATACATCAAGAATGAGAGCGCCTTCGAAGAGTTCTTGATCGATTCAGGGTTGGAGGAAGCGTCGCTTACGCTTGGCTCAGGCGAAGTGCGGACCGGACAAGATCTGCACGGCGCCGTGGCCGATGCGCTGGCTGTGCGCCAGCTCATCAACGGCTTGCACACGCGCTACAACCGCAACGTCGTCGAGCAGGCGGCGATCGCCGGCGGGCTCAATCCCGATGTCTTCACCGATCTTGGCCGCGCCAACGCGATGGCAGAGCGGATCGCGCAGCGCCTCGACATCATCGCCGAGGACACCGAGCGCGGCTGGACCGGCCGCATGTCGACCTCGAACGAGGGCATCGGCGGCTATGTCTTTGAACGCACCGTGCGCAGCGTCAAGGAATACGCCCATCTCGACATGGCGCTGATCAATTCCGCCGACGCACGCCAGCTCGACCGCTACGCGCAGCGCCTCAGCGAGGTCTACGGAACGCCGCCGGTGCTGCGCCGCAAGGAGGTGTCCGAAACCGTCTCTGGGCCGCTGGCGCTGCTCAACGCGGTCTTCGCCACCGGCCGCAAAGGGCTGACCATGCAGCGCTACAAGGGTCTCGGCGAGATGAATGCCGAGCAGCTCTGGGAGACCACGCTCGACCCGAATGTGCGCTCGCTGCTCCAGGTCAAGGTCAACGACGCGACCGATGCCGACAGCCTGTTCTCGCGGCTGATGGGCGACGAGGTGGAGCCTCGGCGCGAATTCATCCAGGACAACGCGCTGTCGGTCGCCAATCTGGATATTTGACCGACTGCCAAAATTGGCGTGTCGCGGCGCGCCAATTTGTTCCATTGTCGGCAAACAAAATCATTTCATAGTCCGCCGGAACGGAAGTCCCTGCGAGACATTGTGGCAGCATCGATCACAATTTCTCACAAGGAGACCTCCATGGGACGCGGCATTTTGCTTTGGTTGCTCGGCATTCCGATTCCGATCATCATCCTCATCATGCTGTTCGCACGATAGGGGGCGTCAATGCAGTCCACCATATCGGCTGTCGACGTATCTGCTTCCACTGAATCGTCCTCCACCGCCGTCAGCTGGGGACCGATCATTGCCGGGGCCTTCGCGGCCTCGACACTCACATTCATCCTCATGCTGCTCGGCTCGGGCCTTGGGCTCACCATGGTTTCGCCATGGTCGGGCTCGGGCGCGTCGATCACCACCTTCGCGGTGTCGACCGCCATCTGGCTGATCATCGTGCAGTGGCTGTCCTCCGGTGTCGGCGGCTATCTGGCAGGACGCCTGCGCACCAAATGGGTCGGCATCCACACCGACGAGGTCTATTTTCGCGACACTGCCCACGGCTTCCTCGCCTGGGCACTGGCTACCTTGCTGGTCGCCGGCGTACTTGGCTCAGCGCTCTCCGCCGCGATTGGTTCAGGTGTACAGGCCGTTTCCACCGTGGCCTCGGGAGCCGCCATGGGTGCGTCGGCCGGTGCCTCGGCCAATGCCAACAGCGCATCGACCGATACCGCCACCTCCTATCTGGTGGATTCGCTGTTCAGGCCGGCCGATCCGGCCAAGCTCGCGACTGCCAATCCGGCCGACGAAGCCGCTGCCGCCGGGCAGGCCTCGCGCATCCTGATCGCCGGTGCCGTCGCCGGCGAGGTCTCTGCGGAAGACAAGACCTATCTTGCGCAATTGGTCGCCGCGCGCACCGGGCTTTCCGAGGCTGATGCCAAGGCACGTGTCGACACCGTGCTGGCGAAGGCGCAGGACGCGAAGGTCAAGGCCAAGCAGGCGGCCGACACGGCAAGGAAGGCAAGCGCCACCTTCGCGCTTCTCGGTGCCCTGTCGCTGGTCATCGGCGCCTTTATCGCCAGTGCGGCCGCGGCGCTCGGCGGCAGGCAGCGCGATGAAGAGGAAGCGGTCTTCCTGACCAACGGTTGAAGGCAGCATCACGCCAAAATCATAGAGCCCGGCATCGACCGGGCTCTGTTCTATTCGACGGTCAAGATTGGCCGGCTCAGTGATCCATCGCCTTGACGATTTCCTCGGTCATCTTCTTAGCGTCGCCGAGCAGCATCATGGTGCCGTCCTTGTAGAACAGCGTGTTGTCGATACCGGCATAGCCGGAACCGAGCGAGCGCTTGACGAAAAGGCAGGTGCGCGCCTTGTCGACGTCGAGGATCGGCATGCCGTAGATCGGCGAGGACTTGTCGTCGCGCGCGGACGGGTTGGTGACGTCGTTGGCGCCGATGACATAGGCGACGTCGGCCTGCGCGAATTCCGAGTTGATGTCCTCCAGTTCGAACACTTCATCGTAAGGCACGTTGGCTTCGGCGAGCAGCACGTTCATGTGGCCGGGCATGCGGCCGGCGACCGGGTGGATGGCGTATTTGACGTCGACGCCGTTGGCCTTGAGCTTGTCGGCCATTTCGCGCAGCGCGTGCTGCGCCTGGGCGACCGCCATGCCGTAGCCCGGCACGATGATGACCTTCTGCGCGTTCATCATCAGGTAGGCGGCGTCGTCGGCCGAGCCCTGCTTGACGGTGCGCTCGATGCCATCGTCGGCAGCGGCGGAAGTCTCGCCGCCGAAGCCGCCGAGGATGACGGAGATGAAGCTTCGGTTCATGCCCTTGCACATGATGTAGGACAGGATCGCGCCCGACGAGCCGACCAGCGCGCCGGTGATGATCAGCGCCAGATTGCCGAGGGTGAAGCCGAGTGCGGCCGCCGCCCAGCCAGAATAGGAATTGAGCATCGAGACGACAACCGGCATGTCGGCGCCGCCGATCGGGATGATCAAGAGGATGCCGAGCACCAGCGAGGCGGCGACGATCAGCCAGAACACCAGCTTCGATTCCGTGGCGACCAGCAGCACGATCAGCACGACCAGGGCGATGCCCAGCGCTGCATTGATGAAGTGACGGCCGCCGATCATGATCGGCTTGCCCGACATGCGGCCATCGAGCTTGAGGAAGGCAATGACCGAGCCGGTGAAGGTAATGGCGCCGATGGCGACGCCCAGGCTCATCTCAATCAGGGCCTGGGCATGGATGTCGCCCGCCGTGCCGATGCCGAAGCTTTCGGGCGCGTAGATGGCGGCGGCAGCCACCATGACGGCGGCGAGGCCGACCAGCGAGTGGAAGGCTGCGACCAGCTGCGGCATCGAGGTCATGGCAATGCGGCGCGCGGTGACGGCGCCGACGCCGCCGCCAATGGCGAGGCCAAGCACGATCAGGCCGAAGCGGCTAGCGGACGGGGTTGCCAGCGCCAGCGTGGTGGCGATGGCGATGCCCATGCCGATCATGCCGTAGAGATTGCCCTGGCGGCTGGTTGTCGGGTGCGACAGGCCGCGCAGCGCCATGATGAACAGGACGCCGGACACCAGATAGAGGAAGGAGGCTAGATTGACGGTCACGTCACTTGTCCTTCTTCTTGTACATGGCCAGCATGCGTTGGGTGACGAGGAAGCCGCCGAAGATGTTGACCGAGACCAGCATCAGCGCGACGAAGCCGAAGCCGGCAGCGACGCCGGAAGCCGCGATGCCGACGGCGAGCAACGCGCCGACGACGATGACGGAGGAAATGGCATTGGTGACGGCCATCAGCGGCGTGTGCAAGGCGGGGGTCACCGACCAGACGACATAGTAGCCGACGAAAATCGCCAGGATGAAGATGGCGAAACGGAAGACGAAGGGGTCGATGGCGCCGCCCGACAGCGCGTGCGCGGCGTTACCGGCGGCCTCAGTGCCGCCCGGCGCATTGGCCAGGTTCTGCACCGCGAGCCTGACCGCGGCACTCGCCTGGTCGAGCTGATCCAGGGCTTTCTGCAAGGTCTGATCCATCACGCGGTCCCTTTCGGCTTCGGCGAGGGTGACTTGGATGCGGCGCTCTTCCTGGGCGCGGACTTCTTGGGCGCGGCCGAAGCATCGGCGACCATGGTCGTGGCAGGGATGGCCGCCGGCTCGACATAAGGCTGCTGGTCGGCCTTGACGAAGGCCGGATGAACGACCTTGCCGCCGTCGGTCAGCATCGTCGCTTTGACCAAGTCGTCATCACGGTTGATGGCCAGCGTCTTGGCGGTCTTGTCGACCAGCGTCTCGAGGAAGGCGAACAGGTTCCTGGCATAGAGCAGCGAGGCGGATGCCGCGATGCGACCTGGCACGTTGAGATAGCCGACGATCTTTACGTTGTTGGCGGTGGTGACGATCTTGCCGGCCTCGGCGCCCTCGACATTGCCGCCACGCTCGACGGCGAGATCGACAAGCACCGAGCCTGGCTTCATCGAGGCGACCATAGCCGCCGAGACAAGCTTCGGCGCCGGCCGTCCGGGGATCAGCGCCGTGGTGATGACGATGTCCTGTTTGGCGATGTGTTCGGCGGTGAGTGCCGCCTGCTTGGCCTGGTATTCCTTGGACATTTCCTTGGCATAGCCGCCGGCGGTCTCCGCCGCCTTGAACTCCTCGTCCTCGACGGCCAGGAATTTTGCGCCGAGCGAGGCAACCTGTTCCTTGGCGGCGGGACGAACGTCGGTGGCGGTGACCACCGCGCCGAGACGGCGCGCCGTGGCGATCGCCTGCAGGCCGGCGACGCCGACGCCCATGATGAAGACCTTCGCCGCAGGAACCGTGCCCGCCGCCGTCATCATCATCGGCAATGCGCGATCATATTCCGAGGCGCCGTCGATCACCGCCTGGTAACCGGCAAGATTGGCCTGGCTGGACAGGACGTCCATCGATTGCGCGCGGGTGATGCGCGGCATGAACTCCATCGAGAACGCGGTGACACCGGCTTTGGCAAGAGCCGCGACGGCGGCATCGTTGCCGTAGGGATCCATGATGGCTATCACCGCTGCGCCGGCTTTGTAATTCTTCAGTTCGGCATCCGTTGGTCGGCGAACCTTCAGCACGACATCGGCCTTGGCGGCATCCGAGGCCTTGCCGATGACAGCACCTGTCTTGGCAAATTCTTCGTCGGGGATACGCGAGCGGGTGCCGGCACCAGCTTCGACGATCACGTCGAAACCCAGGCCCGCCAGCCGCTTCACCGTGTCGGGCGATGCCGCGACACGCGGCTCGTTCGCGTCAAGCTCACGAGGGATGAAAACCGTCTGTCCCACCGCATGATCCTTTCGGCTGGAACCTGTCTGCGCGAAGTGTCGACCGGGATATCCGGCTACGTCAACCGCAAGAGGGTTTTTGGAAGGTTTATCGCAGAATGAAGGCGCCGACGGCCAGAATAAGCACGAACAGGATCAGCGCAGAGAAGAAGCCGCCAGCGAAGAAGCCGAAAGCCATCGCGATGAGAAGGCCAAGGCAGAAAAGCGATCCGTATTTGGCCAGCATGAGAAAGCCCGCATAGGTGCGGTCATGCTCTGCATAGTCCATCTTCGCGCCCAGTTCTACAGGACCGCTCGGCGTGTGCTCAGCCATAGGAATACCCCTTCGAAGACATCTTTCAGGCACATACCGAAAAGCTGGGCGCAGAGCAATGGCGCTATTGCCGCATCGCAGCCGACAACTGCCTCAAGGGAAAATTGAAACTGGCCGCCGATGCCGGGCAATCGGCGGTTTTGCGGCACGCTTGCCCCGACTGTCTCAGGCGGCCAGATGCGGGAACAAGCCCAGCAGTCCAACGACAATCAGATAGAGCGCGACGATGTAGTTCAGCAGCCGTGGCATGATGAGGATCAGCACGCCGGCAATCAGCGAGATGAGCGGCGTGAGGGCGACCTGGGATAGATGCATGTCATTGTCCTTTCCAGAAAGACGGGCATCAACTCGCGTCGATGCCGCCCCTGACAACGCGGCCAGGCCTGGAAAGCTCCATCGGAAGCGGGTCCGGGACTACTTGCATGGAGGCCGTACAGCCCGGACACGGCGCGGGATCAGGCCGCTTCGAAATATTTGGCCGTGGGCAGAATGGTCAGCGGCGCCAACTCGCCCCTCTTGGGGCGTTGGAAAAGCATGCGCTGCTCGAACGCCGTGGAATTGAAGAACGGGAAACGATCCAGCGTTGCCTGCATGTTCTCGGAGCATTTCGACTGGAACAGATGCACAGGAACGGTAAGTCCGGGATAATTCCGCGGCGGCACCGCCTGCTCGGAGCGGAAGATGCGATGATAGAAGGCGGAATGCTCTTCCTTGATCGCCGTCAGGCAATAAGTCGGCTTGAAATGGCTGCAGGCGACCACTGCCAGCCTCAGCGTGATGTAGGGCAGCACCCGCAGACTGCTCGACCACTCCAGATCGGCGGCGAACCGGCTCGGGTCGACGAACGTCTCGCCCGAGGCCAGACGCCGTGACAGCACGTCGCCGAAAACATCGGTGCTGGGTGAAACAGGATACCTCGCGCTGGCGTAGTGGATTCTGATGGTGCTGACGAGCGTGCCGTCGAAGAAGACGCCAAAGCGGTAAGAATTGGGCAGATCGTCGAACCTGTCCTTCACCATGTGGGAAGCATCTGATTTGACCATGCCGGCGTGAAGATAGGAATTGTAGCGAAGCTTGTAGATCGCTTCCAAATCCTCGGCGCCATCGCAAAGGCGATACTCCACGTGCTCCAGAACATCCATGATGTGATCTGAGAACACCGATGGGCGATTCTTGTCCCTGCCCGTAGCCGCCGCCAGGGGCCTACTCACCAACTTGTTGTCCATTTGACCCTCGTACCGCCGCGCAAACGACAATAGCGAAGCGCTGGACGAACAAGAAGCAAAATTGCGAGCTTTCGTGTTTACCCTAAATTAACGTTAACAAATGGTTAATCGCGAGAACACGGAGGATCGTGCCCTCGATGAATGACTTCAGACCGATGTCAGGTGGTGGCGCGCTTCTTGACCGGCTGCAATTGCGCGGCGAAAGGCCAGGTCACGTTGGACATGGTCTCTATGCCAGAAGCGCTGAGCGCGGCGCCAAAAAGAAAACCCTGGACGAGGTCCGGCTTCACCGAATGCATCAGGACTTTCAGCTGCTCGAATGTTTCCACCCCTTCGATGGTGACGGTCAGCCCGAGCACGCGGGTCAAATCGACGACACCCTTCAACAGCTCGAGCGAACGCGGATTCTGGGTGACGTCCATCACGAACGACCGGTCGATCTTGATCTTGTCGAGAGGCAGCTTGTGAAGATAGCTCAGGCTTGAATAGCCGGTGCCGAAATCGTCGAGGGCGATGCGAACGCCAAGCTGCTTCAGCTCCTCGATATATTGGCGCGTCAAGGATTTGTCGTCGAGCAGCGCGGTTTCGGTGACTTCGATCTCGAGGCGGTCGGCGGCGAGGCCGGAGTTGGCCAACGCATCGCGGACCTTCTGGATCACATCGCGGTTGCGGAAATCCCTGGCCGAGAGGTTGACCGAGACGCTGGTCTGGTCAGGCCATTTGGCGCATTCAGTGCAAGCCGCATGAAGCACGAAGGTGCTGATCTCGGAAATGATGCCCATCTCCTCGGCCAGCGGAATGAAGATGCCGGGCGAAATCGGCCCGAGATCGGGATGGTCCCAGCGGCAAAGCGCCTCGCAGCTGGCGATGCGCATGGTGTTCATCGCCACGATCGGCTGATAGACGACCCGCAGGTCCCTGCTTTCCACGGCGCTGCGCAGATCCGCCTTCATCAGTTGGCGGTTGCGGAACGCGGCGTCCATCGCCGCCTCGAACAGCCGCCACCCGTTCTTGCCCAGCTCCTTGGCCTTGTAGAGTGCCAGGTCCGCCTTGACGATCATGGCGTCGACATCGGTTTCGCCGACCTTGGACAGCACCGCGCCGGCGCTGGCCTGGATCCGCAGCCCGTGGCCCGCGACGTCGACCTCTCCCTGCAGCTCGGCGAAAATCTCATCGAGCAGGCTCGCCAGGTGGCTCTCATCATCGATGCGATCGAAGAACAGCATGAACTCGTCGCCGCCGAAGCGACTGACGGTAAGGCCTTGCCCGGCAATGGCCGCCAGCCGCTCGGCGACGGCATAGATCAGGCCGTCGCCGATAGGATGGCCGAGCGTGTCGTTGACGCTCTTGAAATCGTCGAGGTCGACCACGGCCAGACCGCACAGGCGATCGCGATCGCCCGTGGCAATCAACTCGCCGACCAGTTCGTGGAAATAGGCGCGGTTCGGAAGGCCCGTAAGGTTGTCGTAGCGCGCCATGAACCGGATCTTTTCCTCCGCTTCGACACGCGCCGTAACATCCTCGAAGGTGATGACGCCCAATTCCTGATTGCCCTCGCGCGCCGAGAATTCGAAGTGCTGCCCGTTGGAAAAGGAAACCAGCACCTTGCGGTCGCGCCCCTCGCGCAACGCACGCGTCAGCTGCGCCTCGACATAGCGGCAGTCCTTCGGTGCCAGCATGCCGCCGGCAACGCCGCGCAAGAGCAGCGAGTGGATCGACCGTCCGAGCAACTGGTCGGCCGATTTGAGCGACATCAGACGAGCGGCTTCGGCGTTGCCGACGACAACCTTGCCATCGGGGCCGAGCATGACCAGGCCATGCGACATGGTGTTGAGCGCGCGGTTGAAGCGCTGCGCGATCTGCCTTGCCTGCTTGTGTCCGACAACGGCCGAAAACAGCACGTTGCGAACATGGTCGGCGCTGCCCTTGATGATGAACATGAACGGGATGATCAGCAGGCCAAGCACGACGTAGGGGATGTCGAACCTGAGAATGAGGGCGGCGGCGATCGGCCCAACGAAGGTGACCGCGAAGATCATGACCATGCGCGGCGAGCCGTAATTTCGGCCCACGACAGTCACCAGCGAGGACAGCGTTACCGACAGCGCGCCGATCTCGGCATAGGAATCCGAGTAGACATAGATGGAAATGAAGCAAAAGAACCCCAGCAACAATCCCTGAAGGCTTCCCTTCAGGATGTATTCGCGCTCCCACTTTGTCGCATCCGCGGCGTCACGCATCTCGCCACCCGAGCGGTGGAACCGCCGCAGGCTGAAGTAGCGCCAGACGCCGACGGCGAGCAGCGCACCGGCCAGAACCAGGAAGATAGGCTGGCCGTTGCGCCAATAGACCATGAGGCTGATGACGGCATGGCAAAGCGCGCCGATGACCAGCATATGCGCGTTGTCGAACAACGAGCGCACAAACTGGATATAAACATCCACAGGGATGTTATCGGTTTTTGTTCTGCCCATTACTGGCGCCCAATGAGCCCCAGCCTTGGCATAGTCCCATTAAAAAACCTTTAGCTTGGGCTGAAACGCTTGATTTTCGGGCGCTTTTGGCTCACTCGGCGGCCTGAAGTTCAGGCCTTGCCGGTGCCGCCGCAAAACGGTCGAGCAGCCTGCGGCGCTCGCCCGCCGCCTTTTCGGCGCTTGCCTGCCGGACATGACCGTAGCCGCGGATCAGCGCCGGGACCGAGACCAGGGCTACCGCGGCCTCGATCTTGCCGGGCGCCAGCGAGCTGGCCACGAGCTGTAGATCGGCTTCGTACTGCGCCAGCAATTGCCGCTCCATGCGCCGCTCGGCGGTGTAGCCGAATAGGTCGAAAGCAGTGCCGCGCAGGCCCTTCATCGCCGCCAGCAGGCGAAAACCCTTCATCATCCAGGGGCCGAAGCTCGATTTCCTCGGCTTGCCGTCATTGCCGCGGCGTCCCATGATCGGCGGCGCGAGATGGAATTCGAGTTTCTCGTAGCTCTGGAACTGCTTGCCAAGCTCGGCGGCGAAGGAGCCGTCGGTGTAGAGCCGCGCCACCTCGTATTCGTCCTTGATCGCCATCAGCTTGAACAGGCTTTTGGTGGCGGCTTCTGTCACGGCCGTCGAACCTGGCGTGGCCTTCGCTTCCGCCGCTCGCAGCGTGGAAATCCTGTCGGCGTAGCGCTTGCCGTAAGCAGCGTTCTGATAGGCGGCGAGGAAAGCGACTCGGCGGGCGATGATGTCGTCGACCGTCCCAGCGACCGGAGCGGCCTGCCCGGCCTTGTCGGCAAAGGTTGGGCCCGGCTGGGCGACGAGGCCGCGCACGAAATCCGGCTGATGCGCGGCGCGACGGCCCCAGCGGAAAGCGGCGATGTTCATCGCCACCGCTTCGCCGTTCAATTCGATAGCCTTTTCAACGGCTTCGGCCGAGAGCGGCAGACCGCCGTGCTGAAAGGCAAAGCCGAGCATGAACATGTTGGCGCCGAGCGAATTTCCGAACAGAGCGGTGGCGGTGCGGGTGGCGTCGAAGAAATGCGCCTTGTCGTCGCCGGCGGCGGACCGGATCGCCTTCTTCAGGCGCTCGACCGGCAGCGAGAAATCGGCCGATCGGGCGAACTCGCCCGGCATGATCTCAGCGGTGTTGGCGAGGAAGATCGTGTGACCCTCGCGCACCGCGGTCAGCACCTTCTTGGCGCCCGACACGACGAGATCGCAGCCGAGCACGAGGTCGGCCTTCCCCGCCGAGACACGGATGGCATTGATGTCTTCGGGTGTGCGGGCGATGCGGACATGGGTGAACACCGAGCCGCCCTTCTGCGCGAGGCCGGCCATGTCGATCATGCCGCAGCCCTTGTCCTCCAGATGCGCCGCCATGCCGAGCACGGCGCCGACGGTGACGACGCCGGTGCCGCCGACGCCATCGATGATCGCCGCCCAGCCCTCGACGCCGAGCGGGAATGCGGCCGGTGTCGGCACGCCTTCGAGCGGATCGGTCTTGCCGGCCAGCCCTTCGGCCTTGCGGATCTTGGCGCCGTGCACGGTGACGAAGGACGGGCAGAAGCCGTTGACGCAGGAGAAATCCTTGTTGCAGCTCGACTGGTCGATCTTGCGCTTGCGGCCGAATTCGGTCTCGACCGGCTGGATCGAGACGCAGTTCGACTGCACACCGCAATCGCCGCAACCTTCGCAGACCAGTTCGTTGATGAAGACGCGCTTGTCGGGATCGGGAAAGGTGCCGCGCTTGCGGCGGCGGCGTTTTTCGGCGGCGCAGGTCTGATCGTAGAGCAGGATCGACACACCCTTGACGTCGCGCAGTTCGCGCTGGACGAGATCGAGGTCGTCGCGGTGATGAATGGTGGCGCCGGCCGGAAACTCAACCTTCCCTGCATATTTGTCGGGTTCGTCGGTGACGATGGCGATGCGGTCGACACCTTCGGCCCGCACCTGCCTGGCGATCATGTCCACGGTCAGCCCGCCCTCATGCGGCTGGCCGCCGGTCATGGCGACGGCGTCGTTGTAGAGGATCTTGTAGGTGATGTTGGCTTCGCTCGACAGGGCGAAGCGGATCGCCAGCGTGCCGGAATGGTTGTAGGTGCCGTCGCCGAGATTCTGGAAGATGTGGTCGCGCTTGGAAAACGGCGCCTGGCCGACCCACTGTGCGCCCTCGCCGCCCATGGCGGTAAAGCCGAGCGTGTTGCGGTCCATCCACAGCGCCATGAAGTGGCAGCCGATGCCGGCGGCGGCGATCGAGCCGTCCGGCACCTTGGTCGAGGAATTGTGCGGACAACCCGAGCAGAAGAAGGGCGTGCGCGAGCCGATGTCGGTGGCATCCGCCAGCATCGCCTGGAACTGGCGCAGCTTCGCCACCCTTGCCGAAATCTCTTCGGACGGGCCGATGGTCTTCACGATCCTTTCGCCGAGTGCAATGGCGATCTCGTTGGGGTCCAGCGCCCCCTTGGCCGGAAACAGCCAGTCGCCGCGCTCGTCCTTCTTGCCGACGATGACCGGCTGCGAGGCGGTGCCGTATAGGCTCTCGCGCAGTTGCACCTCGATCAGCGAGCGTTTCTCCTCGACGACGACGATGGTATCGAGGCCGCGCGCGAACTCGGCGATGTGCTGCAGGTCGAGGGGCCAGGGGCAGCCGACCTTGAACAGCCGCACGCCGATGCGGTTGGCTCCCGCTTCGTCGATGCCGATGTCCTCCAGCGCCTGGCGGACGTCGAGATAGCTCTTGCCCAACGTGATGATGCCGAGCTTCGGATTGCGGCCGCCCGAATAGACGATCCTGTTCAGCCCATTGGCATGGATGAAGGCGGAGGCCGCGGCACGCTTGTGCTCATGCAGCCGCTCTTCCTGGCCGAGCATGTCGATCTCGTGGCGGATGTTGAGGCCGCCCGGCGGCATCTCGAAATCCGGGACGACGATGTTCAACCGCTCGAGCGAAGCATCGACCGAGGCGGTCGATTCGATGTTGTCCTTGACGCATTTGATCGCCGCCCAGGTACCGGCGAAACGCGACATGGCAAAGCCATATAGACCGTAATCGATGATCTCCTGGACGCCGGCCGGATTGAGGATCGGCACCATGGTGTCGACGAACAGGAATTCGGTGGCGTGCGCATTGGTCGAGGATTCGGCCATGTGGTCATCGCCCATCAGCGCAAGGACGCCGCCATGTTTGGACGAACCGGCGAGATTGGCGTGGCGGAACACATCGCCTGAACGATCGACACCCGGGCCCTTGCCGTACCAGACGGAGAAGACACCGTCGTGGGTGCCCTCGCCAAGCAGTTCCGTCTGCTGCGAGCCCCAGCAGGCGGTGGCGGCAAGCTCTTCGTTGAGGCCGGGCTGGAAGACGATGTCGGCCCCGGCGAGCTGCTTTTTCGCCTTCCACAGCTGCATGTCGAGGCCGCCGAGCGGCGAGCCGCGATAGCCGGACACGAAGCCTGCCGTGTTCAGGCCAGCGCGGCGGTCGCGCTCGCGCTGCATCAGAAGCATGCGGATGACCGCCTGCGCGCCGGACAGGAAGATGCGCTCCTTCCCAAGATCGAACTTGTCGTCGAGCGCGACATCATGCAGCGTCATCAGGCATTTCCTCTGCGAAGGCCGCGCGGGGCAGCAGCCAACGTCGGGATCGGATGACGCATCCTTTCGTCCCTTGCAAGGCAGGTCAAACAAAATCGAAAGGACCAGCCAACGCGCAACAAACAGTTCGGCCGGCGCTCGACCGCGCATGAAAGCGTGCGCCAATGGCGCGGTGGCGCACGAAAATTCCAGTCGAAATCGATGCCGTCGTAAGGTATCAGCCGGCTTTCGAGCAGTCCGGCTTCGGCTCGCCGGGCAGCTTGCCATCGGGATGGCCGGCGAGGTCGGGATTGGCCGTGTAGAGCTGGTCGATGACCAGCGGCCGGTCGGGCAGGATGGACTGGTCTTCCGTGGACATCAGCGTCGTGTCGATCGTCTGCAGGACCGTACCGTCGGGGCCCTTGATGCTGATGGCGATGGCATAGGGCTTGTTCTTGACGACGCAGGTCAGCGCCGGGCTCTCCAGACTCACCTTGTCGAGTTTTGGCCAGACCTTCTGCTCGACCACCAAGGGATCACCACCGGCGGGGTTCTGGAAGCTGGCGACCGCCACCTGGCCCTCGCCCATCGGCTGCAAGGGCCGCAACGTCACGACATAGGTCGCCCGGGCGAGACGGTAGTTGAAGACGAATATCTTGCCGGAAACCTCGAACAGCTTGCCCTCGCCGCCGGTATCGCGACAGGCGCCGAGTGCCGCGGCGGCAATCAGCATGGCGGCGGCCATCAATCGGGAAAATCTTTTAGGCATTCCTGACCTCATTAGCCGCCCTGCGGCGGCGGTAGTGACGGCTCGCCTTCTGCCGGTTGCCGCACACCGCCATGTCGCACCAAAGGCGGCTGGAATTGCGGCTTCTGTCGACAAACAGCCAGGTGCAGTTGGGGCAGATCCTGAGCCTCGCGACCGTGTCGTCGCGCAGCAGCGAAAGGGCTGAGACCGCCAGCGCCGCCTCGAAGGCTATCGGCGTCGCCGGATCTCCGAACGGCCGTCCCGGCGCCCCGATCTCGGTCCGGCCGGCGGCCAGGCCGTCGGCGCAGGCCCGCAGGAATTCGGGCAGATCAGCCGTCGCGACCGCGCCTTTCGACACCGCGCCTCGAAACAGCCGGTCGGTCGTCTCGCGGATCGACAGCACGACGGGCGCGATTGCCGCCGGCGAGGACACCGCCAGCCGCCTGTCGCCAAGCTCGACGGCGCGAAAGCCGCTGGCCGCGTCGGCAAAGCGGGCGATTTCGGCCGGATCGCCGAAGCGGTCGAACGTGCGCGCGGGATCGCCGCGCAGCACGACGGTGTTCGCCGTGTCGAGCGCGAGCAGGCCGCCGGCGAAGCGGTGTGGTGTCCAGGCAACCGTCATCCCTCAAAATCTAACCAATAAATCGCATTTGACAAGTTAGATTCGGCGATGCAAACCTTTGACGCGCACGGTATCGTCGCCTTTGTCCGCTGCGTGCTTTGGCGAGATGCTTCTGGTGTTGTCGAGCATGCTTTACTTCTTCCAGCAGGTGCTGAACGGGCTGCATTCGGGTGCGCTCTATGCCCTGCTCGCCTTCGGCTACGTGCTGACCAACGGCATCCTGCACCGCACCAACCTCGCCTATGGGGCGCTGTTTGCCTTCTGCGGCCAGGCAATGATCCTGAGCGTCGCCTTCGGCTACCAAGTGCTGTGGCTGACGCTGCTGGCTTCGGTGCTGTTCGGCGTCGTCGCGGCGTTCTTCTATGCCGCGCTTATCAGCCATGTCCTGTCGCGCAGCGTCTTTGAACCGTTGGCCGACCGCTCGCCCAATGCCATCGTGGTGACGACGCTCGGCATCCTGATCGTCCTGTCGGAAGCAAGCCGCATCGCCGCCGACACGCATGATCTGTGGCTGCCGCCGATGCTGGCCGAGCCCATCGTTTTCGCCGAAAGCTCCGGTTTCAAGGCGACGCTGACGCTGATCCAGGTGCTCGACTGCGCCGTGGTCGTGGCGGCGGTAGCACTCGCTACGTGGGCGTTTGCCCGCTCGAACTTCGGCCGGTGCTGGCGCGCCGTCTCCGACGATCCCAGGGCCGCTGCCCTGTGCGGCGTCGACGTGCGCGGCGTGTTCCGGCGTGCCGTGCTGTTCGGCGGCTTCTGCGCCGCCCTGGCCGGGGTCATGGCCAGCCTCTATTACGGCAATGTCAGCTTCGGTTCCGGCCTTGTCTACGGCCTGAAAATCCTGTTCGTGACGGCCGTCGGCGGCTATCTCTCGCCGCCAAGGGCGGCGCTGGGCGCGGCCGCTTTCGGCATGGCCGAATCACTGTGGGCCGGCTATTTCCCGGTCGAATGGCGCGATGCGTGGATGTATCTGTTCCTGGTGGCCATGCTGATCCTGATCGGCGCCGGCCGCGACACCAGCAAGGTCGTCTGAACCCATCAGACTTTGGTTGCATGACCTTTCGTCAGGCTGCGGTTTTCCACCGTGCCACGAGGGCCGATGGCATGCATCCTTCCTCCTCGTGTTGACCAACCGGACCACGCACTGCATACGGTTGGGCCAGGCGGCGCGACGAAAAAGGGGGATCGCGCGTCTCCGCATCAGGGAGGAATGCATGGCAGGGCTTCTCGCTCTATCCAGAACGATCGATCGTATGAACGAGTTCATCGGCAAATCGGTATCCTGGCTGATCCTGCTGGCGATCCTGGTGAGTGCGGCCAACGCGGTCATCCGCAAGGTGTTCGACACCTCGTCGAACGCGTGGCTGGAGCTGCAATGGTATCTGTTCGGCGCCGCCTTCATGCTGGCCGCCGCCTACACACTGAAGCAGAACGAGCATATCCGCATCGACATCGTCTACGGCCTGTTTTCACGCCGCGTGCAGCACTGGATCGACCTCTTCGGCCACGTCTTCTTCCTGATGCCGTTCGTGACACTGATGGTGTTCTATTTCGTGCCCTATGTGTCGCTGTCCTTCCATAGCGGCGAGATGTCGACCAACGCCGGCGGCCTGATCGTGTGGCCGGCCAAGGCCATCCTGCTGGTCGGCTTTTTCCTGCTTGCGCTGCAGGGCATTTCCGAGATCGTCAAGAAGATCGCCATCATGCGCGGCGTCATGGAGGATCCCAACCCGTTCATTTCCGTGCACGAACAGGCTGAACTGGAAGCCAAGGCGCTCGCCGAAGAGGTGCGTTCGTGATGGAGTTCATCGCCCAGAACATGGCGCCGATCATGTTCGCCTCGCTGATCCTGTTCATGCTGATCGGCTATCCCGTCGCCTTTTCGCTCGCCGCCAACGGCCTGATGTTCTTCTTCATCGGCGTGCTTTTGACGCCCTATTCGGGTGGCGCGATCAATCTCGCCTGGCCACTGCTCTATGCGCTGCCGGACAATTTCTACGGCAGCCGGGTAATGTCGAACGACACGCTGCTGGCCATCCCGTTCTTCACCTTCATGGGCATCGTGCTCGAGCGATCCGGCATGGCCGAGGACCTGCTCGACACGATCGGTCAGTTATTCGGACCGATCCGCGGCGGCCTCGCCTATGCCGTGATCTTCGTCGGCGCGCTGCTGGCGGCGACCACCGGCGTGGTGGCGGCATCCGTCATCGCCATGGGGCTGATCTCGCTGCCGATCATGCTGCGCTATGGCTATGACCGCCGGGTGGCATCCGGCGTCATCGCTGCGTCGGGCACGCTTGCCCAGATCATTCCGCCTTCGCTGGTGCTGATCGTTCTCGCCGACCAACTCGGCCGCTCGGTGGGCGACATGTATGCCGGCGCCCTGATCCCCGGCCTGGTGCTGACGGGTCTATACACGCTCTACATCGTGATCATGTCGATCGTCCGGCCAAAGTCGATGCCGGCCCTTCCGCTCGAGGCGCGGACGCTCGGCCATGGTGTGGTGTCCCTGCTGGTCGCGTTGATCGCAGCCGTGGCCATCGCCTATGCGGCCTACCATTACCTGGTGCCCGCTCATGGCGACAATGCCGACATCCTCGGCGCGACGGTCGGCGTCATCTTCATCTACATCGTCGCGATCCTCGACCGCGGCCTAAAGATCAACATGATGTCGCGGCTGGCGCAGCAGGTCGTGATCGTGCTGATCCCGCCGCTGGCCCTGATCTTCCTGGTGCTCGGCACCATCTTCCTCGGCATCGCCACCCCAACCGAGGGCGGCGCCATGGGCGCGGTCGGCGCGCTGGCCATGGCGGCGATGAAGGGCCGGTTGTCGATGGACGTGATCAGACAGGCGCTGGCCTCGACGACGCGGCTGTCGTCCTTCGTGCTGTTCATCCTGATAGGCGCGCGGGTGTTCTCGCTGACCTTCTACGGCGTCAACGGCCAGATCTGGGTCGAGCATCTCTTGACTTCGCTGCCGGGCGGCGAAGTCGGCTTCCTGATCGGCGTCAACATCCTCGTCTTCTTCCTCGCCTTTTTCCTTGATTTCTTCGAACTGGCCTTCATCATCGTGCCGCTGCTGGCGCCGGCCGCCGATAAGCTCGGCATCGACCTGATCTGGTTCGGCGTGCTTCTGGGCGTCAACATGCAGACCAGCTTCATGCATCCGCCGTTCGGCTTCGCTCTGTTCTACCTGCGCTCGGTCGCCGCCCGCGTGCCCTATCTCGATCGCCTGACCGGCAAGCAGATCGCGCCGGTGACGACAGGCCAGATCTATTGGGGCGCGGTGCCGTTCGTCTGCATCCAGGTGATCATGATCGCCCTGACCATCGCCTTCCCGCAAATGGTGATGCGCTACAGGGGCGCGGCGGTCGATTCCGGCACGATCGACTATACGGTGCCGGGCGTACCCGGCATGTCGCCGCTCGGTGCACCGCAAGGCGGTGGCGCGCCCGCCAATGGCGGCGGTGCACCGGCCTCGCCCGGCACGCCGGACCTGTCGCAACCGCCGAGCTTTGGCGATGCGCCGCCGGCCAAACCGGCGGCACCGGCGCCGGACCTGTCGCAGCCGCCGAATTTCAATTGAGGTCGGAGGGAAGACGCCATGAAAGCCGTGCGGCTGGAAGCAGTGGGCAGCATCGCCATACGCGAGGTCGCCAAGCCGGCCCCCGGTCCGGACGACCTCCTGGTACGGATCGAGGCCTGTGGCGTCTGCGGCACCGACCGGCATCTTTTCCATGGCGAGTTCCCTTGCAGGCCGCCGGTAACGCCCGGGCACGAATTCTCCGGCATCGTCGAGGCAATCGGCACCGCCGTCTCCGGCTTTGTGGTCGGCGACCGGGTCACGGGCGATCCCAACATCGCCTGCGGACGCTGCGCCCACTGCCATGCCGGCCGCGTCAATCTGTGCCGCAATCTCAATGCCATCGGCATCCATCGCGACGGCGGTTTTGCCGAGTATGTCGCGTTGCCGCAGAAGCAGGCTTTCATCCTGCCCGCCGACTTGCCACCGACGCATGGCGCGTTCTGCGAGCCGCTTGGCTGCTGCCTGCATGGTGTCGACCTTGCCGAGATCAAGCCGGGCGGTTCGGTTGTCGTGCTCGGCGGCGGCGTCATCGGCCTGCTCACCGTTCAACTGGCGCGGCTTGCCGGGGCCACCACCATCATCCTGTCGACAAGGCAAGCGTCGCGGCGCGCGCTTGCCAGGGAACTCGGCGCGACAGTGACGGTCGATCCCTCCGCCGCCGATGTGATCGATGTGATCGCCGGGCCGGCGGGTCTGTCGCCCGGAGGCGTCGACGTGGTGTTCGAATGCGCTGGTGTGCGCGACACCGTCGAGCAGTCGGTGCGGCTGGCAAGGGCCGGCGGCACCGTCGTCATCGTCGGCGTGACGCCGCAAGGCACGAAAGCTGAATTCGAGCCCTTCGACCTGCTGTTCCGGGAACTGAAGGTGCTGGGCTCGTTTCTCAATCCCTACACTCACCGCCGCGCCGCCGAGCTTATCGCGTCAGGCGCGATCGAGATCGACCGGCTGATCTCCAGGCAGGTGTCGCTTGAAGAGGCGTCTGGCTTGATCGCCAATCCGCCGGCGCCGGGCGAGGTCAAGGTGCTGGTGGTGCCAGGTTTGGGCTGAGGCTTCGAGCTTCGGGCGTTGGCAATTGCCGTCGTCATTGAGCAGAGAAAAGCCCCGGGACGGAGGGCCCCGGGGCTTTCGAACAAGCAAAGTCCGATCGCTTACAGCTTGCCGTTGCGCTGCTGGACCATCATGAAAGTATCGTAGTTGTATTCGGCAACCTGCGCCCAGAGGTAGTGCTCCTTGCGGAAGCCCTTGATCGATTCCCAGATTTTCTTGAAGGGCGCGTTGGTGGCCTCCATCTCGGCATAGACCTCATTGGCTTTCTCGAAACAGGCGGCCATGATGTCCTGGGTGAAGGGGCGCAGTTTCGCGCCGCCGGCCACCAGTCGCTTCACCGCCGGAGGGTTCACATAGTCATATTTCTGCAGCATGTCGGCGTCGGCAGCTTGGGCGCACGTGCGAAGCAGCGACTTGTAGGTCGGTGAAAGCTCTTCATATTTGGCCTTGTTGAACATCAGATGGACCGTCGGGCCGCCTTCCCACCAGCCGGGATAGTAATAATAGGGCGCGACCTTGTAGAAGCCGAGCTTCTCGTCGTCATAGGGGCCGACCCATTCGGCGGCGTCGATGGTGCCTTTTTCCAGCGCCGGGTAGATGTCGCCGCCGGCGATCTGCTGCGGCACGACGCCGAGCTTCTGCATCACTTTGCCGGCAAAGCCGCCGATGCGCATCTTGAGGCCGGAGAGGTCGGCGACGGTGTTGATCTCCTTGCGGAACCAGCCACCCATCTGCACGCCGGTATTGCCACCCGGCAGGCCGAACAGACCTTGCGTGGCAAGGAACTCGTTGAACAGGTCGATACCGCCGCCATGGTAATGCCAGGCGTTCATGCCGCGCGCGTTGAGCGAAAAGGGAACCGCCGCACCCAGCGCCCATGTCGGGTCCTTGCCCCAGTAATAATATGCCACCGTGTGGCAGGCCTCGACCGTGCCGGCCGTTGTGGCGTCGGCGGCCTGCAGGCCGGGGACGAGCTCGCCGGCGGGAAAGACCTGGATCTGGAAATTGCCGTCGGTGGCTTCAGACAGCATCTTGGAGAACACTTCGGCGCCGCCATAGATGGTGTCGAGCGACTTCGGAAA
Source organism: Mesorhizobium sp. SARCC-RB16n (assembly GCF_008520305.1). Classification (GTDB taxonomy): domain Bacteria; phylum Pseudomonadota; class Alphaproteobacteria; order Rhizobiales; family Rhizobiaceae; genus Mesorhizobium. The sequence goes on along the minus strand of NZ_ML703270.1, from coordinate 110,986 downwards.
GGATGATGCCAGCCGCCATGTCACCTTGGGGTTGGACTGGGCTATTGCCGGTGCGGCGAGCGTGGCCGCCGCCGCTGCGGCACCGACGCCGGTCACGCCGGCCTTGCGAATGAATGAACGACGATCCATGCAGTTCCTCCCTTTCTGGATCAACAGACCGACTTTCGGGGAGTCCTCGCTCCCGCGTCGGGTCGCTCGAAACAATACACGGGCAAGGAGTCGAGTCCAGCACGGCTGCGGGATTTGGTGGCGAAGCCATGCGACCTGCAACTATAGTCTAACGTGGGATTTCGTGGCCCATGCGACACGCTGAAACTTGGCTGGAAAAATGCCCGGGGATCGCTTATTTTAGAGGCAGGACATCCCTTGCCAGATGGAAAACAGACCCAAAATGCAGCAGCCGCTCGTCGCCATATCGACCGACGTCCGTCAATTCGACAATTACACCTGGCATGCCGCCCCCCAACAATATCTGGAAGCAGCAATCGTAGGTGCCGGCGTTTTCCCCCTGCTCGTGCCTTCGTTCGGCGACCGGCTGGACTTCGACGAACTCCTGTCGTCGGTCGACGGCGTCATGCTCACCGGCTCGAAATCCAACGTCGATCCCTCGCTCTATGGCGGCGATGCGAGCGAAGCCAATGGCCCTTATGACACCGCGCGCGACTCCACGACGCTGCCGCTTATCCGCAAGGCGATCGAGCGCGGCGTGCCGCTGCTTGCCATCTGCCGCGGCATCCAGGAGCTGAACGTGGCGCTTGGCGGTACACTGGGCACCGAGATCCAGGAGCGCGAGGGGTCGCTGGACCACCGTGCGGCGGTGAGCGACAAACAGGATGAGCGCTTCGCCATTCACCAGACCATTTCGATCAAGCCAGGCAGTTGCCTCGCCGGCGTGTTCGGCGCGGGCGACATCAAGGTCAATTCCTTGCACCGCCAGGCGATCGACCGGCTGGGGTCGAAGCTCGAGATCGAGGCTGTCGCCACTGACGGCACGGTCGAAGCGGTTTCGGTCAAGGGCGCTCGCGCCTTTGCCGTCGGCGTCCAGTGGCATCCCGAATACTGGGTCAAGTCGGACAGCAATTCCGCCAAGATTTTTCGCGCCTTCGGCGATGCCGTGCGTTTGCACGCCGCCGCGAAAGCCGGCGCACGGGCCGCGGCGGAGTAGGATCTTCGGCGGTGCCGGATGTTCGAGACGGGAAAACCCGTCTTTCCTGACAGGCACGCGCCAGACGCCTTCGGATTTAGCGGAACCGCCAAATTCGATCGGAGCCGATCCGGTCGGTGCGAGCTACCAGTTCACCCTGAACCCGACATTGCCGCCATAGGCCTGCACGCCGTCGCCGAATTTGCCGTCGAAGGCGGCGAACATCGAGGTGCTTGAGCTCCAGTTCATCTTCAAGCCGGCATTCACGGCGACCGCGTCCTCGGCTGCCGAGGCGCCCTGGATGACGAAGGAGGTGCCGGGCGCCGCCTGGAAGCTTGGCTTCACCGAGCGGTCCGGCTCGAACTCATGGACCCAGGCCGCACGGCCCCAGACCTGCAGCGACTGGCCATTGCCGACCCCGATCGTGGTGTCGAGTTGCAGGCCGAGCGAGGTAGGCAGCGAGGTGATGACGCGGTGATCGAAGCTCAGGCCCAGTGCGCCACCGTCGGGCGAAGTCTCGTCGAAAGCATCCATCGACAGGACGGCGAACTGCAACCCGGCGAAAGGCGTGATTGCGCCATCGCCCATCTGCTGACGCCAGCCGGCTTCGATGTTGGTGCCGAAGCCGGCGCTGAGGAAATTGCTGCGCCAGTTCTCGGTCGAGACACCGGCCACCGGATCGAGCGGCGTGCTTGAGCCCGGCACGGTCGCGGCGCGGTGGACGTTGTTGTTGTAGAGGCCGAAGGCGAGCGCGCCGTCGATATAGAACTGATCCCATTTGCGCGCGACATAGGCGCCGGCCTGGGCGCCGACGATGTTGCCCGAAGTCTGGCGGTCGTCAACGGCAAATGAACCCGCGGAGCCACCCAGCGCAAAGCCCACCAGCATGTTGGGATCGCCAGCGGACTCCATGCCCGCCGCGAGATTGCCGCCCCTGTAGGTGGTGCCGGCACTGCCTAAGGCCGCATCGCCGCTGATCTCACCGCCATTGCCGCCGGCGCTGGCCCAATAGCTCCAGCGCCGCGGGTCGGGCTGCATGGCCTTGAACGGATCCTTCTTGGCCTTTGTCGGCTCGTCATAGGCTTGTGGCGCAACGGTCTGATCAGTCGGATCGGTGCCAAGGCCGGTGCGCCAGAAATCGGCCTGGCGGCCCATCGAGGCAAAGAAGCTTTCATAGGCACCGAACTGCGGTTGCTCGACAACGGCAACCCCCTCGCCCGAGATCGAATCGTAGACCGCGCCAAGCTGGCTGACGGTCGGAATATAGAACAACGCCTCGGCGATCTTCTGGAAATCCGGCGAGGTCGGGCCGCTCTGAATGGCGTTGACCGCGTTCGCGACCGGAATCTGGTTCCCGGTCAGGCCGGTGGGCGCGAATGTGATGTCGACACCGAGATAGACATCGTCAGAGCCTTGATATTGCAACTGATATTGCGCGACCGCGCTTGCAATCGAACTGAGCTCCAATCCGGTGTGCGAGACACCGCCATCGGCATGCAGGATGTGGAACGTTTGGCTCCCTGGTTTCGCCGCGGCCGGATCCATGATGTTGAGATCTATCGCGCCACCGAGATCCGCGGTACCGGCGACATTGATGAGGTCGGCCCCTGGATCGAGGTCGACGTCGAGCTTGTAGGCGCCGGTCGAGGCCTGGTTCCAATTGCCGACGAGATTGGTCGTCATCACATTGCCGTCGCCGCCGGGCGAGAAATAGCCGCTGTCGGAGAAGAGATTGCCGGTGCCCAGCTTAGCGTCGAGGCCGGCGTTGAAGGTAGCACCGGCCATGTTGGTGAAGCTGTTGACGCCGGCGCCGAGATCGAAGGAGCCGGTGACGGTGCCGTAATTGGTGACCGCCTCCTTGGCATCGCCAGATAGGATCGCCCAGCCGCCGGCCGTGCCGCTCGCGGTCGTGATCGTGCCCTTGTTGCTGATCGTGTTGTTCTTGCCGTCGAGCAACCAGACACCAACGCCGACAAGAGGGGTGGCGACATCGGGGGTCGCGGTCGGCACCATAACCGTAGCGCCACCCTCAACCAGGCCTTTCGAATCGGCGAGGTTGATGGTGATGTTGCCGTTGCCGTCGACCGCCTTGCTCTGCGCGACGATGGCGCCGGTGCCGGCGGCATGAGTGACGACCGAGCCGGTCAAATCCACGGTGACGTCGCCGGCCGTGCCGAGATAGTTCTGTGTCGCATCCTTCTTGCCGCCGTTGCTCTGGGCGAAGATGCCGATGGAGCCGTCGCCATAGGTGTCGATCGTACCGGCATAATCGACATGCACGATGCCGGAGTCGCCAGCATCCCCATTGCTGCCGACGGCCCAGTTCGTAACGGTGTGGATACCCGGGATCAGCTCGTTGCCGAGCGTGCCGAGGATGCCGCCGCCGCCGCCCACCGACTGGGCGAAGATGCCGGCCGAGGACGAGCCATGGGTGACGATCGCGCCATCGCCCTCCACGGTGACGTCCTTGCCCGAGCCGCCATTGCCGCCGCCTTGGCCGAAAGCAAGGCCGATGCCGAGATTGAGCGCCGGTACCGGACCCAGCCCGTTCGCCAGCACGCGATCGACATTGCCGGCGACCCCCCCGCCGCCGCCGATCGACTGCGCGAAGATGCCGTTGGATGCCGCTCCGAACGTCTCGATCTTGCCGTTGCCGTTGTTAATGACGTGGACGATGCCGCCGTCACCGCCGCTGGTGCCCTTGCCGCCGACACCGATCGTGCCGGTGGCGCCGATATTGGCCTTGCCGCCAACGCCGCCGCCACCGCCCACCGACTGCGCGAAGATGCCATTGGAATTGCTGCCCTTCGTGGTGATGTTGCCGGTGTTGGTGACCTCGACAAGGCCGCCAATGCCCGACCCGCCGCCATCGCCGCCCACGGCGGCGCCAAGCGCGCTGTAGATCTTGGTCTTGCCGAAAAGGACGTTGGCGATCAGCGCCGCCGGAACCGGGATCAATTCGTCGGTGCCAAGGATGCCGTTGCCGCCCGCGCCACCGCCGCCGCCCACGCTCTCCGCGAAGATGCCGTCGGCAAGGGAACCATTGGTCGTGATGCTGCCGTCATTGGTGACGGTCACATGCCCGCCATCACCGGCCGCGCCGCCCTTGCCGCCGACCGCGACCGACATGGCGACGTTGATGAGAGCATCCTCGGGCGCCTCGCCCTTGCCGACAAGGACGTTGATGGAGTTGGCGCGGCCGCCTATGCCGCCGCCACCACCGACCGACTGGGCGAAGATGCCATAGCCGCTGTTGCCGGTGATCACCGTATCGCCGGCGATGTCCTTGTCGGTGGTGACGAGGCCGGTCTCGATGTTGCCGTGGTTGTTGACGTTGACGTCCTTGCCGTCGCCGGCGAGCGCGCCATTGCCGCCGATCGCCACCGAGATATTGGTGTTTTGCGCGCTCGAACTGGTTGCGTTTGCCCAGCTTCCGACCGCCGTGATCGCGTTGCCGCCATCGCCGCCGCCACCGCCCGCGCTCTGCGCGAAGATGCCGGCCGAATTGTCGCCATAGGTTCGGATGACCGACCAGTTGTTGACCGTCGCGCTCGAACCGTCGCCGCCAAGCGCGCCCTGGCCGCCAACGGTGACGCCGATCGACGCCAGCGGCAGGTCGCTGTTGTTGATGCCGAGGTTGACTCCGATCGCGAAGCCGCCATCGCCGCCGCCGCCGCCGATCGACTGCGCCCGGACGCCATCGGCGCCAAGGCCCCAGGTGGTGATGGTCGAGCCGGCGACGATCGCGCCGAGCGCGTCCTTGCCCGCATCGACGATGACGGCGCCGCCGTTCCCGCCCGTCCCGCCCGTGCCGCCGACGGCGACCGATATGTTGGCACCCGGCCCCATTGAGCCGGAGCCCGCTCCGGCGTAGCCGCCGGTGCCACCGCCGCCGCCGACGGATTGCGCCCAGATGCCGTGAGCCGCTGTGCCATGGGTGGCGATGTCGCCCCCATTGGTGACATGCACCGTGTCGCCGATACTGCCTACACCGCCACTGCCGCCGACCGCGACCGAAACGGCGACCGCCGGAATCTCTTCCGGATCGGGCGAAACCGCGAGCGAGAAGGCGATCGCTCCGCCGCCGTTGCCACCGCCACCGCCGACCGACTGCGCGAAGATGCCGTAAGCCTTGATGCCCGTGGTGTTGATGTCGCCCTGGTTGTTGACCGTGACGGTGCCGCCGCTGCTGCCGTCGCCGGCATCGCCGCCGACGGCGGCCGATATCGCGCCGACCGCGAGCGCGCCGGCGATGGAGAAGCCGCCATTGCCGCCGCCGCCGCCAATACTCTGCGCGTTGATGCCGATCGACCCGTCCGCGTGGGTGATGATGGTCGAGGCATTGTTGACGGTGACGGCCTTGGCGAGGCCGCCCGCGGCCCCTTTGCCGCCAAGGGTGACAGTCAGCGCAACGGCGCCGATCGTGCCGCCGCCAGCAAAGCCGCCATTGCCGCCGCCACCGCCGACCGACTGCGCGAAGATGCCGTAGGCCTGCTGGCCGTAGGTCTCGATCGTGCCGCCCGCGGTGTTGACGTTGACGATGTCGCCTATGCCTCCGACGCCGGCCGCGCCCCCCATGGCCAGGCCGAAACTGAACGCGCCACCGCCGCTGACCGCAACGGCGCCGCCGCCATCGCCGCCGCCGCCGCCGACGCTCTGCGCGAAGATGCCGTAGGCGCTGTCGCCTTGCGTGGTGATGTCGCCCAGGTAATTGACAGTCACGTCCTTGCCGTCGCCACCAGGGCCGCCCTTGCCGCCGATCGCGAAGCTGGCGCCGGCGCCGGAGGTTCCGCTCGAGACGGCAACCGCAAGACCTCCCCGGCCGCCGCCGCCGCCGACCGACTGTGCGAAAACGCCGTAGGCCTTGGCGCCGGTGACGACGGTTTGGCCCAGACCGTCGGTGGTGCGCGTGCCGGTACTGATGGAGGAGGCGACGAGGCCGCTGAGATTGCCCGGCGTGGCCACGTGGTTGACCTCGACCGATCCGCCCTTGCCGCCCTTTGCGCCAGAGCCGCCGATGGCGATCGCCACGGCTTCGCCGACCGTATACGAACCGCCCCCGTTGCCACCGCCGCCGCCCAGCGACTGGGCGAGGATGCCGACGGCATCATCGCCGCTGGTGGTCAGGTGGCCGGAGGAATTGACGGTGACCTTGAGTCCGTCGCCGCCGCCGCCGCCCGAGCCGCCGATGGAGAACAGGCCGCCAGCGGAGCCGCCATCGCCGCCGCCGCCGCCGATCGATTCCGCCTGGATGGCGGTGCCCGCGGTCGTGATGGTGCCCGTATTGGTGACCGTGACCGTGCCGCCATTGCTGGTGGAGGAGCCCTTGCCGCCGATGGCGACCAGGCCGCCGCTGTCACCGCCATTGCCGCCGCCGCCGCCGATCGACTGGGCGAAGATGCCGCGCGCCTTGGGGCCGATCGTGATGAGCGTGCCGTCATTGGTGACCGAGACCGTCCCGCCGATGCCGCCGGCGCTGCCTTCGCCGCCGATGGCGACCAAGCCGCCACTGCCCGAACCATTGCCGCCGCCGCCGCCGATCGATTGCGCCACGATCGCGTCGGCGCCGACATCCTGGATGGTGGGACCGAGATCGGTGACGCTGGTGTCCGAGCCCCCGAAGGTCCTGATGACGTTGCCCGCGGCATTGGTGACGATGACGGCCTTGCCGTCGCCGCCGGAGCCGGCGTCGCCGCCGATGGCGACGAGGCCGCCGGCGCCGCCCGCATCGCCGCCACCGCCGCCGATCGACTGCGCCAGGATGCCGAAGGCGCCGACGCCATAGGTGGTGATGTTGCCGCCGGCATTGTTGTTGACGGTCACCGTGTTGCCGGTGCCGCCGCCGGAGCCGAGCTTGTTGCCCAGCGCGACGATGCCGCCTGAATCACCGGCATTGCCGCCGCTGCCGCCGAGTGACTGCGCCCATATGCCGTAGGATCGCGCGCCCTTGGTCTCGACGACGCCGGTATTGGTCACGGTGACGGTGCCGCCATTGCCGCCGGCCGAAGCCGAGCCGGGCTGGCCGACAATGCCGAAGCTGTCTCCGCCCGCGCCGCCGCCGCCGCCGATCGACTGGGCAAAGATGCCGGTCGACTTGTCCTGGTTGGTGGTGATCCGACCACTGTTGTTGACGATGACCGTGCCGCCGGTTGTCGGTGGTCCGCCGGAGCCACCCTGGCTGAAGATGTAGCCACTGCCGCCGGCGCCGCCCTGGCCGCCCTTGCTCATCACGAAGATGCCGTCGGCGCCGACAGCATCGGTGGTGATCGTCGCCGCCGAGTTCAGCGTGATGTCGCCGCCCAGGCCGGCGGCGCCACCCTGGCGCGCGTCCTGGTTGCCATAGGAATCGCCACCCTTGCCGCCATCGCCGCCGACGCTGACGATCTCGACCGCGGCCTTGCCGGCTTGGCTTGAACTGTAGCTGTCGGCAGCGTGCAGCGTGTCGTTGATCGTCGGCCCGTTGCCGCCTGGCTGGCCGTCGGAGCCGCTCACGCCGATGGTCAGGCTGCCGAGAATGCCGAAGTCGATCTTGATGCCATAGGCATTGGAGCCGCCCGAACCGTTGGAACCGGTCTGGCGGTCCACGAAGCGCACGTTGTTGCCCTGGGTCACCGTGCCGCCGCTGCCGGAGCCTCCCGCCCCGCCGCCATCGATCGGTACATTGAGCTGATAGGCGTTGAGCGTGGATTGCGGGTTGCCGGAATCGGTCTCGTTCTCAACCACGATGCCGGTGACATAGTCGACTGTGCCCACGGTCGTCTTGGTGTAGGACAACACCTTGTAGGTCTTTCCGCCGGAGACGTAAGTCGTGCCGACGGCAGGCGGCGTGACGATGACGGCGTTGAACGTAGTGCCGCCGCCCGATGAAACCGCGGTCACCACCCAGCCATTGGGCGGCGACGGGATCTGGACTATCGTCTCTAGATTGCCGGTGCCGGGATTGTAGACCTGATCGCCGACCGCCAACGCTAAGGCGCTGCCCATGGTCAGAAGCAGCATTGAGCCAGTAAGGATTCCGAACACGCTTGACCGGGCAGACCGGCGCATAGCCTTCAGCCCGATGGCGGGCACACCAATGTTCTTCATTGCCGCAGTCAACCCCCTACCGCAGGTGAGCTCCGGTCCGGCAGATTCCAGAAGCGAGGCCCACCATGGCAGGCATCGAGCGGTTTCACGCGTGGCGGAACTCTTCCCGCCCTATGCGTACTTGATTTGCATGCGGGTTGACTGTGTTATATTTGACGCAGTTGAGATCAATCTAAATAAGCAGGCACTTTCACGACTTCTGTTGTGTGGCGTTCACTTCATGAACCCGCGCCTTCCATCGAAGCTCGTATCCGACTGGATCTGCCGAGAATGCCGCATTTTGCGGATATCTACCGGCACATGCGAAGCAAAACGCGGGTCTTATCCAGCATTCCGCGTGCGCCGGCCAGGCACCCTTACCCGACGACTTTCCTCCTGACTTTTTCTGGGTGCTTCCCGCTTCCTACAGCATGTCGCGGCGAATAGGATTCGCCCGACCTGCTGTAAGCTTCTGATTTTATGCATG
>NZ_ML703270.1:0-102004 GCF_008520305.1 Mesorhizobium sp. SARCC-RB16n | reverse complement strand
AGGATTCGCCCGACCTGCTGTAAGCTTCTGATTTTATGCATGTCGTTATCCCGGAACCGAGGACACTTCCGGGCGACATGCATTAGGCGAATGGTGACCGCCCTATCCGCGTCGGCATCGACAGACGTCGCTGATCGGCCGCCAATGCGAATCAGATCGCGATTCCGGAACCGAGACCTGGGCGCAGTACCAATCTCCGCTGGTCCAACGTCACGACTGGCGACAACAACGGTGAAGCTTGCGATGTTAATAAATATGGCGAAGCCGGGCACTCAAGCGCGCGCCTGAACGTCAGCCGTCTCCGGCACTGGGGTCAGCGGCCGGCGCTCGGTGAACCAGGACACCAGATTGTCGACGCACAGGTCCGCCATGGCGCGGCGCGTGTGCTCCGAGGCCGAGCCGACATGCGGCAGCAAAGAGGTGTTTGGCAAGTCGAGCAACGCCTTGGGGACATTCGGCTCGTCGGCGAAGACATCGAGTCCGGCGGCGGCGATGGTGCCGTCGGCGAGAGCGGCCGCGAGAGCCGCCTCGTCGACCGTGCTGCCGCGTCCGATGTTGACGAAGACGCCGTTCGCGCCGAGCGCCGACAGGACCTCGGCATTGACCGCCTTCTGCGTCGAAGCACCGCCGGGCGCCACCGAAATCAGTGTGTCGATTGCCTCGGCCAAGCCCTTCAACGTCGGGTGGTACTGGTAGGCAAGACCTTCGACACGACGCCTGTTGTGATAGGCGACCGGCAGTCCGAAGGCTTCCAGCCGCCGGGCAATCGCTTGCCCGATGCGACCCATGCCGAAAATACCGACACGGCGCGCACGCAAGGTCAGCCGGCTCAGCGGATAGTTGCCCTTGCGAACCCAGCTGCCGTCACGCAACCAGGTCTCGGCGCGCGGCAGGTCGCGGATGGTGTTGATCAGCAGCCCGATCGCGGTGTCGGCGACCTCCTCGGTCAGCACGTCGGGTGTGTTGGTGACCATGACGTTCTTCGCCGCCGCATGGCGGACATCGACCGAATCGTAGCCGACACCGAATGAGGCGATGAGTTCGAGGTTGGGCAATGCATCCATCATCGCCGCGCTGATGCCGGCAAAGGATGCAATGCCGCGCACGGTGCGGCGCATCTCCTCGGTAACCAGCGCCGGATCGGCGCGCTCGATGCCGACGCGCCTGAACGTCCGGTCGATGCGCGCGACAGCATGGTCGCTGAAATCCGCCGGCACCAGAATGGCAACGGCTTGCAGATATTCGGCCTGGGTCATGCACGCTCCACCGGCTTGCCGGTCGACTGGCGCACATGCAGCTCCGGCCTGATCAATTCCTGCGAGGGCCGCACCGTCTGGCCATTGAGCTTGTCGAGCAGCGCGCTGGCGGCGCGGCGGCCAACCTCGCGCTGGCCGTTCCAGACGGTGGTCAGCGCCGGCGTGGCGATCGCCGCCTCTTCGAGATCGTCATAGCCGGTGACGGAGATGTCGACGCCCGGCACCAGGCCGGCACGCGCGATGCCGTTCATCAAGCCGATGGCGACGAGATCGTTCCAGCAGCAAGCGGCGGTCGGTCTGTCCTTTAGCGCCAGGAACTGCCCGGCGGCCTCGAAACCGGCCTGCTTGGTACGCGGGCCGGCGATGCGCCAGGAGGGCCTGACTTCGAGCCCGGCCGCCTCCATGGCGTTGACATAGCCCTGGTAGCGGTCACGCCCGGTCGAGGTCTGGTCGGTGCCGCCGACCATGGCAATACGCTTGTGGCCGAGCGAGATCAGGTGGTTGGTGGCGAGGCCCGTGCCATAGGCATCGTCGCCGCGAAACACCGGCACGTCGGCGCCCTCGACGGTGCGTGCGATCAGCACCGCCGGCAGGCCGTTCTCCTCGGCCATGACGATGTCGGACGCGGGCGTGCCGATGGCCGGCGACATGATGACGCCGTCGGCGCCGAGCTGCAGCAGCGTATCGATGAAGGTGCGCTGCTTTTCGAGCTGATCATAGTGATTGGACAGGATGAAGGTCTGCCGGCTGCGGTCGAGCTCGCTCTCGATCGAGCGCAGGATCTCGGCGAAGAACGGGTTCATGATGTCGTGCACGACGACACCGACGATGCCCGAGCGCGAAGTGCGCAGGCTGGCGGCGCGGCGGTTGTAGATATAGCCGATGGCGCGCGCATGTTCCTTGATGCGGTCGCGCGTCGAGCCGGCAACCAGCGGGCTGTCGCGCAGCGCCAGCGAAACCGTGGCCGTGGACACGCCGAGCGCATCCGCGATCGTCGACAGCTTGATCTTCTGTGCCAGCCTTTCGCTCCCCGTCGTTTTTTAAACTGTTTAAGGGCGGCCTTATGCCATCGATCGGGGCTAAATCAAAGTTTTTTTGCCAGCGCTTCCGCTTCCACATCGGAGGCCGCGCGGCTGCGCAACCGAAGCCGGTGTTCGCGATGGACGATGTAGAGGCCGCTGGCGACGATGATGGCGGCGCCGACCAGCGTCCAGCGGTCGGGGAACTGCTTAAAGACGATCCAGCCGGAAATGATCATCCACACCATCTGCGAATAGGGATATGGCGCCAGCGCCGTGGTCGTCGCCAGCCGATAGGCCTGGACCAGCAGCCAGTGGCCGACGCCGCCGAACACGCCAAGCATCAGCAGGACTAACCAGTGCCAGCCATCATGCGGCAGGGAAAATGAAAACGGCAGCATGGGCAAAAGCAGCACCGCTGGCGCCAGCGCCGAAAACAGGATCAGGCTTTCCGGCGTCTCGGTCGCCGACATGCGGCGCGTCATGATGACATAGAAGCAGTTCGACAGCATCGAGCCGAGCGCGAAGAGATGTCCGATGCCGAAAACGCCGACACCTGGCCGCGTGATGATCAGGACCCCCGCGAAAGCGGCCAGGATCGCCAGCCAGCGCCGCCAGCCTGCCCATTCGCCGAGCAGCGGGCCGGCAAGGGCGGTGATCACCATCGGCCCGAAGAAATAGATCGATGTCGTCTCGGCCAGTTGCAGGGAGCGCAACGCCAGGACGTTGAAAATGGTCGAGCCGAACAGGAAGGCGCCGCGCATCACATGCGCCGGCAGGTTGACCGGGCGAAACCGCACCGGTTCGCGCCAGCCGCGCAGCAGCGCCCCGACCAGCACGACATGCACGGCAAAGCGCACCCAGGCGACGATCAGGACGGAAACGCCGGCCAGGACGAGATATTTGCTTGAGGTGTCGAGGAAGGTGAAGAAGACATAGGTGGTCAGCATGCACAGGATCGCCACCGGCGGCGTCGCGCTTTCGACATATCTTTGGGAAGGATTCACGTGCAGGCCGGGGGAAGCTGGGCTGGAGCCTCACCTTTGCGGGAATTGTCGCTTGCCGGCAAGTCAATTGTCGCCCGCTGCCGCGCCTGGGATCGCTGGTACAACAACAGTTGCCGCCAGGCTTAGTCTCCGGGCGCTACGCATGCATACGGGCGCCCTTGGTGATCTTGTCGACGACCTTCTTGTCGGCGCGCAGCGCGATGCCGGCCACCTTCGACGTAGAGCGAGGTGGTGACGCCGCGTTCCAGCGCACGCCGGTGGATCGCACTAAGCGTCGCCTGGTCGGCCGAGAGCACGATGACCGGCTGGACCGAGAGCGGATTGTAGAGATTGCCGGCGCGGTCACGATAGGGCTCGCCGATGATGTCGGGAAACTGCGCGACGATGCCGCTGGTTAGGAAGGCGGTGACGTTGAGTTTCTGCCAGACGGGCAGATCTTCCCGCAGTACGATTGCAAATTTCGTATCGAACATGAGAAAATGGACCATTCGAGGTTAGGCCCCGTGTTGCGAGGCTGAAGGAGACGATGTCGTTCGAACTAGACCGCCAGGCCTTCGAGGGTCTTGGACGTTTGTGCGCCGATGCCGCTGAAAACTGCATCATCTCCGCTCCCGACCCTGCCGGGATGGAGCGCATCGAGGCACGGTTTCACGGCAGCGCCTTCGATCCGCATCGCCACGACACCTATGCGATCGGGGTGACATTGCGCGGCGTGCAGACCTTCCGCTATCGCGGCGCGGCAAGGCTGAGCCTGCCCGGCCAGGTGATCGTGCTGCATCCCGACGAATTGCACGATGGCGGCGCGGGCACGGAGGAAGGCCTGCGCTACAGAATGCTCTATCTCGAGCCGTCGCTGATGCTCGACTGTCTCGGCGGCACGGCGCTGCCGTTCGTCAGGGACGGGGTGGTGACGGACGATGCGCTCTGCGCGACGCTGCTTTCGGCGCTCGGGCCGTTGGAGCAGGAACTCGACGAGCTGTTCGTCGACGACTTCCTGGCGCAGCTGATGCAAAGCCTGGCCCGGCATGCCGGCAAGCCGGCAAAGCCACTAGCCGGGACGGCGTGGCGGGCGGCGACGGTGGCGCGTGAGTATCTCACGGAAAATCTCGACCGGCCCGTGCGTTCGGGCGAGTTGGAAGCCGTCACGGGTCTCGACCGCTATGCCCTGTCGAGACATTTCCGCACGGCCTTCTCGACCAGTCCGCATCGTTTCCTGGTGATGCGCCGGCTTCAGCGCGCGCGCAGGATGATCGCCGCCGGCGAACCCTTGGCGCAGATCGCGATCGAGGCCGGCTTCAGCGACCAGAGCCATTTCAACAGGCAATTCAAGAAAGCGTTCGGCATCACGCCGGGACGTTGGTCGTCCTTGATCCACGGAGCCGCCGCGGCGGCCTGACGGCCAACGAGATCAGTCGTCCGACTCGGCGTCGTCGTCGATCAGCACCAGTTCCTCGTTGGAGAGGTTGGCCTCGATGCGGGCGAGCAGCTTGAACAGCGCCTTCTGGTCCTTCTTGTCGAGGCCCTTCAGCGCCTGCTTTTCGGTCTTCTTCACCGATTTCTCGATGGCGCGGATGGTTTCACGGCCGGTATCGGTGAGGAAGATATGGGCCTGGCGGGCATCGGATTCCGACGCGCGTTTTTCCAGAAACCCCTGCGCCTGCAGCCGGTTGATGGTCTTGGTGATGGTCGGCGGACGCACGCCGAGACGCCCGGCAAGATTGCCCGGCGTCTGGCCGTCCTCGCGGTCCAGCGCCAGCATGATCTGGTCCTGGCCGGCATAGAAGCCGTGAGCCAGAAGTCGTGCCGCCAGCGCGGTCCTTGCCAGCCTTGCCGCTGAATGCAGCCGGCTCATCGTTGCAGTCTTGTCCGCCTTGGCCATGGTCATCCCTCTTCGGCCGTACCGGTGCGCACAGCATAGACGCAACCGGCCGGTTGGCAATCGACGATCGAAAAGATTCCGGCATTCGAAACAGCTTTGCCGGCAAGCATTGCGGTGTCCGCCGTGGTGATGCCAGATGTTTATTTCAGTTAGATGACAAACGAGTTTGGCGAGAAGCGGATTCCCGGCAACTGAGATCCCACGGCCGACTGCTCCTGGCAGGGCGGTCCGCGAACCATTTCATCGCCGGGACGACGACCAGTTTGCGCGGCCATGATCACAGCACGATCCCTGCCGGCGGCTTTTGGTCCATGTTTTGCCCCGTGCAAAAGCCCGGCACACATCCTATATGGAGCCGACATCCCTTTCGCGGCCTGGATTTCAGGGCCCAGTCATTTCGAGGCAAGCCATGAGCGACGCACAGACGCAAATCCCCGTAACCGTTCTCACCGGCTATCTCGGCGCCGGCAAGACGACGCTGCTCAACCGCATCCTGTCGGAGAACCACGGCAAGCGCTACGCCGTCATCGTCAACGAATTCGGCGAGATCGGCATCGATAACGACCTGATCGTGGAATCCGACGAGGAAATCTACGAGATGAACAATGGCTGCATCTGCTGCACGGTGCGCGGCGACCTGATCCGCGTCGTCGAGGGCCTGATGCGCCGGCCCGGCCGCTTCGACGCGATCGTCGTCGAGACCACGGGGCTGGCCGATCCGGTACCGGTGGCGCAGACCTTCTTCATGGACGACGACGTGCGCTCCAAGACCAAGCTCGATGCCGTGGTGGCGCTGGTCGACGCCAAGCACCTGCCGCTGCGACTCAAGGATTCCAAGGAAGCCGAGGACCAGATCGCCTTCGCCGATGTCGTGGTGCTGAACAAGACCGACCTCGTCACACCGGAAGAACTCGCCAAGGTCGAGGCGACGATCCGTGCCATCAATCCGGCGGCCAGGATCCACCGCACGACGCGCGCCGGCGTAGCCCTGTCGGAGGTGCTCGACCGCGGCGCCTTTGACCTTACCCGCGCGCTGGAAAACGATCCGCATTTCCTCGAGGCGCATGACGATCACCATGATCATGATCACGACCACGACCACGATGGGCACGACCACCATCACCACGCGCATCCGTCCGACATCCATGACGTGACGGTGCAGTCGGTGTCGCTGCGCGGTGGCGAGATGGACCCGAAGAAATTCTTCCCCTGGATCGAGAAGATCACCCAGATGGAAGGCCCGAACATCCTACGACTGAAAGGCATCATTGCGCTCAAGGGCGATGACGAGCGCTATGTCATCCAGGGCGTGCACATGATCATCGAAGGCGACCACCAGCGCGCCTGGAAAGACGGCGAAAAGCACGAAAGCCGGCTGGTGTTCATCGGCCGCGAACTCGACGCCGAACGGCTGAGGAAGAGTTTCGAGGCCTGCCAGGCCTCGTAAGGCTGTATTGATGGGCCTTCGAGATTGACTATGGGTCCATGTACACATATCATGTGTACATGGACCCGAGGAGATTTCCGATGCCCAGGTCGGCCGACAACAAAACCGAGCGCTATCAAATTCGCATCGCGCCTGCACAAAAGGCGATGATCGCGCGTGCCGCTGCGCTATCTCATCAGGACGTTACCGACTTCATTCTCAACAAGGTGGTTCCCGAAGCACAGGCCGTAATCGAAGCAGCCGAGGTTGCGAAAGTGTCCGACCGTGATTTCACACGGATACTCAACCTGCTGGAGAATCCGCCGAAACCCAATGCCAAGCTCCGAGCAGCGATCACGGCCTTGCCGGACACTCTGTGACGCTTCCGTCCTGGCACGAGGAGCCGATTGCGAAACGCCATGATCGGGTCTCGTTCGATTGCGGCGATGCGCAGATGAACGATTTTCTGCGGCGGTTCGCACGGCAAAGCCACGAACAGAATGCCGCCAAGACTTTCTGCGCCATCGACGATGCGGCTTTGGAGCGGATCCTTGGCTTCTATACGATCGCGCCATCAGCCATTGCTCATGAAACCGTACCGGAGACGATGACGAGAGGGCTGGCGCGGCACGAGGTTTCTGGGTTCAAGCTTGCCCGGCTCGCGACCGACCGCAGCGTTGCCGGGCAAGGACTCGGTGGTCAACTGCTTGCCGCCGCCGCATTGCGCTGCTTGCGACTTGCCGGCGAAGGTGGCGGCATCCTGCTCATCATCGATGCCAAGAGCGAGAGGGCCGCAAGATGGTATGCCAGCTACGGGGCCGAGCGCCTCCAGGGATCGAACCTAACTTTGGTGATGCCATTGGCCACGTTCGCAACCGATCTGCGGGCGAAGGGGCTGCTTTGACGACAGCCTCTCGCCATCGCTGATTCGCCGGTTGCCGGAACCACAAACGTCGAGTAAGCCGCCTCTTCAATCTTATCCAGTTGAACAAGACAATCATGCCCACGGTCGCCCCGCTTGATCTCGAAGGCCATTGCGTTGCCGCCGTCTTCCTCGGCGACGTGCCGCATTTCGCGCTGGCCGATGGCGCTGTCCACCGGCTCGACAATGGCCACAAGACAGTGCAGGCCAATGACGGGCTGCTTGCCGCCTTCCATGACGCGGCGAACGACCGGCTGATCACCGGCGGTGAGGACGGCAAGGTGTTTGCCGTGAAAGCCGGCGGTGAGACCCAGGAGGTGGCGAGCGCCGGCAAGAAGTGGGTCACCAGCGTTGCCGCCGGGCCGCAAGGCGCCATCGCCTATGCCACGGGAAAGACCGCCTTCGTGCGCTTCGCCGATGGCAAGACCCGGGAATTTGCCCATCCGCGCTCGGTCGAGGGGCTAGCCTTCTCGCCCAAGGGCATGCGCTTCGGCGTCGCCCGCTACAATGGCGCGACGCTGCATTTCCCGGCCGCCGAAGGCAAGCCGGTGGAGCTCGAATGGGCGGGCGCGCACACTGGCATCACCTTCTCGCCGGACGGCGCCTTTCTGGTCACCACCATGCAGGAAAACGCCTTGCATGGCTGGAAGCTCGCCGACGGCAAGCACATGCGCATGAGCGGCTATCCCGGCAAGGTCAAAAGCCTGTCCTGGAGCGTGAAAGGCAAATGGCTGGCCAGTTCCGGTGCGCCAGCGGCGATCGTCTGGCCGTTTTCGGGCAAGGACGGCCCGATGGGCAAGGCGCCGCTGGAACTCGGCACGCGCGGCAATGCCATGGTGACAGCGGTCGCTTGCCACCCGAGCCAGGACGTCGTGGCCGTCGGTTACGACGACGGCATGGTTATGGCCGTGCGCTTTTCCGATGCCAAGGAAGTGCTTTTGCGACGCCCGGGCAAGGGCGCCATCACCGCGATGATGTGGGACAAGGAAGAACGCCGCGTCGCCTTCGGCAGTGCCGCCGGCGACTGCGGCGTCATCGACATCACCGCGTAATCCGGATGGCCGATCACTCGGCGCCGCAGGAGACCTTGCCGGTCAGATCGACCGCCTTGCCATCGCTGTCCTTGTCGGCCGTGCTGTCATAGACGGCGAGCTTGTATTTGCCACCATAGACGCCTTCATCGCCCTGGAGCAGTGTCGTCGTGCAGATGATCGTCCGCTTTTGCCCAGCCCCCAATGCCATCCGCATTGGCGCCCAGTTCACGGAGAGCGTCAAGCGCCGCCAGCAAGGGCTGAGCCAATGCAGAACGGACGCGCGGCCGATTGCCGTTGCTGAGGTGGATTGGCTAAGAGGGACAAGCCAGAGGGATTTTCATGCACAGCAGCGACAGTTCAACGACCATCGGCGGCATCGGTCGTGACCGCATCGCGCAATTGCGCGAGACGGAAGGGGCCGCCTTCCGCAAGGCCCGGCCGAAATCGGAGGCCAAGGTCGGCAACGGACTGCCCGGCTTCTTCGGCGGCGTGCCGATGCATTGGATGAACGACTGGCCGACGCCCTTTCCGATCCTGGTCCACAGCGCCCGAGGCGCCACGATCACCGACATGGACGGCAACAGGCTCGATGATTTCTGCCTCGGCGACACCGGTTCGATGTTCGGCCATTCGCCGCCGCCGGTAGCGCGTGCCATTCGCCGGCAGGCCGGGCGCGGCCTGACCTATATGCTGCCTTCGGAAGACGCACTCGCCATCGGGCCGCTGCTGCAGCAGCGCTTCGGCCTGCCGTTCTGGCAGATCGCAACGACGGCGACCGACGCCAACCGCTTCGCGCTGCGGGTGGCGCGTGCGGTCACCGGACGGGAAAAAATCCTGGTCTTCAATGGCTGCTATCACGGCTCGGTGGACGAGACGATGGTACGGCTGATCGACGGCAAGCCCGTCAACCGGCCCGGGCTGGCGGGCGAGTTCCGCGACCTGACCCGCACGGCCAAAGTCATCGAATTCAACGACATTGCCGCGCTGGAAGCAGCGCTCAAGGACAGGGATGTGGCCTGCGTGATCGCCGAGCCGGTGCTGACCAATTCCTGCATGGTGCTGGCTGATCCCGGCTACCATAATGCGTTGCGAAAGTTGACGCGCGAAGCGGGCACGCTGCTTTTGATCGACGAGACGCATACGATCTCAACCGGCCCGGGCGGCTACACCCGGAAATATGGGTTGGAGCCGGACTTGTTCGTGCTGGGCAAGCCGATTGCCGGCGGCGTGCCGGCGAGCGTGTGGGGCATGAGCGATGAAGTCGCCTCGCGCTATGCCGACTACAACAGGACGAAAGAGCCGGGCTATTCCGGCATGGGCACGACACTCTCGGCCAACCCGCTGCAATTCGCCGCCATGCGCGCCACGCTCGAGGAGGTGATGACGCAGGAGAACTACGACCGCATGGACCATCTGGCGCGGCGGCTCGATGCCGGACTGACCGGCGTGATCGATCGCTACCGCCTGCCCTGGCATGTCGCCCGTGTCGGGGCTCGCGTCGAGTTCATCTGCGCGCCCGGCCCGCTGCGCAATGGCGCCGAGGCCGAGGGCGCGCATGCGCCGGAACTCGAAGCCGCCATCCATGTCGCATTGGTCAATCGCGGCGTGTTGATCGCACCCTTCCACAACATGATGCTGATCTCGCCAGCAACGTCGGGCGCCCAGGTCAACCGGCTGATCACCGCGTTTGGCGCGGTTGCGGCAAAGCTTGCGGCATGAGACAAGCCACCAAGCCAAACCCGAGTTCCATCATGACTTCACCTTCGGGCTCCACGCCCACCGAGGCGCAGGCCTTCCTCGACGCCCATCCCGAGATCGAGGCCTTCGATATCGTGCTGACCGACGCCAATGGCGTCGGGCGTGGCAAGATCGTGCGCCGGCACGAGCTGAAAAGCATTTTCGATGGCGGCCGGCACATGCCAATCTCGATCCTCGGCCTCGACATCACCGGCGAGGATGTGCACGAAACCGGGCTGATCTGGGATAGCGGCGACGGCGATCTCAGGGCATGGCCGATTCCAGGCACGCTGGTGCCGCTTTATGGCACGAACCCGCCGCGCGGCCAGGTGCTGATGGCGATGTACCATCTCGACGGCCAGCCCATGTCGTCGGACCCGCGGCTGGCGCTTGCCCGGCAGGTAGACATACTGGCGGCCAAGCGCCTCCATCCGGCTGGCGCCTTCGAACTGGAGTTCTTTCTGCTGGCCAATGAGCGCGATGCCGACGGCAAGGTGCAGCCGGCGCGCGCGGTGCTCGACGGCCGCATCTCGGGCAAGACCGAGGTTTATTCCGTCGACCATCTGCACGGCATGGAGCCGCTGTTCTCCGACATCTATGCCGCCGCCAAGGCGCAAGGCATTCCGGCCGAGACGGTGATTTCCGAATATGCGCCTGGCCAGTACGAATTGACGCTGAACTACCGCAAGGACGTGATGCGGGCGGCAGACGATCTGGTCATGCTGAAGCGGCTGGTGCGGGCGCAGGCGCGCCGCCACGGCGTCACCGCCTGTTTCATGGCCAAGCCGATCGAGAAATATGCCGGCTCGGGCATGCATTTCCACGTCTCGCTGCAGGACAGGGACGGCCGAAACGTCTTTTCGGAAGCCGCCGGCGAAAGCTGGTCGCTGCCGCTGCTGCGTGGCCTCGGTGGCCTGATCCAGACGATGGCGGAATCGATGCTGGTGTTTGCGCCGCACGCCAATTCCTGGCGCCGTTTCGTCTCGCAATCCTACGCACCGGTGGCACCGACCTGGGGCGTCAACAACCGCTCGGTGGCGTTGCGCGTGCCGGCGGGCGATGCGAAGAACCGGCGCATCGAGCATCGGCCGTCCGGCGTCGACGCCAATCCCTATCTGATCGCGGCGACGGTGCTCGCCGGCATCGTCAAAGGCCTCGACGAGGGGCTCGATCCTGGCCCCGAAACGACCGGCAATGGCTATGAGGCAGCCGTCACCCGCACGACGATGCCGGCGGATTGGCGCGCCGCCATCGAAGCGGCCAGGGCGTCCAGCTTCCTGAAGGGCGCGCTCGGCGAGGACCTGCACCGCACCTTCGTGGCGATCAAGCAGTCCGAATACCTGCGCGTGGCGCGCACGGTCAGCGAGTTAGACTATCACCTTTACCTGCACGAAGTGTGATGGCTGAACGATCCGGCGGCAATCATTTTTTCCGCCGTCATCATCAATGAGATGGCGTGCCGGCGCTTCAGGCAGAAAATTGGCGGAACCTTCCCGAGGCCTCGTTCATTCCTCACCTGATCGCGGGAGCGGACAAGGCCGCCAGAGATATGATTGCGAAGATGCCAACGACGCCGCACCACGCCAAGGTGCAGGCGAGGCACTGGCCGAAGCAGCAGCCCACCGAGGCGCCTGATGACGATGCCGCGGACACGGTTTCCGAATTGCGCGAGGCCGCCAAGGGATGCCGCCGCTGTCCGCTTTGGCGCAATGCGACGCAGACCGTATTCGGTGAAGGGCCTGACAATGCCAAGGTAATCTTTGTCGGCGAACAGCCGGGCGACCAGGAAGACCTCGCCGGCCAGCCATTCGTCGGCCCGGCAGGCAAGATCCTGGATGCCATATTGGACGATGCCGGGGTCGATCGCCTGAAGGTCTATGTCACCAACGCGGTCAAGCACTTCAAATTCGAGCCGCGCGGCAAGCGGCGCATCCATTCCAAGCCCAATGTCGGCGAGGTTCAAGCCTGCCGCTGGTGGCTGGACCAAGAGTTTGACCTGATCAAGCCGAACCTCGCCGTGGCGCTCGGCGCGACGGCGGCGCTATCCCTGCTTGGCAAGGCGATACCGGTGACCAAGATGCGCGGCCAGGTGATCGAGCGCGAGGATGGTTTGCGGGTGTTCGTCACCATCCATCCGTCCTTCATCCTGCGCATTCGGGATCACGCCGACAAGGAGGCCGAGCGCGAGCGGTTTTTGCAGGATATGAAACAGGTGAAGAAGCTGATGGCCGCTTAATTGCCGGTTCTAACGAACGAGAATTGCCCTGAGATCATTCACATTCGTGCCGGTCGGGCCAGGTACGAAAAGATCGCCGATGGCGTTGAAAGCCGTCCAGGCATTGTTGCCGGCCAGCATCGCCTTGGCATCCACGCCCGCCGCGCGCATGCGCGAGACGGTCGAACCATCGGCGAAGGCGCCGGCATTGTTTTCCGAACCGTCGATCCCGTCAGTATCGGCGGCAAGGGCGTGAATGCCCTCTACGCCATTGATGCCGATGGCGAAGGCGAGCAGGAATTCCGAGTTGCGGCCGCCCTTGCCTTTGGCCCGCAGGGTCACGGTGGTCTCACCGCCCGAGAGGATCAGAACCGGCTTTTGAAAGGGCCGGTTGCGCGTCGCCACTTCGCGGGCGATCGCGGCGTGGACTCCACCGACCTCGCGCGCTTCGCCTTCGATGGCATCGGAAAGGATGACGGCTTCTATGCCTTGCCGCCTCGCCTCCACTGCTGCCGCTTCCAGCGACACCCCAGCCGAGGCGATCAGATGCACCTCGTTGCGCGAAAAGCGCTCGTCCTCGGGATCTGGTGCATCGGCCTCCGGCGACTGGATATGCGCCATCACCGAGGCCGGCAGTTTCATGCCATAGGCGGATATCGAGGCCAGTGCGTCTTCACGGCTGCCAGTATCGGGAACGGTCGGGCCGGACGCGACCAGGGCCGGATTGTCGCCAGGAATGTCTGAGACCACCAGCGACACCACCTTGGCCGGCCAGGCGGCGGCAGCCAGCCGGCCGCCCTTGATGGTGGAGAGGTGCTTGCGGATGGTATTCATCGCCGCGATCGGCGCGCCGGAGGCGAGCAGCGCCTCGTTGACCGCGATCTCGTCGGCCAGTGTCAGGCCGGCGGCTGGGGACGGCAGCAGCGCCGAACCGCCGCCGGAAATCAGCGCCACGACCAGATCGTCCGCCGTCAGCCCTCGCACCTTCTCCAGCAGCTGACGCGAGGCCTCGAGACCGGCCGCGTCCGGCACCGGATGCGCCGCCTCGATGATCTCGATGCGCTCGCATTTGGCGCCATAGCCGTAGCGGGTGACGACCAGCCCTTCGATCGGGCCATCCCAGACCCTCTCGAACGCCGCCGCTATTTGCGCCGAGCCTTTGCCTGCGCCGATGACGATGGTGCGGCCCTTTGGCCTGGCCGGCAGATGGTCACGGATGGTGCGCTCCGGATCGGCGGCGGCGACGGCCGCATCGAAGATCGAGATAAGAAAAGCCTTGGGATCGGGTTCGGTCATTCCGCGGACAGCGCCAGTTCGCGCCTGTCCACGCCCAGGTGATCGCACAGCGCATCGACCACCACGCCATGATCCTGGCGCTCCGGCAGGCCGGACACCGCGATCACACCGATGACACCGGCGCCCTTGACCGTGACCGGGAAGCCGCCGCCGGCGAGCACATAGTCCGCAATATCGAGCCCCTCGCCGATCTTGAAGGTGCGGTCGGAGCGCTGCTGCTCCAGCACCAGACGATAAGTGCTTCTGAGATAGCGCTTCACGACATTGATCTTGCGCCGCGCCCAATCGGGGTTGGAAGCATTCGAACCCGGCATGGCGGCATAGAAAAGCGGCCGGTCGAAAGTCCTGATATCGACAATGACGGGCAGATTCTCAGCCAGCGCGCGGTCACGGATCGCCGAGCCGAGCTTGAAGGCGACGGCCTCGTCGAAGGCCTTGAAGACAAGGGCCTCTTCCTGTCTCTTGATCAGAGCGATGTCGTCAGCAACGGCCATGTCGTTTCCCTGTCAACTTCGCCGCACGCTTTGACCGATGGCTGCCGCCGGGTCAAGCTGGAACACACCGCAGTGCTAAATTGCGATGTCGCTCTTGGCAGGCCGCCCCGCGACATAGACCTCGCGCACCGCGCGGTCGTCGCCCAGCGTCTGCAGCAGGAACAACTCCTGCGCCAGCGTCTCGACCGTTTCCATCCGGAGCCGCATCGCCGGCGTTGCCCTGGCGTCGAGGACGACGATGTCGGCATCGGTGCCTTCGTCCAGCGTGCCGATCTTGTCCACCACCGACAGCGCCTCGGCGTTGCCGCGTGTCAGCTGCCAGAACGACTGGAACGGGTTCAGCTTCTCGCCGTTCAGCGCGATCACCTTGTAACCCTCGTCCATGGTGCGCAGCATGGAATAGTTGGTGCCGCCGCCGACATCCGTGGCGGCCGCTATGCGCAACGGCTTGTCGCGGCGGCGAAAGCGCTGATAGTCGAACAAGCCTGAGCCGAGAAACAGGTTCGAGGTCGGGCAGAACACGGCCACCGAACCGCTGTCCGACAGCGCGTCCGCCTCACGCTCCGACAGATGGATGCAGTGGCCGAACAGGCTCTTTTTGCCCAGCAGCCCATAATGTTCGTAGACATCGGTGTAGTCGCGCGACCAGGGGTAAAGCTGTTGCGTGAAGGCGATCTCGGCGTGGTTTTCCGACAGATGCGTCTGCATATGCAGGCCAGGGTATTCGCGGCACAGCGCGCCGGCCATCTCCATCTGCTCCGGTGAAGAGGTGATGGCGAAGCGCGGCGTGATGGCATAGTGCTGCCGCCCCTTGCCGTGCCACTCCGCGATCAGTGCCTTGGTGTCGTCATAGCCAGATTGCGGCGTATCGAGCACGCCGTCGGGCGCATTGCGGTCCATCATCACCTTGCCGGCGATGTTGAGCATGTCGCGCGCATGCGACTCGGCGAAGAAGGCTTCCGCCGAGGCCTTGTGTACCGAGCAATAGGCGGCAACCGTCGTGGTGCCATGGCGCACCGTCTCGTCAAGGAACAGCCGCGCGATGCGGCGGCCATGCTGCGCGTTGGCGAATTTTGTTTCCTCGGGAAAGGTGTAGGTGTTCAGCCAGTCGAGCAGTTCGGCGCCATAGGAAGCGATGATCTGCATCTGCGGGAAATGCACATGGGCATCGATGAAGCCCGGCAGCAACAGATGCGGCCGGTGATCGATCTTTCTTACGCCTTCACCGGCCTGTTTCTCGACATCGGCATAGGTGCCTGATGCAACGATCCTGCCGTCCCTTATCAGCAGGCCGCCATCCTCCTCGTAGCGCCAGGCGGAATGGTCGTCGATGGTTTGCGGCCAGCGCACGAAGAACAGCGTGCGGCCGCGCAGAAGTGTCGAGGTCATGCCTATTTCCCCGCGCCTTCGAACCAGGCTACCAGCAGCGCCCGTTCCTTGTCCGATATCTGGCTGACGTTGGCGGGCGGCATGGCGTGGCTGCGGCCGGCTTGAAGATAAATCTCGCGAGCGTGGTTGGCGATGTTGGCGTCGGTATCGAGCATCACTCCCTTGGGCGCGTGGTAGATGCCCTCATAGACCGGCTCCTGCGCATGGCACATCGAGCAGCGGCCGAGCACGGTGTCGCGAACGGCGGGAAAATGCGCCGAGGCGATATAGATGTCCGCCGAGGCGGAGGCCTTCGGTTCGCCGGTCAGCACCTTCGGCACGGTCGACAGCCAGATGATGATGAGGAACAGGACAAGGGCGCCCAGCCACGTCCAGTGCGGATTACCGGCACGCTTGTGCACGGTGTTGAAATAATGGCGGATCAGGATACCGATGATGAACACCAGCGACGCGATGACCCAGTTGAACTGCGTGCCGAAAGCCAGCGGATAATGGTTCGACAGCATCAGGAACAGCACCGGCAACGTCAGGTAGTTGTTGTGAAGCGAACGCTGCTTGGCGATCTTGCCGTATTTCGGATCGGGCTTGCGGCCGGCGATGAGGTCGGCGACGACGATCTTCTGATTGGGGATGATGACCATGAAGACATTGGCCGACATGATTGTCGCGGTGATGGCGCCCAGATGCAGGAAGGCGGCGCGGCCGGTGAACAGATGCGTCAGCCCCCAGGCGATGAAGACCAGCACGCCATAGAGCACCAGCATCAGGCCGGTGTCGCTTTTACCGAGCGGCGAGCGGCACAAAAGATCATAGCCGACCCAGCCGACGCCGATCGTGGCCATCGACAGCAGGATGCCAACCGGCACCGACATCGGCAGCACATTGGGATCGATCAGGAACAGGTCCGCGCCGGCGTAATAAACCACGCACAGCATGGCGAAGCCGGACAGCCAGGTGGCGTAGGATTCCCATTTGAACCAGGTCAGGTGCTCGGGCATCTCGGCAGGCGCCACCAGATATTTCTGGATGTGGTAGAAGCCGCCGCCATGCACCTGCCATTCCTCGCCGAAGGCACCGACCGGCATGCCGGGTCGTTGGCGCAAGCCAAGATCGAGCGCGACGAAATAGAAGGACGAGCCGATCCAGGCGATTCCGGTGACGACGTGCAGCCAGCGCACGGCAAAGCTCAGCCAGTCCCAGAAAATAGCGAAATCCATCATTGAAGTCGTCCCTGCCGATCAGGTGACTTTACGGACTGGAGCGCAAACGGAAAGAGGCGAGGTGTGCGATGACTTTCAAAAAAAAATGGAAAATACTACGCTCATCGCACGCAGCTCAGTGACGCCACGGAAAACTCATGGCCTATCTCGACAACATTGCCGTCTTCGTCCGTGTCGTCGAGCTCGGCAATCTGTCGGCGGCGGGCCGCGACATGCGCATTTCGCCGGCTGTCGCCTCCAATCGCATCAAGGAATTGGAGAAGCATCTCGGCGTGCGGCTGTTCAACCGCACCACCCGGCAATTGATGCCGACCGAACACGGCACTGTTTTCTATTCCGGCGCCAAGCAGGTGCTGGAGGCGATCACCGAGGCGGAAGCCGCGGTTTCTGCCCTGTCCGGCCAGCCACGCGGAACCATCCGCGTCACCGCACCGCTCGGCCTCGGGCGCCGGCTGGTGGCCTCGGGCATTCCCGATTTCCACGACAAATACCCTGACATCGAGGTGCGGCTCAGGCTCTCGGACCACAATGTCGACATCATGAAGGAAGGCATCGACGTCGCCTTCCGGCTCGGCATCATCGAAGATTCCAGTCTTCGGATGCGCGGCATCATGGAATGCGAGCGTGTGCTGGTCGCCGCACCCAGATATCTGGAGGCGCGCGGCGAGCCGATGGAGCCGCAGGAGCTGATCGGCAGGAAGCATGACTGCCTGATGCTGCGCTATTCCGGCGCGCGCGAATATGTCTGGACCTTGCAAACGCCGGCTGGCCCGCAGAAATTCGAGGTGCATGGCCCCTACGACACCGACGACGGCGACGTGCTGACAGGTTGGGCCCTGTCGGGGCGCGGCATCATCAACAAGCCGCGCTTCGAGGTTGAGCCGTTCATTCGCGACCGCCGGCTGAAAGTGATCCTGACCAGCACCCCGCCGACTCCGGTGCAGTTCGCGGCCGTCTATCCACACAAGAAGCTGCAGGATCCCAAGGTGCGGCTCCTGCTCGACTTCATGGCGGAGCGCTGCCAGCGGCTGATCAAGGACATTCTGGCCGGCAAGTGATGGCCTCTTGGCCCATCTGATCCGGTTGCCTTACGCGCAAGCCAGCCTAGGTTGGTAGCCGGATGGCTGCGCGACGTCGCTGGCAGCCAAATGGGCCGCAAATGCATCTCGCCGTTTCGCTCGACATTGCTTCCACAGGGCAGGCCGGCCTGACATTCGGCGAGATAGCAGCCTTGGTACGGAACGCGGAGACGGCCAGTATCGACATGGTCATCATCTCGGACTCCTTGCCGGGCGACGAGCGGTCGAGCAGTCCGTTCGAAGCGACCACTCTCGTCGCCGCGCTGGCGACCGTGACCGAGAAGATCGGCCTTCTCGCCGCAGCCTCGACTGTTACCCACCAGCCCTACAATCTGGCGCGCCGCTTTGCCTCGCTCGACATCATCAGCCATGGCCGCGCCGGCTGGAATGCGACAATGATGCAAGCGCCACGGGAAGCAGGCAATTTCAGCCGGCCGGAAGGGTTCTCCGACGACGATTTTCGCCGCCGCACCGAGGAATATATCGGCATCGTCCAAGGCCTGTGGGACGGCTGGGATGCGGACGCGCTCTTGTTCGACAAGAGCGGCGGCCGCTTCCATGACCCCGAAAAGATGCACCTGCTCGACCACAAGGGTGCGTTCTTTTCCGTGCGCGGCCCGCTGAACGTCGCGCGCTCGCCGCAGGACATGCCGGTGCTGGCGCTGTCGGGCCTGGCGGCGGCGGACCTGGATATTGCTGCCCGCACGGCCGATGTCATGTTGCTGGAAGACGGACCGGCAGAAGGTGCGAAAGCACGTTATGACGATCTGAAGCGCCGCGTCATGGCCGCCAGGCACGAGCCGGATGCCGTGAAGGTGCTGACGACCATCACGCTAGCCGCCGCTTATAGGCCGGCCGCCGTCGCCGACAGGCTGGAGGAACAATTCCGGGCGAAAACCTGCGACGGGTTCAATATCCTGATACCCGCGCAGCCTTCGGTGCTCGACGATTTCGTCGACCGCGTTTTGCCGGAGCTACGGCGACGCGGCCTGTTTCGGAAGAGCTATCGCGGAACGACGTTGCGCTCGCATCTCGGATTGGTCGGCGGAGGTGATCTATGACCGGGCAGATGAAGCTCGGCGCCTTCCTGTGGGCGACGGGCCATCACATCGCCGCCTGGCGCCACCCCAAGGCGCATGTGACCGCCGGCATCGACATCGATCACTACATCGCGCTGGCGCGCACGGCGGAAGCGGCGAAGTTCGACATGATCTTCTGCGAGGACGCCGCCGGCCTGCGCGAGGCCAATGTCGGCATCGCCAGCCAGACGTCGCGCTCGATCGGCTTCGAACCAATCAGCCTGCTTTCGGCGCTGGCTGTCCAGACCAGCCGTATAGGCCTCGTGTCCACGGCGTCGACCAGCTACAACGAACCTTACGGCCTGGCGCGGACCTTCCTGTCGCTCGACCATCTGAGCGGTGGCCGCGCCGGCTGGAACCTCGTCACATCAGCCAGCCCAATCGAGGCCGCCAATTTCGGCGCGACAGGCCTCAAGCCCCATGCCGACCGCTACGAGCGGGCGCGCGAATTCGCCGTGGTGGTCACCGGACTGTGGCACGGCGGGCCGTCCGGCCATGACGGCCAGAGCTTTTCGGTGCGCGATCCACTCGACCTGCCGCCTTCGCCACAGGGCGCGCCTGTCATGGTGCAGGCCGGCGCCTCGGATGTCGGCCGCGACCTCGCCGCCCGCACCGCCGACGTGGTGTTCACGGCCGCGCAGACTTTCGAGGAAGCGAAGGCCTTTTACGATGACCTCAAAGGGCGCTTGGCGGCCTATGGGCGTGAGCCCGACGACATCAAGATCATGCCCGGCGTCGCGCCCGTGGTGGCGGAAACCGAGGCCGAGGCCCGCGAGAAATTCGAGGAATTGCAGGAATTGATCCCCGACGATGTCGGCGTGGCCCTGCTGTCCAGCTATCTCAGCACCTCCGACCTCTGGCGCCATCCGATCGACGGGCCACTGCCCGAATTGCCCGAGAGCGAGGGCATGAAAAGCCGGCAGGCCCTGGTCATCGAACAATCGCGCCGCGACGGCCTTTCCATTCGCCGGCTTGCGCGACATTTCGCCGGCGCGCGCGGCCATTGGCGCATCGTCGGGACAGCGATCCAGGTCGCGGACGAGTTGCAGGCGCGGTTCGAAGGCGGCGCCGCCGACGGCTTTAACGTCATGCCCGCTTATTTCCCCGGCGAACTCGATGCCTTTGCCACTCTGGTCGTGCCGGAACTGCAACGGCGCGGCCTGTTCCGCAAGGAGTATGAAGGCACCACGCTACGCGCGCACCTCGGCCTCCGGCGACCGAGCTAGCCGGCTGTCACCTTGCCTTGCAGAGCCCGATGACCCGCAGTCGCGTGGCTGACCAGCGCCGTCATGATCTCGGCGGCGGCAAGCGCGGCGATGACAGGCGGGCGCTTGTCCTTGACGGCATCGCCGCCGATCGGCGAGACGAGGCGGGCGAATTCGGCCTCTGCGCCGTCCGCCGACTTCAGGAACCAGGTCCTGAACGTCGCTTTCTTGGTCTTCGAGCCGATCATGCCGACATAGGCCGCGTCACCGCGTTTCAGCGCTTCGGCGACGATCAGGAAATCGAGCGCATGGTCATGAGTGAGGATGGCGAAGGCGGTACCGGCAGGGGCGTTGCGCACCTCGGCCTCGGGTATCGGCGTCAGCCGTGTCTCGACGGTTTCCGGCATGCCTTCTAGCGCCTCGGCGCGTGTTTCGATGACGACGCCGTGGATCGGCAGCAGCGCCAGCGACGCGGCCAACGCCTGGCCGACATGGCCCCCACCGAAGAGATAGACATGCGGCAGATGCGCCTCTTCCGATTCAGCGTTCGCTATCAGCTTTTCCTCGATTGTGCCGTCGACCAAACGGATCAACACCTTGACCCGGCCCCCGCAGCATTGGCCGATTTCCGGCCCGAGCGGAACGTCGAGCGTGACGACAGCTTCGTCAGCGTCGCGCCGCCCCTCACCCTTACCCTCTCCCCGTAAGGACGGGGAGAGGGGGTCGCCGGCGTTACGGCCGCTTCCCTTCTCCCCGTCACTATACGGGGAGAAGGTGCCGGCAGGCGGATGAGGGGCGGCGCCGACGTCGGCATATTCGCTGAAAGGTGCGGAGCGCAAAGAGCCCAGCATCTGCCGCGCCTTGTCGATGGCCATGTATTCGAGCTGACCGCCGCCAATCGTGCCGTGGGCCGCCGTCGGCGAAACAAGCATGAAGGCGCCCTTCTCACGCGGCGTCGAACCCTTTGTCCCGGCCACTTCGACCAAAGCGAGCCGACCGGCGCCGCCGAGAAAGGCTTTCAGGCTTTGCACGTTCGAGTTCATGGTTCACGGTTCCCGACTGGGAAATATAGGCTTTTTCGGCTGAGATTGCACGTTTGCCGGCTCTCAGGCGCCAGCCTTGATCTCTCTCTTCAGCCGCTCGATCGCCATCAGCACGCGTTCGGGTGTCGCCGGCGCGTCGAGACGCGGGCAGATCTTGTGGTCGGCGACGCTTGCCACGGCATCCGACAGGGCGTGCAGCACCGCCATGCCATGCGGCAGCGGCGGCTCGCCGACCGCCTTGGAGCGATGGATGGTC
Source organism: Mesorhizobium sp. SARCC-RB16n (assembly GCF_008520305.1). Classification (GTDB taxonomy): domain Bacteria; phylum Pseudomonadota; class Alphaproteobacteria; order Rhizobiales; family Rhizobiaceae; genus Mesorhizobium. The sequence goes on along the minus strand of NZ_ML703270.1, from coordinate 80,448 downwards.
GGCTCATAAGCCTGCGACCAGTCGGTCAGCGCCACGTTGAAAATCTTCGGCCGATCCGACGCCAGCGGAATCTTGTAGGTCGACGGCGCATGCGTGCGCAGCCGGCCCTTATCGTCCCACCACAATTCCTCGGTGGTCAGCCAGCCCATGCCCTGGATGAAGCCGCCCTCGACCTGGCCGAGGTCGATGGCCCGGTTCAGCGAACGGCCGCAATCGTGCAGGATATCGGCGCGCTCGACGACATATTCGCCGGTCAGCGTGTCGATCGACACTTCGGCGCAGGCCGCGCCATAGGCATAATAATAAAAGGCGTGGCCCTGGCCCTTGCTGCGGTCCCAGTGGATTTTCGGCGTCTTGTAGAAGCCGGCAGCGGACAACTGCACGCGCGCAATATAGGCCTGCTTGACCAGATCGTTGAAGCTGACCTCCTGGTTGCCGACGCGCACCCGGTTGGGCAGGAACACCACCTGGTCGACAGGGATCTGGTACCTCTCGGCGGCGAAGTCGGTCAGCCGCTGACGTATCTGGCGCGCGGCGTTCTGCGCCGCCATGCCGTTGAGGTCGGCGCCCGAGGACGCCGCCGTCGGCGCGGTGTTGGGCACCTTGGCGGTGGTGGTGGCTGTGATCTTGACGCGGTCGAGGTCGATCTGGAATTCCTCGGCCACGACCTGCGCTACCTTGAGATGCAGGCCCTGGCCCATCTCGGTGCCGCCATGGTTCATGTGCACGGACCCGTCATTGTAGACATGCACCAGCGCGCCGGCCTGGTTGGACTCGGTCTTGGTGAAGGAGATGCCGAACTTGACCGGCGTCAGCGCCAGACCGCGCTTGACGAAGCGGCTGTTGGCGTTGAACGCGGAAATCTCGCGACGGCGGCGCGCATAGCGGGCGCTCTCTTCCAGTTCCGCCACGATGCGCTGGATGATGCAGTCCTCGACCTTCTGGTGATAGGGCGTGATATTGCGGTGGCTGATCGCTTCCATCGGATCGTAGAAATTCAGCTTGCGGATTTCGAGCGGATCCTTGCCTACCGCGAAGGCGACCTCGTCGATGACCCGTTCGGCGCCGATCATGCCTTGCGGGCCGCCGAAGCCGCGAAAGGCGGTGTTGGAGACGGTGTTGGTGTAGAGCGGCGCCGATTTGGCGTGCACCGCAGGATAGAAATAGGCGTTGTCGCAGTGGAACAGCGCCCGGTCGCCGACCGGCCCGGACAGGTCGGCGGAAAAGCCGCAGCGCAAGGCATAGGTGAAGTCGACGCCGAGGATGTTGCCCTCGTCGTCGAAGCCGACCTCGTAATCGATGGCGAAATCGTGTCGCTTGCCGGTTGCGGTCATGTCCTCGTCGCGGTCGAGCCGGATCTTGACCGCACGCTTCAACTTCTTGGCGGCGATGGCGGCGATCGCGGCGCACTGGTTGGCCTGTGTTTCCTTGCCGCCGAAGCCGCCGCCCATGCGGCGCACTTCCACCGTCACCGCGTTACTCGGCACGCCAAGCGTGTGGGCGACCAAATGCTGCGTCTCGCTCGGGCCCTGGGTCGAACAGTAGACGGTGACCTCGTCGTCTTCGCCGGGGATGGCGAGCGACACTTGGCCTTCCAGGTAGAAATGGTCCTGGCCGCCAAGCCACATACGGTTCTTGGTGCGGCGGGGCGCTGCCTGGATTGCGGCAGCCGCATCGCCGCGCTTCAGGATCAGCGGCGTGGTCACCTGTTTGTCCTTCGACGGATCAAGGTCCCAGATGTCGATCACGGCGGGAAGTTCGTCATACTCGATCCCAGCCAGGCGCGCGGCGCGCCGGGCTGCCTCGCGTGTCTCGGCAATCACCGCGAAGATCGGCTGGCCGAAGAACTGCACCTTGCCTTCCGCTAGCACCGGATCGTCATGCATGTTGCTGGGCGAGACATCGTTCTCACCCGGCACGTCGGCATAGGTCAGCACGTCGACGACGCCAGGGGCCGCGCGCACCGCCGAGAGATCGACGCTTTTCAGGACGCCATGCGCTACCCTAGACAGACCAAGGCCGACATGCAGCGTGCCTGCCGGTTCCGGCATGTCGTCGATATAGACGGCGCCGCCGCTGACATGCTTATGGGCGGAATCGTGCCGCTGCTCGGTAGCGACGCCACCGACGATCTTCTCAGCCTTGAGGTTTGATGGTGCGTGCTCGTTCATCAGGCCGCCTCGCTGCGTGATACTTGGAACGGCGCCTTGGTGCCGGTGGTTTCCACGTAGAACCGCAACAAAAGGTTTTTCGCTGCCAAAGCTCGGTATTCTGCGCTTGCGCGCATGTCGGTCAACGGGGTGAAATCGCTGGCATACCAAGCCATCGCCGCCTCTACCGTCCCTTCGTTCCAGGCCTTGCCGATCAGCGCCTTCTCGACAGCCGACGCCCGCTTCGGCGTTGCCGCCATGCCGCCATAGGCGATGCGGATATCGGCTACCGTGCCGTCCTTGGCCAGAGCCAGACAAAAGGCACCCAGGGTCGCCGTGATGTCCTCGTCACGGCGCTTGGTGACCTTGTAGACGGCGAATTTCACATCCTTTGCCGGCACGGGCACATGCACGGCCTCGACGAACTCGCCTGGCTGGCGGTCCTGCTTGCCATAGGCGATGAAGAAATCCTGCAGCGGGATCGTGCGCCGCTTTTCGCCTTTGCGCAAAGTCAGCCGTGCGCCGAGCGCGATCAACGGTGGCGGCGTGTCGCCGATCGGCGAGCCGTTGGCGACGTTGCCGCCGATCGTGCCCATGTTGCGCACCTGTTCGCCGCCGATGCGGTCGAACAATGGCCCCAATGCCGGGATGCGTTTCGACAGTGTCGAAAAGGCTTCGGTGTAGGTGACGCCGGCGCCAATCGATATGACGCCATTTTCTTCCGTGATTGTGCAAAGCCCCGGCAGATTGCCGATGAAGATCGCCGGCGAGATGTCGCGCATATGCTTGGTCACCCACAGGCCAACGTCGGTCGAACCGGCGACGACGGTAGCGGTGGGTTCCTTCTCCAAGACAGAAGCGAAATCGTCAACGTCGGCCGGAACGACCAGCCGCGTTCTGCCGGAGCCGATCTCAATCCTGGCGTCATCGCGCAATGCCTGCAACCGTGCCGTGATGTCCCGGCGCTCCGCCGACAGCGGATCCTTCGCCGCCTTGCCATAGCTCGAGATGGCGTGCGCGGCGCGCATGATCGCCTCGTAACCGGTGCAACGGCAGAGATTGCCTTGCAAGGCTTTTTCGATGGCCGCGTCCGACGGGTCCGGCGACTTCATCCACAAGCCGTAGAGCGACATGATGAAACCCGGCGTGCAGAATCCGCATTGCGAGCCATGGAAATCGACCATCGCCTGCTGCACAGGATGCAACTGACCAGCTTCGCCGCGCAGATGCTCGACCGTCACGACATGGGTGCCGTCGAGCGAGCCGACGAAGCGGATGCAGGCATTGACGCTTTCATAAACCAGTCCGGTGGCCGACAGCCTGCCGATGAGCACGGTGCAGGCGCCGCAATCGCCTTCGGCGCAGCCTTCCTTGGTGCCGCGCAGCGAACGGTCGAGCCGCAGCCAGTCGAGCAAGGTCGCGTCGGGCGTCACGGACGACAGCGCGACATCCCTGCCATTCAGAATGAAGCGGATTTCGTTGCGGATGTTGACCTTGGCCATGCCTCAGCTCCCCCTGTAGGTGGAATAGCCGTAGGGCGAGATCAGCAATGGTACATGATAGTGCACCGGCTCCGCCATGCCGAAGCGGATCGGCACGCTGTCGAGGAAGGCAGGCGCGGGCAGCTTCGTGCCCTGGCCGCGCAGATAGTCGCCGGCCGCGAACACCAGTTCGTATTCGCCGGTGCGGAAGTCGGCGCCTGCCAGTAGCGGTGCGTCGCAGCGGCCGTCCGCATTGGTGACGACCGTCTTCAGAGGCGTGCGAGCAGCACCGTCGAGACGGTAGAGCGCGATCGACAATCCTGCCGCCGGCCTGCCGGTCGCCGTATCCAGGACATGGGTCGTCAGACGCCCGCCATCGGCTTTCGACGTTTCTGCCATTGGCCGCCTCCCATTTCCAGTTCGGACGAATTGGCCGGTACAGCCAAGCGTTTGAACATTACTGATGAATTGTGCGCCAATTAAAGGCGATGCATAAGTCCCGGTCGAGCGGAGTGCGACAAAAACACTTTCAAAAATTTTGAGGGGAATGCGAGAAGCACCCTTTCGATATCCTGATCATACTTCCGGTGATGCCGGGCGCGGAGGGACGATGCGTTACACCAGGGACATGCGAGGCTACGGGGCCAATCCGCCAGATCCGAAATGGCCTGGCGGCGCGCATGTCGCCGTGCAGTTCGTCGTCAACTACGAAGAGGGTGGCGAGAACTGCGTGCTCCACGGCGACAAGGCTTCGGAAGCCTTCCTGTCTGAAATCGTCGGTGCGGCGCCGTGGGTGGGCCAGCGCCACTGGAACATGGAATCGATCTACGAATACGGGGCGCGGGCCGGCTTCTGGCGGCTGCTGCGCCTGTTCAGCGAAGAGCAAGTGCCCGTGACCTGCTATGGCGTCGCCACAGCGCTCGCGCGCTCACCCGACCAGGTCACGGCCATGCAGGAAGCCGGCTGGGAAATCGCCTCGCACGGGTTGAGATGGATCGACTACCGCGACCACAGCGCCGAGGACGAGCGCGCCGACCTGGAAGCGGCGATCAAGCTGCACTACGAGGTGACCGGCCAGCGCCCGACGGGATGGTATACGGGCCGCACATCGGTCAACACGGTGCGGCTGGTGGCCGAGGAAGGCGGCTTCGACTACGTCTCGGACACCTATGACGACGAACTGCCCTACTGGTTCGAACATGAGGACGGCACGCAGCTCATCATCCCCTACACGCTCGACGCCAACGACATGCGCTTTGCCACACCGCAAGGCTTCAACTCGGGCGATCAGTTCTTCGCCTATCTCAGGGATAGTTTCGACACGCTCTATGCCGAGGGCAAGGCAGGCCGGCCACGCATGATGAACATCGGCCTGCATTGCCGCCTCGTCGGGCGGCCGGGCCGGGTGGCGGCGCTGAAACGCTTCGTCGATTATGTCAAATCGCACGACAAGGTCTGGCTGGCGCGGCGCATCGACATTGCCAGGCACTGGCACGAGAATCATCCTTACAAGCCGGCCGCTCTTCGCCCATCGAAGATGGAATTCGAGACGTTCGTCCACACCTTCGGCGGCGTGTTCGAACATTCGCCCTGGATCGCCGAGCGAGCCTACGAGCTGGAGCTCGGCCCGGCGCACGACACGGCGGGCGGCCTGCACAATGCGCTCTGCCGCATCTTCCGTTCCGCCAGCGAGACCGAGCGGCTCGGCGTGCTCAACGCCCATCCCGACCTTGCCGGCAAACTCGCCAAGGCCAGGCGGCTGACGGCGGAATCGACCAGGGAACAGGCTTCCGCCGGCCTCGACGCGCTGACCGACAAGGAACGCGAACTGTTCTCCAAGCTCAACGCCGCCTACGTCACCACCTTCGGCTTTCCCTTCATCATCGCGGTGAAGGGCAAGACAAAGGAGGAAATCCTCGCCGAATTCGAGGCCCGTATCGGCAACGGCCGCGGCGTCGAATTCGAAACCGCCTGCAAACAGGTCGAGCGCATTGCGCTGCTGCGCCTCAAGGACATGCTTCCACAATAGGTTGACCCCATGGATACGATCAGGATGCCCGAGCGAACCTATTATGCCCCACAGGGCGGCCATTCCGGCCAGAGCGAACTTCTGACCGGCCGCGCCGTCTTCACCGAGGCCTATGCCGTCATTCCCAAGGGTGTGATGCAGGACATCGTCACCAGCGCCTTGCCGTTCTGGGACAAGACCCGTGTCTGGATCCTGTCGCGACCGCTGTCCGGCTTCGCCGAGACGTTTTCGCAATATATCGTCGAGGTCGCGCCCGGCGGCGGCAGCGACCGGCCGGAGCCCGATGCCGGCGCCGAAGGCGCCCTGTTCGTGGTCGAGGGCGAACTGACGGTTCTGCTCGACGGCAAGAAGCATAGCTTGAGCCCCGGCGGCTTCGCTTTCCTGCCGCCGGCCAGCGGCTGGACAGTCCGCAACGAAAGCAAGGCGGCGGTCCGCTTCCACTGGATACGCAAGGCTTATGAGGCGGTCGATGGCCTCGAGATTCCCGAGGCCTTCTTCACCAACGAACAGGAGATCGCGCCGACGCCGATGCCGGGCACGGAGGGCCGATGGGCAACGACGCGGTTCGTCGACCCCGCCGATCTGCGCCACGACATGCATATGACCATCGTCACGCTGGAGCCCGGCGCGGTCATTCCTTTCGCCGAGACACATGTCATGGAACACGGGCTTTATGTGCTCGAAGGCAAGGCTGTCTATCGGCTCAACCAGGACTGGGTCGAAGTCGAGGCCGGCGATTATATGTGGCTGCGCGCCTTCTGCCCGCAGGCCTGCTATGCCGGCGGCCCCGGCAAATTCCGTTATCTGCTTTACAAGGACGTCAACCGGCACGCCAAGCTCGGCGGGGCTGATATCGGCGGTCGCGCGCGGTGACCCGCGTCGTCGCGCGGCCGCTGACCCGCGAGGACTTTGCCGAGTTCGGCGACGTCATCGACATGGGCGGCGACAACCACTACCCGATCAATGGCGGCAGGGCCGAGCGCTATCACGATCTGGCAACCGCCGAGGCCGCCGGGCCGAATGCCCGCGTGTTGATCTCGATGGTGCGCGGCACCCCTTACGAACTGCCGCTTAAGCTGACCATGGTCGAGCGCCACCCCTTGGGCAGCCAGGCCTTCATCCCGCTGTCGCCGCGTCCGTTCCTGGTCGTCGTCTGCCATGACGGCAAGGAGGGCCCGGGCGAGCCGCATGCCTTCATCACCGCGCCGGGACAAGGCATCAACTATTCCCGCAATCTCTGGCATGGCGTGCTCACGCCGCTCGGCGAGGCGCAGGACTTTTTGATCGTCGACCGCGGCGGCGACGGCTCCAATCTCGAGGAATTTCATTTCTCGCACCCCTACGAAATCCACCTCCCCGACGAGAGCTTGTGATGACCGACATTTCGCTGATCGACCGCCTGCTCGACGTCATCGAGCACGACATCGTGCCGAAGACGGCAGAAGGCGTAGCCCACGGCAACAAGCTGTTCGGCGCGGCGATCCTGCGCAAGGACGACCATTCGCTGGTACTGGCCGAGACCAACAACGAGATGGAAAACCCGCTCTGGCATGGCGAAGTGCATTGCCTGAAGCGTTTTTACGAGATGCCCAAGGCCGAACGTGTCGACACGAAAGACGCGATCTTCATTGCCACGCACGAGCCCTGTTCGCTCTGCCTGTCGGCGATCACCTGGACCGGCTTCGACAATTTTTACTACCTGTTCAGCCACGAGGATTCGCGCGACAGTTTTGCCATCCCGCATGACCTCAAAATCCTGAAGGAGGTCTTCACTCTCGACCCCGGCGGCTACAATGCCGAAAATGCCTATTGGAAAAGTTTTTCGATCCGTCGGCTGGTGCGGGCACTGCCGGAAGCCGAACGTGGCCGGCTGGAAAGGCGCATTGCAGAAATCTCCGCGCGCTACGATGAGTTGTCGGGTGACTACCAGGCGAGCAAGGCTGAGAACGACATTCCGCTTAACTGAGCTTCCGTCTCAATAATCGTCGCTTGAATTACCCCCTTTATGGGGGCATATTGAATTATGGAGAAACGCAGACCCACTTACGATCTTGATGCAATCAAGACGACGTTTGGGTCTGTCGACACGCTGGCGATCACAACGTCTGCACTGCGGGATGCTGTTGGGCTGGGCTTCGATCGCGCCGGCATGATCGAGGTGATCGACAGCATGACGCGGAAAATGTTTGTGAAGTCGATGACGACTTTCGCGGATCATCGACTGTGGCAGGATGTCTATCACGTGCCAGCGCGCAACATGCTTCTCTATGTGAAATTCCAAGCGGATGTCGTGACTGAATTCACGGTCATGGCGTTCAAGGAGAAATGACCGTGGCAAGAGAAAATAGTGAAAAGATGACTTCCCCCGAAACCGGGGAAACGCTGAAGCGCGGGACGCGTCCGTTTGCCGTGACGTACAAGGGCGAAAGCATGGTCGTCGACCTTCCCGGTTATTACCCGGCGTCCGGAGACGAGGGTGTGCATGTCGGCGACGACATGGCCGCTGTCGATGTCGCCTTGCGCGCCCTCAAGGAGAAGATCGACGGCGTGCCAGCCCCATCAACCATCCGCCGCATGCGCACGAAGCTCAAGCTGTCGCAGCGCGAGGCGGGATCCCTGTTCAAGGTCGGAGAGAATGCCTTCGACAAGTACGAAAGGGGCCTGATCGAACCGAGTGGCCCGACCATTCAATTGATGACACTGCTGGAGAAACATCCCGAACTGCTCGACGAATTGCGGTAGCGGCACAGGTCGCATTTTTCGCTGCTCCAGTCGCGAATGGCGATTGAAAGTTCTCGTACCGCGGGGCGTTATGCCTGGCATGAAAACCATCACCGAATTTCCCCGCAAGGTCGTCGAATTTCCCGATATGGGCATCGTGATGCCCGATGGCTGCCGCCTGTCGGCGCGGGTGTGGATGCCGGACGATGCGGGCGACGATCCGGTGCCTGCCATCCTCGAGCACCTGCCCTACCGCAAGCGCGACGGCACCATTTTTCGCGATCAGCTGACGCATCCCTATTTCGCCGGCCACGGCTACGCCTCGATCCGCGTCGACATGCGCGGCAATGGCGATTCCGAAGGGCTGATGGACGACGAATATTCCGAGCAGGAACTGCAGGACGCCTGCGATGTCATCGCCTGGGCGGCGGCGCAGCCCTGGTGCAACGGCAATGTCGGCATGATGGGTATTTCCTGGGGCGGCTTCAATTGCCTGCAGGTGGCGGCCAAGCAGCAGCCGGCTCTCAAGGCGGTGATCAGCCTGTGCTCGACCGTCGACCGCTATGCCGACGACATCCACTACAAGGGCGGCTGCCTTTTGAACGAGAATTTCGGCTGGGCCTCGACCATGCTGTCCTATTCGTCGCGGCCGCCGGATCCGCTGATTGCCGGCGACAACAGGTGGCGCGACCTCTGGATGACCCGGCTGGAGAACCTGGCCTTCATGGCGCCGCTGTGGCTCGGCCACCAGCATCGCGACGCCTATTGGAAGCGCGGTTCGATCTGCGAGGATTTCTCCGCCATCAAAGCCGCGGTGTTGTCGATCGGCGGCTGGCACGACGGCTACCGCAACACGATCTCGCACCTCGTCACCAACATCGAGGCACCCGTCAAGGGCATCGTCGGACCGTGGATCCACAAATACCCGCACTATGCCGGCCCCAAGCCCGCCATCGGCTTCCTGCAGGAAGCGCTGCGCTGGTGGGACCACTGGCTGAAGGGCGCCGAGACCGGGGTCGAGGCCGATCCCGCCTACCGCGCCTATGTGATGGACAGCGTGCGCCCCGCCCGCTGGCACCCGGAGCGGCCTGGCCGCTGGATAGCCGAGCAGGAGTGGCCGTCGTCCAACATAGCGATTGAAGCGATCGAACTCATTTCCGCTGATGCGGGGCCTTCAACCGTCGCTTCGCCGCAGACCTGCGGGCTTGCCGGCGGCGAATACTTTCCGTTCACTTTCGGGCCGGAATTGCCGGGCGACCAGCGCCTTGATGATGTGCTGTCGGCGTGTTTCGACCAACCTGTGCTCACCAAGCCGATCGAGATCGTCGGTGCACCGGAGCTTGAGATCCAGCTTGCCTCCGACCGGCCCCAGGCCAACATCGCGGTCCGGCTTTGCGACGTGCATCCCGACGGCGCCTCGGAACTGATCTCCTATGGCGTGCTCAATCTGACGCACCGCAACTCGCATGAATTCCCCGAGGCGCTGGTCCCCGGGGAGACAGTTTCGGCGCGTGTCGTGCTCGATCAATGCGCCTACCGCGTGCCGGCCGGCCACCGTCTGCGCGTCGCTGTTTCGACCACCTACTGGCCTGCCATCTGGCCCTCGCCGGAGCCGGTACGACTGACCTTGTCGGCGGCCACGCTATCGGTGCCGCTGCGCCCGCTGGCAACAGGCGACGAAGCCGTTTTCGGCGAACCGGAAGGCGCTATGCCCTGGGCGACCGAGACGGTTCGGCCCGCCAATTCCGAACGCCATGTCGACCGCGACGAAAAGACCGGGATTGTCACGCTGTCGATAACGGACGACTTCGGCGAAGTGCGCGATCTCGACCACGGTCTGGTCAACGGCAGCATCGCCCGCGAAACCTGGACCATCCATCCTGACGATCCTTTGTCAGCCTCGGGGAAAACCCACTGGACGCAGACCCTGTCGCGAAATGGATGGTCGGTCCGTACCGAAACATGGGCGCAGATGCGATCGGACGCGCAAAACTTCATCGTCAGCGCCAGAATCGAGGCCTACGAAGGCGAAAACCTCGTCTTCGAGCGCGATTTCGACGAAAAGGTCCCGCGCGCGCTGGTTTGAGCGCTGAAATCGTTGGTCCAATTGCGACGTGCGATTTACGCCACGGCATGTCGCATTCGGTCTTGCTTACCGCTTTCCCTTGCGGTCATTATTCCCCTTAACAAGAAGCAAGAAAATCGACCGCAGAGTCGAACCAACAGAGTGAGGAACTCAAATGTCAAACGAACTGGAATTCCTTAGCCGACGCGTTGCGTCGGGCAAACTGAGCCGTCGTGATTTTCTCGGCCGGGCGGCAGCGCTCGGCATCGCCGCCCCATTCGCCAACGCATTGCTTTCGAGCGCGGCGCGGGCGGCGGGGCCGGTCAAGGGCGGCACGCTGAAGGCCGGCCTGGTCGGCGGTGAATCCACCAACAGCCTCGATCCGGCGCTGATGATGACGCAGGTGCCGTTCGCCTTAGGCAAGTGCTGGGGCGAAATGATCGTCGAGCTGTCGCCGGAAGGCAAGCTCGAGAACCGCATCGCCGAAGATATCGGCTCGTCCAAGGACGCCAAGACCTGGACGCTGAAGATCCGCGACGGCGTCGAATTCCACAACGGCAAGACCGTGACCGCCGAGGACGTGGCCGCCACGCTCGAACGCCATTCGGACGAGAAGTCGAAATCCGGCGCGCTCGGCTACATGAAGGGCATCGATACGATCAAGGCCAGCGGCAAGGAAGTGGTGCTGACGCTGAAGGAGGCCAATGCCGACCTTCCCTACCTGCTCAGCGACTATCACCTGATCGTCCAGCCCAATGGCGGCAAGGACAAGCCCGATGCCGGCATCTCGGCAGGGCCATATGTGGTCAAGACCAACGAGCCCGGCGTGCGCCATGGTGGCGAGCGCTTCGCCAATTACTGGCAGGGCGACAAGATGGGCCATGCCGACCAGATCGAGGTCATCGTCATCAACGACGCCACGGCGCGCACGGCGGCGCTGCAGGGCGGCCAGGTCAACATGATCAACCGCGTCGAGCCGAAGATCGTCGACCTGATCAAGCGCGTTCCGGGCGTGACCATCCGTAACCATGCCGGCCCCGGCCACTACGTGTTCATCATGCATTGCAACACGGCGCCGTTCGACAACAACGACCTCAGGATGGCGCTGAAGCTGGCGATCGACCGCGAGGAGATGCTGAACAAGGTGCTGCGCGGCTACGGTTCGCTCGGCAACGACTTCCCGATCAATGCGTCCTATCCGCTGTTCACCGAGATCGAGCAGCGCAAGTACGATCCCGACAAGGCCAAATTCCACTACAAGAAATCAGGTCATGACGGCACCGTGCTGCTCAGGACCTCGGATGTCGCCTTCCCGGGCGCTGTCGATGCGTCTCAGCTCTTCCAGCAGAGCGCGGCCAAGGCCGGCATCAAGATCGAGCTCAAGCGCGAGCCTGGCGACGGTTACTGGAACGAGGTCTGGAACAAGCAGCCCTTCTGCGCCTCCTATTGGGGCGGCCGCTCGACGCAGGACCAGATGTACTCGACCGCCTATCTGTCGACCGCCGACTGGAACGACACGCGTTTCAAGCGCCCGGATTTCGACAAGATGGTGCTGGCGGCGCGCGCCGAACTCGACGAGGCCAAGCGCAAGCAGATGTACCACGACATGGCGGTCATGGTGCGCGACGAAGGCGGCCTGATCCTGCCGATGTTCAACCAGTTCATCGACGCGACCGGCGCCAAGGTCGATGGCTGGGTGGACGATCCGCATCAGGAGCTCATGAACGGCTACGCCCTGGCGAAGTGCTGGCTGCAGGCCTGAGTCCGGCATTGCGGAGATGTCTTCACCCATCCTGAAACTAATTGCCCAGCGCATTGCGCTGGGCATCCTCCTTCTGTTGGCCATATCGGTCCTGATCTTCGCCGGCACGCAGATCTTGCCCGGCGACGTCGCGCAAGCCATTCTGGGACAATCGGCGACACCGGAATCGCTGGCCAATCTGCGCGAGCAGCTTGGGCTGAACGACCCGGCCTATATCAGGTATTTCCATTGGCTCGGTGGCGTTCTGACCGGGGACCTCGGCACGGCGATGTCGAGCGGACAGGATATCGCGACCTCGATCAAGTCGCGCTTGTGGAACACACTGTTCCTCGCCTTCTGGGCGGCGATCGTGGCAATTCCGCTGGCGATCACGCTCGGCCTGATCGCCGTGCGCTACCGCAATGGCTGGGTCGACAAGCTGATCTCCGGCCTGGCGCTCGCCTCGACCTCTTTCCCGGAATTCTTCATCGGCTATGTGCTGGTCTATTTCTTCGCCGTGAAATGGCAGATCTTTCCCGGCATCTCGACCGTCTATGAGGGCATGCCGTTCGGCGAGCGGATGCAGGCGATCGCGCTGCCGGCGACGGCGCTGACGCTGGTGGTGTTGGCGCATATGATGCGCATGACCCGCGCGGCGATCCTCAATGTCATGCAGTCGGCTTATGTCGAGACGGCGGAACTGAAAGGCCTGTCAGCGTTCAACGTCATCCGCAAGCACGCCTTCCCCAATGCCATCGCGCCGATAATCAACGTCGTCATGCTCAATCTCGCCTACCTGATCGTCGGCGTCGTCGTGGTCGAGGTGATTTTCGTCTATCCCGGCATGGGACAATATCTCGTCGATCACGTGACCAAGCGTGACGTGCCGGTGGTGCAGGCCGTCGGCCTGATCTTCGCCGCCGTCTACATCAGTCTCAACATCATCGCGGACATAGCGGCGATTGTCGCCAATCCGCGTCTCCGACATCCGAAATAGGGGGACGGGCATGCTCGACATCAAACGCATCCCCATTCCCGCGTTGATCGGCATAGTCCTGACAGCACTGTTCGTGCTGGCGGCGCTCTTCGCGCCCTGGATCTCACCACATGACAACGCCGAGATTGTCGGCGATGTCTGGGAGCCGATCTCGGCGGCGCATTGGCTGGGCACCGACAATCTCGGCCGCGATCTGCTGTCGCGGATGATCTATGGCGCCCGCATCACCTTGTTCATCGCGGTGCTGGCCACCGCCCTGTCGTTCTCGCTCGGTGCCATACTTGGCTTTTCGGCCGCGGTGTTCGGCGGCTGGTTCGACACGATCCTGTCGCGCCTCGTCGACCTCCTGATGTCGATCCCGACCCTGATCATGGGCCTGGTGGTGCTCTCGGTGCTGCCAACCAACCTGGTGACGCTGATCCTGGTGATGGGCATTCTCGATTCGACGCGCGTCTACCGTTTGTCGCGCGCGGTCGCCGTCGACATCAACGTCATGGACTATGTCGAAGCCGCCAAGCTGCGCGGCGAGGGCAGCGCCTGGATCATCTTCCGTGAAATCCTGCCCAACGCGCTGTCGCCACTGATCTCCGAACTCGGCCTGCGCTTCATTTATGCGGTGCTGTTCCTGTCGACGCTGTCCTTTCTTGGCCTTGGCGTGCAGCCGCCGGACGCCGACTGGGGCGGCATGGTCAAGGAGAACAAGGACGGTATCGTGTTCGGCATAGGCGCCGCGCTCATTCCCGCGGCCGCGATCGCGGCCCTGGCGATCTCGGTCAATCTTGTTGCCGACTGGGTGCTGAACCGCACGACAAGCTTGAAGGGAGGACGCGGCTGATGACTGACGGCAAGGCAAAGTCCACCCCTCTGCTCGACATCCGCAATTTGCGCATCGAGGCGACAGTCTATCCCCCTGGAGAGGCGCCGAAGACCATCACACTGGTCCACGACGTGTCGCTGACACTGGAGAAGGGCAAGGTGCTCGGCCTGATCGGCGAATCCGGCGCCGGCAAGTCGACCATCGGCCTGTCGTCCATGGGCTATGGCCGTGGCGGCGTGCGCATCACCGGTGGCGAAGTCATCCTCAACGGCCGCGATATCTTGAAGGGCGGCAAGGAAGGGTTCCGCAAGCTGCGCGGCCGCGAGGTCTGCTATGTCGCGCAATCGGCGGCAGCTGCCTTCAATCCGGCGCACCGGCTGATGGACCAGGTGGTGGAAGCCACGCTGCTGCATGGCACCGCGACACGGGCGGAGGCCGAGAAGCGGGCTGTCGCGCTGTTCAAGAAGCTGAGCCTACCCAATCCGGAAACCATCGGCGAACGCTTTCCGCACCAGGTGTCGGGCGGCCAGCTGCAGCGTGTGATGACGGCGATGGCGCTGTGCTCGGAGCCCGACCTGATCGTCTTCGACGAACCGACCACCGCGCTCGACGTGACCACGCAGATCGACGTGCTGTCGGCGATCAAGGACGCCATCCGCGACACCCATGTGGCGGCGCTCTACATCACCCACGACCTTGCCGTCGTTGCCCAGGTCTCGGACGAGATCATGGTGCTGCGCCACGGCCGCCTGGTCGAATGGGGAGGCACCCGCCAGATCATCAAGGAGCCGCGCCAGGAATACACCAACGCGCTGGTCTCGGTGCACGAAATCGAGCATGCCGAACAGAACCCGGGCGCGACGCCGTTCCTGTCGGTCAAGAACGTCACCGCGGCCTATGGCGGCGGCCATGTCAAAGTGCTCAAGAATGTCTCCGTCGACATCTATCCCGGCCAGACACTGGCTGTGGTTGGCGAGTCCGGTTCCGGCAAATCGACGCTGGCGCGCGCCATCACCGGCCTGTTGCCGCCCGAACAGGGCACGGTGACCTTCGATGGGCGCCCGCTGGCCAACCGGCTTGCCGACCGGCCGAAGGAGGATTTGCGCCAGTTGCAGATGATCTACCAGATGGCCGACGTGGCGATGAACCCGCGCCAGACCGTCGGCACCATCATCGGCCGGCCGCTCGAATTCTATTTCGGCATCCGCGGCAGGGAACGCGACCGGCGTGTGGCCGAGCTGCTCGACGAGATCGAGATGGGCAAGGGCTTCGTCGACCGCTATCCGGCCGAGCTTTCGGGCGGCCAGAAGCAGCGCGTCTGCATCGCCCGCTCGCTCGCGGCCAAGCCGAAGCTGATCATCTGCGACGAGGTGACATCGGCTCTCGACCCGTTGGTGGCCAACGGCATCCTCAAGCTGCTGCTCAACCTGCAGCAGCATGAAAAGGTCGCCTACCTCTTCATCACCCACGATCTGGCCACGGTGAAGTCGATCGCCGATTCGATCGCGGTGATGTATCGCGGCGAGGTGGTGCGCTACGGCTCCAAGAGCAAGGTGCTCACACCGCCCTTCGACGCCTATACCGACCTGTTGCTGTCGTCCGTTCCGGAAATGGAGATCGGCTGGCTGGAAAAGGCGATCAAGGGGCGGCGCATGGCCAGCGCGGGGAACTAGCCAGCCAGCAGCCGCCAACCAGGGGAGATGGCGGCCGTCATCCGCATGCAACACTAGGGCGCCACACCTCCTTTGGACGGGCGCCACTGGTGTGACGTTGTTTTCAACAAGGGGTAGGACATGAAGACTGAACTCGACCATCTCGCTGAACTCGCTGGCAAGGGCCGGATATCGCGTCGCGACTTTCTTGGCCGCACCGCGGCACTGGGTGTGTCTGCCGCGCTGGCAACGACGCTGGCCGGGAAGGCCTTCGCACAGAGCCCGGTGAAGGGCGGGATCATCAAGGCCGGCCTGCAGGGCGGTGAATCGACCAACAGCCTCGACCCGGCGCTGAACCTCAGCCAGGTCACCTACAGTTTCAGCAAGCAGTGGGGCGAATATCTTGTCCGCCTGACCCCGGAAGGTGGCGTCGAGAACCTGATCGCGCAGGAGATCGGCGCCTCGGCGGACGCCAAGACCTGGACCATCAAGGTGCGCGACGGCATCGAATTCCACAATGGCAAGACCGTGACCGCGGAGGATATTGCTGCCACGCTCGAGCGCCACGCCGACGAGAAGTCGAAGTCGGGTGCGTTGGGCGTGCTGAAGAACATCAAGACGATCAAGCCGGCTGGCAAGGAAGTGGTGGTCACGCTCGGCGACGCCGATGCCGACTTCCCCTATCTGATGGCCGACTACCATCTCGTCATCCAGCCGAATGGCGGCAAGGACAATCCCAATGCCGGCATCAGCGCCGGTCCCTACAAGGTCACCGTCAACCAGCCGGGCGTGCGCCATGGCGGCGAGCGCTTCGCCAATTACTGGCGCGGCGACAAGGCCGGCCACGCCGACCAGATCGAGATCGTCGTCATCAACGATGCCACTGCACGGCTTGCCGCGCTGCAGGGCGGCCAGGTTCACCTCATCAACCGGGTCGAGCCGAAAGTGGTCGATCTGGTCAAGCGCATCGCGGGCGTCACCATCGAGAACGTGTCGGGGCGCGGCTACTACCCGTTCAACATGTTCTGCGACACCGCTCCCTTCGACAACAACGACCTGCGGCTGGCGCTGAAGCTTGCCATGGACCGCGACGAGTTGCTGGAAAAAATCCTGCGCGGCTACGGCTCGGTCGGCAACGACTTCCCGATCAACGAAGCCTATCCGCTGTTTTCCACCGACATCGAGCAGCGCAAGTTCGATCCGGAAAAGGCCGCGGCCGCCTACAAGAAGTCGGGCCATAGCGGCTCCATCCTGCTGCGCACATCGGATGTCGCCTTCCCCGGCGCCGTCGACGCCGCCCAACTCTATCAGCAGAGCGCGGCCAAGGCCGGCATCAAGATCGAGATCAAGCGTGAGCCCGGCGACGGCTACTGGTCCGAAGTCTGGAACAAGCAGCCCTTCTCGCTCTCCTACTGGGGCGGGCGCCCGACGCAGGACCAGATGTATTCCACCGGCTACGTCTCGACCGCCGACTGGAACGACACGCGCTTCAAGCGGCCGGAGTTCGACAAGATGCTGTTCACGGCCCGTGCCGAGCTCGACCATGCCAAGCGCAAGGCGATCTATCACGACATGGCCGTGATGATGCGCGACGAAGGCGGGTTGATCGTGCCCTTCTTCAACCAGTTCATCGACGCCGCCGCCACCAACAAGATCAGCGGCTGGGTCAAGAACCCGAACGGCGAAATGATGGACGGTTACGCGCTCGGCGAATGCTGGCTGAACGCCTGACATCCATTACATAGTGAAAAGCGCCGCGTGTCCTGATGACACGCGGCGCACTCGTTTCGACACACAATCGCATGGAGCAGCCCGTGGCGCTCAAGACCAAGCTTCTGCTGATCATCCTCGACGGCGTTCCCTACCGCAACTGGCGCCGGCTGATGGGCAATCTCGAAGGCTGGGTGCAGTCGGGCGAGGCGCGGGTGTGGAAGATGCGCTCGGTGCTGCCGTCAACCTCGGCCTGCTGCTACGCCTCGATCCACACCGGCGTGTCGCCGCAGGTGCATGGCATCCTGTCCAACGAGAACCGGTTTCGCGTCGGGCAGCCCGACATCTTCTCGGAAGTCAGCAAGGCCGGCGGCAAGACCGGTGCCGTCACCCACTCCTACTGGTCGGAATTCTTCCGCTCCTACCCGTTCGACCTCGTCGAGAACATGGAATATGACGAGCCGGGCGGCCCGATCACGCATGGCCGCTTCCACACCATGACCGGCTACAATCTCAAGAACCAGATGACACCGAGCGATGTCGACCTGTTCGCGACGCTGAGCATGCTCACCCGGCGCCACGGCATCGACTACGGCATCCTGCACACCTGCACGCTGGACTCGATGGGCCACCGTTTCGGCCATGACTGCCATGAGATGGACCATGCCTGCTACGCCATGGACGGCATGCTGGCAGCCTTCCTGCCGGGCTGGATCGAAGCCGGCTACGAGGTCGTGGTCACCGCCGACCACGGCCAGACCGATCGCGGCCACCATGGCGGCCATGACGACGAGATGCAGGATTTTGCCCTGTATTATTTCGGACAAGGCAAAGGGCCGGAGGGAGATGTGTTGCTTGACCAGCTGCAACTGGCGCCGACCATCTTGAGCCGTCTCGGCGTGCCGGTACCGGCAACGATGAAGGCGAAGGCTTTTCTCACCTGATCGGGCGGCCGGCGCCGCCCCTCATCCGCCTGCCGGCGCCTTCTCCCCGTGAAACGGAGAGAAGGGATGCTCTGGCCACGTCCCCGCTCTTCGGTTAGCCTCCGAAAATTCCTTGGCGGAGGATGAACCTTTTTGGACCGATCGGCGACAGAGCAGACAGGAGCCAGGCGGCTCGACCGGCCATGACCGCGGCGACGGAGACCGATCGCGCGCTCGTCGACCGGGTCGCGAAGGGCGACCGGGCTGCCGTGCGGCTCCTGTTCATGCGTCACCACGCGCGGATCTACCGCTTCGTGGCGCGCCAGACGGGATCGGAAATGATGGCTGACGATATCGCGAACGAGGTGTTCCTCGAACTGTGGCGACAGGCGCCGGGCTTCGAGGGACGCTCCGAAGTCTCGACATGGCTGCTCGGCATCGCCCGCTTCAAGGCGCTCTCGCTGCTGCGCAAGAAGAAGGAAGACTGGATCGACGACGAGGCCGCCGCCGCGGTGCCCGACAGCGCCGACACGCCGGAAGTCGTCACCATGAAGGAGGACAAGGCCGCTGCCTTGCGGCGCTTCATCGATGCCTTGCCGGAAGAGCACCGTACGGTGATCGACCTTGCCTACTATCACGGGCAGTCAGTGACCAAGATCGGCGATGTGCTCGGCATCCCGGTCGCCACCGTCAAGACCCGGATGTTCTACGCCCGCAAGAAACTCGGCGAGGCCCTGAAGGCCGCCGGTTACGACAGGGGGTGGCCATGAGCGCCGCTGAAAAGATGTCGCGCCGCGACGAAATGGAAACGCTGCTGCCGTTCTACCTGAACGGGTCCCTAGAAGGTTCGGAGCTGGAAGCCGTCGAGGAATGGCTGGCCAGCGATCCCTCCGCACTTGCCGCCCTTGGCGAGGCCGAGGCCGAATTCTCCGGCACATCAGCCGCCAACGAAGCGATCCGCCCGCCGGCCGATGCACTCAGCCGCTTCGCCAAGGCGCTGGACGCCGAGGCAGGGTCGGCCCGAGCGCCGGCAAGCGCGTCCTGGCTGACGCGGGCCTGGGGCCGCTTCATGGCTGTGCCGGTCGGCGTCGCGTGGGCGGCGGCGGCGGTCCTGCTTGTCTTGATCGCGGTACAGTCGCTGGTGCAGCCTGGCGGCAAGGGCGGGAATTTCGAGATCGCCGGCACTGAAGACGACCTGGCGAAGATGCCGTTCGCGCTGGTCAAGTTCAAGCCGGATGCAAGGATGGCCGATATTGCCGTCTTCCTCGATACCAACAAGCTCAAGATCATCGGCGGACCGACCGCCGACGGCGTCTTCAGGCTCGCCATTCCGGCGACGACCGCCGCCGACTACGAGAAGCTGCGCGGCCTTATTGCCGCCCAGCCTTTCGCGGAGACTGTGATCGAGGGAAGGAAACCTGTTGATGGCGGCTGAGGCGGTCATTCGATTTGCGGCTATCCTTGCGGCGGCGATGACAATCGCCGCCGTGCCTGCGTCGGCGCAGACCAACGATGCCAATCCAGACCGGACGAAAATCGATTGCAGCAAAGAGGCCAATGCGACGGCGGCCGAATGTGTCAAGGCCAGGGGCGGCACCAAGGGCGGCTCGGGTGCAGCCCAGGCCGGCGCCGTTTTTCTGCCCGCCTTGATTGTCGACCTCTTCCCCAACCCGGTCGCCCCTCCCGCACCGGCGCCGCCACCACAGCCGGAGCCCGCGACACCCCCTGGAGGCAACCAGGCCGGTTCGCCACCGGGTGGCCCGATCGTCTCGCCGACCGATCTCATCGCCGTTCAGCCGCCGCGCGCCGTGACCGGCGAGTTCGTGCCCGACGAGGTGCTGGTGACCGTTAATGGCGATGCCGGCGCCGTGCAGCAGATCGCCGCCTCCTTCGGCCTTGAAGTGCGCTCACAGCGCCAGTCCCGGCTGCTCGGCAGCACTTTGGTGCGCTTCGGCATTCCCGACGGCCGCCCGGTCGGCGTCGTGCTGGCGCAGCTTGCCGCCGACGGCCGCACCCAGCGCCGCGAGCCCAACCACATCTATTCGCTGCAGCAGGCGGCCAGCATCGTCAACTATGCTTTCGACCACATCGTGCTCGACGCCAAACAGGCCAGCGGCGAAAACGTGCGTGTCGCCGTCATCGATACCGGCATCGACGACAGCAATCCGGCTCTGGCCGGCGTCATCGCCGCGCAGTTCGACGCCATGCCGGACGTGCCGATCGAAAAGCGCGATCACGGCACTTCGGTCGATGGCCTGATCGCCGGCGTCGGCGCGCTTGAAGGCATGGCGCCGGGCGCCAGGATCTACCATGCGCGCGCCTTCGAGGGCGGCAAGTCGACCATGGACGTCATCCTGTCGGCGCTCGACTGGGCGGCGGACCAGAATGTCAGCATCATCAACATGAGCTTCGTCGGCCCGAAAAACGACCTGCTCGGCACCGCCTGCCGCAACGCGCGCGCGCTCGGCATGGTGCTGGTCGCTGCCGCCGGCAACAACGGTCCGAAGGCACCGTATGGCTATCCGGCCGCTTTCGACGGCGTCATCGCGGTGACGGCCACCGACGCCAAGGACGGGTTGATGCCGCAGGCCAATCGCGGCGCCTACGTCTTCATCTCGGCGCCGGGCGTCGAGATGGTGGCGCCGAGCGGCGCCGGCTCGGATGTCGTTACGGGCACCTCGTTCGCCGCGGCGATCGTCAGCGGCGCCATCGCCAATCTCATCCACGCCGCGCCCGACCGCTCGGCCGACGACATCGAGAAGGCGCTTGCCGCGACCGCCAAGGATCTAGGCCCGAAGGGACGCGACAATGATTTCGGCTATGGGCTGCTGGATCTTAAGGCGGCCGAGGCCGCGAGGGAGTAGGCTTTTCGCTTCAGGCGTCGATTTCGTCGATCTGCGGCGAGCGAACCGTATCGATCAACCTGTGACCAGTCGCCGGCTCCGAAGCAATAGCAGAAGCAAGGCGACTCCAAGACAAAACCCGACGGCAGCCAACCCAATCACCGCCGCCCATCGCGTCAAGACGCCATACTCATCGCCGCCGATGACGCGATAGAGACCGTTGATCTCGACCATTTCGGCTTCAGACAGCCGCTTTTTCGGCAGTGTTCGGTCAGTATAGAAGTACTTGGTCATCGTGTTGAATTCGAGTTCACGTCCGTTGAACATTTCGGAGGGGTTCAGATCGGACGTGACGTGGCCATCATAGGTAAGTTCCTGTGTGGCGCGGATATCGACGTTGTTGAAGTCCGGCTTCGTGGCTCCCGGATGAAACCAACCTGGTGAAAACTCCGACACTGGCCCCGAGCGGGGCAGATGGGTAATCGGCTGGTTGACAATTTCGACCACCTTCTGTTCCGCCCGAGCGGCCTCGGCGTTCAGCTTCTCGATGCCTGGCAGCGTCCAGAAGATAGTGCCTATGACGGCCGGCAAAAGGCTCGCCAAACCAAACAGACATGCGACATGACCGACGACGCGCGTCGGTCTCGCGCTGCGGTCCGTCAGTACAGCCCGGGCGCGACTCTTGCGTCCGCGTCGGCCGAAAACCGTGCCGGGCTGATCGGTATTCATCGGCCCATGTTGGAGTAGGCTGGCTAAAGCGACGTTAATGGGAGCCTCGGTTTTGGCCGACAAGGTTAGCATTTGGGGATCGAACGCAGAGTGATTGAAACTTGATCGCTAAACCGGCGCGCCGGCGACCGATCCCCTGACCACCAGGTCGACCGGCCAGACTTCGCCGCGCGCGCCCTCCTCGAGTCCCGATATCCGCGCCGCCAGCCGCTCGGCGATGCGTGCGCCGGCTAGCCGGATCGACGAGCGCGTCGTCGACAGCGGCACGGAAAAATTCTCCGGCTTCAGCCAGGGAAAGACGTCGTCATGGGCAATCAGCGACACGTCGCCGGGAATGCTGAGCCCGAGATCACGCACCGCGCGCACGACGCCGAGCGCCATGATCAGGCTGGAGCAGGCGATTGCCGTCGGCGCGCCGTCCTGTTCGAGCAGGCGCCGGGCGGCGCGATAGCCGTTCTCCTCGGTCATGACGACGGAACAGACATGGCGATTTTCCAATCTCAGGCCGCTTGCGGCCAGCGCCCGGCGCACGCCGCGCTCGCGATGAATGGCGAAGGTTTCCCTGTCATCTCCGTTGATCAGCGCCAGGCGCCGGTGGCCGAGCTGGACAAGCAGCCGGGACGCCTCGTGAAAGGCGCCCTCATTGTCGATATCGAGATAGGGATAGTCGAAACCCGAGCCCTCGCTGCGGCCGTGGACGATGAAGGGAATGCCCAGCGTGTTGACCAGCGCCACACGCCGGTCGGCGGGCCTGGGCGAAGAGATGTAAATGGCATCGACCTGCCGGTTGGCGGCGATACGCCGGTAGGTCGTCTCCTGATCGTCGGCATCAGCCGGGGACAGCACCAGGTCAAGATCGTGCGAGCGGGCATAGTCGCCCAGGCCGGACAGGAATTCGACGAAGTGCGGGTCGATGTCGACGGCGGCTCCCGTCGGCAGCACGTAGCCGATCATTCCAGACTTGCCCGTGGCCAGCCGGCGCGCGCTCGGATTGGGGCGATAGCCATGGCGCTTGGCGGCGTCCATGACGCGCCTGCGGGTTTCCTCGTTGACTTCGGGATAGCCGTTCAGTGCCCGGCTTACCGTTGTCTGGGAAAGCGCCAGCATGTGCGCGAGTTGCTTGAGGTTCACGAGAGGCCTCCCTGCCTCAAAGCGCTTTTAAATTGAATCGGCCCAAACACCATCAAGGATGCGGCCATATCGCAGAGACCATAAGCGTGCCGCGGCCGGGTTTGAAACAGAAATTGCAGTTTCACCGCCAAAAAAAGCATGTTGCGGTGCACTTTTCGAGCCGGCACCGCCGATAATTAAATCGATTAGCTCTCGAGCCTCTTGACTCTCACCCGATTCAATGGCGAGATCAGCAAAGCCAAAGCGCTTTGGAAGACTCTTCAAAAGGTTGCGGTTCCCTTGCGACTGAGTCACAGTCCTGCGGCGTCGGCGGGCGGAATGGAGGTTCCGTCCGGTATGTGTGACCCACTGGGAGGAATACCGATGAAGAAGATGCTTTTGCTGGGCGTTGCGTCTGCCGCGTTCGCCCTGAGCGCACCCGCGCACGCCGAACTGAAGTTCAAGCCCGGCGAGGACCAGCGCTTTCACTGGGCGAATTACGAAGACCTCAAGAAAGTCGACCTCAAGGGTGAGACCCTGTCGATCTTCGGGCCGTGGCGTGGCGAAGACGAGACGCTTGTCCGGTCGGTACTCGATTATTTCTCCGAGGCTACCGGCGCAGAGGTCAAATATTCCTCGTCCGAGAATTACGAGCAGCAGATCGTCATCGACACCCAGGCCGGCAGCCCGCCCAACATCGCGGTCCTGCCGCAGCCGGGCCTGATCCAAGACCTCGCTTCCAAGGGCGTGCTGACCCCGCTCGGCGACGACGTCGCGGCCTGGGTCAAGGAGAATTACGCCGCCGGCGACTCCTGGGCCAAGCTCGGCACCTACAACGGCAAGGACGGCAAGCCGGGCTTCTATGCCTTTCCCTACAAGATCGACGTGAAAGGGCTGGTCTGGTACTCGCCCGACAATTTCCAGGAGGCCGGCTACAAGGTTCCGAAGACGCAGGAAGAACTCGCCGAACTCGAGAAGAAGATCATCGCCGATGGCGGCAAGCCGTGGTGCATCGGGCTCGGGTCGGGCGGCGCGACCGGCTGGCCGGCGACCGACTGGGTCGAGGACATCATGCTGCGCACGCAGCCGCCCGAAGTCTATGACAAGTGGGTGAAGAACGAGATCCCGTTCACCGATCCGGCAGTGGTCAACGCCATCGACATCTTCGGCAAGATCGCCACCGACGACAAGATGGTCGACGGCGGCGCCAAGGCGGTAGCGGCGACCGACTTCCGTGACAGCCCGAAGGGCCTCTTCACCGTGCCGCCGAAGTGCTACATGCATCACCAGGCATCGTTTATCCCCTCTTTCTTCCCCGAGGGCACAAAGCTCGGCCAGGATGCCGACTTCTTCCCCTACCCGCCCTACGCCTCCAAGCCGGAACTCGGGACGCCGCTGGAAGTGGCCGGAACCCTGGTGATGATCACCAAGGATTCCAAGGCATCGCGCGAATTCATCAAGTTCCTGCAGATGCCACTCGCGCATGAATTGTGGATGGCGCAGAAGAGCTTCGTCACCCCCTTCAAGGGGGCCAACAAGGACGCTTATGGCAGCGACGCGCTGAAGAAGCAGGGCGAGATCCTGGTCGGCGCCACCACGGTGCGCTTCGACGGCTCCGACCTGATGCCTGGCAAGGTCGGCGCCGGCTCCTTCTGGACCGGCATGATCGACCTGGTCGGCGGCAAGTCCGCCCAGGACGTCGCCACCGACATCCAGAAGAGCTGGGACGCTATCAAATAGGCCGCAGCGCGACCTAAGGCCTTCTAAATCTTCCTACTGGATCCGGGCTACGGCCCGGATCCGACCGGCGGTGCACGCCGGAAGCCTTCGCGTTTCGATTGTTCCGAACAACTGAAAGTCGGTGCATCCGATCGCCAGGACTGCCTGGCAGGTCATGCGCAGGGAGAGGGACCCATGGCGGCTCAGATTTTCTCGGCAATATTCGTCATCATCATCGGCGTCGGCGGCTGTGTCGCCTATTTCTGGGGCGCCAACAAGCTGCTCGACTTGACCTTCCCCTCGCGCGGGGTGTCCGGAACGGCTGCCGTCAACAATCTGCGCCGGCAGGGGTTGGTGCGGCCCTGGCTGTTCGTGGGTCCGGCGCTGATCATCCTGACCATCTATCTGATCTATCCGGTGATCGCGACCCTGTGGCTGTCTTTCTTCGACCGCGGCGGCACGAGTTTCGTTGGGGCCGCCAACTACGAATGGGCGCTGCGCGATCCGGATCTGCGAAACGCGATCCTGAACAACGTCCTGTGGCTGGCGGTGGTCCCGGCGGCCTGCACCTTCCTCGGCCTGATCATCGCCGTGCTCACCGACAAGATATGGTGGGGCACGATTGCCAAGAGCCTGATCTTCCTGCCGCTGGCCATCTCCTTCGTCGGCGCCAGTGTGATCTGGAAGTTCATCTACGAATATCGAGGCCAGGGCCAGATCCAGATCGGCCTGCTCAACGCCATCATCCAGCATTTCGGCGGCCAGCCGCAGGTCTGGATATCGCTGCCGTTCTGGAACAATTTCTTCCTGATGGTCATCCTGATCTGGATCCAGACCGGCTTCGCCATGGTCATCCTTTCGTCGGCGCTGCGCGGCATCCCCGAAGAAACGCTGGAAGCCGCGGTCATAGACGGCGCCAACCCGTTCCAGATCTTCTGGAAGATCATGGTGCCACAGATCTGGGGTACCATCGCGGTGGTGTGGACCACCATCACCATCCTGGTGCTGAAAGTGTTCGACATCGTCTTGACCATGACCAACGGCCAATGGAACAGCCAGGTGCTGGCCAATCTGATGTTCGACTGGATGTTCCGCGGCGGCGGCGATTTCGGCCGCGGCGCGACCATTGCCATCATCATCATGATCGCTGTCATTCCGATCATGATCTGGAACATCCGCCAGGCCAACAAAGAGACGGGAGGGCACTGAGATGGCCGTCGCGACCGGAAATTCATTCGCCAGCCGTTTCGGCGTCCATATCGCGGTGCTTGTCTTCGTGGTGATCTGGACCATCCCCACGCTCGGCATCCTGGTCTCGTCGCTGCGCGACAAGGACCAGATCATCGCCTCGGGCTGGTGGAATTCGTTCGCCAGCTCCAGCCAGACCGAGGCCGGGCGTCTCCCCGCCGCCTCGGCGCAGACCCAGAAGGATGGCAAGTTCGTCCTTGAGGGCAACATCTTCGGCGACAGCGCCAAGCGCAACATCAGCGCCTTCGGCATCAAGGCAGCGGCACCGACACAATATCCGGCCGGCACGTCGGCCGACCTCGGTGACGGCGTGACGCTGCAGGTCAACGCCGACGGCAGCTTCGTCATGTCATCGCCCAAGGCGTTCGAAGGCGATCGCGGCCAGCGCGTCTACTACGCCTCGTCGGCGCCGCCAAAATTCACCACCGACAACTACCAGACCGTGCTGTTTTCCGAAGGCATCGGCCGCTCCTTCATGAATTCGCTGACGGTCACCATCCCGGCGACCGTGATCCCGATCCTGATCGCGGCCTTTGCTGCCTATGCCCTGGCCTGGATGCGGTTTCCCGGCCGGGCGCTACTGATCGCGGTCATCATCGGCCTCCTGGTGGTGCCGCTGCAGATGTCGCTGATCCCGCTGCTTAGGCTCTACAACGGCGTCGGCACTTTCTTCGGCGTGCCGTCCAAGACCTATCTGGGCATCTGGCTGGCGCATACCGGCTTCGGCCTGCCCTTCGCCATCTACCTGTTGCGCAGCTATATTGCCGGCCTGCCGCGCGAGATCATGGAATCGGCGCGCATCGACGGTGCCAGCGATTTCGAGATCTTCGTCAAGATCGTGCTGCCGCTGTCCTTCCCGGTGCTTGCCTCCTTCGCCATCTTCCAATTCCTGTGGGTATGGAACGATCTGCTGGTGGCAATGGTTTTCCTCGGAACGGCGCCCGACCAGATCGTGCTGACGGCCAAGCTCAACGCGCTGCTCGGTTCGCGCGGCGGCAACTGGGAGATCCTGACGACATCGGCCTTCATCACCATCATCGTGCCGCTGATCGTCTTCTTCTCACTACAGCGCTATTTCGTCCGCGGGCTGCTGGCCGGCTCGGTGAAAGGAGGTTGAGACAATGCAATCGGCTTTGAAGGCGACTTCTAAACCAGACCCCGCCGTCGACCAGGACTGGTGGCGGGGCGCGGTGATCTACCAGATCTATCCGCGCAGCTACCAGGACTCCAATGGCGACGGCATCGGCGACCTCAAGGGCATCATCGGCAGGCTGCCCTACATTGCCGCCCTTGGCGCGGATGCCATCTGGATCTCGCCTTTCTTCAAATCGCCAATGAAGGATTTCGGCTACGACGTCTCGGACTATTGTGACGTCGACCCGATGTTCGGCACGCTGGCCGATTTCGACGCACTGACGGCGGAGGCGCACCGGCTGGGGCTCAAGGTGATGATCGACGAGGTGCTGTCGCATACCGCCGACATCCATCCCTGGTTCAAGGAAAGCCGCTCGAGCCGCACCAATCCGAAGGCCGACTGGTATGTCTGGGCGGACGCAAGGCCCGACGGCACGCCGCCCAACAACTGGCTGTCGATCTTCGGCGGCTCGGCCTGGCAATGGGACACCAGCCGCCAGCAATACTACCTGCACAATTTCCTGGCCGAGCAGCCGGACCTCAACTTTCATAGCCGCCAAGTCCAGGACGCGCTGCTCGACGTCACCCGCTTCTGGCTGGAGCGCGGCGTCGACGGCTTCCGCCTCGACACGATCAATTTCTACTTCCACAGCCAGGGGCTGGAAAACAACCCGCCGCTGCCGCCGGAAGAACGCAACGACCAGACGGCGCCGGCGGTCAACCCCTACAACTACCAGGATCACATCTACGACAAGAGCCGGCCGGAGAACCTCGCCTTCCTCGAGCGCTTCCGGGCGCTGCTCGACGAATATCCAGCCACTGCCGCAGTTGGCGAAGTCGGCGATTCGCAGCGCGGGCTGGACGTGGTCGCAGCCTATACCGCCGGCGGCAAGCGCGTGCATATGTGCTATTCGTTCGACTTCCTGGCGCCGGAAAAGATCAGCGCCGCCAAGGTTCGCTCGGTGCTGGAAGCGTTTGGCAGGGTGGCCAGCGACGGCTGGTCGTGCTGGGCGTTTTCCAACCATGACGTGATGCGACCGGCCTCGCGCTGGGCCACCGACGAAGCCGACCCGACCGCTTATCTCAAGGTCATCTCGGCATTGCTGATGTCGCTGCGCGGCTCGGTCTGCATCTACCAGGGCGAAGAACTTGGGCTCGGCGAGGCCGACCTGCGCTCCGAGGACCTGCAGGACCCCTATGGCATCCGCTTCTGGCCGGAATTCAAGGGCCGCGACGGCTGCCGCACGCCCATGGTGTGGGATGGAAGCGCCAGGAATGGCGGCTTCTCCCAGGCAAAGCCCTGGCTGCCGGTGCCGGCCAAGCATCTGTCAAAGGCGGTCAACGTGCAGCAAGGTGACGAAACCTCCCTGCTTGAGCACTACCGGCGCTTTCTTGCCTTCCGCCGCGCCCATCCGGCGCTGGCCAAGGGCGATATCAGCTTCATCAAAAGCCAGGGCGACACCGTTGCCTTCACCCGCCGGGCGGGCAATGAGGAGATCGTGTGCGCTTTCAATCTGGGCGCCAGGCCGGCGAAGGTTGACCTCGGCAACCGAACCCTGCAACCTTTGCCGGGACACGGGTTCTCGGGGCAGCCGAGCACCGGTTCTATCGAACTCGGCGGTTACGGCGCCTGGTTCGGGCGCATAGGCTGAAACATCTGAGGAACCACTGGGAGGAAATCAATGGCCGATGTCAATTTGAGACAGGTGAAGAAGTCCTACGGCAATCTCAACATTCTCCACGGCATCGACCTCGACATCAAATCGGGCGAATTCATCGTCTTCGTCGGCCCGTCGGGCTGCGGCAAGTCGACCTTGCTGCGCTCGATCGCCGGGCTCGAGGAAATCACGTCGGGTGAACTCAAGATCGATGGCCAGGTGGTCAACGACGTGCCGCCGTCGAAGCGCGGCATCGCCATGGTGTTCCAGTCCTACGCGCTCTATCCGCACATGACCGTCTACGACAACATGGCCTTCTCGATGAAGATCGGCAAGGAAAGCAAGGCCGAGATCGACAAGCGGGTGCGGCAGGCTGCCGAGATCCTGCAGCTGACCAAATATCTCGACCGTCTGCCCAAGGCGATGTCGGGCGGCCAGCGCCAGCGTGTCGCCATCGGCCGCGCCATCGTGCGCAATCCGAAAGTGTTCCTGTTCGACGAACCGCTGTCGAACCTTGACGCGGCCCTGCGCGTCGCCACGCGTATCGAGATCGCCAAGCTCAAGGAATCGATGCCCAACACGACCATGATCTATGTCACGCACGACCAGGTCGAGGCGATGACGCTGGCCGACCGCATCGTCGTGCTGAAGGATGGCCACATCGAGCAGGTCGGCACGCCCATGGAGCTCTACAAGAGCCCCGGCAACCTCTTCGTCGCCCAGTTCATCGGCTCGCCGGCCATGAACATCCTGCCGGCGACGGTCGACAAGACCGGCAATCCGACCATCATCAGCCATGTCGGCGGCCGCAAGGCGACGGTACCGATCGCGACACCTGCTTCGGCAAAGGGAGCGGCGGTCAGCTTCGGCGTGCGGCCGGAAGATCTGATGATCGCCGGCGGCATGGATTATCTGTTCGAAGGGACGGTCGATTATGTCGAGCAGCTCGGCGAGGTCCAGCTGGTCTATATCGACATCGGCCGGGCCGACCTGCCGCTGGTGACCAAGTTGCCGGGCAATGTCGAGGTCAAGCGCGGCTCGACGTTGCGGTTGACCGCCAATGCCGGCGACCTTCATATCTTCGATGCGGATGGTCGCTCCTTCGCCCTGCACGAAGCCGAAGCAAAGGCGGCCTGAAACCAACTGTTCTCGACGACGCAAAAAGAGCGGCGGGCATGGCCCGCCGCTCTTTTTTGTCTATGTCTATGGTTCGGGTCTGTTAGTTATTGCCGAACAGATTGCGATCGGCACCCTGATGGGCCGGCTTCTGCACGTCGCCGGACGAATTGAGCAGCTTGTAGACGGGCGAGTCGCTGTTGCGGATCGAACCCGTATTCGACGTATCGACATTGACGGTCGACGACGCAGTGGGCTGATTGGCGCCATTGGAGCCATAGTTGTCACTGCCGGCGAAGGCGCTGCCGGAGAGGGCCAGAACGGCGGCGGCAGCAATGAGGATCTTGTTCATTTCAAATACTCCTGATTTCTTGAATTCCACGAGCGGCGGGCTAGCCCGCCACTCGCGGATGGGCCGTTAACGGCCGAAGAGGTTGCGATCGCTGCCCTGCTGGGCAGGCGCCTGCGTGGCCGGAGCCGACTTGCCGATCGACGCTGTGTTCGAGTTGTCGGTCGAAGTGACAGCGGCCTGGTCGGCGCCGCTCGAACCGTAATTGTCACTGCCGGCGAAGGCGCTGCCGGAGAGGGCCAGGACGGCGGCGGCAACAATGAGGGTCTTGTTCATTTTAAGTACTCCTGAATTTGTGGCATCCACCGGCGCGGCAAGGGTCACCCCGCCGCGTGCCGGGGATCGGCTGTTAGTTGTTGCCGAAGAGGTTGTGGTCTGCGCCCGTCACAGGCGCATGAGCAGCCGGCTCCGACTTGCCGGTCGAAGCGGTGTACGAGCTGTCCACGGCTGCTGCGGGCTGATTGGCACCGTTCGAACCGTAGTTGTCGCTACCAGCGAAGGCGCTGCCGGAAATGGCCAGAAGGGCGGCGGCAGTGAGAACAATCTTTTTCATTTTGGGTACTCCAGTATTTTTCCGTCCGTCTAGCGGCGTGTCTTGGGATTAAAAATCGCGTCGTTCGGACAGCCCCGATGTGGGAGAGCCCTCCGGCCGTTTCCAATCACGAAGTTGTTCAGCGTGGACCATGACTCCACCACTTGAAATTGTACCAGGGCTTTCCACATTCGTTCTTTTTCTTCGTAATATCAAGTCGTTATCTAAGACCAGCGCCTCGATCACCAACTGTGTCGGAGGCTCGGCGTTCACACCGTCCTGCACGCACCGTCAACAGAAACGAACCGTTCGGTTCGATTTTAGACTCTGCTAATAGTCACTTTTTGAAACTGTTAACCTTTTTATCCCCGGCAAAGGTCGAAACAGTGCCGGCGCGCCTGGCTGACAGAAGGCGATTCCACGACCCTGTCACGACGATCCAGCATGCGTGTCGCGCCGCATGGATGCGATGTCGCTTTCGTGCCGATGTCCCAAACCCTGTCGTGATTAGATCAGGCATCTCAGGTGCCGCTGCGTGACGATGGAGCGGAGAATTGGGAAGCCGGTCAGATTCCGGCGCTGCCCCCGCAACGGTGGTGGAGTTCAAGTCGCAACGGGAGACCACTGGGCGAAGGCCTGGGAAGGTGTCGCGATCGTCCGCAAGGACAACTCCAGAGCCCGGAAACCAGCCCGAGATGGCTAGAACTCGACTGATCGCGGTGGGCGGTCAAGAGGCGGATGGTGTTTGTCCGGCTTTTCGCCGATCTGCGCCCAGTCCTTCCTCAATCACCACCAGTTCAGTCCTTGAAAATGAGGACAGGACATGGACGCGCGCAACGACATGCTGAGGCTCTTGAACAGCCGCAGACAGGGCTTTTCACTGGAACAGCCCTTTTATACCGACCCGGACTACTTCAAGCTGGACATGGAGTTGATCTGGTACCGCGACTGGCTGTTCATCGGCCATGATTGCGAATTGCCCAAGCCGGGCAGCTTCATCACCGTGCAGATCGGCGATTATCCGGTCGTGCTGGTGCGCGATCAGCAAGGCAAGATCAACGCCTTCCACAATTCCTGCCGCCATCGCGGCAGCCGCGTCTGCAACAGCGACAAGGGCATGGCCGCCAAACTGGTCTGTCCCTATCACCAGTGGACCTACGAGCTTGACGGCCGGCTACTGTTCGCCCGCCAGATGACCGATGGGTTCGACAAGAGCCAGTTCGGGCTCAAGCCGGTCGCCTGCGAAAGCGTCGCCGGCTATGTCTTCATCTGCCTGGCCAAGGAGCCCCCCGACTTCGCGCCGATGCGGGCGCTGATCGAGCCCTATCTCCAGCCGCACCGGCTGAGCGAGGCCAAGGTCGCCTTCGAGAGCACGATCATCGAGAAGGGCAACTGGAAGCTGGTCTGGGAAAACAACCGCGAGTGCTACCATTGTGCAGGCAATCATCCGGAGCTGTGCAAGACGTTCCCGGAAGCACCGACCGTGACCGGAGTGCAAGGCGCCGACAGAGACCCGGAGATGCTGGCCCACTGGGCGAAGTGCGAGGCTGCTGGCCTGCCCAGCAAGTTCCGCATCGATCCGGCCGGGCAATACCGCGCCACCCGGGCGCCGCTGCTGCGCGATGCCCAGAGCTACACGATGACCGGCAGGCGGGCAGTGAAGAAGAACCTGTCCGACAGCGTTTCGGCCGACCAGATCGGCACCTTGATGCATTATCATTATCCGACGACCTGGAACCACATCCTCGTGGATCATGCGGTTACCTTCCGCGTGCTGCCGGTCAGCGCCACAGAAACAGCAGTGACGACCAAATGGCTGGTGCACAAGGACGCGGTCGAGGGCGTCGACTACGATCTCGCCGAACTCACCCATGTCTGGACCGAGACCAACGACCAGGATCGCCGCATCGTCGAGGAGAACGCCTTCGGTATCCTGTCGCCGGCCTACGAGCCCGGCCCTTATTCGGAGTTGCATGAGGGCGGCGTTATCCAGTTCGTCGACTGGTATGCCCGCTTCATCGGCCCGCGCCTTGCCGAAGGCGGGCGGCCGGCGCTGCGCAGCGTCGCATGAGAGGCTGAGGGGTGAATGCGATGACCGACCTTGGCCTCTATCGCCATCTCGACCAGATGGCGCCATGGAACGACAGGCTGCAGGTGCTGGAGGTGACCGGCATCACCGACGAGGCCCCCGACGTGAAGACCTTTACCTTCCGGTCCGACAACCAGACCTGGTTCCGCTACAAGCCAGGCCAGTTCGTGACGCTGGAGTTGCCGACAACGGACGGCCCGCTGATGCGCACCTACACACTGTCGTCCTCGCCGTCGCGACCGTTCTCGATCGCGGTGACGGTGAAGGCGCAGGCGGGCAGCGTCGGCACACGCTGGATGTTCGATCACCTGGCGCCGGGCTCGCACGTCAAGGCCTATGGACCAGGCGGCGACTTTTCACTGCACAGCCATCCGGCGGCGAAATATCTGTTCATCTCTGCCGGTTCCGGCGTGACGCCGATGATGTCGATGCTGCGCTGGCTGAACGACTGCGCGCCATGGACCGATGTCGGCTTCGTCAACTGCGCGCGGCGCCCGGAAGAGATCATCTTCCGCAAGGAGCTCGAACTGCTCGGTGGCAATATGCCGGGCCTGTCCCTCGGCTTCATGATCGAGGAGCGGTCGAGCCGCGAGGGCTGGTACGGCCATATGGGTCGCATCGACGCCATCCGGCTGCCGCTGCTGGCGCCCGATTTCCGCGAACGCGAAATCTTCTGTTGCGGCCCAGATCCCTTCATGCGCGCGGTGCGCGGCATGCTTGAGGCCGCTGGATTCGACATGGCAAAGTACCATCAGGAGAGCTTTGCCGCGCCGACCGTGGAAGAGATCCCGGCGCCGTTTGCCTCACCGGTTGAAGACGGCACGGCAATTTCCGTCGATGCCACAACACCGATCCGCTTCGCGCTTTCGGATGTCGACGCCGAATGCGTCGCCGGCCAGACCGTGCTGCAGACGGCGCGTGCCTC
Source organism: Mesorhizobium sp. SARCC-RB16n (assembly GCF_008520305.1). GTDB lineage: Bacteria > Pseudomonadota > Alphaproteobacteria > Rhizobiales > Rhizobiaceae > Mesorhizobium. Next base: position 46,710 of record NZ_ML703270.1, on the reverse strand, counting down.
GGGTGTGCGGATACCAGCGGCCTGCGAATTCGGCCTGTGCGGAACCTGCAAGGTGAAGAAGGTCACCGGAGCTGTCGAAATGAGCCACAATGGCGGCATCCTCGATCACGAGATCGATGATGGTTTTATCCTGGCCTGCTGCTCCAGGCCGCTATCGGCACTGGAAATCGAGGCGTGATCCCGAACTGATCCCAGAGATAGTCGGCACCTTGTCGGCACAGCTTGCCTTGCCAACGAAGAACCGAGCGTTTACAGGCGTTGTTGGTGGATGCGGTCCTGCTGGCGGGCAGGAATGTAAAGCGGGGCAACAATGAAGCATGTTTCCCATGCCTATGCGGTTGCGAGCCGGGATATCGTTTTCGAATCCTTCGATGGCGAAGCCGTGGTGCTCAACCTTGCGAACGGCAAATATTTCGGCTTCTCCGATTCCGGCAGCAAGGTCTGGCAGGCGCTTTCGTCCGGAGTAGATGCCCGAGCTCTGGTCGGGCTGGCCGCGGGCGGCTCGACAATAGCCCTGGCCGAACTCGAACACTTCATATCGCAATTGCTCGAATTGGGTTTGCTGGTGCGTCTGGAAACGACTGCGCAGCCATTGCCAGGCGAATTGCCTGCCGAGCTTGCCGCCACGAACGAGCCGCTCAATGTGAGCATTCACGACGACCTCGCCGACCTGATCGTCGTTGATCCCATCCATGAGGTCGAAGAGCCTCTTGGCTGGCCGGCGGTCAAGCAGGCTTCCTGACCGGCCGGGCGCAGCCCGTGATGGAAGGCGCTTGATGCCGCGCGTCACGCTCGAAACCTTACCCGACTACGCCCGGTATCTCATCGCCGCCGCCGAAGGCGCGACCGCGCGCTATCCGACCACACGAAAGGTTCGCCTGCCCCGTCTGGAACTGACCGCGCATCTCGGCCATGGTGTGCTTGCCGATGCACTGAGCCATGCATTTGTCGAGGCCGGTCACGATCAACCGGAACCGTCCACGTGCCGCATCTTCATCGCTCATCCCGGCATCGACAGCATCCCCGAGCCAGCGCATTGGGGCGATGCGCATTTCACCGAGCACGGTTTTGCCAAACGGCTCGCCGAGGCCGGGTTGCGCGGGCACTATTTCCACGACCTGGATTTCTGGCAGATCTACGATCCGCAACGTCGCATTGGCGTGCAGCTGATGGCCTCGGCCGAGGCCTTTCCGCCATGGGAGCCGGGAGCACCGTTGCGCGCCTTCCTGCATTGGGAATATGCCGCGCGCGGCATGCGGCTGACCCATGCCGGCACGCTCGGCGTCGACGGCAAGGGTATCCTGCTTGCCGGCTCGGGCGGGGCAGGGAAATCCGGCACCGTCGCAGCCGGCCTGCTCAACGGGCTCGACAGCGTCGGCGACGACTATGTGCTGATCGATCTCGCCGGAGGCGTGGCCGCGCGGCCCCTTTTCTCGACGCTGAAGCAGGATGCGCAAGGTTTCACGCGACTGGGCCTGCAACAGCGGCTAACGGCGCAGGGCCCGCTGAACTGGCAGGGCAAGCACACGTTTCACATTGATGACATCGCGCCTGGGCCGGTGCCCGCGATGCTGGACATCGTTGCGCTGGTGGTGCCACATATCAGCGGAGGCGGAGCAAGTTCGATCATGCCGGTGTCGCGCAGGGACGCCATGATTGCCTTGGCGCCGTCCGGCACCGCACAGATGCCGGGCGAGCGCGAGAGCGGCTTTCGCTTCTTCAGCGAATTGACGCGCCACCTGCCCTGCTTTCGTTTGTCCCTCGGCACCGACCCGACAGAGATCGCCGGCACGATCGAGGATTTCCTGACACGGGGCGCCTGGTGAAGCTCAGCGTGATCCTGCCTGTCTACAATCGCGAGCGCTATGTCGGCGCTGCGCTGCGCTCGTTGATCAGGCAGCGCGCTGACGCCGACTTCGACATCATCGTCATCGACGACGGCTCCACGGACGCCTCGGTGGAGGCCATAACGTCAACGATGCGCGAGGCGTCCTGCATCCGCCTGTTCCTGCAACCCAATATGGGTGTCGCGAAGGCGCGCAATGCCGGGCTGAGGCAGTTGCCGCCGGATGCCGGGTTTGTGTCGTTCCTCGATTCCGACGACATCTCGCTTGCCGGACGCTTCAAGACGGATCTGGCTTGCTTCGAGGCCGACCCGGGCCTTGACCTGACCTACTCCCTGATGACCCTGGCCGAGCAGATAGACGATAACACGCTGGAGCCTGTAGCGGGCAGCCGCACTGTAACGCTGCGCGGAATTTCGATGAGCACCGGCCTGTTCAGCCGGGCGCTTGTCGATCGCATCGGCTATTTCGACGAGGAATTCGATCAGGGCGAGGACACTGACTATCTGCTGCGCATCTTCGAAACGGGTCCGAATTACCGCCTTCTGGAGACCGTCGCGATCTACTACAGGCGCCATGCCGGCAATGTCACCAAGGAGCACGAGGGCCGGCTTCGCAACCACATGCGGGCGATCCACAAATCGATTCGGCGACGCAGGGCCAACCCGTCCCTTCGTGAGATCCCCGGCATTTTCGAGCTCAAGAGCTCGCCCGACTGGCGGGTGCTTTGATGCACGTTATCTCGCGATCAAATCGGATGGTGCCGCAGCGCCCGCGAGGTCGAGGATGAGACTGAGCGTGATCATGCCCGTCTACAATCGTGAGGCCTATGTCGGCGCTGCGCTGCGCTCGTTGATCAGGCAAGGCGACGCCGCAGACCTCGACATCATCGTCATCGATGACGGCTCGACCGATGGCTCGGCCGAGGCCGTGCGCGCCATCATGGACGATCATTCCTGCATCCGGCTGTTCCAACAGGAGAACATGGGAGTGACACGGGCGCGCAACAGCGGGCTCAGGCAGCTCAAGCCCGAGGCGGAACTCGTGTCGTTCCTCGACTCGGACGACATCTCGCCAGCCGGACGCTTCAAGGCCGATGTCGAGCTTTTCCGGAAGAAACCCGATCTCGATCTGACCTATTCGAGGATGATGCTGGTCGACAAGATCGACGACGGGACCCTGGAGCCGACGGCGGACAGCAACAGCATCACGGTTCGTGGCATTCATCTGTCGGCGGCGATCTTCGCGCGCCGGCTCGTCGCGCGGATAGGCGATTTCGACGAGGACTTCGTCCAGGCCGAAGACACCGACTACCTGCTGCGCGGTTTTGAGAGCGGCCCCAGTTACGTGCTTCCCGACACGGTCGCGCTCTATTACAGACGGCATGCGGGCAACATGACCAGGCAGGAGGGCGTCCAGTCGCGGGAATTCCTGCGCGCTATCTATAAATCCATGAAACGGCGCAAGGCCGACCCGTCGCTGCGCCCGATCGAAGGTATCTTCGAGCTCGACAAACTTTCAGATTGGCGTTCCCTGTGATGGACCGATACGGCGTCGTCATACCGGCCTTCAACGCCAGCGGCACCATTGCCGAGACGCTGCGATCGGTCGCGGCGCAGACGGTGCGCCCGGAACTGGTGGTGATCGTCGACGACGGATCAACCGACGATCTCGCCGCGGCGATCGGCGGAACGGACCTGCCGCTGCAATTGCTGCGCCAGGCAAATGCCGGACCGGGCAGCGCCACGACCAGAGGCATCGCCGCGCTGTCGACGCCGTTCATCGCAACGCTCGACGCCGACGATCTGTGGCTGCCGACCAAGATAGAGGGTCAGCTTGCCTATCTGCGAGGATTGCCCGGCACATCGGGCGTCTTCTGCCATGTGCGAAACTTCCGCAATGACCGGCCGGACGCACCCGAGGACGCCACCGTGCCCGGCTGGTCGCGGACCACGATGCTGATCCGGCGCGAGGTAGCCGAGACCGTCGGACCAGTCGTCGATCCGCCGGGCGGCCGCGGCGAAATGATCGACTGGATCGCGCGGGCACGCGAGGCGGGCCTTGTCCTCGACATGATGGAGGAGGTCCTGGCGCTGCGCCGCATCAGGCCCGGCAGCCTGTCCTACGGGCGTGATGCGACGCGCGACCGCGGCTACCTCGAAGTGGCGCGGCTGGCCATGCTGCGACGGGCCCGGAACAAGGCCGGCGCGGGCTGATGGCGCGCATCCGCCGCATCAGCCGACGTTTCCCGGACTATGGCTGGTCCTGGCCGACGGGCGGGCTCGACCAGTTGCTCAAGGCCGCGCTTCTTGCCGACGACGACGCGGCCGCCGGTCAAGCGATGCAGTGGCTGAGCGCCAACGACATCGATCTCGTTTCCTTCAGGGAGCATCGGCTGCTGGCCGCCATCTGCGACCGGTTCGGCCGGAAATTGGCCGGCCATTCCGCCTATCCACGTCTTGTCGGCCTGCAAAAGATGCTGTGGACCAAGTCGCGCATGGCGATGCGCGAGGCCGAACCGACGCTGCAGGCGATGACGGGCGCCGGATGCCTGGTGATGCTGATCAAGGGGGCCAGCCGCATCGCCTTGAACGCATCGGCGCAGCGTGGCCGGGTGGCGCACGACATCGACATATTGGTGCGGCCGCAGGACATGCGAACGGCGTTCGACGTGCTACGCGACCGCGACTGGCAGATCGCCACCGGGGTGAGCCCGCAATATCTGAGGACAAGACTGGCCTCGCTGCGCTCGATGAACTTCTTCAAGGGCAATTATGGCGACATCGATCTGCACCAGCTTGCCTATGACGGTTCGCAGCAAAGCGACGAGGACGACCAGGCGATCTGGCGGCGGGCGGCGGCGGCCGAATTCAGCGGTGTCGGCGTGCTGGTGCCGTCGCCTGCGGACCGCATCGCGCTCGCCATCGCGCATGGCGGGCTCGACGCCCACACGCATAGCGATTGGCTGGTCGATTGCGCAGTGGCCATTCGCGCCGGCGACGTCGACTGGGATGTGTTCCTCGATGTGGTCGCCAGGCGTGGCCTTGCCGTTGCCGCGGCGGTGGCGCTCTCCTACCTTGCGCTCGATATTGGCGTGGCGGTGCCGGACAGGGTGCTGGCGCACGTTCTTGACATGGCCGACCGCACCGGCCTTTCGCGCTGGTCAGCGGTGCTGCAGGCCAAGCCGCGAACCGATTTCGGCAGGCTGATCTGGCTGTCGCGCGGCTTTGCCAAGCAGTTGCGGCTGAGACGCAAGAGCGGCCGGCTGCGGCAAGAGCCAGCCGCCAAGGGGTGGCGAGGCAAGGCATGGCGTGGCAGGCCAGGCCCACGCGAGCCGCTGGAGGGACCGTCGCCGCTGGTCTTCTCGCAGACCATACCGTGCCCGCCAACGGTGGGGGAGATGATGCTGGACATCGTGGTCAGGATCAGCATTCCGCCGGTCCGGCGCCGCATCGAAATGGAGATCAACCGGGATGACGACCACGTCGCGCGCCTGCGTGCCATGGCCATCAGTCGATCCGGTGGGGAAAGGGTGCTGCGCTTCCGCGGCAAGGTCATGGTCGACGGCCGTCAGCATGCCTTGACGCTGGAAGCGCGGCCGTCGCGACAATTCCGCCAATGGGATGATCAGGCGACGGTCGCCGCCTATGGCGCCTTGCCGTTCGAGCTGGTCTCGGCGACCTTTTCGCCGCTGCGCTGAGACAGCAACCGCATCTGCTCGCTATGGCTATGTTGTCTGGCGGGCCTGCAGACGGTTCCCGCGTTCGCGGACCCTGAGCCCGGTAAGCATCCAGGCCGACAGCGACGCGCCGTGCAATCTGTAACGTTCGTTCAACCGCCAGTTAGAACGCCCTTAACTGCTGGCTGCTAGACACGCACCGATACTGGTTGTTCTGGTGATGAAAGCCATTTGCCATGGATGCGCCGCTCGTTGCTCAGGGCAAGCTGGCAAGCTCGAAATCTAGCAAGGCCGTATTTCGACTTGTCGGGCCGGTTGTCGCAACGCTGTTGATCGCCGTTTACGCGATCGTCGTCTCGCTCTTCGTGGTGCCGAGCAATGTCGACGTGTCCTGGCTGCTGACGGTTGGCGACCGTGTCCTCAACGGCGAACGCCTTTACGTCGATATCGCCGAAGGCAATCCCCCTTTTTCAACCTGGCTCTATCTGCCTTTCCTCGTCATGGAGCGCCTGACCGGGCTGTCGGCGGAATTCTGGGTGAGTGTGGGCGTAGCGGCGCTCGCGGCAGCTTCCGTCTGCTTTTCAGCTCGCATTCTTGCACGGGCCGACGAGGTTCTGAAGCGGCACGTCTGGATCATTCCGGCGGCGGTGTTTGTCGTGCTGTTCCTGTTTCCGCCGGATTTCGGCCAGCGCGAGCAGATTGCCATGATCGCCTTGCTGCCGTGGCTGGCGTTGCTTTCGGCACGTGACCGGACGCCGAATTTTCGTGCGGGCAGCACCGCCGAACAGATCGTCGCCGGTGTCGGCGCCGGTATTTTCGTGATGATCAAACCACCCTACAGCGTGCTGGCTCTGGCGCTGCCGGCCCTTGTGATTGCATTACAGCGACGCTCGCTGCGTCCGCTTTTTACAACGGAGAGTGTGGTCGGCGGTATTCTGACTGTTGCCTACCTGATTGCCCTTGGCGTTTTCATGCAGCCTTTCTTCGCCGAGGTGCTGCCTTTGTTGCGTCAGGTCTATTTGCCGACGCGGATGCCGGTCATGGACATGTTGATGCTATGGCCTATCCCTATGTTCGCGGCCATGGCAGGGGCCACACTGGTGATGGCTTATCCCGGCCGGCCTCATCGCGATGCGCAAATACTGCTTCTGGCGGGAGCGGCCTATGTCCCTGCCTTCGTCATCATGGGCAAGGGGTGGACGTATCAGGCGCTGCCGTTCCTGACAGTCGGGGTCCTGGCATTGATGCTGCAGTCTGTCAGGCTGAGACCATTGCGAAGCCTCCCCTCGCCGGCCATCTTTGGGACCGCGCTTGGGCTGTTTTCGATCGTGAAATTGGTCGTGGCGCAGCAAGGTCTGGCATTCACTCAGCCACGCGGCGATCTCGACGCGGCGGCGGTCGCCGTCACCCGCGCGATCGACCATCCAACTTTCATGTCGATCGGCTCGCGGCTGCAAGCCGGCAACCCCCTCGCCCGAATGACGGGCGCCCGTGTCGTGGCGCGTAACCCGTCCGCCTGGATGGTCAACGATGCCGGGATCCTCATTCAGTTGGCGCAGGACCCTGCCCAACGGCTGGATCTGGAAACCTTGCGCCAGCAATATACCGCGGCGATCGCCGGCGAACTTGCCGCGAAGCGGCCCGACATCGTGGTCGACGACGGGACGGCGGAGCCGCGTGCGCCAATACCCTTGAGGGACAACATCGCAATCGCCAAGACCTTGTCGGATTACCGCCCATTGCTTCAGAACGGGTCGGTGACCGTGTTCATCCGCGCCGACGTCAAGGCCCGCCAATAGATATTTACAGCCAAGCGTCCTACGACGGCATGTCGATGCCAGGCGTGCCGCCAACCGTGGTCCTGCGCTCGCGGGCTATTATGTCGGCAAGCATCCATGCCGACAGAAACAACGGTACCAGCACGCCGACGCCAAGCCCGGCATTGTTCACCAGATGGGCGATGGCCGGGTATAGCCAGATCAGAGCCAGAAAAATCCTTGGCATGGCATTGCGCGTCGAGAACAGATAGGCGACGGCAACGGCTAGGCCGATCGTATCGTAGCTATAGCCGTAAGGCGTCGCCAGTGTCGCCAGCACGGCGGTGAGCACGACCCGTTCGCGGTGCTCGACCCGCCGCCATGGCAACCAGATCCAGATCGCCGTTGCGATCGCCGCGACCGCGGCAATGGCTTGCAGCGCATAGGCCGCGGTCAGTCCCAGACCCGATGCACGAGCCAGGAAGAACATGGTCGCCGCATTCGACTGATAGGGCTGAGGGTAGGGAGCCTCGAGAATCTTCGTCATCAGGGGACGGGTCTCGGTCCAGAACAGCGTCCAGACCTCGGAGCCCAGCAGCAGGCCGGTCAGGACGATCAGGGCCGACGACGACAGCGCGGCGGCGACAATGGCGCGCCAGTTGCCGTTCGCCAGCAAGCAGAATGGCACCAGTATGCCGAGATGCGGTTTTACCGTCAGCAGGCCGAAGAGCAGCCCTGCCAGGACCGGCCGCTTCGGCACCGCCGCCAATCCGCCGATGAGCAAGGCCGTCGTCAGGGCGCCGTTCTGGCCGAAGGCCGCGTTGAGCAGCACCGCCGGACAAAAGAGGATGGCTGCTTCGGCAGCCTTGCCCAGTTGCAGCGGCCGGATGGCCAGCCAGAGACAAAACACCGTGCCCAAGGTCCAGACGAGATAGGCGGGAAATATCGGCAGCAGCGCAAGCGGCGCGCCGAAAATCAGGATGCTGGGCGGGTAGCTCCACTCCTGGTTGGGGAGGTCTGGCGAAAACATGTGCCGCAGGGTTGCGCGGTAGCTGTCCATGTCGAACAGGAACGCGACATGCCCGTCGAGCGCCATGCGTCCGCCCGCCCAGAGGTTTGTGAAGTCCCAATAGGGCATTCCGTGGCTGACCACGGACAAGCCGCGCTCGTCGGATGTCCACAATCCCAGGTGATAGCGCAGCCCGATCAGAATCCCGGTGCACAGCACAAGTGCCGCGAAACGGATATCGGATCGATTGGGGGCAGTCTGGTTGACTGATGCCATTGCGCTGTTTTTCAAGACCCTGGCAGCCTTGATAGGGGACGCGCGTTAAGATCGGCTTATTTGGAGGTCTCGTCGGGCTTCGTCACCCGCCGCAGCGTCAGATTGATCCTGCCGCCGTTTTTGAGCAGCGCCGAGGTCGAAGGGTAGATGCGGTCGACGCCATGGAAGGCAAGACGGCCCTCGCCGCCAAGCACGACGACATCGCCGCTTTTCAGCCTGAACGATTTGGTGGCGCCATCGCGCGTTGTCTGGCCGACCCTGAACAGGCAGTCGTCGCCCAGCGAGACAGAGACGACGGGTGCCGAGAAATCGGCCTCGTCGCGATCCTGATGCAGGCCCATCTTCGCGTCAGGCGCGTAGAAATTGATCAGGCAGGCCTCCGGTGGATTCGGATAGCCCGACACCTGCCGCCACAAGTCGAGCAGGCTGTCGGGGATAGGCGGCCATGGCTCTCCGGTCAGCGGATGCGTCGGCTGGTAGCGATAGCCGCGTTCCTTGTCGGTGACCCAGCCGAGCGGACCGCAATTGGTCATGCGCACGCTCATCTCCTTGCCGGTCCGCGGCATGGCCGGCACGAACAGCGGCGCTTGCTGGACGATGCTCCTCACTTCCTCGACCAGCGTCTCCTGGATGGCGCGGGACAGATGGCCCGGCATGTGGCGGACGCCCTTGGGCAGAACGAGCATGGGATTGGCTCACCTCGCGGATGTTCGGAGCCACAGGATGCCACCATCACAGGCATGGGGCGACCCGAAATCCGTCGTCGATCTCACTGAAATTTCGGAAGCGGGAATAGGCGGTGAATTCGCGTTTCCCAAGTGGCCAAAGGCGGTTGATGAACAAGAATGGGAGACCGTTTGTACACATGATGGGGATGATTAATCGTTCTCTACCCGGCCGCGCAGCTTCTTGATCGTACCGCGTCCCGCCTTGCTCTTCAGCCGCCGCTCGACCGCACCCTTGGACGGCCGTGTCTTCTTGCGCGGCGGCGGCGGGGGTTCGGCGGCCTTGGCCACCAGTGCCGTGAGCCTGGCCCGCGCATCGGCGCGGTTCTGCTCCTGCGTGCGGAAGCGTCCTGCCTCGATGACGATGACACCGTCCTTGGTGGCGCGTTGGCCAGCAAGTTTTATGGTCCGCTCGCGCACGCGCTCCGACAGGCCCTCCGCGTTCTGCGCGTCGAAGCGAAGCTGCACCGCCGTCGCCACCTTGTTGACATTCTGGCCGCCCGGACCGGACGAGCGGATGAAATCCTCGTGCAGGTCGCCCGGGTGTATCACGGCCTCGCCTGAGATGATGATGTCGTCGTCGATCGGCATGCCGCAGTCATGGCGCGGCGGACCGAAAAAGAAAAGGCCCGATCGAAACCGAGCCTTCAATGGTGCTGAGCCGCAACGATGCCTTGGCGATTACTCCGCCGCTTCCTGCATGCGGGGCGCCGCGCCCATGATGGTTGCATCGACATGCGGTTCGAATTTCTCGAAATTGACGGCGAACATGCCGACCAGCCTTGCCGCCTGTCGGTCATAAGCAAGCTTGTCGGCCCATGTCGAGCGCGGGTCGAGAATGGCGCTGTCGACGCCAGGCACCGCCACCGGCACCTCGAAGCCGAAATTGGCGTCTGTGCGGAACGCGCCTGCCTTCAGCGAGCCGTCGAGGACGGCGGCGAGCAAGGCGCGCGTCGCCTTGATCGGCATACGCTTGCCGGTGCCATGGGCGCCGCCGGTCCAGCCGGTGTTGACCAGCCAGCAATCGGCGCCATGGCGGGCAATGAGCTCGCGCAGAAGATTGCCATATTCCGACGGATGGCGCGGCATGAACGGCGCGCCGAAACAGGTCGAGAAGGTCGCTTCGGGCTCGGTCACGCCCTTTTCCGTTCCCGCCACCTTGGCCGTGTAGCCGGAGAGGAAATGATACATCGCCTGCGCCGGCGTCAGCCTGGCGATCGGCGGCATCACGCCGAAAGCGTCGGCGGTCAGCATGATAATGTTTTTCGGGTGATTGGCGCGCCCGGTCTTGGACGCATTCGGGATGAAGTCGAGCGGGTAAGCGCAGCGTGTGTTTTCGGTGAGCCGCCCGTCATTGAAATCCGGCACGGCGTCGGCGTCGAGCACGACATTTTCCAGCACCGTGCCAAAGCGCTGCGTGGTGGCGAAGATCTCCGGCTCGGCTTCCGCCGACAGCTTTATCGTCTTGGCGTAGCAGCCGCCTTCGAAATTGAAGATGCCGTGCGGGCCCCAGCCATGCTCGTCGTCGCCGATCAATGTACGCGACGGATCGGCCGACAGCGTGGTCTTGCCGGTGCCCGACAGGCCGAAGAAGATGGCGGCGTCGCCGGCCGGTCCCTCATTGGCCGAGCAGTGCATCGGCATCACGCCCTTCGCCGGCAGGAGGTAGTTGAGCATGGTGAACACCGACTTCTTCATCTCGCCGGCATAGGAGGTGCCGCCGATCAACACGATCTTGCGCGTCAGGTCGACGGCGATCACCGTCTCGGCGCGGCTGCCATGGCGGGCGGGATCGGCGCGGAAAGACGGCAGGTCGATGATCGTCATTCCGGGCTCGAACTGTTCGAGTTCGGCCGCGCCGGGACGGATCAGCAGGTTGCGGATGAACAGCGAGTGCCAGGCAAATTCGGTGATCACCCTGGTGGGCAGCTTGAGCTCCGCGTCGGCGCCGCCGACCAGATCCTGCACATAGAGATCCTTGTCCGCGGCGTGGGCCTGGAAATCGGCGAGCAGCGTGTCGAATTGAGCCGGCGAGATCGCCTTGTTATTGTCCCACCAGACTTGCGGTTCGGTGGCGCCGTCGCGAACGACGAACTTGTCCTTGGGAGAGCGACCGGTGTGCTGGCCGGTCTCGGCGACAAGCGCGCCATGCGCGGTCAGCCGGGCCTCTCCGCGCCGGATCGATTCCTCGTAAAGGGCGGCCGCGCCGAAATTGTAGCGCACCACGCCGGAGGTTTTCAGACCGATACGATCGATCGCGCAGGCAGGATTGCGTTTGCCGACTTCCGACATTGGTGACCCTTCTCAAGATTTGCCGCATCTGTGCCGGCATATTTCCGGCAACCTACTAAGCAGGATAGATGGTCAGAACCAGAAAAGCCAAATGATATCAAATCTTTAATCGATTTAAATATTTTGAAAGTTGTTTAAATCGTTTATATATGCAAAAAGTTTGGTGGTTGCCCAAAGGATTGGCGGTGCTCGTTCGTCCAATCCTCGGCGAGGTAGGATTGTGGCCGCCGGCACGCCGCTCGTGACAGCGGACAAGGCCTATGCCACATTTTGTACCTAATTTGTCCTGCAAAAGCCCCTTCTCTTACGACAGAAGGGACAGCTCATGAGGGAGCCGCTTGAAATGGCAACAATCGCGCTTGTCGATGACGACCGCAACATTCTGACGTCGGTGTCGATCGCCCTCGAATCCGAGGGGTATCGCGTCGAGACCTATACGGATGGTGCGTCCGCGCTGGAAGGCCTGGCGGCCCGGCCGCCGAATCTCGCCATCCTCGACATCAAGATGCCGCGCATGGACGGCATGGAGCTTCTGCGCCGGATGCGCCAGAAATCCGATCTGCCGGTGATCTTCCTGACCTCCAAGGACGACGAGATCGATGAATTGTTCGGTCTCAAGATGGGCGCCGACGACTTCATCCGCAAACCGTTCTCGCAGCGCCTGCTGGTCGAACGGGTGCGCGCCGTGCTGCGCCGGGCCAGCGCCCGCGAGGCTGCGGCAAAAGCGCCGAGCCAGCAGGCCCGCTCGCTCGAGCGCGGCCAGCTCGTCATGGACCAGGAACGCCATACCTGCACCTGGAAGGGCGAACCGGTGACGCTCACCGTCACCGAGTTCCTGATCCTGCATTCGCTGGCGCAACGCCCCGGCGTGGTAAAAAGCCGTGATGCGCTGATGGATTCGGCTTATGATGAGCAGGTCTATGTCGATGACCGCACGATCGACAGCCACATCAAGCGGCTGCGCAAGAAGTTCAAGGCCGTCGATGACGACTTCGAGATGATCGAAACCCTTTACGGAGTCGGATACCGGTTCCGCGAAGCATAATTTGATGTATGTCGACCAAAAGCGGTCCTGGGCTCGGGACTGCGACATGCGTCAAACCAAGGACTAGCGGGAGCTGCTATTCGATGGCAGTGGAAGCACAGCGAACAAGACCGGCGGGCGCTGCCAGGCGGCCGTCGCGCATCATGCCGTCCTTCGTGTCGAAATTCACGGTGCCGATGCGCCGTTTCCTCGGCCACCATATCTTTTCCAGCCTGACGCGGCGTATCCTCTTCCTCAACCTTGCCGGCCTGGCTGTCCTGGTCACCGGCATTCTCTACCTCAACACCTTCCGCGACGGGCTGATCGACGCGCGTGTCGAAAGCTTGATGACGCAGGGCGAGATCATCGCCGGCGCCATCGCGGCGTCGGCGACGGTCGAGACGGATTCGATCAGCATCGACCCGGAAAAGCTGCTCGAGCTGCAGGCCGGCGAAAGCCTGGGGCCGGGCTCGGACCAGCTCGACAATCTGGATTTTCCGATCAATCCCGAGCGCGTGGCGCCGGTGCTGCGGCGGCTGATCTCGCCGACCCGTACTCGCGCCCGCATCTATGACCGCGACGCCAACCTGCTGCTCGATTCGCGCCATCTCTATTCGCGCGGCCAGATCCTGCGCTACGACCTGCCGCCGGTCGACGAGGAAGAGCCCGACCTTGTCGAGAGCATCCAGAAATTCATCTTCGACTTCTTCCGCAATACCGACCTGCCGGTCTATCACGAGCAGCCGGGCGGCAATGGTGCCGCCTATCCGGAAGTGGTCAAGGCGCTGACCGGCAGCCCGTCGACCATCGTGCGCGTCTCGGAACAGGGTGAGCAGATCGTCTCGGTGGCGGTGCCGATCCAGCGTTTTCGCGCCGTTCTCGGTGTGCTGATGCTGTCGACCGAAGGCGGCGATATCGACAAGATCGTCGCCGCCGAACGCAAGGCGATCCTGCGCGTCTTCGGCATCGCGGCCCTCGTCACGGCCATCCTGTCGATGCTCTTGGCTTCGACCATCGCCAATCCGCTGCGGCGTCTGTCCGCCGCTGCCGTACGGGTCAGGCGCGGCGTCAAGAGCCGCGAAGAAATCCCGGATTTTTCCGACCGCCAGGACGAGATAGGCAATCTGTCGATCGCTGTGCGCGACATGACCAACGCGCTCTACGCGCGCATCGAGGCGATCGAGAGCTTCGCCGCCGATGTTTCGCATGAGCTGAAGAACCCGTTGACGTCGCTACGCAGCGCTGTCGAAACACTGCCCCTGGCGAAGAATGACACCTCTCGCGCGCGTCTGATGGAGATCATCCAGCATGACGTCAAACGGCTGGACCGCCTCATCACCGACATTTCCGATGCCTCCCGTCTCGACGCCGAACTGGCGCGCGAGGACGCGGGAACCGTCGACCTGAAGAAATTCGTTACCGACCTCGTCGCTGTTTCGCGTGAAGCGACGCGCAACAAGAAGGCGGTCGAGATCGAGCTCAAGGTTGCCAAGCTACCGCAGGGCGCCAAGGGCTATGTCGTCGTCGGTCATGACCTGCGCATCGGCCAGGTCATCACCAATTTGATCGAGAACGCCCGCTCCTTTGTGCCCGAGGACCATGGCCACATCAGCCTGTCGCTGGCGCGCGCCGGCAAGTTCAACATCCTGACCGTCGACGACAATGGTCCCGGCATCCGCGCCGACAACATCGACCGCATCTTCGAACGCTTCTATACCGACCGGCCCGCCGGCGAGGCGTTCGGCCAGAATTCGGGCCTTGGCCTGTCGATCTCCAGGCAGATCGTCGAGGCCCATGGCGGTACGCTGACCGCCGAAAACATTCCCGGCACCAAGCCTGGCGAGATCAAGGGCGCACGCTTCGTCGTGACGCTGCCGGCCGAGGGATGACCTTGGCTCGAACATAACCATGCCCGAAGCCGCCGCGCAGCCTGAAAACATCCACGGAACCGCGATCCTGATCGGCGATCGCGGCGTTCTCATCACCGGGGCGTCCGGCGCCGGCAAGACGACACTGGCGCTGACACTCCTGGACCACTGCCGGGCGCGCGCGCTGTTCTCGCGGCTGATCGGCGACGACAGGCTGCTTGCCTCGGCCCACGCCGGGCGGCTGGTCTGCCGCGTGCCGCCGACCATCGCTGGTCTCGCCGAGGTGCCTGGGTTCATGCCGCGCCCGCTGCCATTCGAGCCGGGCGGCGTAATCGACCTGCATGTGCGGCTTGTGCCGAAGGCGGAAATGGCCCGTTTCCAGGAGGAACTCAGTGAGCCGGTCGCAGGCTGCCCGGTGCCGCGTATCGACCTTGCCGAGCGCAACGCCGCCACGGCCTTGCCGGCCATCATGGCGCGGCTGTCGATCGCGCCTTTTCTATGATCCGCCCAGGGTTTTTTGCTGCAATGCGTCAAAATGGCATGGGCCGGCGCAATTTTGGGCTTGTCAACGGGCCGCGCGTCGACAAGATAGCGCTCCCGCCGCCTGGAATGGCTGGCGAGCATAAAATGCGCCTGTGAAGCGTCGATGACGGGAGCCACCAAAGAATGATCGGACTCGTGCTTGTAACGCACGGTCAACTGGCCACCGAGTTCCGACATGCCGTCGAACATGTCGTCGGGCCACAAGACAATTTCGAAACCGTGGCGATCGGTGCCGACGACGATATGGAGCAGCGTCGCCGCGACATCGTCGACGCGGTCGCCCGCGTCGATACCGGGGCAGGTGTGATCGTGCTGACCGACATGTTCGGCGGCACGCCATCCAACCTGGCAATCTCGGTGATGGAGTCCGGCCGCACCGAGGTGATCGCCGGCATGAACCTGCCGATGCTGATCAAGCTGTCGTCGATTCGCAAGGGCGACAACATGGCGGCCGCGCTCGACGAGGCGCAGGCCGCAGGCCGCAAATACATCAACGTCGCCAGCCAGCTTCTGAGCAGTAAATGAACGCGATATCCCCGGAAAAAGACCAGATCGTCCGGGAGTTTCCGATCGTCAACCAGCGCGGCCTGCATGCGCGCGCTTCGGCGAAATTCGTCCAGCTTGCCAGCGGTTTCAACGCTTCGGTCCATGTCGAAAAGGACGGCGTCAAAGTCGGCGGCACCTCGATCATGGGCCTGATGATGCTGGCCGCCAGCCCGGGATACTCGATCCGCGTGACCGCCAGCGGACCGGAGGCGCTCGAGGTCATGGATGCGCTGGAGCAGCTTGTCGCCTCCCGTTTCGGCGAAGAGTGCTGACCCCCAAGTCAGGTCTCCGGGACATGCACGAATAAAGATTTCTTTATATCCCATTGTCGTGCGAAGCCTGATCTGCTAGTCAGGCCGGCAATTCGCGCCCTTGGAAATGTCTTCCGGCACGGGCGCATCCGCAAACAATTCGCACGCATAACAATTCGCATCGGAGCACTGCCATGACGGGTAGCAAAGACTATGTGGTCGCCGACATCTCGCTTGCCGGCTGGGGCCGCAAGGAACTCGATATCGCCGAAACCGAAATGCCGGGCCTGATGGCCTGCCGCGAGGAATTCGGCGCCAAGCAGCCGCTCAAGGGCGCGCGCATCACCGGCTCGCTGCACATGACCATCCAGACGGCGGTGCTGATCGAAACGCTGAAGGCGCTCGGCGCCGACATCCGCTGGGCTTCCTGCAACATCTTCTCGACCCAGGACCACGCCGCCGCGGCCATTGCCGAGACCGGCATTCCGGTCTTCGCCGTCAAGGGCGAGAGCCTCGAGCAGTACTGGGACTACACCGACAGGATCTTCCAGTGGGCAGATGGCGGCCTCTCCAACATGATCCTCGATGATGGCGGCGACGCCACCATGTACATCCTGATCGGCGCCCGCGCCGAGGCCGGCGAGGACGTGCTGTCCAATCCGCAGAGCGAGGAAGAGGAATACTTCTACGCCCAGGTCAAGAAGCGCCTGAAGGCTTCGCCTGGCTTCTTCACCAAGCAGAAGGCGGCGATCCGCGGCGTTACTGAAGAGACGACGACCGGCGTCAACCGGCTCTACCAGTTGCAGAAGAAGGGCCTGCTGCCCTTCCCCGCCATCAACGTCAACGACTCGGTCACCAAGTCGAAGTTCGACAACAAATATGGCTGCAAGGAATCGCTGGTCGACGGCATCCGTCGCGGCACCGACACGATGATGGCCGGCAAGGTCGCGGTCGTGTGCGGCTATGGCGACGTCGGCAAGGGCTCGTCGGCCTCGCTCAAGGGTGCGGGCGCCCGCGTCAAGGTCACCGAGGTCGACCCGATCTGCGCGCTGCAGGCGGCGATGGACGGCTTTGAAGTGGTCACGCTGGAAGATGCGGCACCGACCGCCGACATCGTCATCACCACCACCGGCAACAAGGATGTCGTCACCCTCGACCATATGCGCTCGATGAAGGACATGGTGATCGTCGGCAACATCGGCCATTTCGACAACGAGATCCAGGTCGCCTCGCTGCGCAATCTGAAGTGGACCAATGTCAAGCCGCAGGTCGACATGATCACCTTCCCGGACGGCAAGCGGATGATCCTCCTGTCGGAGGGCCGCCTGCTCAATCTCGGCAACGCCACCGGCCATCCGAGCTTCGTCATGTCGGCGTCCTTCACCAACCAGGTGCTGGCGCAGATCGAACTGTTCACCAAGGGCGAGCAGTACCAGAACCAGGTCTATGTGCTGCCCAAGCATCTTGACGAGAAGGTCGCGCGCCTGCATCTCGACAAGCTCGGCGCCCGGTTGACCGAACTATCGGGCGAGCAGGCAGCCTATATCGGCGTCACGCCGCAGGGTCCGTTCAAGCCGGAACACTACCGCTATTAACCAAATCCAAATTTGCCACCAGATATTGACGCCGGGCGATTGACTTTTCGCCCGGCTTTATTTTTGCGCCGAATGATTCTTCACGCCGATTCCGGCAGGCGCTATTGTTGTGATTCGCGGGTCCGGGGACGAGGATCGGCGCACGCATCAGGGCGGTCTTGCATTCAGGCGGCGAAGAGGACCAAGACATGCCGGGGGATAACCCGCTTCACGCGGGACAGGCCGTTTCCGGCGGCCATGACGATTCGAGGACCATGGGCTCCGCCACGCGAGGCGAGCGCCTTTCATGGCGCGCCCGTGCGGGATTGCTCCTTGCCGGCTCCGCTCTTGCCTGTCCCTTGGCGAGCGCGGTCGCGCATGCCCAGGCCGCCGGCGCCTCGGTGGCCAATCTTTCGATCAGCACCGTCGAGGTCGTACAACTGGCCGTATTCGTCGGCGTGACGGGTACGGCATTCCTGTCGGCCATCGTTCTCATCCGCGAACGGGCGCGTACCTCGGCGGAGAATGTCGAACTGAGAAGCCGCGTCGCCGATATCAGCGCGGCGTTGCGGCGTTCGGAAGCACTGCTCAATTTGCGCGATCAGCGTGTCGTCGTCTGGGCCTCGGAAAACAAGAAACCCGAACTCATCGGCACATTGCCGACCGAAAGCGGCGCGCCGGAGGAACGGTCCGCGTTCCTCGCCTTTGGCCGCTGGCTGATGCCGCGTTCGGCCGCGGCACTCGAACATGCCGTGGCGGGTCTGCGCGAAAAAGGCAGGCCGTTCGACCTGGTGATCGAATCCCAGGCCGGCGCTCCATTGGAAGTGCACGGCCGCAAGAGCGCGGCGCATGTGCTGGTGCGGTTCGTTTCGCTGTCCGAGACACAGCGCAGCCAAGCCCGGCTCAAGATCGACAACCAGCGGCTGGCCACCGACCATGACACGATGATCGGCCTGCTCGAGGCGCTGAAGATGCCGGCATGGCTGCGTGACGAGCATGGCCGCCTGAAATGGGTCAACCGGGCCTATGCCGACGCGGTCGAAGCCGAGAGCGCGGAAGCCGCGGTGCGTGACGCCAAGGAGTTCCTCGGCGGCCAGGCGCGCGAGGCCATCGCCACGCAACACAAATCGCATCCGGTGTTCGAGCAGTCGCTTTCGACGGTGATCGAGGGCGACCGCCGCGTGTTCGCCGTGACCGACTTTGCCGGCGCCGACGGTTCGGCCGGCCTTGCCTGCGACACCAGCGCCATCGAAGCCATCCGTGGCGAATATGAGCGGACCGTACGCAGCCACGCCGATACGCTCGACCAGCTCAATACCGCGGTCGCCATCTTCGACACCGACGAGAAGCTGCGCTTCTTCAACCAGGCTTTCCAGAAACTGTGGGGGCTCGACAGCGGCTTCCTGCACAGCGCGCCTGACAATGCCCTTTTGCTCGACCGGCTGCGCAGCGAGGGCAAGATCGCTGAACAGCCGGAATGGCGCCGCTGGAAGGAAGGCCTGCTCGGCGCCTACCGTGCGGTCGAATCTCAGGAACACTGGTGGCACCTGCCGGACGGCAAGACGATCCGCGTCGTCGCCAACCCGCAACCCAAGGGCGGCGTCACGTGGGTGTTCGAGAACCTTACCGAGAAGATGGATCTCGAAAGCCGCTACCGCACCGCGGTTCGGGTCCAGGGTGAAACACTCGACAATCTCGCCGAAGGCGTCGCGGTGTTCGGCCCCGACGGACGGCTGCGGCTGTCGAACCCGGCTTTCGCCACTCTGTGGGGGTTGGACAGGGAAGCGGCCAAGCCCAATGTGCATGTATCGGCCATACGCGATCTCTCCGATCGGCAAGCGGTCGAGAGCCCCTGGCCCGGCTTCGTCGCCGCCATCACCGGCTTCGACGACGAGCGCCGCGACCGCCACGGCCAGACCGAGCTCAACAACGGCACCGTGCTGCGTTACGCCGTGATCCCGCTGCCCAACGGGCAAGTGATGATGACCTTCGTCGACGTCACCGACAGCGTCCATGTCGAACGCGCGCTCAAGGACAGGAACGAGGCGCTCGAGAAATCAGACCAGCTCAAGAACGAATTCGTCCAGCATGTGTCCTACGAACTGCGTTCGCCGCTGACCAACATCATCGGCTTCACCGAGCTGTTGTCGCTGCCGTCTACCGGCCCGTTGACGCAGAAGCAGCGCGAATATGTCGAGCATGTCGGCTCGTCCTCCTCGGTGCTGCTGACCATCGTCAACGACATACTCGACCTGGCGACGGTCGATGCCGGCATTATGCAGCTCGACATTTCCGAAGTGCATGTCGACCGCACCATCGCGGCCGCGGCCGAGCTTGTCGCCGACCGGCTGGAGGAGCATTCGATCCGGCTTGCGGTCGACGCCGCCGCCGCGCCGAAGACGTTCCACGGCGACGAAACCCGCATCCGCCAGATCCTCTACAATTTGCTGAGCAACGCCGCCAACTACGCGCCGGAGGCCAGCACCATCCGGCTGGCCTGCCGCCAGTTGGCGGACGGGGTGGAATTCTCGGTCCACGATGATGGGCCAGGCATGCCGCCCGACGTGCTCGATTCGGTATTCCGCCGCTTCGAGCCGCGCGCCAATGGCGGCCGCCGGCGCGGCGCCGGCCTCGGCCTGTCGATCGTCAAGAGCTTTGTCGAACTGCACGGCGGCGCCGTTCGCATCGAAACCGGCAAGGACAAGGGCACGACCGTCATCTGCACCTTTCCCGACATGCCGGGTATCCGCGCAGCGGCCGAGTAGCGCGCTCGATGATGGAACCGGTGCTGGAGCGTTTGCTCGCCGACGAGACCCAGACGGCGCGGCTGGGCGAGGACCTGGCGCTGGCGCTGCGCGTGGGCGACGTGCTGGCGCTCAAGGGCGATCTCGGCGCCGGCAAGTCGACGCTGGCAAGAGCGCTGATCTGGACACTGGCCGACGATGCCGCTCTCGAAGTGCCGAGCCCGACCTTCACGCTGGTGCAGAGCTACGACACACGCATCCCCGTCCATCATTTCGATCTCTACCGGCTGTCGTCGGCGGCCGAACTGGACGAACTCGGCTTCGATGAGGCGCTGGCGCAAGGTGCTGCCCTGATCGAATGGCCGGAACGGGCTGACGGCTATCTGCCCAAGACGACAGTGCTGATCGAACTCGTCCAGCATGGCGAGGGTCGGCTGGCACGCCTGTCGGGGCAAGGCGCGACCTTCGACCGTGTCGCGCGCTCGCTGGCCATGCGCGGCTTCCTGGAGAGCGCCGGATGGGGGCAAGCGCGTCGCCGGCATTTCATCGGCGATGCCTCGGCCCGTTCCTACGAGATCGTGTCGCTTCCCGGCGAGGCGCCGCGCGTGCTGATGAATTCGCCGCGGCTGGTGCTCGGCCCTCCCGTGCGCGACGGCAAACCCTATGCCGTGATCGCCCACACCGCCCAGTCGGTGTCCGCCTTCGTCGCCATCGACCGTGCGCTGCTGGCCGCCGGGGTCGCGGTGCCCAGGATCGACGCGCAGGATCTCGACCAAGGTTTCCTGCTGCTCGAGCATCTGGGCTCGGAAGGCTTCCTCGACGGCAATGACGAGCCGGTCGCCGAACGGTATGAGGCGGCGGCCGAACTTCTCGCCATGATGCACGGCAATGCCTGGCCTCACCGCATGGAGGCGGCTCCCGGCGTCGTCCATGACGTGCCGCCCTTCGATCGCGACGCCATGCTGATCGAAGCGGACCTGCTGATCGACTGGTACGTGCCAGCGATATCGGGCCGCCCGGCAAGCGACGCGCTGCGTTCCGGCTATCACGGAAAATGGAACGCGCTTCTCGACCGGTTGCAGGACAGCGAATACACGCTGATGCTGCGCGACTTCCACTCGCCCAACATCATCTGGCGCGGGGAGCGGTCGGGCCTCGACCGGCTCGGCATCGTGGACGTGCAGGACGCGCTGATCGGGCCTTCGGCCTACGACGTCGCCTCGCTTGCCATGGACGCGCGCGTCACCATCTCGCCCGATATGGAACAGCGGACGCTTGCCGCCTACGTCGCCGCGCGCCAGGCCGCCGGCCCATTTGACAAAGCTGCCTTCCTCGAAGCCTATGCGATCATGGCCGCGCAACGCAATTCCAAGATCCTCGGCATTTTCGTGCGCCTCGAAAAGCGCGACGGCAAGCCTTATTATCTCAAGCACCTGCCGCGCATTCGCGACTATCTCAGGCGGGCGCTGTCGCATCCCGCGCTCGCCGACCTGCGGGATTTCTACAGCGCGCACGGGTTGCTGGAGGAACGAGCGCTGTGACAACGAGACCGGACACCGCCATCGTTCTTGCCGCCGGGCTCGGCAAGCGCATGCGGCCGATCACCGACACCATCCCCAAGCCGCTGGTCCGCATCGCCGGCAAGACGCTGCTCGACTGGGGCCTCGACAGCCTGGCCGCGGCCGGCGTCGGCAAGGCGGTGGTCAACGTCCATTACCTTCCCGAACAGATCGTCGCCCATGTCGCCGCGCGCCGCGCGCCGCGCATCGTCATTTCCGACGAGAGCGACCGGCTGCTCGATTCCGCCGGCGGCATCGTCAAGGCGCTGCCGGAGCTCGGTCAACAGCCGTTCTACATCCTCAACGCCGATACATTCTGGATCGACCACGGCCCGCTCAATCTCGGGCGGCTTGCCCTTGCATGGGACGCGGCGAAAATGGATATTCTGCTGATGCTGGCGGATCTCCATCAGGCGACAGGACATTGTGGCAACACCGATTTCCTGGTGGCGCCGGACGGCGCCCTGCGGCGTTCGAAAGGCGATCCTGCCGGCCTGGTCTATGCCGGCGCCGCGATCATCCATCCGCGCCTGTTCAAGGACGCACCCGCCGAACCGCATTCGCTCAACGCCTATTTCGACAAGGCGATTGCCGCCGGCCGCCTGTTCGGCATGCCGATGCATGGCCACTGGATAACCGTCGGCACGCCCGATGCCATTCCGCTCGCCGAAGACGCGGTGGCCGGCGCACTCATCGGATCGCAATGAGCGGCTCGAGCCGCGTTTTCTCCATTCCCTCCGGAGCGCCGTTTCTGCCGACGCTGGCCGAGGCGCTGCTTGACGGCCGCCTTGTTCCCGGGTTTCGTTTCGACGGCGACCCGCTCGCTTTGGCCGATGTTACCATCTATGTGCCGACGCGCCGCGCCGCACGGGCCTTGCGCGGCGTGTTCGTCGACAGCCTGAAGGCGCGTGGCGGCGGCGGTTCGGCGATCCTGCCGGTAATCCGTCCGCTCGGCGAATTCGACGAGGATGAGGCCGCGTTCGATGCCGAGCCAACTGCGGCAATCGATCTCGCGCCACCGATCTCGGCGACCGAACGGCTGTTGCTGCTTACGCCGCTGGTGCGGGCGTGGAAACGCCGCTTGCCCGCCCATGTCGCGGCCCTATTCGCCGAGGAGATCGTTGTGCCTGCCTCCACGACCGACGCGATCTGGCTGGCGCGCGATCTGGCAGGCCTGATGGACGAGATCGAGACGGAAGGCACCGATTGGGCCAAACTCGCCGGCCTTGTGAGCGGGAACCTTGCCGGATGGTGGCAGGTGACGCTCGAATTCCTCGGTATCGTCACCGATGCCTGGCCAAAATTCCTGGAAGAGAGCGACCGCTCCAACCCGGCCGCGCATCGCAGCGCCCTGATCCGTGCAGAGGCCGCGCGGCTGCGACGCAATCCGTCCACCGGGCCGGTCATAGCCGCGGGATCCACCGGCTCCATCCCAGCCACGGCGGAGTTGCTTGCGACCATCGCCGGGCTCTCAGGCGGCGCCGTCGTGCTGCCAGGGCTCGACCAGATGCTGGACGAAGCCTCCTTCCAGGCGCTCGTCGCACCTGGCGCGCGTCCAGCCGTGCTTGGCCATCCGCAATACGGCCTGGCGAAGCTGATCGGCAGGATTGGCGTGCTGCGCGGCGATGTCGAGGAGATCGGCGTGGCCGAGCCGAGGCTTGCGCTCCGCGCCGCCCTTGTCGGCGAGGCGCTGCGGCCGGCCGAGACCACCGAATTGTGGGCGGAGACGCGCGGTGGGTTTTCGGCGTCCGATATTGCCGGCGCCTTTGCCGACGTGACCCTACTCGAAGCGGCAAGCGAACGCGATGAGGCCGTCGCGATCGCCGTCGCGCTCAAGCGCGCGGTCGAAGAACCAGGCCAGAGAGCGGCGCTCGTCACCGGTGACCGCGCCCTGGCACGTCGCGTCAGCGTCGAACTCAAGCGCTTCGGTGTTGTTGCCGACGATTCCGGCGGCACGCCGCTTTCCAACACCCCGGCGGCCAGCCTGCTCAGGCTGGCGCTTGAAGCGATGTTCCGGCCGGGCGACCCGGTCGGCCTGTTGTCGCTGCTCAAGCATCCCCTGCTTGGCCTTGGCCTGGAGAGGGCCGATGTGCGTCACGCGGCGGAACTGGTCGAGCTGGTCGCGCTGCGCGGCGGCACCGGCCGCCCCGACATCGCGTCACTGCCGGATCTTTTCGAGGCTCGCCTCACCGGCCTGGGAGGCGACAGCCGCCCTCCCTTCTGGTTTGCCCGGCTGACCGTACGCTCCATCGAAAGCGCGCGGATCCTTCTCGCACGCCTGACTGAAGCACTGGCGCCGCTTTCGGTCCTTCGCGGCCAGGCGGAAGCCGGCCTTGCCGCGCTGGTCGAAGCCAGCGTCGTTGCCCTGGAGAATCTTGGCCGCTCGGCGGATGGCGGCCTTGGCGAACTCTACGCCGGCGACGCCGGCGAAAAGCTCGCCGAACTTTTGCGCGGGCTGGTCGCGGCTTCGGCGCCACTGTCGCTCTCAGCAATCGAATGGCCCGACGTGATGGAGGCGCTGATCGCGCCCGAGACCGTCAAGCCGGCGCAAGGCACCGACAGAAACATCGCGATCTGGGGCGCCTTGGAAGCGCGGCTGCAGGATGTCGACACGCTGGTCATCGGCGGGCTCAACGAAGGTGTCTGGCCGCGCAAGCCGGAGAGCGACCGCTTCATGTCGCGGCTGATGAAGACCGGCATCGATCTCGAGCCGCCGGAGCGGCGCATCGGTCTAGCCGCGCATGATTTCCAGATGGCCATGGGCGCCAGGAAGGTGTTGTTGGCCCGCTCGGCGCGTGCCGGCGACGCACCTGCCGTCCCGTCGCGCTGGCTGCAGCGGCTGCTCACCTTTATAGGCAATGACCACGCAGCGGTGCTACGCCGGCGCGGCGATGAATTGCTTGCCTGGGCACGCGCGCTGGACACAGGGCCGAAGCGGGATTTCGCGCCGCGACCGCAGCCGAAGCCGCCGCTTTCGGTGCGCCCGACGCATTTCTCCGTCACCGAGATCGAGACGCTGCGCCGCGACCCCTACGCCATCTACGCCCGGAGAATCCTCGGCCTGATGGCGCTCGATCCTCTCATCCGTGATCCCGGTGCGGCCGAGCGCGGCACGCTGTTTCACGCCATCCTGCATCTCTTCTCGTCCGAGGTGGCCGACCCGCGCGCGCCGGACGCGTTGGCCGGGCTCATCGCCGCCGGCCGCGCCTGCTTTGCCGAGGCGGCGCTTCCGGCCGATGTCGAGGCGGTGTGGTGGCCGCGCTTCGAAAAACTCGCGGCCAACATCGTCGAATGGGAGCGCACGCGCGCCGACGCAGTGGCGCGGCGGCATGCCGAGGAGAGGGCCGGCAAGACCGTGGTCGGCCAGTCCGGCGTGACGCTGTCCGGCTATGCCGACCGGGTCGATCTGCTGGCCGGCGGCATGGCCGATATTCTGGACTACAAGACCGGGTCCTCGCCCTCCAAGGCGCAGGCGCATACGCTGCTGGCGCCTCAGCTGGCACTGGAAGGCGCACTGCTCAGGCGCGGCGCGTTCAAGGATTTGGGCGCACGCGAACCGTCGCAGTTGGCCTTCATCAGGCTGAAGCCGAATGGCGAGGTGTTCGAGGAGTCCATTCTCGAACACAACCGCCAGCCACGCACCGCGGCCGATCTCGCCGAAGAGGCCTGGGCGCGGCTGGAGAAACTGCTGATCCATTATGCCGACCCGGCGACCGGCTATCTGTCGCGGGCGCTGCCGTTTCGCGAAGGCGAAACCGATGGCGACTACGACCATCTCGCCCGCGTGCTCGAATGGTCCGCCGGCGGAGATGCCGGGGATGAGGGAGGGGAGGCATGAAGAAAGCCTATCCGATCCCGAGCGATACCGCTTCGAGCCAGGCCCGCGCCGCCGATCCCGGCAATTCCGCCTGGGTGTCGGCCAACGCCGGCTCGGGCAAGACCCATGTGCTTGCCCAGCGTGTCATCCGGCTGCTGCTCAACGGCACCGACCCGTCGAAGATCCTGTGCCTGACCTATACGCGTGCCGCCGCCGCCAACATGTCGAACCGGGTTTTTTCCACGCTTTCGGAGTGGACGACGCTTAGCGACGCCGATCTGGGCTCCAAAGTCGAGGGGCTGGAGGGGCGCCGGCCCGATCGGGACACCATGCGCAGGGCCCGCCGCCTGTTCGCCGAGGCCCTGGAGACGCCTGGCGGGCTGAAGATCCAGACCATCCACGCCTTCTGCGAATCGGTGCTGCACCAGTTCCCGCTGGAAGCCAACATCCCGGCCCATTTCGAAATGCTCGACAATCAGATGGAGGCCTCGCTTTTTGCCGCCGCGCGCCGCGAGATGATTTCCGCCGCCGGCGACAGGGCTCTGGCGGAGGCCTTCGCCACTGTCCTGGAACGCGGCGGCGAAGCCGGCCTCGACGCCCTGCTCGGCGAGATCGTGCGCAAGCGCGACGGGTTGCGCCAATTCCTCGATGCCGTCGGGCGTGACGGCTTCCAGCCCTTGTTCGATGAATTCCATTTCCGCTCCGGTCTGACCGCCGAGGGCCTGGCGGGATCGATATGGCCGCTGCCCGGCTTCCTGCCGGACTATTTCGCCGGCTTTGCCCAGGCCGCCGAAGCCACCGAAGCCAGATCGGTGTTGAACAACATCCTGCCCTATGCGCGTCAGGCCTTTGCAGAAAGCGATCCTCTGCGCCGGCTGCAACTGCTGGCAAGAGCCTTCCTCAAGACCGATGGCGCCCCCTACGACCCGGCAAACGCCTTCAAGAAGGCGCTCACCGACCGGCTGCCGGACCTGGCCGAGCGCTATCTCTCGGCTGCCCGCGCCATCATGGAGACCGCCGACCGGCTGGCGCTGTTCCGGATGCTGGAAGGCACACGCGCGGCCCTGACCATCGCCGACTGGCTGATCGCGCGGTACGAAGTGTTGAAACGCAGCCGCAGCTTTCTCGACTTCAATGACCTGATCACCCGCACAGTGAACCTTCTGGCGCGGCCCGATGCCGGTCCATGGGTGCAGTACAAGCTCGACCAGGGCATCGACCACATCCTGCTCGACGAGGCGCAGGACACCAGCCCGGATCAATGGGAGGTGGTGAAACGGTTGGCGGAAGAATTCTTTGCCGGCTTCGGCTCCCGCGACCGGGTCCACCGCACGGTCTTCGCCGTCGGCGACGAGAAGCAGTCGATCTATTCCTTCCAGGGTGCTGCCCCGGATTCCTTCGCCGACAGCCGGTTGTTGTTCGCCGGGCGGGTGCGTGACGCCGAGGCGTCCTTCGCCGACCTCAAGCTGACCTGGTCGTTCCGCTCCACGGACGATGTACTGGCCGCCGTCGACCGCGTCTTTGCCGATCCAATCGTGCGGCGCGGCATCAGCCACGATCCCGATCCGCTGAACCACAAGGCGATCCGCACCGATGCGCCGGGCTATGTCGAGGTCTGGCCGTCGATCGGCGCCGAGGCCGTCGACGAGCCCGACGACTGGACGCAGGCGATCGACCATGCCCATGCGCCGGCGGTGCGTGTGGCCGAGAATGTCGCGGCCACCATTGCCGGTTGGATCGGCAAGGGCGAAGTCATCGAGGGCCGTGGCAAGCGGCTGCGGCCGGGCGACGTGCTGGTGCTGGTGCGCAAGCGCGACAGCTTCGTCCATGCGCTGACGCGAGCGCTCAAACGGCGCGACATCCCGGTTGCCGGCGCCGACCGGCTGAGCCTGCCCGGCCATATCGCGGTCAAGGACCTGATCGCGCTCGGCCACCTGCTGATCCAACCGCAGGACGACCTGTCGCTGGCCGCCGTCCTGCGCAGCCCGATCTTCGACCTGCCGGAGGAGACGCTGTTCACGCTCGCCGCGCAGCGGCCGCCCGGCGTGTCGCTGGCGGCGTCCCTGCGCCAGCATGCCGGCGAAAGCGAAGCGCTCGCGGCGATCGTCACGCGGCTCGACGCCTGGGCTGACGAGGCTGCCTTCAAGCCGGTGTTCGAGTTCTACGCCGCCCTGCTGGCGCGCGATGGCGTGCGCCGCAAGATGGTCGCGCGGCTCGGGCCGGAAGCCGGCGATATTCTCGATGAGTTCCTGAGCTTCTGCCTTGCCGAGGAGCGGACCGGCCTGCCGGGGCTGGAAGCCTTCCTGTCGACCCTGGAAAACGCCGGCCCCGAGATCAAACGCGAGATGGATCAGACCCGCGACGAGGTCCGGGTGATGACCGTGCATGCTGCGAAGGGCCTGGAGGCCCCGGTGGTGTTCCTGGTCGACGGCGGTTCCGCCCCGTTCAGTGACCAGCATCTGCCGCGCCTGATGCCTTTCGACGGCTCGGGCCGGCATTGGGACGGCAAGGGCTATCTCTGGCGTTCTGCCGGCGACGTCGCCAACGGCTTCTCGAAAACGGCAGCCGCGAGGGCACGCGAACTTGCGGACGACGAGTACCGCCGGCTGCTCTATGTCGGCATGACGCGTGCCGAGGACCGGCTTATCGTCTGCGGCTACCATGGCAAGCGGGCGCCGAACACCGGCACCTGGCATTCGATCGTCAGCCGCGCGCTGAGCGACGCACCCGAGAGCGGACAGCGTCCGCATCCTGCTGGCGGCGAGCCTGTCTACCGTTTCCACGTCACCAAACTGCCGCCGGTTGCGCCCGCTCCGGGCGAGCAGGCGCGGCAGGCAGATGCTTTCGGTCCATTGCCGGCGACCCTGTTCCGGCCCTTGCCACCTTTCGAGGACCTGCCGCGCCCCTTGTCGCCGTCGGGCGCCTCGGCGCTGATCGAGGAAGGCAAGGAAGCGGTGGTCGACAAGGCGTCGCCGGTGCTGGACGCCGATGCCGAGCCGGGTTTTGCCGTGCTGCGCGGGCTCGCCCTGCACAAACTGCTGCAGATGCTGCCCGGCATTGCCGAGAGCGAACGTCAAAGTGCGGCGGAGCGTTACCTCTCGCGAACGGGTGCGGCATGGCCGCAAGCCGAGCGTGAAAAGGCCCTGGCATCGGTCATGGCCATCCTGGCCGACCCCGCCCTCGGTCAACTGTTCGCGCCATCGTCACGCGCCGAGGTCGCGATCATGGGCAGCCTGGAGGTCAAGGGGAAAATCCGCTCCATCTCCGGCAAGATCGACCGGCTGGCGGCGACGCCCGATACGGTTTCGATCGTCGACTACAAGACCAACAGGCCAGCACCCACCTCTCTGGCCGACGTCCCCGCCGCCTATCTGCTTCAGCTCGCGCTCTATCGCGCCCTGCTGCAGCCGCTCTATCCCGGGCGAGAAGTCAAGGCGGCCCTGCTGTTCACCGAAGCGCCAAGACTGATCGAGCTCCCGGCCCGGGCGATGGACGACGCCCTTGCCCGACTCACGGGAGCGTGACACAAGAACTGCTTGAAGAAGGGCGCGACAACCACCACATTTGGTGCGACGAAAAATTTCGAAAGGATTTCCGCATGACCACCGTCAAGGTCGACAAGAACAATTTCCAGGCCGATGTGCTCAATGCTCAGGTACCGGTCGTGGTTGATTTCTGGGCGGAATGGTGCGGCCCTTGCAAGATGATCGCACCGGCGCTTGAGGACATCGCCACCGAACTCGGTGCCAAGGTCAAGATCGCCAAGCTGAACATCGACGAGAACCCGGAGCTTGCCGCCCAGTTTGGCGTGCGCTCGATCCCGACGCTGATGATCTTCAAGGGTGGCGAAGTGGCCGACATCAAGGTTGGCGCCGCGCCCAAGACCGCGCTGTCGCACTGGGTCAATGGCAATCTCGCCTGATACTATCTGCATTCGAAGCATGAGCCCGGCCATCGCCGGGCTTTTTGTTGGCGTCATCGGTGCGCCGCTCTGGCCCTCACATCGGGGCACTCCATGTCCTCTGTTGGCAGCAGAAGCAGGGAGAGAGAAATGACCGGATCCGCCAAGGCCACCGTCTTCATCGACAATGAGCGCGTCATCGTCACCGAGTACCGCTTCCAGCCGGGCGACAACACCGGCTGGCATCGCCATGGCCACGACTATGTCGTCGTGCCGCTGATGGACGGCAAGCTGAAGCTGGTGACCAAGGACGGCGAAACCTTCGCCGAGATGAAGAAAGGTTCCCCCTATTTCCGCAAGGAGGGCGTCGAACATGACGTCATCAGCGCCAATGAGGGCGAGTACGCCTTTATCGAGATCGAGCTGAAGTAGCTGCCAGGGTTGATGGCATGCCATCAACTGCCATCTTGATGGCACACCCTAATCGATATATATGTCCCTTTTCGAACGGGAGTTTGAAATGGCCGAACCACAGCTCTCAGTCCGCAGTGCAAAAGCGCGCGACCTAGCCCATAGACTTGCTCGCCGCGAAAATCGTTCGATAGCCGATGTGGTCGAACGTGCGCTTGAATCCTACGAGATTCGTGAAGCGGGTCGCGAACCGGCATCCACCTTTTATGCTCGACTTGCGTCAACCAGTGGCACCGACATCGATCTGGAGAAGATTATCCGCGAAGGCCGCCAGGTCCATCCAGGACCTGAGCTTTGATTTTTGTCGATACCAATGTGATTTCGGAGACCTTGAGGAAGGCGCCGGATGCGGCCGTCCTGGCGTGGCTTGTCCGGAATGATGCTGAACTGGCCCTTCCCACAGTGGCGATTGCCGAAATTGCCTTCGGCATTCAAAAAATAAGACCTGACGAGCGTGCCGATCGGCTGGAGCAGGGCCTTTCCCAATGGCGCCATCGATTTGCCGACCGGATTTTTGGGCTGACGGAAGAGGCTGCCTTGGCTTATGGCGAGATCATGGGGGCCGCGGCGCGCCAAGGCCGCGGCATGTCGGCTCCCGACGGAATGATTGCCGCGATCGCGCGCGTGAATGGTGGTCGACTGGCAACGCGTAATCTCAATGACTTTGGTGCCACCAGCCTTGACCTGATCTCGCCGTGGGACTTCTGAACGGCCCTTGGATCTTTCGGTCAAAAGCGAGATAGGGCAGAATTCCGCCGCAGGCGTCTAAAGATGCAGGGCGTAAATTGTTACCGTTCTCAGGTTGGCGGCGTGCCGTTCTCCGCCAGCACCGCGCCTGCGAGATAGAGCGAGCCGCCGATCAGGATGCGCGGCGTCGGGCCGTCCCAGGTGTCGCGCAGCAGCATCAGCGCGCTGGCGACGGAGCTTACCGGCTCGGCCGTCAGCCCGGCTTCCGTGGCGCGGATGGCCAGTTCGTCGTTGGGCACGCCGGCGTCGCTCTGGCTCACCGGCACCGTGTAGACATGCCTGACCAAGCCCTTGAAGGCGCTGAAATAGCCGCTCTGGTCCTTGGTGTTGATCATGCCCGAAATGAGGAAGAGCGGACGGGGGTTCTTTTCTTCCTGCTCGGCCAGCGCTTCGGCGACGACCACGCCGGCGCCCGGATTGTGGCCGCCGTCGAGCCAGATATCGGCGCCCTTCGGCGCAAGTTCGGCCAGCCGGCCCTGCCCCAGCTTCTGCATGCGGCCGGGCCAAGCGACGTTGGTCAGCGCCTTCTCGGCGGCGCGGTGGCTGATCTCGAAGCCGGCGGCCTTGACCGCGGCGATCGCGGCGGCGGCATTGGCGAACTGGTGGCGACCCGGCAGGCGAGGCGGCGGCAGGTCCATCAGCCCATCATCGTCCTGGTAGACCATGCGGCCGTTTTCCTCGAAGGCGAGAAAATCCTGGCCATAGACGAGGGTCGGGCATTCCAGCCGCTCGGCGGTGTCGATCAACACCTGCAGCGCAGTCTCGCTTTCCTGCGCGCCGATGACCACCGGGCAGCCGCGTTTCATGATGCCGGCCTTTTCGGCGGCGATCAGTTCGACACGGTCGCCGAGATAGGCCTCATGGTCCATCGACACCGGCATGATCACCGACACGGCCGGCCGCGCGACGACATTGGTGGCGTCGAAGCGGCCGCCAAGACCGACCTCGATGATGGCGGCATCGGCCGGATGTTCCGAAAACAGGATGAAGGTGACCGCGGTGAGAATTTCGAAGACGGTGATCTTCTGGCCTGCATTGGCCTTCGCGACGCGGGCAATGGCCTCTGCGAAGATGTCATCGTCGACCAGCCTGCCGCCGCCCTCGGCGGCCAGCCTGTAGCGCTCGTGCCAGCTGACCAGATGCGGCGAGGTGTGGACATGGACGAGCCGGCCGGAAGCTTCCAGCAGCGCCCGCGAGAAGGCGGCGCAGGACCCTTTGCCGTTGGTGCCGGCGATGTGGATGACCGGCGGCAGCAGGTCCTGCGGATTGCCCAGCCGCTCCAACAGCCGCGTGATGCGGTCGAGCGAAAGGTCGAAGCCTTTCGGGTGAAGCGCCATCAGGGCTTCGATTTCGCGGTCGGCGGCAAGCGTCGTCATGGCACAATCCCGGCGCATGGCCCGAGAGCCAGAATCGCTCCCGCAATGACCACGGCTATCAAAAGGCTACAGCGCGCCACGGATGCTGTGCAATCGCTGTTCGCGGCAACCAGTGTCGCGTCAAGCTGGTGTCGCGTCCGGCCATTGTAGCGTCAAGCCTGCGGCCGGGCTTCGGCGGCAGGCACGGCCGGCGGCAGGATTTCCGGCTCAAGCGGCTTTTGCTCTTCCGGCATCTTGAGCAGCATTTTCAGGAGCCGCGCGATCGTCTGGCGCATTTCCAGCCTGGACACCACCATGTCTACCATGCCGTGCTCCATCAGGTATTCGGAGCGCTGGAAGCCGTCCGGCAATTTCTCGCGGATGGTCTGCTCGATGACACGCGGCCCGGCAAAACCGATCAGCGCGCCTGGCTCGGCGATGTGCACGTCGCCCAGCATGGCGTAGGAGGCGGTGACACCGCCAGTGGTCGGATTGGTCAGCACGACGATATAAGGCAGGCCGGCTTCCTTCAGCCGGTCGACGCCGACCGTGGTGCGCGGCAGCTGCATCAGCGACAGGATGCCTTCCTGCATGCGGGCGCCGCCGGAAGCAGCGAACAGGATCAGCGGCCGTCTGCGCTGCAGGGCGACCTCGAAGCCATGTACGATGGCATCACCGGCCGCCATGCCGAGCGAACCGCCCATGAAAGCGAAATCCTGCACCGTCACCACCACGGGCAGGCCCTCGATGGTGCCCAGCGCATTGATGATGGCATCTTCCAGGCCGGTCTTGGCCTTGGCGTCCTTCAGCCGGTCGGTGTAGCGCTTCTCGTCGCGGAACTTCAGCGGATCCTGCACGACCTTGGGGTTTTCGAGCTGCTCGTATTTGCCGTCGTCGAGGAAGTATTTCAGCCGCTCCTTGGCCGAGATCTTCATGTGATGGCCGGAAGACGGGATGACGAACTGGTTGGATTCCAGGTCCTTGTGGAACACCATCTCGCCGGTCTCGGGATCCTTGATCCAGAGATTCTCGGGCATGTCGGTACGCCGGCCGAGCATCGAGTTGATCTTCGGGCGAACGTAATTGGTGATCCAGTTCATCGCTTCGGCTCCTGTCCTGACGAAGAGTGGGGAAGAGATAAGAAAACTATTCGGCGGCAGCAAGGCGGGCCGAGCGCACGCCTTGCGCAAGGCCGCTGACCAGCGTGGCGACGGCCTCGGCCGGATCGGCGGTCTTTTCGCCCTTCGGCCCCAGCACATTGGCAACCGCATTGACGATTGCCGTGCCGACGACCACGCCGTCGGCATTGGCGCCGATGACGCGCGCCTGTTCGGCGGTCTTGACGCCGAAGCCGACGCAGACCGGCAGGTTGGTGTGACCCTTGATGCGCTGGACCGCCGTGGCGACCTTGCCGGTGTCGGCTAGCGCCGAGCCGGTGATGCCGGTCATCGACACGTAGTAGACGAAGCCGGAGGTGTTCTGCAGCACCTTGAGCAGGCGCTTGTCGTCGGTGGTCGGCGTCGCCAACCGGATGAAGTTGATGCCGGCCTTGAGCGCCGGGATGCAGAGTTCCTCGTCCATCTCCGGCGGCAGGTCGACGACGATCAGCCCGTCAATGCCGCTGGCGATCGCGTCCTTCAGGAAACGGTCGACGCCGTAGATGTAGATCGGGTTGTAATAGCCCATCAGCACGATCGGCGTCTCGTCGTCGCCGGCGCGAAAGTCGGACGCCAGTTTCAGCGTCTTGACCAGCGTCTGGCCACCCTTCAGCGCGCGCAGGCCGGCTGCCTGGATGGCCGGGCCGTCAGCCATCGGGTCGGAAAACGGCATTCCCATCTCGATCACGTCAGCGCCCGCTTTGGGCAGCGCCTTCATGATCGACAGCGAGGTGTCATAGTCGGGGTCGCCACCCATGAAATAGGTGACGAGCGCCGGGCGGCCTTCGTTCCTGAGCTTCGCCATGCGGCGGTCGATGCGGGTCACCATGTCTGGCCCTTTGGACGAATTTTGCTCATAATCAACTCCCAAATCGAAACTGTCCAAAGGGCCTAGATCTCCATGCCCAGCATCGAGGCCACCGTGTGCACGTCTTTGTCGCCACGGCCGGACAGGTTGACGATGACGATCTGGTCCTTGTCCATGGCTGGTACGATCTTGACCGCATGAGCGATGGCGTGCGCCGATTCCAGCGCCGGGATGATGCCTTCGACGCGCGTCGTCAGCTTGAAGGCTTCGAGCGCCTCGTCGTCGAGGATAGGCACATATTCGACACGGCCGGAATCGCGCAGCCAGGAATGCTCCGGGCCAACGCCGGGATAATCGAGGCCGGCGGAGATCGAATGGCCGTCCATGATCTGCCCGTCAGCGTTCTGCAGGAGATAGGTGCGGTTGCCGTGCAGCACGCCGGGGGAACCGGCATTCATCGAGGCGCAATGCTCGATGCCGTCGAGGCCGCGCCCGCCCGCTTCGATGCCGATGATGCGAACCTCTTTGTCATCGAGGAAGGGATGGAACATGCCGATGGCATTGGAACCGCCGCCGACGGCGGCGATGATGGTGTCGGGCAGCCGTCCCTCCTGTTCGAGGATCTGCGCGCGCGCCTCGGTACCGATCACCGACTGGAAGTCGCGCACCAGTTCCGGATAGGGGTGCGGACCGGCGGCGGTGCCAATCAAATAATAGGTGTCCTCGACATTGGTCACCCAATCACGAAGGGCTTCGTTCATGGCGTCCTTCAGCGTGCCGTGGCCAGCGGTGACCGGCCGCACTTCGGCGCCCAGCAGCTTCATGCGGAAGACATTGGGGCTTTGGCGGGCAACGTCGGTCGCCCCCATATAGACGACGCAGGGAAAGCCGAAGCGGGCGGCGACGGTCGCCGACGCCACGCCATGCTGGCCGGCGCCGGTTTCGGCGATGATGCGCTTCTTGCCCATGCGCTTGGCCAGCAGGATCTGGCCGAGGCAATTGTTGATCTTGTGCGAGCCGGTGTGGTTCAGATCCTCGCGCTTGAAATAGACTTTCGCGCCACCGAGATGTCTGGTCAGGCCTTCGGCGAAATAGAGCTTCGAGGGCCGGCCGGCATAGTGGGTCGACAGATCGGTCAGCTCAGCCCTGAAATCCGGATCGTTCTTGACCTCGTTCCAGTTTTTCTCCAGGTCGAGGATCAGCGGCATCAGCGTTTCGGCAACGAAACGTCCGCCGAAAATGCCGAACATTCCCTGCTCGTCAGGTCCGGTGCGGAAGGAATTGGGTGTCGCCGGCTTGTTCATCGCCGATCTCCTAGATCTATACTTTGAGCATGTCCCTGTCGGAAAACCGGTTTCCACTTTTCCGGGACATGCTCAGGGTTCGAAATTCTGTTCAGGCGGCGCGGTCGTCCCGCGCGGCCCTGACGGCCCGGAAAAACTGTTCGATCAGCGCCGGATCCTTGACGCCCGGCGCGCTTTCCACGCCCGACGAAATGTCTATTGCGGGCGGATTGGAAAGCCGAAGGGCATCGCCGATGTTGGCGGCGTTGAGCCCACCGGAAAGCATGTAATCGATCCCGGCGTCAAGGCCGGCGAGGATGCGCCAGTCGAAGGCGACGCCATTGCCGCCCGGCAGCTCGGAGCCCTTTGGCGGCTTTGCGTCGAACAGGAAGCGGTCCGCGATGCCGATGAACGGATTGATCCGGTCGAGATCGGCAGCGTCGCTGAGTGGCAACGCCTTCATCACCGGCAGACCATAGCGGGCTTTCAGTTCGGCCACTCGCTCGGGGGTCTCGGAGCCATGCAGTTGCAGCATGTCGGGCTGCATCTTTTCCACGATTTCATCCAGGAAGGCGTCGCTGGCATCGACGGTGACGGCAACCGCCAAGGCCTTGCCACGCGCCGCTTCGCGCAGACGACCGGCTTCGGCCGGTTCGACGTAACGCGGGCTTTTGGCGAAAAAAATGAAGCCGACATGGCTGGCGCCGCCGGCCAGCGCCGCCGCCATTGCCTGGTCGGTCTTCAAGCCGCAGATCTTGATGTCGAGCGCCATGGCGCGGAATTGGCACGAAAAGCGCCAAGAGTCGAGAAAAAGCATGCTGTTTGCCGGCAAGGCCAAAGGCGCTACCTATGGATGGACAGCATGCCAGGCGGGAGAAAGACCATGGCCGACCAGACCGTTGCCGAACTGAAGCAGAAGATCGCCCAGGCGCGCGAGGTGATCGCGCATCTGATGGACAAGGCCGCCTTCAACGGCGCCGAAGCACATCGGGCGCTGGAATATTTCGGCAGCGACGGCTTCGACCGGAACTTTCTGCCCTGGCCGCATCATGGCGATGAGGGATTGCGGCCGGATGAGCTCAACGCGGCGAATGATGATTAAGTGGCGGCCGGTAGCTGAAACGCGGTCGTCCCCTACTCGAACACGATAGCCTGCAGCGCGCCGCCATTGCGCTTCAGCCAATCCTTGCAGCGGTCGGTGTCGGGGCAGAGCTTTTCACACAGTTTCCAGAATTTCGGACCGTGGTTCATCTCCTTGAGATGCGCCACTTCATGCGCGACGAGGTAGTTGATGACCGGCTGCGGCGCCATCATGATGCGCCAGGAAAAGGACAGATTGCCTTCGGAGGTGCAGGAGCCCCAGCGGCTGGAGGTGTCCTTGTAGCGGATCGCCTTGGCGCGCTTGCCGAGCGCCTCGGTGTGTCTGACGACCAGCTTCTCGATCTCCTTCTTGGCCTCGCGCTTCAAAAAGTCGGCGATGCGGCGCGGCAGATGGATGCGTTCGCCATGCACGATGAGCAGCGGTCCGCGCTCGTCGCGCGATATGGTGACGGTGCCGCGCTTTGATGGTTCATGGACAATGCGGTGCGGCACGCCGCGCACCGGGATCTTGATGCCGGGCCGCACCTGCGGCCGCGTCGGCACCTTGGCCAGCCGCTGCTCCAGCCAGTCCTGGTGGCGGTCGAGGAACCTGTCCACCTCGCCCCGGCGCAAGCCCGGCGGCACGGTGATGCGCAGGCCCTGACCGCCGGAATCGATGCGCAGCGTCAGGCGCTTTGCCCTGGCGCTCTCGACGATCTTGAGCGGCAGGGTGCGGCCGGCGACACAATATTCCCGCTCCACGGCAGGCGTGGGTTTGGGCTTCGTCAGATTGCGGAAGAACCCAATGGTCATGGCGGGACGATACGCGATTCGAGGAAAACGAATAGAACAAAAAAGAAACGGCGCCGCTCGCGCGACGCCGTCATCCTACCTTGGCCCTGTCGCTAGGCCTTAGTCGTCGAGCAGGTTCGAGCCTTTGCCACGCTTGGTGGAAGTCGTTTCGGTGCTCGGATCGGTCTTGGTCGGGGCGGTCGACTTGTTGCGGTTGGCCATGAATCGGTCGAACTCGTCCTGATCCTTGGCGCGGCGCAATTCGCGAGCGTACTCGTCGAACTGGGTCAGCATCTCGTCGAGCTTGCGGCGCTCTTCGTTCAGGCGCTCAAGCTCCTTTTCGCGCCAGTCGTCGAAAGCGACGTTGCCGGTGCGAGCGGAGCCGTTACCCCAGCGTGCGGCCTTGTCGGAACCACGGCGGCAGCCGGCGAAGATGCCGTCGGTCGCGCGGTTGACGTCACGCTTGAAGCCCTCGAGCCGGTCGCCCCAAATGATGTAGGCGAGCATGGCGAAGCCGAGCGGCCAGAACACCATGAAGCCGATCACCATCAACGCGATGGTCGCCGGCGTCCAGGCCGGGCGGATCAATGCAGATGTGTTCATTTTCTCCCATTCCTTCGGTTGGAGACAGCCAGAACCGGCTGCGTGGAATCGAAATGGGAAGGCGAAAACGGCGATTCAAGACAATGTCGGCCAAAACCGGACAAGCTTCTGAAATGATTGTCGCTTTTTGAGCATATCGAGGAAAAGCACGGCCAAGCCGGCGATCAGGCCCCAAAATGCCGCACCGACGCCGAACAGCGTCAGCCCGGAGGCGGTGACGACGAAGGTGACGGTGGCGGCCATGCGGTCGCCCTCATCCTTGAGCGCGATCGCCAGCGCGTTG
The DNA here is from genome assembly GCF_008520305.1 of Mesorhizobium sp. SARCC-RB16n. Classification (GTDB taxonomy): domain Bacteria; phylum Pseudomonadota; class Alphaproteobacteria; order Rhizobiales; family Rhizobiaceae; genus Mesorhizobium. The sequence goes on along the minus strand of NZ_ML703270.1, from coordinate 8,722 downwards.
GCAAGCGACGCCATCAGTGCGAGACCCGCCACCAGCACGATCAGGCTCTGCGGCAGGACGGCGAAGATCGCCACCAGCGAGGCCCCGAAAATCGCGAAGATCAAATAGGCGAGCGCATAGAACGGGCCGGTCTTCCAGCGCTCAGCCGGATCGGGATGCACGTCAGGCCCGGTGCAGATCGCCGCCGAGATCGCCGCCAGATTGGTGGTTCCGGCCCCGAATGGCGCCGACAAGAGCGAAAACAGGCCGGTGACACCGATCAGCGGGCCGGGCTCGGGGTGGTACCCCGCGGCGCGCAGCACAGCGAGGCCGGAAAGGTTCTGCGAGGCCATGGTGACGAGATAGAGCGGCAGCGCCAGGCCGATGATCGCCTTTGCGGTGAAATGGGGAGCAATAAACGTCAGTGTCGACAGTTCGGGCGCGGGCAAGCCGCCGACGCGGCCGGTCAGGAAAGCGGCCAGGCCGCCGCCAACCAGCACCGCCAGCACCGATAGAGCCGGATTGAACAGCCGGATGACAAAGAATGCCGCGATCAGCGGCAGGATGAGCCAAGGGTCCGCCGGAATGGCCTTCATGGCATTGATGGCGAAGGTGACGACGATACCAGCCAGCATGCCTGAGGCGACCGAAGCCGGTATCCTCGATATCAACCGGGTCAGCGGCCCAAACAGGCCGGTTGCGACCAGCAGCACGCCCGTGACGATATAGGCGCCGACGGCCTCGCCCATCGAAAAGCCGCTCGAGGCGGCGACCAGTGCCAGGCCCGGTGTCGACCAGGCGGTGATGACAGGCATTTTGGTGCGCCATGACAACCACAGGCACTCAACCGTCATGGCCAGACAGATCGCCGTCACGCCACTTGCCGTCTCGACCTGCGTCGCCCCGACCGCCTTGGCGGCGGCAATGACGATGGCCAGCGTGCCGCCAAAGCCGACGATTGCCGCGACGAAGGCGGAGATCGGGATGGAAAGGCGCATCGTCATTTGCCCCGTCCGGCCATGTCGCCGACGGCCCGCACCAGCATGTCGAGGTCTTGTGGCCGCGACAGGCGATGGTCGCCGTCAGGAATCAGCGACAGCGTGACATCGTCGGCCGGCAGCAGGGCGGCGAGTTTCAACGCGTGGCTCGACGGCACGTCCGCATCGGCCAGACCCTGCAAGATGTGAACCGGGCAATGCGTGTCGATCGGCCCGGTCATCACGCGGTTTTCGCGCCCGTCCTCGATCAGCGCACGCGTGTAGATGTAGGGTTCCGCGGAATAGTCCGACGGCTCCGCGAAGTAGCCCTTTTTGGCGAGGTCGCGCTTCTGCGCCTTGGTCAGCATCGGTTCGACCAGGTCGCTGGTAAAATCGGGCGCCGGCGCCAGCAGCACCAGGCCGACGACGCTTGCGTCGCCCGCCTTGCGCAATTCCTGCACCATGCGCAGCGCGATCCAGGCACCCATCGACGAACCGACCAGTATTTGATCGCCCTTGGCGAAATGCCGGAAAACCGCAAGGCTTTGCGCAAGCCATTTCGAAATCGTACCGTCGGCGAAGGCGCCGCCGGATTCGCCATGGCCCGAATAGTCGTGCCGCAGGAAGGCGCGGCCTTCCCGTGCTGCCCAGTCCGACAGCGTCTCTGCCTTCGTGCCCAGCATGTCCGACTTGTAGCCCCCCAGCCAGACGATGCCGGGCGTCGAGCCGCCCGTATGGCGCACGGCGATATCGGATCCATCAACATCCAGAAAGGTCGGAGCGGCGGTCATGGCTGTGGGGCGGTCCTGGTTTTTTTCACGCCTCGCTTTTGGCACGGCCAAAGGCAAGGCGGAAAGTGCTCGCGACGTTTCTTTGCTTGGCACAGGCTCGTGATCAGGTGATTTCTTGAGAACGTTGTGCTATTGACTTGCGCCGCGCGCTTCCCACATTGCGCGTCCGCACACAGATTTGTCCGAACCCTGAACGAAACGGCCAAGGAGACCACGACCATTCGCAGACCTTTCAAAGCAGCGGCGCCGACCAAGGATGGGCCGCGCTCCAACCGTGACATCCGGGTTCCCCGGGTCCAGCTTATCGACGCCGAAGGCCAGAACCGCGGCGATGTTTCCATCAACGACGCATTGCTGCTCGCCGAAGAGGCCGGGCTCGATCTGGTCGAAATATCGCCCAACGCGGTGCCGCCCGTCGTAAAAATCCTCGATCTCGGCAAATTGAAATACGCCAACCAGAAGAAGGCGGCCGAGGCGCGCAAGAACCAGAAGGTCATCGAGATCAAGGAGATCAAGATGCGCCCGAACATCGACAGCCATGACTACGAGACCAAGATGAAGGCGGTCCGCCGCTTCTTCGAGGAAGGCGACAAGGTCAAGCTGACGCTGCGCTTCCGCGGCCGCGAGATGGCGCATATGGAGCTCGGCATGCAGCTTCTGAACAAGGTGCGCGAGGAAGTGTCGACCATCGCCAAGGTGGAAGCCGAGCCGAAACTCGAAGGCCGCCAAATGATGATGGTGCTGGCGCCGCGCTGAGCAGGCTCCGCTCGCTTCGCAACGCGTCGTCCGCATGGTTTCCATGGTTGTCGCGGGTTCTCACCGCAAAACCATGGACACTTTGGCGGAACCCGCTTGGATCACGATGACGTCAGACCCAGTTATCGCGCTAAAATCCGCCTGAATTGTGCTACAGGGCGTCCCGACGATCGGCGGGACGCCTGTTTCCTGGCTAGAGCTGCGATCGCCGGCTAAGCTCCTCGACGATCGGATCCCAACCTTGGACACAGAATACAAACACGGGCTGGGCAACTACCAGCAGATGCGCCGGCTGGTGCTTGCCGTGCTCGTGGTGGTGCTGTTTCTGGCGCTGCTGTTCGGCCAGTCGACGTTCCCGCCGGACACGCCGGTGCACGAAACGATCGAGATGTTCGGCGTGCTTTTGATTTTCCTCGGCATCGTCGGACGCCTCTGGGCGACGCTCTATATTGGCGGGCGCAAATCCTCCGAGGTGGTGACCGGTGGGCCCTATTCGATCACCCGCAACCCGCTCTATGTGTTCTCGACCGTGGCCGCCGCCGGCGTTGGCGCGCAGATCGGCTCGTTCTCCGGCATCATCCTTTTCGCGGTTCTGTGCGCTGGTGCGTTCCATATCGTCATCCTGCGCGAGGAGAAATTCCTCAAGGAAGCGCTCGGCGCCCCGTATGCCGACTATCTGGCGCGCGTGCCGCGCTTCTTCCCCAAGCTTTCGCTCTACCAGGAAGGCGACACCGGCAGCTTCAAGCCGCGCCTGCTTTTGACCACCCTGCTCGACGGCCTTGTGTTTCTCATAGCGCTGCCGGCTTTCGAACTGATCGATGGCGCCCAGCAGTCGGGTATGCTGCCGGTCTGGTTCACATTGCCCTGACCGGGGGCAGAGCGTCGCACGGCTTCAGGTGTTGCGCCCGCGCCGTCTTTGATCTATAGCACCGCGTTCCAAGAAAACCGCCCGGCAGGGCATGCCGTGGCGGTTTCATTTGCTTTTCGGGCTTTGGTCGGCCCGGAGCGAACAAGAAGCGCGATCGTGCGCCAACAATACGGAGTAGCAAAATGCCCAAGATGAAGACCAAATCGGCCGCCAAGAAGCGGTTCAAGATCACAGGTACGGGTAAAGTCCTGTCGGCTGCGGCCGGCAAGCGTCACGGCATGATCAAGCGTTCCAACAAGTTCATTCGAAATGCCCGCGGCACGATGGTTCTGGCTGAACCGGATGGCAAGAAGGTCATCAAGAATTTTCTTCCGAACGGCCTTTAAGTTTTTAAGGAGATCATGACATGGCACGCGTAAAGAGAGGCGTCACCTCGCACGCCAAGCACAAGAAGGTCCTGAAAGCCGCCAAGGGTTTCTACGGCCGCCGCAAGAACACCATTCGCATCGCCAAGCAGGCGGTGGAAAAGTCGCTGCAGTACGCTTACCGCGACCGCAAGAACCGCAAGCGCTCGTTCCGCGCGCTGTGGATCCAGCGCATCAACGCCGCGACCCACGAGCACGGCCTGACCTATGGCCGCTTCATCGACGGTTTGAACAAGGCCGGCATCGAGATCGATCGCAAGATCCTGTCCGACATGGCCATCCACGAGCCGCAGGCGTTCGCCGCCCTGGTCGCCAAGGCCAAGGTCGCGCTCGAATATCTGAAGAACACTACGCCGAACGCTTTTGAGAGCGCTGTCGCCTAAGACCAGCGCTTCCCAAGCATTCGCAATTCTGATTTGGGGAACCCGCGCTGGCACGGCTGGCGCGGGTTTTTCTTATGCCTGATGTAACCAAAATGGTGACACCGAAACCAAAATGGTATCGGTCGCCGATCGAGAGAGTTTCGCCGTGAACGCCACCGCTGGAAATCTTGAAACCCTGGAAGCTTCACTGCTTGCCGACATCGCATCGGCCGCCGATGAGCCGGCCATCGAGGCCGTGCGCATCGCTGCCTTCGGCAAGAAGGGCACCGTGTCCGAGATGCTGAAGACGCTTGGCGCCATGACCGCCGAGGAACGGCAGGTGAAGGGCCCTGTTATCAACGGCCTGAAGAACCGCGTCACCGAGGCGCTTGCTCTGCGCAAGTCGGAGCTGAAAGACGTGGCGATCGCCGCACGGCTTGCCGCCGAGAAGGTCGACGTCACCCTGCCTGTGCGGCAGTCGCCGGCCGAGCGCGGCCGCATCCATCCGATCAGCCAGGTCATCGATGAGATCGCGGCGATCTTCGGCGATCTCGGCTTCGCCATCGCAGAGGGTCCCGATATCGAGACCGACTATTACAATTTCACCGCGCTGAATTTTCCCGAGGGCCACCCGGCGCGCGAGATGCACGACACCTTCTTCTTCCAGCCGGACGAGAAGGGCGAACGCAAGCTTTTGCGCACACACACCTCGCCAGTGCAGATCCGCACCATGGAGAAGCAGAAGCCGCCGATCCGCATCGTCATTCCCGGCAAGACCTACCGCCAGGATTCCGACGCAACCCATTCGCCGATGTTCCATCAGGTCGAAGGGCTGGTGATCGACAAAACGGCTAATGTCGCCAACATGAAGTGGGTGCTGGAAGAGTTCTGCAAGGCCTTCTTCGAAGTGCCGCAGGTCAAGATGCGCTTCCGGCCGTCCTTCTTCCCGTTCACCGAGCCGAGCCTCGAGGTCGACATCCAGTGCGATCGCTCGCGGCCGGGCGAAGTGCGTTTCGGCGAAGGCTCCGACTGGATGGAGATCCTCGGCTGCGGCATGGTGCATCCCAACGTGCTCAGGGCCGGCGGGCTCGACCCCGACGAATACCAGGGCTTTGCCTGGGGCATGGGCATCGACCGCATCGCCATGCTGAAATACGGCATGCCGGACCTGCGCGCCTTCTTCGACGCGGATGTGCGCTGGCTGTCGCATTACGGCTTCCGTCCGCTCGATATGCCGACGCTGTTCGGGGGCCTGAGCCCGTGACTTTCCTGAAGACTCCTGCTGCCAGCTATTACGGAACAGCCCAATGAAATTCACCCTCTCCTGGCTCAAGGATCATCTCGAGACCGGCGCCTCGCTCAATGAGATCGTCGAGCGGCTGACGTCGATCGGCCTCGAGGTCGAGCATGTCGACGACAAGGCGGGCCTGAAACCCTTCGTCATCGCCAAGGTGCTGACGGCGGTGCAGCATCCCGACGCCGACCGGTTGCGGGTACTGACCGTCGATACCGGTGACGGCAAGCCGCCGGTGCAGGTCGTCTGTGGCGCGCCGAACGCTCGGGCGGGCCTGATCGGCGCCTTCGCCGCGCCCGGCACCTATGTGCCCGGCATCGACGTGACGCTGACGGTCGGCAAGATCCGTGGCGTCGAAAGCCATGGCATGATGTGTTCCGAGCGCGAGCTGGAACTGTCCGACGAGCATAACGGCATCATCGACCTGCCTGAGGATGCGCCGGTCGGCACCAGCTTCGCCGCCTATGCGAATCTTGACGATCCGGTTATCGAGATCAATCTGACGCCGAACCGGCCCGATGCCACCAGCGTCTACGGCATCGCCAGGGATCTGGCGGCGAGCGGCCTCGGCCGCCTCGTCGGCGGGGCGATCATGCCGCATGTCGGCAGCGGCATGTGTCCGGTCAAGGTGACGATCGAAGCGCCGGAACTTTGCCCCGGCTTCGCGCTCAGGCTGGTCAAGGGCGTCAAGAACGGGCCGTCGCCAAAGTGGCTGCAGCAGCGGCTGATCGCCACTGGTCTCAGGCCGATCAGCGCGCTGGTCGACATCACCAATTACGTCACCTTCGATCGCGGCCGGCCGCTGCACGTCTTCGATGCCGCCAAGGTCGCCGGCAATCTCGTCGTGCGCCGCGCCAAGGATGGCGAAAAGGTGCAGGCGCTCGATGGGCGCGAATACACACTGACGCCGGAGATGTGCGTGATCGCCGACGACAATGGCGTCGAGTCCATTGCCGGCATCATGGGCGGCGAGCATTCCGGCTGCGACGAGAACACGACGGACGTGCTGATCGAATCGGCGCTTTGGGACCCGATCACCACGGCCCGCACCGGCCGCACGCTCGGCATCATCACCGATGCGCGCTACCGCTTCGAGCGCGGTGTCGACCCTGAATTCATGGTACCGGGTATCGAGCTGGCGACCAAGCTGGTGATCGACTTCTGCGGCGGCACGCCGACGGAGACCGAGGTGGCCGGCTATGCCGGACATCAGCCGAAGATCGTTTCCTTCCCGCTGTCGGAAGTGAAGCGGCTGACCGGCATCGAGGTGCCAAAGGCGGAGAGCCTCGACATCCTGTCGCATCTCGGCTTCCACGCGCAGGGATCGGGCGAGGTCGTCGACGTGACCGTGCCCTCCTGGCGCCCCGATATCGACGGCAAGGCCGATCTGGTCGAGGAAGTCATGCGCATCCATGGCGTCGACAACATCGCGCCGCAGCCGCTCGGCGCGCATGACGCGGTCAACGGCAAGATCCTGACCACGCTGCAGATCCGCACCCGCGCCGCCAAGCGTTCGCTTGCCGTGCGGGGCATGATGGAGGCCGTTACCTGGTCTTTCATTCCGGCCAAACACGCCGAACTGTTCGGCGGCGGCCAGACGGCGCTGAAACTGGCCAACCCGATCGCCGCCGACATGTCCGACATGCGGCCTTCGCTGCTGCCGGGGCTGATTTCGGCCGCACAGCGCAATGCCGACAAGGGCATTGGCGACGTGGCGCTGTTCGAAGTGTCGGGCACTTATGAAGGCGACGGCGCCGACCAGCAGCGCCGCGTCGCCGCCGGCGTGCGGCGCGGCACGGCCAAGCTCGACGGCTCCGGCCGCAACTGGGCCGGCAATTCGGGCTCGGTCGGCGTGTTCGACGCCAAGGCCGACGCGATCGCCGCCCTCGAAGCCTGTGGCGCGCCGGTCGACCGGCTGCAGATCGAGGCAGGCGGACCGGCCTGGTATCATCCCGGCCGCTCCGGCACGATCAAGCTCGGTCCGAAGACCGTGCTTGGCACATTCGGCGAGTTCCATCCGAAGACGCTGGAAGGGCTCGATGTTTCCGGGCCGCTGTGCGGCTTCGAGGTGTTCGTCGATGCCGTGCCCGAGCCGAAGGCCAAGCCGACCAAGACCAAGCCGAAGCTCGAACTCTCCGCCTTCCAGGCGGTGAAGCGCGACTTCGCCTTCGTCGTCGACAAAGCGGTCGAGGCAGGCACACTGGTGCGCGCCGCACTTGCCGCCGACAAGAAGCTGATCACAGCCGTTTCGGTCTTCGACGTCTTCGAGGGCGCGTCGCTCGGCGAAGGCAAGAAGTCGATCGCCATCGAAGTGTCGATCCAGCCGGTCGAGAAGACGCTGACCGACGAGGATTTCGAGGCGCTGGCCAAGCGCATCGTCGACAATGTCGGCAAGCAGACGGGCGGCGTGCTGAGGGCGTAGAGAATTCAGGATTGCGAGCAGGTGGCGAATCGCCCTCCAAAAGGCGATGAACCATCTCTCGTATTCCGGGCTTCCCTTCGAGGTACAGCGTGCGGCGTTTCTCGACATCGTCGCGGCTGATCCGCTGCTTGTCGAAACGCTGGCACGGGTGCGCGCGTTTGCCTTGCCGGATTGGCTCGTCGTGTCCGGCGCGCTCTATAACAGCGTCTGGAACCATCTGACCGGCAAGCCGTCGGGTTATGGCGTCAGGGATGTCGACCTCTTCTATTTCGATGACTCCGACCTGTCCTATGAGGCAGAGGACAGCGTCATCCGCCGGGCGGCGGCGCATTTCGAGGGACTGCCGCTGCCGGTCGAAGTGCGCAACCAGGCCCGCGTGCATCTGTGGTATCCGCAGAAGTTCGGCCAGCCCTGCCCGCGCTATACGAGTGCCAGTGAGTCCGTCGGTTATTTCGCCTCGAAGACGCATGCGGTCGGGGTGCGCTACGACACCGACGGGCAGTTGGAGCTGGTGGCGCCGTTCGGGCTCGACGATATCTTCTCGTTTCGCATCATACCGAACCGGGTGATGGATAATCGGCGGACACATGAGGCGAAGGGCAAGCGGGCGCGGGAGAAATGGCCGGAGATTTCGGTCGTGCCGTGGTGAGCCGACAGAAATAGGAGATGTAGGCGCGAGGCGCCCCCCTCTGCCCTGCCGGGCATCTCCCCACATGGGGTCCACATGGGGGGAGATTGGCAACTTGGCGGTCCCGCCCCTTTTTCGACGTTGGCAGTTGGCGAAAGTCGAGGTGCATCCAATCTCCCCCCTCGTGGGCCTGTTGCACAATTCTGGCATTGTGATTCAC
>NZ_ML703269.1 GCF_008520305.1 Mesorhizobium sp. SARCC-RB16n | reverse complement strand
GCGCCGGCCAGGAGATTTCGACCAGGCCGTTCCAACTGGTCACCGGACGCAGCTGGATGGGCACCGCCTTCGGCGGCGCGCGCGGCCGCACCGACGTGCCGAAGATCGTCGACTGGTACATGGACGGCAAAATTCAGATCGACCCGATGATCACCCACACGCTGAAGCTCGAGGACATCAACAAAGGATTCGACCTCATGCATGAGGGCAAGTCGATCCGGAGTGTCGTGGTTTACTAAAAGACAGCCACAAGCCGCCAGCCAACCGGCCAGCGACCCCTGTGGTGAAACATGGGAGGAGAGAAAAATGGCGGAGAAACTGCATCCGAAGATCGACAATGGCCTGCCCAGGGAAAGTGCCAGCTTTGCCGGCGGCACGCTGGTCTGCGCCTGCGCCAGCAAGCCGGTCAAGGTGAAGGTCAAGGGCCAGATCGCCCACAACCACGCCTGCGGCTGCACCAAATGCTGGAAGCCCGAAGGTGCTGTATTCTCGGTGGTGGCGGTTGCCGGCACCGGCGATGTCACCGTCACCGAGAACGGCGACAAGCTGAAGGTGGTCGACCCCTCGGCGCTGATCCAGCGTCATGCCTGCACCCAATGCGGCGTCCACATGCACGGACCGGTCGAGCGCGACCATCCGTTCAAGGGCCTGTCCTTCATCCATCCCGAACGCTTCGAGGAGGACGGCTGGTCGCCGCCGGGCTTCACCGCCTTCGTCTCCTCGATCATCGAATCCGGTGTCGACCCGAGCCGCATGGACGGCATTCGCGGCAGGCTGAAGACAATCGGCCTGGAGCCCTATGACTGCCTCAACCCCGGCCTGATGGACTACATTGCCACCTGGACGGCGAAAAAGTCCGGCGCCTTGCCGGCCTGAGCAGCCGATCAGTTGACTATCCATGGGGCCGGATGAAAACATCCGGCCCTTGATCATTGGAAGGCCCATGCCTGCACCAGCCATACTCGTCGACGCCGATGCCTGCCCTGTCAAGGCCGAGGTAGAAAAGGTCGCCGAGCGCCATGGGGTCGTCGTAACCTACGTCTCCAACGGCGGCCTGCGGCCGTCGCGCGACCCGATGATCCGCAATGTCGTGGTTTCCAAGGGCGCCGATGCCGCTGACGACTGGATCGTCGAGAACGCCAAGCCCAACGACATCGTGGTGACGGCGGACATTCCGCTTGCCGCCCGCACAGTGGCGCTCGGCGCGCATGTGCTGGGACCGACCGGGCGGCCCTTCACAACTGAAACGATCGGCATGGCGGTGGCGATGCGGGACCTCAAGCAGCATCTGCGCGAGACCGGCGAAAGCAAGGGCTACAATGCAAGCTTCGCGCCGCAGGACCGCTCGCGCTTCCTCGGCGAACTCGACCGTATCTTGCGGCGGGCGCTGAAATCCGCCACACCGCTGTAGAACCGAGCGTCATCCAAGGTCGGAACCGCCATGGCTGCCGAAATCCCAGCGCAAAACCCCGTGCAGCGCCACATGCTGTTTGCTGTATCGGCGTGTCTCGGTGCGTTTGCGCTGCTTGTGGCGTTGCTGCTGCACGCCCCCCTCGCTTATTCAATCGGCGCCAACGCATTTTTCGCAGCCTACGTCATTCTTGTCGTCAGCCAGATGCCCAAGTTGACCGGCAAATATCTCAGCAAGAATGCACGCGCCACAGATCAGCCGGTGTTGGTCATCTTCGCGGTGACGCTCGTTGTCGTCGGCGTTGCCGTTGTCTCCCTGTTCCTGCTGATCAATCGGAAGGACGGAGGTCACCCGATCGAACTCGGCTTCGCACTGCTGTCGATTCCGCTCGGCTGGTTCACCATCCATGCCATGGCGGCGCTCCATTATGCTCATGTCTACTGGATGGACGGCGACGCGGTCGACGCCGAGACCAAGAAGAAAATCCCGGTCGGCGGCCTGCTGTTCCCCGGCGACAAACGCCCCGAGGGTTGGGATTTCCTCTATTTCTCGACCGTCATCGGCATGACGGCGCAGACCGCCGACACAAACATTTCGACAACGCATATGCGTCGTGTCGTGCTTGTCCACTCGATCCTGTCGTTCTTCTTCAACACCGTCATCGTCGCCGCGGCCGTCAATCTCGCCGTTAGCCTGGGCGGCCCGTAATAAATCCGTGATCGCATGAAACATCGGTTTGGATCGCGACGTATCAGGAGGACAATGACTGCGCGGGACAAGCCGCACGCCGGGAGATCAGACAAGATGGAATCGGTTGCCAGAGCCCAACCCGAAATTGGACCGGGTGTTCCCGCTTCAAAAGAGAAAACATTGATCTACCGGCAGTCGCGCTGGACGCGGCTGACACACTGGCTCTGGGCGATCTCATTGTTTTTCATGCTGCTGTCCGGCCTGCAGATTTTCAATGCCCGGCCGCAGCTCTACATCGGCAAGCAATCCGGCTTCGGCTATAATAACACCATTTTCCAAATCGGCGCCGAAAACACCAATGCCGGTCCGCGCGGTTACACCGAAATCCTCGGGCACCGCTTCGACACGACAGGCGTCCTCGGCTGGTCAGGTCCGGCTGGTAATGAGACGGCGCGCGGTTTCCCATCCTGGGCGACCATCCCCTCCTACTATGATCTCGGCACCGCCCGCGTCATCCATTTCTTCTTTGCCTGGATATTGACGACGACCTTGCTGGTCTGGCTGGTTGCCGGCCTGATCAACGGCCATATCCGCCGTGATCTGGCGCCGCGCCTGGATGACCTCAAACGCCTGCCGCAGGACATTGCCAACCACGCCAGGCTCAGATTCCACCACACACGCGAATACAACACGCTGCAGAAAATGGCTTATGGCGGCGTGCTGTTCGTGCTCTTGCCGCTGATGATCATCACTGGTCTCGCCATGTCGCCGAGCATGGATTCGGTGCTGCCGTTTCTCAATGACCTGCTCGGCGGCCGACAGACCGCACGCACCATTCATTTCAGCGTCATGGTTCTGCTGGTCGCCTTCTTCGTCATCCACATCCTGATGATCCTTGCCGCAGGCCCGATCAACGAACTGCGCTCGATCATAACGGGCTGGTACCGCACCGATCCTCCCGTGCATGACGACAAAACGCCTGAGAGGAGTGCCTGACATGGCGAAATTTGAGATCAGCCGCCGGAAATTCCTGACCGCCGCCAGCCTGGGCGCTTCCGGCATCATGCTGTCGGGCTGCGATGCCTTCGACAGTCAGCTCAGCATCGGCAGCGGCCTGCGCAGTTTCCTCGAAAACGCCAATGGCCTGACCCACAGGGCACAACGGTTGCTCGGCGGCGGCAATTCGCTGGCGCCGGAATTCACCGAGGCAGATATCCGTCAGCCGCAACGGCCGAACGGCGTAACCGCGCCCGACGACGACACCTACAAGAATCTGCTCGCCAACAACTTCGCCGATTGGCGCCTGGAGGTGTCGGGCCTTGTGGAAAAGCCACTGTCGCTTACCCGCGAGCAGCTCATGAACATGCCGAGCCGCACTCAGATCACGCGCCACGACTGCGTCGAGGGCTGGAGCTGCATCGCCAAATGGACCGGCACGCCGTTGGCGCTGGTGCTCGACCAGGCGGTGGTCAAGCCGCAGGCACGCTATGTCATGTTCCACTGCCTCGACACGATCGACCGCAGCCTGTCGGGCGACATCAAATATTACGGCACCATCGACCTGATCGATGCCCGCCACCCCCAGACCATCCTTGCCTATGGCGTGAACGGCAAACCGCTGCCGGTTGAGAACGGCGCGCCGCTGCGCGTGCGCGTCGAGCGCCAGCTCGGCTACAAGATGCCGAAGTATCTCTCCAAGATCGAACTGGTCGACGGCTTTGCCAATATCGGCGGCGGCCGCGGCGGCTATTGGGAAGACAATGGCTACGACTGGTATGGCGGCATTTGATGCCACCCGCCCCGGATCGCGGCGTCAAGAAGATCTGGGTCTCCAGCCACGACTTCCAGGCACCAGGCCTGTATGAAAAGGCCGGCTTCGAGCGCATGGCCGAACTCGCGGGGATGGCCCGAACGCCACTCCAATATCATTCTTTGTAAAACGCTAGCGGCGGCCGGCGCGGCTTAGGCAACCTTATCGAGCAGCGGCTTCAGGGCCGGATGTATCTCCGGCGAGGCATGCTTGATTAGGGTCAGCAGTGCTCGCTCATTCTCATAAAGAGGCCGGTTCACCCCGATGTGTCCGACCAGCCATTTGGCTTCGCCGGCATCGATCGTCTCGGCGCGGCGGGCCAGCGCCTCGGCCGCCCTGTTCTTGGCTTCCCATTCGGTCTCGATGTCGTCAGGCGAGCGGTAGGCCTCGATGATGCCGGCAAGGCCACCGGAAACCATGCGGCTGAAGAAGCCGCCGATTTCCGGATCCGCATGATCAAGGAAGGTTTCCTGGCGCAGCGCCACCTCGCGGGTGGGTGCCTCGTAGCCGGCCGAGCACATGACGAAATTCGCGATCGCCTTGACGAACAGGTCGTTCCAGGACGGATCGTTGTTGGCCTGGGCTGTCCGCTCGTTGATCCTGAACAGCACCTCGGCCTCGGCGCGGGTGATGGCGATGTTGCCGTCGCCGCCATGGGCGTAGAGGATGCGGCGCAGAAGCTCGACTTCGGCCCTGGCGATCAGTCCCGGCACCAGCGCACCACCGAGCATCAGCGGTCCCTTGCCGTCGACGACCGCATGGGCGACCTGCTCAAGCGCGTAGACGCAAAGCCGGCTCGGCGAGGATTTCGCCTCTTCCAGCACATGGACCAGCAATTCGAGTTCGGTTCGGCTGTCGACCATGCCGTCGCGCGAAATCGTGCGGACCAGCCAGTCGGCATTCTCCTGCGAAATGTAGCCCGAGGGCTTTTCCTGGTGGACGATATAGTCGGTGATCGCCTCGACGAAGAACGGCGCCCAGTCCGCGCACTTTTCGCGCGCCGTCTGGTCGAGCGCGAACAAAGCCTCGGCTTCGCCCCGGGTCACCACGCCGTCGGCAAACACATCGCGGCGCAGCATCGCCACATCCTCCGAAGCAATGCGGTTCTTTGAAGTCAGCCCCGCCACCGGAGTGCTCATGATCAATTCGCCCATCTGTCGTCCCCGTCCGCCCCAACGCGTCACATCGGCCTGCTATATCAGGAGTATCTTGAAAAACCGCCAAATGGCGTGGTTAGCGAAGACTTGTCAGAACAATGTCGCTGGGAGGTGACAAGGTGTCGCCGACGGGCTATGGATGGCGCGTCGAGGACTCAGGCTTCGAGTCCTACCTGTTTGCGGGAGAGAGCAGCGAGAGCTGCCGCCGAAGGGGAAATCGCCCGAAATCTCTCAGGCAAAAGAACCGTAGACGGGAAAGACACTCTGGAAAGTCGGGGCTTGCCCCCGCGCCGAAGGTGTAAGCGCCGCTGACAGAGTTCCGGCTGCGCGAGTCTCTCAGGCTTCAGACAGAGGGGCACGGACTGGTCGCCATTCGCGACCGATTGCGTGCGACTCTGGAGACGACATGACGGGCGACGATAAACACCTTCCCCTCGAAGATATCCACGCTGCAGCCGGTGCGCGCTTCGGCGCCTTTGCCGGCTGGTCGATGCCGCTGACCTATCCGGCCGGCGTCATGAAAGAGCATCTTCACACCCGCGAACATGTGGGGCTGTTCGACATTTCGCATATGAAACTGTTCGAGGTCAGCGGGCCGGAAGCAGTTGCGCTGCTCGACCGCGCCTGCCCGCTGGACGCCGCCACGCTCGAAATCACGCAATCCAAGCTGACCTTCTTCCTCAATGAGGCAGGCGGCATCCTCGACGACCTGATCGTGACCAGGCTCGGCGATACAAGGTTCATGGTGGTTGCCAATGCCGGCAATGCCGTCGCCGACGAAAAGCATTTGCGCGCGCTGGCCGCGAATTTCGATGTCAAGGTCGAACCGCTCGACCGTGTTTTCCTGGCGATCCAGGGCCCGGAAGCCTGGGCGGCACTTTCTCGCGCCGGCCTCGAGACGGGCTCGCTGCTGTTCATGCATGGCATCGAGCCGCGAAAAAACTGGTTCATGAGCCGGTCGGGTTATACCGGCGAGGACGGTTTCGAGATCGGCCTGCCGGAGGCCGATGCGAGAGAACTCGTCGCCTCACTGCTCGGGGACGAGCGCGTACTCTGGATCGGGCTTGCCGCGCGCGACAGCCTGCGGCTGGAAGCCGGGCTCTGCCTGCATGGCCAGGACATTACGCCGGAGATCGACCCGGCCGCGGCGGCGCTGATGTGGGCAATCCCGAAAGAGATCCGTGCCTCCGGCACCTTCATCGGCGCCGACGCCTTGCGCGCCGCCGTGGAGCGGGGCCTGGCGCAAAAGCGCGTCGGCTTAAAACCGGAGGGTCGCCAGCCGGTGCGCGCCGGGGCTGCTCTGTTCGACGCCGACGGCAATCCTGCCGGCCACGTCACGTCGGGTGGCTTCGGCCCGTCCGTCGGCCATCCGGTCGCCATGGGCTATGTCGCCACCCCGCTGGCCAAGCCCGGAACACGGGTTTTCGCCGACGTGCGTGGCACGAAAATCCCCGTCGATATCAGTTCCCTGCCCTTCACCCCTCATCGCTACCGCAAAGGATAGACCCTATGGCAAAGATCTATTTCACCGCCGATCACGAATGGCTCAGCGTCGAGGGCGGCATCGCCACAGTCGGCATCACGGACTATGCGCAGGAGCAACTCGGCGACCTCGTCTTTGTGGAACTGCCGGAAACGGGAAAGAAGCTGGCCAAGGGCGATACCGCCGTCGTAGTCGAATCCGTCAAGGCGGCCTCCGACGTCTACGCGCCGGTCGACGGCGAAATCACCGAGGCCAACGGCACGCTGTCGTCCGACCCATCGCTGGTCAACTCGGCGGCAACCGGCGCCGGTTGGCTGTGGAAGATGAAGCTCGCCGACGAAAGCCAGCTCGCCAGCCTCATGGATGAGGCCGCCTACAAAGCCCATATCGCCTGATATCAGGAACTTATTGACATGACCGCTGCCCCCTACCCCTTCTCGGCCCGCCACATCGGACCCGGCCTTACCGACGTCAGAGCCATGCTTGCCGTCATCGGTGTTCCCTCGGTGGAGACGCTGATCAGCCAGGCCGTGCCGAGATCGATCCGCCTCGACCAGCCGCTGGCGCTGCCCGCGCCAGCCAGCGAAGCCGAAGCGCTTGCCGAATTGTCCGCGACCATGGCGAAGAACACGGTGCTTAAGAGCTTTATCGGTGCCGGTTACCACGGCGTCCACGTGCCGCCGGTCATCCAGCGCAATCTGTTCGAGAATCCGGCCTGGTACACCGCCTACACGCCTTACCAGGCCGAGATCAGCCAGGGCCGGCTGGAAATGCTGTTCAACTTCCAGACGCTGGTCACCGAACTGACCGGCCTGCCGGTGGCATCGGCTTCACTGCTCGACGAGGCGACAGCGGTTGCCGAAGCGGTCGGCATTGCGCTCCGCCACCATCGCGACAAGCGCACCAAGGTAGCACTTGCCGGCACGCCGCACCCGCAGACGCTGGACGTGGTGCGCACCCGCGCCGAGCCGCTCGGCATCGAGATCGACGGCGAGATGATCGACGACAACACCGCCGCCCTGCTCGTCTCCTGGCCGGACACATTTGGCGTCTATGGCGACCACAAGGCGGCGATCGAAAAAGCACGCGCCACCGGCGCCATCGTCGTCTTCATCGCCGACCCGCTTGGCCTGACCCTGACCGACGCGCCGGCGAAACTCGGCGCCGACATTGCCGTCGGCCCGATGCAGCGTTTTGGTGTGCCGATGGGCTTCGGCGGCCCACACGCCGCCTATTGCGCCGTCTCCGACAAGCTGACGCGACTGATGCCCGGCCGCCTGGTTGGTCAATCGACCGACAGCAAGGGCCGCCCCGGCTATCGCCTCGCCTTGCAGACGCGCGAGCAGCATATCCGCCGCGACAAGGCGACGTCCAACATCTGCACCGCGCAGGCGCTGCTTGCCAATATGGCCACCGCCTACGCCATCTGGCATGGCCCGGCCGGCCTGCAGGCGATCGCGGGGCGCATCCATGCGCTTGCCAATCGCCTGGCAAGCGGCCTCGATAAGGCAGGGGTATCAGTGCTCGGCTCCAGCCGTTTCGACACGGTGACCGTGGAGGCCAAGGGCAAGGCCGCCCGGATCGCGGCCGCCGCCGAAAAGACCGGCCGGCTGCTGCGTGTGCTCGACGCCGACCATGTCGGCATCAGTTTCGACGAAACCTCGACCGATGCCGATCTCGAAGCGATCGCGGCCTTGTTCGACGCCAAGGCTGCTTCTTCCACCGACAGCACGGTGCCCGGCAAGCCGCGCGGCAAGGAGTTTTTGACCCAGCCGGTCTTCCACGAGAACAAGTCGGAAACCGAGATGATGCGCTTCCTGCGCCGGCTGGCCGACAAGGACCTGGCGCTCGACCGCGCCATGATCCCGCTGGGCTCCTGCACCATGAAGCTCAACGCCGCGGCGGAAATGATGCCGGTGAGTTGGCCAAGCATCGCCAATTTGCATCCCTTCGCGCCACCAGCGCATTCGGCCGGCTACCGCGCCATGATCGGCGAGCTGGAAGGCTGGCTGTCGGAAATCACCGGCTTCGACGCCGTGACCTTGCAGCCCAATGCCGGCAGCCAGGGCGAATATGCCGGGCTGCTGGCCATCCGTGCCTATCACCGCTCGCGCGGCGAGGGTCATCGCACCGTCTGCCTGATCCCTTCCTCCGCGCATGGCACCAATCCGGCAAGTGCCGCAATGGCCGGCATGAGCGTCGTCGTCGTTCGTTGCCTGGAAGACGGCAACATCGACATGGACGATATGCGCGCCAAGGCCAACGAGCATTCCAGGAACCTCGCGGCGCTGATGTTCACATATCCGTCCACGCATGGCGTCTATGAGGAAGGCGCGCGCCACCTCTGCGCGCTCATCCATGAGCATGGCGGCCAGGTCTATTTCGACGGCGCCAACCTCAACGCCCTGGTCGGCCTCGCCCGCCCGGGCGACATCGGCGCCGACGTCTGCCACATGAACCTGCACAAGACCTTCTGCATCCCGCATGGCGGCGGCGGACCAGGCGTCGGTCCGATCGGCGTCAGGGCGCATCTGAAACCCTATCTGCCCGGCCATGTCACCGAAGGCTCGGCGCATGCCGTGGCCGCTGCCCCCTTCGGCAGCGCTTCCATCCTGCCGATCACCTGGATGTATATCCGCATGATGGGCGCTTCCGGCCTCAAGCAGGCGACCGAGACGGCGATCGTTTCGGCAAACTACGTGGCCACACGGCTCGCGCCGCACTTCCCGCTGCTTTACAAGGGCCGGAGCGATCGCGTTGCCCACGAATGCATCCTCGATACCCGCGTGCTCAAGGAGAGCGCCGGCATCAGTGTCGAGGACATCGCCAAGCGCCTGATCGACTATGGTTTCCACGCGCCGACCATGTCGTTCCCGGTCGCCGGCACGCTGATGGTCGAACCGACCGAGTCCGAGCCCAAGCGCGAGTTGGACCGCTTCTGCGAGGCCATGATCGCCATTGCTGGCGAGGCGGCGAAAGTGGCCAGGGGCGAATGGCCTCTGGCCGACAATCCGCTGGTCAACGCACCGCACACATCAGCCGAGGCGCTGGCCGGTCAATGGACCCACCCTTACTCGCGCCTGGAGGCGGCCTATCCCGCCGGCGACGCCGACACAGCGGCAAAGTACTGGCCGCCGGTTTCGCGCATCGACAATGTCGCCGGCGACCGCAACCTGGTCTGCTCGTGCCCGCCGCTGTCGGACTATCTGGGGGCGGCCGAATAGCTACGCTGAGCGCAAGGCCGGCTGGACTGGGTCGGCGTTGCCCGTCTTTTTGCGGCTGATGACGCAATTTCGCCCCGCGCGCTTGGCTGCATAGAGCGTGGCGTCGGCCCTGGCCAGCACCTCGTCGAGGGTGCTGCCGTCGGCCTCGCCGAAGCCAATCCCGCCGCTGACCGTGCTGCGCAAGGGACCGAGCGGGGTGGGCACGACTTCCGTGCCGAAAGCGACGCCGATCTTGCTGGCAAGATCATAGGCCCGTTCTTCCGTCATCCGCGACATGACGATTGCGAACTCCTCGCCGCCCAGACGAAAGGCGTCGACCCCGGTCCTGGCATATTTCCTGATGACGGCGGCGAAGCGACACAGGACCTTGTCCCCTACCGGGTGTCCATAGATGTCGTTTGTCCGCTTGAAGTGATCGAGATCAAACATGACGATCGCCATGAACGGGCCGAAGGTGCGCTCGCCATAAAGCGACGTCAGACCCCGACGATTCATCAGCCCGGTCAACGGATCGGTCATCGTCTCGGCCTTCAGCTCGATCTGCGCCTGCAAATGGTGGAGGGAGAGCGTCAACGCGCCGAGGCCGGTCATGCAGGCCACCGCCACGACTGAGTTGAGGCGTTCAGCCCAGTTGTCGGGCGCGACACCAAGCATCCACTGCCCTTTGGCCATCAGAACCACGCCGCAAAGGGCAAACGACAGCGCACAGGTGCCGCTCAGGAACGAAACCACCAGCAGGATGCGGCGATCGTGGCTGCCGTTGATCCAGAACATGGCCCCGATCGTCGATAGCAGCGCGGTAACCGTCGCGTAGGTGATCACGAAGCCGACGCCGTCAAGGCCCATGAGGGTCACGGCCGCACAGACAGCCATGGCGGCAAATGTTGGCGCAATCGCACGCCGATGGTCCGGCACACCGAGATACTGCATGGCCGAAATGCAGAGGATCAGAAAACCCAGGCTGAGCAGCGCCAGCGCGATCTGGCAAAGCAGCGGATCGGGCTCCCTGGTATAGCGCCAGAACAGGATCACATGCGCGACGAGTACGAGAATGCCGCATGCCACCGTCAGCACGAACCCGGCCCGCGGCGCGGTGACCCAAATCGCGAACATGGTGGCACTGAGACAGATGCCCGACAAAGCGGCTGCCAGCAGGAGGGAACTGAAATCCAGCATATCGGAAGGGGGCCTCTCGAGCGTCGGCGGTTGCGCTGCATTCTAGGTCAGCGGCAGCCTTCAGATACGGTTTTCAGCCGATCTTTCGACCCAAGCTGCGGTTAGGGTTTACAAAGCGTCGATGCCAGTTGTGCCGAAATCGCACCCTTGGCCGGCGCGAGGACGGCATCAGCCCTTGTTCAGCAAGGCGAGGTTGGCGTCGACGACGGTGGGATCGGCCATGCCGGCCTTCGCCTCCAGCAACAGCGCCCTGGCTTTCTTCTTGTTGCCGCGCAACAATTGGGAATAGCCCATATTATTGACGATCTGGGGTTTGCGGCCGGCGACTTTCAGAAGCTGGCCATAGGCGCGGTCGGCGAAGTCGAAGCGGCCGAGTTCGTCGTAGGAAGCGGCAAGCCCCATCCAGGCCTCCGCATTGTCGGCCTTCAGCTCGACGGCCTTGCGGAAATGCTGTTCGGCAAGACCATAGTTGGCGTCGCGAAATTGCGCCTTGCCTTCCGCCAGATCGGATGTGTCGACATCCTTGGCTGCCGGCTGGATCGCGGTGGTCTTGGTCGTGTCGACGTTGGTGTTCGTCGTGCACCCGGTGATCATCAGGACGGTTGCCATCGTGGCCACCGCCGCAAATTTTATCTGACGCATGCCCTGCCCCGTCGCCCGATTTGCCGGGTCGTTCTTCAGGGAAAGACACTACCGCACAGCGATTAAGCTTCGGTGCCGAAATGCAGCTAACTTCTAAGTTCCAAGATACCGGCCATTAACCACGGGTCGCAACGCTGCAATGTCAGCAGAACCTTATGGCTCTAGCGCCTTGAGCTTGCGCGGAACCGGATAGCGGCTGCCGTCATAGCGCAGCCGGTAGGTTCGGTTCACAGGCTTGCCCGGATGAGACTGGCACTCGCCATTCTTGTCGGGAGACGGCTCGTCGGTATCCGTCCGCTCAACCGCGATGATATCGTGATAGCCGCGATGGACCATCGGGCTTATCGTCAGGCCGACCTGAACGGAATGAAAGGATCCCGCGCAATTGGTATCACCTTCGCCACCATCATTGGCAACGACAAGGCCATCGAGCACCATGCGCAGCGCATCGCCGGCAACGGCATAGAGCCGCAGGTCGGTTTCGCTGAAGGGATTCGGCTGCGAATGATTTGCCATCTCAATACGCAGGCCAAACGCGGTGACACCGGGCGCCAGCCTATAGCGGCCGGTATCGAATTCGATCTTGCGGATAGCGATGGCGTCGTCGGTCAACAGCCCGGGCTGGACCAAGCGTTGGCGCACCTGCAGGCTGTTCCTGTCGACGACCAGAAGCTCGATATCGCCAACATGCCCGTCGTCGCTGGATTGCGCACTGTCGGTCAGCGGCACTGCGACCAGCAGCAGATCGTCATGGGCGGGCCAGATCTTGCAGACTAGGCGGAATGGCGAATCGCTGTCCGCAGGCGACAAGGCGATGCTGGTATGGGGATCGAGCGTGAATGAGGCACCGTCGGCGCTCTTTCGAGCCTTCGGATAGGCCTGCTGCACCAATGCGGCAGCATCGCCGCAATCGCCGGCCGCAGCCTGGGCGGGCGACAAGCTCGCCGCGGCAAGACCCAGCAAGAGGACGGGCAACAGTACTCGCATGGACTTCTCGTTTGTTCGCGGACTTTGCAGGTCCCGATGTATCACTTCGACGGATGCGTGCATGTCGCCCGAATCCGTTTCGACGTGGCGCGAATTAGTGGTGGCCCGTCATTTTGACGATGATGGGAATGACCGCGATCATCAGCACCACTGGCAGGATGCAGACCACGACCGGCACGGACATCTTTGCCGGCAAGGCATGAGCCTTCTCCTCGGCCAATGACATGCGCTTGTGGCGCATTTCATCGGAAAATACCCTGAGCGCGCCCGACAGGCTGGTACCGAGTTCCTTCGACTGCTGCAGGAGCGTGGCGAAGGAACGTACCTCGTCCAGGCTGAGGCGGTCGGCGAGCGCCTTCAGCGCATCATCGAGGCTGCGCCCCGCCCGAAGCTCCAGCGACACGAGCTGCAGATTCTGGCTGAGCGATGGGTAGGTCTTGGCAAGTTCTTTCGAAACGCGCTCGACACCCGCTTCCATGCTCATGCCGGCATCGGAGCAGACGATCATCAGGTCCATGAAATCGGGGAAGCCGTTGCGATATTCGCGCATCTTTTCCCGCACCTTCTGGGTCAGCACGAGGCCCGGCAGGAAATAGCCGGCAGCGCCCGACAGGATGATGAAGGTCCACCGGCTGGTCATGGTAGCGTCCGGGCTGGCCATCCACCGGTTGAGCACGAAAACTGCGAACGCCGTGCCGATCATCGCCGAGAACCGGATGAGGAAGAACATGCCGACGGCGCGCGGCTCCATATAACCGGCCTGGATGAGCTTCAAACGCAGGCGGGCGACATTTTCCGGGTCGCTCTTGGCATAGAACTCCTGCGCCCTCTTCACCGCTTTCTCGCGCACGACGCCGCTGTTCTTCTTCTGCACCGGTTCGGGCTTGGCCACCACCGGTCCGTGGTCGACCTTGAGCCGGCGCTTGACTTCGTTGCGGTCACCCTTCGCCGCCACCATCGGCCACGCGACCGCCGCGGCTCCCACGGCCAGCAACAGGACGGCCACCGGTATCAGCGAGGTCGGCGCGAGGGAGGCGAGGAATTCGATGACGCTTTGCATGTCAGAATTTGAAGTTCGACATCTTGAACATGATCAGATTGCCCAGCATCAGCCAGGTAACCGAGCCGCCGATCATGTACCAGGTTTTCGGCACGCCCCAGACGTCGCTGTAGTATCCCGGCATCATGGCCATGATGGCAGTGAACAGCAGCGCCGGCACGGCGGTCAAAATGTAGGCCGACAGGCGGCCTTCCGTCGAAATGGCGCGCACCTTGCGGCGCAGCTTGCCGCGTTCGCGGATCGTCGTCGACAACCCATCGAGGATTTCGCGCAGATTGCCGCCCGAACTGGTCTGGATCGACACGGCGGTGACGAACAGAGGCAAATCTTCCTGGCCGACCCGGTCGAACAACGAATTCAGCGCCGAGACAAGGTCGGAACCATAAGTCACTTCGTCGGCAATGACGCCGAATTCAGTGCCGATCGGATCGGGCATCTCGCGCGACACCATGGCAATGGCCACCGGGACCGGATGACCGGCCTTGAGGCCCCGCGTGATCAGTTCCAGCGCCTCCGGCAACTGCATGCCGAAACGCTTCAGCCTGCGCTTGCGCATGGTGCGCATCGCCATGACCGGCAGCAGCGGCACCAGCATGACGAACAGGATGAGCCCCATCAGCAGCGGCAATCCGTACCAGATGGCGACCAGCGTAGCGGCCATCGCCACACCGCAGGTGATCATCAGGAATTTCGAGAGCGGCATGACCATGCCCGACTGCGTGCGCAAGGCGCGGAACCGGTCGGGCGAGAATAGCGACGTTCCCGCGTCGAGACCGCGCTCCTTGCGCAGCTGGATCAGAACCTGTTCCTGGCTGATCTTGTTTTCCTGAAGTTTCATGCGCCGGTTGATGGCGGTGCGCTTGTCGCTGCGGCCGGCATAGAGCAGGTAGACCGCCTCGGCGACCATGATGCCGGTCAGTGCGGCCCCGGCATAGACGACATAGATCGCGCTGAACCCGTCGAACACCCCGGCTACTCCTGCGGCCGGCCGGGTTCGAAATAACGTCCGGGAAACTCGATGCCCATCGCGCGCAGATCTTCCAGGAAACGCGGCCGTATGCCGGTCGCCTCGTAGTAGCCAAGGATCTTGCCATCGGCCTCCATGCCGGTGCGCACGAAGCGGAAGATCTCCTGCATCTGGATGACATCGCCTTCCATGCCGGTCACCTCGGCGACGCTTGTCACCTTGCGCTTGCCGTCGGAAAGCCGGGTCAGTTGGACGATGATGTCGATGGCGCTGGCGATCTGGCTGCGGATCGACTGCACCGTCATCGGCATGCCGGTCATGCCCAGCATCTGCTCCAGGCGCGAAATGCAGTCGCGCGGCGTGTTGGCGTGGATGGTCGCCATCGAGCCTTCGTGGCCGGTGTTCATGGCCTGCAGCATGTCGAAGGCTTCCTCGCCGCGGCACTCGCCGAGGATGACCCGGTCGGGACGCATGCGCAGCGCGTTTTTGACCAGGTCGCGTTGCTTCAGTTCGCCGTGGCCCTCGATGTTGGCGGGGCGCGTCTCCATGCGCGCGACATGTGGCTGCTGCAATTGAAGCTCCGCCGCGTCCTCGATGGTGATCAGCCGCTCGTCTTCGGGAATGAAGGCCGACAGCGCGTTGAGCATCGTCGTCTTGCCGGTGCCGGTGCCGCCCGAAATGATCGTCGTCTTGCGGGCGTGGACGGCCGCCGCCAGCACTTCAGCCATGTTCTGCGTGATGGCGCCGAACTCGACCAGCCTGTGCAGGCCAAGCTTGTTCTTGGAGAACTTGCGGATTGACACCAGCGGGCCGTCGACGGCCACCGGGCGAATGGCTGCGTTGAAGCGCGAGCCGTCCAGCATGCGAGCGTCGACCATTGGCTGCGATTCGTCGACGCGGCGGCCGACGGCGGCCACGATCTTGTTGACGATCCTGAGCAGATGCGCCTCGTCCTTGAACGGGATATGGACCTGCTGCAGCTTGCCCTTCTTTTCGACGAAGCAGTTCTGGTGGCCGTTGATCAGAATATCGTTGATGTCGGGATCCTTGAGCAGCGGCTCGAGCGGACCGAGGCCGACCATCTCGTCGACGATATCGTCGACCAGCGCGTCGAGTTCGGCTGTGTTGATCGCCATCCGCTCCTGGCGGGTCTTTTCCGAGACGAAATCATGCACCTGCCGGCGCATCTCGTCCTTGGGCAAGCGCTCCAGCGCGACAAGGTTGATCTCCTCGAGCAGCATCCGGTGAATGCGCACACGGGCATCGAGCACCTTGTTGGCATTCTTTGCCGGCGCTGCTTCTGGTTTCGCCGGCAGAGCCTTCCGGCTGGTCGGGATGACAACGGCATGATGCGCGACCGGTGTCGGTTCCACCGGTCGCTGCGGGCGCGCGTCGCGATTCTGCAGGGTTGAGAAACGGCTGGTCATCCAGCTTTCCTTTTCAAGAGGCCCCTGCCGAGGCCGAACAATGACCTCGACTTGGTCCCGGTCGCGACCGCCTCTTCCGGAAGAATGATTTTCTTCAGGTCGTTGACGACATTGGCATTGGGATCGATCTCGTGCAGCGGCACACCGCGGTCGACTGCTTCGCGCACCAGCCGATAGTTGTTGGCGATGCCACCGACAAAATGCTCGCCAAGGATTTCCTGGACGTCCGCCTGCTTGATGCCGTTGTCGAACATCTTCTGCTCAAAACGGTTGACGATCACGTTCGGCTTCACTTCCTTGCCGGCGGTCTCGTAGACGGCCTGGATCAGCCGCTGCGTATGGCGCAGGCACGGCACCGTCATTTCGGCAACGATGTAGAGCTTGTTGGAACCGAGCAGCACCGTTTCCGTCCACGGAAACCAAGTGCGCGGCATGTCGATGACGACATTGTCGAAATAGGCCGAAACGAGGTCCAGCATGCGCACCACGACATCGGTCTTGAACGAACGCATTTCGGCCGGATGGGTCGGTGCCGCCAGCACGCAAAGTCCGCTGGCGTGCTTGGACAGCATCACGTCGAGCAGTTGCCGGTCGAGGCGCTCGGGCTGGTTCTCGATCTCGGTGATGTCGAAACGCGGCTCCAGATCGAGATATTCCGCGCAGGCACCTTGCTGGAAATTGAGGTCGACCACGCAGGTCGAGGCGCCGCGCGTCACCGAATGATGCAGCTGGAACGCGGTCTGCAGCGCCAGTGTCGTGGTGCCGACGCCGCCGGCGGCAGGCATGAAGGTATAGATCTGCGATTCTGTGTTTTCCTCGCGCCCAGGCCCCTGCAACGCTCGCACGACTGAACGCACGAGATCGGCCGTGGTGATCGGCTTGACCAGGAAGTCGGCGACCTTGAGCTGCACCAGGATGCGCACGGCGGCGGCGTTGAACTCCTGGGTGACGACGACCACCGGTGCCTTGCCCTCGAGCCGGCGCATGACGCGCTGCAGTGACTCGATTTCTTCCAGTTTCGCGGCGTCCATGTCGACGATAACGACCCCGAACTCGGCCTCCTGAACCTCGCCGCGCAACTCGGTGACGTTCTTCTCAACCGTCAGGAGCTGGATGATCTCGGAGGCGGCAAAGGCCGTCTTCGTGTCCTGCGCGAAAGTCCGGTCTGTGGATACGAGCAGGATCTTCTTGGTGCTGTTTGCCATTCTCGCCGCCTGTGAGGTCGATGCCGTCTGGATCAGTTGCCGGTGGTCGTTTGCGCAGCCTTGGCGCCGGCCGCCTGATCGGGTGTGACAGGTCCGGCAGTTCCGCGCTTGGCGGGCACGAGAAGCCTCGTGTTCTGGACGCCATGCTTCCACGGGTCGACCATCTGCATGACGGTGTTGGCGGCCTGCGCCTCACCGGCGGCTGTCGTCACGCCTTCGCTGCGCACATAGTCGTCGCTGGTGCAGCCGCTCGCCAAACCGGCAAGAAGCAGCGCGATGCTCGAACTCAGGACCAGACGCATGGCTTCAGTCCTTCGGCAGGTCGAGGAAATGGCCGACCTTGGTGGCGGCAGCGCCCCGCGTGGCGCTGCCGTCAGCCAGCGCCAGCGCACGGCTGGTGTCCGACGCCTTCACCTCCTCGGTGTTGTTGAGGAAATAGTCGACGTTGCTGGCGGGCCGCGTGCCGTCGGTCGGTTCAGCCATTTTCTTCGACGGATCGACCGGCTTGACCAAATAGGGTGTGACGATGATGACCAGGTCGGTCTCGCGTCGCTGATAGGATTTCGAAGAGAACAGCGACCCCAGCACCGGCATCTTGCCAAGACCCGGAATGCGAGACGTGGTGATGTCGTTCTGGGACTGCAGCAGCCCGGCGATCATGAAGCTCTGGCCGTTCTTCAGGTCGACCGAGGTCTTGGCACGGCGGACGATGAACCCCGGCACCGAAATGCTGCCGATATTGTAGGACGCCGACGCATCGATCGAGGAGACTTCCGGCGCGATGTCGAGGCTGACCAGACCGTCCTTCAGCACCGTCGGCGTAAAGTCCAGGCTGACGCCGTATTTCTTGTAACTGACGGAGATCTTGCCGTTGTCTTCGGAAACCGGGATCGGGAACTCGCCGCCGGCAAGAAAGCTCGCCGTTTCGCCGGAACGGGCAATCAGGTTCGGTTCGGCCAACCTTCGTGCAAGACCGCGCTCCTCCAGCGCCTTGATGGCGATATCAATGGAGACGCCATTGGACAGCAGCCGGCCGATAATCTCGCCGGTGCCGGCCGCCGGCACCGAGCCCGGATCGAGAGAGACATCGCGACCGCCGAAGCCGTAGGCGAAATTGGCGCTGTATTTCGCACCTAGGTCCTGCCCGGCCTGCCGGTTGATCTCGACGAAGCGGACATTGAGCTGAACCTGCTGCGACGAGGAGATGTTGACCGAATTGATCACCTCCTCATTGCCGGAGAAGCGGCTGGCGATCTTGTTGGCCTTTTCGGCGGCGACCGCGTCATCCGCCTCGCCCGAAAGCACGACGCGGCCATTGGCCGAGCCGACCTTGATCTTGGCGTCCGGCACGCTGGCGCGGATGGTGCTCGCCAATTGGTCGGTGTCGAGCGTCACTTCGATGTCGACCGTGCCGACGAGCTGCTTTTTCTCGTCGAACAGCGCAATGCCGGTCGTGCCGAGATTGTTGCCCAGCACATAGAAGGATTTGTCGGTCAGCGGATTGACGTTGGCGATCTCCGGATCGCCGATGACGATCTGGTAGAAGGCCGCGCTCGTCATGATCGTCTTGGGCTTGCCCTTGGCGACCTTGATCGACGCATTCTTGGTCGACGAGACATAGACGATGTCGTTGTCCGCCTTGGCCGCGCCGGCGAAGGCGAGCATGCCGCTCGCGGCCAGTGAAGCCGCCATCGCCAGGGCGCGCACGAAACGCAACCGATCCGTTGTTCGATATAGGGTGTGCATCACCATGATCCCGTCCGCCCGGTCCCCGCCGGTCTTTACTTCTGGTCCCGCGAAGGGACCTTGTATTCCTCGGCCTGCGTGCCGCGTGTCACGATGACCGTCTTGAATTTCGGCTTCTCTGGCTCCTTGGCGATGGCATCGAACAAGGAGCCGGCGGCGGCCTCGGCCTTGGAAGCCACAGATCCGCCGAAAGAAGAGATGGTGGTGACGCCGTTCTTGCCGTCGCCGCCTTCGCTGGCGGAGCGCAGCGACAGCGACAGCGTGCCGACCGTGCGGGCCAGCGCCACTTTCTGCGCGCCTTCGGTCGTCACCTCGAGGGTCACGGAATTGGCAACCTGAGGCGTCGTCTGGCGCTCGTCGGCGCCCTGCCCGACGCTCAGCACCTTGGCGTCTGCAACGACGATCTCCGAGGTGATGGTCGAACCGGCCGCGCCTTGCGCGTTCTTGGCGACTTCCTGGATTTCGCCGGCATCGCGGGTCAGCACGACATCGACCCGGTCGCCCGGCGTGACGAAGCCACCGACGCCGGCGATCTCGTCGGTGCGGATGGTGACCGCCCGCATTCCGGGCGTCAGCATATTGGACAGCGTTGCGCGGCCGTTCGGTCCCGACAGCTTGGTCAGCAGTACCGGCTCGTTGACCTCGATCGGCGACAGCACGACCCGGCCGCCTTCGCCGAGCAACCCATCGATGGTGGCAAAGGCGCCCTGCGGAAGGGAATCCTGCGGCCACGGGATTTCGCTGAGCTTGGCGCGGTCGAGCTCCATGCCGTAGCGCAACGGCGCATTGGCAACCACGATGGTCTTGAACTCGATTTTGGGTGCTGCCGGAGCGGCGATCGAGGCCGTCTTCTCCTGGGCATCGGCCTTGGCCTGGCTCTTGACCCAGAAATCCGCGGCAAAGATCGAGATCGCGCCGAAAACGGCGGCGATGCCGATCATCGTTATGGCCTTGCCCCTCACACCGAAACCCCTGATGCCCGCAGTTTCTTGTTATGTTGGGGTCACGCTAGTCCGCATTGTTAAAGAATCGGGAATCTTGTGCGGTTGCATTCGATCTATTTCCGCCTGCTTGGTTATCGAATGGTTTTAGGGTAAGAGGGGTTAAATCCCCGAACGTAACAGGAACCTCCGTCGCTTGGCGCTGAAAAGCGTGGCAGTATCGACGGGGTGATTCGCAGCTTGGGCTCTATGGCAGGCATGGACGACAACAACGATCTTTTCGGCAACCTGGAGAAACAGCCGCAACAGGTTCGCACGCCGGCGCGCCCGGCGGATCCGCTGGTGCAAGCGGCCGCCAAACGCCCGGCCGCAGCCAAGGATGGCAGCGAGGGCTACAGTGCCGCCGACATCGAGGTGCTCGAAGGCCTGGAGCCGGTGCGCCGCCGGCCGGGCATGTATATCGGCGGCACCGACGACAAGGCGATGCACCATCTGTTCGCCGAGGTCATCGACAATTCGATGGACGAAGCGGTTGCCGGCCACGCCACATTCATCGATGTCGAGCTTTCGGCCGACGGCTATCTCACCGTCACTGACAATGGCCGCGGCATCCCGGTCGATCCGCATCCCAAATTCAAGAAGCCGGCGCTCGAAGTGATCATGACGACGCTGCATTCGGGCGGCAAATTCGATTCCAAGGTCTATGAGACTTCCGGTGGCCTGCACGGCGTCGGGGTTTCCGTCGTCAACGCCCTGTCGGATCATCTCGAGGTCGAAGTCGCGCGCGGGCGTCAGCTCTATCGCCAACGTTTTTCACGCGGCATTCCGGTAAGCGGTTTGGAGCACCTCGGCGAGGTGCACAACCGCCGCGGCACCAGGACCCGTTTCCATCCCGACGAGCAGATCTTCGGCAAGGGCGCGGCTTTCGAACCGGCGCGGCTCTACCGCATGACGCGCTCGAAGGCCTATCTGTTCGGCGGCGTCGAGATCCGCTGGACCTGCGATCCCTCCCTGATCAAGGAAAAGGATCAGACACCGGCCAAGGCGGAATTCCATTTCCCCGGCGGCCTCAAGGATTATCTGAAAGCGTCGCTCGGCGACGAATTCCAGGTGACGCGCGAAATCTTCGCCGGCAAGAGTGACAGGCAAGGCGGCCATGGCTCGCTCGAATGGGCGGTGACCTGGTTCGGCGGCGACGGCTTCATCAATTCCTACTGCAATACAATCCCCACCGGCGAAGGCGGCACCCACGAGGCCGGCTTCCGAAACGTGCTGACGCGCGGCCTGCGCGCCTATGCCGACCTCGTCGGCAACAAACGCGCGTCGATCGTCACCTCGGAAGACGTCATGATCTCGGCCGCCGGCATGCTGTCGGTGTTCATCCGTGAGCCGGAATTCGTCGGCCAGACCAAGGACAGGCTGGCGACGATCGAAGCGATACGCATCGTCGAGACCGCGATCCGCGACCCATTCGACCATTGGCTGGCCGATAATCCGCAGGAAGCCTCGAAGCTGCTCGACTGGGTGATCGCGCGTGCCGATGAACGGGTGCGCCGCCGCCAGGAAAAAGAGGTGTCGCGCAAAAGTGCGGTGCGCAAGCTGCGCTTGCCGGGCAAGCTCGCCGACTGCACGCAGAACGCGGCGGCAGGTGCCGAACTCTTCATCGTCGAAGGCGATTCCGCCGGCGGCTCGGCCAAGCAGGCGCGCGACCGTGCCAGCCAGGCCGTCCTGCCGCTGCGCGGCAAAATCCTCAACGTCGCCAGCGCCGGCAACGACAAGCTGGCCGCCAACCAGCAGATATCGGACCTGATCCAGGCGCTTGGCTGCGGCACGCGCTCAAAATATCGCGACGAGGATTTGCGTTACGACCGCGTCATCATCATGACCGATGCCGACGTCGACGGCGCCCACATCGCTTCGCTGCTGATCACCTTCTTCTATCAAGAGATGCCGGCGCTGGTACGCGGCGGCCATCTCTATCTGGCGGTGCCGCCGCTCTATTCGATCAGGCAAGGCGGCAAGGTCGCCTATGCCCGCGACGACGCGCACAAGGACGAGCTTCTGCGCACCGAATTCACCGGGCGCGGCAAGGTCGAACTCGGCCGCTTCAAGGGCCTGGGCGAGATGATGGCCTCGCAGCTCAAGGAGACCACCATGGACCCGAGGAAGCGCACGCTGCTTAGGGTCGATGTGATCGACGCCGAGGCTGCGACCAAGGATGCGGTCGATGCGCTGATGGGTACCAAGCCTGAGGCTCGCTTCCGCTTCATCCAGGAACGCGCCGAATTCGCCGAGACGGAAGTGCTGGATATCTAGCCGCTGGCGAGTTTAGCTTGCGTTCCTGACATGGAGACCAGCATGTGACCTGGGCGCGGCTGAAAACCTATTTCGAGACGGGCCTGGCCGGGCTGACGCAACCGACGCGCTCCGACTGGATCTTCGCCCTGCGCACCGTTTCGGCTGGCATGATCGCGCTTCTCGTCGCCTATGCGCTGAAGCTCGACCATCCGCAATGGGCGATGATGACGGTGTTCATCGTCGCCCAGCCGGTTGCCGGCATGGTGCTGGCGAAAGGCTTCTACCGGCTGCTCGGCACGCTTGCAGGGGGTATCGCGGCAATCGGCATCACCACCGCGTTCGGAGCCGGCCCCTGGATTCTGGTGACGGTGCTTGCCGTCTGGATTGGCATTTGCACCTTCGTCTCGTCGCTGCTGCGCAATCCAGAAGCCTATGGCGCTGCGCTTGCCGGCTACACAGCCATGATCATCGGCCTGCCCGCTTTCGGACAACCGCATCTGGTCGTTGACCTCGCGGTCGCGCGCTGTGCCGAGATCGTGCTCGGCATCGTCTGCGCCGGCCTCACCAGCCGGCTGATCCTGCCGAGACTGGCCAGCGACGCTATCATTTCGCGGCTGAAACGCTGCATTCTCGACCTCGCCACTTATGCCGGCGGTGCGTTCTCCGGCGGCGACCGGACAACACTCATCGGTCTGCACCGAAAGCTTGTCGCCGATACGCAGACGCTCGGCGAGATGCGCGCCTATGCAAGGCTGGAGGCGCCGAGCTTCGCGCCGCGCGCGCATCCCGTGCGGCGCACCATCGGACAGCTGCTTTCGGCTCTTTCGGCCGCGCGCGCGCTCCATTCGCATAGCGCTCCGAAAAACGCGGCCCTCATCCCGGTACGCTCGGAGCTGCAGGCCCTTGTCAGCGAACTGGCAGCCAAGCCGGGAGCGCTGGACGATACCTCGCCCTGGTTGGCGCGACTCGACGCAATCTCCGCCAAGGCCCGGCAAATGCCCGATGCTTCGACCGACCAGGGTGAGGACAGGATCGGCACAATCACACGCCTCACAATAGCAGCCGATTTCGCCGAGGCGCTGAAACAGGTGCTGCGTGGCCTCGACGCCTTGCGCGCGCCGGCCACCCGCCGTCCAGGTCCCGGCGGCCAGCAGCCGGCCCTGGTGGTGCATCGCGACTATCCCGGTGCTGCGCGCAACGCCATCCGCGCGGCCGTTGCCACGCTGCTCGTCGCGGCATTCTGGCTGACGACGAAGTGGTCGGAAGCAGCCGGCACCGTCATCCTCGTTGCCGTCGTGTCGAGCCTGTTTGCCGCTCGCCCCGACCCCGTGCAGGTATCCTGGGGGTTCTTCAAGGGAACGCTGCTCGCTCTGCCCTTTGCTTTTCTCGTCGGTCAGATCGCGCTCCCCGCTCTGCCCGGCTTCGGCTGGTTCATGCTGTTCGTCGTGCCCATCATGGTGCCGGCGGCACTCGCCATGGCCAATCCGCGCTATGTCGGCGTGGCGACGGCCTTCGCCATCAATTTCCTGGCCTTCCTCAGCCCGCACCAGGCAATGACCTACGATCCCGGCCCCTTCTTCGCCGGCTCGGCATCGATCCTGGTTGGCATCCTGCTGGCGATCGGCGTCTTCATCGTCGTATTGCCAGCGGATCCATGGCTCGCGGCCGACCGCATCGTGCGGGCCATGCGCGAGGATCTGGCACGGCTTTGCCTGCACGAGCGCGTGCCGAGGCGTTCAGCCTTCGAGAGCCTCGCTTATGACCGGGTCAATCAGTTGATGCCGCTGGTGCAGAATTCCGGCAGGAAGGGCGAGGCGGTGCTGGGCGGCGGCGTCGCCTCCGTCACAGTCGGCCTGGAAATCCTGAGGCTGCGCACGGCCAGCCAAAACCATGCCATCCCGTCGGAAACCACGCTTTCAATCGCCAACTTCCTCAGGGGATTGGCGCGCGAGCTGCTTTTCCGTGCCCCTGGCGATCCACAAACAGCGACCGTCGCCGTCGCTAGGCAGTATGCTGCAGGCATTGCCCAGCGGAACGCCACCGGGGACATGCTGCAGATCGCAGCGTCCCTGCGCATTATCGCCGCGGCGATGGAGGATTTCCCGGATTTCTTCGCGAGAGATAAAACTTAATGCATGTCGCCCAAAAGTGACCTCGGTTTTGGGAGAACGACATGCATCAAAACAAAAAACCTGAAGCGCGTCCCATAACTCCGTTTCGAGGCCACGCGCTTCAGGCAGCAGCGATCGCCAGCGCATGGCCGCGTGCGTTTTCGCGCAAGGCATCAAGGTGGATCGACTTGACCAGGACGGCAAGATCGCCTTCGGCGGATTGCCCACCCAGTTCCTTGAGCATCAGCCAGCTGACTTCCTGAACGCCGGCGACGCGCTTGCCGTTGGCGACCTCACGCCAGATCTTCAGGGCGCGCAGGATGACCGCATGCGTGGCGGCAGCTAGGCCGGCACTTCGGAACAGCGCTTGCAAGGCCACATCGTGCCCGCCTGCCAGCAGCGCCCTCACCCGCGGTTCGGACTGCTGGCTGAGCGCGACCAGCGCCGAGCCGAAGAAATCGACCTTGCCGTGCGCGATGGTACGGATCAGGAAGCTCGCGGTGAGATCGCCGCGTAGCCTGAGGTGCTCGATCAACGCCGCGTGCTCTTCCTGGCGCGTGCCCTCGATCAGCGTCACCGAGGCCTTGACGCAGGCGTCCCGCATGACGCGGTCGGCACGCGCGGCTCCCATCAACGCCATGACCAGCGGCGATGTCTTCAACGTCTCGCCGAGCTTGATGAGCAGCATATGCCGGCAGTCGGCAGGCAGCCTGATATCCGATATCAGCGCCTCGCGCACCAGAGGCAGATGTCCGTGGCGTTCCGCCATGCGGCGAAAGCTGAGGGAAGCGATGTCGGCGCCGGTGTTGGCCAGAAGCACGGCGCAGGCCTCCGCCTCGCCGATCTCGGCGATGGCCGCCGACAGCGCCATCGAGACTACAGACCGGTCGGCGATCAGTTTCTGCGTTGCCTTCTGGCTCGCCGCCACGCGGTTGATCAGATCGGCGTCGGTAAGCAGCGGCGAGCGCGCCAGCACGACACCGGCGACTTCCGGCTGGTCGGCGGCAAGCACACTGATGATCTGCAGCGGCGCGTGGTGGCTCATCGAGAGCGCTTCCGCCATCGCCAGCCGCACTTTCGACGAGGCATCGTCGAGCAGCAGCGTCAGCGCCGCTTCGGCGGCGCAGCGGTCTTCGAATGGCAATTCCGAATTGACATAGGCCCGGGCCAGCGCATTGGCCGCGGCGGCGCGCTCCGACACCCTGGCCGTGTAGATCCATTTCAGGAAATGCGAAACAACAACCATGCCGTCTGCTTACGCCCCTTGCCGGAGGGTTTCCGACCCCGCTGACGACGGTAGGCAGAAATGGTTTACGAACGGTTCACCATGTTCATTAACTGGCTTGCGAGCGCTGGATGCAGCGCCTATCAACCGTCAGACAGCGCAGGAGACGGAAATGGCCGGGCTATATCTCGAAGAGTTTGTAGTCGGCCATGTCTTCCAGCACACGCTGCGCAAGACCGTCACCGAGAGCGACAACATGCTGTTTTCGGTGATGACGCTGAACCCGCAGCCGCTGCATATCGACTTTGATTTCGCCGCCAAGAGCGAATGGGGCAAGCCGCTGGTCAACTCTCTGTTCACGCTCGGCCTGATGATCGGCATCTCGGTCAACGACATCACGGTCGGCACCACTATCGCCAATCTCGGTATGAAGGAAACCGTGTTTCCACATCCGGTCTTCCACGGCGACACCATCCGCGTCGAAACATCTGTCGTCTCGGTGCGCGAGTCCAAATCGAAGCCCGACCGCGGCATCGTCGAATTCGAGCACCGCGCCTACAATCAGCATGGCGATCTGGTCGCCAAATGCACAAGGCAAGCGATGATGCTGAAGAAGGCGGCCTGATGCGCTCGCTGCTCTTCGTTCCCGGCGATTCCGAGCGGAAGCTGGAAAAGGGATTTGGCGCCGGGGCCGACGTGGTCATCGTCGATCTTGAGGACTCCGTGGCGTCGCAGAACAAGGCGCATGCGCGCGAGATCGCGGCGCGCTTCATCCTCGAACGCGGGGGGCAAACCAGCTCGGCAATCTATGTCAGGGTCAACGATCTCGCGACCGGGATGACGGACGATGATCTTGTCAAACTCGTTCCGGCAAAGCCCCACGGCATCATGCTGCCAAAATCGAACAGCGGCCAGGACGTGCAGCAGCTCGCGGCCAAGCTCAGGGTCCGCGAAGCCGAGAACGATCTGCCCGACGGTTCGATAAAAATCCTGCCCATCATCACCGAAACTCCGGCGGGCGTGCTGGCGGCGGCGACCTACGCCGGGACAAGCGCGCGGCTTGCCGGCCTGACCTGGGGCGCGGAAGACCTGTCGGCCGCGATCGGCGCGCGTGCGGCCCGCGACGAGCACGGCCGCTACACCGACGTCTTCCGTCACGCCCGCCTGACGACCATCCTCGCGGCCGGGGCCGCAGAGGTTGCCGCGATCGACACCGTGTTTCCGAACTTTCGCGACATGGCGGCCTTTGCTGTGGAGTGCGCCGAGGCCGAGCGCGATGGTTTCACCGGCAAGATGGCAATCCATCCAGATCAGGTGCCCGTCATCAACGCCGCCTTCACGCCCTCGGCCGCAGCGGTGAAACAGTCGGCCGCCATCGTGGCGGCGTTCGAGGCAGCGGGAAATCCCGGCGTCGTCGGCATCGACGGCAAGATGTTCGACCGCCCGCACCTGCGGCTGGCCGAACGGCTTCTGGCGCGAGCAAAGGCCGCCGGGGTTTCCGCCTGACCGCTACCAGACCCTCGGAATCAGGCGGTAGCGAACTTGGGCCGCATAGTCGTCGTAGCCGCGCAGACCAGCGCGAAGCGTTTTCTCTTCGATGAAGGTGCGGATGCCCAAGAGAACAACGAACACGAGCACCGACAGCAATCCCCACCAGGAACCAAGCAGGAGTGCCGTGCCGGCGAAAAAGAGGATGGCGCCGGCATACATGGGATGGCGGACGTAGCTGTAGGGGCCGGTGGTGATCACGCGCTGTCCGCGCTCGTCCTGGATTTTGACGACCGGTGCCGCGAAACTGTTCTCCAGCATGGTCAGGTAGCAGATCCAGATACTGAGTAGCACCACGGCGGCGCCAATCACCTGTACCCAGACGGGAACCGCCGACCAGCCGAAACGGAAGTCGAATCCCATGAATATCTGCCAGCCAAGGATGGCAAGTAGAAGTATGGACAGCAGAACCTTGTCGGCCGCCGTCTGATTCTTCTGGATGGGAGGGCTCAGCCGCTCATTCATCAGGCCGGGGTCACGCCGGGCCAGCGCCACGCCCAGGGTGAGACTGAGCACCACCATCACCACCAGATAGACCCACGCCCCGGGCCAGTGCAGCGTGCCGGCCGCCAGGAACAGCAACGCGCCCATGACGCCGAACCAGAGGAATGTCTGCAGGACCAATTTGGAGATCATGATCGCCTTTCCGCTGTATGCCTGTGCTGGCATTGGCTAAAATAGACCATCAGTCTATTATACCGACCAATGGTCTATGATTCAAGCTGACCCTTGGCGCCCCCACTGGACGAGGACGGTGATCGCGTGCAGAAAGTTCGTCATGCCCCGTGTCATCAAGCATCCCGAGCTCAGACGAGAAGAACTGCTGGACCATGCTCAGGTCCTGTTCCTGACGCGAGGCTACGACAAAGCGAGCCTCAACGATGTGATTGCGTCCGCCGGCATCTCGAAGGGGGCTTTTTATCACTACTTCGCTTCCAAGGAGGCCCTTCTGGAAGCACTGGCCGAGCGGTTCGCCAGACAAGCACTGGCTGGGGTCAAGGGCATACTTGGCGATCCCGGGCTCGACCCGCTCGCTCGCCTGAACGCGCTGCTCGCACAATCGCGCCAGGCCAAGATCGAGACCGCACCGGAGGCCTGGGCGCTCTTCGAGACCCTGTTCCGGCCGGAGAACCTCGTGCTCTTCCACCGCATCAACCTGGCGGCCAGCGCATCGTTTTCGCCCCTGCTGGTCAAGATCATCCGGCAAGGTGTCGAAGACGGCACCTTCAGGACCTTCGACCCGGAGGGTGTCGCCGACATCGTCATGCAGTTCGGCATGGCCACGCATGATGTCGTCGCCAAGGCGATCACCGGCGGCGGCGACGCAGACATGGAAATCGCGATCGAAGTTTTGGAGAAACGCGTCAGGCTCTACGAGATCGCCCTCGACCGTATACTCGGCCTCCCTGACGGAAGCATTCGGATCGGAGAGCCCGGCTATGTGCGCGCCGTCATGACGGCCCGGCGGCGGACGAGCGCCGGCAAGGCACAGTAACGGACCGAGTTCGGAGCCTTATTCCTTGCCCCAGCGCGGCCGGCGCATCGAAAAGACCTCATCGACGCTGGCATAGTCCATGTAGCCGAGACGAGCGACATTGCCGGCCTTGGTGATGTCGAACAGGCCGTCTTTCAGGAAAGCATCGTCGATGTGCACGCCGATCACCTCACCGACGACGACGAAGGCGCTCGTCGGCGATCCGTCCAGCGCCTTTGGACGAAACACTTCCGTCACCCGGCATTCGAGCGCCGCGGGTGCCGCCGCCACGCGCGGTGGCTTGACGAGACGCGAGGGCACCATGGCGAGATCGGCATAGACGAACTCGTTGACGCCACGCGGTGCGTCGACGGACGTGTAGTTCATCTTCTCCGCAAGGTCGCGGCTGACCAGATTCGCGACGAACTCGCCGGTTTCCTGGGCGAAGGAAGCGCTGTCCTTCTCGCCCTCGGAGGAAAACCAGACGATGAAAGGCCGGGTCGAGACGGCATTGAAGAAGGAATATGGCGCGAGATTGATCTCGCCGGCCTTGTTCAGCGTCGATATCCAGCCGATCGGGCGCGGCGCAACGATCGCCTTCGAAGGATCGTGCGGCAACCCGTGCCCCTTGGACGGTTCGTAGAACATTCAGCCCGCCCAAGGCCCGGCGTAATCGGCATAGAGCTTGGCCGGATCGGGCCGTGGCCGCTCCGGTGCCGGCCCGGCATAGGAGCCGATATGAATAAAACCGACGACGCGCTCCTGCGGCGCCAGTCCGAGAATCGCCCTGCCCTCCGGCACATCGGCATACCAGTTGCTGATCATGTTGGTGCCATAGCCCAGCGCATTGGCCGCGATCATAAGGTTCATCGCCGCCATGCCTCCGGACAGGAACATCTCCCATTGCGGGATTTTTGGGTTTTCCCTGGCAACAGACACGACACCGATCACCAGCGGCGCGCGCGAGAAACGCGCCAGTTCCTGGTTGCGACGGCCTTCCGGCAACGGCCCCTCCCGCTCTTCGGCCAGAGCCGCCAGCTTTTTGCCGATCTCGATGCGGGCCTCGCCGCGATAGAGGATGAAACGCCAGGGTTCGAGCCGTCCATGGTCGGGCACGCGTGTGGCGGCGGCAATCATCGTCGCGATATCGGCGTCGCCGGGCGCCGGCTCCCTGAGGTCGGGAATCGGTGCGGAATTTCGGGTCAGCAGGAAGTCGATGATCGGCGACGCCATGGGCGCAAGTCTCCTAAAACACTCTGTCTTGAGCTGAAGCGCACCATCGCGAATTCGGGCGGCTCGGGCAAAGGCGCGCTGGCGCCGGGGTGAAGAGTCATGGATCGGACTCTTAAGCCTTGAAATTGCCACCGCCATGGGCTTCAACGCAAGGCATGTTTGAGGGGCGACTGCGTCTTTTCCTGGTCCGGCTCTGCGCCGCGCTGTTCCTGCTGCCGGTCTCCATGGCTGTTGCGCAGGAAAAGGATGGCGTCGGCGACCTGAAACTTCCCGGAATTTCGAGCTATGCGACGCCCAAGAGCGAAACCCCGCTGGCGCTTGGCGGCGGTGGCGCCATCACCCTGTCGGCCCAGTTGACCGACAAAGGCACCGACATCACCCGAGGTCTCGTCTGGCGCGTCTTCAAGCCTGAAGCCGTCAACGGCAAATTGCCGATGGTGGCCTCCGCGCATGGCGGCAGCGCCGTCTTCCAGCTCGAACCCGGTAGCTATCTGGTCCACGCCTCCTACGGTCGCGCCGGCGCCACCAAGCGCATCACCGTCGGCAAGGACGCCAAGCGAGAAAGCCTGGTGCTCGATGCCGGCGGCTTGAAGCTCGACGCGGTCCTGTCCGGCGGCGTGCGCATTCCGCCGAAGAAACTGCGTTTTTCGATCTATGAGGGCACCGCCAAGGCCAATGGCGACCGTGCGCTGGTCATTCCCGATGTCGAACCCAACAGCGTCGTGCGGCTCAACGCCGGCATCTACCATGTCGTCTCCACCTATGGCGCGGTCAACGCCGTCATCCGATCCGACATCCGCGTCGAGGCCGGCAAGCTGACCGAAGCCACCGTCGAGCATCACGCCGCCGAGATCACGATGAAGCTGGTGCGCGAGGCGGGTGGCGAAGCGATCGCCGACACCTCCTGGTCGCTGCTCAACGAATCCGGCGATCCAATCAAGGAAACCGTCGGCGCCTTCGCCTCCATGGTGCTGGCCGAAGGCGATTACACAATCATCGCCAAAAACCGCGACCGGATCTACCAGAAGGATTTCACGGTCGTTGGCGGGCAGAATCAGGAGATCGAGGTTCTCGCCACCGAAGCGGCGGCCATGGATCCGGAAGAAGGCGCCGATTAGCCTTTAGGCGGCGAGCTTGGTTCGGGCCGGCAGGAAGGGGATGCGCCGACGTGGCAGCTCTGGCGCTAGGTCGAACACGCCGCGATACAAGCGATCGAGCAACGTTTTGCGGTCGCGCAACGGTTCCAATTCGCTCCAGCTGAGCACATTGCCGACGCGCACCTCGATCGCCTTGCCGGACAGTCGCGCGAATTCACGGATGAGCAGCGAGGTGCGCAAGGTCAGCGAGGCTTTGCCGACGAATTTGGCCACACGGCCGTCGCGCTCGGCCATGTTCATCGGGCCACTGACCAGATGGAAAAGCCTGCCGTTCTGGCCGGAGAAATGCATGGGAATGACCGAGGCCTTGGCTTCCTGGACGAGACGGGCCGGAAACATCTTCCATGGCAGGTCGCGCGCGCGGCCAAAACCCTTTGGCGCGGTGGCGACGCCACCGGCCGGAAACACCACGATGGTGACGCCCTCCTTCAGCAGCCGCACCGCCTCATGGCGCACCGCCATGTTGTTCTTCACCGCGTCCTTGGTCTCGGAAAAGTCGATTGGCAGCGAATAAGGCCCCATCTCGCGAATCCTGAGCAGATCCTTGTGGATCATCACGCGGAAAGGTCGCCCGAGTTGCTCTGCCAGTGAGAGCACGGCGATGCCGTCGCCAATGCCGAAGGGATGGTTGGCAATGATCACCAGCGGCGTGTCGGGCAATTGCACGGGCGGCCATTGATCGGGGGTTCGCACACCCACATCGATGAGGTCCAGCATGCGGCTGAACACACGCTCGCCGGTCGGCACAACCTGATGGCGCCAGAATTCATAGAGCGCGGCGAACCGGTCGCGGCCCGAAAGGCCTTCCACTGAATGAATGAACCAGCGCGCCAGAGCCGGCTGGTGCGGATTGGCATAGGAAAGCTCGGGAAATGGTCGTTCGCGCAATTTCAGCTTGAGCATAGCGTTTCGGTACAACGTCGCCGTGACAGGGATATGAAAATGGCGGTGGATCGCTCCACCGCCATTCGATCGAGAACGCTCTGATCAAGCAGCGCGCTTGCGGCGCCGATCAGGTGTGATCGCTTCGTCGGTCAGCCGTTCGATCGCTTCGGCAAGACCGAGCGATTCCTGGTCGCGCGAGCCGAGCCGGCGGATATTGACCGTCTGCTCCTCCGCCTCGCGCTTGCCACAGACGAGGATGACCGGCACCTTGGCCAGCGAGTGTTCGCGGACCTTGTAGTTGATCTTCTCGTTGCGTAGGTCGGCTTCCGCCAACAGCCCGGCGGCTTTCAGCTTCGCCACGACCTCGTTCGCATAGCTGTCGGCGTCTGAAGTGATCGTCGCCACCACCACCTGCAACGGCGCGAACCATAGCGGGAAATGGCCGGAATAGTTCTCGATCAGGATGCCGAGGAAACGCTCCATCGAACCGCAGATGGCGCGGTGCACCATGACGGGCTGCTTCTTCTCCGAATCCGAGCCGATATAGAAGGCGCCAAAACGTTCCGGCAGGTTGAAATCGACCTGCGTCGTGCCGCACTGCCATTCGCGCCCGATGGCATCCTTCAGCACATATTCGAACTTCGGCCCGTAGAAGGCGCCCTCGCCCGGATTGATCGACGTCTTGATCCGATTGCCGGAGCGCGTCCTGATCGTCTCCAGCACGCTGCCCATGATCGCCTCGGCATGATCCCAGGCCTCGTCAGTGCCGACGCGTTTGTCCGGCCGCGTCGACAGCTTGACGCTGATTTCGTCGAAACCGAAATCGGCATAGGTCGACAGGATCAGGTCGTTGATGCGCAGGCACTCCGACGCCAGCTGTTCCTCGGTGCAGAAGATATGGGCATCGTCCTGCGTGAAGCCGCGCACGCGCATCAGCCCGTGCAGCGCGCCCGACGGTTCATAGCGATGCACATTGCCGAATTCCGCAAGTTTAACGGGCAGATCGCGGTAAGACTTCAACCCATGCTTGAATATCTGCACGTGGCCCGGGCAATTCATCGGCTTTAGCGCAAAGACGCGGTCATCGTCGGTTTCATCGCCGGCGACCGTCACCTTGAACATGGCGTCGCGGTACCAGCCCCAGTGGCCCGACGTCTCCCACAGACTCTTGTCGAGCACCTGCGGGGCGTTGACCTCCTGATAGCCCTGTTCGTCGAGCCGGCGACGCATGTAGT
Source organism: Mesorhizobium sp. SARCC-RB16n (assembly GCF_008520305.1). Lineage (GTDB taxonomy): Bacteria > Pseudomonadota > Alphaproteobacteria > Rhizobiales > Rhizobiaceae > Mesorhizobium. The sequence continues at coordinate 305,699 of NZ_ML703269.1, read as the reverse complement.
TGACCAGGTTCTGGAACATCTTCCAGCCCTTGGCGTGCCAGAAGACGACGCCCGGCCCCTCTTCCTGGAAATGGAAAAGATCCATTTCGCGGCCAAGCTTGCGGTGGTCGCGCTTCTCGGCCTCCTCCAGCATGGTCTGGTAAGCTTCGAGCTGCGCCTGGTCGGCCCAGGCCGTGCCATAGATGCGTGTCAGCATCGGGTTGTTCGAGTCGCCGCGCCAATAGGCACCGGCCACCTTCATCAGCTTGAAGGCGTTGCCGATCTGGCCGGTCGAGGCCATGTGCGGACCACGGCAGAGGTCGAACCAGTCTCCCTGCGCATAGATCTTGAGATCCTGATCCTCGGGAATGGCGTCGATCAGTTCGAGCTTGTAGCGCTCGCCCTTGTCGGCAAAGACCTTTTTTGCCTTGTCGCGCGACCAGACCTCCTTTGTGAACGGCCTGTTGCGCGCGATGATCTCGCGCATCTTCTTCTCGATCACCGGGAAATCGTCGGGGGTGAACGGCTCGTTGCGGGCAAAGTCGTAATAGAATCCGTTCTCGATCACCGGCCCGATGGTCACCTGCGTTCCCGGCCATATCTCCTGAACGGCTTCCGCCAGCACGTGTGCGGTGTCATGGCGGATGAGTTCCAGCGCGCGCGGGTCTTCGCGGGTGATGATCTCGACCTTGCCGGATTTGCCGAGGGGATCACTGAGGTCGCGCACGGTGCCGTCGATGGCGTAGGCCACGGCCTTTTTGGCCAGCGACTTCGAAATCGATTCGGCAAGCCCGGCGCCGGTCATCGCTGCGTCGTAGTCACGCACGGAGCCATCGGGAAATGTCAGGGAAACGGAATTCAGCATGTGTATCTCCTATCCAGTCCCGCAAACGAGCGCGGGTGGTAAAATGCAGATATCAGCGGTTCGGGAGCTGCGACCTGCCAGGTGCCGGAAGCGTCCGGCGGCGGCAGTCTTTTATGGGCAGATGCCGCCGCCGTAAAGCCCGGCTCACTTAATCAGCCGCGGCAGGTCTTTCAGGAACGCGGCCCGCGTCGCCAACCCTTTCGGCATGTCGGTCCGCTTCGTATCGACGACGAGCCGGGCGAACACGATCTGGCGGCCGTCTTTCCGCGCCCAGCCGACAAACCAGCCGAGCGAGCGCTTGTCCTTGCCGCCCTCGCCGAGCTTGGTGCTGCCGGTCTTCCCCTGGACGGCCCAATCGCCGGCCTTGAAGCTGGGTATGACGGCCCATGTCATTTCATGCGCCTTGGCCGACACCGGCATCGTGCCGGCGAGCAGTTGCCGCAGGAAGGCAACCTGTTCGACCGGCGTGATCTCGAGCGAGGAGTTGACCCAGGAGCGGGTAAGCCCGTCATCCTTGCCGGGATTGCCGGAAACGTCGCTGTTGCCGTACTTGAACTTGGATACATAGCCGGCAAATTTCTCACGGCCGAGCCTGCGGGTGATCTCGCGTGAGAACCAGATGATGGAATCGCGTTCCCAGATCGTCGGATCGACGGTTTTCTGGTCGCGCTTCACCGCGTTGAACTCGGTCCTGTAGTCCCATGCCGGGGTGTGTTCATCGGTGAGGATGCCTGCGTCGTAGCCGATCAGCGAAAGCGGCACCTTGAACGTTGATGCCGGGCTGAAGCGCCGGTCGCAGGTACCGTCCTGGTAAAGCGTTTTGCCGGTTACAGCATCGGCGATCAGCGTGCACTGCACATCCCCGAGCGGCGCGGACTGCGCGCGCATCGGAAATCCCAGCAGCCAGGCGAGCAGGAACAGGACACCAGCCATGATAAAGGGAAGACGATCGACATTGCGCATTTTCTGCTCGCTCCAGAAGGGGGTTCGCGAGCGGCTTAGCGAGGTGTCTTGTCTCGATTTTGTCTCAAATGCGCAGTTGTTGTGCAGGCTTGCGTTAACCCTACCGGATCGTAAACCGGCGCGGCCGGCGCGGCGTGACCAGCCCCCTCATCCCTGCGCTTCGCCGCGCTTACGGCCGATCCGCCAGTACCGCCATGGCATGTACCAGGCGTAGCGGGGCGCCAGCACCTCCGGCACGAGATCAACGCCGTGCGTGCCGAATGGGCCGCAGCGCAGCACACGGAACAAGCCCATCCAGCCACCGGCCCAAAGGCCATGACGGGCGATCGCCTCATGCGCGTATTCCGAACAGGTCGGCAGATGCCGGCAGGAATTGCCGACAAAACCGGACAGCGTCAGCTGGTAAAGTCGCACGAGCGACGTGCCGAGCAGGCGTCCGGGCGTCTTACGCCACGGGCCGGGCCAGTTGCGGCCGCGCCTCGGCGCCGTATGCGCATGCCCGTTCTGGTCGCCCACTGCGATCTCCGCGTTTCCAAGATGATAGATGTGAGCTTCCACCGAAGAACGCAATCCCGCTCGCCCTGCCGTCACGGGCGGTAACGGCGGAATGGCTGCCGGTCGGTCGGAGGTGCCCACCGGCCAGGGTGAGCCCACTCTTCGTGGTGCCGCGCATCGCGCCTTTCGTCACGCCATTGAAACGTCGCGATCCGCATGACATCGCCGAGAATGTTCAGGAACTGGACCATGGTCGTGTCTCCTTTGACGCGACTAGACCGCCGCTGGCCTTCGCCTTCAAACGAATATAATTTCCGCTTCGGATAATCCTGGGTTATGCGAAATGAAGCGTGGACGCCTGCCCTTGACGGCATTGAGGAGCTTCGAGGCGGCTGGCCGGCATTTGAGCTTCAGCAAGGCCGCCGAGGAGCTTTTCGTCTCGCAGGCGGCGATCAGCCGGCAGATCCGCGAGCTCGAGACCTTCCTGCGCCAACCGCTTTTCGAACGACACCATCGCCGCGTCGAACTGACCGATGCGGGCCGCCGGCTGCTTGCTCAATTGGTCAGGAGTTTCGATGCAATCGATCGTCTGCTCGGCGATCTGGTCGCCACTCCGGCCCAGTCCGTGGTTCGCGTCAGCGTCGAACCGTCGCTTGCAGCCGTTTGGCTGGTGCCAAGGCTCAACCGGTTCCGGCAGTTGCGGCCCGACATCGACGTCTCCCTCGAAGTCGACCCAAGGCTGATCGAGTTCCGCGGCGACCAGCCCGAACTTGCCTTGCGTTTCAGTTCGAGCGCGACGTCATGGCTCCGGAGCGAGGCCGAGCGGCTGGCCTCGACAGTCGATTCGCCGGTTCTGTCGCCGGCACTGCTTTCATCGGGCCTGGCCCTCGAGAAGCCGGCCGACCTTGCTCGCTTCACGCTTTTGCACGAGGAAAACCGCCAGGGTTGGGCGCGGTGGTTCGAGGCGGCTGGGCGTGCCCGCCCATGCCGTGCCCGCGCGCGGCCCGATGCTTGCGGACGCCTCGCTCTCGAAGCAGGCCGCGCTGCTTGGGCACGGCGTGGCGCTAGGCGATCTCCTGCAGATTGGTGAAGAACTGGCAACCGGGGCACTGGTCAAGCCGTTCGACATCGACGTCGCGTCCGGCGCCTATTGGCTGGTGGCCAGGAGTTTGAGCGATTTGTCAGAGCCAGCCGCGGCGTTCGCCGATTGGCTCAGAAGCGAATTCGCCGAAAACAGGCGCGATTCGGGCGGGCGCTAGGCCGCTTCGTCGGCGGCTTCTTTTCGATCTGGCCGATGGCATCGACCACTGCGTCGAACGTCAGCATGGTCGACGCATGGCGCGCCTTGTAGTCACGCACCGGCTCCAGATAGCTGAGGTCGGCGAAGCGGCCCTCCGGCGGCGCGCCGTTCTCCTTCAGCATCTTCAGCATGGTCTCGCGCACCGCGCGCAATTCCTCGGCGCTGGCGCCAATGACATGTTGCGCCATGATCGAAGACGATGCCTGGCCGAGCGCGCAGGCTTTCACGTCGTGGGCGAAGTCGGTGACCACGTCGTCCTCCATCTTGAGGTCGACGGTAACGGTCGAGCCGCACAGCTTGGAATGCGCCTTCGCGGTCGCGTCGGGATGATCGAGCCGGCCGATGCGGGCGATGTTTCCGGCAAAACCGAGAATTTTCGCGTTGTAGACGTCGTTGATCATTATTTTCCAATCCGTCGCCGCCAAGCGAACAGCGATTGCCGTTGTTGCGTCTTTCAATCGCTCGGCACGACCATATATAATGCTGGCAGTCCGGTATCGACAAGGCGGCGACCGCCACTGTCCTTGCCGGGGAGTTCACGCCGCTTACGGGGCTGGAAACGGGGCGAGTTTCCGACACCGAAAGGTCGTGGTCCGTTCAACTCGTTCCTCCTCAGAGAGGGACTACGGGAGACGCCTTTATGGATGCCGTCATCAAGAAACTCATGCCCCAGTCCGCCTACATGGAAAAGCCGGTCACCGACCGCCCGAGCGAGGCTGAAGTCGAGGCCGCCGTGCGCACCTTGCTGCGCTGGACCGGCGACAATCCGGATCGCGAGGGTTTGATCGATACACCCAAGCGCGTGGCCAAGGCGTTCCGTGAAATGTTCGGCGGCTACGATATGTGCCCGGCCGAGGAGCTTGGCCGTACCTTCGAAGAGGTCGCCGGCTACGATGACCTTGTCATCGTCAAGGACATCACGTTCCACTCGCATTGCGAGCACCACATGGTGCCGATCATCGGCAAGGCGCATGTCGGCTATCTGCCCGACGGCAAGGTCGTCGGCCTGTCCAAGATCGCGCGCGTCGTCGATATCTTTGCCCATCGCCTGCAGACGCAGGAAGCCCTGACTGCCCAGATTGCTGGGGTCATTCAGGACGTGCTCAACCCGCGCGGTGTTGCCGTGATGATCGAGGCCGAGCACATGTGCATGGCGATGCGGGGTATCCGCAAGCAAGGTTCCACCACGCTGACCTCCACCTTCACCGGCGTCTTCAAGGATACGCCCGAGGAGCAGGTTCGTTTTGTCACCATGGTGCGCGGCGGCGGGGCGTAAGCCCCTTGCCGACGCGCGGTCAACAGGAAAATAGACCGGCAATGTCGGCACTGGAATTCCCGAAAGCTCCGTCAGACAAGAAGACGCTGGAGGAAGGCACGGTGTTCTCGCCGCGCTTCGATGCAGCCGGTCTCGTCACCGTCGTTGTCACCGACGCCGCCGACGGCATGCTGCTGATGGTCGCGCATATGAATGCGCAGGCGCTGGCGCTGACGCTGGAGACAGGTATCGCCCACTACTGGTCGCGCTCGCGCAACACGCTCTGGAAGAAGGGCCAAACCTCGGGCAATTTCCAGCATGTCGTCGAGATGCTCACGGATTGTGACCAGGACGCCATATGGTTGCGCGTCAAAGTGTTGGGCCACGACGCAACTTGTCACACTGGCCGACGTTCATGCTTTTATCGGACGGTGGGGCTGATTGACGGCAAGGGGACGCTTGCCGACGACGGCAGCAAGCCGCTGTTCGATGCGGAAAACACGTATCGAAAGCCATCAGCTTGAACCTTCTGCCTCACACCGACCACATAGATTCATCATTTCGATACGGCCAGTCCGTATATTAGCCTCGGGACAAGGGAGATCATGATGCTCGAATGGGCGTCATTGCGTAACAGACCAGATGTCAGGGAGGCCAACGGCCTGTCCTCGGCCGGCGGCGCATCCGAAACAAAATCTCCCAGGAAGACAGGCATATCACTCGCGCTCGGCGGCGGTTGCGCCAGAGGCTGGGCCCATATCGGCGTGCTGCGCGCGCTCGATGAGGCCGGCATCGAAGTTTCCATGATCGCCGGCACCTCGATCGGCGCCTTGGTCGGCGGCTGTTATCTCGCCGGCAAACTGGATGAGCTGGAAGAGTTCGCGCGCAGCCTCACCAGGCGGCGCATCTTCGGCCTGCTCGATCTCAACCTGCGCGGCAGCGGCCTCTTCGGCGGCATGAAACTGGATGCGCGCCTGCGCGAGCACGTGGCCGGTATCCGCTTCGACGATCTGCCCAAACCATTCGTCTGCGTCGCATCGGAAATCCGTACCGGCCACGAGATCTGGCTGTCGAGCGGCTCGCTGATCACGGCCATGCGCGCGTCCTATGCTCTACCCGGCGTGTTCGAGCCGGTCGATTGCAACGGCCGCGTGCTGGTCGATGGAGCGCTGGTCAATCCGGTGCCCGTTTCCGTCTGCCGCGCCTACGAGCAGCCGCTCGTCGTGGCGGTCAACCTCCACTACGACCTGTTCGGCCGCGCCGCAGTGATCAAACACAGTGCCGGCGAACTGCTTATCGAAAAAGATGCGCCAAGGCCCGGCCAGGTCGACGCCCAACACCAATCGCACCAGACGCGTCTGGGCATCACCGGCGTGATGGTCGAAGCCTTCAACATCATCCAGGACCGCATTTCACGGGCGAGACTTGCCGGCGATCCGCCCGACATGTCGCTGCAGCCCAAGCTCAGCCATATCGGCCTCACCGAATTCCACCGCGCCGACGAGGCGATCCAACTCGGCTATCAGGCGACGATGGCGCAGATCGGTGAACTGACGCGGCTGCAGACGGTTCTCGCCTAGATAATCTCACCAAGTTCTATTCGCTTCGGCACAAACTGATTGCAAAATGCAATTGGTTATGGTGATCTGCGCCAATCAAAGCGGAGGTGCCGATGGCCAGGATTGTCTATTCCATGCTGACGTCGTTGGACGGCTATATCGCCCGATCGGACGAGGACATCGGCTTGCCGGTGCCCGAGGCGGAGCTGCACCAGCATTTCAACGACATGATGAGACAGGCCTCCGCCGTGCTGGCCGGACGGCGCATGTACGAAACTATGCGCTTCTGGGACAGCCCTGAGCGCGAGACCGGCGCCACCGAGGTCGAGCGGGATTTTGCCCGCGCATGGCGCGAAACGCCGAAGATCGTCTTCTCGACCACGCTTCAACAAGTCGGGCTCAATGCCCGGCTGGGGAGTGGCGATGCCGAGAACACGGTAAGGTCTCTCAAGGCGCAGGCCGATGGCCTTGTCATTCTAGGCGGCGCCGATCTTGCGGCCTCTCTGGCACGAGCCGGTCTCATCGACGAATACCGGCTCTACATGCATCCTGTGGTGTTGGGTGGCGGCAAGCCATACTTCCAATCCGGCCTGTCGCTGACGCTGAAACCGGTCGGCACGCAGAGCCTAGCCCAGGGCGTGACGCTGCTGCGTTATGCACCCGCCGGGTGAATTGCGCGGTTTCTGGCGCGGCTACGCCCGCGCAGCGTCGATCATGCGAAACTGCACCGTGCGGCTGCCGTTCCAGTAATTGCCCGACAGCGAGCCGGCGACATGCACCGTCTTGCCACGGTTCTTGAACAGGAATTCGCCAAGCACCGTGTCAACGGCGCGAAAGGCGATCGCCTGGATGCGGCCGCCGCTCTCCGACTGCAAGTCGGCGCGAATATGGTTGGTGCCGACCGGCCTGATATCGACCAGCCGATGGCGCGGCAGTACGAAAACCGGCGCGACATGGCCGGCGCCGAAGGGCCCCGCCTTTTCCAGCGCATCGAGCAGGCCGAGCGTCGCGCCCTCCGCGGCAAGCGCGCCATCGATCGCCAGGCTTTCCTCATCCTGCAACCGGAAAACGTCGGCGGCCGCCCGCTCCTCGAAGAAGGCCCTGAGCTCGCCCAGCCTTGCCCGCTCCACGGTGATGCCGGCCGCCATGCCATGGCCGCCGCCCTTGACGATGAGCCCGGCATTGGCGGCTTCGCGTACCAGCCGGCCAAGATCGAAACCCGACACCGAACGGCCCGAACCGGTACCGATGCCCAGAGCGTTGAAGGCGATGGCAAAGGCCGGCCGGCGCGCATGATCCTTCAATCGTGAGGCAAGCAGGCCGACAATGCCGGGATGCCAGTTGTTGCTGGCGGTGACGACGATCGCCGGGCCGCTGCCGCCCGCGAGCTCGGCATCGGCCTCGGCGCGTGCGGCGGCGAGCATCTCCTGCTCCATCAGCTGCCGTTCCTGGTTCAACCGGTCGAGCGTCTCGGCGATGGTCAGCGCCTCGACCGGATCGTCCGTTGCAAGCAAGCGGCTGCCGAGCGCCGCATCGCCGATGCGCCCGCCCGCATTGATGCGCGGGCCGATCAGATAGGCGAGATGGAAGGTACCGATCGGCTCGCCGATGCGTGACACCCGCGCAAGGGCAGCCATCCCTTCATTCTTCTGCTGCCGCGCCACCTGCAGGCCCTTGACGACGAAAGCGCGATTGACGCCGGTGAGCGGCACCACGTCGCAGACGGTGGCAAGCGCCACGAGATCGAGCAACGAAAGCAGGTCCGGCGGCGTGGCGTCGGTCATCGCGCGCAGCACCTTCGCGGTTTGTACCAGCGCAAGGAAGACCACGCCGGCGGCACAGAGGTGGCCCTGCCCGGAAAGATCGTCGTCACGGTTTGGATTGACGATGGCAATTGCCGCCGGCAAAGCGCCGCCAACCTGATGATGGTCGAGCACCACGACGTCGGCGCCGGCCTCATTGGCCGCATCGACGGAAACAGCACTGTTGGTGCCGCAATCCACGGTAACGATCAGCGTCGCGCCGCGCGAGACGAGTTCGCGCATCGCGTCCGGATTGGGACCGTACCCTTCGAAGATGCGATCAGGGATGTAAATTTCCGAAGGTACCGAGAAATGCGTCAGGAACCGTTTGAGCAAGGCGGACGAAGCGGCACCGTCGACATCGTAGTCGCCGAAGATCGCCACCTTTTCCCTGGCCATCACCGCTGCCGCGATGCGGGCCGCAGCCTTGTCCATGTCGGTCAGCGACGCCGGATTCGGCAACAGGTCGCGGATCGTCGGGTCGAGAAATCGCTCGGTATCATCGGCGGCAACGCCGCGTCCGGCAAGAACGCGCGCGACGATGTCGGGCACGCCATGACCTTGCGCGATGGCAAGCGCGATCATGTCCTGCCGTTCGGTCAGCCGGTGCTGCCAGGAGAGACCGGTTGCCGACTGCCTGACATCGAGGAAGAGGCGCCTTTCGCCCATCATGCGCTTTGCCAACTCATGGTTGGCGGCAGGATAATGCATGTCGCCCAAAAGTGCGCAGCGGTTTTGGGATTACGGCATGCACAAACAACGCCCTAAAGCGCGTCGCGTTAACGCGACGCGCTTTAGGGTCAAAGCCGGGCAAAGCCAAGCGGCTCGCGGCAGTAGGCATCGCAGAAGAATTCAAGAAGAACTACGCTTTCCACTTTTCAGCCTGGCGCTGGATCCACTCGTCGGCTGCATCTCCCATTGTCTTTTCCCGACCGTCCTTGAGCCAGGCCATGAAGGATCGATCGAACCTGAACGTGTCGCCGCATTCGCGGGTGAGAAAGCGGCGCACGTTCTGGGTATTGCGAAAGGATTTCGTGACAGGAGTGGCACGCGAAATCGGATCCGCGTGCCAGTCGAACGCCTTCATCATTAGTCCTTGCGCGGCCAGGTTCAGATGCAGCCAGATGGCTAACAACTGCGGTGCGGCTTCGCAAGCAGGCTTTAGAACTTATCCGGATCCTGATGCCGGGCCTTGATCTCCCGCACGGTCCGCGATGAGGAGCGCAAGACGATCGTGTGCGTGGTTATATAGGTACGGCCGAACTTGACGCCCGCCAGCATGTTGCCGTCGGTGACGCCGGTGGCCGCGAACAGCACGTCGCCGCGCGCCATGTCCTCGGCCCGATAAACCCGCTTCGGATCGGCAATCCCCATTTTTGCCGCGCGTGCGATCTTCTCCGGCGTATCGAGGATCAGCCTGCCCTGCATCTGGCCGCCAGTGCAGCGCAGCGCGGCCGCGGCCAGAACGCCTTCCGGCGCGCCGCCGGTGCCGAGATAGATGTCGATGCCGGTTTCTTCCGGGTCGGTGGTGTGAATGACGCCGGCGACATCGCCGTCGCCGATCAGCCGGATCGCGGCACCCGTGGCGCGCACGGCGTCGATCAGCTTGGCGTGACGCGGCCGGTCGAGGATGCAGGCCGTGATGTCGGACACAGCGACGCCCTTCGCCCGGGCGAGGCTGGCGATGTTGTCGGCCGGCGAGGCATCGATATCGATGACGCCTTCGACGTAACCCGGACCGACCGCGATCTTGTCCATGTAGACGTCGGGCGCGAACAGCAGGCTGCCCTTCTCGGCGATCGCGATCACGGCGAGCGCGTTCGGCAGGTTCTTGGCGCAAATCGTCGTGCCTTCGAGCGGATCAAGCGCGATATCGACCGCCGGGCCTTTGCCGGTACCGACCTCCTCGCCGATATAGAGCATGGGCGCCTCGTCCCGCTCGCCCTCGCCGATCACCACCGTGCCCTGGATGGCGAGGCGGTTGAGCTCCTCGCGCATGGCATCGACGGCGACCTGATCGGCAGCCTTCTCGTCGCCGCGGCCGCGCAGCCGGGCGGCCGCGACGGCAGCCCGTTCGGTGACGCGCACCAGTTCCATGGTGAGTATCCGGTCAAGGCCGGCGACGATGTTCTGGGCCACATTCATTTCGGCAAATCCTCGTTTGACGTCGCCTCCCGCCGGAGGCGCGCTTGTTTTGTCAAACGAGCATGACAACGGCAAGACCTGCTGGGAGTTTTATCGAAAGGATAGCAATATCAATCGATTGAACCACGTTCTTGAAACAATGCCGGCCCGGTCAGAGACGAACCGGGCCGGCAGGAAACGGGCAATTACCGTCCTTCGCGGTCTAGAAAACCGCGAGGTATTTAAGCAGCGAAATAATGCCGATGATGATGACGATGATCTGCACGATCTGTCTCATCCTGGCGTCGAGCGGCAGTCGCTGCACCAGATAGAGAACGAGAATGATGACCAGAAATGTGATCAGGATACCTATCAACACGGACGAAGCCATGGTGCCCTCCTTCAAATGATTTCCTGAAATGGGAAACGAGCCGGCAACGCCGGCTCGGGTGTCGGTGCGATCAATACCAGCGGCGCGACGTGTCGTTCATCGACTGGCCGACGGCAATCCCGGCCAGAAAGCCGAGCAGGCCGATCACGCCAACCACGGCGGTCGTCGTGCCCGGATTTTCTCGCGCGACTTCCGAAACCGCCTGGGCCTGGCTGCGCAACTGCTGCGCTGTCCGCGAGGCACGGGAAGCGGCTGTATCGTAGAAATCCGATGCCTGTTCGCTGGCATCGTCGAGCATTTCCGCGCTACGAGCCGAAATGCTCTTGTTGATCTTGGTGATCTCCTTGCGCAGGTCGGCGATCTGCTTTTCCAGTGTCTTCTGGATGTCGCCGATGTCAGGGCTATCGGATTTGTTGGTATCGGCCATGAAGTGGCTCCCTTGGTTGCTGACCAAGAGAACGGCGCCGACGCCAATTCGTTCCGGGCGGTGGCGGGATGTACTCGCCGAACCGAAATGTGCCACCGCTGGCTATGCCCAACGCAACGGGACTACCTGCTACCCTGCCCGCTCGATGCGGATGACCTGTGGCTTATCGGTCAGATGGCCGTCCTTGGTGATGCCGTCAACGGCCTTGCGCACGGCGGCCTCGGTGGTCTCGTGGGTGACAAGGATCACCGTCTTCTGCGCCGCCGCCTCGCCGTTGACCGCATGCTGGACGATCGATTCCAGCGAAATATCGTTGTCGGCCATGCGCTTGGCGATTGCCGCGAAGACGCCGATGCGGTCATGCACGGTCAGCCGGATGAAGTAGCCGCCGGCATGGCTGCGCATCTGCGCCTTCTTGTAGGGTTTCAGCTCCTTCGCCGGTCGGCCGAAGACGGGACCATGCTGGAAGCCCGGCCGGCTCTTGGCGATGTCGGCCACGTCGCCGATGACCGCCGAAGCGGTGGCATTGCCGCCGGCGCCGGGGCCGGAGAGCAGCAGTTCGCCCAAAATATCGGTCTCGATTGCCACCGCATTGGTGACGCCATGCACCTGGGCGATGACGGAAGCCGTCGGCACCATGGTAGGATGCACGCGCTGCTCGATGCCGCTTTCGGTGCGCTGGGCGACGCCGAGCAGCTTGATCCGGTAGCCGAGATCGCCTGCCGCGCGGATGTCGGCCTGGGTGATGTTGGAAATGCCTTCCATGTAGATGTCGTTGGCGGCAATCCTGGTGCCGAAGGCAAGGCTGGTCAGGATCGATAGCTTGTGCGCGGTGTCATGGCCCTCGATGTCGAAGGTCGGATCGGCTTCGGCATACCCCAGCCGCTGCGCGTCCTTCAGCACGACGTCGAAGGAGACGCCCTCGGCCTCCATGCGGGTCAGGATATAGTTGCAGGTGCCGTTGAGAATGCCGAACACACGGTTGACCGAGTTGCCGGCCATCGCTTCGCGCATCGTCTTGATCACCGGGATGCCGCCTGCCACCGCGGCCTCGTAGTTGAGCAGCACGCCCTTCTTCTCGGCGATTTCGGCAAGCGCCACGCCATGCTTGGCAAGCAGCGCCTTGTTGGCGGTGACGACATGGCGGCCGGCTTCGAGCGCAGCCTTCACCGAGGCACGCGCCGGCCCCTCATCGCCACCGATCAGCTCGACGAAAACGTCGATCTCGGCGGTCTGCGCCATCTTCACCGGATCGTCGAACCAATTCGCGGCGCCAAGATCGATGCCACGGTCGCGTTTGCGGTCGCGTGCCGAAACCGCCGACACGATGATGTCGCGCCCGCATTGGCGGGTCAGCTCCGCAGCCTTGTCGCGCAACACGCGCGCCACCGATGCACCGACCGTGCCAAGTCCGGCAATTCCAACACGCAGTGCTTCAGCCATGGAAGGCGTCGCCCCTCAAATCAGATCGAATTTGTATTTATCGGTGGGCGGAAAGCGGCACCACGTTGTTGGGCTGCTTGGCGCTGGTCGACAGGAACCGCTTGATGTTGCGCGCCGCCTGGCGGATCCGGTGCTCGTTCTCGACCAGCGCCACGCGCACGAAATCGTCGCCATGCTCGCCGAAACCGACACCGGGCGCCACCGCCACGTCGGCGTGCTCAATGAGCAGCTTGGAGAATTCGAGGGATCCAAGATGCCGGAACGGCTCCGGGATTGGCGCCCAGGCGAACATCGAGGCCGCTGGTGCCGGAATGGTCCATCCGGCGCGGCCGAACGCATCGACCATCACGTCGCGGCGCTTGTGATAGATGTCGCGCACCTCGGCGATGTCGGCGCCGTCGCCATTGAGCGCGTGCGCAGCCGCCACCTGGATCGGCGTGAAGGCGCCGTAATCGAGATAGGATTTGACCCGGGTCAGCGCCGAGATCAGCCGCTCGTTGCCGACCGCGAAGCCCATGCGCCAGCCGGGCATGGAGAAGGTCTTCGACATCGAGGTGAACTCGACGCAGACGTCCATGGCGCCCGGCACCTGCAATACCGAGGGCGGCGGATTGCCGTCGAAATAGATTTCTGAATAGGCAAGGTCGGACAGGATGATGATGTCGTTCTTCTTGGCGAAGGCCACCACGTCCTTGTAGAAATCGAGCGAGGCGACCAATGCCGTCGGGTTCGACGGATAGTTGAGGATCAGCGCCAGCGGTTTCGGGATCGAATGTCGGACGCCGCGCTCGAGCGCGGGAATGAAGCCGTCATTGGGCTCGACCTGCAGCGAGCGGATGACGCCGCCCGACATGATGAAGCCGAAGGCATGGATCGGATAGGTCGGGTTGGGGCACAGGATGACATCGCCGGGCGCGGTGATCGCCTGCGCCATGTTGGCGAAGCCTTCCTTCGAGCCAAGCGTGGCCACCACTTGGGTGTCGGGGTTGAGCTTCACGCCGAAGCGGCGGGCATAGTAGTTGGCCTGGGCGCGGCGCAGGCCGGGTATGCCGCGCGATGAGGAATAGCGGTGCGTGCGCGGATCGCGCACCACCTCACACAATTTGTCTACGATGGCCTTGGGCGTCGGCAGGTCCGGATTGCCCATGCCGAGGTCGACGATGTCGGCACCGCGCGAACGGGCGCTGGCCTTGAGCCGGTTGACCTGCTCGAACACGTAAGGCGGAAGCCGGCGGACCTTGTGAAATTCTTCCATGTCAGTTCCAGACAGCAAGGGAGCGTTGGGCGCGCGCTATATACTCATTTGCAGGTAGGGTCGAGGGCGGGGTCGCATTTGCCTTCGATCTGCTTCAGCGTCTGCGGACCGTGTTTCTTGGCGAGATCGGTCAGCGCCGCCTGGTTGGCGACGGCCGCGCCGCCGCCCTTGGCGCCTTGCTTGGCGCCTTGCCCGTTCTCGTCGGCCTTCAGTTGGGCGAGCTTGGCGTTCTTCTCGGCCTCGGTGAACTGTTTCGCCGCCACCTGCGGCGGAATGTTGAGGTTCGGGAAGGTGCCCGTGTCCTTCGGACCCGCGTCGGTGGCCATCGGCACCGGACCGCCGGTATTTGTGCTCGAGCATCCGGCCACGCCCAGGAGCATGATGGCCGCGCCGATGCGGCAAAAGTGGCCGGCACCGAAAAAAACAGTCTCGCCAAACCTAATCGTCATATTGTTTCCTTGGCAGCCGGGGTAAGCGAGATTGGACCCTGTCGGATGTCCCATGTTAATATGTCAAGAAAACGCTTCCGGAGGAACCCCGCGAACCATGTCCAAAACACCCGATTCGGGCAAAGCGGAAGATGGCGGACCTTCGACGGTCGAGCAATATCTGGTGAAGGACCCGGAACGCTTCGCGCTGAACATGGCGCGGATGATCGAGCAGGCCGGCAAGGCGGCGTCCGCCTGGGCCGAACCGCGCGAAAAGGGTGAGGTGCGCGACCACGTCGCCGAGCCTGTCGTCGACATGGTCAAGACCTTCTCCAAGCTCAGCGAATACTGGCTTGCCGATCCGCAACGCGCGCTCGAAGCGCAGACGCGGCTGTTCGCCGGCTATATGACCGTTTGGGCCAACGCCATCCAGCGCGTCAGCCCCAATGCCGAAGGTCCCGACGATGCCGTCAAGCCGGAGCGCGGCGACAAGCGCTTCCAGGATCCGGAATGGGGCCGCAACGCCTTCTTCGACTTCCTCAAACAGGCCTATCTCGTCACCTCGCGCTGGGCGTCCGAACTGGTCGACCACGCCGAAGGCCTGGACGAGCATACCCGCCACAAGGCGAGCTTCTACGTCAAGCAGGTATCCAACGCTATCTCGCCGTCCAATTTCATCCTGACCAATCCCGAACTGTTCCGCGAAACCGTCGCCTCCAACGGCGAAAACCTGGTGCGCGGTATGAAGATGCTGGCCGAGGACATCGCCGCCGGCAAGGGCGACCTGAAATTGCGCCAGGCCGACTATTCGCCCTTCGAGATCGGCAGGAACATCGCCACCACGCCCGGCAAGGTGGTCGGCCGCAGCGATGTCGCCGAGATCATCCAGTACGATGCGGCGACCGAGACGGTGCTGAAGCGGCCGCTGCTGATCTGCCCGCCCTGGATCAACAAGTTCTATATCCTCGACCTCAACCCGCAGAAATCCTTCATCCGCTGGGCGATCGAGCAAGGCCACACCGTGTTCGTCATCTCTTGGATCAATCCGGATGAACGCCACGGCGCCAAGAACTGGGAAGCCTATATCAGGGAAGGCCTCCAATACGGCCTCGACACGATCGAGAAGGCCACCGGCGAGCGGGATGTCAACGCGATCGGCTATTGTGTCGGCGGCACGCTGCTGGCGGCGGCACTGGCGCTGATGGCTCGCGAAGGCGACGACCGCATCAAGTCGGTGACTTTCTTCACCACGCAGGTCGACTTCACCTATGCCGGCGACCTGAAAGTGTTCGTCGACGAGGAACAGGTCGCGGCGGTGGAAAAGTCGATGAACGAAAAGGGCTATCTCGACGGCACCAAGATGGCGACCGCTTTTAACATGCTGCGCTCCGGCGATCTGATCTGGCCCTATGTCGTCAACAACTATATGCGCGGCAAGGATCCCCTGCCCTTCGACCTGCTTTACTGGAACGCCGATTCGACCCGCATGGCGGCGGCCAACCATTCGTTCTACCTGCGCAACTGCTATCTCGAGAACAACCTCTCGCGCGGGACGATGGAACTTGCGGGCCACACGGTCTCGCTCGGCGATGTCACTATCCCAATCTACAACCTTGCCTCCAGGGAAGATCACATCGCGCCGGCGCTGTCTGTCTTCCTCGGCTCGAAATATTTCGGCGGCCCGGTCGAATACGTGATGGCGGGATCGGGCCATATCGCGGGCGTCGTCAATCCGCCCGCATCCAACAAATATCAGTACTGGACCGGCGGACCGCCGAAGGGCGACTTCGACCAGTGGATAGCCTCTGCCACCGACCATCCGGGATCCTGGTGGCCACACTGGCAAAGCTGGATAGAAGCCAAGGACAACACCCGCGTACCTGCTCGCAAACCCGGCAAGCATATGAAAACCTTGGGAGATGCTCCCGGTACCTATGTCAAGGTGCGTGTGTAACGGACTGTAATGTCTGGTGAGTTGACGGCCCCCTAAAAGCGGGCGAAATGGTGTCGTCAACCATCAAGCAGCCGCAATCCGGCATTCGCTGCAAAAAAACTTACAGGCTTGCTGATTTGACACAGGTCTCGTTTCCGGATCGGAGACAAAGGTCACCCTGACGCGGACATAGCAGTCAGCGCCACGGATGCACCGACCGGACGTCGAGGGGGAATTTGACTTTGAAATCAGCAGGATGGAGCCTCGCAAAGGGAGAACGCCGCGCCATTGTGGCAGCGCTCTGCTCCGTGCTTCTGGCCTCCTGCACATCGGCTGGCGACCCGACAATGTCGGTTGGAATGCCTGGCTACAATGCTTCCGCATCGGACATCCACGCCGCCTCCACGGGCAAGCCGCTCGCCGCCGATTCGTCGTTGCAGGTGGCGACAGAGCAGACGACCGTGATGAGCGAAAGCGACACGGCGCTCCCCGAAACAGTTGCCTACGTGCCGATGGCCAAGCCGCAAGCCGCCTTCCCGCTTACAATGCCGGCCGGTGCGGAAGCGATCGCGGGAAAGACACCGCAGTCCTTACAGCAGCCGGCGCAGACGGCGCAGCAGACCGATGCGGTCGCCCAGAAGATCGCTGCCGCCGACGCCGCAGTGACCGCCCCGAAGCCGGCTGCGGTACCGGTGATGAACAATCCGGTCTATGTGACCGCCGGCGAAATGCCGCAAGCCGAGGCGCCGAAGAAAAAGGGCTTCCTGGCCTCGATGTTTGGCGCCACCCCTGCTTCGGCAACACCCGCTCCGCTGGTCAACACACGAACGGGCGAACAGCCGACCGTACTAGCCAAGCCTGCCCCGGCCGCGGCAAAACCGATCATCACACTGGCCTCGGCTGATTCCACGCAGAAGCCACTGCAACTGGCTTCGCTCGGCGGCGACAATGCCGGGCACATCACCGGCAGTGACGCCCTGCCCGGCGTGCGCCAGACAGCCCTGTTCGAGATCAAGCGCAAGTCCGGCCTTGACGACGAAAGCGACGTCGACCTCAATGAGGACGAAGGTTCGGGCGGCAGCTATCAGGTTGCGTCCGCGGCCGGCATGGCCCGTCTGGCGCCCAACGGTCTCTTGAAGCAGAATGAGAGTGTGGACGTCGCCTGCCTGAAGCCATCCCTGGTGCGCGTGCTGAAGACGATCGAAGGCCATTACGGCCGCAAGATGGTCGTCACTTCGGGCTATCGCGACCCGGCCCGCAATCGCCGCGCCAACGGCGCCAAAAATTCGCTGCACATGTATTGTGCGGCCGCCGACATCCAGGTGCCCGGCGTCTCCAAATGGGAGCTGGCGAACTATATCAGGACCATGCCCGGCCGCGGCGGCGTCGGCACCTATTGCCACACCGAATCGGTCCATGTCGACGTCGGCCCCGAGCGCGACTGGAACTGGCGCTGCCGCCGGCGCAGCGGTGGTGACGACGGCTAGCAGCGATTTGACGGGCCGGAGCCTGTTATCAGGCCGGAGTCTCCGCATGCCATAATCCCACGGCGAAGCGATAGGCGTTTTCTACTAACCGCCAAGGCGCGCGGTCGTGATGAAGCCCCTGTTTCCAAAGGCCGGAAAAAAGTTGTCCAAGGCGGCACCTAACGGGTTGCCGGTTGCGCGCAACGTCAGTATAAGCCGCTTCGTCTGAGCGCGCCCATCGTCTAGCGGTTAGGACACCGCCCTTTCACGGCGGTAACAGGGGTTCGATTCCCCTTGGGCGTACCAGATCTTCCAGACATCGGCCTCTCTCCCGCGTTTCGTTGCGGCAGATGCACATGCCTTTCCACTAACCGCCAGCTCCTCTATCTTCTCGAGCAGACAGGCCGGTGGTTAAATGGATGCGAAGGGAGCGCTAATATGACAGTTCACCTTTCGGCGGATTTACGTGCTCCCACGCCAACGCCACCAAGATATCTCTTTGGTCCGCTCGCGGACTTTCTGATGCTCGGCGGCAGCGCATTCCTGATTTTGCCGGCGCTGTACTTCGTGCCACTGAGGTACGAAGGTCTTGTGGCTGCAACGATGCTTTTCCTGGCTTATCTGATCAACTATCCGCACTTCGCCCACTCATACCAACTCTTCTACCGCAATTTTGGGCGGAAGCTGCGCGGCGACGGATACGAAGGGAATCTCCAGATCCGCTATATCTTTGCCGGCATCGTCGTTCCCCTGCTCATGGGCGCATTTTTTGCCTATGGCTCGATAACGGCGAACGCCCGGCTGCTGGGAAACGCAACCAACGCGATGTTCTTTTTCGTGGGCTGGCACTACGTCAAGCAAGGCTACGGCATGTTGATGGTGGATGCCGTCCTGAAGCGAAGGTTCTTCACCGATCCGGACAAGAAAATCCTGCTGATCAACAGCTATGCCGTTTGGTTGTTCGCATGGCTTCAGACGAACACGGCGGTCAGCCAGGGAAAATACCTGGGGCTGGAATATTATACGTTTGCCACCCCTGCATGGCTCAATGCGATTGCGTTGTCGGCCGCGGCCGCCTCCACGGCCGCCACTGCCGTGATGCTGATCAATCGTTGGAGCAGGAATGGCGGCAGCCTGCCGTATAACGGCGTCATCGCCTACACCGCGTCGCTATATCTCTGGATTCTGATTGTAAGGACCAATCCGCTCTGGCTGCTCGTGGTGCCGGCGCTCCATTCCTTGCAGTACCTGGCGGTGGTCTGGCGTTACCAGAGCAATGTCGAGCGTGACGGGCGCGATGCCGACAGAGTTCCGCCATCCGGAATCCTGTCCGTTCTTGGTCCGGCCTACAGGGTGCGGCTTCTGGAGTTCATCAGTGCTGGCCTCCTCCTCGGCGGTCTGGCTTTCTGGCTAATTCCGACCGCGCTGACCGCCCTTATCCCCTATGACCAGGAGGTTCTGGGATCGTCGCTGTTCTTCTTCATCGTGTTGATTTTCATCAACGTGCACCACTACTTCCTGGACAATGTGATGTGGCGCCGTGGCAACCCGGAGGTGTCGAAATATCTGTTCCGATAGAGCTTTTTGCAGCCAGGCGGAATCGCTTGTGACGCGGAAATGAACCGGGGATGGGACTTACTCCCACCCGACCACTAGCCCATCTGCTTCGGAATTTTGGAGGCCTCGCCTCGGAATCGAACCGAGGCTTCCGAGATTTGCAGTCTCTAGCGTAGCCGCTCCGCCACGAGGCCATACGTGCTTTGGTAACGGGCAGAGGTTTAAAGTTTCTTGATGCCTTGGGTAAAAATTTCGGCAACGCCTGACTGTGGAAAAGATCCTGTCACATGGGGGAAAGGAGCAGCCCAGGACTCTTCTGCCAGAGATGAATTGCATGCGCGTCAATGAGGGAAATTCATGCAGCCTGACCGCGCGGCTCAAGGCCAGAGGCTTGGTGGTCTGGGCAGACTACATGTCTAACTGCCGACCAGCGGCACGGTAACCGTCGTCGCGTAATTGATCGGGAAGGCGTTGAAATAAGGGAAGTCTATGACGAAGGCATAGGTGGCGGTCAGATGCGCCATGCGAAAGCCGCCGCTCACCGGATCGATCGCGATCGTGACGTTGACATCCTGCAGGCCCAGGGCCTGCAGTTTCTGCGTCGCGATCGATTGGAGGGCAGCCTGGGACAACGTGTTCTGGAGTTGCAGCGAACGCGACGTCGTCTCAAGCGTATAGCGAACGCTGGAGACAGCGTTCATCGACCAGCCAAAGGCAAAGATTCCGAACAATAGCATGATAAGGAATGGCGCTATGAGCGCGAATTCCAATCCGGCCCCACCGGATCGATCCCGCCTGAACGCGCTTGCTCTTGAGCTATCTATCGACGCAATTCCGGAAGGAAACCCACTGGGGACCTTCCTTGGAATAGCCCTAGCGGACACGGATCACCTCCAAGTGGCCGATGGTGCTGGAGGTGGAAAAGACGCCGAAGGTAACTGGTGGCTCCCAAGTGGCGGATGCCTGGATCTGAACGTAGACCGATGGCGCCTTCGGCCCGCTGCACAAGGTGGAAGCGTCGACCACGGTCGCCCCGCACATGTAGATCCGGCTTAGAGTGACCTGGCCGTCCGCCGGCCGCTTTTCCCAGCTCGCGATTGCAACGGCCTGGGTCGCCGTATCGCTGGTCGATCCTTCCATGACCAGATTCGCGGCGGTCTTCACGCCGGCGCGCATCGACAGCGAGCTGGTCACATAGGACCAGCCGTCCAGGATGCCGAGCAGCGCCACGCACAGGAAAGGAAGCACCAATGCGAACTCGACCGCGGCAACGCCCACATCGTCGCTCAGGATCGATGCTGATGGTCGTTCCATCGGAAGTTACTCGACCAATGCTACGGACTGCGTGGCGGGAATGTCGCGCATTCCGAGGCTCGTGCAATCCTGATTGATGGTTGAGCTACCCGACCATTGGATCAGATTCGCAACGACCTGAGTGCACCCACTTTGGCCTGAGAAATTGCCGAGATAATTGACCTGCTGCTTGGGAAAATAAAGCGCGCCCGTCAGCAGCGACGTCGCTGTGCCGTTGAAGGTGCTCTGTCCGCCGGTGGCCGTTCTGTCGCCATACATCAGCACGCCCGAGTAAGTGCCGGACGTCGGCGCGCTCAGATTCACGGTGGCGTTGCCATTCATCGATACACGCGAGGCGCCGGCGAGGTAAATGGTGACGCCGTCACCGGAGACATTGGCGTTGGCATTCACTTTGAAATCGCCACCTTGGATGACATAGACTCCAGGCTGAAGCGTGACATTGCCACTGAGACTGAGTCCGTTACAGAACGTCCCCGGCCCCAGCGCCGATTTGTTGGCGTTCTGGCAGGGGTTCGAGGCCGCCGGGGCCGGCAGGCCGGCAAATGGGTCTGCGGCAGGCAGCGCCTGGGTGATCGGGGCCGCGCAAACGGTGGTGACGGGATTGCTGAGAGAGACGCCGCCTGCCGTTATCAGGCAATCGACCTGGAGCCCCGCCGATCCCTGAAGCTTGATGGCGTCCGAGGCGATCGAATTGGCCATCACCGAGCAGCCTGTGACCTTCACGTTGGTGTTGCCCGAAAACAGCACAGCCTTCGAGGCCGTCGGATCGAGCGCGAGCATGCAGGCCTTCGAAGCATTGGTGATGAGGGCTACGGCCCTCGCCTGTTCTGGAACCTGGCTCTGAGTGAAGATCTGGGTGAACATCCGATTGAGTCTTTGACTGACGATCACTTCAACCGCGTTCTTAGCCGTGTTCGGCCCGGATGTAGGCGGCGTATTGACGACGATCGTGCCGGCGCCAAGGCCATTCGTCGCGGCCGACTGGGTCGCGGCAGCGATGATCGTCGGCGTGTCCGAACCCGAGATCTGCTCCAGCGCGCCGGCATAGGCTGCGGCATCCGCCGTGGCCTGCAATCTCAGACTGTTGTAGTACCAATAGGAGGTCTCCACCCCAAAACCCGCTGCACCGACGACGATCGGCAGGGTGAGGGCAAAGATGGTGGCGACATTCGCCGCTCTGCTGCGGCGCATGCCGGCCGCCATGAGCCGAATCCGGGTGAAGCAGTTGCGGGCCATAGAATAAATTAGAAAACACGCATGTATGAACGAACCGCTAAAAAGTTCGATTCACTTTCTGCCAGGCGTCCGTTGGCTAGCCGGCCCTCGGCTTCAATAGCCAGCCTCGGTACGCGGCCCCTCTCGGCATGCCACGGACGGCAAATGACGCATTTCCGGCGTCGCCAAGCGTGCAGCCCGCGCGACCTCTTGGCTACATGTTGCTGGCAGGCCGAGCCGGAGGCGATGGGCAATGGACGGGCCTCTGCCGTGGCCTGAGCGGAATGTCAGCCAACGATGCGCGGACCGGTCGCGTGGGCAGTGGTTGGGTGTTGGCACGATGCTTCAGCAGCTTGGCTGACATTTTCGCTACGACATTTCGTGTATCCATGGGCGCTCCTCCCGAGCAGCCCCCGCCACCAATTCATTAGCAACCAAACACCTTCTCTGCATTTAACTTTGATATCTCGAAGCAGCGCAATTGCTGCCACCTTGACGACCTGAAATGCCGAGAACCGCGGCTTCGACCAGTCCGAAACAACGAGACGCGGCTGCGCTCATCATCCCTGGCTCCCACCACCTTGGTGCGCAAACAGGCGCAGTTCGCGCACCATTGGAGAAAAAACGGCGCGGACTTATCTGGGCAGGATTTACTTCAGGCGGTAAGGATCGGGACCTCTTCTACGGTCGCACCAGCCGAAAGCTCTCTTTGCACGGCCAGGAAGAACCTGCGTACTTCGTCACTGGCTGCCATTCTGTCCCGGCCCGTCCCGACAACGAGATCGAGCAGCTCCGCCGCTTTTGCCTTCCAGAAGGAGGTGGCGGTCTCGCCATGCAGATTGCCGAGCCTGGCGGCAACTTCCCTGACCAAGAACAGCTGACGATCGATCGGGAACGCACGGACTTTTTCTGAGGGCATCTTCCGAACCATGAAACTGACGCAACGAATCAACCATTGCCGTACAAGCAATGGCTAACCGCGAAGGTGGAAACGGAAGCTTAACGGCGACGGCCGATGCGTCGCTGCACGCGAATTGTCATGGGCGCTCGAAGCTGAGCTGGTTCTCCGGACATTCGACGCGGCCCTCAGGCCTGCAGTGCTCTCGCCTCGCCGCCGCGCTTGCTCAGCGCCATCATGTCGCCGGCCATCAGTCCGGTGACGCGGCAGAACGCCATGAACGCCCGGCAGGCGTCTTCGCTCTTGACCACATCCACCGTGGCGCCGAAACAGGCATTGAAGGCTTTCTGATACACCGGTCCCTGCCGGCGCGCCGGCCAATCCTGCAGAAAATCGAGCGCCTGCTCGACGCTGTAGATTTCCTCGACGGGCAAGCCTGGGCCTGGTGCGATGCGCACCGGCACCTCGAATTGCAATCTGTCCATCCGACAATCTCCCGAACCGGCATCGCCCAAGCAACGCCGCTCGTCGTCAAAAGTTGCCTCGTGCGGTTTGTGCCACGGAAATGTGTCGTCACTGCGGAAAGCGACCGCCGTTGCCGCAACTGGCTAAGTCAGGGCCTGCCGGTGGCAAGCAGCCCGGCAGACCCTTCGGCGCACTCGGCAGCGCGATTACTGGTTGGCCAGGTCGGTCTCCGCATCGAAAGCCATGCGCGTCACCGTCAGCAGAACGTAGGCCGACGGCAAGGCGAATAGGGCGCCAAGGACGAGCGCCCCGGTTCCCGACAAATGGAGTGTCTCGGCGATCACCCAATAGACAATTCCGATACAGATGAACGCCTGGACGGAAAGAAATGAAGCAGCCGAGGCCGCACATGACAGGCTTTTGAATGTCTTGATACGCTGTTGCATTGCAATGATCCGAAAATGACGCGCCGCGCCACCAATGCGCGGCTCTCGGCCGCCGCACGGGTTGCGACGCGAAACAGTTTGAATGGAGGTGAACGTGCGGCCCCGGACCGCTCAGGCTTGCGTGGACGGCGGCGCACGCGGCTGGTTGGCACTCACGCGGGGCGCGAAGGTCGCCCCATGGCCGGTACCAGATACCTCCGGCCATGTCGGCTCGAGCCGGCGGAAAACAGCCTGTGGAACCGGCAGGGCCGGATGGCCGCCGGCGAACTTGGCGAGCACTGGCCGGGCGCTGCCAACCTCCAGCGCTTGCGCCTTGTTGATGACACGCAGCAGCGCTGCGGCCTCACCCGACCGTTCCAGACCGGCGCTGGCACCGCCTTGCGCAGGATCCCAGGAGATGGGGGTATCCGGCCGGCCGAGGCACAGCATCGCCAGCAGCACCAGGCCCATGAAACATGAGCAGGCTGCCGTCAGTGGCGCTTCAAGCGACCTGACGCGCCTGGGCGCCGGCAACGGACGCGATCTCCAAAACATCAATCCGCCCTAACGCACGACGGCCACAAAGGAAAGCAACGCCATGCAAAACCGGGAAAGGATCGCCTCGGCAAGCGAATATCCGGGCGGCTGGGGCCGCATCAGGCAGTTCTTCCTTGAACCTTTCGTTCCCAAGTGCCAAATCTGGTGGCATCTTCGCGCCCGCACTCCTGCGGCGCGCCACCTTCTATACGGACAAAATGGTCACCTATCTCGACGCCGCAACGGCACCGCTCAGAAACACCGGCCAGATCCGCCTCTATGGCGAGGAAGGCTTTGCCGGCATGCGCAAGGCATGCGACCTCACCGCGCGCTGCCTTGACGAGCTGGCGCCGATGGTCGGTCCCGGTGTCACCACGGAGACGATCGACCGTTTCGTCTTCGAGTTCGGCATGGACCACGGCGCACTGCCGGCCACGCTCAACTATCGCGGTTACACGAAATCGTCCTGCACCTCGATCAACCATGTCGTCTGTCACGGCATTCCCGACAACAAGCCGCTGAAGGATGGCGATATCGTCAACATCGACGTGACCTACATCCTCGATGGCTGGCATGGCGATTCCTCGCGCATGTATCCGGTCGGCACGATCAAACGGGCGGCCGAACGCCTGCTTGAGGTCACCCACGAATGCTTGATGCGCGGCATCGCCGCCGTCAGGCCAGGTGCGCGCACTGGTGCCATCGGCGCCGCCATCCAGACTTATGCCGAAGCCGAGCGCTGCTCGGTGGTGCGCGATTTCTGCGGCCACGGCGTCGGCCAGCTCTTCCACGACGCGCCCAACATCCTGCACTACGGCAATGCCAATGAAGGCGTGGAGATGCGCCCTGGCATGATCTTCACCATCGAGCCGATGATCAATCTCGGCCGGCCGCATGTAAAGGTCCTGTCGGATGGCTGGACGGCGGTGACACGCGACCGCTCGCTGTCGGCGCAATACGAGCACACGGTCGGGGTGACCGACACCGGCTGCGAGATTTTCACGCTGTCGCCCAAAAAGCTGGACCGTCCCGGCTTGCCGGCCTAGGCGACCGGGCGGCGAGGTCTTGGCCTCTATTGCCTGGGGTCTTTTCGTTGAATAGCGGCCGGCCTACTTCCAGTGTTTGCGTGGCCGCCAATCTTCGTCCTCGTTCTGGCCTCGGAACCACCGCATTATTTCCCGGCAACTGCGCGGACGGCCATCGCTAACCCTGCCATCGGTACATGGATCGTAACGTTCGCGCGGGTAATAGTCGTGCCGTTCCCGATAACGCTCCCTGCGATCCAGCATGCGTAGGAGCTCCCGGCAGTTATGCGGCCTGCCGTCGCTGTAACGGCCGTCCGTGCAGGGATCATCATATTGGATGAAATGGATCGGTAGGTTCTGATCCGGGCGGATGCCGGCGGCATCGATCGCCGGGGCAGCCATTGCAGGACTGAAGCTCAGAAGCAGCCCGGCGGGCAGCAGGATACGAATGAGCCTGGACATCTTGGTTCTCTCTGAACGTGGCGTTATCAATGACGATACCGAGAGCTTGCGGCACTCCCATTGCCGCAACATTGCGTAGAAGTCGGAGGCTGCTCATTCCTTGCCGTGACTGGAAGCGACTCCAGCCGCTTGA
The DNA here is from genome assembly GCF_008520305.1 of Mesorhizobium sp. SARCC-RB16n. Classification (GTDB taxonomy): domain Bacteria; phylum Pseudomonadota; class Alphaproteobacteria; order Rhizobiales; family Rhizobiaceae; genus Mesorhizobium. The sequence goes on along the minus strand of NZ_ML703269.1, from coordinate 279,983 downwards.
CGGGTTGTTGGTTGATCGACAGCGTTGAAAGACCTCGACCGCGCCCTGCCCGCCGTCCTAGTATTTCGTGGGGATCATCGATCATTGCTCGGTTGCGGGCTGGATACGGGCGGCACATGGCGACACAAGGCGACGACGACGAGCGGAGTTTCTTCTCAGAGGTACCAGTGCGGCCGGCGGCGAAAGCCAAGGCGGCAGTCGATGAAAAGCCGCATTATCTCGGCCATCGCGATCGTCTGCGCGAACGCTTTGCCTCGGCCGGTGCGGATGCCTTGCCCGACTATGAACTTCTGGAACTCCTGCTCTTCCGCCTGATCCCGCGCGCCGACACCAAGCCGGTCGCCAAGGCGTTGCTGGCCCGCTTCGGCACCTTCGCCGAAGTGCTTGGCGCCCCCGTCGGCCTGTTGCAGGAGGTCAAGGGCATCGGCCCGGCCGTAGCGCTCGAGCTGAAGGTCGTCGCGGCGACCGCCCAGCGCATGGCGCGCGGCGAGGTCCATGGCCGCGAAGTCCTGGCCTCATGGCAGCAGCTTCTGGACTATTGCCGCTCGGCCATGGCGTTCGAAGCGCGCGAGCAATTCCGCATCCTGTTCCTCGACAAGAAGAACGCGCTGATATCAGACGAAGTGCAGCAGACCGGCACGGTCGACCACACGCCTGTCTATCCCAGGGAAGTGGTCAAGCGCGCGCTCGAACTGTCGGCAACCGCGATCATCCTGGTGCACAACCACCCCTCGGGCGACCCGACGCCGTCCCGCGCCGATATCGAGATGACGAAAGAGATAATCGAAGCGGCCAAGCGGCTGGGTATCGCTGTGCACGATCACATCATCATCGGGCGAAAAGGCTATTCCAGCATGAAGGGCCTGCTGCTGATCTAGATCCCGCGAGGCAGCACCGCCGGAGCGGGTGATGCCTTGGTCGGAATTTTGAAAATCATTCAATCTTGGAAAGAACGACGCCGATATCGCGCATTGCGCGGATCAATTCTTGAGGCGGCGACAGCCCAAAAGGCTGCCACTTTCGCAATCACGGCGGATCGGTCTTGCAACTGCCGGCAATCTGGCTGACCGCCTCACCGAAGCCGGCCAGATCGAAATCGGCCTGACCGCGCCCGGACAGCAGCCCGAAGCGCCACGACAGCAGCAGGCGGTTTGCCGGAACGAGGCGCTTTACGCCATCGGCGCCATCGCGCATCAGCAGCCTGCCACGCGTGCCAACGGACCAGCTCTCGTCGAATTTGCTGTTCCTGTCGATGGTGACCGACACAGTGATTTTCCGGCTGGCGGAGACTGCGTCGTTTAATTGCAGCCATTCGGTCCAGGCCGGCTCGCCGTCCGCCCGGCAGGCAATGGTCAGCACCGGGCTGTAGCCCAGCGCGCCGCCCCCGGTGATCAACTTGTTGGTGGCATGGACTGACGCGGTGACGAGGCCGTCTTTGCCGGTGTCGAAACGCCAATTGTCCGTGCTGGCCCCGGCAGCGCCGCAGGCCAAGGCCAGGAAAAACACCGTGGCGGCAGCGCGCCTCAGTTCCACGAACACCCGCAACGACATCGCCAATTACCTCTGGTCTTCCAACCAACCAGATAGTGATCAAGGCTTCGTATCGCCACCGGTGCCCATCAGGAACGAATCCGATGTTGCAGTTTCGCAACGAAAAAGGCCGCCCGGAGGCAGCCTTTCGGAATTCGTTGGAAATGTCCGGTCTATTCGGCGTCCTTGGCCGCCTTTTTCTTCGGTGCGGCCTTCTTCTTCGGCTCTTCCGCGTCGTCCGCTTTCTTGTCGTCGGCCTTCTTCGCGGCGGCCTTCTTGGCCGGCTTCGCCTTGGTCGTGGCTTCGGCCTCCTCATCGTCGGCCATCAGCTCTTCCTTGCTGACCTTGACGTCGGTGACAGAGATCTGCTCAAGCAGGTGGTCGACAACCTTCTCCTCGAACATCGGCGCCCTGAGCGCATTCAGCGCCTCGGGGTTGCTGCGATAGAACTCGAAAGCTTCCTGCTGCTGGTTGGCCGGGAAGCGGCGAACCTGCTCGAACAGGCCGCGCTGCAGTTCCTCGTCCGATACGGTGACGCCGGCCTTCTCGCCGATCTCGGCCAGCACCAGGCCAAGGCGCACGCGGCGCTCGGCAAGACGCATGTATTCGGCGCGGGCCTCTTCCTCGGTCGTCTCTTCGTCGGCGAAGGTGCGGCCGGCGGCTTCCAGATCGCGGTTGACCTGCGCCCAGATGTTGTTGAATTCCGCCTCGACGAGCTTCGACGGCGCTTCGAACGAATAGGCAGCATCGAGCTGGTCGAGCAACTGGCGCTTGACCTTCTGGCGCGTCATCGAGCCGAACTGGTTCTCGATCTGGCCGCGCACGATGTCACGCAGGCGCTCCAGCGACTCCAGGCCAAGGTTCTTGGCGGTCTCGTCGTTGATTTCCAATTCGCCCGGCTTCGATACTTCCTTGACGGTGACGTCGAAGGTCGCTTCCTTGCCGGCCAGATGCGCCGCCTGGTAGTTTTCCGGGAAGGTCACGGTGACCTGCTTCTCGTCACCGGCCTTGGTGCCGATCAGCTGTTCCTCGAAGCCCGGAATGAACTCCTTGGAGCCCAGCACCAGCGGCTGATCGTTGCCGGCGCCGCCGGCGAAAGCCTCGCCGGCGATCTTGCCGACATAGTCGATGGTGACGCGGTCGCCTTCGGCGGCCTTGCCGGTCTTCGGCTCGTAGCTACGCGCTGATTCAGCGACGCGCTTGACCTGGTCGTCGATTTCCGAATCCGGCACGTCGAACACCTGGCGCGTCACCTTGATGTCGGAGAAATCCTTGATCTCGATCGCCGGAATGACCTCATAGTTGAGGCGAAACTCGAAGTCGGCGCCGCCGGCCAGGATCTTCTCGGCTTCCTTCTCGTCCTCGGTCATGATGACCTCGGGCTGCATGGCGGCCTTTTCGCCGCGCCCGGTGATGATGGAACGGGTCGAGTCGTTGAGGATCTCGTTGACGACCTCGGCCATGAACGACTTGCCGTAGACCTTGCGTAGGTGCTGCACCGGCACTTTGCCCGGGCGGAAGCCGTTGATGCGAACCTTGTCGCGAGCGTCCGACAGCCGCGCCATCAGCTTGGCTTCCATGTCACCTGCCGGCACGGTGATCTTGATCTCGCGCTTGAGACCGGAATTGAGTGTTTCGGTGACCTGCATCGTAAAACCTTTGTTTTCACCAATGAGGCTGCCAAACGGCTCCCTGCCGTTCACAGCCTGCCGGTAATTCTTGCCGGGAATGGCTTTTGGTACGGAACCTGGCGATTTGACCGGAAATACGGCTCAAACTCTCCCAAACTGCGTTCCAAAATGTGAATAAGTTCTTGTTTTTCCTACTTCTTATCACATCTTGTAGAAGCGGATCGTCGCGTCCCGTCACATTTGACACGCCTTTTGTCACAGGCGAGCCCAATTTTCAACAGTCTTCGCGTTTAGGCGAATAACCACATTTCGGCCTGACCTGACATCTTGTCTCTGACATTGACAGAATGATGGCTACATGGGATTGCCGGGTCATGCGGGTATGGCGGAACTGGTAGACGCACCAGATTTAGGTTCTGGCGAGAGATCGTGGGGGTTCGAGTCCCTCTACCCGCACCACCCTTCGTCTAACGAGCTTCGGGTGGCAGGCCACACGAAGCTCGTTAGACGAAGGAGTGTCCTCCGAAGCCTTGGCGACTGAGGACCGGCGCCGTTATCGTCCGTCATCCCGACTTAATAAAGCGGCTCCTCGAACAGCGTCTTGTCGCCATCCACCAGCGCCTTGATCTGAGCCGTGCCATCGGCAGCTAGCGCCAGCTTGATCCCGAACGGGCGCACCCGCATGTCGCTCTGGATCGCCATCCCTTCGCCTTCGGGCAGATAGAAGCGCTCGATGCCGTAGTCCGGCGCGATGGTCGCGCCTTCGCTGCGCAGGTCCCAGCCCGCGGCGACGTGGCCTGATATGTCTGCCTCCTCTGCGCCGGCCGGGCCTGGCGCCTTGCCGAACCAGGCTGTCGTCGGCGTCCAGTAACCGTCAGCGCCCTTCTTCAGCCTGACCGTGATCGGCGTGTCGTCGCTGGACTGCTTGTCCGGCGGAATGTTGGCGATCATTTTCACCGGTATGCGCGAGATGTTATAGCCGAGGACGATATAGTCGCCGCGCAAGAGGTCGCGTGGGTCGACCGGCTCGATCTTCAGCAGTACTTCCTTGCCGTTGCGCAGGATCGCTGCCCGCCCAGCGATGATCCAGCCCAGGAATCCGATCTGGACTAGCGCCAGCACCAGTGCCGAGATGACAAGCCTCTTTCCGGTCATCATGCCGTGGCTCCCCCGGTGGCTGGACCCTTCATGCGTTTTTCGACGCGGATGATGACGATCGCAAGCACACCGAGCAGCACCGCGGCGGCCAGGAAGAATCCGGCCGTATCGAGCATCGATTGCAAGGTCACGACATAGATGATGGCGAGTTCGAAGGCGAAGCCGAGATATGCGAGCCAGCGCAGCCCCCGGCTCTCGCGCCCTGCGAGCACGATAGCCGCGACGATGCCGGCGAGTGCGACCACCGAGGCAATGGTGAAGCCGCTGTTATAGGTGCTTTCATCGGCCAATTCGAACTGGATGATGGCCAAGCCGGTGAGAAAGCCGAGCAGCGCATGCAGGGGTAAGCGGCCGCCGAGCTGCACGATCCTGTCGGCTGGTTCCGGTGCGAAGACGGAAGCCGCGAAAAGCAGCGCCGAAACGATGACCAGCGGGATCGCCACCGACAGCGTCGCGTGGTTCATCGCCAGCAATACGAGATAGAAGAGCAGCGACAGGATGATCAGGTGCCGCGCCGGCTGGCTGCGGGTCCAGAACGAGACGGCAAACAGCACGACCGCCATGCCGACGAAGGCATGCGGAAAGTCGCTACGGCTATAATAGTCGAACCCTTTCAGGAACAGCCAGGCGTCGGCGATGCCGACTGCCGCGACGGTCAGCGGGTTGGAGCGTAACGCCACCGCCGCCAAAGCCGTGCCGGCGCCCCAGGTGACCAGCGCCGAAGCCTCGTCGCCGGACAAATGGTACATCTGGCCGATCAGCGCGATCGAGCCGCCGAAAGCCGCCGCTGCCACGATCCAGAGCGCTTCGCCGATTGCCGCATGGTCACGCGTCTTCAGCACCGCGCCGCCGACATAGCCGGCAAGGATGATGGTAAAAAGCGCGGCGACCCGCGCCAGCCGCGGGATCGCTTCCCAATTGGCGGCAACGAAGATCAGGACGGCCGCCCCAAAGAGCAGCGCTGCCATCATCGCCAGTATCGAGCCGAAGCTGAGCGATTGGCGGGCGTTGACCTCGACGTCGCGCCTCAGCACATCAGCCGTCGAGGCGTCGATCAGCCCTGCCTGCCGCCATCGCTCAATGTCGGCCCTGAGCCGTGTCGAGTACCCCGCCATGTCCTCACTCCCCACCCGGTCGTCTTTTTAGCCGACGCAGCCAAACCATTGACGCCACGGCACTTTCTGATTCTGGCTTCTTTGTGTCAGGTCCGTGAAGGCTTGTTAATGCTGCATTGCACAATTTGCATTGCTGCCATGCAGCCATAGCGCTTTTAAATCGATATGGGTCCCCCTATTTATGGTTCGTACACAAACGGAATGATCCGCAAGAAAGACGAAACGAGAACTACCATGAACCTGATCCGCAACTACCGCAACTGGCGCCGCTACCGTGACACCGTGTCCGAGCTGAGCCGCCTGAGCAACCGTGAACTGACCGACCTCGGCATCAGCCGCAGCGACATTCCTTACGTCGCTCGCAAGGCGGTCTAATTCTTCGGACCGCGAATGGTCCGAACCAGTTTAGAAGAAGAGAACGACAATGAACCTGATCCGCAACTATCGTAACTGGCGCGTTTATCGCGAGACGGTTACCGAGCTGGGTCGTCTTTCGAACCGCCAGCTGCATGATCTCGGTATCGTCCGCGACGAAATCAAGATCATCGCCCGCAGGGCTGTCTAACGGAATTTCGCTGGGTCGACCTCCTCCCCGACCCAAGCGAAGACGGTCAGCCCTTACCTCCTCCCAAGGGTTGACCACCCAAACGGCGCCCGCCGCACCTCCTCCCGCGGCGGGCGTTGTTTTCCCGGGGCAAAACGAATTTTGCCCCAGAGGTTTCGCCCCTTTTAAAAACGGCGAAAGAGATTTCGTCAAAGCCGACCTCCTCCCCGGCGATGACGAATAGGCCCAACCTTCACCTCCTCCCGAGGGTTGGCCACCCAAACGGCGCCCGCCGCACCTCCTCCCGCGGCGGGCGTTGTTTCCCCGGGGCAAAACGAAATTTGCCCCAGAGGCTTCGCCCCTCGTTAAAGTGGCGAAAAGAATTTCGTCAAAGCCGACCTCCTCCCCGGCGATGGCGAATACGGTCGGCCTTCACCTCCTCCCGAGGGTCGACCCCCAAAACGACACCCGCCGGACCTCCTCCCCCGGCGGGTGTTGTTGTTTCAAGGGGTGGCTTTCCCAACCAGCGTTTCGCGCGCGCGACAATTGCAATCGCGGCGGCAAGCGATTATTCCGGCGCCATGAGCAACAATCCAATCCATATCATCGGCGGCGGCCTTGCCGGCTCCGAAGCGGCGTGGCAGGCGGCTGAGGCCGGCGTCCCGGTCATCTTGCATGAAATGCGCCCGGTTCGCGGTACCGACGCCCACAAGACCGATGGACTGGCCGAACTCGTCTGTTCCAATTCCTTCCGCTCCGATGACGCCGAAAACAACGCCGTTGGCCTGCTACATGCCGAAATGCGGCTCGCCGGCTCACTGATCATGAGTGCTGGCGACGCCAACCAGGTGCCGGCTGGCGGCGCGCTGGCCGTCGATCGCGACGGTTTTTCCGACGCCGTGACGAAAAAGCTCGAAGCACACCCGCTGATCACCATTGAGCGCGAGGAAGTTCCCGGCCTGCCGCCGGCGGAGTGGGATCAGGCGATCATCGCCACCGGGCCACTGACCGCGCCATCGCTTGCCCAATCGATCGCCGAGGCGACCGGCGCTGATGCGCTGGCCTTCTTCGATGCGATCGCGCCGATCATCCATTTCGACACGATCGACATGAACACCTGCTGGTTCCAGTCGCGCTACGACAAGGTCGGGCCCGGCGGCACCGGCAAGGACTATATCAACTGTCCGATGGACAAGGACCAGTACCTTGCCTTCGTGCAGGCGCTGGTCGACGGCCAGAAGACCGAGTTCAAGCAGTGGGAAGGCACGCCCTATTTCGACGGCTGCCTGCCAATCGAGATCATGGCCGAACGCGGCGTCGAGACGCTGCGCTATGGACCGATGAAGCCGATGGGCCTGACCAATGCGCACAACCCGACGGTAAAGGCCTATGCGGTCGTCCAACTGCGGCAGGACAATGCGCTGGGCACGCTCTACAACATGGTCGGCTTCCAGACGAAGCTGAAGCACGCCGAGCAGGTCCGTGTCTTCCGCACCATTCCGGGCCTGGAAAACGCCGACTTCGCCCGCCTCGGCGGCCTGCACCGCAACACCTACATCAACTCCCCGACCTTGCTCGACAACTCGCTGCAGCTGAAGTCTCGCCCAGGCCTGCGCTTTGCCGGCCAGATCACCGGTTGCGAGGGCTATGTGGAAAGTGCGGCCATCGGCCTGCTCGCAGGACGCTTCGCGGCCGCCGAACGACTTGGCCATGCACCGTCCCTTCCGCCGCTCACCACGGCCTTCGGCGCGCTGCTTAACCACATTACCGGCGGCCATATCGTTTCGGATGACGAACCGGGCAAGCGTTCCTTCCAGCCGATGAACGTAAATTTCGGCCTGTTTCCACCTGTTGAAGCGCAGAAAGTCGAAGGCAAGCGTCTGCGCGGCAAGGACAAAACGATAGCGAAGCGTCATGCCATCACGTCGCGTGCGCGGGCCGACTGCCGCGAATGGCTGGGACTACCTGCACTAACGGCTGAGGCCGCAGAATAGCGGATTGCTACATCAGTTTGGATCAGGGCGTAAAATGGTATAGTATCCTACTTTGCACCGCAGGAGCCGACACGTGGAATCCGCTGAGAAACTATCCGTCACCGTCACACCCGCCATGGCGCGTATGATTCGTGAAAAAGTCGAGGATGGCTCTTTCGGCTCAGCGAGCGAGGTGATCCGGGCTGCCCTTCGCGCCTTCCGGCGCGAAGAAGAGGAACATGCCGAGCGTATGGCCTCGATCCGGGCGCGCGTGAAGGCTTCGATCGAAGATACGAGGCCAAGCCATTCAGGAGACGAGATTCGCACTCATCTGCATGGGCTTTTCGCCCAGTATTCGAGCCGTGCCGATGATTCGGCGGCTTGAGGTCGACTATCGAGAAGACGCAAGGAATGACCTCGCTGACATTTTCAAGCACATCGCCGAGGCCAGCGGCAGTCCTGAGGTCGCATTGAAATTCGTTCTTCGGATCGAAGACCGATGCCAGAGCATCGGCAACGCGCCCCGCGGTGGCCGATCCCGTGACGACATCGTGCCGGGCTTGCGAACCGTTCCATTCGAACACTCCGCCATTATCGCTTACGTCGTGGACAATGATCTCGTGCACATCGTCAACATATTCTACGGCGGTCGCGACTATGAAACGCTAGTGCGCGATGGCGGGTCGAGCGAGCCATCGTAGCAGAATTATTCGGCCGGTTCGGCACTTGCCATCGGCAGCCCCGGCATCCCCGCTTCGCTGGGATTCCGCCTGACATAAGCCGCCTTCAAACTCTCCGACGTTTCCCGCGAACCGTCATGGCTCCAGCCTGGCGGCTTGATGAGGTAGTTCAGGCGCTCACGCGGCGTCAGACCGTGCGCGAACGCATCCCTGAACATGCCGATCCATTCGTGGAACGCCACTTTCAGCGGGTTGAAGGTGCCCAGGTTCTTGACGATGCCGTAACGTGGCCGGTCCTCTTCAAGCTCTTCGACAAAGGTGCCGAACATGCGGTCCCAGATGATCAGCGTGCCGGCATAGTTGGCGTCGAGATAGCGCGGGTTGGTGGCGTGGTGGACGCGGTGGTGTGACGGCGTGTTGAAGATAAACTCGAACCAGCCCCACATCTTGCCGATCGTCTCGGTGTGGATCCAGAACTGCCAGACGAGATTGAAGCCGAAGGTGAAGGCAATCACGGCCGGATGGAAGCCGAGCAGCACCAGCGGCGCCTGCAGCACGAACATGAAAGTAAACAGGCCCGTCCAGCTCTGCCGCAGCGCCGTCGACAAATTGTAGTGCTGGCTGGAATGATGGTTGACGTGCTCCGCCCACACCCAGCGCACCCGGTGCGCAATGCGGTGATAGACATAGTAGCGCAGATCATCGAGCAGGAAGGCGGCCAAGAAGACCCAGACCGACAGGCCGAGATTGAAGACACGGAACTGCCATAGCCACAGCAGCGCCCAGTAGGAGACGACGCCAAGCAGCAGCCCGGCGACGACATTGCCCGTCCCCATCATCAGGCTGGTCAGCGTGTCGCGGGTTTCGAACGAGCCCTTGGCGCGACCTGTACGCACCAGCCATAGCTCGATCAGGATCGCTGCAACGAAAAACGGAATGGCCAGTTGGGTGACCTGCGGAAAATCGTAGCTGTCCATCACGCGGCCTCCTTGGCGGAACTCGTGTCTCGCGGCCCAAGAGCGTTCAGCAAGGCCCGCGCGTCGGCGGCATTGGCGAAGCGGAAGTGGCCGCCCTTCCAGGTGAAATCCCTCAGCCGCACCTGGATCGTGTTCGTCTCGTCAGCATTGGACACAACGACGTCCCCAGGCGTCACGACGCGGGTCAGAAAGCAGTCGCCGATACCGTGGACGATGCCCGTGCGGCCATGGCCAAGATCGAGAAAAGCGGACCGGCTGTCCGCGGTTAGTCGAACAGCAGTCGCAATCTCGTCGGGAAAATCCTCCGCGAAACGGCCTATCGCTTGATCCGCGCCGGTCAGAGTGACCATCTTGCTGCCGCCGGTGAAATGCACGGCGGCGACCGACAGAGCAATGCCAAGGACGACGATCGCGACCAATACTGGCAAACTCATGGATGGCCTCCTCCGGACCGGCGTGTCGTCTTCGGCGACAAGTTCCCGGCTGGGCGACTCCTTATCACGATTGACGTTTACGTCAAAGTGCCGGCCAGCCCTTGCCTGCACGACGTAGCAGCAACCAATGCCTGCGTAACGCCGACAGCCGCGCCACGCCGCCGAGCGGTGAGTGGCGCGAGCCTTCCATCTTGTCGAGATAAGCGCGTGACAGCGCCAGCGGCAGGAATGCCGGACGCAACGACCCCGGCAGCGCGGCAGCACCTTGCTCGAAGGCGGAAAGGTGTTCGCGCGCCAGCGCGATCATCGCGGCCACGGCGCGCGGGGCGCCAGGCCCGCCGTCGCCGGCAACAAATTCTTCCGGCGACGAACCGGCGGCCGCCAGAATATCGGCCGGGATAAAACATTGCCCGCGCCTGCGGTGCAACGGCAACAGAAGCAAAAGGCCCGTCATCGCCTGCGCGCAGCCCGCCCTGCCCGCCAGTTCGGCAAACCTTGGCGCCTCGACGGGATCGAGCACCATTGCCGCGAGCTGGATGAGCGCGGCTGCAGTCTCGCCGCAATAGCCCTCCAGATCGGTACGCGATGGCATCGGGTCGTCGTAGAGATCGAAGACACGTGCCTCGAGCATGTTCTCGAAGGCCAGTTTCGGCAGCTTGAACGCTGTAATGGTGGCGTTCAAGGCTTCGGCAACGGGATGGCCCGCGCCCGCCTCGCCGCCGGCGGCGATCACATCGCGCCACCATTGCAGCCGTACCTCGCCGGGCAACGCCTCATGGATGCGGTCGCGGATGCCGGCGATCTCGGCATTGAAAGCGTAAAGCGAAAACAGCCCATCGCGCTTCTCGGCAGGCGCATAGAGTGCTGTGAGATAGCGATCACGATCGGCGGCGCGCACCGCGTCCATGACGATTTTGGCATTCTGCGACATATCAATCGACGGCGATGAGCGCGGCAGCCACGGCGCGGTCTTCCGCCAGAAGGACATTGTAGGTCCGCACCGCGGCCCCGGTCGACATCGGGTCGGACGCTATGCCGGCCTCTTTCAGAGTGGCCCGCAGCGCCGCCGGCAACGGTCGCAAATCCCGACCCATGCCAACCAGCAGGATCTCGACCTTGTCGGCCTCGGCCAGAAGTTTTTCGAAATCCGCTGCCGTCAGCGCCAAGGGATTTTCCGGCTCCCAGCCATGGATTCCGGACGGCAGGCACAGGAGCGAGCCGCGATGCGACATGTCGGCAAAGCGGAATCCGCCATTGCCATAGGCCTCGATCGGCGCGCGGCCGGGGAAATGCGCCTCGCGGATGACGATGCCTTTGCCGGTCGCCACTCTGTCACCCCGCCGCGCGTCAGGTCGCGACCGCCTTGCCGCCGTTGACCGGCTTTTCCTCATCGGCCGAAGCCTGCGGTCGCAGCTTGAACAGGATCAGCAACGGCGCCGCGATGAAGATCGAGGAATAGGTGCCGAACACGACACCAAACAGCATCGCCAGCGTGAAGGAGCGGATCACTTCGCCGCCGAACAGCACCAGCGCCAGCAGCGCCAAGCTGGTCGTCACGGACGTCAGCGTCGTTCTCGACAACGTCTCGTTGATGGCGTTGTTCAACAGCTGCGGCAACGGCATTCGCTTGTATTTTCGCAGATCCTCGCGGACGCGGTCATAGACCACGATCGTGTCGTTCAGCGAATAACCGATGATGGTCAGGATCGCCGCCAGCGACGACTGGTTGAATTCGAGCCCGCTGATGACGAAGAAGCCGAGCGTCATGACCACATCGTGCACCGTCGCGACGATGGCGCCGACCGCGAACTGCCACTCGAAGCGGAACCAGACATAGATCAGGATGCCGGCCAGCGCGACGATCATGGCTATCGTGCCTTGCTTGGCCAGTTCGCCGGAAACCGTCGGGCCCACCACTTCGACACGGCGGAAATTATACTGGTCCTGCAGCTCGCCGCGCACCTTGTCGATCACGGTCTGCTCGGCATTTTCACCCGCGTCCTGCGTGCCGACGCGGATCAACACGTCGTTGGGTGTGCCGAACTGCTGCACCTGCACTTCGCCGATGTTCAGTTCCGTCAGCCTGCTGCGAATATCGCCGAGATTGGCATCGCCGCTCTTCGACTGCACCTCGATCAGCGAACCGCCCTTGAAGTCGATACCGTAATTGATGCCGACGCTCATGAACAACACGACGGACAGTATCGACAATGTGCTCGACAGCGCGAACGTCCACCGGCGGATACCCATGAACGGAATTTTGGTGCCAGGTGGAACGAAGGTCACCGGTGCGCGCGGCAGTTCCTTCGGACGCGCACGCCGCAGCCAGATCGAGACCAGCAGGCGGGTGAAGGTGAAGGCGGTGAAGACTGTGGTCAGGATGCCGATCGCATAGGTGATGGCAAAGCCCTTCACCGGCCCGGTACCGAGATAAAACAGCACCACTGTCGCAATGAGCGACGTAACGTTGGAATCGACGATGGTCGCCAACGCCTTCGAAAAGCCGGTGTCGATCGCCTGGATCACCGAGCGACCGGCGCGTCGCTCCTCGCGGATACGCTCGTAGATCAGCACGTTGGAATCGACCGCCATGCCGATGGTCAGCACGATACCGGCAATACCGGGCAAGGTCAGTGTCGCGCCGAGCAGCGACAGCAGCCCGACGATCATCGCCACGTGCACCGCCAGCGCGATGTTGGCGAGGAAGCCGAGGAACCCGTAGGCGACGAACATGAACGCCACGACGAGGATCGAACCGATGATGCCGGCGACCTTGCCCGCATGGATCGAATCCTGGCCGAGGCCCGGACCCACGGTCCGTTCCTCAATGACGGTCAGCGTCGCCGGCAGCGCGCCGGCTCGCAGCAGCACGGCGAGGTCGTTGGCGCTCTGGGCGGTGAAATTGCCGGAGATCTGGCCCGTGCCGCCGAGGATCGGCTCGCGGATCTGCGGCGCCGAGATCACCTGGTTGTCGAGGATGATGGCGAACAGCTTGCCGACATTCTGCGCGGTTGCCTGACCGAAGCGTGCGGCGCCCTTCGAATCGAAGCGGAACGAAACCACCGGCTCGTTGTTCTGCGAATTGTACGTCGCCTGCGCGTCGACGAGGTTTTCACCCGATACGATGACGCGATTCTCGATCAGGTAAGGAACCGGCGGATCGTCCTGCGAATAGAGCACCGAATCGCCGGCCGGCGGGCGTCCCTTGAGGGCGTCCTGCACCGGCATCGACTGATCGACCATCTGGAAGGTCAGCTTTGCGGTCTGGCCGAGGATTTCCTTCAGCCGCTGCGGATCCTGCAGGCCAGGCACCTGGACGAGGATGCGGTCGTCACCTTGCCGCTGCACGATAGGCTCGGTCGTGCCGAGTTCGTTGACGCGGCGCTGGACCACTTCGATCGACTGTTCCAGTGCGGTCGATGTGCGGTATTTGATGCCGGCGTCGGTGACGGTGAACTTGAGCAGGCCGGGCTCCGAATCGTCCAGTGACATTTCCTGGACGGAGCCGCCGCTGAACAGGCCGGCGGCGACAGGATCCGTCAAGCTCTTCAAAGCCTTCTTTGCGGCATCGAGTTGGGCTGGATCGGTGATCCGGACCTGCAAGGTCCGGCCCGTGCCGGCAAGGCCGGTATATCCGATCTTGGCATCGCGCAGCAGTGTGCGGATTTCATCACGCGCCGTCTCCAGCCGATCCTTGATCAGATCGTTCTGGTTCATCTCCAGCAGGATGTGCGAACCCCCCTGCAGGTCGAGGCCGAGCGTCATCTGCCGCTTCGGCACCCAACTGGGGAGCTGGGCCAGCGTGCTGGCGGGGAACAGGTTGGGCGCGGCGAGGATCACTGTGGCGGCCACGGCCAGCCAGATCAGGATCATCTTGAAGCGCGAGAAATAAAGCATATGGCGTCGTCCGTCAGAGCGTGTCCGCGGATCGCTCCGCCTGGAATCTGGTTATTTCTTGGCGTTCTGGTTGGCGACCGGTTCGCCCTTGACGCGCACGTCGGCGATCGTCGAGCGCAGCGCCGTCACCTTCGTGCCGCCGCCAAGATCGATCTCCAGCTCGTTGTCGTCGATCACCTTCGTCACCTTGCCGACGAAACCGCCGCCGGTGACGACCGTGTCGCCGCGACGAACCGCCGCCAGCATCTCGCCGCGCTTCTTCAGCTGCGTGCGCTGCGGGCGGATGATCAGAAAATACATGATCACGAAAATCAGGACAAACGGCAAAATGCTGATGAACATATCGGGAGAGGCGCCGCCGATGCCTTGGGCGTATGCCGGTGTCACGAACATCGAGGTACTCCTGAATTTTGAAAACAGCCGCCAAACCGTCTTGTGGAATTTGGCGGCCCCGCGAAATTTGGCCGGAATATAGTCGGTAAAGTTGTCAATGCAACTGCGCGGCCGGGCAAATCCGCTGCTTTTCCGGCCTGTTTAGCCGTGTTAGAGCAGGATCACCAAAAGCGCGAGCCGGTTTTCGGAAAAGATCACGTTCGAACAAATGGTTGCAACCGGTTTCGAAACCGCCGGAATCGAACCGGTTCCGCCAGCCACCGCAAGAACCAAAGCAAAAGACCTGACATGACCGATATCAGCATCGACGCCTTGAACCAGAAACTCGACCGCCTGATCGAGGCCGTCAGCCGCCTCGCTCCGCCGCCGGTGCCTGAAACCGACCTCAACGTGGCCGATTGCTTCGTCTGGCAGGCCGACCCCGGCTATCTGGAGCCGGTGCGCAAGGTCAATCGCGTCGACATCGGCCTGATCCGCGGCGTCGACCGCGTCCGCGACATCCTCGTCGACAACACCAAGCGCTTCGCCGCCGGCTTCGCCGCCAACAACGTCCTGTTGTGGGGCTCGCGCGGCATGGGCAAATCGTCGCTGGTCAAGGCCGTGCATGCACAAATCAACGCCAAGGCCAAATCCGGCCTGCCGCTGAAGCTGATCGAAATCCACCGCGAGGACATCGATACGCTGCCGAAGCTGATGGGCCTGCTGAAGGCGGCCCCTTTCCGCATCATCCTGTTTTGCGACGACCTGTCCTTCGATCATGACGACACGTCCTACAAATCGCTGAAGGCAGCCCTTGAAGGCGGCGTCGAGGGCCGCCCGGCCAACGTCATCTTCTACGCCACCTCGAACCGCCGCCATCTGTTGCCGCGCGACATGATCGACAATGAGCGCTCGACCGCCATCAACCCGTCCGAAGCGGTCGAGGAAAAGGTCTCGCTGTCAGACCGTTTCGGCCTGTGGCTCGGCTTCCACAAATGTTCGCAGGACGAATATCTCGATATGATCAATGGTTATGCCACCCATCATGGCCTCGACATAGACCCCGGGCAGTTGCGCGCCGAAGCTCTGGAATGGGCAACGACGCGCGGCAGCCGCTCCGGCCGCGTCGCCTGGCAGTTCACCCAGGATTTGGCCGGCCGGCTCGGCAAACCGCTGCAGGATTGACGCGTTCGCATCGCGTCGCCAGCGCGATCAAGCGCAAGGGCTATTTGGGCGGCTGATCCCGTCGCAGGCCGCGCGGGGTTTGGCCGATCTCGCGACGCATCCAGTGCGCCAGATGTGACTGGTGCGCGAAGCCCGTCATTTCAGCCACTTCGCTTGTGCTGAGATCGCCTCGCAACAGCAGAACGCGTGCGCGTTCGACGCGACGTCGCAACACGTAGCGGTGCAGGGTGACGCCCGTCGCCACCTTGAACCATGTCCGCAAATGCGAGCTGCTCGCGCCGGCAACTCGGCTTAGTCGATGGATCGAAAGCGGCTCGTGGAGAGCCGCCTCGATGTGATCCAGCACGCGCTGGAGCTGGGCATTCGACAAGCGGTTCGTGCGACCGACATCAGGTTCACCGAGGCCAAGCAGCCTCACCGCCAGTGCGGCGCCAATGCTGTCGGCAAACAAAGGGTCGCTCGGCGAGTTTGCGTTCAGTTCGCTCTCGAGCGCTCGGGCGAGATGTTCGATGCGCTGGTCACGAAGCAGGTGACGCGCGTCGAACCGCAAGGCTTGTGCCTTGCCGCCAAGCTCCGCCGCCACCTTTCCATCAGCGCTGGCTGCAACGCGATCTCTATCGTGTCGAACGAGGTTTCGGCCTCGAAGCCGCCCTCCTGGCCGGTCGGCACCAGGTCGATATCGCCGGCGCGCCTGACGAAATATCGTCCGACCCGATTGCAGTAGGTGCGCGTCGCCGCGCTGGCATGCACCATGATGCGATGGTGTGGCGCCCGGGGCAGACGGTAGACGCCGGCTTCGACATGCCGGGCGGCCATTGTTACGTCGGACGCGGCTTGGGCCGAAGCGTATTGCGAACGCATGCTCTCTCGATTCATGGCAAAACCTGTTCAAGACTTGGCAATTCCCGCGCGATTTTCAATGCCGTGGACCTGTACTCACGCCTCTCCATCAAACTTGGACGAGAGGTTATGCCATGAGTTTCTATGTTGTCGTCGGAGCCGGCCCGGTCGGTCGCGAAACCGCTCGCCTTGTTGGCGAGGAGGGACATGATGTCGTTCTCACCAGCCGGAGCGTCGGTTCGAACACATTGCAGAACGTGCGGGGCGTAAAGGCCGACGCGACCGATGCTTCGGAACTCGCGCGTATCTGCCAGGGCGCCGATGCCATCTTCATGTGTGCCATGGCCACCTATCACAGGTGGCCGACCGACTTCTTCCCCATCATCGACGGTACCGTGCGCGCGGCCGAAACGGTCGGCACGAAGCTCATCGTGCTTGGAAACCTTTATGGCTATGGGGAAAATGCCGACAGCCCGCTTCGTTCCGACTTGCCCTTGGACCCGACTTCGAAGAAAGGAACCGCAAGGACGATCATGTGGCAGCGGGCGGTCCGTGCCGATGTACCGGCGATCGAAGTGCGGTCCAGCGACTATCTCGGACATGGCGCCATCAGCTACTTCTCCCTAGTTGCGCTACCCTCCATCATCAAGGGGAAACCCACTGCCTTCATTGGAAACCTCGACGCAACCCATGCCTGGGCCTTCGCCAAGGACGTCGCCAGGACACTTGTCGCGGCTTCCCGTTACACGGGCGAATGGGGGCGAGCGTTTCACGTTCCCTCGCAATACGCCTCACCCCGCCAGCTTATCCAGAAAACCGCTGCGATGCTTCGACAAGAGGTTTCTGAAATCCGTTCCTATTCCACTGCCGAGATGGAAGCATTGGGCATGCATGAGCTCATCGAGATGAGCTATCTTTTCGAGAGCCCTTTGCTGGTCGATACTTCCGACACCGAGATACTTCTCGGCATCGAGGCCAGCAGCCTCGAGGTCATGATCGCCGACACGCTGCGCGATCATCTTTGAGCCTTGAAAACTGCCATCTGGCAAACTGAAAAAGCCCGCTCCTTGCGGGGCGGGCTGAGCCGGCGGGCCGGACTGGAGGTCAGGCGGCCCGCATCTGCGTTTTTTATTCTATTCGAGATAGGCTGAAGGATCGACCGGAGCCGAGTTCTTGCGCACTTCGAAGTGCAGCTTCGGCGAGTCCGTCGTGCCGCTCATGCCCGAGAGTGCGATTTCCTGGCCGCGCTTGACCTTCTGGCCGCGCTGCACCTCAATCGAGCTGGCATGGCCATAGACGGTGACCAGGCCATTTTCGTGACGCACCAGCACCGTGTTGCCGAATTCCTTCAGCCCGTTGCCGGCATAGATGACCACGCCATTCTCGGCCGCCTTGACCGGCGTGCCGGTTGGCACGGCGATGTCGACGCCGTCCTTGCCGGATCCGAAGCCGGAGATCACCCGGCCACGGACCGGCCAGCGCATTTTGCCGATACCAGTGGCACCCGGCGCCACCGCCTCGTCGTCCTCGGCCTGCTGGATGACTTTCGTGTCCTTCTTCGGCGGCGTGTAGGATGCCAGCGTTTCCGAAGGTGTGGCCTTTGCCGCCGGCTGTGTGGTGGCGGTGGTCACCGGATCGACCTTCACCGGCTTGGCGCTGGCGACCGTCGCCGTTCCGCCGGCCGGCACCTTCAAGGTCTGGCCGATTTTCAACATGCCATCCTTCATGCCGTTGGCCTGCTTCAGCGCAACCACACCGACGCCGGTCTTTCTGGCAATCGAGGACATCGTGTCGCCGGACTGGACCGTATAGGTACCGGCGGCGCCGGTTGCCTTGGCCACCTGCGCCGGCTTGGGTTCCTTGGGCTGGTTCGCCGCGGCCGACGCATCGATCTGAGCGGCGGACTTGCCTTCCTTCAGCTTCGGTTGCTGCGGCAGCACGGCCACCTTGTCCGGCGCGGTGGCCGGCAGATCGTGCTTGCGCTCTTTCGCCGGCTTTGCGTCGGCAACCTTCGGCTCGCCCTTGCTTGAATAGGCATAGGCCGGGATGACGATCTTCTGGCCGGTCCTCAGCCCCTTGGTCGGGCTCAGGCCGTTCACCTTCATGATGACATCGGCCGGCACCTTGTAATGCGCCGCCAGGCCGGAAAGGGTCTCGCCGTCCCTGACGACGATTTCTGTCGCGTGCGGCGTGCCGGCCTGGGCCATCTTCGGCTCGTCCGGCTGGGCATTCTTGAAAGGCTTCGCGGTCGGCGCGACAGTGCCGGTCGTCGCCCTGTCGAGATGCGGCGCCGGGCGCACCAGAGCGGGCGCCGATGCGACACGTACCGGATTGGCGGCGGGCGCGAGCGCCGGAGCCGCCTGCGCGGAAGCCGGCGGCGGCAAGGGCCGGCTCGAAACAGGTTCGAGACTGGAGCGGCTCACCGACTGCGTGTGGCTGCCGTCGAGCGGAGCGGCCGAGACATCGCCCGGATAGGGCTGCACGGCATCCTGCTTGTTGATGATGGCGCGCTGATTGTTTGTCGAGGATGTGAAGACGTCGTCGACACTGTTGAACCGCGAAGCCTGGGAACTGCACCCTGCTGCCGCGCCCGCAATCATCAGAACAGCGCAGCCCCGCGCCAGATTGCGACTATTTGCTTTCAAAACACTGAGTTGCATCGCACTAACCCGCACAAACGCTGCACCAACTGGACAGGATTAAAGCGCGTTAATGTTACTGGGCGGTTAACCCATTAGAATCCGACGAAAATTTTCTTAAAACATTTGGGGACGGTCGGCGGTACGGAAACCTAGGCCCGAAAGAGATCGGCAGCCTGCCTGAAACTAGATAACCGCTGCTAAACTGCGCAGGATCGGTTGCAGCCGCACCATGCCGATATCCTCGCGTTCGAAACGGCTGCCGACCTTGGTGAGCTTGGCCAGCACCTGCTCGCCCTCCTCCGGTCCGATCGGTGCGATGACGATGCCGCCGCTCGACAACTGGTCGAGCAGGAAGCGCGGCAGGCTGTCGAATGCCGCCCAGGCGACGATGCGGTCAAACGGCCCTTCATTGGGCAATCCGTTGGAGCCATCGGCCTGGCGCACGATGGCATTGCCGATGCCGAGCGCCTCGAAACGCTGCCGGGCTTGCTCGACCAGCGTCTTGTAGCGATCGACGGTCACGACGCGCGCGGCCAGCCGCGACATGACAGCCGATGTGTAGCCGGAACCGGTGCCGATCTCGAGCACGCGGTTTCCCGCTTCGATGGCGAGTGCGGCGATCACCGCCGCCTGCATGTCAGCCCCTTCGATCGCTTCGCCGCATTCGATCGGCAGCATGCGATCCGACCAGGCGATCGGATGGAACTGCGCCGTCAGGAAGCCGCGCCGCGGCGTCGCTTCGAAAGCCGCGATCAGCGCCTTCGGCACCATTCCCCTGCCGCGCAGGCGCAGCAGGAAAGCGGCAAATCCTTCGCGATCATCGATTGGAAAGCCTTGATTCATGCAAGCGCCTTGCTGAGCTGGTCACGGATCTCATGCGCGGTAAGGTCAAGTTGCAACGGTGTCACCGACACCAGCCGGTTGCGCAGGGCAAAGAGGTCGGTTCCCTGCTTGCCCTCGACAGGCTCGCGGCCGAAGCGCAGCCAGTAATATGGCAGGCCGCGCCCGTCGCGGCGCTCGTCGACCCACAGGCTGTGCACCAGCTTGCCCTGCGTGGTGACCACCGTGCCGGCCACCTCCTCGGGAAGGCAGTTGGGGAAATTGACATTGAGCAGCACGCCGTCCGGCAGCGGCGTCGCGACGAGCTTCTTCAGCAGCGCCGGCGCCAGCGCTTCGGTGGTCTCATAAGGGACGACACGGTCCTCGCCGACATAGCTGTAACCCTGGCTGAGCGCGATCGAGCGGATGCCGAGCAAAGCACCTTCCATGGCGCCGGCGACGGTGCCGGAATAGGTCACGTCGTCGGCGATGTTGGCGCCCGAGTTGATGCCGGACAGGATCAGGTCGGGTGCACCAGGCAGGATCTTCTTGACGCCCATGATGACGCAATCGGTCGGCGTGCCGCGCACGGCAAAATGCTTCTCGCCGATTTTGCGCAATCGCAGCGGCTCCGAGATCGACAGCGAATGCGCATAGCCCGACTGGTCCTGTTCCGGCGCCACCACCCAGACATCGTCGGACAGCGTGCGGGCGACGCGTTCGAGCGACGCCAGTCCCTCGGCATGAATGCCGTCGTCATTGGTCAGAAGAATACGCATTAGTTCGATTCGATCTTTTCCAGGCCGCCCATGTAAGGCCGCAGCACTTCAGGAATGGTTACGCTGCCATCCTCATTCTGGTAGTTTTCGATGACAGCTATGAGAGCGCGGCCGACAGCGGTGCCCGAACCGTTGAGCGTGTGGACGAAGCGGTTGCCCTTGCCGTCTCTGTCCTTGTAGCGGGCGTCCATGCGGCGCGCCTGGAAATCGCCGCAGACAGAGCAGGACGAGATTTCGCGATAGGCGTTCTGGCCGGGCAGCCAGACCTCGATGTCATAGGTCTTGCGCGCGCCAAAGCCCATGTCGCCGGTGCACAGCACCATGGTACGGAACGGCAGTTCGAGCCGCTTCAAGACTTCCTCGGCGCATTGCGTCATCCGCTCATGCTCGGCGAGCGAGGATTCCTGGTCGGTGATCGACACCAGCTCGACCTTGTAGAACTGATGCTGGCGCAGCATGCCGCGTGTATCGCGGCCCGCCGAGCCTGCCTCCGAACGGAAGCAGGGCGTCAGCGCGGTGTAGCGCAGCGGCAGCTTTTCATGCGCCGTGATCTCCTCGCGCACGAGATTGGTGAGCGGCACTTCGGCGGTAGGGATCAGGCCAAGCCTGCCCTCCCCGTGCGGCGTGAAGAACAGATCCTCCTCGAACTTCGGCAACTGGTTGGTGCCGAACAGAACGTCGTCCTTCACCATCAGCGGCGGGATGACCTCCTCATAGCCGTGTTCGGTCGTGTGCAGGTCGAGCATGAACTGGCCGATCGCGCGTTCCATCCGCGCCAGGCCGCTCTTCAGCACGGTGAAGCGCGAGCCCGACAATTTCGCGGCACGCTCGAAATCCATCATGCCGAGCGCTTCGCCGATCTCGAAATGCTCCTTCACCCAGTTCGGCCGCGTCGGCGCCTTGCCGACGATATGCCTGACGACATTGTCGTGCTCGTCCTTGCCGACCGGCACGTCGTCGAACGGCACATTGGGCAGCACCGCCAGCGCGTCGTTCAGCGCCTTGTCGAGCTCGCGCTCACGCGCCTCGCCATTCTGGATGAAGGTCTTGATCTCGCCGACTTCGGCTTTCAGTTTTTCGGCAAGGGCGGCATCGCCCGAACGCATGGCGTTGCCGATCTCCTTCGAGGCGGCGTTGCGGCGCTCCTGCTTGGTCTGCAGTTCGGTGACATGCCCGCGCCGCGCCTCATCCCGGGCGATCAGATCATCGACCGTGGACTGCGCCTCCTCGGACGACCACGAGCGCTTCACCAGCGCCTCGATAAGGGCCTTCGGGTTGTCGCGAATCCATTTGATGTCAAGCATGGTTTGAACGCTCCTCGGGTAGCATGTCGCCCAACAGTGCGCAGTGGTTTTGGGACAACGACATGCTCAAAACAAAAACTGAAACGCACCGCCTTGATGGCGATGCGTTTCAGCCAGAGGGCGTAAACCGCATCCTTGATCGATGCAAGATGAGGCCGGGCGGCGGTTGTCGTTTTCCGCCGCCGCTGGCGTCTTACGAGGCAGCTGGCGCCGGAGGCTCGTCCGGTGCCTTGTCGGCGACGGTCTCACCAGCCTCCTGCTTTTCGCGTGCCAGACGCTCGCGCTCCTGGCTTCGCTCGATCAGCCGGGACGACCAGATGGCGACCTCGTAGAGCAGGATGGTCGGGATGGCTAGGCCGATCTGGCTCATCGGATCGGGTGGGGTCAGCACGGCAGCGACGACGAAGGCGATGACGATCGCCCATTTGCGCTTCTCGGCCAGCGCCTTGGACGACAGCATGCCGACGCGTGTCATCAGGCTGGTCACCACCGGCAGCTGGAACACCAGGCCGAAGGAAAAGATCAGCGTCATGATCAGGCTGAGATATTCCGACACTTTCGGCAGCAGCGATATCTGCACCTGCTCGTCCGTGCCGGCCTGCTGCATGGCGAGGAAGAACCACATCACCATCGGCGTGAAGAAGAAATAGACCAGCGAAGCGCCCATCAGGAACAGGACGGGCGACGCGATCAGGAACGGCAGGAAGGCGTTGCGCTCGTTCTTGTAGAGGCCGGGCGCGATGAACTTGTAGATTTGCGTGGCGATCAGCGGGAACGCTATGACCATGCCGCCGAACATGGCGAGCTTGACCTGGGTGAAGAAGAATTCCTGCGGCGCGGTGTAGATCAGCTCGACCTTGTGCGGATCGAGCCCCGCCCACTTCGTCGCCCATTTGAAGGGGACGACCAGAAGGTTGAACAGCCTCTTGGCGAAGAAGAAGCAAACCAGGAAGGCAACGAAGAACCCGCCGAGCGACCAGATCAGGCGACGGCGCAACTCGATGAGATGCTCGATCAGCGGCGCGGACGATTTCTCGATCTCGTCCTTTTCCTTGTCCGAAACGCTCACTTGGCGGCTCCAGCCGTCTTCTTGGTCACCGGCTTCTTCGCCTGAGCAGGCTTCGGTTCGGCTTTCGTCCCAGCCTTGGCAGCAGTCGCCTTGCCGGCGGGCTTAGTCACAGCCGCGGTATCAGCCCTTGCCGCTGTCGTGGGCTTTGTCGACGCCTTGGGCGCGGGTGCGGCTTTTGCCGTCACCGCTGGTGAGGCTTTTGCCGTCACCGCCTTCGCGGACGCCGAGGCCTTGGACGGAGCTTTTGCAGCCGGTGCCGTCTTGGCGGTTTTCTTGGCTGTCTTCGGCGCTACGGCAGGTTCCGTGGAGGTCGCCACCACCGATTCATCGGTCATCGCCGGGAAAATCGGTGCCGGCGGCGCGACATCCGTGCCGTTGACGCCTGGCATTGTCGTTGCGCCATTCTTCAACGGCTCGGCGGCCAGCGGCGTCGAAGCGGCGGGCGTTCCCGGATCAGCGGCCGGCTTCGGCTTCATCGCCGCGTCGACACCTGCGCGCACATCGGCCGCCGCCTGTTCGAACGGATTGAGCTGCTTCCGGATCTCGGCAACCGGGCTCAGGCCCCTGAGCTCGTCGACCGACTTCTTCACGTCGTCGAGCTCGGCTTCCTTCAATGCCTCGTTGAATTGTTTCTGGAAGTCGGCCGCCATGGCGCGCAGCTTCGCCGTCGTGCGGCCGAAGGTGCGCAGCATCTTGGGCAGATCCTTCGGCCCGACGACCACGATCATGACGATCGCGATCACCAGCATTTCGGTCCAGCCGACTTCAAACATGGCAATCTGTTCCGACTAGAATTTTTGGCTCAGCTCTTGCTGGCCTTTTCCTTCACGCCCGAAACGGTTTCGTCGGCGCGGTGCTCGACGGTACGCTTGTCGTCGGCAACGTCGTCGTCGGCCATGCCCTTCTTGAAGCTCTTGATGCCCTTGGCCATGTCGCCCATCAACTCGGGGATCTTGCCGCGGCCGAACACCAGAAGCACGATGACCAGCACGATCATCCAGTGCCAAATCGAAAATGAACCCATAGCAAATCTCTCTCGAATGTTTTCCCTGGCGATGATCTATGCGTTTTCGCGTTGGGATTCAAACACAACCGCGACAGAGTTTATGAAAGGGTGTCGGATGTCACGCATTTTCAGCGACGCGGCCCGCTACCAAACGGCGCATGTAAAGGCGTAAAGCGGCTTTTGATAGGCGCTCGTGGTCAATCTTCCGTGACGCGCGGCGTCAGCAGACCGAGTTCCTCGAGATCGATGTCGGTCAACGGATCCTCGTCCTCGGTCAGCGCGTCGGGATCGGCCGGCGGCTGCGGGATGGAGAAGTTCGACGGCATGCGGCCCGATAGCAGGCCGGCGCCTTTCAGTTCCTCCATACCCGGAAGATCGCGTATCTCCTCAAGCGCGAAATGATCGAGGAAGGTTTCGGTGGTACCATAGGTGACGGGACGGCCGGGCGTTTTGCGCCGGCCGCGCATGCGGACCCATTCCGTCTCGAGCAGCGTGTCCAGCGTTCCCTTCGAGGTCTCGACGCCTCTGATGTCCTCGATCTCGGCGCGCGTCACCGGTTGGTGATAGGCAATGATCGCCAGCACCTCCAGCGCCGCCCGCGACAGCTTGCGCTGCTGCACCGTATCGCGGCTCATCAGGAACGCCAGGTCGCCGGCGGTGCGGAACGCCCAGGCGTCGCCCACCCGCACCAGATTGACGCCGCGCCGGGCGTAGATCTGCTGCAGCTCCGTCATGGCGAGGGCGACGTTGATGCCATCGGGAAGGCGTGCGGCAAGCTGCTTTTCGCTGACGGGCTCGGCGCTGGCGAACACGATCGCCTCGGCCATGCGCACGGCTTCCGCCATATGCAGGCGCTCGGCCGGATTCTGGTCGATCTCGCCCTCTTCCGGCTCATCTTCCATCTTGAAAGGGATAACCGAAGCGTTGGCGCGTTCGCTCATGATGCCACCTCGACTGCCTTGATTGCCAGTGCGCGGTGGTCGCGCAGGTAGATCGGCGCGAACACCTCGTCCTGCCGCATATCGACCTTGCGCTCGCGCACCAGTTCCAGGGTCGCCGCGAACGAACTGGCGATCGCGGTGCGCCGCTCTTGCGGACTGGTCAGATATTGAATGAGGAAGCTGTCGAGCGTCGTCCAGTCGCGCAATGAGCCGATAAGCCGGATCAGGATGTCGCGGGCGTCCTTGAGTGACCAGACGCCGCGCCTGGCGATCGTCACATTGGTGATCGCCTGCTTCTGCCGCTGTTGGGCATAGGCGGTCAAGAGATCGTAAAGCGAAGCCGAATAGGTGTTGCGCTTTTCGATGATGACCATTTCCGGCATGCCGCGCGCGAACACGTCGCGGCCGAGCCGGTTGCGGTTGACCAGACGCGCCGACGCATCGCGCATGGCTTCGAGCCGCTTCAGCCGGAATTGCAGCACCGCCGCCAGTTCCTCGCCGCTTTCGCCCTCTTCGCCCGGCTGCTTGGGGATCAGGAGCTTCGATTTGAGGAAGGCCAGCCACGCTGCCATCACCAGATAGTCGGCGGCAAGTTCGAGCCGCAGCGCCCTCGCCGTCTCGACAAAGGTCAAATATTGCTCGACCAGCGCCAGGATGGAAATGCGCGCCAGATCGACCTTCTGGGTGCGGGCAAGATGCAAGAGAAGATCGAGCGGGCCTTCGAAGCCGGCCACGTCGACGACCAGCGACGGATCGCCCGTCAGCCGCGACTCATCGTTCTCGGCCCACAGGCGGTCCATCGGTGCGGCCTTCACGGCCTTGCTTTCCAATGCTTCCGCCACTGCCTGTCACTTCCTCTTGCTAGGCCACCGCGTCGAAATAGGTGGCGAATTCGGCACGGATCTCGGTTTCTTCGGCCGCGTCGCGTTTGCTTATATAGGTCATCGCCCGCTTGGCACGCTCCAGTGACCTGCCTTCAAGCCCCGTGGTGCGCGATGCGATGCCCGCCATCTCCTCAAAAACACCGTTGCAGTGAAGGACCAGATCGCAGCCCGCCGCAAGGATCGAGGCCGCCTTTGTCGGGAAATCCCCAGAAAGTGCCTTCATCGAGGTGTCGTCGCTCATCAGCAGTCCATCGAAGCCGATCTCGCGTCGAATGATCTCGTCGATGACCTTGCCGGACGTGGTCGCCGGGTTCTTGGGATCGATCGCGCTGTAGACGACATGCGCGGTCATCGCCATCGGCAGATGGTTGAGCTCACGGAACGGAGCAAAGTCGTGCCGCTGCAGATCGCTGAGCGAGGCGTCGACGACAGGCAGTTCGAAATGCGTGTCGGCAAAGGCGCGGCCGTGTCCCGGAATATGCTTCATCACGGGCAGCACACCGCCCGACATCAGGCCCTCGACCGCGGCGCGGCCAAGTTCGATGACCGGACGCGGATCCTTGCCATAGGCGCGCGCGCCGATGACATCGCTGGCCCCTTCGATCGGAACGTCGAGCACCGGCAGGCAATCCGCTGAAATGCCGTAGCGCAGCAGGTCGAAGGCATGCAGCCGCGCCATCAGCCAGGCGGCTCGGGCGCCGGCGTCGTGATCGTCGCGCCACAGCGCCCCAAGCGCGCCGCCGGCCGGATAGTTCGGCGCCAGCGGCGGCCGCAGGCGCTGTACCCTGCCACCTTCCTGGTCGATGAACACCAGCGCGTCCGGGCGTCCGATACAGTCACGCATTTCGGCGACCAGGTCGCGGATCTGCTCGGCCTCGCCGATATTGCGGGCAAACAGGATGAACGCCCACGGGCATTCATTGCGATAGAAACTGATTTCTTCGCGGGTGAGCGATTTCCCGGCACAGCCGAGGATCATGGATTTTGATTCGGTCATTTCAGGAGTCTAGGGCTTCGCGCGGTCAAAGGGAATCATCCCTGACCGCATGCGGCGGGCTGCAAGACATGCTTCCACATGAAAAAGTCAGGCATATGAATATCGCTATATGAAAAAGCCGGCACGGCCTTGGGCCGCGCCGGCTTTGAAGGATTGGATCGACGTCTAGCGCGATACGAAGCAGTTGCCGCCAGCGGCCTTGTAGCTGGTGCACAGATTGATGGCATCGTTGCGCGACTGGGCTGGAACGCGGACGCGGTAGAACGTGCCCTTGCCAGCGATCTCGGCCTTGACGATGTTGGCCGTGCGGCCGGAAAGCACGCTGCCATAGCGGCGCTGCAGATCCTGGTAGGTCGACTGGGCACTGTCCACCGTCGGCTGCGAAGCGATCTGTATCGACCACGAACCGCTGCCGGTCGCGGTCGAGGCCGGATCGATGGAAGCGACCTGATCGGGCTTGACTTCGCCGACCACATCGACCGGCTGGTCGGACGGACGCTGCGGCGCGATCGCAACCTTGGCTGGCGTGTTGGCCGACTGCGCCTTGGCTTCAGCCTTGGCTGGCTTGGCGGCGGGTTTCAGAGCCGGGGCATCGTCGGCCTGCACGGCGGCGGGCGCCAGGGTGTCAGTTTGGTCGGTGCCAGTTTGGTCGGTGCCAGTCTGATCGGTGGCAGTCTGGCCGGCCTCGGCCTGGCCGGCAGGCGCCACATGCTGCGGCGCCGGATCGGTCGGCTCCGCCGCGGCCACCTGCGGTGCCGCCGGTGCCGGGTCCTCGCGCGCCACCAGTGAGCCGTCGGACTTGACCACCATGGTCCTCACCTTGCGCGGCGCAACGGCAACGACGTCGTTATTGGTACCCTTGTCGGCGTCCTGCAGGACCTGGGCGATGCGATCCTCCGACTTGGGCGCGGGCGCCGCATTGTCAGCCGGGGCCGCGCCAGCGGTCGAAACCTCGCCACCGCCGTTCGTACCGGCGGCATCGTTCTGGCCGGGAGAAAGATCGACGGCGCGGGCCGGGTCCTTCGCCTGCACGTCCACCGGTTCTTCGGTGTTGGTGACGAGCTTCTGCTGGACCGGCTCGGCGGGCTTCGCGCCCTTGACCACCGCGTCATAGACCTTGTTGTCCTGGTTCGGCACCACGGTGCCGCCCGGATTTGCCGGCTTGACCTTGATCGGCGAATTGTCGGCCTTGACGATCACCGGAGCTTCGCTGCCGCCCTTGCCGCCCAAAGACAGCGCGAAGGCGCCAAGGCCGCCTGCGACCGCAACGGCACCGACAATCGCGGCAATGAACAGGCCGCGCCGGCCCGACGACCTGGCGGCTTCCCGCTCGCCAAGGCCCGGAACCGACATCGCTTCGTCCAGTTCGGGATCGTAGTCGAGTTCATCGACGGTAAAATCGTCCGCCTGCGAAACCGGCTGGCTGCCAGGCAGATTGTCGAGATCGAATCCTTCGGCAGCATCGGCATAGCCCGAAGCCGCCGCACGGGCAGGCATTTCCGCCGGCCGTGCCGCATAGGTCCGCGCTTCCGGCTGATAAGCGGGTTCTTGGTATCCGGGATTGGCCCTTTCATATCCCGGATTGACAGCGTCATGTCCCGGATTGGCAGCGCCATATCCCGTATTGAACCCGACATTGTAGGATTCGTCGGCATAGGCGGCGTTGCCTGCAGGAGCAGGCGCGACCTCGACCGAATTCATTTCAGTCAAAAGGCTGGCGAACTCGGCGTCGAGATCGTCATAACCGGCTGCTGCCGGCTCATCTTCCTCGAAATGCAACTCCGGAATGTCGAGATCGTCAGCCAACGCCACGACGCGCTCCGGCACATCGACCGTCTCGACATCGGGCATCTCTTCATAGCGCGAGGACTGCGGCGCCTGCGGCGCCGACACCGGAGCCATATAGGGAGCAGCTGCAACCGGCTCGGCCGAACGGTAAGACGGCACCGCGGTCGTCGCTTCCGGTGCTGGCGTCCTGGCCGCCATCGAGGCGACAGGCTGCGCGGCAAATGCCGGCTGTTGGGGAACCGGTGTCACGCGGCTCCAAGAACGGGCCGGCTCCGACTGTGCGGAGCGATCCGCCAGCCAATCGAGCGAATCGGCCTGATCCCGCTGGGACCCTGTTTCGTTGCGCGAATCGAGGCTTTTGGCCAAGGCGGCGTCGAAGGCATCATTGTCGAGATCGACATCACCCTGTTCAGCGGTATCCGAGCCGAAATCCTGGTCCTGAAGTTCATCGAGCGACAAGTCGTCGAAGTTGACGCCGGCGGCCTGGGCGGAGCCGGAGTGATGCACATCCTCGGATGCTGGTTCATCGAGGTCCCAGTCGAGGTCACCAACGAGATCGGTGGGTTCCTCCGCGGCCTTTGCTGTCGCGGCGAGAGGCGGCTGAACGGTCGCCGCGGACGGCTGGGTCACGACGGGCTGAGCCGTGACCGGCTCCTTGGCCGACGGCAGCGTGCGCGCGGTCATGGCGCCAAGAAGCGCGTTCAACTCGTCTTCGAGGCTTCGTTCGTCGGAATTGATGGCTTGCACCGGCGGCGCAATGGTTGCCACGGGCGCTGCCGACTGCGTGGGAACCGCGGCGATTTCAGCGACGGGCTCTTCGGCAGGCTGGGCAAACGCCTCGTCCAAATTCAGGTCGAAAGCATCGTCCGAAACGGCTTCAGCGCCTGGAATCTCGTCCGTCGGCTCGACGGCATCGGCAAGCAACTCGTGCGCTTGCTTCTCGTCAAAAGCCTCTGGCTCATCCGCCTGAACGTCAAAATCCACGTCGACATCGGCCATGGCATCGTCGAAGTGGCCTACGAAATCCTCGTCGGAGATCGCCTGGGTTTCATTCGCTGTGGCCAGTACAGGTTCTGGGTATTCGACAGCAGCCGCTTGGCGTTGATCCGCAGCATGGTCACCGAGCATCAGCTCGTCTTCGAGCGAGATCGCGACCGCATCGTCGAATTCATGGTCGGAGGTCGGCTCGACGGCAACCGGCACTTCGGCAACCGGCGATTCAACGGCATACCGGGTCTCGGCAGCCTCGTCCTCGATATGGAAATCCTGGTCGAGGGAGGCGGCAAGCTCGTCCTCCATTGGCAGATCGTCGTCGAAGGGCGAAACGTCTTCGAGAGAACTGGCTGCGGCATTGTCGAAATCGGCATCGAAGGCAGGCTCGACGGACGGCACAACGTCCGGAGCGCCATGGTTCGCATGGCTGGCGGCGACGGCCTCGTCATCGGCATCCGACATGTCCAGGTGGAAATCGTCATCGAGCGACAGCGCAAGATCGTCGTCCGCCACATCGACGGCCGTCGGCTCGAATGCCGGCTCATGAGTCTCGACAACTGGAGCAGCAACGCTATCGGCAGCGTCGAATTCGCCCATCAGCTCCTTCTCGAGATCGATGTCGAAATCGTCCCCTCCGGCGGACGGATCGACGACACCGGCTTTCGGCTGGGTCGGTGCCTGCGGCTTGACCGGCTGGCGCGGGTCGAAACCCATGATCCTGGTCAGTTCCGCGAACGGATCATCGTCGGCGATGTCGTTGTTGTCGGCTACTCTCAGCTGGGGTCTGTCTGCCATTATTGTTCCCGAACTCGCACTCATTCGGACGCCTTGGACGTCGCGCAGGGTTGGCCCTTACCAGCGCAATGTGGGCAAAAGGTGACAGGTTTTTTAGTCAAACCTAACGCATTTCGGTGGGCGCAGCGGCTCCGATCAACGTCAGGCCGGACGTCAGAACATCCGAAACAGCCTGCACCAGCCCTAGTCTGGCATGCGTCAATTGTCGGTCGTTAACCTTAACAAAACGTAAGTCCGGATTATCCGTGCCACGGTTCCAGTGTCCATGGAAACTGGAAGCCAGATCATAGAGATAAAATGCCAGCCGATGCGGCTCGAGCGCAAGTGCCGCTGATTCAATCAGGCGTGGATATTCTGCAAGCTTCCTGATCAGGCCGATTTCACCTTCGTCGGTCAGCGATGTTGCCGCGGCCGCCAGCTTGTTGCGGTCGAAATTCGCCTCCCCCAACTGTTCGCTCGCCTGCCGGAACACCGAATGGCAGCGCGCCGAGGCGTACTGCACGTAAAACACCGGATTGTCCTTCGACTGCTCGGTCACCTTGGCGAAGTCGAAATCGAGCGGCGCATCGTTCTTGCGGTAGAGCATCATGAAGCGGATCGGATCGCGTCCGACTTCTTCAACCACCTCGCGCAGCGTCACGAAATCGCCGGACCGCTTCGACATGCGCACCGGCTCGCCGTCGCGAAACAGCTTGACCAGATTGCACAAAAGGACTGTGAGCTTGACGTCGTCGCCGGCAATCGCCCGCGCCAGCGCCTCCAGCCGCTTCACATAGCCGCCATGGTCGGCACCGAGAACGTAGATCAGGTCGACGAAGCCGCGATCGACCTTGTCCTTCAGGTAAGCCACATCGGCGGCGAAATAGGTGAACGATCCGTCGGACTTGACCAGCGCCCGGTCCATGTCGTCGCCGACCGCGGTCGAGCGGAACAGCGTCTGCTCGCGATCTTCCCAGTCGTCCGGCTTCTCGCCCTTGGGCGGCGGCAGCTTGCCCTTGTAGATATGGCCCTTCAGCGTCAGGTCATTGATCGCCGAGCGGATCTTCCTGGCATTGTCGGCATGGAGCGTGCGTTCGGAAAAGAACACGTCGTGATGCACGTTGAGCAGCGCAAGATCCTCGCGGATCATCGCCATCATCGCATCGATAGTCCGGTCCTTGACGACGGCCAGCGCCTCGTCATCCGGCATCTGCAGCAAGGAACGGCCAAACTCCCTGACCAGGGCCTCGCCGACGGAGACGAGATAGTCACCGGGATAAAGTCCCGGCGGAATCTCGCCGATATCCTCGTCAAGCGCTTCGCGGTAGCGCAGCATCGCGGAGCGTCCAAGCACGTCGATCTGCGAGCCGGCGTCGTTGATGACATATTCCTTGGTCACGTCGTAGCCGGCGAACGCCATCAGATTGGCGAGCGCGTCACCGACGACGGCACCCCGGCAATGGCCGACATGCATCGGCCCGGTCGGGTTGGCCGAGACATATTCGACGTTGGTTTTGCGACCGGCGCCGATCGCCGAGCGGCCATAGTTACGGCCCTCGCCCAGAAGCGCCGACAGATGCGCCTGCCAGAAACCGTCCTTGAGCCGCAGATTGACGAAACCGGGACCAGCGACCTCGGCGGCGGCGACGTCTGTGTCCACCCGCAGCGCTTCCGCCAGTTTCTCGGCCAGCGCACGCGGGTTCTGGCCGGTTGGCTTGGCCAGCACCATTGCCGCATTGGTCGCGAGATCGCCATGGCTGGCGTCGCGCGGCGGCTCGACGGCGATGCGCGACAGATCAGGCGAAACGCCATTGCTGTCTTTCAGGTCAAGCGCTTCGACGGCCTTTACGACTCGCGCGGTGAAATCGGCGAAGATGTTCATGGTGTATGCTCTGGCGGCTTTATGACGAATCCGGCCATTTGGCCGGCAAATCGAGCCCGCCCTAGCTCAAATCCGGGGTGCGGTCAAACAAACGCCTGTGTTCCTTGAGCGCGTAGGTGTCGGTCATGCCGGCCAGGAAATCGGCGACGCTACGCGCCTTGATGCGATCCTCGGCGCGGTCCAGCCCTTCGCGCCAGCCGTCCGGCATGGCGCGCGGGTCGGCAAAATAGATGTCGAACAGGTCCCTGACGATCTGCTCCGCGTCCGCACGCACCCGCATAACCTCCTCATGCCGGTAGAGATGCTTATAAAGGAAGGCCTTCAATTCCTTCTCGGCTTCTGCCATCTCGGCCGAAAAGGTCACCATCGTCTCGCCGGCCGCCCTCACCGCTTCGGCGTTCTGTGGCCCGACACGCTCCAGATTGGCGGCCGTTGACTTGATCACATCCTCGACCATGGCCGTGATCTGCCGCCGCATCAGTTCGTGGCCGGTACGCATGTCATCGAGGCTAGGATAGCGTTGGCGCACACCCTCCAGGATCGCTCCCGGCAGCGAAACGGCCTTCAGCATCTCGAGCGTCAGCAGTCCTGACCTCAGCCCATCGTCGATATCATGCGTGTTGTAGGCGATATCGTCGGCGATCGCAGCGCACTGCGCTTCGACGCCGGCGAACCGGTCGAGTTCGAGATCCTGCAATTGCGAGTAATCGCGGATCGCCTGCGGTACTGGCCCTTTCAGGCCCTTGCCGCTGCTGTCGATCAGCGGACCATTGTGCTTGACCAGGCCTTCCAGCGTCTCCCAGCTCAGATTGAGCCCATCGAATTCGGCGTAGCGCGCCTCCAGTCTCGTCACGATGCGCAGGGATTGTGCGTTGTGGTCGAAGCCGCCCCACGCCGCCATCTTTTCGTTCAGCGCGTCCTCGCCTGTGTGGCCAAAGGGCGTGTGACCGAAATCATGCACCAGCGCCACCGCTTCGGCGAGATCCTCATCGCCGCGCAGCGCCCGCGCCAGCGCACGCGCGATCTGCGCCACTTCGATCGAATGGGTCAGCCGAGTGCGATAGTGGTCGCCTTCATGGGCGATGAAGACCTGGGTCTTGTGTTTGAGCCGGCGGAAGGCCGTCGAGTGGATGATCCGGTCGCGGTCCCGCTGGAACGGCGTGCGGGTCGGACTTTCGACCTCGTCGAACAGCCGGCCGCGCGAGCGCGCAGGATCCGTGGCATAGGCCGCCCGCGGCCGATAGCCGAATCCGATGTCGCCAAGCTCATTTGTCATGGCTGATGCCGCCGCAGTTGACTTGCCCCGTCGCGCTTCATACCTATCATGTGAAACCGAAAGCAAGGTGACGCCGATGGGCGCGGATGCCAAGACCGCCATGAAAGTCGAGATGACCGAGGCCGCCGCCGAGCGGATCGCTAGGATTGTTTCGGCCGAAGCCGGTAAGACGGCGCTGCGCGTTTCCGTCGAAGGCGGCGGCTGCTCCGGCTTTTCCTACAAGTTCGATCTGGTCGATGCGCGCAACGAGGACGACGTCGCCATCGAGAAGGACGGCGCCACGGTGCTGATCGATGATCTGTCGCTGGTCTATATGGGCGGCTCGGTTATCGACTTCGTCGACGATCTGATGGGCCAGTCGTTCCAGATCAGGAACCCGAATGCGGTCGCCTCCTGCGGCTGCGGCACCAGCTTCTCCATCTAGGACCGAGATGCCCGCAACTGGCGCGGTTCGTCAGGTTGCTCTCTCCGCCGGTCGCGACCTCGACGCGACGCTGGCCTTTTGGCGTGACGTCCTCGGCATGAAGGTGCATGCGCGGTTCGATCCGCCCGGCATCGCCTTCATCATGGCCGGCGATGTCAGGCTGTTGTTCACCGACGGCATCCCGGCCGGCACCATCTATCTCGACATTTCCGGCCTCGAAGCGTTCCACGCCGAGGCAAGGGCGGCCGGCATTCCCTTCACCGCGCCGCCGGCGCTGGTCCATCGCGACACCGAGGGCCAGTTCGGCCCGGCGGGGGAAAGCGAATGGATGGCCTTTATAAAGGATCCGGCAGGCAATACGGTCGGACTCGTCGAACGCCTTCCGCCGCAGGAACAATGAGACCGTCATGAAAATCGTCACCTGGAACATCAACGGCGTGCGCGCCCGTATCGGCAACCTCACCCATTGGCTGACCGAAAGCGCGCCCGACATCGTCTGCCTGCAGGAGATCAAGACGGTCGACGAGCAGTTCCCGCGCGCCGAGATCGAGGCGCTTGGCTACAATGTCGAAACCCATGGCCAGAAGGGCTTCAACGGTGTCGCGCTGCTGTCGAAGCTGCGCTTCGACGAGGTTATCAAAGGCCTGCCGGGCGACGACGCCGACGAACAGGCGCGCTTCATCGAAGGCGTGTTCTCGACCGACAAGGGCGCGCTTCGCGTCGCCTCGCTCTATCTGCCCAACGGCAACCCGATCGATGACGAGAAGAAGTTTCCCTACAAGCTGTCCTGGATGGCGCGGCTGGAGCGCTGGGCCGAAGAGCGGCTGAGGTTGGAAGAGACACTGGTGCTGGCCGGCGACTACAACGTCATCCCCGAGCCGATCGACGCGCGGTTTCCCGAAAACTGGCTGGGCGACGCGCTGTTCCAGCCGCAGACACGGCAGGCCTTCCGCCGGCTGCTGAACCTCGGCTTCACCGAAGCGGTGCGCGCGGTCACCGATGCTCCCGACACCTACACCTTCTGGGACTATCAGGCCGGCGCCTGGCAGAAGAACAACGGCATCCGCATCGACCATCTGCTGTTGTCGCCGGAAGCCGCCAACCGATTCTCATCGGCGTCGGTCGAAAAGCATGTGCGCGCCTGGGAAAAACCGTCCGATCACGTCCCGGTGGCGATCGACCTTGCCTTACAGCCGGCTTGACCCTTCTGCCCACCGCGCCGCCCGGACCTCATATCGCCACATTCCGACGCATGATGGGAGATCATCATGGCGGCTGGGGTTCCCATGAGCATTCGATTTGCTCTTTGTCCGATCGGCTTGGCATTCGCGACGGTCGCGATCGTGCCGGCCTTCGCCGCCCCGGAATGTCTCGCCAACGGAAAATCCTATCCGGTCGGCCAGGTCGCCTGCCTGACGATTGCCGACCAGAGTTATTTGGCTCGCTGCGACATGGTGCTCAACAACACATCCTGGACCAAGGTTGGCGATAGTTGCCCGGCAAACACAATGGCGCCGCACCTGCACGTCACGCCGATCTCGACACCCGCGCCAAGCATGGTGCCGACGGAGCCAACCGAAAACTGATTTTCTTCTGGATTGCCTCGTCTTCAGACTGAGGCGAGCCTCGATAGGCCGGCGTTGTCCGTCATCGCCCTTTCGGCGTTCGTCGCCCGAAAAGCAAACCAATTGGCTTTTCGTCCGCTACACGGACCGCTCCTCAACTCCCCGTATGGCGACGGGCAGAAGAGCCTACTGATCGGTGTTGTTGCCCTTGGTCAGGATATCATCCGCCAGCGAGATCGCGGTGCGCCGGTCGGCTTCGCCGGCGGCGGCGAAGGCCTCTTCCTGCATGCCGCGGATCCAGGGCTGATCAGCCGGCGACGCACGCTCGAGCGCCGCGGTCATCATCGCCAGGCCGCGCACGATCTTGCCGCTCTGGAACAACAGGTGTCCCAACGTCGCCTGCGCGCCGGCATGGCCCTTCTCGGCGGCGAGCTGGAACCAGCGTCCGGCCTGCTTGACGCTGGCCTTCACGCCGCCCTCCCCCTTCAGGAACATCTGGCCCATCTCGAACTGGGCGTTCGGATTGCGGTAATTGGCGGCGGCGCGCATGTAGTATTCCTGTGCCGCCACCTCGTTCTCGGTGACCGGGCTGCCGGGAATGCCCTTGCGCAGATAGTCGCCCAGCGCCACCAGCGCGTCGGAGACGTAGCTTTCTTCCGGGGAGCCGGGCTCGACATCCTGGTCAACGATCTCCGAGAAGAACTTGAACGCCTCATAATCGTCGCGGGCCACGCCGTCGCCTTCGGCATACATGCGGGCAAGCTTCCAGGTGGCGCCGATCTGGCCGTTTTCGGCGGCGTATTTATAGGCCTCGGCGGCCTGTTCCTTGTGGCCGTTCTTGTAGGCGGAGAACCCGAACTGAAACACCGCCCACGGGCTCGACTGCGGCTTCACGCCGGTCTTGTCGTCGAACACCTTGTCGTCGAAGGCCATGGCCTGGCCCACGGCGCCAAAGATCGCAACCGCGACCAGTGCCGAAAGGACAGATGACCTCAACAACTCTGGTGTTGACTTCAACAACTCAGATATCCGCATAGCAGTGTGTTTCTTTCGCACCGCCCGGATGAGTGACCGCGCCATCCCTGGCAGACCCTACCGTCTGTGCGTATTTCCATATCGCGCCCGACTGATAGTCGGTCGTGCGCGCCTTCCATGTCTTCGCCCGTGCCGCCAGTTCGGCCTCGGACAGCGCCACTTCGATCGTGCCGTTCACCGCGTCGATCGAGATCACGTCGCCATCCCTGATGAGACCGATCGGGCCGCCAACCGCCGCTTCCGGGCCGACATGGCCGATGCAGAAGCCGCGCGTCGCGCCGGAGAAACGGCCGTCGGTGATCAGCGCCACCTTGCTGCCCATGCCCTGGCCGTAGAGCGCCGCCGTCGTCGACAGCATCTCGCGCATGCCAGGACCGCCGCGTGGTCCTTCATAGCGGATGACCAGAACCTCGCCTTCCCGGTAGGCGCGGTTCGTCACCGCCTCAAAACATTCCTCTTCCGAATCGAAACAGCGCGCCGGGCCGGAGAATTTCAACTCCGCCATGCCCGCGACCTTCACAATCGCGCCTTCGGGGGCAAGGTTTCCCTTCAAGCCCACGACACCGCCGGTTTGGGTAATTGGTCTGTCGGCCGGGCGGACCACATCCTGGTGTTCATTCCAGGCAACGTGCTCCATATTTTCGGCCAAAGTACGGCCAGTGACCGTCAGGCAATCGCCATGCAGATAGCCGTGGTCGAGCAGCGTCTTCATCAGCAGCGGAATGCCGCCAGCCTCGAACATGTCCTTGGCGACATATTTGCCGCCTGGCTTGAGATCGGCGATGTAAGGCGTCTTCTCGAAGATTTTCGCCACGTCGAAAAGGTCGAACTTGATTCCCGCCTCATGCGCGATCGCCGGCAGATGCAGCGCCGCATTGGTCGAGCCGCCGGTGGCCGAGACCACCGTCGCCGCATTTTCCAGCGCCTTCAGGGTGACGATGTCGCGCGGCCGGATGTTTTTGGCGATCAGCTCCATGACCTTTTCGCCCGAGGCGAAATTGAAGCGGTCGCGCATTTCGTAGGGCGCCGGTGCGCCGCAGGAATAGGGCAGCGCGAGACCGATTGCCTCCGCGACGGTAGCCATGGTGTTGGCGGTGAACTGGGCGCCGCAAGAACCGGCCGACGGACAGGCGGCCTGCTCGATTTCGAGCAGTTCGGAATCATCGATCGTGCCGACCGAGTGCTGGCCGACCGCCTCGAACACATCCTGTACGGTGATCTGGCGGCCGCGATAGCTGCCCGGCAGGATCGAGCCGCCATAGATGAAGATCGAAGGCACGTTGAGCCGCACCATGGCCATCATCATGCCGGGCAGCGACTTGTCGCAGCCGGCGAGACCGACCAGCGCATCATAGCAATGGCCACGCATGGTGAGTTCGACCGAATCGGCGATGACTTCGCGCGACACCAGCGACGACTTCATGCCCTGGTGGCCCATGGCAATGCCGTCGGTGACGGTGATGGTGCAGAATTCACGCGGCGTGCCGTTGGCGGCTGCCACGCCCTTCTTGACCACCTGCGCCTGGCGCATCAGCGAGATATTGCAGGGTGCCGCTTCGTTCCAGCAGGACGCGACGCCGACCAGCGGCTGCGCGATCTCGGCCGCCGACAGGCCCATGGCATAGAGATAGGACCGGTGCGGCGCACGCGCCGGACCGACAGTCACATGGCGGCTAGGGAGCTTAGCCTTTGAGATGACCTTGGCGTCCATTCTCTTCCTTGCCGCGGGCGGTGCGGCCTGCCCCATCGCCGAGCCTTTTGGCGCGTATCCCGAGACGAGTTCGAGGTGCGCCGGGTTTATGGCGGGAAATGGGCAATTTCCTCGGCCTGACTTTCAGCGCAGGGGTTGTTCAGAAAGTGTTGCCAAAACGTCACATTCGCACGATGCGGCCGAGGTGCGGCTTATATGCAACGCCGCTTGGATAGCAGACGTGCCGGCGTGTCAGCTCAAATGAAAAAAGGCCGGACAACGCCCGGCCTTTTACAAATTTTCTCAGGAGGTTAGAACTTGATCTTGATGCCGCCGGAAATCGCCGTGACCAGATCGTTGCCGAAGTCGTAGCTGGCATCCTCGCCGGCAATATAGCCGTTTTCACCGGCCAATTCTCCTGAGTGACCGCTGGTCAACACGCCGACCGCTCCCGCCAAACGAATTTCGACGTTCGGCGACGGCGTATAGGCCACGCCACCGCCCAGCGTCCATGTATCAGTCTGCGCACCATAACCATGCGAGGTGCCACGATCCCACGAAAGCTGGCCGGCGGCACTCCACTCATCGTTGAACTTGTGGCCGAGACCGCCTGTGACGGTCCAGCCGTCACGATACATCAGATCGAGCGAAGTCACCGCAGCCGGCGAACCGGTGAAGCATGACGAAGCGGGGAAACCCACCGGGCAGATCGGAACGCTTTGCAGCAGGCTCCAGTTAACCCACTTGACCGAGCCAAAAGCGAGCCAGCCGGGCGCGATGCCTGACTGAAGTTTCAACTCCAAGGTATCAGGCATGTACTGCGTTGAGCCGTAGATG
This sequence comes from Mesorhizobium sp. SARCC-RB16n, assembly GCF_008520305.1. Lineage (GTDB taxonomy): Bacteria > Pseudomonadota > Alphaproteobacteria > Rhizobiales > Rhizobiaceae > Mesorhizobium. The sequence goes on along the minus strand of NZ_ML703269.1, from coordinate 240,942 downwards.
GGGGTAACGCCCCTGCCGATACTTGTGAGATCCAGCGTTCCCTCGATATTGTCGAGCTTGACTTTCGAGTTGTACACCAGGCTTGCGCGCAACGCGATGTCAGGGATTTCGTAAGCGATGCCCGCGCGCCAGCCCCAGCCGCTGGTTTTCAGGTCGACACGACCCGTGAGTGCCGGAAAAGCATTCACCAGGCTTTCCTTGAAGCCCGAGATATCCTGGTAGAACAAGCCGCCGATAAAGCGGAGCTGGCCCTTGCCGGCATCCATTTTGTAGGAGCAGGTACCTGCGTAGTTATTGCTCTTGATATCGGTTTCGATGTTAGAGAACGCTCCGTTCCATATACCCGGCGCCGTGTGCGCGCCCCAGGGTTGCGAATAATCGACCATGCAGTCGACGCCTTGCACAACTTGGACCTTGGCACCTATGCGCGGAACCCAATAACCCTCGGCACCGTCGGCTGAGGTACCCAAGCCGAGATTGGCTCCGCCGGGACCACGCGCATTCTCGTACTTGCGATCTGGCATCACATAGGTTGCTTCAGCTTCCGTAGTGAATGGCGCCGGATCGAACAGCAGGTCGATATCGTAGCCGCCGCGCTCCAGACCGCCGGCATGTGCCGGATGGATAACCGAGCCCATCAAAGCCAGCGAAAAGCACCCTGCCCCCAGCAGTGCTTTCAAGCGCAAATTGTTCATGGATGACCTCCCCGAAATAACTAGTGGGATCAAGCTAGAACCAATTCAGGTTAACGGCGCAACAACGAATTCCGGGGGCGTACATGTACATGTTCGCCAAACGCATTTTCGTCAAAATGCGGAGGAGTCCCACAAGGCCTAAAATGGCCCGCCGAACATCCAACAAGCCGATAAAATGAAAAAAACAGGCCCAAAAGGCCCAAAAACAGCTAGTTTTGAGGGAAGTCGGCCCCATTGTTACATTATGGCAACAATGGGGCTAAAAGTTTCCGTTTACGTCAACATTAACGCAACGGAATGCCTATTTTCGAGGCAGGTGACGCGCGGGAATTCGCTCCGGCGTCCTGGGCGAATCTGCTCTTCAGCCGGCGTCACGAACCCTGGTCAACGCCACCGAAAGCTTGTCCTGCGCGTCGCGATATTCGGCGAGCTTTTCGCGCTCGGCCTCGACGATCTCGGCCGGCGCGCTGGCGACGAACCGTTCGTTGGACAGCTTCTTGTGCAGGCGCGCGATTTCCTCGGTTGCCTTGACCAGTTCCTTCTGCAGCCGTGCGGCCTCCGCGGTGAGGTCGATCAGGCTGCCAAGCGGCAGGCAGATCGTCGCCTCGTTGAGCACGATCTGCGCCGACCCCTTGGGTGCCGCATCGGCGAGCGAGATGTCGCCGACCCGCGCCAGCCGCTTGATCGCGGAGTCCTCGCGGATCAGCCGTTCGCGCGTCACGTCGTTGGCGCCGACCACGACCAGCGGCGCAACGGCCGCCGGTGGCACGTTCATCTCCGAGCGTACCGAGCGGATGCCGGAGACGAGATCGACCAGCCAGTTGATGTCGGCGGCCGCTTCAGCGTCCTCGAAATCCGGCGACGGCCATGCGGCATGGCACAGCAGCGAGTCGCGTTCCTTGCCCTCGCCCGCCGTCTGCGCCCACAGCTCCTCGGTCATGAACGGCATCATCGGATGCAGGAGCTTGTAGATCTCGTCTAGCACGAAGGCGATGCAGGCGCGGCTTTCGGCCTTGGCGGCCTCGTCCGTGCCCATGAACACCGGCTTCAGCAGTTCCAGATACCAGTCGCAGAACAGGTTCCAGACGAAGCGGTAGGCCGCTCCAGCCGCCTCGTTGAAGCGATACGAGGTGATGCCGTCCGTGACCTCGCGCGCGGCGCGTGTCAGCTCGGTCAGGATCCAGCGATTGACCGCCAGCTTGGCGTCGTTCAGCCAGAAATCGTCATTGCGCGCTACTTCGTTCATCTCGGCAAAGCGCGTCGCGTTCCACAGCTTGGTGCCGAAATTGCGGTAGCCGGCGATGCGCGCCGGGTCGAGCTTCACGTCGCGCCCCTGCGCCGCCATCACCGTCAGGGTGAAGCGCAGCGCGTCGGCGCCATATTCGTCGATGAGATCGAGCGGATCGATGACGTTGCCTTTCGACTTCGACATCTTCTGCCCGCTCTTGTCGCGCACCAGCGCGTGCACATAGACGGTGTGGAACGGCTCCTCGTCCATGAAGTGCAGGCCCATCATCATCATGCGGGCAACCCAGAAGAAGATGATGTCGAAGCCGGTCACCAGCACGTCGGTCTGGTAATAGGTCTTCAGCTCCGGCGTCTGGTCCGGCCAGCCCAGCGTCGAGAACGGCCATAGCGCCGACGAGAACCAGGTGTCGAGCACATCCTCGTCGCGGGTCAGGATCTCGCCCGGCTGAAAATTCTCGAGCTTGTCCTCGACCCAGGCCTTCCAAGGCCCTTCGAGGGCCAGATAATATTCGATGGCGGCGCTCAGCGCTTCTTCCTCTGTCTTCTCGACGAAGACGCGCCCGTCCGGCCCGTACCAGGCCGGGATCTGATGCCCCCACCACAGCTGACGTGAAATGCACCAGGGCTGGATGTTCTCCATCCAGTCGAAATAGGTTTTTTCCCAATTCTTCGGCACGAAGTTGGTACGTCCCTCGCGCACCGAGGCGATCGCCGGCTTGGCCAGCTCCGCCGCGTTGGCATACCACTGCTCTGTCAGGAACGGCTCGATCGGCACGCCGCCACGATCGCCATGCGGCACCGCGTGGCGGTGCGGCTCGACCTTGTCAAGGAAGCCGCCGGCCTCCATCAGTTCGACGATCTTCTTGCGCGCAACGAAACGGTCGAAGCCGTCGAGCCCGTCCCACACCGCCTGACGCTCCGGCGTCACCTCAAGGCCGGCGAGGAAATCCTCATTGTCCTTGAGGTTTATCTCGGCCCCGACGGTCAGGATGTTGATCGCCGGAAGCTTGTGGCGCTTGCCGACCTCGAAATCGTTGAAGTCATGCGCCGGCGTGATCTTGACGGCGCCCGAGCCCTTTTCCGGATCGGAATACTCATCGGCCACGACCGGTATCTTGCGCCCGACGATCGGCAGGATGACATTCTTGCCGACGAGATGCTGGAACCGTTCGTCGTCGGGATGCACCGCGACAGCCGTATCGCCCAGCATCGTCTCGGGGCGCGTCGTCGCCACGACGATGAAGGTCTTCGGGTTTTCCGGATCGAAGGTCGCGCCTTCGATCGGATAGCGGAAATGCCAGAGATTGCCGTTGACCTCCTGCTGCTCGACCTCGAGGTCGGAGATCGCGGTCAACAGTTTCGGGTCCCAGTTCACAAGGCGCTTGTCCTTGTAGATCAGCCCTTCCTTGTAGAGCGTGACGAACACTTCGAGCACGGCCTTGGACAGACCCTCGTCCATGGTGAAGCGTTCGCGCGACCAGTCGGCGGAAGCGCCGAGCCGCTTCAGCTGGTTGAAGATCAACCCGCCCGATTCGGCTTTCCACTCCCACACTTTCTCGATGAATTCTTCGCGGGTGAGATCGCGGCGATGGATCTGCTTTTCCATCAGCCGGCGCTCGACCACCATCTGCGTGGCGATGCCGGCATGGTCCATGCCGGGCTGCCACAGGACGTTCTTGCCACGCATGCGCTCGAAGCGAACCAGAATGTCCTGCAGCGTGTTGTTGAGCGCATGGCCCATATGCAGCGAACCGGTGACATTTGGCGGCGGGATGACGATGGTGAAGGCCTCCGCCCCCTCCTCCGCTCCGGCGCCGGCGCGAAACGCATCGGCTTCCTCCCACACCTTGGCGATCTTCGGCTCGACGGTCTTGGCGTCGTAGGTCTTTTCAAGCATGGGAAAACGGTCCGCGCTGTCGGGAATTTTGCTGGTTCGGTGTAAATCGGAAGGTCTTGGCCAAGTCAACCGCAAGGGCCGCCCGGGGGCTATCACAAGCAGATAGGCGCGATCATGGTCATTTCAACGGAATGCCATGGGGAGGCCATGCCCCGCATTCGGCGCAAAACTTCGCCCTTGGTGTCCGGTATGGCTTTCCGCACGCAGGGCAGTCTGGGCCGTACTCCGACCGGCGGACATGTAAGAGCCAGAAAGTGTGGTGAAGTGCAACTCCGGTACGCTCACGATAGCGATCGGCGGCGGGATGCTTCATTTCAGTCGATAGGCCGTGCCTGGACGCAAACCTCTTGACCTGAAAATATAGAGCTGCGGGGTCACCGACAACCTCCCGATACTCTTCGTCGGTCAGCATCGGAACCATCGCCCGCAATCGGAAGCTGTACGTCAACTCTCGGTCCATCGACCGAGGATAGCAGTCGCTTATGGCTTTGACAGGGTAATTTCTCTTGGCCCGAAGACCGGCCGAATCAGCGATCCGGCAGGCTCACTGTGCCCCGCGTGCCACGCGCTCGATCTCTTCGCGCACCAGCCTTTCGACCAGCGTCGGCAGATTGTTGTCCAGCCAATCCTGCAGCATCGGCCGCAGCATTTCTTCGGCCATGTCGTCGAATGTCTTCTTGCTGCGGCTTGCAAAGGCGTCGGACAGTTCGCCGAAGGCGGCCGCAACCTGACGGCCGGTATGTTCGGAAAGAATCGCGGGACGCACCGCCTGCGCTTCGTTTGCCGCGCGCGCCTGGGCCGTTGGAGCATCGCTTGACGAAGGCTGCTCAATCGCGGGTTCCGCCGCGGCTTGGCTCGCCGACGCCTCCGGCTCTGCAACTGGCTTGCGGATGCTCCGGTCCGGCATCGCCTTGGCTTGCTCGCCAACCGCCACGATCTCGCGACGCCAATCGGCGACGATCGCTTCACTTGTCGCAACCTCCGCTGGAGCCGCTGGCGCATCGCGGCTGACGGCAGGCATCGGCTCGGCGGCAATCCGGGCGCTGACCTCGGCCAGTGTCGTCGGCGTCCTGCCCCCAGATGGATCGGCACGCGGCGGCGCTTCCGTGCGTGCGATCGCCGGCTGTACGGCTGGCGCCTGGACTTCCGCCGTCGCGGCCGGTTTCCTGACCTCGGGGACGGCATGCAGTTCGGCGCGGAACGCATCGATGTCCGCGGCGGGAACAGCACTCGGTGCAGGCTCCAGATCCTGCTGCAACTCATCGGTCTCGCCGGGCTGCTTGCGGCCGTTGTCGCTGTCTTCGATAATCCTCCTGATGGAAGCCAGTATCTCTTCCATGGAAGGTTCGCGCTGTGCGCTGCTTGCCGTTGCCATCGTCACATCCGCCGCCCTTGTGACCCGTTGCAGGTTTCCGCTCCGGCAAAAGCCGGATTCGAATCATGGCGACAGCGTAACCGACGGATCGCCGCTCGAGAATCCCCAATCTGGGGACATGTGGGATTTCAACAGATTAGAGCGATTCCGCCAAAGCCGTGTGACGGTCCCCGTCAGCAATCAAATGGACAACGGCAGTCCGGCGTTTCCGATCGAACCGCCCAGCCCGGAACCGCCGTTCGTACGAAGGACCTAGCGGCCATCCGGCGTGCGCAGACCGATCCACTTGTCCTTGACGGCGTTGTAGTGCTCCTCGGGCCTATACTTAGTCACTTGCAGCGCCAGCCGTTCGGCTGAAAGGCGGCCGATCGCTGACAAGATAGCATAGCTCGCCACGACCACGTCGTGTTCGGAATTGGCCTGGTTGATCTTGGCCGTGATCACGGTGGCCTGCGCGTTGAGCACGTCGAGCGTCGTGCGCTGGCCGACATTGCGTTCCTCGATGACGCCATTCAGCGCCAGTTGTGCTGCTTCGATCACTTGCCTGTTGGCGGCAACGCTTTGTTGGGCGGCGGTATATTGCGACCATGCCGACGCGACGGCCTGACGCACCTGGTCGCGACTGACATCGACTTGGATACGCGCCTGACCCAGCGATTCCTTGTTCTGCCGCACGAGGGCCGAGGTCCGGCCGCCGGAATAGATCGGGATGGTCAGCGTCGCGCCGATATTGGCCGAGGTCGAATTGCCGTTGGAACCCGTCACGTCGGGAATGGACTTGCGATAATTTTCGGAAACGCCGGCTGAGGCCGACAGCTGCGGCAACAGCGCGCCCTCCGAAGATTTCACCGAGAACGCCGCAGCGTCGACCAGATGCTGGGTGGCAAGGATGGCCGGGTGTTCGGCCGAGCCGATGGCGATCGCCGCGTCGAGGCTCGACGGCAGCAACCGGCCCAATGGCGAGGCGGGCTTGAGCTTGCCAGGCTCGTCACCGACGACCTGATGATAGGTAGCAGCGCTGGCCAGCGCCTGCGCGCGGGCCGAGCTCAGCGATGCCACCGCGGACGCACGTGAGGCATCGGCCTGCGCGACATCGGTACGTGTGCCTTCGCCGACTTCGAAGCGCGAGCGCGCGGCACGTGCCTGCTCGGTCAGGAACTGCAGGTTCTGCTCGGTCAGCGCGGCGATCTGCCGGTCCCGAATCACGTCCATATAGGCGGTAGCCGCATTGAGCAGGGTGTTCTCTTCGGTGTTGCGTAAGCTTTCGACCGACGCCTTGACCTGGGATTCAGCCGCGGCCACGTTGTTTCTCGTCTGGAAGCCATCGAACAGCGACTGGTTGATCTGAATGCCGTAACTGCCGCTTGTCAGCTTCGAATTGCCGCCGCCATTTGCCTGGCGCGTGTTCGTATAGTCGATGTTGGCCGATCCCGTAACCGTCGGGCGCCAGCCCGACTTGGCGATGGCCACGCTCTCGTCGGTCACACGCACGCCGGCACGCGATGCATTCAGCGAGGAATTGTACTGATAGGCCTTTGCAAGCGCGCCGGTGATAGTTTCAGCCGACGCAGCCAGTGGGGATAGCGCGGTCGCCGAAACAATGACGGCGGTGAAAAGTGACTTACGTACTGACGGCACGGTGTATCCCTCATTCGTTTTCCATGGGAACCGCGCCGCGCCGGCTTCTCCTTCCAGAGCAGCCGGCGTGGCGTGTTTCATGTTCCCTGTCGCTCAGCCCAAAGTGCCCCCAGTCTGGGATCGGCAACGATCGTTCAAATGCAAGCGACCATGACAATGCCTTTGCTGCAAGGCCAAATCATTCAGAATTCGAAAGCATGCTCACGTTCGAAGCCGGGTAGTGGCTTAATTGCCGCATTAAATGCCCTTCTTCCGGTTACAACCCCCCCGGCCTTGAAAAAAAGCCGCGCCACGCCCGAATTGCCCTGGCCCTCGACCGCAACCAGGCGGCCGCCTTCAGCGAGTTGGTCGAGCAGCGACGCCGGCACTTTGCCGACACTGCCGCCGATGAAGATGACATCGTAAGGCGCCTTCGCCGCAAGGCCTTGCGCCAGTGCGCCCTGAACCACGGTCACATTGCCGCAGCCCAGGCTGGACAGGGTCGACGCGGCGGTTTGCGCCAATGCCGAATCGCTTTCGAGCGCCACGACGGATCTCGCTAGTCGCGACAGGATCGCCGAGGCGTAGCCGGTGCCGCAACCGACATCGAGCGCCGAATCGGCCACGCTTATCTCGGCCAGTTGCATCAGCTTGGCTAGGGGCGAAGCCTCCATCAGGTAGCGCGAGCCATCGGCGCTGTCGGCGATGCGGATGTCCTCGTCGATATAGGCGAGATCGCGCTGGCGATCGCCGACGAAAACCTCGCGCGGCACGGAAAGCATCGCGTCGAGCAGCGGCGCGCTGGTCACGTCGGTGGTGCGGACCTGACCATCGACCATCTTGACGCGAAGTTCGGAAAAATCAGCGCTCATGTCCCAACCAATCTGCTTGCCGCGTCAGAATCGCGGTTCATTTCGACCGGAACTTCAGGCTCCGGCGCTGACGCGCGGGAGCCCGGGTATTGGAGGCCTCGCCCGGAATCGAACCGGGGTGCAAGGATTTGCAGTCCTCTGCGTAACCACTCCGCCACGAGGCCTCGTTGCTCCCGGCGTTCCACCCGGTTCCAATAGGTTGCGGCGAAAATGCCGTCAAGCGGCCACGACGTATTCCGAACGGTTTCCTCTGCGCCGGCCTGGCCCCAATCGGATCGCCGTCGCGCCCCGCTCTCACATTGGCAATCCGTTAAGCATGGCGAATGATCGAGCGAAACTCCGCGCACCGGCCCGCGTTGAGAAACACGGAGGACTGCGCCATGCCCATGGCCAAACCGAAGGACGAAACGCACGAAACGGAAAGCGTGTCGCTGCTGGGGCGCGAGGAATTGGTGCGCTACGCCATCGACTGCCTGAGAATTGAAGGCAGCGGCAGACTATCGCCGCGTGACCGCGCGCGTCTGGCCTCGGCCTCCGCGGTCCTGAAGGATATCAGCCAGGATTTGAAGGCAGACGCACAACCGGAGTCGGAGGAGTCCGGCATTGGCATAGAGAGACAGCGCCAGGATTGATTCTCTCGGCAAGGCCGCTCAATCCGGCCGGCGTCGCCGTTCCCACCAGACGACCAAGCGGCGCCGATGGCGGCGGACCATGGCGAATTCGTAGGAGAGCACCAGCAGTCCGAGCGGCACCATCCAGAAGCCAAGGATCGGCAAGAACCCGAGAATGCCGCCAATGGTCAAAAGCACGCCGATCGTGATTCTGAGACCGCGCGACTGCGGCATGGTGAATTCGCGCCCGAAAACCGAGATCTTTCGTGCGGTTATCGGGTTTTCGTCCGTGGCCGTCATCGCGAACAACTGCCTGTCTGGGGCTTGATAATGTCATTTTACGAAAGCCACGACCGCCCTTTCGGTTCCGCGCCCGTCGCCAAGACGGCTAATATGAGGGTGGGCGAGGCCGATTGCGAGAAACCGCCGCGCGAAAAAGTCTCGAAAAAATGCGAAATGCTTCTTTGCAAAGCCGAAACGGGTTTGCTATAGGCTGCGCCACTTGCTGAAGAGCCTCCGTTCCCCGGTAGCTCAGTGGTAGAGCAACCGGCTGTTAACCGGTTGGTCGCTGGTTCGAATCCGGCCCGGGGAGCCAATTTCTGCGCTCAAAACGCATCACCTACCTTCTGCACATTGATTTTGCGATATAATTCGCGCCGGCAGCTTCAAGCGGTCGGCGACGCGCTCAGCCGACAACGATCGCGACCTCGGAAGCAATGGCGAAGCCAACTCCCGCTCTGCCCTCGCGCTTTTGGTGGAGGCAAACCGCCTGGTCAGACGGTCGAAGTCCGCCGCCGAAAGGTCCGGGCCGTCGACCATCGCCAGCCCATCGCCAGTCGCGACGCGCACTTGGAACCGGGAAATGGCCCCGTGGCGCATGTATCCGCGCTAGGAGCGCTTTCATCCGTCGCTGGCCATAATGCCAGTCGCGCGGCTCAGGTATACCGATTATTCAAGGCCATCCGAACCTGTCGCATCGGCGCCGGATAATGACGCCTTCGCCGCGGCAACCGCCGATACCAATTCAACGGCGATGAAAAACCTTGCGTTGATTGCAGCTTCTGTCTCAAGCGCGCCGCCTCGTGCAAGCGCCGCGGCTTCAGCCAGATGAGCACCGGCGACAACGTTGGCCAAGGCACGCTGGAATGGCACGGCAACCGCGAGTGACAATGAACCGCCGGGCGCATCGCAGAGCATTTTCGCCAAATCCACCGTGTCAGCCACAGCTTGAACGGCCGGTAAACAGCTTTCGAAGGCAGACAATGTCCTGCGACAAGATTCCAAAATCTGAGACAACGTCTCTCCGCCCCCAACGAACAATTTTCGCGTGACGAGGTCGATAGCCTGGATGCCATTCGTGCCTTCGTAGATCGGAAGAATCCGCGCATCGCGGTAGTATTGCGCGACGCCGGTCTCCTCGACGTAGCCCATGCCGCCATGAACCTGGATCGCGGTCGAGGTCACTTCCACCGCGATATCCGTCGAGTACGCCTTGGCCAAGGGCGTCAGCAATGAAGCTCGCGCATAGGCGCGGTGCCTTTCTTTTTCTGTCTGCGCGTTCACGCTCGAATCGAGCGCGGAAGCCGTCGCCATGCACAGCATGCGCGCCGCTGCGGTCCTGGTTCGCATCTCGAGCAGCATTCGCCTGACATCGGGATGGTGGATGATGGGGCTTGTATTTCCATCTCTGCCCGGGGCGCTGCCCTGGACACGTTCCCTTGCATAGGCGAAGGCCGCCTGCGTCGCCCGCTCCGCGAGCGCGACACCCTGTGTCCCGACCAGGAGCCGCGCATTGTTCATCATCGTGAACATGCAATTGAGACCACGGTTCTCCTCGCCGATGAGCCAGCCTTTTGCGCCTCCGTTGTCGCCATAAGCCATGGCGCAGGTGGGCGAGCCGTGAATGCCGAGTTTGTGCTCAAGCGAAAGACACCGCAGATCGTTGTGCGAGCCGTCAGGAAGAATCTTCGGAACCAGGAACAGGGAAATACCGCGCGTGCCCGCGGGCGCGTCTTCCAGCCGTGCAAGAACCAGATGTACGATATTCGGCGAGCAATCATGCTCGCCATAGGTGATGAATATCTTGTTGCCGGTAATACGGTAGCTGCCGTCGCCCGTCCGTTTGGCTTTGCAACGAAGATTTGAAAGATCGGAACCGGCCTGTGGCTCCGTCAGGTTCATGGTCCCGGTCCATTCACCGGACACAAGCTTGGGCAGGTAGCGGTCCTTGAGCTCCTGAGAGGCGTGTTCGGAGATGGCTTCGATGGCGCCAGCAGTCAAAAGCGGGCAAAGGGCGAAAGCCATGGAGGACGAATTCCAGAACTCGGTGCAGGCCACGGCCAGCGAGATCGGAAGCCCCTGGCCGCCATATTCGGTTGGTCCTGTAAGGCTGTTCCAGCCCGCCTCGCACCAGGCCTGGTAGGTTTCGCGCCAGCCTGGCGGCGTGGTCACCTTTCCGCCTTCGTCGAGGGTCGAGGGGGTTCGGTCGCCAACCGGATTCAAGGGGGCGATGCGCTCGGTCGCAAAACGCCCTGCTTCGGATAGGATGGCCCGGACGTCTTCGGGGGAAAGGTCCCCGCTCTGCTGCGTCGTGGCAAACCGATCGGCGATCTGCATCGCCAGAAGGATTTGGGAGATGGGCGGATTATAGGTCATCGTGAACGTCAACTCGTGCCGGGTTCGAGGCGCTTGGTCTTCTTGGAAAAGAACGCCTCCAGCCGATCCCTGATCTCCGGATTGGTCTGAACCGCCATTGCGAGCAGGCCCTCCGCAAACAGGCCGTCCGTGGTGGACATGTCGTTGATGCGGGATATGCCGGTGACGATGGCGAAATTGGTGGTCGGCGGATTACGTGCGACCTGTGCGGCCAATTCTCTGGCACGTAACAATGCTTGACCGGCCCCCACCACCTCATGGCACAGGCCAAGGTCCAGGCCACGTCGCGCATCGTAGGTGCGGGCCGACAGCATCATATCGACCATGCGCGCCGGGGTAACGATCCGGGCAACGCGCACGGTCGCCCCGCCGCCCGTGAAAATGCCGCGCTGGCCTTCCGGAAGGGCAAAGAAGGTTCCTTCTTCGGCGATGCGTACATGGGCGGCCGCTGCCAGCTCAAGCCCTCCGCCGACGACCGCTCCCTTCAGGGCGGCAATCACCGGGATTCCGCTGAACTGAATGATATCGAAAGCACGGTGCCATTTCTGGCACATGGTCATGAACTCGATTGGAGACCGGTCCTTGTCATAGTGCTCGCGAAGATCCAGCCCAGCGCAGAAGTGGTCGCCCTTTGCCGCAAGCACGAAGGATCGCGTGCCCTCCGGCGGCGCGCGAAACACGTTTTCGATTTCCAGCAGCATATCTTCGCTGATTGCGTTGCGCCGGTCCTCGCGCACCAGCGTTACGATCGTTACCGGGCCGTCCGTCTCGATGGTGATGTAGTTCGGTTTCGTCATGGTGTTGTCTTCACTTTTTCACGCAGTTTGTATTTTTCGATCTTTCCCGTTGAGGTCTTGGGCAAGCTCCCGAAGACGTAGCTCTTGGGAACCTTGAAGCCGGAAAGATGCTGGCGGCAAAATTGGTTCAACTCGTCAGCAGTGACGCTCGCCCCCGGCTTCAATTCCACGAAGGCACAGGGCGTTTCGCCCCACTTGGCATCCGGCTTGGCCACGACAGCGGCGGCGCTGACGGCGGGGTGGCGATACAAGGCGGATTCCACTTCGATCGAGGAAATGTTCTCCCCGCCGGAGATAATGATGTCCTTGTAGCGATCGCGTATTTCGAGGAATCCGTCGGGATGTTGCACGGCGACGTCGCCGCTATGAAACGCGCCGCCGGCAAAGGCGGCTTCCGTAGCGGCTTCATCCTTGTGATAGCCTTTCATGACCGTGTTGCCGCGCAACATGATCTCACCCATCGCGGTCCCGTCCTTCGGCAGACGTTTTCCCGATGCGACATCCCGGATCTCGACAGTCTCCATCATCGGGAAACGAACGCCCTGGCGTGCCTTGATCGTCGCGCGCAGCGCGACATCCATTTCGTTCCACTCTTCCTCCCAAATGGACTGAACGACGTGGCCGTAGGTTTCCGTGAGGCCGTAAACCTGCATGACGTCGAAGCCCAATGCCTCGACTTTCTCGAGGATCGTCGCCGGCGGAGGCGCCCCCGCCGTCATCACGCGCACCTTGTGAGGAAGCACGGGCCGTTCTGCTTCCGCGGCCTCGACCAGCATGCCCAGCACGATCGGCGCACCGCCGAAATGCGTGACGCCGAATGAGCCGATGGCATCATAAACGGCCTTGGCCGATATCTGCCGGCAGCAGACGATTGTCGCAGCGAGCGCGGTCATGGTCCACGCATGGCCCCAGCCATTGCAGTGGAACATGGGCACTGTGTAGAGATAGGTCGGATGACCCGACAGACCCCAGCCGGCGATGGTACCGAGCGCCATCAGGTAGGCGCCACGGTGATGGTAGAGCACCCCCTTCGGCCTGCCACTGGTACCGGACGTATAGTTGAGGCACAGGGTTTGCCACTCGTCGGTCGGGAACACCGGGTGGAAGTCGGCGGGCGCTGATCGAACCAGATCCGAATGGCGCTGGCTGCCTGGCAGGGCATCCCCTGGCCCGCCGAGATCGATGATGACGGGTCGGCCGCACTTGGTGCGCTGCAACGCCTCCTCAGCCATCGATGCGAACTGCCTGTCCAGCATCAGGACCCGGGTTTCCGCATGGTCCAGGATATAGGCCACCGTCTCGGCATCAAGGCGGATGTTGATGGTGTTAAGAACGGCGCCGGCCATTGCGACAGCAAACTGCGCCTCGAACATCTCCGCCGTATTCGGAGCAAGCACGGAAACCACGTCACCCGGTTTGACACCGATATCCATGAGGGCGGCGGCCAGAGCTTCGCAGCGTTGGCGCACCTCCTGCCAGGTGAAGCGTCGATCCTCGTCGATAAGCGCCAATCGGTCTGGATAGAGTTCGGCCGTTCGCCCCAGAAATGATAGGGGCGTCAGCGGGACATAGTTTGCGGGCCTCGGTCGTAGATAGGGTGCTTCGGTGTTCATAGGAATGGGAGTTCCACAAGCCGCGCAGCGATCGGACCGCCGGCGCGGTGAACGACGACAGTCTCGCCCGCCTTCATGCCGACGGAGATAAGGGCGTATCCGATGTTCGCCTTCATGCGAGGGGACCATGTGCAATTGGTCATCACGCCGACCATGGTGCCGGCGTGCGTGATATCCTCGCGTTTCGTGCCGAGCGGCGCAGGCGTTGCGCCGTCGAGCACGAGACCCAGTTGGTGCCGCTTCGGCCCCTCGGCCTTGATCCTGCGTAGTGCCTCAATGCCGACGACATCGTCCGGAACATCGAGGTCCACATATTTGCCCAGCCGCACTTCGAAGGGATTGGTGTCCTCGTCGGTGTCACCGCCGACGGAAACCAGCCCGCTCTCCGTGCGCTCGGCCGTCGCGGGCGCTCCCGGTCCGATCCCCCAGGGTTTGCCTGCCTCCTTGAAGATGTTCCAGAGCTTCGTGCCCTTGGTGCCATCCTTCAGGTAGATCTCAAACCCGCCCTGCTTGGACCACCCCGACCGCTGCACTGCGACGGGAATGCCTTCAATCTCGGTTTCCTTGAACCAGAAGTACTTGAGCGTGCGTACCCAATCGCCGACAACGTGGGCCACCACGTCTTCGGCCTTGGGTCCCTGAAGAGCCATCGGCGAGACGTCGGGTTCGCTGATGTCGACCTTTAGACCACGCTCCGCCGCGATGGCGCTTGCCCACAGCCACATGTCGCAGTCCGCGATTGAAAACCAGAAGAGATCGTCGGCGTGCTTTAACAGGATAGGGTCATTGATGATCGTGCCGCGATGATTACAAAGCGGCACATATTTGCCCTGGCCGACCTTGCACGTGGAGAGATCGCGCGGCGACAGGATCTGCGCAAGCCGGCCGGCGTCGTGTCCCTTGAGCTGCACTTGGCGTTCCACGCCAACATCCCATTGTGAAACCCCGTTGATGAGCCGCCAGTATTCGCCTTCCGGATCGCCGTAGGACGTCGGCATGATCATGCGGTTGTAGACGTTCGCGGCCACCATGCCCTCCGCCACCGCCGCCTCGAAAAAGGGGGACGGTCGAACACGTGCCGTCGGTGAAAATGAAAACATCGAGGTCTCCTGTTGCGTCCCGACGGGCACGGGAATTCCGATTGCCGGTTCTTGCGGTTACGCTGCCCTCGCGGCCGCGATATCTTGATAGAAATGTGCCGCCCAAAGAACGGCCGTCAGTTCAACCGATGTCATCAGCCGGAGTCACGATCGCGCGCAAAAGCAGTCGCAGGCTGATCTGGCCGACCGGCGTTCCGGCTTCGTCCATCACGGTGAGATGCTCACAGTCATGCTGCATCAGCACATTCGCGGCGGCATCGAGCGTCGTTTGCCTTGGCACGGTAGCCAATGACCGATCCTCCGGATTGAACGGCGCCATGACTGCCTCGACATGGACGACGCGGCCCCGGCTGACCTCCTTGACGAAAGCCTTGACGTAATCGTCCGCGGGTCGCAGGACGATGTCTTGGCTGGTGCCCTGTTGCACCACTTCCCCGTCGCGCAGGATGGCGATTCGGTCGCCTAGCCGAAGGGCCTCGTCGAGATCGTGGGTGATGAAGACGATGGTTTTCCTGATTTCCTTCTGGATATCGAGCAGCACCGTCTGCATGTCCGTGCGAATGAGGGGATCGAGCGCCGAAAACGCCTCGTCCATCAGCAGGATCGGAGCATCGTTTGCGAGCGCCCGAGCAAGCCCAAGACGTTGCTGCATGCCCCCGGACAATTGGTTGGGATAGTGCTTTTCGAAGCCGGCAAGACCCACACGGTCGACCCAGCGGGTGGCCGCCTCGACTTGCCGGCGTCGCGGCACACCTTGTATCTGCAGGCCGTAGACAACGTTTTCCAGCACGTTGCGGTGCGGTAGCAGCGCAAACTTCTGAAACACCATCGCCGTCTTATGCCGCCTGAACTCGCGCAGCTCATGAGCCCCCATTTTCACGACGTCTTCGTCGCCAACCAGGATCTCGCCCGCCGTCGGATCGACCAGTCTGTTGATGTGGCGGATCAACGTCGATTTGCCGGAGCCGGAAAGGCCCATGATGACCTGTATCGCTCCGGCCGGCATGGTGATGTTGACGTTCTTGAGACCCAGGACGTGGCCGTGGCGCCCGTTCAGTTCGGCTTTGGAAGTCCCCTGCTCCAGCAAGGGAACCATGGCTTTGGCATTCGGTCCGAAAACCTTCCAGAGGTTCCTGATGTCGATCCCGGGCTGGTTCGCTTCAGCCATGGACGATCTCTCGGTGCTTTTGCAGGCGGCTGCCGTATGCCTGGCTGATGCGGTCGAAGATGATGGCGATACCGACAATGGCGAGGCCGTTGAAGACGCCCAAAGTGAAATATTGGTTGGCGATTGCCTTGAGCACCGGTTGGCCGAGCCCCTGCACGCCGATCATCGAAGCGATCACCACCATGGAAAGCGCCATCATGATCGTTTGGTTGACGCCTGCCATGATCGTGGGCAGCGCAAGCGGGAGTTGGACATTGCGCAGCTTCTGCCAGCTCGATGAGCCGAACGCATCCGCCGCCTCCAGCACATCCCTGTCGACCATACGGATTCCGAGATTGGTAAGACGTATCATCGGCGGAACAGCGTAGATAACGACCGCAATGACGCCGGGCACGCGGCCGATCCCCAGCAACATGACGACGGGGATCAGATAAACGAAACTGGGCATTGTCTGCATGACGTCGAGTACCGGATTGACGATGCGCTGCAACCGGTTCGAACGGGCCATTCCGATCCCGATCGGTATTCCGATCACGATTGCAAGCACGGTGCAGACGAAGATCATCGACACCGTCTTCATCGTGTCGTCCCACATATCGAACCAGCCGATGACCAGAAGCGTCACGACACAGCCTGCGACAATCTTCAGGCTGCGACTTGCGATCCAGGCAATGACCGCGACCGCCGCAATCACCACCGGCCAAGGGGTTGCGAGGAGCAGGCGCTCAGCCCAGATGAGGAAGCTCTGAAGCGGGTTGAAAAGGCTCTCTATGCTGTCGCCGTAGGCGCGTGTGAATGCACGGAAGCCTTCATCGATATTCTTTTTCAACAGACGGAGCGTATCTGCGTCCATCGTCGGAAATTTCCAGAACGAATCCATTCCCAGTTTCCCCGTGGAAAAGGCGGGACGGCACCAGCTCGGCGATGCCGCCCGCAACCGCTTGCGCGGGCAGTTAGAGGGAGGCCTTGATCTTTTCGGCCACCTCGGGAGAAACCCAGGTTTTCCAGATGTCCTCATTGTTTTTGAGGAAATGCTTGGCGCCGTCCTCGCCAGTCGCCTGATTATCCGTCATCCAGGCGATCAGCTTGTTGACGGTATCGTTCGACCATGCGCGCTTGTTCAAATAGTCCATGATTGCCGGACCGGCGCGATCGGCGAAAGTCTTGCTGACAAGCGTTTGCACGTCGTCTGCAGGCCATGCATTCGGCTTTGGGTCGGGGCAGTCGCCGATCGATGTGCAGCGCTTCCATTCAGCTGCATCATAGTCAACTCCATACCCGAGCTTGACCATCGGGTACTT
This sequence comes from Mesorhizobium sp. SARCC-RB16n, assembly GCF_008520305.1. Lineage (GTDB taxonomy): Bacteria > Pseudomonadota > Alphaproteobacteria > Rhizobiales > Rhizobiaceae > Mesorhizobium. The sequence goes on along the minus strand of NZ_ML703269.1, from coordinate 223,993 downwards.
GCCGAGGAGCGAGGTCGGAGCCCAATAGTAGCCGACCCAGGGCTGCTTGGCCTCGTAGGCTTTCGCAATCGAGCCATCGAGCCCGGCCGCGGACCCGGTGTCGATCAGCGTGAAACCGGCTTTCTCTCCCCCGAACGCCTTGAAGAGCTGCGTGGTTACGACCGTACCGCCCCAGCCTTGCGGACCATTGTAGACGGCACCCTTGCTCTTGTCCTCCGGAGCGGGAAAGAGTTCGGGATGCTTGAAAAGGTCGGGGATCGTCTTGATGTCAGGATGTGCCTCGGCGACATATTGCGGAATCCACCAACCTTGGATCGCTCCGTCGGAAAGGATTTTCGATGCGGCTATCGCCTTGCCTCCGTCCAGAGCGCTTTTGACCAGTTCCGGCTGCAGGCTGACCCAGGCCTCGGGAACGATATCCGGTTGTCCCTTGCCGGCGAGCGAGGTCAGGGTTGGTACAGTGTCGCCGGAAACGACTTCAGCGGAACAGCCGTAGCCCTTCTCCAAGATGAATTTGTCGAGACTGGCCGCCACGTCAGCGGATTGCCAGTTCATCGTGGCGATTGTCACTTCGCCGCATCCGGCCGCAAACGATGCCGATGCCATCGACAGAAGGCCGAGGGTTGTCCCGGCGAGACATGCAACAATGTGTCTGTATTTCATTTCTTCCTCCCAAGCGGTTGATGCAGACTTCGCTGTTTGACGACCACCGCCTCCTCAAACAGCTATCGGGAACAGCGCCAGCTTTCGTCTATGAAAGCTTTCCTCCAAGCCGGCGATGGCCGAGGCCCGGGCCTACTCCCGTTCCCGTTCTCCCAGATTGTTTTTCTCACCCGGCTTGAGACCTGGACAGGCAGATAAGATTCATCGGTGCATTACTTTTTTTGATGATGACTGCTATTCTTCACGTTGCCGTTCGGCATCGATAGGCAACGTGGCTGCTCCAGAATGCATGATTTACCGCCTTTGAAATCGTTGCGTGTTTTCGAGGCCTGTATCCGGCTCGGAAACTTTACCCGGGCGGCGAGAGAACTGAATGTCGGCCAACCCGCCATCAGTCACCAGATTCATGCTCTGGAAACAGACCTCAACGTCCAGCTGTTCGAAAGGAAGGGCTCGCTCACGGTGCCAACTGCCGAGGCGCTGTCGTACTACCAGACGATAGCGAACGGCCTCTCGGACATCGCCAGGGCGAGCGCCAAGCTCCGAAGGAACAATCGACAGGATGCCCTGACCCTCGCGACCTATCCGGGCATTGCCATGTTTTGGCTTATGGCGCGTCTGGAGAGAGTCAGGCGCCTCTATCCCGATCTGGTTGTCAGGGTAACGACGGCGGAACGCGACCAAGACATCCCGTTGGAGGAGGTGGACTGCGCTATTCTTTTTGGCAGCGGCGATTGGTCAGGGTACGAAAGCCGCTTGCTGATGCAGGAAATTGTGGTTCCGGTGGCAGCGCCCGCTCTCGCTTCGCGCCTTGCCGGCGTTTCCCGCGCCGAAATGCTCGCTCAGGGCCCTTTGATCCACCTTGAAGATCGAGAACAGCGCTGGTTCACCTGGTCGGACTGGCGAGACCTAAGGTCGCCGGACAGTCAGAATATCAATGCCGGCATCACGGTGACCAACCATGGCATTGCCATTCATCAGACCTTGATGGGGTATGGAATTGGGCTGGGCTGGAGCGGCGTGATCGACCAGTTGATCGAGAATGGGCTTCTGATTGCAATGGATCCAGAGCCGATCTCCTCCGAGCGAAGCTATTTCTTGGTCGCAAGGCAGGACTTTCTGGATAGCAAGATCGGAAGGCTTGTGGTCAATTCCTTGGTCGATCAGGAAACGACATTGCAGGGCAACTCATTGTGAAGTTCGTGTCTGTTTGTCGGCCGCGCATCGCCGCTTTCCACTTGGCGGCGTGGCGGACACGACAAGCTTCACCCCGCGCGGGAGAAGCAGCGCCGTGACGGAGCCGCGGCAGCGACACTCTGGGCAGCGCCGCTGCCGTTGTCGCGGCTAGGCGGCTACCCCACCGCGGCCTGACCTGGTACCGCTCATCCAAGGCAACGGCGCAAGCGGCTCCTGCAGGATCTTGACGGATCTCGCGAACCCAGCGACGGCATCGCGGGCGACCGATAGTGGGATCTGGCCATCGTAAGCACGCTGGCAAGCACGGAAGGCCGTTTCGAAAATCGGCCCCCGCCGCTCCCGCGGCCACTCGTCCAGGAAGTCGAATGCATCCTCAAGGCTTCCTATTTCTTGAATGAACTGGCCATCCTTGACCAACACCGGTCGATCGAACGTCCTGTCGCCCATATAGTCCTCCATTCGGTTGAGCGATTTGGTTTGCTGATTCGGCCCTTCACGCAACGGCATGCTCAGGCTCCGCGAACATGCCGCCATCCCCACATCTGGGCGGAACACCGGCGTACGCCGGAACTGGCGGCGGATCATCGTCGTCGTCACCTCGCCAGGGGTATCGCATCCAGTTGCGCCTGGTTTTGCTGCGACGCCGGCTTGAAGACGGACTGCGGTCAACCGGAGCCCTGGCCGGCGGCTTGCGCCTCACCTCGTCCAGGCTGCGGAGCGCACGAAGAATCTCGCTGACCTGAGCAATGGCACCGCTCTCCAATTGGCGCAGGGTGGGATTGTCAGGAACCGCATTGGCGTCTGAAGCCCAGAACGCGAGCAAAGCTCTCTTCTCGCCGATCGTCATTTCCTCGTTCAGGACGTCTTCGGGCGTACGCAGGGCTGCGAATTCTGCAGCGTGCTCTGTCAGTTTGGATTCATGAAAACAGTAAGATTCGGATCTCATCTCCATTCTCCGCGATCTTTGCCTCCCGGCCGAGCCGGGAGGCGGACCACAGACTGAGGTTTCCAGTATTAGGCCACCTTGCGTTGCGGCTCTGCATCTATGGACTGCTTGTTGCCGCCATCCTGAAGCGGAACCGCTCTGGCTTCGGAACCGATCTCGATGCGCCGAGGCTTGAGTTCCTCCGGCACTTCGCGGACCAGGTCCACCGACAGCAGGCCATTATGGATATTGGCCGCCTTGACCTTGACGTGGTCTGCAAGTTTGAACACCTGCTTGAAGTTGCCTATCGCAAGGCCGCAGTGGAGGATTTCCCGATTTTGCTGATCGGGCTTCCTCTGTCCGATTACGGACAATTCAGGGCCGTTCTGCACAAGCTCCACTTCGTCAAGACCGAAGCCGGCGACGGCCATCGTGATACGATAGTCGTTGTCGCCATTCTTCTCGATGTTGTAGGGAGGCCAGTCGGAGCGCACGCTGTTTTCGAGCATGTCGAACAGTCGGTCGAAGCCGACGGTGGTGCGGTAAAGGGGGGAATAATCAAAGCTTCTCATAGCCATATCCTCCGTGAAGCAACATGGTTTACGGGTCGCCGCAGCGTCGCTGCGACGTGGTATGTCGAGCCGAAGCCTCGACGGAAAACGATCTGGGAATCACGGTTTTTTTGTTCAAGAGGCCGCCCGAAATTTTTTTCAGCCATTCATGATCGGGCATGCATCATCAGACTATTGCGGCGAAAGACTTCGGTTGGAAGTGGGTGAGGACTACGGCTCGGGTGGGTGGATCAACTGCCCGAGCAAGTCCGCGCCAGTTTCGGCCTCTGGTCACGAGCTCTCTTGCACGCTCCCGCCGCCGCGCGATAGATGCGTCGGTCAAGGGAGGACATCATGCGGAAAATCCTGGCATCGGCATTGCTGCTTACAGCAGCATCGTTCGCGACCGGCGCTCATGCACTGGACCGCAGCGGAACCCCCGTCGTCGTGACGCCACTCGCGTCACGCACCACCACGGCATCCGGCCAGCCGATCACGCTGCCGCGGAAGAACGTACAGGTGCTGGTCTCGACCTACGACATCGCGCCGGGCGCGACCTTACCGGTCCATCGGCATCCCTTTCCGCGCTACGCCTATGTCGAGGCCGGAACGCTGAAGGTCACCAATGTCGAGAACGGCAACAGCAACACCTACAAGACGGGCGATTTCATCATCGAGATGATCGGGCAGTGGCATCAGGCCACCAACATTGGCGACGGGCCGGTCAAGCTCCTGGTGATCGATCAGGTCGAGGAAGGCGCCAAGAACACCGAATTGCGCAAGTAGCCACCAAGGCTATGCCCCGAAAGGCGAGAAGGCCAGCCGCCTTCCCGCGTCGTCTCACAAGCCAAGCAGTCAAATGTCGCCTGCTCCGAATGGCGTACCGTTCACGCTTCCGCGCCAGCCGTCCTGGTGCTAGGGCTCTTCACAACATCATGAACTGGATCGTCCCTTGACCACAAAAACTCGCCCGCCGCTGATCGAAATCTGTGTCGAAGGCATCGATGGCCTGCTCGCCGCGCAGGCCGCGGGCGCCGACCGGGTCGAACTGTGCGCCAGCCTGGTCGAGGGCGGCATCACGCCGAGCCTCGGCACTGTGCGCGCCGCGCTCGACCAGGCGACCGTGCCGTTCCACGTCATGGTGCGGCCGCGCGGCGGCGATTTTCTCTATAGCGAGACCGAATACCGTTCGATGCTGGCCGACGTCGCCGCACTCCGCAAACTCGGCGTGCCCGGCGTGGTGTTCGGCTGCCTGAACGCCGACGGCACCATCGACGAGAAGCGCATGGGCGAACTGACCGAGGCCGCTGGCACCTTGAACGTCACCTGTCACCGCGCCTTCGACATGACGCGCGATCCGGCCGAGGCGCTGGAAGCGCTGATCCGCTGCAAGGTTGGCCGCGTGCTGACCAGCGGCCAGCGCGACACAGCAATCGAGGGCTTGCCATTGCTTGCGGAGCTGGTCCGGCAGGCCGGCGAGCGCATCATCATCCTCGGCTGCGGCGGGCTCGATCTCGGCAACATCGCCGAGGTTCACGCAAAGACCGGCCTGTCCGAAATGCATTTCGCGGCCCTCAAGGATGTGCCGAGCGCCATGCGCTACCGCAATCCCAAGGTCGGCATGGGCGGCTCGGATCTCGACCGCGAGTATCGCAACACGCTGACCGATACACCGCTGGTGGCGGCGACAATCACGGCGGCCAAGGCATGACCTCTCCGATAGACCGCATAGCGCAGGACGACGAAGCGGCCATACTGGCGCTCAACAACGAGCACGCCGCCGAATTGTCGTGGCTCGAAGCCGAACGGCTGTCCTTCCTGCTCGGCGAGGCCTTCTATGCGCGCCGCATCGGCGATCTCGAAGCCTTCATCATGACCTTCGACCAGGATGCGAACTACGACAGCCCGAACTTCATCTGGTTCCGCGACCGCTACATCAGCTTCATCTATGTCGACCGTGTCGTCGTCGCAGCACATGCAAGAGGCCGCGGCCATGCTCGCCGGCTCTATCGGGACCTGTTCGACCATGCGGAGAGCGCCGGCCACACACTGGTCACTTGCGAGGTCAACACCGACCCGCCCAACCCTGCCTCGGATGCTTTCCACGCTGCCCTTGGCTTCACCGAAGTCGGCGACGCAGTGATCCATGGCGGGAAGAAGGCGGTGCGCTACTATGTCAGGCAGATCGCCGCCTGAACCTGCCGGCTTACCTATTCTAAAGCCGTGCGGCCCATCGTCTGGCCACTATTGGAAGAATCGGGGCGCTCACCAGTTGCGGTTGAGCCATTCGCGCGCCGGCCGCTCGATGAGATAATAGCTGCAGAGGGCGCAGGCAAAAACCCCCGCCAGCATCGGCCATGGGCTGCTGCCCTGCTCGTACACGAATTTGTAGAAGGGCTGCTGCCACAGATAGAGCGAATACGACCACAGACCCAGCATCGTCATCGGCGGGGATGACAGCCATCCGGACAAGAACCGAGTGCTGAAATCCAGCGCGTTGACGGCAATCGCCAGCAATGGCACCGCGATCAGGTAGTGGATCGGTGTCGGTACAGGGTCCGTGAACAGGAAAACCGCGCCGACAGCCGCCGCAACGGTGACATAGGGGCCCTTCAACAAAGTCGGCAGCTTGCCGTCGGCCTTGAGCAGGCAGATCGCGGCCGACAGCAGGATCGAGGCGATGTGCACGTCGGTGCGCCAGTAGGCGGTCTCATAATCCATGTGCAGGAACCAGTAGGAAACCGCGCCATTGGCCATGGCAAGCAGGACCAAGACCAGCAGCAGCGGGATGACACGGCTGCGGCTGGCAACGACTGCACTGATCGCCGCCAGGGTGATATAGGCATGCTCTTCGATGCAGAGCGACCAGATGTGGTCGAGTGCGCCCGCCCGGTTCAGGAGAATTCCGGCATAGTTGTAGGTGAATGTCAGCGCCGTCAGGGCCGCTTTCCATTTGAAGGCGATGAACGTGCCGGAAAGCGCGACCATGGCGACGACGACGAAGACCACAAGCGCCGGATAGATGCGCGAGAAGCGGCGTTTGAAGAATTTCTTCAGCGGGTAGCGTTCGATGAATAGGATTTCGGCCATCAGCCGGCCACTGAGCACGAAGAAGAATTCGACGCCCAACACGCCCAGGTTGATGCCGGGAACGGGGAAAAAATGCCCGATCAGCACCAGGGCGATCGACAGGCCGCGCCAGCCGTCGAGATAGGCCAGCCTTGTCCTGGCCGATCGGTCGGCGATCGTTCGGGAAGGAACCAACCGGGTTGCGGAAATTTCGGACATGCCGATCCTTTCGCATTGGCATGCGAAAGGGCACGGCGGTACGCGCTCCGAACCCGGCTCGCATTCCCGCCCCGACCCATACTGCAGTGCAATATAAATTTGTGCAAGTGCGAGATTGTCGTCGATGAAATTCCCAGGCAAGCATGGACCGCAATTGCTTCAAGCAAGCATGGGGACGCGGCCGCCGGCAACTGGGCAGCTACAGGCGCCAGGAACGAAAAAGGGGCCGTGACAGCCCTTTTCTTGTCCGCGTTGAGCTTGCGTCAGGCGTTGGCTGCCGCCACCGCGCGCTTGGCCATGACCACGATCAGATTGGCGCGGTAGTCAGCGGAAGCGTGGATGTCGCTCATCAGGTTCTTCGCCGGCACTTTCACACCATCGAGCGAAGCGGCATCGAAGCTCTTGGCGAGTGCCGCCTCGATCTCCTTCGAGCGGAAGACGCCGTCGTCGCCGGCGCCGGTCACGGCAACGCTGACGCCATCCTTGCCCTTGGCCACGAACACGCCGACAATCGCGTAGCGCGAGGCCGGGTTGCGGAATTTCTCGTAGGCTGCCTTCGCCGGCGCGGTGAAGGAGACCGCCGTGATGATCTCGCCATCCTTCAAGGCGGTTTCGAACAGCCCCTTGAAGAACTTGTCGGCTGATATTTCGCGCTTGTTGGTGGCGATGGTGGCGCCCAGCGCCAGCAGCGCCGCCGGATAGTCCGCCGCCGGATCGTTGTTGGCGATCGAGCCGCCTATCGTGCCCTTGTGGCGTACCGCCGGATCGCCGATCAGCGACGCCAGATGGGCAAGCGCCGGGCAGGCCTTGCGCAACTTCTCGTCATTGGCAACGTCGAAATGCGTGGTGGCGGCACCGATGGTGACCGTCTTGCCAGACACCTTGACGCCCTGCAACTCCTTGATGCGTGACAGGTCGACCAGATCGGAAGGCGCCGCCAGCCGCGTCTTCATGGCGGGGATCAAAGTCATGCCGCCCGACAGCAGCTTGGCGTCGCCGCTCTTCACGAGCTTGGCGGCTTCAGTGACCGAGGCGGCACGGTGATAGTTGACCGAGTACATGGTTGCTCCTCCTCAATGCTTCGCGGCGCGGATCGCGGCCCACACGGTCGACGGTGTAGCCGGCATGGTGATGTCGGCGATCCCGATGGCATCGGTGATGGCATTGATCACCGCCGGCGGCGAGCCGATGGCACCGGCCTCGCCGCAGCCCTTGATACCGAGCGGGTTGCTCGGACATGGCGTGTTCGACGTCGAGACCTTGAACGACGGCAGGTCGCCGGCACGCGGCATGGTGTAGTCCATGTAGCTTGCCGTCAGCAGTTGCCCGCTGGCATCATAGTGAGCGCCCTCCAAAAGCGCCTGGCCGACGCCTTGGGCGATGCCGCCATGCACCTGGCCTTCGACGATCATCGGATTGATGATGTTGCCGAAATCGTCGGCCGCGACGAACTGGACGATCTCGGTCGTTCCGGTTTCCGGATCGATCTCGACCTCGCAGATATAACAGCCCGCCGGGAAGGTGAAGTTCGCCGGATCGTAGAAGGCCGTTTCCTTCAGTCCTGGCTCCATGCCGGCCGGCAAATTGTGCGCGGTATAGGCGGCCAAAGCCACCTGGAACCACGGCAGGCTCTTGTCGGTACCGGCGACCTTGACTTCACCGTTCTCGATGACGATGTCGCCCTCGTCGGCCTCGAGCAGGTGCGCGGCGATCTTCTTGGCCTTGGCCTCGACCTTGTCGAGCGCCTTGGCAATCGCCGACATGCCGACCGCGCCCGAGCGCGAACCGTAGGTGCCCATGCCCATCTGCACCTTGTCGGTGTCGCCATGGACGATCGACACCGAATCGATCGGCACGCCGAAACGCTGGTTGACCAGTTGCGCGAATGTCGTCTCGTGCCCCTGGCCATGGCTGTGCGACCCCGTCAGGACCTCGATGGTACCGACGGCGTTGACCCTTACCTCAGCCGATTCCCACAGGCCGACGCCGGCGCCGAGCGAGCCGACCGCGGCCGACGGCGCGATGCCGCAGGCCTCGATGTAGCAGCTCATGCCGATGCCGCGCAGCTTGCCCTTCCCGGCCGCATCCGCCTTGCGCTTGGCAAAGCCGGCATAGTCTGCAGTCTTCATGGCCGCGTCGAGCGAGGTCGCATAGTCGCCGGCGTCATAGTTCATGATCACCGGTGTCTGGTGCGGGAAGGTCGTGATGAAGTTCTTGCGCCGCAGTTCGGCCGGAGACACGCCGAGCTCGCGTGCCGCGGCCTCCATGGTGCGTTCCAGAAGATAGGTGGCTTCCGGCCGCCCTGCCCCGCGATAGGCGTCGACGGGTGCCGTGTTGGTGTAGACGGTGCGCACATTGGCGTGGATGGCGGGAATGTCGTACTGCCCCGACAGCAGCGTCGCGTAGAGATAGGTCGGCACACAGGACGAGAACAGCGACATGTAGGCGCCGAGATTGGCGATCGTATCGACCTTCAGCCCGGTGATCCTGTTGTCCTTGTCGAATGCCATTTCCACGGTCGAGACGTGGTCGCGGCCATGCGCGTCGGTGAGGAAGCTCTCGGTGCGGTCGGCGACCCATTTGACTGGCACGCCGGTCTTCTTCGAGGCCCACAGGCAGACGATCTCTTCCGGGTAGATATAGATCTTGGAGCCGAAGCCGCCGCCGACGTCCGGCGCGATCACGCGCAGCTTGTTTTCGGGAGCGACATTGTAGAAGGCGCTCATCACCAGCCTCGCGACATGCGGGTTCTGCGATGTCGTCCAGCAGGTGTAGTGATCCTCGGCCCTGTCGTAATGGCCGAGCGCGGCGCGCGGCTCCATGGCGTTCGGCACCAACCGGTTGTTGACGATCTTCATGCGGGTGACGTGCGCTGCCTCCTTGATGGCGGCGTCGGTGGTCTTGGCATCGCCGATCTCCCAGTCGAAGATCAGGTTGTTCTCGGCCTCGGCATGGACCTGCGGCGCGCCCTTTTCGAGCGCCTTGGTCGCGTCGACGACGGCCTTCAGTTCCTTGTAGGTGATGTCGACCGCCTCGGCCGCGTCACGTGCCTGGCCCTTGGTTTCCGCCACCACCACCACGACCGCATCGCCGACATAACGGACCTTGTCGACGGCCAATGGCGACCATGCGCCCATCTTCATGGGCGAACCGTCCTTGGAATGGATCATCCAGCCGCAGATCAGGTTGCCGATACCGTCGGCCTTGAGCTCCTTGCCTGTCAAGACGCCGATGACGCCCGGCATGCCTTGAGCCTTTTTCAGGTCGATCTTCTTGATCTGTGCATGGGCGTGTGGGCTGCGCACGAAGGCCGCATGCTTCATGCCGGGAACCACCATGTCGTCGACATAGCGGCCGGCGCCGGTGATGAACCTTTTGTCTTCCTTGCGCGCGACCCGAGCGCCAACACCTTCGATACCCATTGCAGAGATTCCTCCCGAAAAGTGAATAGGAAGTAGTGAGGATAGTCGCCGGTTCAGACCGACTACTGACTACTCACGACCGACTCTTCTCTCACGCCGCTTGTTTCGTCTTGCCCTTGGCCCCCTTCGACATCGTCTTCGATGCGGCGAGGATCGCCTTCACGATATTGTGGTAGCCGGTGCAGCGGCAGATATTGCCTTCGAGTTCTGTCCGTACCGTCGCCTCGTCGAGGCCTTCGGGATGACGGTTGATCATGTCCGTTGCAGCCATGATCATGCCTGGCGTGCAAAAGCCGCATTGCAGACCGTGATGTTCCTTGAAGGCCGCCTGGACGGGATGCAGGTCGGCGCCGTCGGCGAGACCTTCGATCGTAACCACCGTCGATCCGGACGCCTGGACCGCCAGCATGGTGCAGGACTTCACCGCCTTGCCGTCGACATGGACGACGCAGGCTCCGCATTGCGAGGTGTCGCAACCGACATGGGTGCCGGTCAGGCCGAGATTCTCCCGCAGGAAATGGACGAGCAGCGTTCGATCCTCGACGGCACCGCCGACCCGCTTGCCGTTCACCATCAACGAAACATCCGACATAGCCCCTCCCTGGGTGTCAACCTTGGTCATCACGCTGCCGACGAGCCGTTGGCACTTCGGCCACGCGTTATTCGTACACCGCGCAACGCACAAAAAACAGCACGACGGAAAAGGCGGATCATTGTACTTTCGGTCATGGCCAAGGCACCAAAGTGTATTCCTCCGGCCCCATTGCCAAAACGCCTCCCGACGGCAACAATGCCTTCGACGCCTGTGCGCCAGCCCTTGAAAAGCCGCGCACAAGAAGGCGTCGGAGGAAATGCGGGAGAACGCCGCTGAGAGGTTCACGGACGCGCTACGCATGCGGCTTGTCGGCGCTGACCACGGACGAGCCCGACCCCGATGTCTTCGCACGCGCGGTAGCCGCCGAGGCCGCTGCCATCGATGCTGGCTTTGCCCTCGTGTTCTTTTCCCAGAGCCTTGTCGAGGCCGGTGCCTTGTCACGGGCACTCTCGGCCCACGCCCCGCTTCTCCACCATGCCGGCTGTTCCACCGCCGGCGAGATCACGCCGCAGGGGCTCGAAGAAGGCCATATGCTGGCGATGCTGCTGCCCTCGGCATCCTTCACGGCGGTCAGCACCATGGTCGACAATTTGTCGACATCGGGCATGGACAGGATCACCGAAGAGGTCGAGGCGCTGCGGCGCACCCTGCGCGCCCGGCTCGGCGGCGAGCGGACCAGGAACACCTTCGCGCTCTGCTTCATCGACGGGCTGTCCTATGCCGAGGAAGCGGTGAGTTCGGCCATCCACTGGGGTCTTGACGACATACCGCTGCTCGGCGGCTCTGCCGGCGACGATTTGAAATTCGAGACGACGCGCTTGATCTCGAACGGCAGGGTCACCTCCGACAGCGCCATCATCGTGCTGATCGCCACGGAAATTCCGTTTCACGTCTTCAAGACCGACAATTTCGTTCCGACAGACGAAAAGCTGGTGGTGACGGCGTCCGATGCGGATCACCGCATCGTGCGGGAGTTCAACGCCACCAATGCGGCGGAGGAATATGCCGCTTCCGTCGGCATTCTCCCGCAGACCCTGACGCCGCTGAGCTTCGCCTCGCATCCGGTGGTGGTGAAGGTGGGCGGTGAATACTACTGCCGCTCGATCCAGAAGATGCACCCGGATGGGTCGCTGTCGTTCTTCTGTGCCATCGATGACGGTGTCGTACTGTCGATCGCCCAGCCCAAGGACATGGTGGAAGCGACACGAGCGGCATTGCGCGAAGTCGAGGAAAGGCTGGGCGGTATTGACCTGATCCTTGGCTTCGATTGCGTGCTGCGCCGGCTCGATGCGCGCAACCGGCAGGTCTTTCGTGATATTTCGGAGCTCTACCGGGTCAACAATGTCGTCGGCTTCGGCACTTACGGCGAACAATACCGGTCGATGCACCTGAACCAGACTTTCACCGGCATCGCTTTCGGTGACCGGCAAGCGGCTGAATAGGGCGGCGACACAGCATGCCGCTCAGGGACATAAACGATCTCGACAGGCTGAAGAAGATCAACGCCGCCCTGGTCAGCCGCGTCGAGCGCTCGATGGATCAGCAAGGTAATGCCTTTTCGCTGTTCCAGACCGCGATCTCGCTGGAAAACCGGGTGCGTACGCGCACCGAAGAACTGCATTCGACCTTGCGCAGGCTGGAACAGTCGAACATCGACCTCAGCGCCGCCAAGGAAAACGCCGAGCTGGCGAACCTGTCCAAGACAAGGTTCCTCGCCGCCGCCAGCCACGACGTGCTGCAGCCGCTGAACGCCGCCCACCTCTCCGTCTCGGCCCTTGCCGAGGTGCAGACCAGCGACGAGGGAAAAAAGCTGGTGCGGCAGGTCGAGCGCTCGCTGGAGACGATGGAAGACCTGCTGCGCACCTTGCTCGACATTTCCAAGCTCGATGCCGGTGTGGTCCAGCCCGACATTGGCGATGTCAGCCTGGAGGCGCTGTTCTCGTCGCTGCGCTCGGATTTCCACCCCGTGGCGGAGTTGAAGGCGCTGTCGCTGAAATTCCGGCCGGTCAATGCCGTGGTCCGCTCGGACAGGACGCTGCTACGCCGCATCCTGCAGAACATCCTCTCCAACGCGCTGGGCTATACACGCTCGGGCGGCGTCCTTGTCGGCACACGCCATCGCGGCGACACCATCCGCATCGATGTCGCCGACACAGGCTGCGGCATTCCCGAGGATCAGCGCGAAGCGGTATTCGAGGAGTTCCATCGCGGCACCTCGCCGGCCAACGCCGAACTCGATGGCGGCGGTCTTGGGCTCGGGCTCGCCATCGTGCGCCGCATGGCCGGCGCGCTCGGCCACCCCGTGACGTTTTCATCCAAGGTCGGCCGCGGCACCATCTTCCACATCGACGTTCCCGTCGGCATCGGCGCGCCGGCCGATGCCATCGCCAGCGCCGCCAGCCTGGAGCGGCCGCGCGGCTACGGCCTGTTCGGCACCAAGGTGCTGCTTGTCGAGAACGACGCCGAGGTGCTGGAAGCCATGACCTTCCTGCTCGAACGCTGGCAGTGCCTGGTGCGCGCCGCGACCTCGACCGACGATGCGCTCGATATGCTCGGCGATACCGACTGGGTGCCCGACATCGTCATCGCCGACCAGCATCTCGACGGCGGCGACCTCGGCACTGCCACCATATCGGAGGTCCGCGACTATCTCGGCCGCGCCGTGCCGGCGCTGATCGTCACCGCCGACAGCTCCGAAGCCGTCGCCAAAGCGGCGCGGGCCGGCGGCATCGAACTGATGCGCAAACCGCTGAAGCCCGCGCAACTGCGCGCGCTGCTGGCGCATTTATTGGCTTGAGCAGGTTGGGGATAGGTAGAACCGATGGCCAATAATATTCTTGGCTACTTGGGGAAGCCAGCATCATCCCTGTTGACGTCACCGCAGTTTGAATCCTGGAAATTCAAACGAACTGTTGACGATGACCTTCCGGAAACGCGCATCGATTACGTTTCTGCTCGTAACAAATTTTCATTCATCTGCGACGAGGATGAAAAGATAAATACAATATTCATTGAAGCCGATAGTTTAGATCGCGATCTCTTGAACATTCCCTTTTCATTCAGCCGCAGCGATGTGCTGAATGTCCTCGGTGTGCCCTCAAAGAGCGGCGCCGCACGGACAGATCCCTTTTTGGGTGAGTACGGCCCGTGGGACCGATTTGATGAAGCGCGTCATTCAATACATATCCTGTATCACGCTCACGTTGACCGAATAAGGAGGGTGGCGCTGGCGCGCGCTGACTCGGTCAATAAGTAACCAAGACCTATCTGCTCAAAATCCCGCCTGATCGCGAAACAACTCCGCATTGTCCAGCTTCGAGACCTCGATCACCGCTTGCGTGCGGCTGTAGACGTTGAGCTTGCGCAGGATCTCCGAGACATGCGCCTTAACCGTGGTCTCGCCGACCTGCAGTTCGTAGGCGATCTGCTTGTTGAGCAGGCCCTGGCGCAGCATCTGCAGCACTCTCAGTTGCTGCGGCGTCAGCTTGGAAAGGCGCTGGACCATATCGGCGCGGTCGGTGCTGTTGGCGTCTGGCGGCTGGCCCTCGTAGGTTTCCGGCACATAGATGGCGCCATCCATCACCGAGCGGATGGCGGCGGCCAGGTCGCTCTTGCGCGCCGATTTCGGGATGAAGCCGGCAGCGCCGTAGGACAACGCCTCGGAGATGATCCTCGGCTCCTCATAGCCAGACACGATCACCACCGGCAGGCGCGGATAGCGGGTCCTGAGCTGCAGCAGCCCGTCGAAGCCGTGCACGTCGGGCATGCTGAGGTCGAGAAGCGCAAGGTCGAAAGGTTTTGCGTCGGCCAGCAGATCCAGCGCCTCGGCGATCGAGCGCGCCTCGACCGTATCGACCTCGGGATAGGCCATCTGGACGGCGCTGTGCAGCGCCTCGCGAAACAGCGGATGGTCGTCGATGATAAGAAACCGGGCACGATCGGTGGGAGGGGTCATAGGGCTCGTTCCGGTTTACCGGCCACACCATAGTCTCCTGACCATGGCCGGATTATTGGCAAATAGTCTATCGCCTGTTGACGGGATTCATCGCTGCAAAAATGATGGGAAGCCTGAATTCCTTATCCAGCCGCGGCAAAGCCCGTGTTTATCAAAAGCGACGCCTTGCCCGGCCCCCAAAATCGGCCGAATGTGCCGCCAGCTCCATCAAGCGCAGAGACCGCCATGACCGCCTTTGTCCTTCCCGTGCCGCCGACGCCTTCTGTCGCCATTGCGGGTTCCGGCGAGCGCTTTGCCGTGCGGCGCATCTTCTGCGTTGGCCGCAACTACGCGGCGCATGCGCGCGAATTCGGCAATGACGAGCGTGACCCGCCCTTCTTCTTCACCAAGCCGGCCGACGCGGTGGTCGATTCCGGCACGGAGATCCCCTACCCGCCGCTGACGGAAAGCCTTCACTTCGAGATCGAACTGGTGGTGGCGATCGGTACATCCGGCTTTCGCATATCCCGTGACAAGGCGCTGGACCATGTCTGGGGTTATGGCGTCGGCATCGACCTTACCCGTCGCGATCTCCAGGATGCCGCCAAGAAGGCGGCCCGGCCCTGGGACTGGTCGAAGGCCTTCGACCGTTCCGCGCCTTGCGGCCCGCTGATTGCCGCGCGGAAATCCGGGCACCCGGCGAAGGGGCGCATCTGGCTCGCTGTCGACGGCGCGGTGAAACAGGATGCCGACCTCGCCGAACTGATCTGGCCGGTGGCCGACATCGTCTCGATCTGCAGCGAAGCAGTCGAACTGCAACCGGGCGACCTGATCTTCACCGGCACGCCGGCCGGTGTCGGCGCGGTCAAGCCGGGCGAGACGATATCAGGCGGCGTGGACGGCATCGGCACGATCGAAATAACCATCGGCCAGTCAAAGTCATGAGCGACATCGCCCTGCACAACTACTTCCGTTCCTCCACCTCCTACCGGGTGCGGATCGCGCTGGAGATGAAGGGGCTGAGCTATGACTACGTCTCGCATCATTTGCGCCACGGCGAGCATCTGGAACCAGCCTACCTCGCCGTCAATCCGCAGGGTTTGGTACCGGCATTGGTGCTCGACGACGGTACGCTTTTGACGCAGTCGCTGGCCATCATCGAGTATCTCGACGAGATCCAGCCCACACCGCCGCTGCTGCCGAAGGATGTGCTGGGACGCGCCCGCGTCAGGATGCTGGCGCAGATCATCGCCTGCGACATCCACCCGGTGAACAATCTGCGCGTGCTGACTTCGTTGCGCACCCTGTTCGGCGCCGGCGACCAGGACATCACCAATTGGTTCAGCCACTGGGTGAACGAAGGTTTCCAGCCGCTTGAAAAGATTCTGGCTTCCTCGCCGACGACCGGAACATTCTGCCATGGCGAGGCGCCGGGGCTGGCCGACATCTGCCTTGCCGCGCAAGTCACCAGCAATGCCCGTTTCGGCGTCGATATGGCGCCCTATCCGACAATTTCGCGCATCAACGCCGCCTGCATGGCGCTACCCGCCTTCCAGAAAGCCGCGCCACAGAACCAGATCGATGCCGAATAGAGTGGCCGCCGATGCCGAGGAAGCCAAGACGCTGGCCGACATCGAGGCGTATGGCTGCCATATCCTGTATGTGCTGGAAGAAGGCGACGATCCACCCTTCGCCTACTCGGTTGGCATAGAGCACAACTTCGACGCGGCAGAACTCGTCGTTGTCGGCTTGAAGCCGGAAATCTCGCAGTCCATCGTCAACGAGTACTGCAGACGCGTGCGAGAAGGAGAGCTTTTCCAGCCGGGACAGCGAGCCTCGGGCTTCGTCAAAGACTTCGATTGTGAATTCGGCGCCGTTGATGCCGCACATTACCCCGAGTATTTCGGCTGGGATATCTGGTTCTACGATGGACACGACTTTCGCGTCATGCAGCTGATTTTCCCCAACCTCGACGGTGTCTGGCCATGGGAGCCCGAAGCCGACGACTGGTTCCGGGCGCGCCAGCCACTGCTCGGTACTGCACCGTCGTCACAGACTTAGTCATAGCGGCTGCCCCGGTCCGGCCGACCTGTCGGTAATGACGGAATCGATTTCCGCTTGACTAGGCAAGGAATCGGCTATCGTTCCGGCAGCGTGGGCTGTGTGAAGGGTGGAGTGACCGATGAAAGCCGTCGTCTTCGAGAAATTTGGCGAAGCGCCGACGATCCAGACCGTGCCCGATCCGAAGCCGGCGGCCGATGGCGTCGTCGTAAAGGTCGAGGCGACCGGGCTCTGCCGCAGCGACTGGCACGGCTGGATGGGCCATGACGCCGATATCCGCCTGCCGCATGTGCCGGGGCACGAACTGGCCGGAATCGTGGTTGCCGCGGGCAAGCGGGTGACCCGCTGGAAGGCAGGCGAACGCGTCACCGTGCCGTTCGCCGTCGGCTGCGGCCACTGCTTCGAATGCACATCAGGCAATCACCAGGTCTGCGAACACCAGTCGCAACCCGGCTTCAACGCCTGGGGCTCTTTCGCCGAATATGTCGCCATCGATCATGCCGACACCAATCTGGTGCGCCTGCCCGACGAAATGGAATTCGCCACCGCCGCCAGCCTCGGCTGCCGCTTCGTCACCTCGTTCCGCGCTGTCGTCGACCAGGGCCGTGTGACGCCCGGCGAATGGGTGGCGGTGCATGGCTGCGGCGGCGTCGGCCTGTCGGCGATCATGATCGCCAGTTCGATGGGCGCCAATGTCATCGCCATCGACCTCACCGAGGAAAAGCTGGACTTCGCCAGGAAGATCGGCGCCGTGGCGACCATCAATGCGTCGAAGACACCGAACGTCGTCAAGGCGGTCAAGCAGATCACCAGTGGCGGCGCTCACATGTCGATGGACGCGCTCGGCCATCCCACCACCTCGTTCAACTCGATCGCCAATCTGCGGCGGCGCGGCCGCCACGTGCAGGTCGGCCTGATGCTGGGCGAGCACGCCCGCCCGCAAGTGCCGATGGACAAGGTGATCGCCTTCGAGCTCGAAATCCTCGGCAGCCACGGCATGCAGGCCTATCGCTACCAGGCGATGATGGACATGATCCGCAACGGCAAGCTGAAGCCCGAACTGCTGGTCGGCAAGAAGATCAGCCTCGACGAAGCGCCCGCGGCCTTGATGGCGATGGGCGGGTTTGAAGGCATCGGCATCGGGGTGGTGACGAAATTCTAGCGAGGGTCGGCATCATCACTATGCAGCCGCACGCCGTGGCAGATCCCGCTTGGCGAATTTCTTCGCCCCGAACACGCAAAGCACCACGCCGAGTGTGACGACGATCATCAGCGGGCTGACCTGTTCATGCAGCAGCGTCGCCGCCAATGCGAGCCCGAAAAACGGCTGCAAAAGCTGCAACTGCCCCACCGCTGCAATACCGCCTTGCGCCAGGCCGCGATACCAGAAGATGAAGCCGATCAGCATGCTGAACAGCGAGACATAGCCAAGACCGATCCAGGCATTGGAGCCGACGCTGGCGAAGGATGGCGGCAGGGTAACCAAGGTCAGCACCAGCATGACCGGCAGCGACAGCACCAACGCCCAGCAGATCACTTGCCAGCCGCCGAGCTTGCGCGACAATGCGGCGCCTTCCGCATAGCCCAGGCCGCAGGCGATGATGGCCGCAAGCATCAGCCCATCGCCGACCGGCGAAGCCGTCACGCCTTGCGCAAGCGCAAAACCCGCCACCAGGGCACTGCCGAGGCATGAGAACAACCAGAAGGCTGGCCGGGGCCGTTCACCGCCGCGCAGCACACCAAAGATCGCGGTCGCCAGCGGCAGCAGGCCGACAAAGATGATCGAGTGGGCCGAGGTGACATGCTTCAGCGCCAGCGCCGTCAGCAGGGGGAAGCCGACCACCACGCCAAGCGCAACGATGATGAGCGACAGCAAGTCATGACGCCCGGGGCGCTTCTCGCGGAACACAAGCAGCAGCGCCAGGCCAAGCAGGCCGGCTATGACGGCGCGGGCCGATGTCAGGAACATCGGATCGAGATCCATCACCGCAACGCGCGTCGCCGGCAACGAACCGCTGAAAATCAGCACGCCGATAAATCCGTTCACCCAGCCGCTCGCCGTCTTGTCCATCACAGGCTCCATTGCTTTCGCCTTCTATCGTGCAGACGCCCATGGTGCAGCCAGAGACAATGGGGTACAATTCAATGAAACTGTAATGGCGGATAGAGCAGTACGGATGACGGACGTTGTTTTGGAACCCGATGGTGCACGCACCCTTGTGGAAAGTGTCATGGCGACCATCCGTCAGCGGATCGCCGCGCGCAGCCTGACACCGGGAACCAGATTGCCGTCGATCCGCGCCTTCGCAAAGTCCATGCAGGTGTCCAAATCCACCGTGGTAGAAGCCTATGAGCGGCTTGCCGCCGAAGGCGCGATCCGCTCCCGGCCGGGTTCCGGTTTTTATGCTGCCGGCTCGCTGGCGCCGCTGTCTTTGGCCGAGATCGGTCCCCGGCTCGACCGTGCCGTCGATCCGCTCTGGGTCTCCCGCCAATCGCTGGATGCCAGCGACGAGATCCTGAAACCCGGTTGTGGCTGGCTGCCGGCCTCCTGGATGCCTCAGGCCGCGCTGCGTCGTGCACTGCGCACCGTGGCGCGTGCAGACGATGTCGCGCTCGCCGATTACGGCACGCCGCTCGGTTTGCCGCCGCTACGCCAATTGCTGGCGCGGCGCATGGCCGGGCACGGCATCGAAGCCTCCCCCGAACAGATCATGCTGACGGAATCGGGAACCCAGGCCATCGACCTGCTCTGCCGGTTCCTGATCGAGCCCGGCGACACGGTGCTGGTCGACGATCCCTGCTATTTCAATTTCCACGCTTTGCTGCGCGCCCACCGCGCCAAGGTCGTCAGCGTCCCCTACACGCCGTCGGGGCCGGACATCGAGCTGTTCGCCCAGGCGCTCGCCGAACACCGGCCGCGCCTCTACATCACCAACTCCGCCATCCACAATCCGACCGGTGCGATCCTGTCTCCGGTGACGGCCCATCGTTTGCTCAAACTGGCCGACCAGTCGGATCTGACCATCGTCGAGGACGACATTTTCGCCGATTTCGAACATGCCCCCGCCCCCAGGCTGGCGGCGTTCGATGGCCTCAGCCGCGTCGTCCAGATTGGCAGTTTCTCCAAGACGCTGTCGGCGTCGGTCCGCTGCGGTTTCATCACCGCGCCCCGCGACTGGATCGAGGGCCTGACCGACCTCAAGATCGCCACGACTTTCGGCGGCGGACGGCTGGCGGCTGAACTTGTGCTGACGCTGCTGAAGGACGGCAGCTACCGCAAGCACATGGATCTGCTGCGCGCGCGCCTCTCGCGTGCCATGGACGAGACCAGCGCCCGGCTGAAGGCGATCGGCATCACCCCCTGGATCGATCAGCCAGCCGGGCTGTTCCTGTGGTGCGGCCTGCCGGATGGGGCGGACGCGGCCGAAATCGCCCGCCGCGCTCTGGCCGACAACATCGTGCTGGCACCCGGCAATGCGTTCAGCCTGTCGCAGTCCGCCAGCCGCTTCCTGCGCTTCAACGTCGCCCAATGCGCGGACGAGCGGATTTTCAAGATGCTCGAAACGGCGATGGCGCACTGATCGGTCAGCGACCCGCACAGACTTCCCGTACGCACTCGCGCAGCCAGCGTTGCGCCGGGTCGGCATCGAAGCGCGGATGCCAGAGCATCGAGATAGTGACGTCCACGGTAGCGACCGGCAGCGGAAAACTGTGCATGCCGGCGCGCGCTCCTGCCGTATGCCGCTCGGGCACGCTGGCGATCAGATCCGAGGCACGCGCCATGGCAAGTGCTGCCGAGAACCCCGAGACCATGCACACGGCCGTCCGCTGCAAGCCAATCGTGCCCAGGGCCTCGTCGATCGGCCCCTTCTCGCGGCCGCGCCTCGAGACGCTGATGTGCCGGCCGCGCGCATAGCGCTCAGGCGTCACCTTGCCCTCGGCCAGGGGATGGTCGGCTCGCACCGCGCCGATGAAGCGGTCGCGAAACAGCGCCTGAATGCGCACTTCGGGTCCGGTTTCGCCGGCAACGCCGATTTCCAGGTCAATCGCCGCTTCGCGCAGCGACATCGCATCCTTGTCGGACTTGGGCGCAAAACGCAGCCGCACGCCTGGCGCATCAGCCTCGATGCGGGCGACGAGCCGGGGCGCGAACTCCTCGACGAAGCTTTCGTTGGTGCGCAATGTGAAGATCCGGTCCAGGCTCCAGGGATCAAGCAACTCGGCCGGACGCAGCAGCACTTCCGCGTCCTGGACGACACGGCCGACCTGTTGCCGCAGTTCCTCCGCACGCGGCGTCGCCACCAGGCCACGCCCGGCGCGCACCAGCAGAGGATCGCCCGTTGCCTCGCGCAGCCGCGCCAGCGTCCGGCTCATCGCCGAAGGGCTGAGGCGCAGACGGCGCGCCGCGCGCGCCACGCTGCCTTCAGCCAGCAGGATATCGAGGGCAAACAGCAAATTGAGATCGGGTAATGTCATCGGTTTATCATAGCATGATATGGCGTTTGACGCACGGATAAGATGCAAATGCTGCGCCTTCCGCCGCATCGGGCACAAGACTAGATCTATGCCCTGGCATTGACGCTTGGCAGAGGCAATTTCGGCGTGCTCAATTTGGGCTTGCTGGTCGCGGCCGGTATCGGCGTCATCGTATTCGCCATCGCGCAGGCGAAGGCGAAAGCACCCCTTGTCCAACCCGCGAGCCTCTGCGATCCGCGGCGGAGTGCTGGCCTCGCCATGAGCTTGATCGTTGCCACGGTGATGATGGCAACCCTGGTGGTTGCTCCGTTCTACCTGTCGCGCGGGCTCGGCTTGGATGCCGCGATGGTCGGAATGGCGCTTTCGACCGGGCCGCTTGTCTCGACCCTGTCAGCGCTGCTGGCGGGGCGGCTGACCGATCGCTTCGGAGCTCACAGGATGATGGTCGCCGGCCTGCTCTGCCTCGCCACTGGGACATTCCTCCTGTCGCTTGCCCTGACCAAGCTCGGCATTGCCAGCTATGTCGTTCCAATCACCGTCACCTGCTTCGGCTACGCCCTGTTCCAGACCTCCAACAACGCCGCCGTCATGAGCGGTGTCGGTGCCGGCGAGCGCGGCGTCATATCAGGCTTGCTCAACCTGTCGCGCAATCTCGGTCTGATCACCGGCGCATCGCTGATGGGCGCCATATTCGCAGTTGCATCGGCCGGTACGAGGCAAGGAACAGGACAGGACGTTCTGAGTTCCGCTTCAGCCGCCCGGGGGATGCAGGTCACCTTTCAGACGGCAACGGCCCTGGCGCTGGTTGCGCTGCTGCTCGCGCTGTTCTCACTGCGCTTTGCAGGCCGTATACGGTCCGGGATGGCGTGACCCTTTTGGCTGTTGCCGGCCGCGGGCCGCCCAAAGGACCGCCGTTCAGGCCCCCGCCCGCTTACGGCGTTCGTAAAGCATGACGAGTGTTTCAGCCATCAGCGCCGGCTTTTCCTCGCCTTCGATCTCGACCGTGTTGGCTGCCTTCATCAGATACTGGCCTGGACCCAGGTCTTCCATGGAAAGCAGCGTCGTGCGCAAGCGGATGCGTGCGCCGACCCTGACCGGCGCCAGGAAACGCACCTTGTCGAAACCGTAATTGAAGGCGGCCTGCGTATTCTCGGGCACGATCCCCATTTCGAGGGCCAGTGCGCCGATAATCGACAACGTCAGATAGCCATGTGCGATCGTGGTGCGGAACGGGCTTTGCCGCCGCGCCCGTTCAGGATCCACGTGGATCCATTGATGGTCGCCGGTGCATTCGGCGAACTGGTTGATACGGTTCTGGTCGACCGTGGTCCATTCCGAGACGCCGAGTTCCTGTCCGGACATTGTTCTCAGCTGCTCGTAGGTTGGCGGCGTTTTAGGCCGTACTTCCGTCATTCCTGCTTTCCCGATCGCTTCCAAAGCTTCCGGACCACGAACCGGCGGCCTCTGTCAATTCGTACTGCGCAAATCCGTTCCGCCGGATTCGAGCTGAATCGTGCCATGCCTTGCCCCACAATGGCAGGCCAAATCGGATTTTCCGACCTTTCAGGCTGCCGGGAGCTCATGCCGTAGCGCTAATGCAACTATGTGCAAGGTTGCGGAATCGCGAATCGGCGTGCCGTGGCGAGGGGGTAACGACAGCCGATGAGAATCTACTTCTGCCCGTAACCGGCGCGGACCTCCTCCATCGCCTCCTTGATGCGCGCGCGCAGGATGTCGATCGATTCGGTGCCGGATTTCCTGGCCAGTTCAGCCACCTCACCGGCGTTCTTGAGCGCGGCCTCGAAGGATTTTCTGGCAAACTCCGTCTGCTTGGCCATGAGTTCCTGCGGATTTCCGGGTGCGCGGTAGCTCTGCGCCATGTCGGCGACCTCGCGCAGCGTGTCCTGCAGCATTTCGCGCTGCCTTGACAACAGCGAGGATGCCCCGGCCGCACTGGTCCGTGCCGCCTTCTCCAGCGCTTCGAGGTTCTTGCGATGATGGGCAAGGATCGCCTCGACATCGACATTGGGCACCTTCAGGTCACGGCCGAATCTGCCGAACATCTCCATGAAGGAATCGGATTCTGGTTGTCTGGCCATGACTGTCTTCTCCCCTGTTGCCGCGTTTGCGGATGCCCCCCCGACGGGAGAATAGCACTCGAACGCCGCGTGTCCATTTCGAACGCACGGCTGGCGATCGATACGGATCAATTGACCGGGAGCAGCAACTCGATCGCATAGAGCACGATGCCGGCCAGCCCGCCGATGATCATGCCGTTGAAGCGGATATATTGCAGGTCCCTGCCGATGTTCATCTCGATCAGTCGCGTCAGTTGGGCAAGATCCCAGCGCTTGACCTGGTCGGCGATGAATTTCGAGACGCCGCTCTTCTGGCTCTCGACGAAGGAGGCCAGCGCCACCACGAATCCTTGGTTCATGTCGGCGCGGATGTGCGCATCGCCGGCAAGATGTCGGCCGACCTCGACGAACATGTTGGCGAGATGCTCCCGGATCAGCGAATTCGGCGCTTTGGCATCCTGCTCGATGAACAGGCTGAGGCTCTCCCACATGTCGCCGGCCAGCGCCCGGACTTCGGGTCTGGCAAGGAAATCGCGTTTCATTTTCTCCGCTCGCTTGGCATATTGCTTGGACGTGCGCAGCCGTTCGACGAAACCTTGCGCGAAACGGTCGAATTCAGCGCGCATCGGGTGGTTGGGATCGGCACGCACCTCATCCAGCAGGGAGCCCGCCGAGGCGACAATCTTCTTCAGAAGATAGGCATCGGCGCGGAACAGATTGAACAGCGACGGCAGTTCCTCGCGGATCTTGTCGCGCATCGTCGCCAGCGCCTTTTCGTCGTTGAGGAACCGGCCGATGACCTTGATGAACTCGTCGAACAGTTTCTGGTGGCGGCGGTCGTCGGTGAGCGCCGACAGGAGTTCGGCGGCCAGCGGCGCCAGCGGCACCTTTTCGATCTGTTCGAGCATACGGCTGGTGACGAAACCGCGCAGGCCGGATTGTTCGACGGCGGCAAGCGTCTGCGGTACCAGCCGCACGACGAAGCGCGACAGCCCGGTGGCGCGCTCGGCATCGGCCAGCCAGTCGGCGACGAGCGCCGAAAAATCGACCTCGGCGAGTTTTTCACGCACCGGTTCCGGCGCCAGGAAATTGACCTCGATGAAACGGCCGAGATTGTCGGCGATGCGGTCCTGGTTTTCCGGGATGATGGCGGTGTGGGGAATCGGCAGCCCGAGCGGCCGTTTGAACAGCGCCACCACCGCGTACCAGTCGGCAAGGCCGCCGATGGTTGCCGCCTCGGCGAAGGCGGCGACGAAGCCGAGCCACGGATAGCTGCTCTGGAAGGACTTGGCCAAGGCGAAGACCAGCACGCAGAGTGCCAGCGCCGCTGTGGCGACGAACTTTGTCCGCCGCAGCGCGGAAAGCTTGGCGCCCGCGTCAGTATCGAAACGCACTGGCGCCAGGGACTGGTCCGATTGAGCCATGGATGGGCCGCTCCTCGTCGATCTCAGCCAATTTAGTGTTTCGGCGGCCAGAATGCCCGTGACAGCGATTATCCCCGTGGTTTCGCGCCCGACCACGCACATAAAGTTGACGAGAATATTCAGCTATAATGCGAAGCCAGTCTGGAATTGTTCCAAGGTATAGGCCATATTCGGTCGAGGCCAGTGTGGTGAACCCGAAAATTCGGATGAAGCCGCGCGCCGGCAAAGTTCTAGACTCTGGCATGGTTGCAGCGTGCCAGCGCTTTGTGAGGATGAGATGCGGCTTACGCGCCAAACCAACTATGCCATGCGCATCCTGATGTATTGTGCCGCCAACAATGAACGGTTGAGCCGCATCCCGGAGATCGCGGCCGCCTATTCGGTGTCGGAACTTTTCCTGTTCAAAATCCTGCAGCCCTTGGTCGAGAACGGCCTGGTAGAAACTGTCCGCGGCCGGAACGGAGGGGTACGGCTCGGCCGTGCCGCCGAATCGATAAGCCTGTTCGACGTGGTGCGCGTGACCGAGGAAAGCTTTGCCATGGCGGAGTGCTTCGAGAACGACGCGGCCGAATGCCCGCTGGTCGACAGCTGCGCATTGAACTCGGCCCTGCGCGAAGCGCTCAACGCCTTCTTCGCCGTGCTTGCCCGCTACACGATCGCCGATCTGGTGGCGGCGCGGCCGAATGTGCGCAACCTGCTCGGCATCGACCTGCTGGAACGCCGCGCGCCGGCAGCTTGATCCCTGTCGCGTCGTGCGAGGTCGGCTGAATATCAGCTGACCGACGATTGCGGGAGCACGAACGGCATGTTGGCGGCCGGCAGCACCCCGACCTTGAGCCGGCAGTCGAACACTTTCTCGATCAGATCGTCACTCAGCACGTCCCACGGCGAGCCGGTCGCCGCCAACCGGCCGCGATGCATCACGAAGATGCGGTCGGCAAACATCGCCGTCAGGTTGAGGTCGTGCAGGATCGCGACCACGCCGCCGCCTCTTCTGGCGAAGTCGCGGGCGATGTTCATGATGATCAGCTGATGCTTGATGTCGAGGCTGGAAACCGGTTCGTCGAGCAAAAAGATAGCGCGGCCTGCCGTCGAGCACCGGCGCCCATACCTGGCACAGCACGCGCGCAAGCTGGACGCGCTGCTGCTCGCCACCGGAAAGCTCCTGGTAGAAACGGCCGGCAAAACCGTCGAGATCGACGCGAGCCAGCGCCCGCTCCGGCAGGCGTTCGTCCTCGCCGGGCAGCACGCCGGAGCGGCTACTGACAAGGCCAAGCCTGACGATCTCGCGCACGGTGAAAGGAAAGGACAAGGTCGTTGCCTGAGGCAGCACCGCTCGCACGGTCGCGGCCTCGACCGGCTTCATCGTCGACAGCTCGCGACCGTTGATGACGATCCGCCCGGTATGGGCGAGATCCCCCGACATCGCCTTGAGAAAAGTTGTCTTGCCCGATCCGTTGGGGCCGACGATGGCCGAGATTTCACCCGGCCTGACTTCGAAATCGACGTTGGCGACAATGCGCTTCTTGCCGATCGCCACAGAAACATCGCGCGCTTCGATCATGAAGCACTCCTCCAGGGTCTCAAATCTCACAAATCAATCACGCCACGCTTGCGCAGCAGGATCCACAGGAAGAACGGCGCGCCAGCGACGGCGGTGACGATGCCGATCGGCAACTCGGCCGGCACCACGATGGTGCGGGCGACCGCATCGGCCAGAAGCAGCAGCGAAGCGCCGAGCAGCGCCGAGGCCGGCAGCAGATAGCGGTTGTCGGGACCGATCAGAAGGCGCAGCAGATGCGGTACGACGATACCGACAAAGCCTATACCGCCGCTGACGGCGACCGACGCGCCCACAGCCGCCGAGACACCGACGATCGCCGTGTATTTCAGCCGTTGCACTGGAATGCCGAGATGGCCGGCTGTCGCCTCGCCGAGCGCCAGCGCGTTGAGGCTGCGGGCCAGGAACGGCATCGCCGCAAGTGCCAGAACGATGATCGGTCCGACGGAGCTGATCTTAGGCCACGTCGCACCACCGAGCGATCCCAACTGCCAGAACGTCAGGTCGCGCAACTGGCGATCGTCGGCCATGAAAATGAGGATTCCGGTCATCGCCATGGCAAGTGCCGTCAGCGCGATGCCCGCGAGCAGCATGGTGGCGACCGAGGTTTGCCCGCGTCGCGTCGCGATCTGATAAAGCACCAATGTGGTGGCGAGGCCGCCGAAGAACGCCGCAAGCGGCAGCGCAAGCGTGCCGAGCAAGGCGGCCAACGGTGCCAGCATGGTCCCGCCAAGTACGACGACGGCCACAGCGCCAAGGCTGGAGCCGGCTGAAACCCCGATCAGGCCGGGATCGGCGAGCGGATTGCGGAACAGCCCTTGCATGACCGCGCCGGATACTGCCAGCGCCGCGCCGACCAGCACGCCGAGAATGACGCGCGGCAGCCGGATATCGTAGACGATCAGGCTGTCTCGCGCGTTGAGCGCCGCATCGCCGGGAACGATGCCAAAGAGCCAATCCCCGATGACGGTCACGGCGGATGCGTCCGACGCCCCGAATGTGAGCGAAAGCAAGACGGCGATCGCCAGGCACAGGCACAGCAAGAGGATGACGAGGCGGGCGCGACCGGAACGATCGCCTTCGGATGCATTCGCCTTCACCGGGCCGGCGATCGATTGATCGACCATGATGCTCAGTCCGTGACCTGTGCGCCATAAAGCGACACGGCGAGGTCGTGGATGGCGTCGGCCGTTCGTGGCCCAAAGCCGAGCAGATAGGCGCCATCGATGCGGATCAGCTTGCGCGCGGTACCGGCCGGCGTCGAAGCAATGGATGGATTGCCGAACACTTCGTCGTCCGAGACCGGCGGCCCGGCGTTGCTCATCATCAGGATCACGTCCGGCCTGGCGGTGATGATCGCTTCGTCGGACAGTTGCTTGTAGCCGGAAAAGCCCTCGATGGCGTTGGCGCCGCCGGCTAGCTCGACAATGCCGTTGGCCGCGGTGTCGCTGCCGGCCGCCATGATCTTGCCGCCCTGCATCGAAAGCACGAACAAGACACGTTTGCGCTCCTTGATCGAGGCCGTCTGCTTCTCGGCCGCCTTCAGCCTGGCGTCGACCTGCTTGGCCAAGGCTTCGGCCTTTGCATCGGCGCCAAGCGCCTTGCCGACGATGCGAATCTTGTCGAGGATGCCTTCATGATCGTACCGATCGGGCACCTCGATAAACTGGACGCTCGTCTTCTTCAGCACGTCGACGGTTTCCTTGGGGCCGCTGCCGTGCAATGCCAGTATGCCTGTCGGATTGACCGACAAGACACCTTCCGGCGACAGCTGGCGCATGTAACCGACATCGGGCAACTCACGTACTGCTTTCGGATAGAGGCTGCTGGAATCTCGCGCTACCAGATGTTTTTCCTCGCCAAGCGCATAGACGATTTCGGTGATGGACCCGCCGATGGCGGCGATCTTCGAAGGATCGGCGAAAACCGAAACGCCTTCGGCGGCGCCGGCTGGTTGCATCGCGGCGAAAGCCAGGGAAAAGCCGATCGCGGAACCGATCATCGATCCGCGCAGGGCGGACGGTCTCGACACAAACCGCATTACACTTTCCTCAGGCTGCCGTCGGGTTTGGGATGCGCGGCAGCTGCTCGGCCAGGAACCGCCAGTCGTCGCGTTCGCCCTCGCCTTCATGGCGCTTGCCGAAGAACTGGATGATCATGTCGCCATTGGCGGCATAGACCTCGAGCGAGGTGACATGGCCGTCCTTGGTTGGCTTGCGCACCGCCCAGACCTCATGGATGTGGTCGGTTCGCAGATGTAGATGAAAGGTCTCGTCCAGCACGTTGATCCATGGTCCCATTGGCTTGATCGACTTGATCGGGCCGGAATGGATCTGGATGCAGCCGCGGTTGCCCACGAAGCACATGATCGGCATCTCGCTTTCGACGGCGTGATGGAACATGGCCCGCACCGCGTCATTGTCGAGCAGCCAGGCATAATCCTGGCCAACCATGCGCACCGCCTGGCGGCGGCTGAGCTTCAACGTCTTAAGCATGCCGAAGAACTGGTGCACGTCCGTCAGCCGGCCCCAGCGGTCACGCAGATCGTCCAGGCTTGCCGTCGATGTCCCGGCCTCGCTTTCTTCGTCGAGAACGGATCCCGAAATGTCGACCATCGGCTCCTGGTTCGACGATCCCAGCGAGGCGACCAGCTTCTGGTAGCCGTAGAGGCTGGAGGACGGGCGCAGATGCACCTTGTGCACCGCCTCGCCGGCCGCATCGAAGAACTGTAGGCTGCGGCGGATGTCGTCGCCGTCCCGCTTTTCCACGGCGAAGCCATGCGCCCAGATTTTCGGGAAGATGCGCAGGTCGATGTTCTCGCCAAGCACCATCGCATTGTGATTGCCGGTGACGACCTTGTCGTACACGCCGATCTTTTCGTGCACGGCGCTTTCGTTGCGGGTCAGCGCCATGACCTCGCCAACGGCCTCGAGACCGGTCAGAAGGTCGTTGACGCGCGGCTCGACGCGAATGACGCCGTCGCCGCAATGCGCGGCTACCAGCTCGGCCTTCGAAACGCCGAGCTGGGCGGCCAGGTCACGCTCGCGCGTTTTCGGATTCTCCGTCCGGGCCCGCCGGATTTCATGCGGAGCGGGTTTTACGCGCTGGTCCATGTCTTTACCCCTGATGCCTTGCCCTTACTTGTTGAGGATGAGCTTGCCCTGGCGGGTGATCTTCAGCCGGTAGAGCGCCCCACGATGTTCGATGCCGATCTCGTGTTCGCCCTGGAACAGCGTGTTGCTGGACAGCGTGCGCACCGCCAGAGGAACCCGTTCGAAGCGGGCTGCAGTGGCATCATCGGAACGGCGGACGCGATAGCGAAAATCGTTGGGATTGTGCGTGTTCATCTGGGTCGATCCCTTTCCTGTGCCGGACATCTTGCTAGGCGTTGCGAAATTGCCGATTCATTTCTTGACTTGAATAATCATGTTTATTAGTCAGTGCAATACCGGACTAATGAGTCAACATTTAAGATGCCGGATACGATCAAAAATGTCAGCGAGCCCCGCGCCAGCCAGCATGGAACCTGGGATTTGGAGTTGGGGCATGGGATTGATGAATTGGGAACGGCGCGGCCGGTGGACGGCGAACGGCGCGGCGGCTTTGCTCGCAAGCGTG
The DNA here is from genome assembly GCF_008520305.1 of Mesorhizobium sp. SARCC-RB16n. Classification (GTDB taxonomy): domain Bacteria; phylum Pseudomonadota; class Alphaproteobacteria; order Rhizobiales; family Rhizobiaceae; genus Mesorhizobium. Next base: position 194,200 of record NZ_ML703269.1, on the reverse strand, counting down.
GCGGCGATCGCTCTATCCGCGCCATCGGCGCACGCGCAACAGGCGACGCAGCCGGCGGGCGGGCAGACCGATCGATCGAAGAAGACTGACCAGGAAAAAGTAGCTCCTGCGGGCGCGACGCTGCTCGACAAGATCCTGGTGCTCAGCCGCACCGGCGAAACGGCGATCGAATCGCTGGCCTCGGCCAGCCATGTCGACCAGCAGCAACTCGACCGCCGCATGGCGACGACGCCAAACGAGATGCTTTTCGGTGTACCCGGTGTCGCGGCGCAGGCAGACGCCAGGCGCGTCAGCACCAGCGTCAACATCCGAGGCCTGCAAGATTTCGGCCGCGTCGCTGTGATCGTCGATGGCGCGCGTCAGAATTTCCAGCGCTCCGACCACGGCACGCAGTCGACCTTCTATATCGATCCCGAACTCGTCAAATCCGTCGACGTGATCCGTGGTCCGGTCGCCAACACCTATGGTTCAGGCGCCATCGGCGGCGTCGTCTTCTTCGACACCAAGGACGCGGAAGATTTCCTCAAGCCTGACGAGACCTGGGCCGGTTCCGTCGCCGGACGCTACGAAAGCAACGGCAAAGGTTGGACATCAAGCGCATCCGGCGCCTATCGCATCAATGAGAACTGGGACGTGTTGGGCAACATCGTCTACCGCGACTACGACAACTACAAGGACGGCGGCGGCGACACCGTCAATGGCACCGGCTTCGATGTGCTGAGCGGCCTGCTCAAGACCACCATCCGGCCGACCGAGAACAGTGAACTGAAGCTTGGCTGGGTCGGCTCGAGCGACGGCTGGGACGAGACCAGCGCCGGCGTGCCTGTCAATGATGTCGACCTGAAGTCGAACACCTTCACGGCCCGCTACAACATCACCGACGAAGACAAGAGCTGGCTCGATCTTCACATCAACACCTCCTACAACAAGACAAATCTCGACCTGACCAGTCTTGTCCCGCAGAACCGCTTCGATCCGGTGACCGGTCTCCCCGTGGTGCTGCCGGCAGGATCACGGTCGACATTCGATGTCGGCACGACCGGTATCGATATCTGGAACACGTCACGGTTCGAAACGAGTGGCATCGCGCATGAACTGACCTATGGCGGCGACTGGGTCGGCGACAACGTCAAGACAGGCGGCGCGGCCGGCGGCGACAGTTTCTACACCCCTTCGGGCAAGCGCAATGTGTCGGGCGCCTACATCCAGGACAAACTCACATGGCCCTGGCTCGAAGTCATCGCCGGCCTGCGCTACGACAGCTACAGCCTGAAGGATGACACGCACGATATTTCCGGCGACAGGCTATCGCCGCGCGTCACGGTCGGTGTCTCGCCGTTCGAGAGCGCCGGCCTTGCCGGCCTGCAATTCTATGGCACCTATGCGGAAGGCTATCGCTCGCCTTCGATCACGGAGACTCTGATCAGCGGCAACCATCCGGCAGGCGTCAGCTTCCCGTTCCTGCCCAATCCAAATCTGCGGCCTGAAACCGGCAAGACGACCGAGTTCGGCGTCAACTACAAGCAGAACGACATCTTCGAGGCTGGCGACGCGCTTCGTCTCAAGGCCACCTACTTCAACAACGATGTCGACGACTATATCGAAGGTGTGACCCTATCACCGTTCGCTCCAGGCAGCGGCTGCCCCTTCGGTCCCGGCATCCCGATCTGCTTCCGGTATCAAAATTTCGCCAAGGCCAGGATCAACGGTTTCGAGCTGGAAGGCGTTTACGACGCGGCATGGGGCTATGCCGGCCTCTCGGCCTCGATCACGGATGGTCACACCGTTTCCTACAAGGGTGTGGAAGCCGACCTCGCCACCATTCCCTCCTCTCAGGTCACCGCTCAGCTCGGCTTGCGTTTCCTCGAGGATAAGCTGACCGTCGGTGGCGAAGTGCAGTACAATGGCAAGCCGAAGGGCAATGCGGTGGCAACCGACTATACGCTGGTCAACGCCTTCGCCAGCTATCAGGCGACCGACAATCTGAAAGTCGATTTCCGTGCCGACAATCTGTTCGACGTCAAATACGCCAACCCGCTGAATGGCAGCACGACCATCGCTGTCTATGAACCCGGCATCACGCTGAAGCTGGCGGCAACCATGCGATTTGGAGGCTGACCATGACGAGCTTGACGACTTCCCTTCGTCTACTGACCTCGACGCTGGCGATGTCGCTTGCGACGGTTCCGGCGTGGGCTGAACAGTCCGCGCCGGTCCTGACCCTCGAACTCAATGCCGCACAGCCTTCCGACAAGGGCTGCCGCCTGACCTTCTTGGTCAGCAACAATCTCGGCGCCGACCTCACCAAGGCGGCGTTCGAGATCGCGCTGTTCAACGAAGCCGGCGTCGTCGACCGGCTGACCGTGCTCGACTTCAAGGAGCTGCCGGCAGGCAAGACCAAGGTGACGCGCTTTGACCTGGCCGCCACCGACTGCACCAGGGTCAGCCGCGTGCTGATCAACAGCGCGACGGAATGCGCCGGTACGGGCATCGAACCAGCCGCGTGCATGCGCAAGCTGAAGACGGACACCAAGACCGGCATCGCTTTCGGCGTCTGAGGTGGGACTGCATCCCGCCTTTGCACGACATATGGTGGCCCGGCCCCTGGCCGGCCTTCTTCTGTTTGAGCCAGTCCATCTTGATTTGACAATGACGCCTGGGTCGCTGCATTTTCCGCCGCGCGACATGCAGAAACCCAGTCCCCTCCCCGATGCCGGCGACCAGTTGGCGATCGTGCCGGCCGAGCCGCTTGCCCAAATGCGGCCGCCTGCCGGCAACGGCAAATGGGTGACGGCGATCGCCATCTCCGGCCTGCTCCATGCTGCGGTAGCGGCGGCTTTTCTGATCTCGCCGGCCCGCACATTCGATTCCAGGGAGACGGAGCAGTCCGAAGGCGGCGATCACACAGGCGACAAGGTGGCCGGGAGTGCCCTGGACAAGGACCCTACGGCAATAAATGTCAGGCTGGTGCCGAACCAGCCCCCGGTCAATCCACGTCAGGCGGAGGCGGTGAGGGCAGCACCGCCGACAGAACCTTCGCAGCCCGTGCGGAAAACCGCGACACAGGATCGCGAGCCTGTCCGGGATGCCGTAAAGCAGGCATCGCAGCCCTCGCGGGAGCCCGCCAAACAGCCTGTGGTCACGCCCGACATATTGGCGACGGCAAGATCGCGCCCGGACGACCAGAGCGTGGCCGCCAGGAGCGAAACGCCGGCGCAGCCGAGCGTCCAAGCCGAAACGGTCGAAATGCCTGTCGCCGTCCCGGACCAGCCGCCGATCCCCTATGCAAGGCCAACTCCGGCAGCCGTCCCTGCGATAGCCGAAGCAGGGGATAAAAGGAGCGGCACGGCCGATGGCCAGGATCGGCCGGCGCAAGCGGCCAGCAAGGGCAAAAGGCAGAAAGAGGCCGGCAGCGCCGCGGAAGGCAGCTACCGCGGCGACGTCTTTCGAAAGCTTGGCAGCGTCAATCGTACTCTCCCGCCTTCGCTGCAACTGGCCGCGCGTAACAATGCGGTTGTCGCATTCGTCATAGGTCGGAAGGGCGACATGGATCAGTTGCGCATCCTGGAAAGCTCAGGATCGGCGACTTTCGATGAGGCCGCGCTCGGCATCGTGCGCAAGGCTGCTCCCTTCCCTCCAATTCCGCCACAGGCCGGGACTCCGAGTTTGGAGTTCGAGGTCGGGATCGGCCCATTCTGAATGGGCACGGAACAAACGTTGCGGGCCATTAATTATCCGCATGAAAGGAACCCCATGTACATCGCCATGAACCGCTTCAAGGTGCAGACCGGCTCCGAGGCCGATTTCGAAGCCGTGTGGAAGAACCGCGATTCCAGCCTCGCCGAGATGAAGGGATTCCGGGAATTCCATCTGCTGCGCGGCCCGGTCAACGAGACCGAAGGCTACACGCTGTTTGCGTCGCACACGGTGTGGGAGAGCCACGACGATTTCGTCGCCTGGACCAAGTCGGAGAACTTCCGCGCTGCCCACCGGAATGTCGGCACGACGAAGGTCCATTATCTCGGCCATCCTCAGTTCGAGGGCTTTTTCGTCGTCGAGGGCGCGTAAGTACCGACCAGTCTATGCAGCGGCCAAGAGGCTGGCATTACCGCCCGCCGCTGTGGTGTCGACACAGACCGCCCGCTCATGCGCATAGGCCGCCGGATTGAGCACCTCGCTGACCAACGGCACGATCGGCCCGCTGCGCTCGGCGATGACCTTGCGCACGATGCGCGCCGCCTCGGGTGTGCCTGAAAAAGCAACGACATCGACGTGCAGCGATCGCGCCTCGACAGGATCGGGGCGACCATCGATGGCCGCCAGCGGCAGGCCTTTCCCGGTCAATGCGGAGAGTGTCGCCGGGGCACCTGGCGCCACGGCCAGCACCGCATTGCCGGCGGCGAGCGCCTGGATGGTCTGCGTAAGCAGCGTGTCGGCGTCCGGCCCCAGGCACAGCACGCGGCCGCGCGGCGACAGCGACAGCGTGTTGGCCTCGCCGGTCGGGCCGGGCAAATCGACCTGGCCGAAATCGATGCTGGCGGCGGCACCGATCGCCGCCGCGCCCTTGCCGCGCAGATGCTTCCTCAGAATGGCGATCCGGTCCGGCCGCGTCGACCAGCCGCCAAGCGCCGGATCGGGCAGATTGTCGGCAAGCTCGGTCGCCGTCACCTTGTGGCCTTCGCCGACTTCGGTGCCCGCTTCCGGCCCTTTGCGGAAACGCCTGAGATAGTGCGGCCCGCCGGCCTTTGGCCCGGTGCCGGATAGGCCCTCGCCGCCAAATGGCTGCGAACCGACGACGGCGCCGATCTGGTTACGATTGACGTAGATGTTGCCGGCATGGATGCCGTCGACGAAATGCTGCACGCGGCCTTCGATGCGGGTGTGCAGGCCGAAGGTCAGGCCATAACCCTTGCGGTTGATGGCGGCGATGACGGCGTCGATCTGGTCGGCGTCGAAACTGGCGACATGCAGCACCGGCCCGAACACCTCGCGTTCCATCTCCTCTATGCCCTTGACCCTGAAGACATGCGGCGCGACGAAACGTCCGTCCTTGGGGGCTTCCAGCTTGGCGATCAGCCGGCCCTCCAGGCCCTTCTTCGTGCAATAATCGCGGATCGACGCCTGCGCCTCATCATCGATGACCGGTCCGACATCGGTCGAGATCAGCCAGGGATCGCCGATGTTGAGCGCCTCCATGGCGCCCTTCAGCATCTCCAGCATCTTCTTCTCGACGTCTTTCTGCACATAGAGCACGCGCAGCGCCGAGCAGCGCTGGCCGGCGCTCTGGAAGGCCGACGCCAGGATATCGCGCACCGCCTGCTCGGGCAGCGCGGTGGAATCGACGATCATGGCGTTGAGACCACCGGTCTCGGCGATCAGCATCGCGTCCGGCGCGGCGGTCTCGGCCAGCTGTTTCTCGATCAGCTTGGCAACCTCGGTCGAGCCGGTGAAGCAGACGCCGGCAATACGCGGATCCGCTGTCAGCGGGCCACCGACCGATGGGCCGTCGCCGGGCAGGAGCTGGATGACGTCTTCCGGCACACCGGCCTCGCGGAGCATCTCGACGGCACGGAAGGCGATCAGCGGGGTCTGCTCGGCCGGCTTGGCAATCACCGAATTGCCGGTGACGAGTGCTGCCGCGATCTGGCCGGTGAAGATGGCGAGCGGGAAATTCCATGGCGAAATGCAGACGATGACACCACGCGCTTGCGTGCCCGCCTCGGCGTTCGCCGCCTCGGTGGCGTAGTAGCGCAGAAAGTCGACAGCCTCGCGCACTTCGGCGACGCCGTCGGCCAGCGATTTGCCGGCTTCGCGCGTGGCGAGCGCAAAGAACTCGACCGCATTGGCTTCGTAAAGGTCGGCCGCGCGGTTCAGGATGCCGGCACGCTCGGCGACCGGCCGTTTTGCCCAGGCCGGCTGCGCCTCCACCGCGATGCGCACGGCGGTCGCTACTTGCTTGGCGGCGGCCTCGTGAACCGTGCCGACGACCTCGGAAGGCTTTGCCGGATTGACGATCGGGCGCTGCTTGCCGTAGCCGGCGGCACGCGTGATCGGCTTGGCGTGCCAGCGATCGGGACCCGCGAACGCCGCCCTGGCCTGGTCGATATCAGCCAGCGTCACCGTATCGGTAATGTCGAACCCTTTCGAGTTGCGACGCCCCGCGCCAAAAATCTGGGAAGGCCGGGTGATCGCCGGATTGGCGGCGGGACCCTGGCTTTCGACCGTTTCCAGCGGATCACGCGCGATGTCCTCGGGCTCGACGTCCTCGTCGGTCAATTGGTGCACGAAGGAGGAATTGGCCCCATTTTCCAGCAGCCGCCGAACCAGATAGGCAAGCAGGTCGGAATGCGCGCCGACGGGCGCATAAATGCGGCAGCGCGTACCCTCCGACCGGCTCACGGTTTCGTGCAAGGCCTCGCCCATGCCGTGCAGGCGCTGGAATTCGAAAGTGTCGCGGTTGTCGACCATCGACAGGATGGCGGCGACGGTGTGGGCATTGTGGGTGGCGAATTGCGGATAGATTCGGTCGGTCATGCCAAGCAGCTTTTTCGCGCACGCCATGTAGGAAACGTCGGTGTTGGCCTTGCGCGTGAACACGGGATAGCCTGACAGTCCGAGCGTCTGCGCCCGCTTGATCTCGGTGTCCCAATAAGCGCCCTTGACCAGCCGAACCATGATGTTGCGGTTGTACTTCTTGGCCAGCGCATAGAGCCAGTCGATGGTGAAAGCCGCGCGCGGGCCATAGGCCTGCACGACGACGCCAAAACCGTTCCAGCCGGCGAGCTCCGGCTCGGCCAGCACCCGTTCGATGACGTCGAGCGACAGATCCAGGCGGTCCGCCTCCTCGGCATCGATGTTGAGGCCCATCCGCGAATGCCGTGCGGCCAGAGCCAGAGACAGCAGCCGCTCGGCCATCACAGGCAGCATTTCTTCCTTCTGCGCCACCTCGTAGCGCGGATGCAGGGCAGAAAGCTTGACCGAGATGCCATGGTTGAAGCGGATATCGGGTCCGTTCGAGCCGGAATCGAGCGAGGAAATGGCATCGGCATAAGCCTTGTGGTAGCGCAAGGCATCGGCCTCGGTACGGGCGGCCTCGCCCAGCATGTCGAAGGAATAGAGGTAGCCCTTCTGGATCATCGGCCGGCCGCGCTTGACGGCTTCGGCGATGGTGCGGCCGAGCACGAACTGCTCGCCCATCTCGCGCATGGCGGCGGCCACCGCCTTGCGGATGACCGGTTCGCCAAGACGGCGCACCATCGAGCGCAGCGTGCCTTCGATGCCGCCCTCGCCTTCGTCGAGCACGCGGCCGGTCAGCATCAGCGCCCAGGTCGAGGCGTTGACGAAGATCGAGCTTGAACCACCGGAATGCGCCGACCAGTCATGCGGCGCGATCTTGTCGGCGATCAGATCGTCCATTGTCTCGGTGTCGGGCACGCGCAGCAGCGCCTCGGCCAGGCACATCAGCGCCACGCCTTCCTTGGTGGAGAGACCGTAGGCGGAGAGGAAGACTTCCATCAGCCGCGGATCGGTGGAGCCCCGCACCGCCCGCACCAGGTCGGCCGCACGGGCCGAGATCGCCTTGCGGTCTCCGGCCGAAAGCCCGGTCGCCTCGGCTAATCGCTTAACCGCGGCGTCTTCGTCGGGCAAATAATTGGCACGGATCTGCTGGCGGATGGCGTCGAACGGCATGGCGGTCCTGTGAGCAAGCATAAGGGAACGGGCCGGCGATCACCGGACCGAATGGCGCAAGCTAGCACAAGTGCCAGATTTCAGGCGGTCTGAAAAAATCGACAGAGCAGCCCAACTGATCTATGATTTCGCCATAAATTACCTATTCGGGCTGTGTTCTCGATGACAGAAGACCAATTGGACCGCATCGACAGGAACATCCTGTCGGCACTGGCCGGCAATGGCCGGCTTTCCATGTCCGAACTGGCGGCAAAGGTCGGTCTTTCCAAGACGCCGGTGCAGGCGCGGGTGAAACGATTGGAGAAGGACGGCTACATCAGGGGCTACCAGGCGATCATCGACCGCGAGCGCATGGGCGAAGGCCATGTCGCCTTCGTTCAGGTGAAGTTGTCGGACACCCGATCCGCCGCGCTCGATGCCTTCAACCGGTCCGTACAGGCGGTGCCGGAGATCGAGCAGTGCCACATGATGGCATCGAGCTTCGACTATCTCCTGAAGGTCCGCACCAAGGACATCGCCGCCTATCGCCGCGTGCTCGGCGAACGCATCTCGGCCCTGCCCCACGTCGCCCAGACCTCGACCTTCGTGGCAATGGAGACGGTGAAGGACCGGTAATCACTCCGTCAGTGTCTTCAGGAACGCCACCAGGGCGGCGCGCTCGCGGTCCGATAGCTCCAGCGGGTGAATTTCGGATGTCCCTTCGACACTTGGCGCCGCCTTGGCGTAATGCGCCACCACCTCGTCGAGCGATGAAAACTGCCCGGCATGCATGTAGGGCGGCCGTGTCGCCGCACCGCGTAGCGACGGCGTCTTGTAGGCGCGTACCAGTTCCGGCGCATCCTTGACCATGAAGCGCAGCTCGCCGCAGGCACTGGCCTCGCCATCGCGATAGGCGCCGAAACAGTTGAACGGGTCGGCCTCGACCTGGGCTACCGCGTCTACGCGCCCGCGATCCGGCGGTAGATCCGCGACAGGCGGCACACCCGTGTTGTGAAACCCGTTGTCGGTGAAGCGCGGGCCGTTGTGGCAGGTCACGCAATTGGCCTTGCCGATGAACAGTTTCAGCCCAAGGATTTCTTCCCGCGAAAAGGCCGCATCGCCTTTCGGCTCGGCACCTGTGGCGAGGTCCAGCGCAAAGCGGTCGAAGCGCGTCGGCGCCGGTTCGATCGAGCGTTCGAAAGCGGCGATCGCCTTGCCGATATTAGCATAGACGCTGTTGACGGCATCACGCTGCGCGCCGCTCATCGCGTTCCAGGCAGCCTTTTCGGCATTGCTTCCAAGCGGGCTGGCATTCAGGGGAATGCCAGAAAAATCGGGCAATGGCCCGAAAATGCGCTCATAGCGTTCGCTGAAGCGCGCCTTCATGTAATGCGCGTAGGCGGTGCGGTTGCCTGCCTGTTCCAACGGGTTTTCGAGCGGCGTCAGCGCCTGCGCCCACAGGCTGTCGCGGCGGCCATCCCAGAAGAACCAGGGGTCGCGCGCCACACCGGCCAATGGCATGGTGCGCCGGTTGGTGCGGCCAACCCCCACCGCTTGCGGCAGGTCGTCCTGGAATTGGCGGTCGATCTTGTGGCAGGTCGAACAGGACACCGTGCCGTCGCGGCTCATCCCAGCGTCGAAGAACAGCGTCGAGCCAAGTGCGGCAGCGGCCGGCACATCCGCAAAGCGATTGGTGGTGTCCGGTTTCAGCGCCGGCAGTGTGTTCAATGCCAGCGAAGCAATCGTCTTCTTCTCGGCGTCGGAAAAATCCGGCTTGCCGCAACCGCCAAGGAGCACGGCCACCGTCAGCGCCAGAAAGCAGAAAAGGCGCCTCATCGACCGCTCACAGCACCACGTTGAACAGCACAGTGTCGGAGCCCGCGCCGGACGATATGGCGAAACGCAGTTGCCACAAGCCGCTCATGGTGAATTTGAGCCCCTCTATGCGATAACGGCCCTCGCCGAGATAGTCGGTCGCCTGCGGACTGGTCGGCAGACCGTGATTGTGTTGCGGCATGCCGCCGGAGATGGCGATTGCGGCTCGCTCCACCGAAGCGCCTGTCTTTGTCTTCAGCGTCAGCACCCAGGATTCCAGCTCCCCCTGCCGCACCACGCCGCGTTCCGGCACGAAGCTCGCTACATACAATCCGTTGTCGGTTTTCTTCGTCCGCGAGATATCCGGGCCGACCGGCTGTGCCGAATGCGGCGCCGTCAGATAGACGGCCGCGAGAACGCCGACCAGCAAAGCCGCCAGACCAAGACCTGCCAGGAGATAACGCCATAACGATGCCAAACCGGTTCCTCTTCTGCGGACAACGTTCTGCCGGGTGGATCGCATCCCACCGGCCTGTGGGAAAACGCTGTGGCGCAAAAATGCCTGCTTGCCAAGCATGGCGCTGCGTCCGGCAAAAAGCTACAGCACCCAAATCACTGGAGGATTGCAGATGGTGGGAAACGGCGTCGCCTCGATCGGCGAATGCATGCTGGAACTGTCGGGCCAGACCGGCCCGAACTGGCGCATGGGCTTTGCCGGCGACACGTTCAACACGTTGTGGGCGCTGCATGCGCTGAGCGGCGACCGGCCCGCAACCTATGTCTCGGCTTTCGGCGACGACCCCTTTTCGCAAGGTCAGATCGCTTTCTTTGCCGAAAACGGCATCGGCATCGGCTCCAGTCCGGTGATACATGGCGCGCGCCCCGGCCTCTATGCTATCACGCTGACCGGTGCCGAGCGCTCTTTCACCTACTGGCGTGGCGACGCCGCCGCCCGCCAGCTCGCGTCGGATCCGGCGGCACTGTCGAAAAACCTGGAAAATCAGGCGCTTGTGTACTTTTCTGGAATCACCTTGGCAATTCTGGATGACGCCGCACGCACGGCACTTCTGGCGGCTGTGGCCAAGGCACGCGCGGCGGGCTCGCTGATCGCCTTTGATCCGAATTACCGGCCACGGCTCTGGCGGCGCCGCGAAGATGCGCAAGCGGCGATCTTCGAGGCGCTTGCCGTCACCGACATCGCGCTGCCGACCTTCCCGGACGAGCAAATGCTGTTCGGCGATGACACCCCGCAATCGACCGCTGATCGCCTCGGTCAATTGGTCAATGAGGTCGTGGTCAAGAACGGCGAGGCGCCGGCGTTGATCGCCGAGGGCGGAGCGCTGGGGGAGGTCGCCGCGATCCATGTCGCGATGCCCGTGGACACGACAGGTGCCGGGGATTCCTTCAACGGCGGCTATCTCGCCGCACGGCTTGCCGGTTTTGGCCCGGCGGACGCTGTCCAGCACGCGCACCGCGTTGCCGCTGCCGTCGTGCAGGTCCGCGGCGCACTGGCGCCGTTCGAGACGCTGCAGGCGGCGTTCGGCAAGGTCCTGAAAAGCTAACCTTGCCGGAACCGGTATTCGGTCACATGATGATAGATCGCCCCCGGCCATAGGGTCGCCTGCGGGAAATAGGGCCGGTTCGGCGCGTCAGGCCATATTTGCGGCTCCAGGCAGAAGCCGCTGAGGGCTCTGTAATTGCGTCCTTCCAAGCCGGTGCGTGGTGTCACATATTGCCCGGTATAGAGCTGGACACCGGGCTCCGTGGTCCAGACTTCCATCTCGACGCCGGAATTCGCCCCTTGCGTCCATGACGCTTGCCGGAGCGGTCCGCGCGCTGAGGCAAGGCAGAAATTCTGGTCGTAGGGAAGCTGCTCCCCCTCGGTCTCCATGCGCAGCGGCCGCGCCTGGCGGAAATCGAAGGGCGTGCCATCCACCGGCTTGACCACGCCGGTCGGGATCATGTCGCCGTCGACAGGCAGATAGGCGCCGGCATTCAGCATCATCCTGTGGTCGAGAATGTCGCCGGTGCCGCCATCATCGAGGTTGAAATAGGAATGCTGGGTGAGATTGCACGGCGTCGGCTCCTCGCAGGTCGCCGTCAGTTCGACGCTGAGCGTGCCGGGAATTTTCAGCCGGTAGGTGCAGGTAACGTCGAGCGCGCCGGGAAAGCCCATCGCGCCGTCGGGATCATGCAGTGTGAGCGTAACGAAATCCCGGCCATGCAGCGAAACCGCCCATGGCCGGTGGGAGTAGCCTTGCGAGCCGCCATGCAGCGTATGCTTGTCGAGGAAGTTGCGCTCGGTCTGGTAGCGGTTGCCGCCAATTGTGAAACGGCCCCCACCGATGCGGTTGGCGTAGCGCCCAACCACCGCGCCGAAGAACGCGGTATCAGTCTCATAGGCTTCAAGATTGCTATAGCCGAGCACCAGCGGCGCATCGTGCCCGGTCAGGCGCAGATCCTGGACGATGGCGCCAAACCCGATGATGTTGGCGGTGAGACCGCCGCCCCTGATGGTGAAGCGGCGGATCGGTTCGCCTGCCTGTGTCGTGCCGAAAACCTCGCCGTCCTTCATCATCATGCCCGCAAATGCCAGTGGATCCAAAGGACTTCGGCTGGTTCATCAGCCTGGGGCAAGTTTACCAGCCTGCCCCAGCACTAGCCTATCAGAGGCCGAGGCCGCCGATGCACACATATTTGGTATCGAGGTAATCCTCGATGCCCTGATGTCCGCCTTCCTTGCCAAGTCCGGATTCCTTGACGCCGCCGAACGGTGCCTCCGGCGTGGTGATGAGGCCTTCATTGACGCCGACCATGCCGTATTTCAAGCCTTCCATGACCCGGAAGGCGCGGCCGAGATCGCCGGTGTAGAAATAACAGGCAAGGCCGAACTCGGTGTCGTTGGCGAGCGCGACGGCCTCTTCCTCGGTCTCGAACTTGAATACGGGTGCGACCGGGCCAAAGATCTCTTCCTTCATGAAGCGCATTTTCGGCGTCGCGTTGGCGATCACCGTCGGCTGGAAGAACGAGCCGCCCAGCGCATGGCGATGACCGCCGGCAACGACCTTGCCGCCCTTGGCGGTGGCGTCGGCGATCAGTTCCTCGACCTTCTCGACCGCCTTCTCGTCGATCAGTGGTCCCTGCTGAACACCCTCTTCGAGGCCGGAACCGACCTTCAGGCCATTGCTGGCCGCCGCCAGCTTCTCGACGAACTTGTCATAGACGCCGGCCTGGACGAGGAAGCGGTTGGTGCAGACACAGGTCTGGCCGGAATTGCGGTATTTGGCCGTGATCGCGCCGGCAACGGCGCGCTCGATATCGGCGTCGTCGAAGACGATGAACGGCGCGTTGCCACCGAGTTCCATCGACACCTTCTTGACCGTGACCGACGACTTCTGGATGAGCAGCTTGCCGACCTCGGTCGAGCCGGTGAAGGTGATCTTCGATACCAGTGGATTGGCGCAGATTTCGTCGCCGATCTCGCTGGCAGAACCGGTCAGGATGTTGACGACGCCCTTGGGAAAGCCGACTTCCTCGGCCAGCGCACCCCAGGCGAGGCCGGAATACGGCGTCTGCGAGGCCGGCTTGACGACGGCGGTACAGCCTGCGGCGAGTGCGGGACCGAGCTTGCGGGCCAGCATCGAGGACGGGAAATTCCATGGCGTGATGGCGGCGATGACGCCGACCGGTTCCTTGGTCACCAGGATGCGGCGATCCGCCCATGGCGAAGGCACGACGTCGCCATAAGTGCGGCGGCCTTCCTCGGCGAACCAGAGGATGTAGGCGGCAGCCGAACCGATCTCGCCCTTGGATTCGAACAGCGACTTGCCCTGCTCGATGGTGAGCAGTTCGGCCAGCACGTCCTGATTGTCCATCATCGCATCATGCAGCTTGCGCAGCAGCTTGGAGCGCTCGAGCGCGGTCGTCTTGCGCCAGGTCTTGAAAGCTTCATCGGCGGCCTCGATGGCGCGGCGTGTCTCGGCCTTGCCCGACTTCGGCACCGTGCCGATCTTGAGGCCGGTGGCAGGATTGTTCACATCGACCGTCTGGCCGCTGTCGGCCTGCACCCATTCGCCATTGATGAGATTGGCCTGGCGCATGAAATGGCTGGTTTTCTGAAGCATGGTCTAGCCTCCGTTCGGCGCTCACGGGCCGCTATCTGGATGTCTTCGGTAAAGCGCAGGCAGAGCCGCGCGCTGGAGCCATTGCTCTTAACCTAGGGAAAGCCCCGCAAGCAATCGCAAGATGGCATATAGGGGTTGGACCAGCGCAAGGCGAGAGCGAGTGGCAGACGCCGTCGTCAACCTCACCCGAAAACATGCAGGACAACCGTCAGCCAGAAGGCGGTGGTGATGACCGCGCAGGCGGTGGCGATGGTCATCTGGTTCGACGCCAGTGCCTGGCCGGTGTTGAACTGGACGGCGATGAGATAGGAGTTGATGCCGGAGGGCAGTGCCGCCACCACGACCGCCACCTTGGCCGTTAACGGCGGCAGGCCGAGCAGCCAAACGAAGGCAAGAACCAGCGCCGGCATCAGGAACAGCTTCAGCACCGAGAGCGCCAGCGCCGGCCGTACATTGCCTGATATGCCGAAGCGGCGCAGGCTGAGCCCCATGGCAAACAGCGCCACCGGCCCGGCCGTATTCGCCAGCGCATCGACCAGCCGCATGACGAGACCGGGCAGCGGCACGCCGCTGAGCCGCCATGCCAGCCCCAGGAGAATGCCGATGATCAGCGGGTTGATGAACAGCCGCCTCAGGAAGCCGCGCAGGACCCGCAACGGATGCACATGTTCGCCGCTGCCCCGGCCGAACATCTCGAACAGCACGATCGAAGCCATCATCATGATCGGCAGATGCACCGAGACCAACAGCGACAGCACTTCGAAGCCGCTCGGACCGAATATACCAAGGATGAAGGGAGCGCCGAGCAGCACGACATTGGAGTAGGCGGACGATACGCCGCCGACGACCCCGGCGCGCGCGTCGCGTCCGAAGATCCGCGTGGTGACGACATGGCCGGCGGCCCAGGTGATCGCCACGGCGGTGAAATAGGCGCCCCACAGCGGCCATGGCGCCACGCCGTGGAAATCCGCCTTGACCATGGTCTGGAACAGAAGCAGTGGCATTGCCACCGAAACCGCGAAGTCGGATATCCCCTCGCCGCTCGCCGGTCTCAAATAGCCTGTGAGCCCAGCCAGATAGCCGAGCGCGACAAGACTGAAGACGAACAGGACGGTTTCTATGAGCGGAGACATTTTTCAGGGATAGGCGACCCACGGTCGCGGCGCAATCGCGCCCGAATTTGATCATCGTCGGCTGGCAAGCTTTACCGAAGCCGGCTACACGATCCCCATCCCGTTCACCGACCAGAAGATCAACCTGGTGAAGCATCAACTCGCCAAAAAGTGAGGCCTGAAACGCGGCCGACTCCCGGCTTGTCTTTGTGCCCGCTTTCCAATCCCTATATGCGAATGGTTGGAGCCCGATGCGGTCTCATGGAAGGGTGGCGATGATCCGGTTTGCCTTGGCGTTGTTCCTGCTTGTCGTCCCCGCCGCCGCGCACGCGACGGACGCCGGTTGGGCGCTGCTGCGCGACGGCGGCCATGTCGTGCTGCTGCGCCACGCCATGGTCACCGGCACCACCGACCCGGCCAATTTCGACATCGGCAATTGCGCCACCCAGGTCAATCTGTCGGCGCGCGGCAAGCAGCAGGCAAGCAAGATCGGCGCCCTGTTTGCCGCCCGCGCGGCTCCCATCGCGCGCCTTCTGTCCAGCCGCTATTGCCGCTGCCTCGACACGGCGCGCACCGCCTTCGAGATTGAGCCGGAACTGTTCGCACCGCTCGACCTCTTGAAGAGCGACGCGGCCGAGAAGGCGGCGCAGATCGCGGCGGTGATGAAGGAAATCCGCGCCTATACCGGTTCCGACAATCTGGTCATGGTTACCCATCTCGAAAATATCGTTGCGCTGACCGGCGTGTCGCCGCGCGAAGGCGAGGCCGTGGTGGTAGAGCCGCAGGGCAATGGCCTGCGCGTGCTTGGCCGCGTCACCTTCTAGTGACCGTCGGAACCAGTTGACGCGTTTGTAAGCAGCCACGCGTCGATGCGGACCTTCCACGCCTCGATCATATGCTCATATGCGTCCACCGTCAGCGCCGATAGATGGGTCTCGCCGGCGGCGTTCAACGCCGTGAAGGCATAGGCAATCGATGCCTGTGTGCCTCCGTCCACAGCCTGACACGCCACCTCGACAAATCCGAAACGCGAATCCGGCGTGACCCTGACATAGCGAACGCGATGTGCCAGTGGATCCCAGTCAGTGCAGGCCCAGAGTGTTGTCTCATCGCCATGAACGGTCCGGAAGACCATGCCTTGCCGCGTTTCGCCACTTTGCGGGTGCAGAAACTCCGGATGCCAGCCCTCTACCCACAAGGTTTCGCCGATCGGCGTAAACAGCGGAAAAACGCGTTCGACCGCCCCGGAAAGGACGATATCGTGGCGGCGCTCAAGATGGCTCGTCATCCGCCGTTCTCCTCCGTTCGGTCAGACGGTGGCTGTCCGCCGCGCCAAGTTCCAGCCCGTAGATACGTTTCAGCTGGCTGATCGTTTCCAGGGTCGCCGGCGAAAACGGCGTCTGGCCTTCGAAAGCATGCAGCACGATGCCTTCGATGAGATCGCCGAGGCTCATATCGCCATGCTCGGCTAGGGCCTTGAGCACCTTCACCAATCGTTTTTCCAGACGGACCCCGGTCTGCACGCGTTCAATGTCCATGACAGGAATGCTACCATGGTACATTGGTACAAAAAACCGGTAATATGATCGTGTTGCCGAAATGACAGCTGAGCTTACGTTACGTCAATGGAAGGGCCGCCGGGTCAACCGGCAGCCCTTCTTGCGTTTCCTTGCCGCGCTACCCATCTGCGCCCGGCTTATCAGGCCTTTTCCTGCCGGGAAAAACCGATTAGACAGCGCCCAAACAAGCTGCGGACAGATTCCGCCCGCAAAGAAGGAAAAGCCCTTGTCCACGACGAACTCCACCACGTTCGACAAAGTCGCCAAGATCATTGCCGACACCAGCGAGATCGATATCGACACCATCACGCCCGAGAGCCATACCATTGACGATCTCGGCATCGACAGCCTCGACTTCCTCGACATCGTCTTCGCCATCGACAAGGAATTCGGCATCAAGGTGCCGCTGGAAAAGTGGACCCAGGAAGTCAATGACGGCAAGGCTTCGACCGACGATTACTTCGTCATGAAGAACCTGTGCGCCAAGATCGACGCGCTGGTTGCCGCCAAGACCGCCTGAGGTCACAGGGCGCGTGACTTGACGCGCTCCGTCACCTGACCCACAAAGCCGCTCATGAGCAGCCCGCACGACGTCGTCATCACAGGTATCGGCCTTGTTTCCTCGCTGGGGGAAGGTCCTGATACCCACTGGCAGAAGCTGGCGCAGCCCAGCCAGAAGCCGGTGCTCGAAGCCGCGCGCTTTGCGCCCTACACGGTTCATCCACTGCCCGAAATCGACTGGAACCTGCAGATCGCCAAGCGGGGCGACCAGCGCCAGATGGAGACATGGCAGCGGCTCGGCACCTATGCCGCCGGACTTGCGCTGGACGATGCCGGAATCAAGGGCAATGACGAACTCTGCACCACCATGGACATGGTGGTGGCCGCCGGCGGCGGTGAGCGCGACGAGGCCGTGGACGCCGACATTCTCGCCGCGTCGGAGAGCCGCAACGACCGCGACGTGCTGCTCAACGAGAAGCTGACCACCGAGCTGCGCCCAACCCTGTTCCTGGCGCAGCTTTCCAATCTGCTCGCCGGCAACATCTCCATCGTCCACAAGGTGACGGGATCCTCGCGCACCTTCATGGGTGAGGAAGGTGCCGGCGTCGCCGCCGTCGAGACGGCGGCAGCGCGCATCCGTTCCGGCCAGTCGACGCACATCCTGGTCGGCGGCGCCTTCCAGACCGAACATTCCGACATGCTGCTCGGCTATGAGCTCGCCGGTTATCTGCATCGCGGCCCATGGAAGCCTGTCTGGCAAAGGCAGGGCGCCGAGGGCGGCGGCGTCGTGTCGGGTTCCGGCGGCGCCTTCCTGGTGCTCGAGCAGCGCGAACACGCGGCAAGCCGCGGGCGCAGGATTTACGCTGAGCTTGGACCTGTCGTCTCCGGCCGCGCCAGGCGGGCGCGCGGAGAACTCGACGCCGAGATCGCTCTCCTGCTCAAGCAGGCGGCGCAGCCGAACGGCAAGCTGCTCGCCATGTCGGGCGCATCCGGCGCGCATGCGGCAACATCAGCCGAAAAGGCGGCGCTCGACGCTAATCCGGCGATATCGGCGCGCGGTTTCGCGACACTGACCGGGCACATGAAGGAAGCACAGTTTCCCTTCGCCGTGGCGCTGGCGGCACTCGCCGTCGACCGCAAGGCCGCCTACCCCGTCTTTGACGCCGCGGCCGAAAAGCCGTTTGAAGGCATTCCCGCGAGCGTCCTTGCAACGGCGATCGGTTATCACCAATTCGAGGGCATGGCGCTGGTCAACGCCGCTTGAGGCGGCGTTTTCGCGATCGTGCTGCAGAGATCAAGAGGGCTCCCGGATGGCCAATTTCAGAGATCACATGGGCAGGCCGATTGTCGCCGTGACCGGCATCGGCGTGGTGACCTCGCTCGGCGTCGGCAAATCAGACAATTGGGCGGCGCTGACCTCGGGCAAGTCGGGCATCCACCCGATCACCCGTTTCCCGGTCGATCACCTCAACACGCGCATCTCCGGCATGGTCGATTTTCTGCCGTCGAGCTCCAGGGGAGCAAGCCTCCTCACCTATGAGCTGGCGGAAACGGCGGCGCAGGAGGCTGTCGGCGAAGCCGGCCTGAATGCCGGTGATTTCGGCGGTCCTCTCTTTCTTGCCTCGCCGCCGGTCGAACTCGACTGGCACGACCGCTTCGCGCTCTACAATTCCGACAAGCAGGATTCCGGCGCCGAAAGGCTGCTGCGCGTGGCGCGCGGCCTGAAGGAACTCGATGTCTTCGAAACCACCCAGTTCGGCTCGATCGCCGACCGGCTCGCCGACCGCTTCGGCACGCGCGGCCTGCCGATCACGCTCTCGACCGCTTGCGCCTCCGGCGCCACCGCCATCCAGCTCGGCGTCGAGGCGATCCGCCGTGGCGAATGCGACCAGGCGCTGTCGATCGGCGCCGACGGCTCGGCGACCGCCGAGGCGCTGATCCGCTTCTCGCTGCTGTCGGCTCTCTCCACCCACAACGATAATCCGGAAAAGGCTTCCAAGCCGTTTTCCAAGGACCGTGACGGCTTCGTATTGGCTGAAGGGTCCGGTGCTCTGGTGCTGGAATCGCTGGAGGCAGCGCTTGCCCGAGGGGCCGCTGTTCTCGGCATCCTTAGCGGTTGTGGCGAAAAGGCCGACGATTTCCATCGCACCCGCTCCAAGCCGGACGGTTCGCCGGCGATTGCCGCTGTCCGGGCCGCACTTGCCGATGCGGGCCTCGGCGACGACGAGATCGACTATGTCAATGCACACGGCACCTCGACGCCGGAAAACGACAAGATGGAGCACCTGTCGCTGTCGACGGTGTTTGGCGAGCGCATTGGCTCGATGCCGATCTCGTCCAACAAGTCGATGATCGGCCACACGCTGTCTGCGGCGGGCGCGGTCGAAGCGGCGTTTTCGCTGATGACGATGCGCGAAAGCGTCATTCCCCCGACCATCAACTATGACAATCCCGACCCGGCGATCGTGCTCGACGTCGTGCCGAACAAGAAGCGCGATGCGCAGGTTCGCACCGTACTGTCGAACTCCTTCGGCTTCGGCGGCCAGAACACTTGCCTTGTCATGGCGCGGGAACCGGTCTAAGCGAGCCCTTTCCGCTTAACAGAAACCGACAGGCTCCATGCGCGCACTGCAACTTATCGAGGACCGCCGCCTTGAAACGGTGGACCTGCCACCCCCGCCGCCGCCCGCGCTTGGCGAAGTCACGCTGCGCATCAAGGCGGTGGCGCTGAACCACATCGACGTCTGGGGCTGGCGTGGCATGGCCTTCGCCAAGCGCAAGCTGCCACTGGTCGTCGGCGCCGAGGCCTCCGGCGAGGTCGAGGCGGTCGGTCCCGGCGTTTCCAGCTTGCTGCCCGGACAATTGGTGTCGATCTATGGCGCCCGCACTTGCGGCCTCTGCCGCGCCTGCCGTGAAGGCCGCGACAATCTCTGCGAACATGTTTCGGGCGTTCACGGTTTCCATCTCGACGGTTTCGCGCAAGAGAAGATCAACCTACCGGCGCGCCTGCTGGTCCCCGCGCCACCTGGCGTGACCGATATCGGAGCCGCGGTTGCTCCGGTCACCTTCGGCACCGTCGAGCATATGCTGTTCGACAATGCGAGGCTGCAGCCTGGCGAGACGATCCTCGTCCATGCCGGCGGATCGGGCATCGGCTCGGCGGCGATCCAGCTGGCCAAGCGGATGGGCTGCACGATCATCACCACTGTCGGTTCGAACGACAAGATCGACAAGGCCAAGGCACTCGGCGCCGATCATGTCATCAACTACCGCGACGACCGCTTCGAAGGCGTCGTGCGCAAGCTGACGAAAAAGAAAGGCGTCGACGTCGTGTTCGAGCATGTCGGCACCGACACCTTTGCCGGCTCGATGCTGTGCCTGAAGCGCGGTGGCCGCCTGGTGACCTGCGGCTCGACCTCGGGCGTGTCGACGCAGATCAACCTGATGCAGCTCTTCCAGCAGCAGTTGAAACTGCTTGGATCCTTCGGTTGCCGCATGGAGAATATAGCCAACGCCATGCAGAAGATGGCGGCGGGGCAAGTCACGCCGGTCATCGACACCGAGGTCGGCTTCGACGACATCGATGCCGCGCTGAAGCGCATGGAAGGCCGCGACGTCTTCGGCAAGATCATCCTGCGCGTCGCCTAGAGCCTCGATTTCCGTGCTCAAGAAGCTTCGCCGCGACCTGAAATTTCGCTATGGCAGACAACTGCGCCAGGTGAATTACTGGGTTGTCGCGCGCGCGGCGATGATCATCATGTCGCTGCTGCGCCTGCTGCCGGTCGACAGCGCGCTGAATTTTGCCGACCGCACAGCTCGCCTCATTGGCCCAAGGGTCGGACGCCACCAAGTCGCCATCGACAATCTGCGCAAGGCCTATCCGGAAAAGAGTTATGGCGAAATCCAGGCCATCGCCTCCGACATGTGGGGCAACATGGCCCGCCTTGCGGCCGAATACATCTTCCTCGACGCCCTGTTCGACTATGACCCCGCCGCCGGCAAGCCGGGTCGGGTCGAGGTCAAGGGAACAGAGCATTTCGTCGAGATCGCGGCCGAAAAGCAGCCGCACATCGTCTTCACCGGCCATCTCGGCAATTTCGAATTGCTGCCGGTGGCGGCGGCGACATTCGGCATGAACATCACCGCGCTGTTTCGGCCGCCCAACAATCCCTACCTCGCCGACTACATCCTTTCGACAAGGCGATCGACCATGGGAGGCCTGCTGCCTTCGATGGCCGGTGCCTCGTTCGCGCTGGCTGGGGTGTTAGAGAATGGCGGCAATATCGGCGTTCTCGTCGACCAGAAATTCTCCAACGGCCTGGACACCACCTTCTTCGGCCGTCCCTGCCAGAGCAACCGCGTGCTCGGCACTCTTGCCCGTCACTATGACTGCGATGTCTACCCGGCGCGTTGCGTCAGGCTGCCGGGCAACCGCTTCCGGCTCGAGATCGAGGACAAGCTGGTCCTGCCGCGCACGGCCGACGGCAGCGTCGACGTCCACGCCACCACCCAGATGCTGAACGACGTCGTCGAGCGCTGGGTGCGCGAGGATCCCGGCCAGTGGATGTGGTTCCACAAAAGGTGGGAAATCAGCAACTGGCGGCGAAAAAAGCACACCAAGCCGGCTCCCGTCTCAAACACCTGAGCAAAGGCCCCGGCGGGAAAGTGAGTTCCTCCGCCGGCAGACAAAGCCAGTATCAGCGAACCGCCAATCGCCTAATTGGTGACGACAATGCGCGTATTGCCGAATCCGACTTCCCGCACCATCGCATAGAAGGTCGCGGCATTGGCCGTGTGCAGCCGTACGCATCCGTGCGACGCCGGACGTCCAAGTTGCCGCACCGCACCCGTGCCATGAATGGCGTAGCCGCCGTGGAAGAACACAGAATATGGCATCGGCGACATATGGTACTTTTTCGAATACCACATCCGTGCGGTCCGCTGCGGGCGGTAGGTGCCGCGCGGCGTGAAGTAACCTGGACGCGCGGTGGACACCGTCCACCGATAAACCTCCAGGCCATATCTTACTGTCATAGTCTGCGACGACACATCGATATTTGCTTCAAGCATCGCCGCCTGGCTTGCGATAGATGTGCCAAACAACGCGGCCGCCAGCATCGCGGCCACAAGTAAAAACTTTTTCATGCGATCAAACCCCTTTGATTGCCCCTTGCATGTCCACCATCAAGTTGTTTTTCACTTTTTTAACGGCAGGTGAATGGGATACCACACACTCCTTGACCAATTCCCCAATCCATTGCAGCAAATTTGAACGATTTCCCGCAGTAGTTGCCGCAACGACATGCCACACGGGGTTTGATCGACGGGCTTGCAAAACTGTCGGGATCGCTGCTCAACTTGTGGCATGAACGAGCGACTCCTCGAGGCAATCGATATCAGGCGCGACGAGTTGGTGGCGCTGACCGCCGACCTCATTCGTTTTCCAACCATCAACCCGCCCGGCGAAGCCTACCGGCCATGCGCCGAATATATCGGTGCGCGGCTAAGAAAGCGGGGCTTCGAGACCGAGTTCATCCGCGCCGAAGGCACGCCCGGCGACACCGATCGCTATCCGCGCGTCAATGTCGTTGCGCGGTTCGATGGACGGTCACCAGGCGCCTGCGTCCACTTCAATTCGCATATCGACGTGGTCGAGGCTGGCGAAGGCTGGACGGTGGATCCCTTCGCCGGCATCGTCAGGGACGGCAAGCTCTATGGCCGCGGCGCCTGCGACATGAAGGGCGGCCTCGCCGCCTCCATCATCGCCGTCGAAGCCTTCATGGAAATCTTCCCCGACTTTCCCGGCGCCATCGAGATCTCTGGAACGGTCGACGAAGAATCCGGCGGCTTCGGCGGCGTCGCCCATCTGGCCGGGCTCGGCTATTTTTCGAAGCCCAAGGTCGACCACGTCATCATCCCCGAGCCTCTCAACAAGGACCGCATCTGCCTTGGCCATCGCGGTGTCTGGTGGGCGGAGATCGAGACCAAGGGCGAGATCGCGCACGGCTCGATGCCGTTTCTCGGCGACAATGCAGTGCGCCACATGGGTGCCGTACTGCGGGCCTTCGAGGACGAATTGTTTCCGGCACTAGACCGCAAGATGACGCGCATGCCGGTGGTGCCGGAAGGCGCCAGACGCTCGACCATGAACATCAATTCCATCCATGGCGGCCAGACCGAGGATTTCCGGCCCGGACTGCCCTCGCCCAACGTGCCCGATTCCTGCCGGCTGACCATCGACCGGCGCTTCCTGCTCGAGGAGGATCTCGCCACGGTCAAAAGCGAGGTGACGAGTATTCTCGACCGGCTGAAGCGCGAGCGCAAAAAGTTCGATTATGAAATCCGCGACCTGATGGAAGTGTTGCCGCTGATGACCGAACGCGACGCGCCCGTGGTCAAGGCGGTGGCGCAAGGCATTCACGCGATCTTCGACCGCGAGCCCGACTATGTCATTTCGCCCGGCACCTACGACCAGAAGCACATCGCCCGCATCGGTCATATCTATGACTGCATCGCCTATGGCCCGGGTATTCTCGACCTCGCCCACCGGCCGGACGAATGGGTCGGCATATCGGACATGGTGGAATCGGCCAAGGTGATGGCCATCGGCCTCAACGTGCTGCTGCGTGGCACTGCCGCTGGATAGGTCTCACACGGGGCGAGCTTCGACCGATCAACATGGCTACCGAAGAAAAACATTCCCGGCCACGCGCACAGCACGAAACGCAATTTACTCCCGCGCGAAATCACGCTTCTATCGCCCGGTTTGAGCCTGAACGCATGGGGAGTCGCACGATGAGACTGTGGAAAACCATTCTGGCCGCGACGGTCCTTGCGCTGGCCGCCGGAAGCCATGCCTTCGCAGCCCGGACCGACCTGGTCATCGGCATTCCGCTCGAGCCGCCGCATCTCGATCCAACCGCGGGTGCCGCCGCCGCCATCAAGGAAGTGCTCTACGCCAATGTCTTCGAGGGCCTGACCCGGATCGGGCCCAATGGCGAGGTTCTGCCGGATCTGGCCCAGAGCTGGACCATTTCCGATGACGGCAAGGTCTATACGTTCAAGCTCCACACCGGCGTCAAATTCCACGATGGCGCCGATTTCAGCGCCGACGACGTGAAATTCTCGCTCGACCGGGCCCGCGCCGACAATTCGGTCAATGCGCAGAAGGGCCTGTTCGCGGCCATCGACAAGGTTGACGTCATTGATCCGGCGACGGTCAAGGTCACGCTGAAGAACCCGCAAGGGTCGTTCCTCTACAATATGGGCTGGGGCGACGCGGTGATGGTGTCGCCGAAATCCGCCGACACCAACAAGGAAAACCCTGTCGGCACCGGCCCGTTCAAGTTCCGGAACTGGGCCAAGGGATCGTCGATCACGTTGGTAAAGGCCGACCACTACTGGGGCGCTCCGGTGTTCCTCGACAAGGTCGAGTTCCGCATCGTCCCAGATGCCGCGGCCTATGTGCCGGCGCTGCTGTCCGGTGACATCCAGGCCTTTCCCTTCTTCGATCCCGACAGTCTGGCACAGGTCAAGGACGACCCGCGTTTCAAGGTGGTGATCGGCTCGACCGAGGGTGAGACCATCCTGGCGATCAACAACAAGAAGCCGCCTTTCGACAAGCTGCAGGTCAGGCAGGCGATCTCCTACGCGCTCGACCGCAAGGCGATCATCGACGGAGCCTCCGCCGGCCTTGGCCTGCCGATCGGCTCCCACATGTCGCCAGCCAACAAGGACTATGTCGACCTCACCGGCCTCTATCCGCACAATGTCGACAAGGCCAAGGAGTTGCTGAAGGAAGCCGGGCTGGAGAACGGCTTCAAGGCGACGCTGAAACTGCCGCCGCCCAGCTATGCACGGCTGGGTGGCGAGATCATCGCCTCGGAGCTTCGCGATGTCGGCATCAACCTCGAGATCATCCCGGTCGAATGGGCGCAGTGGCTGGACCAGGTATTCACCAAGAAGGACTACGACCTGACCATCGTCTCCCACACCGAACCCAATGACATCGATATTTATTCGCGCAAGGACTACTACTTCAACTACGACAATCCGACCTTCGACAAGATAATTGCCGACCTCAACCTCACCTCCGACGAAACCAAGCGCAAGGAATTGCTTGGCGAGGCGCAGAAGATCCTGGCCGACGACGCCGTGGTCGGCTTCCTCTACGAATTGCCGAAGGTCGGCGTCTGGGACGCCAAGCTCCAAGGCCTGTGGGAGAACGCGCCGATCCAGGCCAATGATCTCACCAAGGTGAAGTGGAGCGAGTGAGGTTCGTGGTGCGCGCCTCGCTCCCTCGCCTCACATGACCGCCTACCTCCTCAAGCGCCTCGCCATCGCCATCGCCACGCTGGTCCTGGCCTCGATGGTGGTGTTCGCCGTGTTGGAAATCCTCCCCGGCGACCCGGCGCGGCTGATGCTGGGCATGAACGCCAGCGCCGACCAGGTCGAACTCTTGCGCAACCAGATGGGTCTCAACGCGCCGCTGGCTTGGCGCTACCTTCATTGGGCCGGCGGCCTGCTCAGCCTCGATTTCGGCCGCTCCTATACCTATTCGGTACCGGTGATCGATCTCGTGCGTGAACGGCTTGCCGTCTCGCTGCCGCTGGCGCTGATCGCGCTTGCCCTTTCCACCATCATCGCCATACCGGTCGGCCTGTTTTCCGCCAGCCGGCGCGGACGGGCCGGCGACACGGTGGCGATGGGCGTGGCACAGCTTGGCGTCGCCGTGCCCAATTTCTGGTTCGCGCTGATGCTGATCTATGTCTTCGCCGTCTGGCTGCGACTGGTCCCGGCAGGAGGTTTTCCCGGCTGGGGCGCCGGCGCCTGGCCAGCGCTGAAATCGCTGCTGTTGCCGGCGGTGGCGCTTGCCTTGCCGCAAGCGGCGATCCTGGCGCGCGTTACCCGTTCGGCGCTGATCGAGGTGCTGAACGAGGACTATATCCGCACCGCCCGGGCCAAGGGCCTGCCCTATCGCGCCGTGCTTTGGCGGCACGCGCTGCGCAACGCCATGATCCCGGTGCTGACCATCCTTGGCCTGCAATTCGCCTTCCTGCTCGCCGGCACCATCATCATCGAGAATGTCTTCTATTTGCCCGGCCTCGGCCGGCTGGTGTTCCAGGCGATTACCCAGCGCGACCTGATCGTCGTCGAAAGCGTCGTCATGCTGCTGGTCGCCGCCGTCATTGTCGTCAACCTCGTTGTCGACCTTTCCTATGCGGTGGTCGATCCCCGCCTGAGGACCCGGCAATGACGCTACGCATCGACATTCCCGACGAGACGTTCCGCAGCATCCTGGCCAAGGCATTTGGGAATACCGCATTCGTCGCCGGCTTCGTCATCACCGTACTGATCCTGGCGATGGCCATGGTCTCTTATGTCTGGACGCCTTACGATGTGACGAAGCTGGTCATAGCCGACAAGACGCAAGGCCCCTCGCTGGCCCATTGGTTCGGCACCGACCATTTTGGCCGCGACATCCTGTCGATGGTCATGGTCGGCGCCCGCAATTCGATCGCCGTGGCGCTGGTCGCCGTCGGTATCGGCATGGGTGTCGGCGTGCCGCTCGGCGCCTTCGCCGCGGCGCGCGGCGGCCTTGTCGACGAGGCGCTGATGCGAGTCAACGATCTCGTCTTTGCCTTCCCCGCGCTGCTGTCGGCGATCATGATCACCGCCATTTTCGGGCCGGGCGCCGTCAATGCGATCATCGCCATCGGCATCTTCAACATCCCGGTCTTTGCCCGCGTTGCCCGCGCCGGCGCGCTTGCCGTCTGGCCGCGCGAATTCATCCTTGCCGCGCGCGCCGCAGGCAAGAGCAGCACGCAGATATCGATCGAACATGTGCTGCCCAACATCGCCACGCTTCTTCTTGTGCAAGGCACCATCCAGTTCGCGCTGGGCATCCTGGCCGAGGCCGGGCTTTCCTATCTCGGCCTCGGCGCGCAGCCGCCAATGCCGAGCTGGGGCCGCATGCTGTTCGACGCCCAGACGCGCATGGTGGTGGCGCCGTGGATGGCGATCTTTCCCGGCATGGCGATCGTCGTCACCGTGCTCGGCCTGAACCTTTTGGGCGACGGCATCGCCGACATTCTCGATCCTAAATCGCGGCGGCAGCGATGAGCCTGCTCGAAGTCGACAATCTGTCGCTGACCATCGGCAACACGCAGATCTTGAAGAACATGGAGCTCTCCGTCGCGCCCGGCGAGGTGATGGGATTAGTCGGCGAATCCGGCTCGGGCAAATCGATGACCGCCCTGACCGTGATGCGGCTCCTGCCCCATGCCGCACGCGCCACCGGGCGCGTCACATTCGACGGCATCGATATCCTGACGGCAACCGAGGACCAGATGTGCGCGCTCCGCGGCGACGACATCGGCATGGTGTTCCAGGAACCGATGACAGCGCTCAATCCGGTCAAGACGATCGGCGAACAAGTCGCGGAAGGCATACGCTGGCACACCAGGGCAAGCCGTGCCGACGCCGAGGAGCGGGCGCGAAAAATGCTCGATCGCGTCGGCTTGCCCGAAGCAAAATTCCCGCTGTCACGCTACCCGCACGAACTGTCCGGCGGCCAGCGCCAGCGCGTCGTCATCGCCATCGCCTGCGCGCTGAAGCCGAAGCTTTTGATCGCCGACGAGCCGACGACCGCGCTCGACGTGGTGCTGCAGGCGCAGATCCTCGATCTCCTGCGCGACCTCGTCGCGGAGACCCGCATGGGCCTGCTGCTGATCTCGCATGATCTCGCTGTCGTGACCGAGATGGCCGACCGCATCACCATCCTGCGCCATGGCGAGGTGATGGAGGCCGGCGACACGGCGCCCACGCTGTCCGGTCAGTTGCACCCCTATACGCGCCAGCTGGCGCAGGCTTCGATGCATGTGCCTGCACGCGCCAGACCGCACGGCGCCGGATCGAGCCAACCTCTGCTCGAGGTCGAGGGCGTGACGCGCGACTATCACGGCCGCCGCATCTCGCTGTTCAGGCGCGCGCCTGACATTCGTGCGGTCGACGGCGTCTCCCTGTCGATGGCGCCGGGCCAGTCGGTGGCGTTGGTCGGCCGCTCCGGCTGCGGCAAGTCTACCCTTGCCCGCATGATCCTGGCACTGGACCGGCCGAACTCGGGCACAATCCGGTTTCGCGGCGAGACCGTCACTGGCAAGAGCGAAGCCGAACTGAAGCCGGCCAGGCGCGACATGCAGGTCGTCTTCCAGGACCCTTACGGCTCCTTCGATCCGCGCCAGAAGGTCGAAAAACTGGTCGCCGAACCTCTGCATGTCCTGGAGAAAAAACCGACGCGCGCCGAACGCCGCGAGATGGTGGCGCATGCGCTGCACGAGGTCGGCCTCGATCAACGAGACATGGACAAGTATCCGCACGAATTTTCCGGTGGCCAGCGCCAGCGTCTGTCGATCGCCCGCGCCATCATCACCCGCCCAAAACTGGTGGTCGCCGACGAGCCGGTGTCGGCGCTCGATGTCTCGATCCGCGCGCAGATCCTGGACCTGTTCGCCGGGCTCAACCAGAAACTCGGCATCGGCTATCTCTTCATCACCCATGACCTGACCGTCGCCCGCGCCATCACGGACGAAGTGCTGGTCATGCATGACGGCAAGATCGTGGAGCGCGGCAAGACGAGCGAGGTGCTGGTCCACCCGCAATCCGAGGCGGCGCAAGCTCTGGTCGCCGCAGCGCCAGATCTGCACCGGGCGATCGCGAAACGAATGCAGGAACAGGGGTGAGCTGCCGGTCCCCCTACTCGTCCGGCTTGACCACATCGACCGGGCTGATGTCGAGAAGATCGAGCGTGCGGCGCAACAGGCGCACCTCGCTCTCGGCCAGTTGTGAATCCGCTTTGGCGATCTCCGCCATGTGCTGGGCCAATTGCTTGCGCCGTTCGACGTCGAGATCGCGGAACAGTGCGATCGCCTGCGAGCCGTTGGTCTCGTAGCCGAATTCATTGAGATATTCGATGACGGCATCGATGCTGGTTTCCGGAATGCCGAAGGCGTCCTTGCAGATGCGCCGGAAGGCAACCATCTCGCTCTCGCTGACCGTGCCGTCGGCCAGGATCATGCGGAACAGCATCAGGAGTTCCGCCGACAGCACGGGATCGTCCGCCACCTTGCGCACACCCGGGTCCCCGTCGAAGATCGAACGTATCTGGTCGAGCAGTGCGAACGCCATGAGCAGCCCCTTCCGATTCCTCTTGAATAGAGTTAGCGCGGAATCGGTCTTGCGCAAACAGGGTGGCCGTGGTCGAACGCCCCTGTCCTAGCCCGCCAGACATCTCCGAATATCAGATGATCGATCTCACCACCCAGACCGTCGCCATGCTCGCCTTCGCGGCTTTTGCCGCGGGCTTTGTCGATTCGATCGCCGGCGGCGGCGGGCTGATCACCATCCCAGCACTGCTGCTTGCCGGTTTCACCCCCGTCGAGGCGCTTGGAACCAACAAGCTGCAAGGCATGTTCGGCTCGGGGTCGGCGACTATCCACTATGCCTCCAAGGGCTATGTCGACCTGCGCCGGCAATTACCGTCGGCGCTGCTGGCATTGGTCGGAAGTGCGCTCGGCGCCTTGCTGGCGACGATCGTCCCAGGCGATCTGCTGCGGGCGCTGCTGCCACTCGTGCTGATCGCCATCGCGCTCTATTTCGCGCTGAAGCCCAACATGAACGACGTCGACCGCGCCGAGCGCCTGTCGCCCTTCCTGTTCGGACTGACGCTGGTGCCTG
Organism: Mesorhizobium sp. SARCC-RB16n; assembly: GCF_008520305.1. Lineage (GTDB taxonomy): Bacteria > Pseudomonadota > Alphaproteobacteria > Rhizobiales > Rhizobiaceae > Mesorhizobium. Next base: position 164,686 of record NZ_ML703269.1, on the reverse strand, counting down.
CCATCGGCTTCTATGACGGCGTGTTCGGTCCCGGCGCCGGCTCCTTCTACATGCTTGCCTTCGTCGCTCTTGCCGGCTACGGCGTGCTCAAGGCGACCGCGCACACCAAACTGCTCAATTTCGCTTCCAACATTGGCGGCTTCATCGTCTTTGCCGCTGTCGGCGTCATCTCCTGGAAGATCGGCCTGATAATGGGCGTTGCCCAGTTCCTCGGCGCGCACGTTGGCGCCAGCCTCGCCATGCGCATCGGCGCCAAACTGATCAAGCCGCTGCTGGTGATCGTCTGCGTGGCCCTAGCCGTGAAGCTGCTGGCCGATCCGGCCAACCCGCTGCGTGTCATGATTGGTGTGTGATCACGCTCCTGTTACAATGACATTGATCGAATCATGCTGGGGGGATCAGACATGAATCTCAGCGCGCCTACCCAGATTGTTTTCATCAGCTCCCTTGTTATCGCCATCATCGGCATTCTTGCGGCACTTGGCGTCCTTGCGTTCATTCCGCTCGCATCGGTGTGGATCATGCTTGTCGCTTACATCGTGCTTGCCGCCGGCTGCCTGATGCGCGGCGTATAGACACGAGAAATCCCAGGCAACTCGGAGCGCCCGGTCAAAAGCCGGGCGCTTTTGATTTTGGGCGGTGGTCTGCTAGATTCTCCGCTACGGAGGAAAGCGATGCCGGTGGAGATGCAACACCGCAAGGAACGCGACCAGTCCATTGCCGGTCGCTTCGAGATGCTGCGGCGCGTGCCCAGCGCTAAGCTCGCTGGTGTCGTCACCGACATCTGCGGCTACCGCGAAACTGCCCTCGGCCATTTCCGCAACATCGAATATGCTTCGCTGACCATACCATTGGTGATCAGTTTCGCCGAGCCCTTTGCCATCGGCCTTGGCAAGGCTCCTGGCGATAATGACCGTTTCGCCAGTTTCGCCGCCGGCCTCTATGCCGGGCCGGTGATGATCGAATCCTTCGGCGGCGCCTGCTGCGTCCAGGTCAATTTCACCCCTCTTGGCGCACGCCGCTTCTTCCGCCTGCCGATGAGCGAATTGACTGACAGCATGGTCGTCCTCGATGACGTGCTTGGCGGGGAAGGTTTGGTGCTGCGCGAACGGCTCGGCAATGAGCCTGACTGGACGGCGCGTTTCGATATTGCCGAAGCCTTCGTCGCCGCCCGCCTTGAGAGCGCCACTGATACGCCGCTCGAAATCGCCTGGGCCTATGACCGCATCATCGCATCCGGCGGCCGGACCCGGATTGCATCCATTGCCGAGCGGCTGGGCTGGAGCCGCAAACACCTCGCCGACAAATTCTCAGACGCAACCGGCATCGGCCCCAAGATGCTGTCGCGCATCGTCCGCTTCAACCGGGCGCTCCGCCTGTCGAGGCAACAGACCGTCGACTGGGCCGACGTCGCCGCCGATTGCGGCTATGCCGACCAGGCGCATCTGGTGCGCGAGTTCCGCGTTCTTGCCGGCGAAACGCCGACGGCACTTTCCGCCAGGTAACATTTCTTCAAGACGCTGGAACAGCCTTCGAACAAAGTGAGGCATCGACCAACCCAGATGAAGGAGGTTCCCATGCCTGCGACCACTGAAGCCCCCCGCCTCTATCCTGCCCTGCGTTACAAAAACGCGGCGAAAATGATCGACTGGCTCTGTGAAGCCTTCGGTTTCAGCGTCCGTGCCCGCTATGGCGAAGGCGATGTCGTGCACCATGCCGAACTGGTCTTCGGCTCCTCGATGATCATGCTCGGCACCGTGCGCGACGACGACTACGGCAAGATGGTCGGCGAACCCGGTTCAGGCGGCGGCAAGTCGATCTATATCGCGGTCGACGATGCCGACGCCGCCTATGCCAAGGCCAGGAAGGCCGGCGCGACGATCATCCAGGAACTGACGAACCGCGATTATGGCAGCCGCGAATTCATCTGCCGCGATCCCGAAGGCAATGTCTGGTCGTTCGGCACCTACTGGCCGAAGGCCGGTGAGAAGGCCTGACCTTCAACGTGCCAGTGAAAAAATCGCATCACAGTCGAGATGGGTTTCCAGCTCGGCGGCGACCTCGTCCAGCGCCCGCTCGACCTCGGCGCGATAATCGATGCCACCGCCCCTGACACCCAAGCTTTCGAGGAATTTCCCGCGAAAGCCGTCGGCGCCGAACAGGCCATGCATATAGGTGCCGATCACTTTGCCGTCGGCCGAGATCGCGCCATCCTCGACGCCGTTGATGATCGCAGACGGTCGCCTGGTGTCCGGGCCGGTGGTGCGGCCGAGATGGATCTCGTAGCCCGCGAGCGGCTGGTCGAACGGCACCGAGCGGGCACTGACATTGCGCACTGTCTTCTCCGGCTCCATCACCGTTTCGATATCGAGCAGGCCGAGCCCTTCGGCCTCGGTGACGCTGCCTTCGATGCCATCGGGATCGCGCACCATGCGGCCAAGCATCTGGAAGCCACCACAAATGCCGACGACATGGCCGCCGCGCTTGCGGTGCGCGGCCAGATCCCGGTCCCAGCCATTCTCGCGAAATTTCAGGAGATCTCCGATCGTCGACTTCGAGCCGGGAATGACCACCAGCCCGGCATCGGCCGGCAGCGGTTTTCCCGGCGGCACGAACACCACTTCGACCTGCGGTTCGGCCTTGAGCGGGTCGAGGTCGTCGAAATTGGCGATGCGGCCAAGCATCGGCACCACCACTTTCAGCGCGCGCGTCTCGCCGGACGCCAGCCGCTCCAGCACCACGGAATCCTCCGAGGGCAGCCGGACAGCAGCCTTCAGCCACGGCACGACGCCAAAACAGCGCCATCCGGTGAATTTCTCGATCGCCTTCAAGCCATCGTCGAACAGGGAAACATCGCCCCGGAACTTGTTGATGAGGTAGCCGACGATCATGCGCCGGTCCTCTTCGGGCAGGATCAGGTGCGTACCGGCGACCGAGGCGATGACGCCGCCACGATCTATGTCACCGACCAGCACCACGGGCACGTCGGCGCGCGTGGCAAAGCCCATATTGGCGATGTCGCGGCTGCGAAGGTTAATCTCGGCTGGCGAGCCGGCGCCCTCGACGATGACGAGGTCGGCGCCTTCGCCGACCTTCGCCCAGGAGTCCAGTACGGCGTCCATCAGCCGGCCCTTCAGTGCCTGATAGTCGCGCGCCCGCGCTTCACCGAACACCTTGCCCTGGACGATGACTTGGGCGCCGACATCGGTCTGCGGCTTGAGCAGCACCGGGTTCATATGGACCGACGGCGCAGCGCCGCAAGCGATCGCCTGCAGCCATTGCGCGCGGCCGATCTCGCCGCCGCCATGGTTGTTGTCACCGGGAATATCGGCGACGGCGGCGTTGTTCGACATGTTCTGCGGTTTGAACGGCCGCACCTTCAGGCCGCGATTCCTGGCGACGCGGCACAGCCCAGCGACCAGCACTGTCTTGCCGACATCCGAACCCGTCCCTTGCAGCATGATCGCCTTGGCCATCAGTTCCGGCCCTGCGTCGCGGTTCCGGTGATCGTGGACTTCTGCGCCAGAGGCCCGCCGCGCCAGATATAAAGCGCCAGCAGCGGGTCCTTGCCCGTGCACATGGCGTGGTTGACATTGGAAGCGTGGTGGATGATCTCGCCGGCTTCACGCGTGCGAAAACCGCCTTCGCCCATGCGCCATTCGGTGCCGCCGGTCAGCGGAACATAGATCTCCTCGGCGACGTGATGATGGTCGGGGTAGACGATTCCGGGCCCAAGAATCAGCAGCCCGGCCGCGACCTCGTCATTGGCGAAATGGCCACGCGTGCCAAACATTTCCAGCCACCCGTAATTGTCGACGAAATCTTTTCCGAAATCCGCTTCGCTGTAAGTCTGCCCCCAATGGAGGTCGTTGCGCTGCCGCGCCAGCAATTGCACCAGCGGTTTGGCGGCCATCGGCGCCAGCTCAGCCGCGCGATCGAGATGACGCAGGCAACCAAGCGGATGCGGCTCCAGATCGCGGGCCGGCATATCCCAGCCGATGCGCGCCACGGCCTCGCGCACCAGGGCGTCATCGACGGAAGCAAGATAGGCGTGGAACTGTCCCAGCAGCTCATCGAATTTTGTCGTCACATCTTGCTCCGGGCATGCATTGGTGCACAGCCGATCCGCGGCGGGTCGGGTTGCGCGGCGGTATCATTGGTCTAGATTGGTGCGCGCGCAAAGCCAAAAACGACAGGCCAGCGGGCTAGCTGGCCAACACATAGGGAGCACGCCATGGACGCCGCGGTCGATGCGAGCATCAGCCAGTTCGAACTCAACGAGGAACAGCGCGCCATCCAGGAGATGGCCCAGGCCTTCGCTGCCGACCGCGTCGCGCCCAATGCGCTAGACTGGGACCGCCGAAAGCACTTTCCCGCCGACGTGATCCGTGAAACCGGACCGCTCGGCCTCGGCGGAATCTATATTAGGGACGACGTCGGCGGTTCCGCGCTCGGCCGGCTCGATGCGGTGCTGATCTTCGAGGCGCTGTCGCATGCCGATCCGGCCTTTTCGTCCTTCATCTCGATCCACAACATGGTGGCCTCGATGATCGACCGTTTCGGCAATGAAGAACAGCGCCAGCGCTTCCTGCCGAAGCTCACCTCCATGGAATGGCTGGCGAGCTATTGCCTGACCGAGCCGGGCTCCGGCTCCGATGCCGCTGCATTGAAGACGCGCGCGGTGAAGAGCGGCGGCGACTATATTCTCAACGGCGCCAAGCAGTTCATCTCCGGCGCGGGCGACAGCGACGTCTACGCCGTCATGGTGCGCACCGGCGCCGACGGCCCGAAAGGCATCTCCACCATTGTCGTGCCCAAGGATGCGCCCGGCCTCTCCTTCGGCGCCAACGAACACAAGATGGGCTGGCACATGCAGTCGACCCGCCAGGTGATTTTCGAGGATTGCAAGGTGCCGGCGGAGAACCTTCTGTCGGGTGAAGGCGCCGGCTTCGGCATCGCCATGGCCGGGCTCGACGGCGGCCGGCTGAACATCGCCGCCTGTTCGCTGGGCGGCGCGCAGTCGGCGCTCGACAAGGCTCTGTCTTATACCGCCGAACGCGAGGCCTTCGGCTCGAAAATTAACCAGTTCCAGGCGCTGCAGTTCAGGCTGGCCGACATGGAGACAGAGTTGCAGGCCGCGCGCATCTTCCTTTATGCGGCGGCCTCGAAGCTCGACCGCAAGGCGCCGGACGCCGGCAAATGGTCGGCGATGGCCAAGCGCTTCGTCACCGACACCGGCTTCAACGTCGCCAACGATGCACTGCAACTGCTTGGCGGCTACGGCTATCTGCATGATTACGGAATTGAGAAGCTGGTGCGTGATCTGCGCGTCCATCAAATTCTCGAAGGTACCAACGAGATCATGCGCGTGATCATCGCGCGCGCCCTGATCGGCCGCTGAAGCCAGCAAGCTCCGGGAGAGAGACTATGACGACGATCGCCTTCATCGGCCTCGGCAATATGGGTAATCCAATGGCCGCCAACCTGGTCAAGGCGGGGCATGCGGTGCATGGCTTCGACCTGATGCCGGAGAACCTGACCGTCGCGCGGGAACACGGCGTCGTCGTCATGGCCAACGCACCGGCCGCGGTGAAGGATGCCGATGTCGTGATCACCATGCTGCCGGCCGGCAAGCATGTGCTGTCGGTCTATGAAGAGATCGCGCGGAAAGCGAAAAAGGGCACGCTGTTCATCGATTCCTCGACCATCGACGTGGATTCGGCGCGCAAGGCGCATGCCATCGCAGCGAAACATGGCCTGCTCTCGATCGATGCGCCGGTTTCGGGCGGCACCGGTGGTGCCACGGCCGGCACGCTGACCTTCATGGCCGGTGGCTCCGAAAATGCCTTCGCCGCAGCCGAGCCGATCCTGAAACCGATGGCCGGACGCATCGTCCATTGCGGTGGCGACGGCGCCGGCCAGGCCGCCAAGATTTGCAACAACATGATCCTCGGCATTTCGATGATCGGCGTCGCCGAGGCCTTCGTGCTGGCGGAAAAACTGGGCCTGTCGCATCAGGCGCTGTTCGACGTCGCCTCGACATCTTCGGGCCAGTGCTGGTCGCTGACCACTTATTGCCCGGTGCCCGGCCCGGTGCCGACTTCGCCCGCCAACAGGGATTACAAGCCGGGATTTGCGGCGGCTCTTATGCTGAAGGACCTGAAATTGTCCCAGGAAGCAGCGCTTGGCGCCGGCGCGGTGACGCCGCTCGGCGCTGAAGCGGCGCAGCTCTATGCCTTGTTCAACGCCCAGGGCCATGGCGGCGCCGATTTCTCCGGCATAATTAATTTTCTGCGCGGAAATTCAGCGTAAGCAGCGGATTCGATAGCGTTTTTTCGGGCCTTTCCAGGAAAAGAACCGTAAATTTAGATTTGCTTAAGTTCTCGATAACTCCGCGGTAACGATGTCCCTATAAAACGGATTGCGAGGCGGACATATCGCATCCGCCCGGCGCTCCGGATCAGGTCTCGCGTACCGGAGCCCGTAAGTTTCGCAAGTGTCTTCGTAGCGAAACGCCATGCGTATCTGGCAAAGCCGCGTTCCCGATGGGGCGCGGTTTTTGCATTTCCGGCCCCTTTGTTACCGACGATCCGTCTATATTCCGATCGCCGCACCCGGGATCGGCACGTGATCTTCATTGGTCAGCACGATCGGTGCATCGACGCCATCCACGCGGACCACGAGCAGGCGCGTGCTCCATGCGCCGGCATTGCGAACCAGATGGGAAAACACGGTGCCTTTGCCCTTGGCGCCGTGGACGGGAATGCTGAACTGGGCGTCGCCCGCTCCATTCGCATTGACGTTGAGGTGGCCTCCGACCCAGAAATTATCGGTCACATCATCGCCGATGGCGGCCTTCACCCGGGTGTCGGCGCGGACGGCATCCATGGTCATATGGTAGGCGTCGCTGCCTTTGAGCACGAAGGGAATGCTGCCTACCATCGTCGCGCAGCCGCCGATACTGACCACCCAGACGGCAAGGCCGGCGATCGCCCAATTGCGTTGCGTCTTGCGGAATTGTTCGGCGTCACGCCAGGCACGGTTCCGCCAGGCCCAGCGGCTGCCGCGCGCGCCGAGCACGATGATCATGATGAGGTTGACGACGGGGATCAGCGCCAGCAGCGCGATGAAGGTGCTGTTGCCGATGCCCCAAATCCAGTTGAGAAAGAAGGCGCCCCAGTTCCAGCGATCGAGTTCGGCTGGAATTTCGGCCGGCTGGTTGAGCGGTTGTCCGGCCATGATGTCCCCCATCGGTACGTGTGCCGATCGGTTCTAGCGCATCATGTCGACAATGCGCAAAATCAAAGTTCCGCGGCGCTCATTTCAAGTCCTGGACGAAAGCCGGCGAAAATTCTTTTTTACCGCGCGGCTGGCCGGCTTCAGCGCGGCGCTGATCGACCGTTCGGCCGCGACGCCGTTGAACAACGACGGCGTGCGGCCGGAAAAGACTTCAGGCCAGAAGCCTGATGCCGACCGCAGCAAGGACATTTGCGCCGCGAAAATCCCCTCGGCCAGGGCGACCGTCTTCTCGTTGACCGCTCGCGCGGTCTCGGTGCGCCATGGCTGGTCGCTGCCAGCCTCAATTGCCATCAGAGGCAGTCGCATCATCGCCACCATGGGCGCCAGCATGAGATCGCCGCCGATCGCGGCAGCCTCTCGGCCGCGCCGGCTCTTGCCCGTCCTGCTCATGAACACAGCCCCCAAAACAGCAGCCGATGCGCTGCCCAGCAATTACGCGCGGCGGGTGACATCGTTCCCACCGCGACGGATTTTAGGGCCGGGCCCCCAATCAGCGGACGCCCGGCTTCGTTTTACCGCTTGCGTAGGTCGGCTTGCGCAAGGTCGAGCGCCTTGCCGATGCGCTCGCAGGCCATGTCGATGGTGTCGCGGGTCCAGATCAACGGCGGCGACAGGATCATCGTGTCGCCGGTGGCGCGCAGCATCATGCCGTTGGCGATCGCGTGGTCGCGCACCGCCACCGCGGCACTTCCCGACGGCAGGAAACGCTCCTTCGTCGCCTTGTCCCTGACGATCTCGATCGCGCCCATCAGGCCGATCGAACGCACCTCGCCGACCAGATCATGCCCGGCAATCCGCTCCTGCAATGCCCTGGCGAAATAAGGCCCGGTGTCGTTTCTGACGCGATCGACAAGGCCTTCCCGTTCGATGATCTCCAGGTTCTTCAACGCCACTGCGCAAGCCACGGGATGACCGGAATAGGTGTAGCCATGGTTGAACTCGCCGCCCTTCTCGACCAGCGTCGAGGCGATACGGTCGCCGACCAGCAGCGCCGACAGCGGCTGATAGCCCGATGTCAGCGCCTTGGCCGTGGTGATGGTGTCCGCTTCGATGCCGAAGGTCTGGGCCGCGAACCACTCACCTGTCCGGCCATAGCCTGTGATGACCTCGTCCAGCATCAAAAGCACATCGTATTTGCGGCAGATACGCTGCACTTCGGGCCAATAGCTTGCCGGCGGGATCTTGACGCCGCCCGCCCCCATCACCGGCTCGCCGATGAAAGCCGCGACCTTGTCGGCGCCAGCCTCGAGGATGGCATCTTCGACGGACTTTGCCGCGCGCAGGCCGAAATCGTGGTCGCTTTCGCCAGGCAGCGCCAGCTCATAGGCATAGGGCATCATCACATGGACGATGTTGGGCACGGCACCGTTGAGCTGCTTGTGCATGGCATCCATGCCGCCGAGCGAAGTGCCGGCGATGGTCGAGCCGTGATAGGCCATCTTGCGCGAGATGACGCGATTCTTCTCCGGCTTGCCCTCCAGCACCCAATAGTGGCGCACGAGGCGCAACGCGGTGTCGTTGGCCTCCGACCCGGACGAGCCATAAAACACCTGGTTGACGTTGCGTGGCGCGATCTCGGCCAGCTTCTTCGACAACAGCACCGGCGTCGGCGTCGAGCATTTGAAGAAGGAATTGTAGTAAGGCAGTTCCTTCATCTGGGCATAGGCGGCCTCGGCCAGTTCGTCACGGCCATAGCCGATATTGACGCACCACAGGCCGGCCATGCCGTCCAGCAGTTCCGTCCCTTCGGAATCGTAGATAAACGGGCCATTGGCATGAGTGATGACGCGCGCGCCGGCCTCGCGCAGGTCCTTGTGGTCGGTGAACGGATGAAGATGATGCGCGGCATCGATCTGCTGAAGCTGCTTCAGCGAATAATTCTGATAGGTCATGTCTGATCTTCCCTCTGGAATTCAATCCGGCTGGCGCCGGGACGAATGCATCAGAGGGCGGCAGGCGGCGAATAGCCGATGCGGGCGCACAGCCGCAAAAGCTCGGCGCGCAGCGTGCGCGATGACGGTGTCACCGCGACGCGGAATGCCCTGACCCCAAGGAGGCTGGCCGATATCCGGACGAGAACCATGGCCCGCACCTTAGAGCAAAGGCTGGCCGAGGTGAACCACCCTTTGCTTGGCCCATGAGCGGAATGCGTCTAGGCCTTGGGGCCTAGCGCCCGCTGCAGGAACACATATTTCATCGCCGTCTGCGCCGCCTGTGGCCGGCGGTCGCCGCGACCGCCATGGCCGCCTTCGGTCTCCTCGAAGAACAGCGTCTTGCCGTGTCCGGCCTCCTGCAGGCGGGCCGCCATCTTGCGCGCATGGCCGGGGTGGACCCGGTCGTCGGCGGTCGAGGTCGTCAGCAGCACCGGCGGATAGGCGGCATCCGTCTTGACATGTTGATAGGGCGAATAGGCGGAAAGCCATTTGGCGTCTTCCGGCTTTGACGGATCGCCATATTCGGCCATCCACGAAGCACCCGGCGGCAGTTCGGTGTAGCGCAGCATGTCGAGCAGCGGCACCTCGATGATGACGGCGCCGAAAAGCTCGGGATGCTGTGTCAGGGATGCGCCGGTCAGCAAGCCGCCATTGGAGCCGCCCTGGATGCCAAGCGAGGCAGGCGTTGCGATGCCACGCCTGACGACATCCTCAGCCACCGCGGCAAAGTCGTCGAAGCCGTTCTGGCGCTTGCCTTTCAGTGCGGCCTGATGCCAGGCCGGGCCGAACTCGCCACCGCCGCGAATGCAGGCCTGTACATAGGCGTTGCCCTTCTCCAGCCACAGCCTGCCGCGCACGCCTGCGTAGCCGGGCAGGAGCGGCACTTCGAAGCCGCCATAGCCGTAGAGCAGCGTCGGCACCGGACCCTTCTGGTCGCGCCGCCGCACGACGAAGTATGGGATCATCGTACCATCCTTCGAGCGCGCCTCGAACTGCTCCGAGATCAGCGGCGAGGCATCGAAGCGCGCCGGCTGCGACTTCACCGTTGCGAGCGTCTCGCCATCGTCATCAGACCATATGATCGAGCTCGGCGTCAGGAAATCCGTGAAGGAGAAGGAGACGGTGGAGCCGAAATGCTCGGCATGGCTGATGCCGATAGTGCCGTTTTCAGGCAGCGCGACAGGTTTCAGCGACCAGGCGCCGGCCTCGCGCTCGCAAACGAGAACCTTGCCGCGCACATTGTCCATCAGGCTGATGAACAGGCGGTCCTGCGTTCTGGCGAGCCCTGCAATCGACACGCGATGTGCCGGCGCCAGCAACGTCTCGATGGCGCCAAAACCGCCGGTTTCGATCCAATGCGCGAAATCGAAGGAGTAAAGCCCGTCCGGCTGGCACGCGGTACCATCCGGCGCCGTCCATGGGCTGCGCACCCCGAACACCAGTTGATCCCTGAAGAGCGCGGTGTCGGTCACGTCGTCGGGCAGCGGGATGCGGCGGTTCTCGGCCGAAGGAAGACGCAGGAAACTGTGCGATGCGAAGAAGTTGAGTGTCCGCGCCAGAAACAGGTGACGCTTCTCGCCGTCGAACTCGACCCCGGCGCCAACGGCAAGATCCTCGGTCTTTCCCTCGAAGATCGGGGTCGCCTCTTCCAGCCTGGTGCCGCGCTTCCAGAGCTTGACCACGCGCGGATATCCGGACTCTGTCTTGTCGGCCTCTTCGAAAGCGGCCGAGACGATAACCGTATCCTCGTCCAGCCAGCCAAAGCCCGATTTCGACGCCGGTGCCTGAAAACCGCCTTCCACGAAGGACTTGGCCGTGATGTCGAACTCGCGCATCGCGCTGGCATCACCGCCATCGGGCGACATCGAGACCAGGCAGCGGTTGAAATCGGGGTAAAGCCTGACAGCACCGCCGAACACCCATTTTATCCCCTCCTTCGCCGCAAGCTGGTCGAAGTCGATGATCGTTTCCCAGTCGGGCTTGTCGGTCTTGTAGGAGGCGACCGTCGCGCGGCGCCACAGGCCGAGCGCATTGGTCTTGTCCTGCCAGAAATTATAGACATAGCCGGCGATTGCCGCGCCGACAGCGATATTGTCCTCGGCCGTCATCAGGTCGAGCGCCGTCTGGAACGACGCTTGATAGGATGGATCGCCCTGCAATTCCGCCACCGTGACCTCGTTCTGGCTATGGACCCAGTCGAGCGATTGTCTGCTGGTCCTGTCTTCCAGCCACAGGAAGGGATCGCCGGCCTTTTGAGAGGGCTGAGCTTTGGTTGTCGAAGAGGTCATGCAGGTCTCCGGGGGATTCTGGGTGGCTTTGCCTACATCGCGTTGGCCGCGATGACATTCAAGATGCGATATGGTCTTTTGCGGCCAGCGTCAGGTTGGTTCACAGCACCCGCCGGCGGATAATCGTCGCCAGCGCCAGCACTGCGCAGATCGCGCCAAGCGTGGCCGGCAGGCCCCCCGCGCCGAGCACATCCATCACGCCGCCAGCAAGCGGCGGGACCAGAATACCGCCAACACCCCACATCAGGGAGAATGCCGCATTTCCGGCGACCAGCGCCGAGCCGGTGAAGCGCTCGCCAAGCTCGATGATCGACATCGTGTAGATGCCGTAGGACACCGCGCCCCAGACGAAGACGCAGGGCCAGACCAGCGGAGTTTCTATCAGCACCGGCAGCAGCGCACAGCCGAACAGCGTCAGCAAGACGCAGATGAAGCGCACCAGGCGGGCCGTCAACCGCTCGGCCAGCAGGCCAAGCGGCACCTGCATGGCAATGTTGCCGGCGATCATGACCGACAGCAGCGCCGACATGCGAGCCTCCGCGATGCCATAATGCGTGCCATAGACAGGCAGCAGCGCCAGCGCGGCCTGCTCGAAGCCGGCGGCCACGACCACCGCCGACAGAAGCAGCCAGGCGAGCGGCATGAAACCCATCACCGAAACCTGATGCCCGGCCTCGTCCACCCTGGGCAGCCGCGGCAGAACCGACGCCAGGCAGATGCCGCACAGCACGAAGGCGCAAATGCCGACGAGGAATGGCGGCCACCCTTCCGTGCCGACGGCAAGCAGACAAAGCGGGCCGGTAGCGAAGCCAGCGGAAATGATCGTCGAATAGAGGCCCATGATGCGGCCGCGCCGGGCCGGCGGTGCCAGCGCGATCACCCAGATTTCACTGAGCACATAGAGCGGGTTGGTCACCACGCCGATCAGGAAGCGCAGCGGAAACCAGAGATAGACGTTCTGCGTCCAGCCGATCAGCGCCAGCACGACGGCCGAAAGAGCCGCGCAAGTGAGCGCCGTACGGCCTGCCCCGAACCGCCTTGCCAGCCCAGGTATCAGCGGCGATGACAGGATGAAGCCGACGGGGGTCATCGCCGCCGACAGGCCGATCATCGCCGGCGAAACACCCTGCCGCTGCAGGATGAAGCTCAGCAGCGGATAGGACAGCCCCTGGGCGATAGCGAACACCGAGACGGTCGCGATCACGCCGGTGATACCGGCCCACTGCGGTCCGGCCTCGCTGTTGTGCGAATCGGCCGCGATCATGTCTTGCCCCTCCGGCGCACGGAGGAACGATAGAGCGCGAAGATCACCAGCAAGGCGTCGAGGCCAATGATCACGGTCGGCAATCCCACTGGCCCGATCGCCTGCATCAGCAGGCCCGCGCCTGGCGGGCCAACGATGCCGCCGACGCCCCATAGCAAGGCGAACGCCGCATTGCCGGTGACCAGCAGCGAGCCTCTGAAGCGACTGCCGAGTTCGACCAGCGCCATCGTGTAGACGCCGTAGCCAACCGCACCCATTACCAGAAGCACGCCCCAGATCAGCGGTGTGGTGATCAGCAGCGGGAGCAGAACAGCGCAAACGGTCGTCGCCACCGCGCAGGCCAGGATCATCGGCCGGCCACCGAAGCGTTCGGCGAGCAGGCCAAGCGGGATCTGCAAAAGAATGTTACCTAGCGACAGCGCCATCACCAGGGCGGCGAGCACCGCCTCAGGCAGGCCGTAGCCTGCGCCGAAGACCGGGACCAGCGCATAGGTGCTTTGCTGGACGGCGGCCGAAACCAACACCGCCAGCAGCAGCGCCGGCGCCAGCCGGGCAAAACCGACAAAACTTCCCGGCGGCTGGCCGTCATCCTCGAACCCTGCGAGCTTCGAGGAGACAAGGCGCAAAATGACCGCGCAAAGCACAAAGCCGCCAATGCCGACGCTGAAGGGCGCCCAACCCTCGATGCCGACAAAGGTCAGGGTAAACGGACCGGCCGCATAGCCGGCGCCCATCAGTGTGTTGAACACGCCCATCACCCGGCCGCGCCGCGACGGCGGCGCCAACGACAGCGCCCACACCTCGCCGAGGATGTAGAGCGGATTGATGACCACGCCGATGATGAAGCGGATGACGTACCAGGCCACCCAGTTCTGTAGATAGCCGATGCCCAGGAAGCACAGCGCTCCGATCAGCGAGCATCCGACTGCCAGGTTTCGCGCACCGACCAGCCGAACCGCTACCGGCACGAAAGAGGCCGACAGGATCAGTCCGAGTGGCATCATCGCCGCCGACAGGCCGATCAGGCCTGGCGACATGCCTTGCTTCTGCATCAGGAGCGTGAACAACGGCGAGCTCAGGCCTTGCGCCGCTCCGAACATGGCAAGTGCTGCGGTGACGCCCGCGAGCGCCGCCCACTGCGTTCCCGCTTCGCCTTCGCTCGAGCCGGTTGCGACCATGCTGTCATTCCACGTGAGGTGCCAGCTGACCTCCTGGCCGGCAAGGGTCATCAGCTACTGGTTCGATCGGAGGAAAGGAAGGGCCGGCAAGCGAAATCCGCTTGCGCCAATGGCCCCTCGGGCGGGACCAGCGATAGCAGACAGGAACGGATGGCAGGTGCCCTGCTGCCGCCGCTATGGAAAATAACGGGCGATCGCGCCCTTCTTGCCATCGGCGTAAGGCTTCAGCCACTTGTCGTCGGTGGAAAGCCCGTCATCGTCGGAAGGACCCTTGCCGATCGTCCTGCGCCAGGCGCGGAACTTGTAGTGGTCGAACACGTCGAGCATGTGCACCGCGTAGGCGGCTGCGAAGGTCTTGTCGCCTTCGACGATCACCAGGTTCTCGTCGTTTTCGTAGGAGGCCTTGTAGCCGAGATTGTGGCTGCCGGTGACGACGGTGGCGTTGTCCTCCATCGGATCGATGATGACGATCTTGTCGTGCACGATCGCGTGGCCGATCGTCAGCACCTCGGCCTGAAAGTCGCGGGCGATGGTGGCGCCGGTCAGGTTCGCCGCCCGCACGATGGAGACGTTCGGCGCCTCCCAAACCTTCTCCGGATAGACGAAGGGCGCCTTGCCGTCCTTGTTCGATTTATGGGTGACCGGATCCTTGGTCGGCGCGACATAGTTGGGCATGGCGGTTTGGTCGGAGATCGCGCCTTGCACGATCAGCTTCGAATCGGCCTTCGCCGCCGCGACGGCCTGGTCGATAACCGAGTTTTCGCCAAGCAGCGAAGGATTGAAGACCAGAAACAGCACCGCCCGTTTCGCAGCCCTGATGCGGGCGAAGACATCCTCGAGATCCACCGGCCGCACCGAAATGTCCTTCTTGTTGCGATCGGGGTCGTTCGGCGAGAACCAGACTGTCATGCCATCCAGCGCCATGGTGGCGCCGTTCAGCGGGTTTGGAATGTGATTCTCCTTGCGAAACGGCACGCCTTGCGTCTGCGCGACGTGGCCGGACGCGCTTTCCGAGGCCGGTGGCGGAAAGAAATCGGCTTTCATACGCTGCCAATAGGCGTCGAAGATTTCGGCCATCGCGGGATCGTCACGGATAAAGGCGTTGTTGGATTGCCCGCAAATCCCCGTTGACGTCCAGTTGGTGCTGCCGGTCATCACCGCTTGCGGCTTTCCCTGGGCATCGCGGTAGACGGCAAATTTGTTGTGGCCGATATGGTTGTTGTTGAAGAGGCGGTCCGTCACCACGACGCCCTCATCGCGCAGGCGCTTCCTGTAGGGCGCATTGCCGGCATCCCAGGCCTTGGTCTGGTCGTCCTTGGCCGAATTGGAAAGAATGACCTCGACGACGTCCTTGGCGGCGACTATGGCGTCGCACAACTCGTCATCGCCAAGCTCATAAAGCGCAAGCCTGACGGTGCCGCCGTCAATCCGGGCCCGCTTCAACAGACTGGTCAGCACATCAGGCACATCGCCATGAAGATAGGCGCGTATCTTGCTGGTCGGATCCTGCAGCACCGCTCTGATCTTGTCGCGCTGCCCGACCTTGATGCCGGCCTCCTGCAGCGCGTGCGACATCCATTGCGTCGACAGCACGCCGTTGGTGAAGGCAACACGCGCCTTGCCGAACATCTGCCCCAAGAAGATCGGTGGACTGACCGCGCCCTGACCGAGATAGCCCAGCGGCCGGGGCGTCCCGGTATAGGCGGGTTTGCCGTCGACGACCTGGTCGGGGCGCACTGGAACCGGATCGAGGCCCGGCTTCATGTCGCCGACCGGACGCACCCGGTAGGCGATCAATTCGCCGTCCGGCCTGACGTCTATGCTGTCGCGCCGCCGCCGCACGGTAAGATCGCGCCAGAATGTCTTCTGCACCGGCCAGACGCCGGTATCCTGCGGTATCCATCGCGGGTTGCTCTGACCCTTGAAAGGCACCCAGGATGCCAGACAACGCTCCTCACCCGTATCGGGATAGAGGCGCACGATCTCGAAACCGAGGCAGTCCGGGATCATCCCGTCTATGTCCCAGGAAAGGAACGCGACTTCATTGTTTGTCGCGGCACGCACTTTGACGACATCAGGCATTAGCTGTCCCTCCAAAGACGTTCAGCATACAAGTATGTCAGAAGTAAAAGACGGTACTGTAACGTGCGCGCCGTCGGCAACATTCGCCCCGATCATGCTCAGCACTTGCTGGCGCGTCACGGTGACAAGGCGGGTCGCCGCCATGCGGCTGCCGTTCGGGCATGTCGCTTCCCTCGCTCTAGTGGTCGCCGCCTCCGCAATGGCCGGACAGCCGCCGGTCCATTATGCCGCCCACTTTCGCATCGTACGAGGCTCCCCATGACCGCCGCCCTTCAACTCGCCGAACCGGCTCCGGCAACCGATCGTGCCCGCCGTGGGGGTCGCGCCGGAAAGCGCGCCGGCGGCTCGGCCGCGTTCGAGCAGCCGGCTTTCCGCCAGCTGAAAAATCCGCTGACGCCGACCAGGCTGGTGTCCGAGGATGAGTTGGAATCGATCCACCTCGCCTCCCTGCGCGTGCTCAGGGAAATCGGTGTCGACGTTCTGCACGACGAAGCCCGCCGCATCATGAAGGCGCATGGCGCCGATGTGCGCGAGGGCTCGGAGCGCGTGCGCTTCGACAGCGACATGATCCTCGAACTGGTGTCGAACTGCCCGTCCGAATTCACCATCCATGCCCGCAATCCCGCGCACAATGTGCGCTTCGGCGGCAACAATCTGATCATCTCGATGATGGCGTCGGCACCCAATTGCTCCGACATCGATCGTGGCCGCCGGCCGGGCAACCAGGCGGACTACCGCAACTTCCTGCGGCTGGCCCAGATGCACAACATCCTGAATTGCACCGGCGGCTATCCGGTCGAACCGACCGACATCCATCCGTCCGTGCGCCACCTCGAATGCGTCCGCGATCTCGCGACGCTGACCGACAAGGTGTTCCACATCTATTCGCTCGGCAAGGAGCGCAATGTCGATGGCATCGAGATCACGCGCATCGCGCGCGGCATCAGCCATGAGCAGATGCTGGCGGAGCCGTCCGTCTTCACCATCATCAACACCAATTCGCCGCTCAAGCTCGACGTGCCTATGATGGAAGGCATCATCCAGATGTCGAGCAAGGGCCAGGTCGTCATCGTCACGCCATTCACGTTATCGGGCGCCATGGCCCCGGTAACCATTGCCGGTGCGCTGGTGCAGCAGAACGCCGAAGCGCTCTCCGGCATTGCATTCGCCCAGATGGTCAGGAAGGGCGCGCCGGTCGGCTATGGCGGCTTCACCTCCAATGTCGACATGAAATCCGGTTCACCGGCCTTCGGCACGCCCGAATACATGAAGGCGCAGCTCGTCGGTGGCCAGCTTGCTCGCCGCTACAACATCCCCTACCGCACCTCAAACACCTGCGCCGCCAACACGGTCGACGCGCAGGCCGCCTATGAAAGCGTGTTCTCGCTGTGGGGCGCGGTGCAAGGTGGCGGCAATCTGATGATGCATGCGGCCGGATGGCTCGAGGGCGGTCTGCGCTGCTCCTACGAGAAGACCATTCTGGACATCGACCTCTTGCAGATGGTGGCCGAATTCCTGACCCCGCTCGACCTCTCCGAAGAGGCGCTCGGCTTCGATGCCATCCAGTCGGTTGGCCCCGGCGGCCATTTCTTCGGCACCCAGCACACGCAGGATCGTTACAAGACCGCCTTCTATTCGCCGATCCTTTCCGACTGGCGCAATTTCGAGACCTGGGCCGAAGCCGGATCGCCGACGGCGCTGGAAAAGGCCAACAAGGTCTGGAAGGAGCGGCTGGCATCCTATGACGAGCCGTACATGGACCCCGCCATTCGCGAGGAACTCAACGCTTTCGTCCAGAAGCGCACGGCCGAAGGCGGCGCGCCGACTGATTTTTGATCAATGTTGTTGATGAACGGTCGACCCCCACTCCGGCGAGCTTCGCTCGCCACCTCTCCCCCGATCGACGGGGTAGAGGAAGGGCGCGAGCTTATTCCAGCCGGCGCCCTTCCTCTCCTTCCGGAGGGGGGAGAGGTGGCGCTGCGAAGCAGCGACGGAGTGGGGGAAGCCATTCATGAAACGCGCAGCCGCCGCAAAACTGGTACAACACAGCGAGCGCGTAAACTCCGGCAAGCGGGCAATCAGGCGGAGGCATTGCTGTGGCTTGAACTAAAGGTACGCAAGCTTGGCGGTCATCGCTTTACCCGTCAGCTCTCCATTGGCCCCTTTTTCGCTGACTTTGCTTGCCGCGAAAATTGGCTCGTTGTCGAGGTTGATGGGTCCCAGCACGCCGACAGTTCCTATGACCGTCGCCGCGATGATTTCATGCGCGCCCAAGGTTATTCCATCCTGCGCCTTTGGAGCCATGACGTCCTGAAACATCGTACTTCCGTCTGTGAAACCATCCTTGCCGCGCTTGATGGCAGGCTCTCCGAAAACATCGCCGCATCCGACCTCCGCTTTGTTTTCACGCCCACCTCATTCGATTCAATCTCTTCAAAAACGGACCTATCTTCATGAAATCCCATGTAAAAGCGGTTGTCATTGGCGGCGGCGTCGTTGGCTGCTCGGTTCTATACCACCTGGCCAAGGCCGGTTGGACCGACATTATGCTGATCGAGCGCTCTGAGCTCACCTCCGGCTCGTCCTGGCATGCGGCGGGTGGCTTCCATACGCTGAACGGCGATCCGAACGTTGCCAAGCTGCAGGCCTACACCGTCCAGCTCTACAAGGAGATCGAGGAGATTTCCGGCCAGTCCTGCTCGCTGCACCTGACTGGCGGCGTCATGATGGCCGATACGCCCGAGCGCATGGACTTCCTGCGGCTGGCCCACGCCAAAGGCCGCTATCTCGGCATGGACACCGAACTGATCACGCCGTCCGAAGCCAAGGCGATGTTCCCGCTGATGGACGAAACCAATTTCGTCGGCGCCATGTGGGATCCGGTCGAAGGCCATCTCGACCCCTCCGGCACCACCATCGCCTATTCCAAGGCGGCGAAAAAGCTCGGCGCCGAGATCGTGCTGCGCAACCGCGTGGTCGACCTGACACAGCAGCCGGACGGCACCTGGAACGTCGTCACCGAACAAGGCACGGTTCACGCCGAACACGTCGTCAATTGCGGCGGCCTGTGGGCGCGCGAGATCGGCCGCATGGTCGGTGTCGAGCTGCCGGTGCTGGCCATGGAGCACATGTATCTCCTGACCGAGCCGATGCCGGAGGTCGAGGAATTCAACAAGTCGACCGGCCGCGAAATGATCGGCGTGCTCGACTTCAAGGGCGAGATCTACACCCGC
The DNA here is from genome assembly GCF_008520305.1 of Mesorhizobium sp. SARCC-RB16n. GTDB lineage: Bacteria > Pseudomonadota > Alphaproteobacteria > Rhizobiales > Rhizobiaceae > Mesorhizobium. Next base: position 145,408 of record NZ_ML703269.1, on the reverse strand, counting down.
CAGGAGCGCAACGGCATCCTGCTCGGCACCTATGAGAAGGCCTGCAAGCCGTGGTCGCCGGTCAACACGCCGTGGGATTTCGGCCACGAACTGCTGCCCCCGGATCTCGACCGCATCGCGCCGTCGCTGGAAATCGGCTTCAAGCATTTCCCCGGCATCGAAAAGGCCGGCATCAAGCAGATCATCAACGGCCCCTTCACCTTCGCGCTCGACGGCAACCCTCTGGTCGGCCCGGTACAAGGCCTGACCAATTTCTGGTGCGCCTGCGCCGTCATGGCCGGCTTCAGCCAGGGCGGCGGCGTTGGCCTCGCTCTGTCCAACTGGATGGTCCACGGCGACCCGGGCTTCGACGTCTGGGGCATGGATGTCGCCCGCTTCGGCGAATGGGCCGGGCTGCGCTACACCAACGCCAAGGTGCGCGAAAACTATTCGCGCCGCTTCTCGATCCGCTTCCCGAACGAAGAATTGCCGGCCGCCCGCCCTGCGCAGACGACGCCGCTCTACGACACCATGCTCGCCAACAATGCCGTAATGGGCGACTCGTGGGGCCTCGAGACCCCGCTATGGTTCGCGCCCAAGGGCAAGGAACCGAAAGACATTGTCTCCTTCCACCGCTCCAACGATTTCGGGCCGATCGGCGAGGAAGTGCGCGCCACGCGCGAGCGTGTCGGCGTCACCGAGATCGCAAACTTCGCCAAATACGAAGTGTCGGGACCGGGCGCGGAAGAGTTCCTCAACCGACTGATGACCAACCGCATGCCGAAGACCGGCCGCATCGTGCTGACGCCGATGATCAACGAATTCGGCAAGCTGATCGGCGACTTCACCATCGCTAAGGCGGGTGAAGACCGCTTTATGATCTGGGGTTCTTCGGCCGCGCAGAAATACCACATGCGCTGGTTCGAAAAGCATCTGCCCAAGGATGGTTCGGTCCGCATCCATCGCTTCGACCAGACACTGGTCGGTCTCTCCATCGCCGGGCCGAGGTCGCGTGACCTCTTGCAGAAATTGGTCGATGTCGACATTTCGACCAAGGCTTTCCGATTCATGGATTTCCGTGAAATGGCCGTCGGCGGCGCGCCCTGCCTGGTCAACCGCATCACCTACACCGGTGACCTCGGCTACGAGATCTGGATGGCGCCGGCCTATGAGCGCCTTGTCTATAAGGCGATCAAGGACGCCGGCGAGGAATTCGGCATCGTCGATTTCGGCATGCGCGCGCTGCTCTCCATGCGCCTGGAAAAGAACTTCCCGACCTGGTTCCGCGAGCTGCGGCCGATCTACGGGCCGTTCGAAGGCTCGATGGATCGCTTCATCAAGCTCGAGAAGAACGATTTCATCGGCCGTGAAGCCGCCGCCAAGGAACAGGCGGAAGGGCCAAAACTGCGCCGCGTCTCCTTCATCGTAGACGCGGCCGATGCCGACGTGATGGGCGACGAGCCGATCTGGGCCAAGGTCAGCAAGGATTACGGCACGGTGGAAAGGCCACATGGCTACGGCGCGCCACGCTTCGACACTTCAGGCAAGGAAATACGTGGCTCGAAGGCCGCCGAAGGCGCGTCCGCAGTGCGCGGCATCGTCGACGGCGACTGGCGCGTCGTCGGCTGGGTGACGTCGGGCGGTTATGCGCATTACGTGCAGAAATCGATGGCGCAAGGCTATGTGCCGGCAGCCCTCGCCGAGGACGAACGTGCTGGACTATTCGAGATCGAGATCCTCGGGCATCGCCGCCCGGCCCGCATCAACGTCGAAGCGCCCTTCGACCCGAGCGGCGAGAAGATGCGGACCTGAGGTTTCACCATGGACAGCGAAGCGCCAAAGGGGAGCTTCGGCCGACATCGCAAGATCATGCCGTTCGAGCCGGGCTCGATCGAAGCGTTGCGCGACGCCTCCCGTGAGAAGGCGGCGTCACTCAATCAGCATGTGCTGGGCTATGGCGCGCAAGCCGAAGCCGAGTGGGCCGCGGCAGGCATTGCGGCGCCAGACCTGCCCGCCATGCGGCAATATCGGCTCGGCCGCATTCGCGCTGAACTGAAGCGCCGTGGTTATGCTGGCGCCCTGCTCTACGACCCCGTCAACATCCGTTATGCGACCGACTCGACAAACATGCAGCTTTGGGTCGCGCATAACCCCACGCGGCATTGCTTCGTCGCCACCGAAGGTCCCGTGGTGCTGTTCGACTATTTCTCCTGCGAGCATCTTTCCGACCACTCCGGCATCGTCGACAAGGTGCGGCCGGCGGTGTCGTGGATGTATCTTTATAGTGGCGAACTGACCGAGCAAAAGGCCCGACGCTGGGCGGCTGGCATCGCCGATCTGGTCAGGGAGCATGGCGGTGGCAACAACCGCATCGCCGTCGACCACATCAATCCGGAAGGCGTCGAGGAACTGGCGCGGCTTGGTGTTTCCATCGGCAATGGCGAAGCGGTGATGGAAAACGCCCGCCTGATCAAATCGGCGGACGAAATCCTCGCCATGCGCCGCGCCATCGTTGCCTGCGAGGCGGCGATGGGCGAGATGGAAGAGGCACTGAAGCCCGGCATCTCCGAGAACGAGTTATGGGCCGAACTCCATCGCGGCAACATCGCGCGCGGCGGCGAATGGATCGAGACGCGGCTGCTGACGTCGGGACCGCGCACCAACCCATGGTTCCAGGAATGCTCGTCGCGGATCATCGAGGCCGGCGATCTCGTCGCCTTCGACACCGACCTTATCGGCCCCTACGGCTTCTGCGCCGACCTATCACGCACCTGGCTGTGTGGGGATATTAAGCCGACTAACGAACAACGCAACCTGTTCCGCATTGCAGTCGATCAGATCGAACACAACACCGCTTTGATGCGGCCCGGCATCTCGTTCCGCGAACTTGTCGAACGCTCTGCGGTGCCGCCAGGCGACTGTTTCCCGACTCGCTACGGCGTTCTCTATCACGGCGTCGGCCTGGCCGACGAATACCCGACCTTGCCGCATGCCAGCGACTGGACATCCGATACGCCCGACGGCGTTCTGGAACCGGGCATGGTGCTGTGTGTGGAGAGCTACATCGGCCGGCTTGGCGGGCATGAAGGTGTCAAGATCGAAGAGCAGATCCTGATCACCGAGACCGGCAACGAAAAACTTTCAACCTACCCGTTGGATGCGAGGCTGCTCGGCTAGGCCGGCAAGCGCTTCGCGCATCGCGCGCATAGTCTTTTCCGGCGTCGTTCTGGCGGTGATGTAAGGCAGGCCTTTGCGTCGTGCCGTCCAGCCGACGACCACGACCTTGCGCGCCGCCGGTTCGAAACGCTGCGCCAGCGCCCAGCTTTCGCAATCGATCGCAGCGATATCGGCTTTGCCTTCGGCGACCGCCACGATCGAGCCGCGATGGCCGCCGCTTTCGCCGCGCGATGAAAAGATGTCGAGGCTTTCGCCGGCCGCTTCCAGATCGCGCGTCAGCGCGATGATGCCCGACATGGAATCGAGGCTGTTGAAGGTGAAGCGCCTGCCTCGGATGAGATCGAGTGGCAGCAAGGCCTTACCGTCGGCGGGCGACCGAACCTCCGTCCCCTCGCCTGTCCGCATGACCAGCGCGCTCGAATAGAATTCGCCTTGTCCGCCTTCATAGGCGTCATAGCTTGGCTGGCCGACCACCTGCACATGCCGGGAGAGGCCGAGTTCCATCGGCCCCCAGCAGGTCTGCGCGAACAGCAGCGCCGGATGCAGCCAGAGCTTGTGGAAATCATGTTCGTCAGGCGGCAAGGTTGCCGGATCCGGAGCGATCAGCTCCCCCTGGGCATCGTGGATACCGCCCGGCACTGGCGGCAGGTCGCCATTGCGGCGCACGATGGATTGCGGCGCATCGATACCCTTCCGCCGGAAAGCATCGCGCAACGACGTCCATTGCGCGTCGACCTCGTCGCGCACTTCGGGCCAGTCGTACATCGGCAACGCCGCAATCAATTCGCTCATGCCGATATCAAACCACCCTGTCCGGAGAAAAGATCGCAAAAACGCGGCGCCCAATCAGAATTGGCCGACACGGTATCCACGCTGTCCGCGGATACTATTCCTTGGGTGGCTCGGCCGGGACCGGCACGGTGCCAAGCCCATTGATGCTGCGTGCCCTGACGCGCGGCTTGAATGCCCTGCCCGGCTCCGGCGCGCGCCGCAGCACCGGGTGCACGATCGGCTCCTTGGCCTTGAAGGCAAAGGCTTTGACCAGCGCGAAATAGTTCGGGTAGGCATAGCCATTGTTCATCCGCAGCCATTCTTCGCGCCGGTCACGAAACAGCTTTGGCAGCCGGTACCAGGCGATGGTCGGGCTCTTGTGATGGACAAAGTGCAGATTGTTGTTGAGGAACAGGAACGACAGCGGCGAACGCTCGACAATCACCGTGCGGCCTTCCGGGTGCTCCGACCACTGATGCTCGGCATAGGTGCGGATCGAGATCAGCGACTGGCCGAGCCACACCGGCACCAGCACATAGAGCCAAACCGGCATGCCGAACCCGAACTGCACGACCGGCAGCACCACGGCAAGGCCGATCGCATGCAGCAGCCAGGCCTTGCGGATCGCCCTGTCGCCGGCGATCGCCTGCTTGGCGTCATCGATGAAGAAGCCGATGCAGGACAGCCACGGGCCAAGCACCAGGCGACCAACCATGGTGTTGTTGACCTTGAGCAGCAATTTCATCAGCGGCGGCATTTCTTCGTGCATCCAGAGCGCCTGATAGTAGCTCTCGGGATCGTCCAGCGGATCGGTCAGCCGCTCGTCGGCATGGTGGCGCAGGTGAATGGTCTTAAAGCGGCGGAACGGCCAGGCAAGACCGATCGGCAGGAAGACAAAGGCTTCGTTGACCAAAGCGTTGCGGGTCGGGTGACCATGCAGCACCTCATGCATGATCGAGGACTGCAGTGCCAGCGTAACGGCCATCACGATCAGTGCTGTTATGGGATAGGATGGCCAGAGGAAGAAGCCGGCGGCGAACCATGTGCCGTAGCAGAAGAAAGCGAGGACTACGGTCGGCCATTCGATGGCCGGTCTGCTGCTTCGACGGATGCTCTTGCCTGGTATGCTTGCCATGCTATCGACCACTGTCCCTCAGTCGCCGGAACCCCAACTGGTTCCTGACAGCATTGTGTCAGGAGAAGTGATTCCACTCAACGCGACAAAGTGAACAAAATGTTGCGTCTGCGCATTTTTGGCTGCATATGTTGTACATTGTAAACAGCCTTAGGGATTCGTTTACGCCTGAAGTGCCCCTTGTGCCGCTTCGGCGCAAATTTTTCCTTCCGATGCATGGAGCGATAGGATGGACAAACGCGATCTCTCAGCGATCTTCCGGGAGCGTTTGAAGCTCCTCCTGACACGGTCCGACCTCAACCAGTCGGCTTTCGCGTCAGCTGTCGGCATCGATCGGTCGGCGCTGTCGCAACTGATGTCGGGCGCCTCGACGCGCCTGCCGCGGGCCGAAACCCTGCTCAACATCGCCGCCGAATTCAAGGTGTCGCTGGATTGGCTGCTTGGTCTCAGCCAGGACGAAGGCGTGACCGGCGAAATCCGCGAGAGCCTAGAGATCGAGGAAGCGCCCGACGGCTTCGACCGCACGCTGCTCGCCAAATGGTTCGCTGAAGCCGCAGGCACCAAGATCCGCTATGTGCCAGCCGGCATTCCCGACCTTCTGCGAACACACGCACTCGTCGACTACGAGGCCAACATCACCAACAGGAGCCGTCAGGCGCAGGCCAGCGAAACCCAATACCGCATCGAATACAACCGGCGCCCGGAAACCGACATGGAAGTCTGCATGCCGCGCCACACGCTGGAGATCTTTGCCCGCGGCCTTGGCGTATGGGATCGTTTTCCGGCGGCCGACCGCCAGCAGCAACTCGCCCATATGGCGACGCTGCTCGACGACCTCTACCCGACCTTCCGCCTGTTCCTCTATGACGGCCGCATGCGCTATTCCATCCCGCTCACCATCTTCGGCCCCTATCGCGCAGCCATCTACGTCGGCGACATGTATGTCGTGCTGAACGCCACCCAGCCAGTCCAGGCGCTGACCCAGCATTTCGACAATCTGATCCGCGCCGCCGACGTCAACCCGCATGAGGCAGCAAGCTTCGCGCGCAATCTGGCCGGCATGTCGTTCGCATCAGGCTCTGTCTGATCGACGACAATCATGGTCGTTCAAGCGTCCTTGGCCATCGATGGCCAAGGCGAAAGGTCACCCGGATTGCCAAAGGACAGCCCATGCCAGACCCACGCCGTATCGTCGTCCCTCCCCAGTCGGGCCGCTCCATTCGAGTTTCGCGCGGCGATCTCGTGCGCATCATCGACCCTAAAGGCCAGCAGGTTGCCGATCTCTGGGCATTCGCCACCGAACCAGCGCTCGATTGGCTGAGCACGTCGCAGACCCGCGACATCACCGAACGGCTTTTCCCCGGCGTTGGCGACCACTTCTACAGTGCCGCCGCCAAGCCGATGCTGACGCTGGTCGAAAACGCATCGCCCGGCCCGCACGACATGCTCTACCCTGCCTGCGACAACGCACTCTACGAGCGCGCCGGCTTTCCCAACCACCCGAATTGCCGGGACAATCTGATGCAGGCGCTTGCCGCCGAGGGCATATCGCTGCCCTTCGTGCCTGACCCCGTCGACCTTTTCCAGAACTCCCTGCCGCAGCCGGACGGCAGGTTGGTGGTCGAGGCCTCGATCAATCCGCCCGGCGGCAATGTGACATTGCGCGCCGAACAGGACCTGCTGCTGGTGGTCACCGCCTGCTCGGTCGACTATTACCCGACCAATGGCGGGATCTGCACCGAGATCGAGGTCGAGATCACCGCAGGATCGTGAGCAAGGGCCTCAATCTGGCCGGAGTGCGGCAAATCATTGACTAGACATAAAGACTTCTTTATATCCTTATTCGAATTCAAAACACGAAAGCCAATCCGATGACGACGACCAACCCCATTGACGCACTGTTGGCTGAAAAGGGCGTGCTGCTGGCCGATGGCGCCACGGGCACCAATTTGTTCGCCATGGGTCTGGAGGCTGGCGAAGCGCCGGAACTGCTGAACGAAACGGCGCCCGACACCATCACCAGCCTGCACCAGAATTTCGTCGACGCCGGCGCCGACATCATCCTGACCAACTCCTTCGGCGGCACCCGCCACCGGCTCAAGCTGCACCATGCGCAGGATCGCGTGCATGCGCTGAACAAGCGGGCCGCCGAGATTGCGCGGGCCGTTGCCGACAAGGCCGGCCGCAAGGTGATCGTTGCCGGCTCCGTCGGTCCGACCGGCGAGTTGCTGGTGCCGCTCGGCGCCATGACCTATGACGAGGCGGTTGACGCCTTTGCCGAGCAGATCGAAGGTCTCAAGGAAGGCGGCGCCGAAGTCGCCTGGATCGAAACCATGTCGGCACCCGATGAGATCCGCGCCGCTGCCGAAGCCGCCATCCGCGTCGGCCTGCCCTACACTTATACCGGCTCGTTCGACACCGCCGGCCGCACCATGATGGGCCTGCTGCCGAAGGACATCCACGGCGTCGCCGACGGCCTCTCGCAGGCGCCGCTCGGCGTTGGCGCCAATTGCGGCGTCGGTGCCTCAGACATCCTGGCCTCGCTGCTCGACATGACCGAGGCGAAGCCGGAGGCGACCGTCATCGTCAAGGGCAATTGCGGCATTCCCGAATTCCGTGGCACCGAGATCCACTATTCCGGCACGCCCGAATTGATGGCCGACTATGTCCGGCTCGCCGTGGATGGCGGAGCCAAAATCATCGGCGGCTGCTGCGGCACCTCGTTCCAGCATCTTGCCGCGATGCGCAAGGCGCTCGACGCCCACACAAGGGCGGATCGTCCGACGGTCGAAAAAATCGTCGAACGCATTGGCCCGATGCGCAACAAGGTGGCGACGGCAAACACCGCCGAGACCAGCGAAGCCCGCCGCGAGCGGCGTCGCACCCGCGCCTGACGCGATTTCTTTTTGCGGCTATTCGCTGTTGTCGGCGTAGCTCGACTGCGCCGACTTGAAATCGACCACCTTGTCTCCGCGCATTGTCGCCAGCGCACCCGACGCACCGGGATCGGTAATCTGCTCCAGCATGGCTCGGAAGCGATCATTGGTCAGCGCCGACATGGCTGTGTTGCGCGCCTGCGCGACGTCATCGCTGATGCGCCTGGATTCGGCTGATGGGCCTGATGAAACCGCCGAAGCATCCTGTGCGGGTGGTATCGAGCCGGCGATAGTTCTGATCTGCAATTCCGGCTCCCTCAAGCCTTACACGTGACCGGTGTAGCAAGAGGGAGTTGCGATCCGGTACCGGAAATGCAGCGCAATTTAATGATCCTGCGCGCTGCCGTCGGATCTGTTGAGATTCAGGTCAGGCCGAGCCGAAAACAGTGACTTTCGAGAACCGGAGCGGAGCGTACTTGAAGTACGTGAGCACCGGAAGCGCAGGAAGCCACTGTTTGCAGACCGGCATCACCTGAATATCAATAGATCCGAAAAAAGGCCGGCAAGGGAAAGTATCCCTCGCCGGCCTGCCTCACCCGCCCGTGGGGCCGGCTATCAGAACGATCCCATCATCTGAAAGAAACCGACCTTCATCGCCACTACCGGTTGCCGCCCAGCGCCGAGGCAAGGCGCACAAGCGAAAGGAACTCGGACCTGTACCCAAACGGGTCGGCTCCTCGGGCGGCAGTGGCAATCTCCATGATCTTGTCGTAGCCGAACTTCGCTGTCGCATCCTCGTCGCGCAGCTTCTGGCCGAAGGCCGCGACCGCGACTGAGAAACGCTGATCGGTGCTCGCCTGGTCGAAAGACGCCACCTCGTTGGCCGAGGTCACCGGCGTGGTGATCAGCTTCGAGACGCCTTCGTTCGGCAGCTTGTAGCGGATCTTGACGAACGCATATTCGTCCGCATTGGCAACGCCACCATTGTTGACCGTGGCCTGGCCATAGCGCAGCGGATCGATCTGCTCGCCACCGCTGCCCTTCGGCGTGATCTCATAGATCGCGGTGACCGAGTGGCCCGAGCCGATATCGCCGGCATCGACACGGTCATTGTTGAAATCCTCGCGGTTGAGCGCCCGGGTCTCGTAGCCGATCAGGCGGTATTCCGAGACCTTGTTCGGGTTGAACTCGACCTGGATCTTCACGTCCTTGGCGATGGGGAACAGCGTCGAGGAGGCATCCTCGACCAGCACCTTCTCCGCCTCCGCCAGCGTATCGATATAAGCGGCGGTGCCGTTGCCGTTCTGGGCGATGGTCTGCATCATCTGATCGTTCAGATTGTCGTGGCCGAAGCCGAAGACCGACAGGAAGACACCGGTTTTGCGCTCGGTCTCAATCAGACGCTTCAGATCATCGTCGTCGCTCTGGCCGACATTGAAGTCGCCATCGGTGGCGAGCATCACCCGGTTGACGCCGTCCTTGATGAAGGACTGCTGGGCAAGCTTGTAAGCTTCCTTGATGCCGGCTTCGCCAGCGGTCGAGCCACCAGGCTGCAGATTGTCGATGGCATTGAGGATCTTGTCCTTCTCGGCCGCCCTAGTCGGCATCAGCACGGTGCCGGCGTCGCCCGCATAGGTGACGATCGAGACCGTGTCGTCGGCCTTCAGCTTGCTGACCAGCAGCCGGAATGCCGACTTGAGCAGCGGCAACTTGTCCGGTTCGTCCATCGAGCCCGACACGTCGATCAGGAACACCAGATTGGCCTTCGGCTGCTCGGTCGGCTTGATGTCGAAGCCCTTGATAGCGACATGCATCAGCTTGGTGTGATCATTCCACGGCGTCGGCATGATGCTGACCGTGGAGTTGAACGGCGTCGATGCCGAATCAGGGCCCTTCCAGTCATAGGGGAAGTAATTGATCATCTCCTCGACACGGACCGTGTCGGCCTGCGGCACCGACCCTTCTTTCAGCGAGCGGCGCACGAAGGAATACGAGGCAGTATCGACATCGATCGAGAAGGTCGAGACCGGGTCTTCCAGTGCCGCATGTACCGGGTTGGTCTTGAAATCCTGGACGCGGTTGCGGTTTTCCACTTGCGGCGCGGCTTGGTCGGCCGGCTGCTGGACCATCAGCTTGGATTCGGCGGCCGGCATGCGGGCCATCCGCGATGTGCTGGGCGCGCCGGTGGCGCCATCCAGCGCGAACTCACCTGTCGGCGCGGGCGCTGGCTTGTAAGTCTGCAAAGTGCCCGACTCGGATTCGTTGGTTGCTGCCGGAGCATCGGCCGGCGCACCACGTCCCAGCGCATCCTGCTGCGCAGCACCGCCAACGGCGGTCGATTCGGGTTTCGGCGGCGGAGCCGGCGCCACAAGCGCATCGGTCGCATCGCGGCTTTCCACGACCGCGTCCGCCTTCTTGTCTTTGGTAGGCGCGGTGGTCGCGGTCGGTTCGTTGACGGCCTGATCTCCCGGTGCCTGCTTGGCCAGCGGCTTCAGCGTCGCCGGCTTGTCGGCCAGCGTCTCGGTGATCTTCTCGCCTCCGCCGAACGGCGACGGCTGTTCCCTCAGCATGTGAAAGGTGGCGTATCCGGCGATCGGCAGGGCGACCAGCCCGGCAAGGGCCGGCGTGGCAATGAGTTTCTTTTGCATGATCTCGCTCCAGAGCTTTTGTGCTCGCTCTGTGAGACGAAGGCCGCCGACCGATCCTTGGGTGACGGCGGAAATATTCTCCTGGTCATAGGCGCGCATAGCGGCCTCGAAGGCACGCGCCTTCGCATCCTCGCCGGGTGCTGGTATTGCTGCGTCGCGCAGCTTTCTGAGTTCGTTGTCGTCGACCATGGTCACACTTCCCCGGCTGAACGCATCAACGTCTTCAGCCGTTTCTTCGCTTCATGGATGTGCCAGGAAACCGTCGTCTCCGAGATCGCCATCGCCTCGGCGGCGGCCGCGTGGCTCAAGCCTTCGCCATAGACAAGCATCACGGCATCGCGCTGCTTGTCGGGCAATTGCCGCACCGCCGCCCACAGCGCCTCGGCGGGGTCTTCGCTCTCGGCCGGGGCCTCGCCCGAAATCAGCGCGTGGACGCCATAGGCCTCGGTCTTGACCGTCTCGCGCGCGGTCTTGCGTATCATGTCGCGCGCGGCGTTCACCGTCATGGTATAGAGCCATGTCGTGAACGCGCCGCCACCGCGATAATCGCGGATTGCCTTGCCCAGTCTGACACAGACTTCCTGGGCAATGTCTTCGGCATCGGCCTTCCTGCCGCACCAGCGATAGGCGGCGCGATAGACGAAGTCGTAGTGACGCTCCAGCAATTTGCCGAAGGCCCCCCTGTCTCCGCCCTTCGCCCGCCCGATCAGTTCGGCGTCGGAGGCTTCGCTCTCATCCAGCATCATCGCCATCATTTGCCTGTTGGACGAAGGCTAATGGCTAATCCTTGGGGTGATGGAAAGATTTTTTCGAATTGGGACTTTTGCACCTGGAGCGTGTCGAGATCCAGCCAGGCCGGCTTCACCTAATATCAACACGCCTGGCCCGCCGCCCAGCCCGACGACCAAGCCCATTGGAAATTATAGCCGCCGAGCCAGCCGGTGACGTCGACGACCTCGCCGATGAAGAACAGGCCCGGCACCGACTTCGCCTGCATCGTCTTCTGGTCGAGGCTATTGGTGTCTACCCCGCCGAGCGTCACTTCGGCCGTCCGGTAGCCCTCCGAACCGGCCGGCTTGATGCGCCAGTCGTTGACCGCGGCCTCGACAGTTTTGATCTGCGCCTCGGAAAGATCGGCGAGATTGCCGTCGAGCCCGGTTCGCTCGGCTATCGCCTGGGCCAGCCGTTTCGGCAAATGATTTGCGAGCACGGTCTGCACCGCTTGCCGGCCATTGCCGCGTTTGGCGGCGCGGACGAGCTCAGCCACATCCGTACCCGGCAGCATGGCGATGCGGATTTCATCACCCTCGCGCCAATAGGATGAGATTTGCAGGATGGATGGCCCGCTGACGCCGCGATGCGTGAACAGCATCGCCTCGGAAAACCGCGTGTTGCCACAGGCAATCTCGGCGTCGACTGCGTTCCCGGCCAGGGGCGAAAGCCGCTCAAGCGTTTTTGCATCGAAGGTCAGCGGCACCAGGGCAGGCCGTGTTTCGACGACGGCAAGGCCAAACCGTTCGGCAAGCTCGTAGCCGAAGCCCGTTGCGCCCATCTTGGGGATCGACTTGCCGCCACAGGCCACGACCAGGGACCGGCAGGAGACCGAGCCGGCGGAGAGCCTGAGTTCGAACCCTTCCTCGGTTTTGCCGATAGTCTCAACGGAAGTCGACAATATCAGCTTGGCGCCCCTGCCCTGCATTTCCGAGACCAGCATGTCGATGATCTGGCGCGCGGAACCGTCACAGAACAGCTGCCCCAGTGTCTTCTCGTGATAGGCAATGTCGTGGCGTTCAACGAGCGCAATGAAGTCGCGTTGCGTATAGCGGCTGAGCGCCGAGATGCAGAAATGCGGATTCCGCGAGATAAAATTCTTCGGGCTCGCACGGATGTTGGTGAAATTGCACCGGCCGCCGCCGGAGATGCGGATCTTTTCGCCAGGTGCCGCCGCATGATCAAGGATCAGCACCGAACGGCCTCGCTTGGCGACCTCCACGGCGCACATCATACCGGCAGCGCCGGCGCCGATGATCACGACATCGTAGGATTGCATCAGGCTGATCGTTCCCGCATGACCCGCGCCGCTTCAGCCGGGTCGCCAATCCCGCCTGATACCTCCAATGTGTCGCGCGGCCAACAGGGTGGCGATGGCTCAGACCAGCGTTTCGGCGAACAAATCAGTCAAGCGCTTCCAATGCCGCTCCGCGCCTTCTGCATTGAAGACGCTGTGATCCGGCACGCACCAGCCATGCGCCATGCCGACATAATTCTCGATCGCGTGGTCGACTTCAGCATTCCGCAGCGCCTCCTCCAGCCGCGTCGACTGCTCCGGGGGGAAGCTCCTGTCGACACCGGCCATGCCGACATAGACACGCGCCTTGATGGCGGCAGCCTTGCGGTGCGGACTGTCGGCGGCATCGCTGGCAAGGTTGCCGCCATGGAAACTGGCGGCGGCCTTGATCCGGTCTGAATAGGTCGCGGCGGCGTTGAGCGCCCGCGCACCGCCCATGCAATAGCCGACCGTCCCGATCGGTCCCGTGACGCCTTCGCCGGCGAGTGCCTCGAGAAACGCGCCGCTGTCGCTGATGGTCATCTCCTGCGTCGTGCCGGTGACCAGCGCCATCAGTGCTGTCTTGGTTTTTTCCTCGGTGAAGGCGGTCTTGGCATCGAACGGACCGTAAGGCGCGTTGCGATGGAAGAGGTCGGGCACCAGCACCGCATAGCCCTCGCCCGCCAGCCGTTCCGCCATCTGATCAAGCGCCGGTCGCGGACCGAAGGCGTCCTGGTAGAGAATGACACCGGCCTTGGCTGGCGAGACCTTGGACGAGCGGAACAGGCCTGCCTTCGCCACACCATCGCCGATCTTGATCTGAAGATCCTGCTTCGTCATTGCCTGCTCCGTTTTTCAGATGTGCGATACATATCCGCGCAAGCCGCTACGGCAAGGCGTTGCCTGAGACCGGCGGTCAACATTTCGTGCGGGATCGTGTGACGCGTTTGCAGGCCCGACTGCCTGCGGAAGGTCTTGGTCAGTCTTCGCCGTCGAAGCCTATGGTCCTGCCGCCGACATGCAGCGCCCGGCCCGCGCCGAACCCCATCATGGCCGCGCCCAGTCCGAGCGCGACGAACAGGAAGGCCGATTCCGAGAAACTGCCGGTCCAGCCGCGGATCAGGCCCACGAGCAGCGGGCCAAAGGCCGCGAGCATATAGCCCACGCCTTGCGCCATGCCAGAAAGATGCGCCGCGACGTGTGAATCCGGCGAACGCAGCACGATCAGGGTCATGGCGGCGGCGATCAGGCCGCCCTGCCCGATGCCTTGAAGGATTGCCCAGAAAAGCACGGTCGACGTCGGTGCGAACAGAATACCGAGCAGCGCAACCACCGCGATGCCAACGAGGGCGACGTTGATGCCGCGCTGATCCTTGAGCCGCATCGCAACGGACGGCACGGCAAGGCAGGTGATGACCTGCGCCATCACCGACACCGAAGCGATAGCGCCGGCGGTGGCCGCATCGAAGCCGCGCTCGCGCAGGATCGGCGCCAGCCAGCCGAAGATACAATAGGCGAGCGCCGACTGCAGTCCCATGAACAGCGTCACCTGCCACGCCAGGCGATCGCGCCACAGACCGACGACGTGGAAGCCGCGATGGCTGACCTGTCGCCGGCTGGCCAGCGCCTGCGGAATCCAGATCAGCAGCACGACCAATGTCGGCACCGCCCACGCAGCGAGCGCGCCAGACCATGAACCGGTGACAAGATGCTCGATCGGCAGGGTGAGACCGGCGGCGGCAGCCGAACCGGCGCACAGAGCCATGGTGTAAAGCCCGGTCATGACAGCCGCACTGCCGGCAAAATCGCGCTTGACGAGACCCGGCAACAGGACATTGCCGATGGCAATGGCGCCACCGGCAAGGAAGGTGGCGACAAACAGCAGCGGCACCCACTCGAAACAGCGCAGCGCGGTTCCCAGCGCCAACAGCACAAGGGCGCCAAGCAAGGTTCGTTCGGCCCCATAGCGCTGGGCAAGCCTCGGCGCGAAGGGGGCGAACAGGCCGAGGCACAAGACTGGCAGCGTGGTCAGCAGGCTGGCGCCGGTCGTCGATAGACCGGTCGCCTGCATTACCTCGGGCAACAGCACCGACAGGCTGGAAAACAGCGGCCGCAGGTTGAAGGCGATCAGCACAAGGCTTGCGCCAAGCACGATGCGGGCGGCGCGGCTGCGCAGTTCCGGCGGCTGCGGCGTGGGCAGGCTATCGGCTTCGGCATCGATGAGGTCCAGCCCCTCGACGGCCTTCGGGTCGGGTTGGCGAAATGTCTGGTTCATTGGGAAAGCAGTCTTTCAAGTTGGGCAAGCACCGGCGCCATGAAGGCGCGGACGGCGGCAACCGCACGGTCGGGGTCGCTCGCGGCGATGGCATCGACGATTGCCGCATGCGCTTGCTGGTCCGGTTCGGGCAGTTCGCCGTCGATGGTGGCATGGATGGTTTCGGTGATGGCGGCGGTGAAGAAGTCGTAGAGTTCCATCATCGCCCTGTTGCCGGACGCCGCAACGACCGACTTGTGGAAGGCGAGGTCTCGTCGTACGAACGCTTCGCTTCCGCCATCCGCGGCATTGCCGCGCTCGGCAAGCAATCGGCGCATCTGGTCGAGATCGGCGGGTGTGCGGCGCAAGGCGGCAAGCCGTGCGGCCTCCAGGTCCAGCGCCGCCCGCGCCTCCCACTGATCGCGCAGCCCGGTGCGCTTGACGCGATCGAGCGCGGCGGAGGAATCGATGGTCGAGCGCACATAGGTGCCCGAGCCCTGGCGCGTATCCAGCAATCCCTGCGAGACCAGCACTCTCACCGCTTCGCGCACCGTACCGCGGCTGACCGACAGAAGGTCGCTGAGGGTCGCTTCATTCGGTACACGCTCGCCGATGCCCCAGCGACCGCTGAGGATTTCGCTGCGGAGGCTTTCCGTCGCGCTGGCGGTAAGATTGGTTCTGACGGCAGGTTGCATCGGCCTATTCATCAAGTCATCTGATGACTTGATGAATAGGCTTGTTTGTACCTGTCGTCAAGAGGCTCATGGGCGTAACGCCCGTCAGGCAAGACATCGATCAGTTGGCGGCCCGTGCAAAGCTCGCCATGTGAAACGCCTGGACCTCCGGCGGATAGCGATAGGAGGAGCCATAGGGGCAGGCATTGCGGTCGAGGCAACCGCCACTGCGGCACGGCTCGCCGTTCGCCCCCCGCACATGGACCAGGCAGGCCTGGTAGGCGAACCCTTCCGTGGAATAGGCATCGACCGGACAGGATTTCAGGCACGGTTTCTCGACGCATGTGTCGCAGAGATGGATCGACTCGCGGGGCTCGGGAAGCGCTATCTCCTCCTCGAACAGCAACGCGCCGCGATAGGCATGCCAAAGCCCGTATTGCGGATGCATGAGGATGCCGAGCGGCGATGGCTTCAGCCCCTCCGCCCGAACAGCCCATTGCTGGAACGGCAGGTAAGGCTTGTCGGACGGCGAAACTGCGCGAGCGCCAAATTCTTGTGCCACGTCGCCGATGACCTGCCGCGACCAGGTATCGAGCGGATTTGCGATCGCCTGTGGCTGCTGCTCGCGCCAGCGCAGGAAATGCGGCCAAGGCGCGGCACCCGCCTGCCCTACCAGCAATAAAGACTTTGCAGGCGCGCCCGAGGCGCCATGAGGGCCACTCTCGTGATCGGAAAAAAGAAAGCCGCCACGCGGGATGAGGCCGTTGGCGCCAAGCGCGGCCGTGATCTCCTCGATCATGCCGCGCACGCAAATCATCCCTTCTTGTCCGGATCGGAGAACGCGCTCCGCCAGACTTCCTTGTGGATGATGTTGGCGACTTTAGCCCCGCCTGACTCGGGCTCCTTTCAAGTGAAGGCGTCGGGCATCGACCCCTTCTTCCTGGCGATGAAGTCCTTCAGGGCTTCGTCGATGCCTTCATCGAGGTGCGGCGCCTCGTAAGCCTCCAGCCAGCGGCGGGCGAGATCGTTGGCACGCTGCGGCGCGGTCTTCTGGCCCTCGGCCAGCCACTGCTCGTAGGAGTTGTTGTCGGCGATCGACGAGCGGTAGAAGGCGGTCTGGAAATTGGCCTGGGTGTGGTCGCAGCCGAGATAGTGGCTGCCCGGACCGACCTGGCGGATGGCATCCATCGCCTGGCCGTTTTCCGACAGGTCGACGCCTTCGCAGAATTTCTGCTGCATGCCGAGCTGATCGATATCCATCATGAATTTTTCATAGCAGGACGCCAGCCCGCCCTCGAGCCAGCCGGCCGAATGGAGCACGAAATTGGTGCCGGCAAGGATGGTTGAGTTCAGCGTGTTGGCGCTCTCATAGGCTGCTTGTGCGTCCGGCACCTTCGAGGCGCAGAGCGAGCCGCCGGTGCGGAACGGCAGTCCGAGCCGGCGGGCGAGTTGCGCCGCGCCATAGGAGACCAGCGACGGCTCCGGCGTGCCGAAGGTCGGCGCGCCCGACTGCATCGATATCGACGACGCGAAGGTGCCGAACAGCACCGGCGCACCTGGACGGATCAGCTGCGTGAACGAGGCGCCGGCCAGCACTTCGGCCAGGACCTGCGTCAGCGTGCCGGCGACCGTCACCGGGCTCATCGCGCCGGCGAGGATGAACGGCGTGACGATGCAGGCCTGATTATGCCGCGAATAGACCTTCAGGGCGCCGAGCATGGTTTCGTCGAACACCATCGGCGAGTTGGCGTTGATCAGGCTGGTCAGCACCGTGTTGTTCTCGACGAAGTCGTCGCCGAACACCAGCTTGGCCATCGCCACCGTGTCCTCGGCGCGCTCCGGCGCGGTCACCGAACCCATGAACGGCTTGTCGGAATATTTGATATGCGCGTAGACCATGTCGAGGTGGCGCTTGTTGACCGGCACGTCGACCGGCTCGCACACCGTGCCGCCCGAATGGTGGATCGATGGCGCCATATAGGCGAGCTTCACGAAATTCTGGAAATCCTCGATCGTCGCATAGCGCCTGACGCCGTCGAGATCGCGCACGAAGGGCGGGCCATAGACCGGCGCGAACACGGTCGCGTCGCCGCCGATCTGTACCGAGCGTTCCGAATTGCGGGCATGCTGGGTGTAGATGGACGGCGCGGTCTTCAAGAGCGAACGGCAGAGCCCCTTGGGAAAATGCACGCGCTCGCCCTTGACGTCGGCGCCGGCCTCTTTCCAGAGCTGCAGCGCTTCCGCGTCATCGCGAAAAATGATGCCGATCTCTTCCAGCACCGTGTCGGTGTTCTTCTCGATCAGCGCCAGGCCTTCCTCGTTCAGCACTTCGTAGACGTTGATCTTGCGCTTGATGTAGGTGAGCTGGGTGCCGGGGCCGCCGCCGGAACGCGCCGCGCGCCTGGCCGCTGCTCCACCGCTGGCGCCGCGCCCACGCCGCGCGTTTGACGCTTCCTGGTCGACTGCCGCGTGTTCGCTCATGATCACTCTTCCCTGAATATGGCCAGGCCTCGATATGGACCGGTCCGTAACCGTTGCAGCCGCATGGCGCGGCTTTCGCCGGATCGTAGCCATGCACCCTATTCGAAACGGCCCGTCCGCGCCAACGCCTGTCGCAAAATCGACAAGAAATCCGATAGATTTTCCAGTCGCTTTCCTTTTGCGGGAAGTCGCAAATCAGCTATGGATACCCGCCCGTTGCGGGTTAGGTATGAACGCCATTATTTTGTGCCTTGCGACACAGTCGCGATGCCGTGAGGAGCTGGATTAAAATGTCCGACGACGAGATCATCCTTTCCGAACTTTCCGATGACGAGTTGGTGCAGCAGATGCACGACGATCTCTATGACGGTCTGAAGGAAGAAATCGAGGAAGGCACGCGCATCCTGCTCGATCGCGGCTGGGCGCCCTACAAGGTGCTGACCGAGGCACTGGTCGAAGGCATGCGTATCGTCGGCGAGGATTTTCGCGACGGCATCCTGTTCGTTCCCGAAGTGCTGTTGTCCGCCAATGCCATGAAGGCCGGCATGTTCATCCTGCGCCCACTGCTCGCCGCCACCGGCGCGCCCAAGCAGGGCAAGATGGTGATCGGCACCGTCAAGGGCGACATCCACGACATCGGCAAGAACCTCGTCGGCATGATGATGGAAGGCGCCGGCTTCGACGTCATCGACCTCGGCATCAACAACGCGGTCGAGAAGTATCTCGATGCGATCGAGCAGCACCAGCCCGACATCATCGGCATGTCGGCTCTGCTCACCACCACCATGCCCTACATGAAGGTCGTCATCGACACGATGAAGGAAAAGGGCATTCGCGACGACTATGTAGTGCTGGTTGGCGGGGCACCGCTCAACGAAGAATTCGGCAAGGCCGTCGGCGCCGATGCCTATTGCCGCGACGCAGCGGTGGCGGTCGAAACCGCCAAGGATTTCATGAAGCGCAAGCACAACGTGCGTGCTTCGGCCTGATCCAAGGCATCAGGACGACGAAAAAAAGCCGCGCCTTGCAGCGCGGCTTTTTTGTTCCCAGATGAAAGAGGTGGCTGCCGATCAATTGGCGACAGTGTCTTTGACCGCCCTCGCCGTCGATTTGACGTCCTTGCCGACGCCGCGGACGGTGTTCGCGCAAGCCGTAAGGGCGAGGACGCTGGCAAGAATAGCAATCGGAGCGATGCGTAGCAGTTTCATGGACGGTGTCTCCCTCAATAGATAAATTAGCCCACGACAACGAAGGCCGGCTTGACTGATCCCATGGCCAAATCACAGAAAACGAAACCGAATCAAGGCGACAGGCTGCTCGTCATCGCTTGCGGGATGATTGCGCGCGAGGTGTTGGCCGTCAAGGAACGGCTCGGGCTGGATCACCTCGAATTGACGTGTTTGCCGGCGGAATTTCATTTCTATCCTGACCGCATCGCACCGGCCATGGACAAGGCGATCGAGAAGGCCAAGGCGGAGGGTTACATCAATATCTTCGTCGGCTATGCCGATTGCGGTACCGGCGGCTTGCTTGACCGCGTACTGGAGAAGCATGGCGTCGAGCGCATGGCCGGCCCGCATTGCTTCGCCTTCTATCAAGGCATGGACGCCTATGCGAAGGTCGCCGACGACGACATGATGTCGTTCTACATGACGGACTTCCTGTGCCGCCAGTTCGATGCCTTCTTCATGAAGCCGCTCGGGCTGGACAGGCACCCGGAACTGATCAAGGACTATTTCGGCAATTACGAGAAGCTGATCTATCTGGCGCAGACCGATGATCCGGAGCTCGACAAGGTCGCGGAAAAGGCGGCCGCCCTGCTCGGCTTGACCTACGAGCGTCGCTCGACCGGGTTTGGCGACCTGACGCCAGGCCTGGCGCGTGCGGCCGCGAGCGCCTGAGGGCTTCAGCTCTCGTCTTCGGCCGCCAGCGCCGCCAGCACGTCGGCAAAGCTCGTCCTGCAGGCAAAACCCAGCCTCTCTCTCGCCCGCGACGAGTCATAGACCCGGTCGATCGAGGAAAACATCGTCCAGCCTTTGCGTGCATAAAGTGCGGGAAATTCGGGAAAATAACGCGCCACGACCGATGGGGCGTCTGCGATCAAGTCCGCGCAATCATCGGGCTGGAACGGCGTAGGCGCACAGACGATGAAGATGCCGAAGCCGAGCTCCGGTGCCTTCTCCAGTGCCGCGACATGCGCCTGCGCCGCGTCGTCCACCGTCAGCCGCCGAAACAGCAACTCGTTCGCCTTGGTATTGGCGTCCGACTGCTCGATCGCATGCGCCATGTCGTCGGCCTCGGGGAAGAAACGGGCCGTGCGCAGCACCACCACAGGCAGCCCGTGCCGGAGGTGGTAGAGACGGCAGAGATGCTCGGCGGAGAGCTTGGTCACCCCATAGATGTTGCGCGGCTCGGGCGACATCGATTCCGTCAGCCACGCCGCCTTGCGCGCGCCACCCTCGAAGCCGTCGCGTATCGCCTGCGAGATCATCAGCGAAGTCGTTGACGTGAAGACGAAGCGTTGCACATTGGCCGCTACCGCCGCATCGAGCAGGTTTAGCGTGCCCTGCACGTTGGCCGCGATGAAATCACTGTTGGCGTGGCTTTCTATGTTGGGCTTGTGCAGCGCGCCGCTGTGAATGATGGCTTCAGTTCGATTGTCCCTGACTGCTCGCATGACCAGATCGCGGTCGGCAATCGAGCCGACGATCCGCGTTTCGGCCGATGGAATGGGATCGAGGCCGGTGACGTCATGTCCAAGCCCGCGCAGGATTGGCGCCAACGCGCTTCCTAGCCAACCTGATGACCCCGTAAGCAAGATTCGCATTCGTCACACCATGAATTTCGACCGTGACGCTGTTAAGCACGGATGACAGGCGCCAGCGACCCGGTAAGTTATGCGCCAGACGGCAGCGGCGCCGTTCCAGACAAAACAGGGATTCCTCTGATGAACCTCCGCCCCTTACTTGCCACTGTCGGCCTGTTCTGCTGCGTTTTGCCCGCCCTTGCCGACGGCCAAGTGCAGAAACTGATCACCGCCGCCGACAAGGCGCGGCTCGACAGATATGGCGACACGCGCAAGGCGGCGCTCGCCGAGGCAAAGGCGGGCAACCCCGCCGAGGTCAAGCAGCTCGACGCGCTGCTGGCCAAGCCGCTGGTCGCCTTCTCCGACAAGGATCTCACTGGCAATTGGCGGTGCCGCACGATCAAAGTCGGCGGACTGAGCCCGCTCGTCATCTATGGCTGGTTCAAATGCAGGGTAACCGATGATGGCTCCGGCTGGCGGCTGCAAAAGATCAGCGGTTCGCAGCGCACCCAGGGCCGTTTCTTCGACGACGGCGACAAGCGCTCGATCTATCTTGGCTCCGGCTCCGTCAACGACGACCGGGCGAAGCCCTATGGCAGCGGCTCGCAAACCGATCAGGTCGGTTACGCCTTCCGCAACAGCGCCAAGGAATGGCGCATCGAATTCCCCGCGCCCTACTACGAATCGAAGCTCGACATCATGGAGTTCAAGCGCTGACCGGATCTATCATGCCGGCATACCAAGGATTAACCCGCCTGCCCTAAGGTCCGGCCGCATCAGCCGGTCCTTGGAGCGTGGCAAGATCAATGGCAGCGTCGAAATCCAATCCGCGACCGATTGTAGTCGTCACCGGTGGCGGCGCGCACGTCTGGGCCATGATCAACGACCTCACCGACCGCGTCGGCCCTGTCAGCGTCATCCTCGAAATCCCTGAATCTAAAAAACAATTGCTGCGCGGCCGCGCCCGACGCCAGGGCTGGGTCTCTGCCATGGGCCAGCTCGGCACGATGGTGCTGAGCAGGCTCGGAAAACGGCTTTATGTCAAACATGCCGCCCGGTTGATTGCCGAGGAGAAGCTTGAAACGGAACCGCGGCAAGGCCAGGTCATCGTCCATGTGGCATCCGCCAACAGCGAGGAATGTCTGCAAGCGATCCAGAAGATGAAACCTGGCGTCGTGCTGCTCAACGGTTGCCGGCTGATTTCCAGGGAGATGCTCGGCAAAATACCTTGTCCGGTGCTCAACTATCATGCCGGCATCACCCCGAAATATCGCGGCATGAATGGCGGCTATTGGGCGTTGACGTCAGGCGATCCGCAGAATTTCGGCACCACCGTCCATCTGGTCGATGCGGGCGTCGACACCGGCGGCGTGCTGAAGCAGGCGCGCGGCAAGCCGAAACAAGGCGACAGCATCTCCAGCTACGCGCTGCGCCAGGTGGCGTTTTCGCGCGACATCTGCGTCGAGGCGGTCAGCGACGCGCTAGCCGGAAAACTCGCAACGTTCGATCCAGGC
Organism: Mesorhizobium sp. SARCC-RB16n; assembly: GCF_008520305.1. GTDB lineage: Bacteria > Pseudomonadota > Alphaproteobacteria > Rhizobiales > Rhizobiaceae > Mesorhizobium. The sequence continues at coordinate 123,046 of NZ_ML703269.1, read as the reverse complement.
CTGCCATCGAAACAGTGGTACCACCCGACGATCTGGTCCTATGTCTGGACAGGGCTGAGAACCGGCATCTGGTAACGCATCCGGCGTCCACAACAGCGCAAATTCCGCCGCCATTATTGCTGCATTCACCCTGTCGCGACATGGGTCGCAAACGAATAAACGCACCTTTCATTTTACGACATCGAAATGCGTCGCTTTTGAATGCGCGCGCGTCGTCCCATAACAAGCGGGCCAACTGCGCTTGCGGCAATGCTCGGGGATCGAGGAGCGAGAATTCATGGCCGATCTTATCGTCGTCTACTGGCGCGACATCCCTGCCCAGGTCATCGTCAGGAAAGGCCGGCAGAACGCCAAGCGCGAACTGCCGTTGCGCTTCACCGAGGCGATCGACATGTGCGCCATGCGCACCGGCGCCGGTGGCACGGACGACTATCTCGCCGAATGGCGCAAGGCCGATCCCGTTCCGGTTGGTGACGATCTCGAATCCGAGGTCGAAAAGGCGTTCCACGAACTCGACGCGAAATACGACCGCGAGCGGCTGGTCGCTCTGGTCAAGGCGGGCGGAAAAGAAAATGTCTGACGAGAACCCGGCGGTTACCCAGGCCACGCTGGTCAAGAAGGCAGCGCCGAAATCCGACTACAAGCCGGCCGACGTGTCGCCGCAGCGCCGCGTGCAGCGCTCGTTTGCGGTGAGGTTATGGTCTGTCCGGCATTCGCGCCTGCTCGAATGGTTTTATGCCCGTTTTGCCGACACGTTCCTGCTGCTGCATCCCTTGTGGAAGGGCATCGGCTATGGTCGTGTCGAGGCGCCGGTCAAATTCGTCGAAAAGCGCGTCAAGGGCTTCATGTTCGACTGCCGCATGTGCGGTCAGTGCATCCTGTCCTCGACCGGCATGTCGTGCCCGATGAACTGCCCCAAGCAGTTGCGCAACGGCCCTTGCGGCGGCGTGCGCGCCAACGGCAATTGCGAGGTCGAGCCCAATATGCCCTGCGTCTGGGTCAAGGCCTGGGAAGGTTCGCAGAACATGGTCAACTCCGACAGGATCCTCACCGTGCAGAAGCCGGTCGATCAGTCGTTGCGCGAAACCTCGGCCTGGTTGCGGGTGACCGCGCAGGCCGCGGCAGCCCGTGAAGCTGCCGCCGCAGCGAAGACCGGAGCCTCTGCATGATCGGCCGCCAGCTCGACGAAAATCCGGCCGGCATCCATTTGCCGCTCGATCCCCTGCCCGGCCACACCTCACGCGGCCGGCTGGAGCGGGTGCTCAGGCGCGGCGAGTTCGCGGTGACGACCGAGCTCAATCCGCCCGACAGCGCCGATCCCGAGGACGTCTACAACAGGGCGAAGATCTTCGACGGATGGGTCGACGCCATCAACGCCGTCGATGCGTCCGGCGCCAATTGCCACATGTCGTCGGTTGGCATCTGCGCATTGCTGACCCGCATGGGCTACGCCCCGATCATGCAGATCGCCTGCCGCGACAAGAACCGCATCGCGATCCAGGGCGATGTTCTGGGAGGTGCCGCGATGGGCGTCGCCAACATGCTGTGCCTGACCGGCGACGGCGTGCAGGCCGGCGACCAGCCTGGCGCCAAGCCGGTGTTCGATCTCGATTCCATGTCGCTGCTCGAGACCTGTCGCATCATGCGTGACAACGGCAAGTTTCTGTCCGGCCGGAAGCTGACCACGCCGCCGCAGCTGTTCCTGGGCGCTGCCGTCAATCCGTTCGCGCCGCCCTTCGACTTTCGCCCGATCCACCTCGGCAAGAAGATCGCCGCCGGCGCGCAATTCATACAGACGCAGTATTGCTTCGACGTGCCGATGTTCAAAACCTTCATGCAAAAGGCCCGCGATCTCGGCCACACCGAAAAGGTGTTCATCCTGTGCGGCGTCGGCCCGCTCGCTTCCGCCAAGACGGCAAAATGGATCCGCTCCAACGTGCCGGGCATCCATATTCCTGATGCCGTCATCAAGCGGCTGGAAGGCGCCCAGGACCAGAAGAAGGAAGGCAAGCAGCTCTGCACCGACATCATCAACGAGGTGAAGGAAATTCCCGGCGTCTCTGGCATCCACGTGATGGCCTACCGCCAGGAGGAATATGTTGCCGAGATCGTCGATGAATCGGGCGTGCTGAAGGGCCGCCAGCCATGGAAGCGTGAGATCCGCCGCGACGACCAGATGGTCGCCGATCGGCTGGACCACATCCTGCACGACGAGATTACCGAAACCCAGGTGGATATGGTGAAGACCGCGCATTGAGAGCGTGGAACGACCACCATTCGCTTGATCGACAAGAGATAACGATATAAAGAACTCTTTATATCACGACGGAGAGATTTCATGACCCGGACCATCGTCGCCTCGGCGACACGAGAAATCATTATCGGCTTCGACCAGCCCTTCTGCGTGATTGGCGAACGCATTAACCCGACCGGCCGCAAGAAGCTCGCTGCCGAGATGGTGGTTGGCAATTTCGAGACCGTCATCAAGGACGCGCTGGAGCAGGCCGCCTGCGGCGCCACAATGCTCGACGTCAATGCCGGCGTCACCTCGGTCAACCCGAACGAGACCGAACCCGGTCTGCTGGTGCAGACGCTGGAAATCGTCCAGGGCCTGGTCGACTTGCCGCTGTCGATCGATAGTTCCGTCACCGCCGCGATCGAGGCCGCGCTGAAGGTCGCCAAGGGGCGCCCGCTGGTCAACTCCGTCACCGGCGAGGAAGAAAAACTCGAGGCCATCCTGCCACTGGTCAAGAAATACAATGTTCCGGTCGTCGCCATCTCCAACGACGAGACCGGCATTTCGATGGATCCGGACGTGCGCTTTGCCGTCGCCAAGAAGATCGTCGAGCGCTGCGCCGATTTCGGCATTCCGGCGCACGACGTCGTCGTCGACCCGCTGGTCATGCCGATCGGCGCGCTGGGCGATGCCGGCCGCCAGGTGTTCGCGCTGCTGCGGCGCCTGCGTGAGGAACTCAAGGTCAACACCACTTGCGGCCTGTCTAATATCTCGTTCGGCCTGCCACACCGCCATGGCATCAACGCCGCCTTCATCCCGATGGTGATCGGCGCTGGCATGACCTCCGCGATCATGAACCCGGTGCGGCCGCAGGAGATGGAAGCCGTGCGCGGCGCCAACGTGCTGAACGGCACCGACGAGAACTGCACCAAATGGATCAAGACCTACAAGGATTACAAGCCGGCCGAAGGCGGCCACGCGGTGGCGGCGCCGACAGCGGTCAATGCACCGGGCGAAGGCGGCGGCAATGGCGGCCGTCGGCGCGGCGGCCGTGAAGCCCGCATGGGCCGGGGATAAGCGCGCAATCGTGAATTCACCTGCCAACATTACCGATCCGCTCGTGCTGTTCATGCCGTCGGGCAAGCGCGGGCGGTTCCCTGTCGGCACGCCAGTGCTCGACGCCGCGCGCCAACTCGGCGTCTATGTCGAAAGCGTGTGCGGCGGACGTGCCACTTGCGGGCGCTGCCAGATCGAGGTGCAGGAAGGCAATTTCGCCAAGCACAAGATCACCTCCTCCAACGACCACATCTCGCCCAAAGGCCCCAAGGAAGAGCGCTACGAACGCGTCCGCGGCCTGCCCGAACGGCGCCGCCTCTCCTGCTCGGCGCAGATCCTCGGCGATCTCGTCATCGACGTGCCGCAGGATACCGTCATCAATGCACAGACCATCCGCAAGGATGCCGACACAAGGGTGATCGCCCGCGATACGGCGATTCGTATGTGCTATGTCGAGATCGAAGAGCCCGACATGCACAATCCATCAGGCGATCTCGACCGGCTCAAGATCGCGCTGATGAAGGACTGGAGCTTTAAAAACCTCGAATTCGACTTCTACCTGCTGCCGCAGGTGCAAGGCATATTGCGCAAAGGCAACTGGACCGCGACAGCCGCCATCCACAAGGACGCCGACAGCGACATCGCGCGCGTCATCGCGCTGTGGCCGGGCCTCAAGAACGAGGCCTATGGCCTCGCCTGCGACATCGGCTCGACCACCATCGCCATGCACCTGGTGTCGCTGCTGTCGGGCCGGGTCGCCGCCTCTTCCGGAACGTCGAACCCGCAGATCCGCTTCGGCGAGGATCTGATGAGCCGCGTCTCCTATGTGATGATGAACCCGGATGGCCGCGAGGGAATGACGGTCGCTGTCCGCGAGGCGATCTCCGGCCTCGTCGACAAGGTCTGCGCGGAAGGCAATGTCCAGCGCAACGACATCCTGGATTCGGTCTTCGTCGGCAATCCGATCATGCACCACCTGTTCCTCGGCATCGATCCGACCGAGCTCGGCGGAGCCCCCTTCGCGCTTGCCGTCTCGGGCGCCGTTCGCATCAAGGCATCCGACATCGGGCTCAAGCTCAACCAGGGCGCACGGCTCTATATGCTGCCTTGCATTGCCGGCCATGTCGGCGCCGACGCGGCGGCGGTGACGCTGTCGGAAGGCCCGCATCGCCAGGACGAGATGATGTTGATCGTCGATGTCGGCACCAATGCCGAGATCGTGCTCGGCAATCGGGCGCGTGTTGTCGCCGCCTCCTCGCCCACTGGTCCTGCCTTCGAAGGCGCCGAAATCTCCGGTGGCCAACGCGCCGCGCCCGGCGCCATCGAGCGCGTGCGCATCGATCCCGACACGCTGGAGCCGAAATACCGCGTCATCGGCTCGGAACTGTGGTCCGACGAACCCGGCTTCCTCGACAGCGTACAGGCGACCGGCGTCACCGGCATCTGCGGCTCCGGCATTATCGAAATCGTCGCCGAAATGTATCTCGCCGGCATCATCTCGGAAGATGGCGTCGTCGACGGATCGCTTGCCGCGCGCTCGCCGCGCGTCGTCGCCAACGGCCGCACCTTCTCCTACGTGCTGAAGGAAGGCGAACCCAAGATTACAATCACCCAGACCGATGTGCGTGCTATCCAGCTCGCCAAGGCGGCGCTATATGCCGGCACCAAGCTGTTGATGGAAAAGCAGAACACCGAACATGTCGACCGCATCCATTTCGCGGGTGCCTTCGGCTCCTTCATCGATCCGAAATACGCCATGGTGCTCGGCCTTATCCCCGATTGCGATCTCGACAAGGTCTCGGCCGTCGGCAACGCCGCCGGCGCCGGCGCTCGCATGGCGCTGCTCAACCGTGGCTATCGCCGCGAGATCGAGGAGACGGTGAGCCAGATCGAGAAGATCGAAACGGCGCTGGAACCGAAATTCCAGGAGCATTTCGTCTATGCCATGGCGCTGCCCAACAAAGTCGATCCGTTCCCGAAACTGTCGGCGGCGGTAAAACTGCCGCCACGCAAGACGGTGAGCGAGGATGGCATCGCCGGCGACGCTGCACCCCGCCGGCGCTCGCGCGAAGGCCACGCGGCAAGGCGCGGGCGCGAATAGACCCGTCGGCCTCTCCCTCGATTTTATTTGTATGCAAATGTTTCCGGATCGGCCGATCCGGAAACCGAAATGCTGTTTTCGCGAAATCCATCCGATACATGGCAGGCGCATTTACCCCGCATCGAACGGCGGCCAAAGATAATGCATGTCGCCCAAAAGTGACCTCGGTTTTGGGGGAACGACATGCATCAAAACAAAGACCTAAAGCGCGTCGCATGAATCCGTTTCGACGCGACGCGCTTTAGTCCTTGGCCATCGCCGTTCTTCAAGGGAGATGAAAATGTCGATGTTCGAAAATCTCGGCCGCTTTGGTGCCACCATCAGGCAGGCCCACGCCAGGAACAAGGCGATCCGCGCGCTCAACAGCCTGCCGATGCATGTCCAGAAAGATATTGGCTGGCCGGCTTCACCACCGGCCGACCCGCAGGCAACGCTTGCTTCGCTGCTACTGGGCACCACGCGCTGATGACCTTTGCCGACAAATGCAAACTACTCGCCAGGCGCCGGGGACCGCGCACGTCCCCGGCGCCTGCCACCAACCGGCTCCGCGCTGCGCTTCTGCCGCGTCGCTGATCACTACGCGAGCGCCATATTCGAAGATCACGCCGCCATGCGGATATTCGCAATCTTGACATTTCTGGCCAACGCACGATCTTCGAACGACAGGGGAATTCTCTTAGTCGGCTGCAGCCGAAGTTCGTGTATCCGCATGCCAAGTTTGAAAAGCCACTTCGTGTCCTTCGTACTCAGGCACAGCCGCAAGCGGGCCTTTTCCAGCCCGGAAAACCTGCAGCGCTGGATCGCGGCCGCGCGCAAAACCGAGGATCACCATCCGCCGGCCTTGCTCCAGCAGCGTTTCGATATCCAGACGCGCACCGTGGACGGTTTCCCGGTCTACGAAATCGCCCCCAGAGCCGGAGAGCACAAGCGGATTCTCTACCTGCATGGCGGCGCCTATGTCTTTGAGATCACGCCCTATCACTGGCATCTGATCACCGACATGGCCGACCGGTTGGGCTACGGCATCACCGTGCCGATCTATCCGATCGCCCCGGAACACGATTTCCACGCCATGTTCGGCATGGTCGGCGCTGTCTATCGCCAGATGATCGAGGAGACAGAGGCGGAAGACATCGTCTTCATGGGCGATTCCGCCGGCGGCAACATGGCAGTGGTGCTGACCATGATGGCGGCGGAAGAGGGCCTGCCCCTGCCCTCGCGCCATGTGCTGATTTCACCCGGGCTCGACGTCTCGCTCGCAAACCCGGAAGTGTTCGAGGCCGAGCGGAACGATCCATGGTTGGGGATTGCCGGTGGGCGGGAGGCAATCCGGCTCTATAGTGCCGGTATGGATCCGACGGACTGGCGCATCAGTCCGGTCTATGGCGATCTGTCGGTGTTACCGAAGACATTGCTTATGACGGGCTCCCGCGATCTTCTCACACCCGACAATCTGATCTTTGCGCAAAAAGCCCGCGCCGCCGGTGTCGAGGTGGAACTGGTGTACGAGGAAGGCATGTTCCACGTTTGGCCGCTGATTGACATGCCGGAAGCGCGGCGCGCGCGCCAACACATCGTCGCGTTTCTCACGGACGACGCCTACATTCGACCTGAAAGGGAAATGGCCAAGTCGTCGACCAAAGCTTCGTCGAGCAATCCGTTCAGGACCGGGTTGGCGAGCACGTAAATCGCCTGCAATATCTCTTCATTGCGATCTGGCTGATAGTCAATGTCTTCCCTGCATTCGACCAGATCAGCCCATCTCTCGACATCGGCGGCGGCGAGTTCTCCTGCACGGAACCGTTGCAGCACGCTGACGATATGATCGGCAGTCAGCACTACTGACGGCGTCTCGGACCATCCCAGCACACCAACCATTTCGGCCAGACGATCAATTGGCCTGGCGAACGTGACGAGATCGCCGAGCACTGAAACTCGGCTCCACGACATCGATCAGAACTTGCCGGTTTCCCGAAACACTTCGAAGGTCGCGCGGATGTGGTCGGCGACGGCCTTGACCGGCGCGCTGGCGTCCGGCGCCACCACCATGGCAAGATTGTAAGTGCCGATATCGGGCATTCCGTCCTTCGGGCAGAGTTCGACCATGTCGTTGCCGAGGAACGAGCGCGGCAGCGGCGCGACCGCGAGGTCTGCCATGATGGCAGCGCGCTGGCCCGCGGTATGGGCGCTCATATAAGCGACGCGATAGTTGCGACCCTCGCGGCCCAACGCCTCGAGCGCACCGGCCCGCCAGGCGCAGCCCTCTTCCCACAGCGACACCGGCAAGGGTTCGCGCAGATGCGCGCAGCCGCCCTTGGCGCCCGCCCACACGATCGGCTCGGTCAAGAGCACCTCCGCGCCGAGCGCGCTGGTCTTGTAGGAGTTGGTCAGAAGCGTGATGTCGAGCGCGCGGTCGTCCATGCGGCGGCGCAGATTGCTGCTCTGGTCGATGGTGACGTCGACGGCGATCGAGGGATGCGACTGCGCGAAACGCTTCAGCACATGCGGCAGCACGCGCTCGCCATAATCGTCCGGCGAGCCCAGCCGAACCACGCCGACAATATCGGGAATGATGAACTTCGACACCACCTCGCGGTTGATCGACAAAAGCCGGCGGGCATAGCCGAGCAGCATCTCGCCATCGGTGGTCAGCGTCACCGAACGCGCGTCGCGCGCGAACACCGAGCGGCCGAGGATATCCTCCAGCTTCTTGATCTGCATGGAGACGGCCGACGGCGTGCGGAACACGGCATTGGCCGCGGTGGTGAAGCTGCCGGTCTCGGCAATCGCCACGAACGTGCGCAAAACATCGAGGTCGAGCAGCGGCAGCGGATGATTGAGTGGGGCGTTCATGGCGATCAGCCTTCAATTTTTCTGATACAAAGCATCATTCCATTTCGTTTGATTGAACAGCAGATCGGGAGCATAGTCAACTCCATCGAAGCAGCGTGCTGCCAGAAGCGGTCACCAAACGACCACCACGCAGACCTGCATTCGACATGTAATGAAGCTGAAACAGACCTGACGTAACGCATTGCCGGCGCCTCCCGCGCCGCTGCAAAGGAGATCGAAATGTCTATCCTGTCGTCCCTCGGCCGCATCGCGACCGAATTCAACGCGGCCCGCGCCCGCTACCAGACCGAACGCGCCATCCGTTCCCTGCCGATCGAATTGCAGAAGGATATCGGCTGGCCGGAAGCTTCCGACGCCAAGACCGGCACTCGCTACGGCATCGGAACCTGGGCTGGAGCGAAGTAGATCGTGTGTACCCCGTGCTGAAGGCCTGCCGCGCAACCCGCCCGGCAGGCCTTCTCTATTTTATTTGTATTCAAACGAACTCAGGAGCCATGCCGCCGCTGCATGGCGCATATGAGCAAGCCGCATAGCAGCTCGTTTTTGAAGCTAACCAGCTGTAAATATTCGTAAATATTGGGCATATTGGCTATAGCCTGCCCAAATCTGTCGCATTCGGTGTCGCTTTTCATATCAAGCGCTTCGCTTTTGCGATTTAGTTTCTGCTTACACAAGCCTATATCCCCGTCAGCAAACGAGCTGCCCCACTCCATCAAGCGAAGGCGACCCGTCTGAGCAACCGATTGGAGATGATCATGAAGCTTTTTGCCCGCCTCTTCGCCCGCCGCGAAATGAACCTGACCACCGCTCTCGAGCGCCAGCGTCTTGCCAACACCATGCCTGGCCAGACCGGCGCCATGGCTGCGGCGCGCCTAGGCTTCGTCGCCTGAATGAAAGCAGTTCCAGGAAGTGTGTAACGGTTTTCCGTCCGGAACTGCGTGAAATAGAAAATACAAGATACCTCCAGAGCCGTGCTCCCTGCCACGGCTTCAGAGTTGACTGCCGCCGCTTCGGTTCCGCCGAGGCGGCGTTTGTCTTGTTGCGCTTCCACCACCTTTTCACAACCTGACGGTGGCCTGGTTTGAGCAGCCCCGCGCGGCGATTGCCCATTTGCGACCCATGTCGCAAATTTAATCTTGCTAAAGCCGCCTAGCCGATTGACAGGAATGATTTTTCCTGATGACGCTATGCTATTCGCGACATCCTGTTCGCGTCATGGCCAGATGAGGTTCCCCGTGAACGCCGTCAAGCATCCGATCAAGCGATCGTTTGTGTTCTTCCTAGTTCCCGATTTCACCATGATCGCTTTTGCGACCGCGCTGGACCCGCTGCGCTCCGCCAATCGGATGCTCGGCTATGAGGCCTATCGCTGGCGCCTTGCCAGCATCGACGGGAAACCGGTGCGCGCCTCCAACGGCGTCGAATGTGCCGTCAACACCTCGCTGGAAGAGGAACGCAAGAAGATGGCTGGGCCGGATCGCCCTAACATGGCCATCGTCTGCAGCGGCATCAATGTCGAGCGCTACCAGAACAAGTCGGCCTTTGCCTGGCTGCGCGAGGAATACAATCGCGGCGTCGCGGTGGGTGGCCTGTGTACCGGTGCGCATATCCTGGCCGCTGCTGGCCTATTGTCGAACAAGCGCTGCGCCATCCATTGGGAAAACCTGCCGGGCTTTTCCGAGGCCTTCCCGAAGGCCAATGTCTTTGCCGACCTGTTCGAGATCGACCAGAACACCTATACCTGCGCCGGCGGCACCGCCGCGCTCGACATGATGCTGAAGCTGATCGGCGACGATTTCGACGAGAATCTCGTCAACCGCGTGTGCGAGCAGGTGCTGACCGACCGCGTGCGCAGCCCGACCGACCGCCAGCGCCTGCCGCTGCGCGCTCGCCTCGGCGTGCAGAATTCGAAGGTGCTGACCATCATCGAGCTGATGGAGGCCAACCTGTCCGAGCCGCTATCGCTGATCGAGATCGCCGACCATGTCGACCTGTCGCGCCGCCAGATCGAGCGCCTGTTCCGGACCGAGATGGGACGCTCTCCTGCCCGATACTATCTCGAAATCCGCCTCGATCGCGCCCGCCATCTCTTGATCCAGTCGTCGATGCCGGTGGTCGAGGTCGCGGTCGCCTGCGGCTTCGTCTCCGCCTCGCATTTCTCCAAATGCTACCGCGAGCTCTATGCCCGCTCGCCGCAGCAGGAGCGCGTCGACCGCAAGCAATTGCTGGCCGCCTGATCCAACCATACGCGCTGATGATCGAGCCCTGAGCGGCTAGTGCACGTCCGCGGTCCGCATCGCCTCGACGCGGATGTCCTCGGTCAGCCTAGCCTTCAACGCAGAGAATTCCGGACTGGTCTTCAGCGTGTAATGGCGGGGATGCGGCAGGTCGATGGCGACATCCGACTTGATGTGGCCGGGCCGCGCCGTCATCACGATGACCCGCGAGGCCATGAAGATCGCCTCCTCGATGTCATGGGTGACGAACAGCACCGTCTTCTTGCGCCGTTCCCATATGCCGAGCAGCAATTCCTGCATCAGCCCGCGCGTCTGGTTGTCGAGGGCTCCGAACGGTTCATCCAGCAACAGGATGTCCGGATCGTTGGCCAGCGCGCGGGCGATCGCCGTACGCTGCTGCATGCCGCCGGAAAGCTGCTTCGGCCAATGGTTCTCGAATCCCTTCAGCCCAACGAGATCGACATAGGAGGCAACGATCCCGTCCCTCTCCTCTTCGGCCATGCCGCGTTCGCGCAGGCCGAAGGCGATGTTTTCGGCGACCGTCAGCCAGGGAAACAGCGTGTAGGACTGAAAGACCATGCCGCGGTCCGGCCCGGGTCTCGTCACCGGCTTGCCGTCGAGCAGAACGCGGCCTTCGCTTGGCGCCTCCAGACCGGCGACGATCCTCAACAGTGTCGACTTTCCGCAACCCGAGGGCCCCAGGATGGTGATAAAATCATTGGCCGCAACGGCAAGATCCACCGGCATCAGCGCCCTGACCGGCTCTCCGCCCCGCACGCCGGCAAAGGTGCGCGAAACGCCCTCGATAAGAAGCTTGCTCATGCCAGGCTCCATGGAAAGAGCCAGCGGTTGAACGCCTTGAAGGCGAAATCGGACAACAGCCCGATCAGACCGATGACGATGATGCCGAAGATGATCTGACCGGTCGCCAGCCGCGATTGGCTGTTGATGATCATATAGCCGATGCCGGAGGACGAGCCGATCAGCTCGGCAACGATGACATAGGTCCAGGCCCAGCCAAGCACCAGCCGCAGCGTCTCGGCGATTTCAGGCGCATTGGCCGGCATGATGACCCGCCTGACAATGCCATTGTTGGTCGAGCCCAGCGTATAGGCGGCCTCTACCAGATCGCGCCGCGTGGACCCGACCTTGACGGCAATGATCAGGATGATCTGGAACACCGAGCCAACGAAAATGACGAGCAGTTTTTCCAGCTCGCCAATGCCCGCCCACAGGATCAGCAGCGGAATGAAAGCCGAGGCCGGCAGGTATCGGGCGAAGGAGACGAAGGGCTCCAGAAACGCTTCCACCGGCTTCCAGGCGCCCATGGCGATGCCGAGCGGCACGGCGACGACCGAGGCTAGCACAAAGCCGCCGAAGACACGCCAGATGGTGATCAGTATGTCGAGCCAGAAACGGTCCTCGACCAGCAGCCGCCAGCCATCCCGCAGCATCGACAGCGGATCGGCGAGGAAGATGCGATTGACGTGGCCGCCAAGCGTGATCCAGGCCCAGAAGGCCACGAACAGCACGAAGAAGGAAATGCCGAGCACCGTTCGCAGGCTCGGTGAGACAGGATGCAAGGGGCGCATCTTCGTCCTTTGTCAGCGGGAAGGCGGCGGCGCTCTGCGCCACCGCACGATGCTCAAGGGTTGAACCGTCAATTCGCCACGGCGCTGGTGTCGGCCAGCGTGGCGACGTCGGGCGCCTCCTTGATCAGCCCCATCTGCAGCAGCAGTGCACCCGCGGTCTTGGAAAAATCCTGGAATTCCTTGGTGAAGAACTGCTTGTTCTCAGCCTTGTCGGCCCATTTCAGGTACTTCGCCGAATCCTCGAATTCCTTGGCCGACTGTTTCACGTCGGCGCCCATGATCTCGTAGGATCTCTGCGGATCCTTCTTGATCAGGTCGAGCGCGTCGAAATAGCTGTCGGCAAGCGCCTTGGCGGCGTCGGGATTGGCCTTGAGGAATTCGGGCGTGCAGCCGACCGTGTCGAGAACCATCGGATAGTCGAGCGTGGTCGCCAGAATATGTCCCTGGTCGGCCTTGTCGCGCACGGCCGAAAGGAACGGCTCATAAGTGACCGCCGCATCGTTCTGGCCAGCCAGAAAGGCTTGCGCCGCCGCATCAGGCTCGAGATTGACGACCGTCACGTCCTTGGTCGACATGCCGTTCTTGTTCAGCACCCAGGCGAGCAGGAAATAGGGCGACGTGCCTGGCGCCGAGGAGGCGACGGTCTTGCCCTTGAGATCGGCGACGGTTTTGATGTCGTTGCGCACGACGATACCGTCGGCGCCATAGGATTTGTCGAGCTGAAAAATCTGCTTGGTGGTCACCCCGCTGGCGTTCCAGACCAGCCAGGTCTCGACCGTGGTGGCGGCGCATTGCAGGTCGCCGCTGGCGATGGCGAGCGGACGGCTGGCCTGCGGCACCTTCTTCAAGGTCACGTCGAGGCCATGCTTCTCGAACAGCCCTGCCTGCTTGGCGAGCGTCAGCGGCGCGAATCCGGTCCAGCCGCTGATGCCGATGGTGAGTGAGGTGGCGGCCATCGCCGGCGCGGACATGCCCGCGGCAAGTGTCAATGTCGCGGCAAATACGGTTATCCTGTTCATGTCAGTTCCCCTTGTTTTCTCTGGGCGAAATTGTTCACAGAGGCCGATGGGCTTGTCAATCAACAGGAACGTGTTGGCGGCTTGGAAAACAGGGGCAGACCGTTTGGGATTGCTCTATCTGTTGTCGGGCATCCAGTTGCGGTTGCGCCACATTTTCTCGCCGACCTGGCAGTCGGTGACGGGCTTGTCCTGTGCCAGCACCACTGGCGGATGGTCCGCCTCCTCCGCCGCCCATTGGCGCGACGCCGGACCGGCAAGCTCAAGCACAAGCTTGCGGCGGATGGCTTCGGGAAATTGTGTCCAGTCGTTCACCGGGATCATGAAGGCGCCGGGGCCGCCGATGACGCAGTCGCTGTAGTAGCGGTCGAGATCGTTGACGTCGTAGACGCCGGAAAAGCCGCCTCGGGTCATCAGCGGCAGACCGTTGATGACGATGCCTTGCCTGACCACCCCGTCGCGGACAAGATTGACCGGCGCGCCCTGGTTGTTCGGCCCGTCGCCGGAAATGTCGATGACGCGCTTGGTTCCCTGGTAGCCGCTTTCGGCGAAAAGGTCGCTGCCGAACTCCAGCGCACCGGAGATCGAGGTGCGCCGCGCGCTGTTGGGCGGCTGGGCCGACAATTGCGCCACCACCCGCTCCGCGTCGGCCCGGGTTGCGATCACTGTCCACGGCACGATGACGCGTTGCCAGCTGGTGCCGGCCCATTCGACATAGGTGACGGCGATCTTGCCATATGTGCCATCGGCGATCGCCTGCAGAACATTGTCATTTGTCAGCGCCGCCGCGTAGCCATGGCGCTGGATCTCGAGTTCGGCCGGCGAGATGGACAGCGACACGTCCACCGCCAGCACCAACTCGACATCGACCGGCTCGGCGGCGGTCGATCCTGTGGTCAGGCCGCAAAGCAACGCCAGGACGGCGGCGCCCGAAAGCCGAAGACCTGCACGGACGGAAGCGGACATGACGCAACGCTAAGCGAAAATCGCCGACATAAAAAGTAAAAAGGCCGGTAACGGACCGGGGCTCTTGAGAGCACGGATTCCGCCACCGTCACTGCTTGTTAGTCGGCCATCCGCCCCTGCCTCTCCACTCGACAGGTTCGGTCTCGACCGGTTTGACTTCGCCCGTTTTGGCGAGTTCTTTGCGCTTCTTCCCGGTCTGACCGCGAACAACTCGCCAATTCGGTCTGAACGATGGGGGAAACCACAGCAAAACGCCGGCAGCCGCCGCCGGCAAGATGATGGCGAAGCGAAGCACCGAGAGAGCGAGACCGCAGATGCCTACAACCAGCGCCGCGCGATGTGCCCCGAGGCGCGGAGAAAGCAAATCCCTGGCGATCGTGCCGCCGTCCAATGGATAGGCCGGCAGCATGTTGAGCCCAAAAAGGACAAGGTTCAGCAGCAGGCCAAGCCAAAGTGCCAAGGCCAGCAGGCCAGTCGAAGGCACGGACAACCAATCCCCATACGGATCGCGAGGGATGAAAGAGCCGAAGACCAGATAGCTGCACGCGGCAAATAGCACTGCCAGAACGATGTTTGTCGAAGGACCCGCAAAGGCAATCCGAGCCCACATGTAGGGACACGGCTTCAGCGCTGGCGCGGGTTTGAAATATGTCAGGCCGCCGAAGAGGTAGAGGTCGATACGGTCGGTTCCGACGCCTAGCCGGCGTGCGGCCCTCATATGGGCGAGCTCATGCAGGAATATCGATAGAAACAGCAGCACTGCAAAAATGAACGTATGGGCGATCGCCTCCGAAGGGCTTATCCGCCATTCATAGACAAAGGGCAGGACAGCGGGGATTGCAAAGGTCCAGGAGATGCGAACGGGAATATCCCCACGCAGCCAGAACATCAGCGTGTTGTTTTTCTTATCCCAGCCCAAGACACGCAAGTAGCCGTCCTCCCCGATGCGCGAAGGTAGGTGATAACCGCTACTGAACAAAGCAAAAAGGCCCAATTTTCAATTAGGCCTTTCTAAGAGGTTATGCCGCTCTCCGTGGATTCAGCTCCGCGGCTTGAGATTCTCCGGGTCATAAAGCGGCTTGTAGCCGACGCTGGCGACTTCAACCGGATAGGTCTCGCCGAAATACTCGACCTTGAGCTTGCGGCCCTCCTGGGCATAGGCCCACGGCAAATAGGCGAGCGCGATGTTCTTGCCGATCGTCGGGCCATAGGCGACCGATGTGGTGAAGGAGCGACGGCCGAGTTCGTCGACCAGCGTTTCCCCGCTCACGGGGTCCATCACCGGCATGATGCCGACCGGATAACGGGCAACACCCTTGGAATCGGTATTCTCGGTCATCACCAGCGTGCACAGCATGGCGGGCTGGTGCGCGCGTTCGCGATACTCCACATGCTTGGCCTTGCCGCAGAAATCGTTGTCCTTGACCTTCGGACGGGCGAGATCGGCTTCCAGCAGATTATACTCGGTCAAAAGATCGGCGTTCTGCAGCCGCAGGCTCTTTTCCATGCGGCGGGTGTTGGCATAGGTCTCGACGCCGAACGGCATGACGCCGGTCGAGCGCAGCGCGTCCCAGACGGCGAGACCATCCTCGTAGCGCATATGCAGCTCCCAGCCCTGCTCGCCGACATAAGAGATGCGGAAGGCGGTGACATCCCTGCCGCCGATCCGGACCGGCTTGATTGCCGCGAACGGAAAATTCTCCGGTGAAAGCCCATCCGGGTTCTCGACCACCTTTTGCAAGGTCGTCCGGGCGTTCGGCCCCCATATGCCGATGGTGACGTACTTCTCGGTCACGTCGGTGATGGTGACGTCGAACCCTTTATCCTGCGCCGTGCGCTGCATGTAACGGAAGTCGCGCGGGCCGGCGTCGGCGCCATCGATCAGCCGGCAGCGGTCGGCCATGCGGATCACGGTGAAGTCGGCGCGCACCATGCCTTCCTCATCGAGGAAGTGGGTATAGATGCCCTTGCCAATGTTGTTGTCGCCGCCGATCTTGGCCGCGCACAGCCATTCCAGCAGCGCGACATGGTCAGGCCCTTCAATGTCATACATCGAAAAATGCGAGAGGTTGACGATGCCGCAATCTTCGCTCATCGCCAGGTGCTCTGCGTTGGAGACGCGCCAGAAGTGACGGTTGTCCCATTCGTTCTCGCGCACCGGAACCCGGTTGCCATACTTCTCAAGCAGATGCTCGTTGGCGGCATAGCCATGCGCTCGCTCCCAGCCGCCCAACTCCATGAAGTAGCCGCCGAGTTCTTTCTCGCGTTCCCAGAACGGCGAGCGCCTGATGTTGCGGCCCTTGGAGAAGGGTTCGCGCGGGTGCACCGCCGGATTGTAGACCTTCATCGCCGTCTCGGTGCAACGATCCCAGATGAACTGTTCCTTGGTCTGATGCGGATAGAAGCGCGCATAGTCGATCGCGTGGTGGTCGATCGCGGTGCGGCCGTCCGTCATCCAGTCGGCAATCAGCTTGCCCATGCCGGGGCCGTCCTTCACCCAGATGGCAACGGCGTACCACAGGCCCCTCACCTTCTGGCTTTCGCCCATCGACGGGCCGCCGTCGGCGGTCACCTGGAGCAGGCCGTTGAAGGAATGGCTCTCGTTATAGCCGAGTTCGCCCAGGATCGGCGTCAGTTCCATGGCCCGCTCGAGCGGCGCCAGGATCTGCTCCATATCGAGATCGCGCTGCGACGGCGACAGCCGCGCCTGGTCCTTCTCAAGCAGATCGCGCGGATGGCAGAGGCGCGGATTGGTCTCTTCGTAATAGCCCCACTCGATCTGCCCGCCTTCGGCGGTCTTGGGATCGCCTGTGTCGCGCATATAGGCCGAGTTGCCCTGGTCGCGCAGCAGCGGCCAGCCGATCTCCTTGCCGGTGCCGGAAAACTCGGTGTACGGGCCGAAGAAGGTAAGCGGATGGTCAATCGGCATGACCGGCAGGTCCTCGCCGACCATTTCGGCGATCAGCCGGCCCCAGATGCCGGCACAGACGATCACATAGTCGGCCTCGATCGTGCCGCGGTCTGTCACCACGGCACTGATGCGGCCGTCCTTGACGACGAGCGACTTCGCCGGCGTGTTGGCGAAGGAATTAAGCTTGCCAGAGGCTTCAGCCTGATCGACCAGCTTGCCGGCGACTGTCTGCGAGCGCGGGATGACGAGGCCAGCGTCCGGATCCCACAGGCCGCCCTGCACCAGATCCTGTTCGATCAGCGGGAATTTTTCCTTGATCTCGGCGGGTTCGATCAGCCGGGCGCGCGTGCCGAAGGCCTTGGCCGAGGCGATCTTGCGCTTGATCTCGTCCATGCGGCCGTCGTCGCCGACACGGGCGACCTCGAGGCCGCCAACGCGCGCGTAATGGCCCATCTTCTCATAGAAATCGATGGAATAGAGCGTCGTCCAGCAGGACAGGAAATCGTGGCTGGTGGTGTAGCAGAAGTCCGACGCGTGCGCGGTCGAGCCGATATCAGTCGGGATGCCCGACTTGTCGATGCCGACAATATCGTCCCAGCCGCGTTCGATCAGATGATGGGCGATCGATGCGCCGACAATACCGCCGAGGCCAATAATGACGACCTTCGCCTTTTTCGGAAACTCTGCCATTGCCCGCGACTCCAGAATGCTGTTGCGGGCGGCGTCGGCGCCCGTTTGATCGGCGCACAATATGCAGGCGGCGGGCACGGCGCTACCGCCTGTTTGCGACACGCCGCGGATGCGGCGCGACCCATAGGGATCAGGAGAATTGCTGTTCGTCAGGCGAAGGCCGCAGACATCCTCGGCTTGAAAACCGACCGGTAGCCTGATGTCTTCAGCTTGACCACCAACTTGCCAATTTCGGCTGCCGACAGGGCGCCACCCCTTTGATCCTGGTCACCGCGACCGGCTCGACGAAACGATAAAAGGCCGGACAAATGCCCGGCCTTTCCAATCATGCCGCAGAGATTACTTGATGCGAGCGACGCCGCCGGAAATCTCGACGGTTTCCGAACCGGTCAGGGCTTCGAGGTCACCGTTGGGCAAGGTGACGAAGCAGCCGTTCTGGCAGAACTCGACGGTTTCACCGCCGGCCAGCGCAAGCTCGGTCTTGCTGCCGCCCTCGGTCACGACCAGCGTGCGGGTCTCGGCGTCCTTGTTGACCGCGCTGGCGGCATGGGCCGAGCCGCTCACGGCGAGCATGGCCACGGCAGCGACGAGAGACTTCCACATATCGCAATATCGGTGTTCCCACCGCCTCTGTTGCATTTCACAAGGCATTTTCGCCTTTGCATGGGAGCTTATATGAGATGGAAGCTGAACCGCAACTGAATGCCGCATTCATGCCGCAATTGGCTTGGGCGACATGCAACCCTGCAATCTCCGATCTAATCCGGATCGGGCTTGCGTGTCTTACGGCCTGATTTGGCCTGACGCTTCGCCTCGGCTGCGGCTTCCACCTTTGCCTGTTCCTGTTCGGCGAAATCGGCCTCGATCTTGTCGTCGTCGGTCGGCCATGCCACGTGCTTCTTGACCTCGACGACCGCGCGCGGCGTGGAAGGGATTTCGATGTGCTGGTCGTCGAACTTTTCCAGCACGGCGAAGCGGACGTCGTTCTGCACGATGTTGCCGTTCATCACATCGGCCAGGAACACACGCATCTCGAATTCGAGCGCGGCAGGTCCGAAATTGGAAAACAGCACGAACGGCTCGGGGTTCTTCAGCACCAGCGGATGGCTGCGCGCGATCTCCAGCAGGACGGCGTGAACCTGCTTGACGTCGCTGCCATAGGCGACGCCGACCTTGATGTCGATGCGGCCGAGCTTGTTGCGATGCGTCCAGTTGCCGACGGCGTTGTTGATCAGGTTGGAATTGGGCAGGATCACCGACTGCCGCTGGAAAGTCTCGATCTCGGTGGCGCGCACGCTGATCTTCTTGACCGTGCCGCTGACGTCGCCGGCCACAATCCAGTCGCCGACCTTGAACGGCCGCTCTGCCAGCAGAATCAGGCCAGAGACGAAATTGGACACCACATTCTGCAGGCCAAAGCCGATACCGAGTGAAAGAGCACCGGCGACCAGCGCCAGACTGGAGAGGTCGATGCCGGCGGCCGAGATACCGACGAGCGACGCCAAGGCGACGCCGGCATAGCCGACTGCCAGCCGGATCGAGTTGCGCACCCCGGTATCGACCTTGCCGCGCGCCATCACCGAACCATCGAGCCAGCCCTGGAACCAGCGCGTCAGGAAATAGCCGATGATGAAGACGACGATGCCCGAAAGGATGCCGGTGACCGAGATCGTCACTGAACCGATGGTGATCCCAGTCGCCAGCTTGTAGGCCCAGGCTTCGATGTCGCCGGGCTGGAAGCCCCACATCAAAAGGATCAGCGGCAGGAACACCAGCACGATCATTACGTTGATGGCGATACTGACGACGAGGCCGAGCTGGTCGAGTGCCGTGTCCTCGTAGCTCGAATTGGCTGACAGCCAGCGCCCGACCGAGGTGTCAGCGAAAGCGCCCTCCTCGCCGATCGCCTGCGCCGACAGGAAGCCGATATAGGCGGTGACCAGGGCAGTGCCGGTAACGACGACCTGCAGTGAGACAAAAAGGGCAAGGCCTATATAGCCGAGCAGCGCCGCGACGATGGTGAAAAGACCAAGAGCCAGCGACAGGTAACGCAGCCATGCCGGCCACGGCCGCCAGCTTCCGTCCCGCGCCTTGAACGGTCTCAGCATCGCCATCAGGATCAGGATGATGCCGACGATGATGGTAGCGACGAAACTGCGGGCGATGGTCAGTGACAGTGGCGAACCCATCTTGTCGTTGATCACCGACAGGAAGGTGTTGATGCTGATGACCACGGCCATGGCGGTGGTGAGGCGCACAAGCCAGCGCGCCGGTCCCGTTTCGACCGGGATAAGGCGCCAGTTCGGCAGCCGCGGCGACAGCGCCGCATTGGTCAGCCGGTTGACGCAGAACACCACGCCGATGACCGTCGCCAACGCATTGAGAAAGAGGCCAATATCGCCGCGTAATACATTGTAATAATTGAAGAAGAAGATAGTCGACCCGAGAAAGGCGCCAACCGCCAGCGTCGGCAGCAAGGTCGACCAGAAAGCCACCGACAGGCGGCTGAGATAGGATGGGTCTTCGTTGGTGGGGTCGGCTTCGAACACACGCCCGAACAGACGCCTGCCGCCGACCAGCAGCACCAGCGCCAGGCCGAGCGCCACGAAGGTTGCCGCCAGAATGGCCTGGAACTTGAACTTGATGGCGAAGCTCAGCCAGGACGACACCGCCTTGTAGAAATTGCCGAACTCGTCGCGCGCATCGGAAAACACCTGCGGGCTCAAGGCGTCCGAGAGCACGTAACGCTTGGTCAACAGGTTGCGGAACAGCGCGCTGCGCATGTTGCCGATCTTGTCGATCAGTCCGCTGATGCGGATCGACAAGGCCTGAGCCTGCGAGATGACCGCGTTGATCTCCGCCTTTTCGGACGTCAGGGCCTGGCGTTCGCCGCTGACGATGTCGGGCTCCGCCGGTTGGCCGGCGGCAGGCGGCGGCCCGAGCTGTTCGAGCCGGCTGTTGATTTCACCTAGGCGTGTGCGGAACGCCAAGGCGCTGGTCAGCGATTGCCGTGACAATTCCTCGAGCTGCAGGCGGATATCGACGAGGTTGCTGTCGTCCTCGCCATCCTGCTGGATCTGCTTCTCGAAATTGTCGGCCTTGGTCGTCAGGCCCTGAATGATCTTCTGCTGGTCGGCAACCAGTCCCGCGGGCGCCTGGCCAACGCCTTGCGCCGCCGCCTCGAACGACAACGGCGCCGAAACGACAAGCGCCAGGACCAGTATGAGGCGAAGCAATCGAAAAAACATGATGTGTCGGCGACTCATGGGTGGCAAAGGCATTCAAAAAGCCTGTCCTTGATAAAGACGGCCATATCATGGGGCAAGTCACCGCGACCGATCGCACATCAGGCGTCGGCCAGTCGAAAGGCGATGGCGCAATATTGGCTTTGCATCAGCCCCCTGCTCTATAGTCTGCCGCATCGCCCGCAACGGACACCTTACACATGGCAGAGTATTCGGCCCTTTCGCTGCTCGCGAACGCGCTCAAGGGAAACAAGGACTGGAAGCCGGCATGGCGCAAGCCGGATCCGAAGGCGTCCTACGACGTCGTCATCATCGGCGGCGGCGGGCATGGACTGGCGACCGCCTACTACCTCGCCAAGGACCACGGCATCACCAATGTCGCGGTGCTGGAGAAAGGCTGGCTGGGCTCCGGCAATGTCGGCCGCAACACGACGGCCGTTCGCTCGAACTATCTCCTGCCGGCCAACACCCGCTTCTACGAACATTCGATGAAGCTGTGGGAGAACCTGTCGCACGAACTCAATTACAACGTCATGTTCTCGCAGCGCGGCTGCCTGAACCTGGCGCACACGCCGGCCCAGTTCGACGACTACGCAAGACGCGGCAACGCCATGCGCCATCTCGGCGTCGATGCGGAATTGATGACGCCAGTCGAGATCAAGCGCCTGATCCCGGCGCTCGATATCTCCAATGATGCACGCTTTCCCGTGGTTGGCGGCCTGATGCAGCGGCGCGCCGGAACCGCCCGGCACGATGCGGTCGCTTGGGGCTATGCACGCGGCGCCGACCGGCGCGGCGTCGACATCATCGAGAACTGCGAGGTCACCGGCTTCCTGCGCGACGGCGACCGCGTCACCGGCGTTACCACCTCGCGCGGCGATATCAGGGCCAAGAAAGTGGCGGTTGCGGTGGCCGGCAGCACCGGACGTGTCATGCAACTGGCCGGCATCGAGACGATGCCGATCGAGAGCCATGTGCTGCAGGCCTTCGTCACCGAATCGCTGAAACCCTTCATCGACACCGTCGTGACCTTTGGCATGGGCCACTTCTACATGTCGCAGTCCGATAAGGGCGGCCTTGTCTATGGCGGCGACATCGACGGCTACAACAGCTACGCCCAGCGCGGCAATCTGCCGATCGTCGACGAGGTGATGAGCGAGATGCTGGCGCTTTTCCCCGGCCTTGCGCGTGTGCGCATGCTGCGCTCCTGGGGCGGCGTCTGCGACATGTCGATGGACGGCTCGCCGATCATCACCATGGGGCCCCTGCCCGGCATGTATCTCAATTGCGGCTGGTGCTATGGCGGCTTCAAGGCGACGCCCGCGTCCGGCTGGTGCTTTGCCTGGACCATCGCCAAGGATCAGCCGCACGATTTCAACGCCCCCTTCACGCTGGACCGCTTTCATCGCGGCCTGGTGATCGACGACAAGGGCCAGGGCGCGAACCCGAGGCTTCACTAAACAAGCCTTCATTAGGAACATTCCGTGCTGATCACTTGCCCCTATTGCGGCCCGCGCGACGTCATCGAGTTCACCTACCAGGGTGATGGCAACCGCGAACGTCCCGACCCTGCTTCGCAAAATTTCGAGGCCTGGAACGCCTATGTCTACGACAGGCTGAACCCGGCCGGCGACCACAACGAGATCTGGCAGCATTCCGGCGGTTGCCGGGTTCACCTGAGGGTTGTGCGCAACACGCTGACGCATGAGATTTCCAATGTCGCCTTCGTGCGCGGCGATCACAGCTCGGCCGCGCGCCGCAAGGCGGAGGACAAGCCATGAGCCCGCGCCGCACCGACACCGGCGGCCACGTAGACCGGCTGAAGACGATCCGTTTCACGTTCGACGGCGTTGCCTATACCGGGCATGGCGGCGACACGCTGGCGTCCGCCCTTCTGGCCAACGGCGTCACGCTGTTCGGGCGTTCTTTCAAATACCACCGCCCGCGCGGCCTGCTGAGCGCAGGCGTCGAGGAGCCCAACGCGCTGGTAACGGTGCTGAAAGGCGAGGTGCGCGAGCCCAACATTCCGGCGACGATGGTCGAGATCCATGACGGGCTGATCGCCGTCAGCCAGAACCGTTTCCCCTCGCTCACCTGGGACATCCATGCCGTCAACCAGCTCGGCGGCAAGCTGCTGTCGGCCGGCTTCTACTACAAGACCTTCATGGGGCCGGTTGTCGGCCCGCTGAAAGGCACGCGCTTCTGGATGTTCTGCGAACACTTCATCCGCCGCGCCGCCGGCCTCGGCAGCGCCGGATCGGCAAAGGACCCGGCCCGCTATGAGCGCATGAACGCCTTTTGCGACGTGCTGGTGGTCGGCTCCGGCCCGGCCGGCCTGATGGCCGCCAAGACCGCTGCAGATCAAGGCGCCCGCGTCATCCTGGCCGATCTCGAGCCGCGTTTCGGCGGCTCCGCCAACTGGTCCGGCGAAACCATCGATGACGCGTCCGCCGCTGATTGGGTGCGGCGCACCGTCGCCCAGCTTGAGGCGCGAGACAATGTCCGGCTTCTGCCGCGCACCACGGTCTGGGGTTACTACGACAACAACACGCTTGCCGCGCTCGAGCGGGTCAGCGACCACAAGGCGCAGCCCGCCAAGGGTGAGCCGCGCCATCGCTACTGGGCGATCCGCGCCGGATCCGTCGTGCTGGCCACCGGCGCCTTCGAAAGGCCGCTGGTGTTCCCCGGCAATGACAGGCCCGGCGTGATGCTGGCGCATGCGGCGGAGCGCTACGCCAACGAATTCGGCGTGCTGCCGGGGCAGCGCGTCGTGGTGTTTACCAACAATGACAGCGCCTACCGGTCGGCGCTGGCGCTGAAGCAGGCAGGTGCGGCGATCGTCGCCATCGTCGACGTGCGCCCGCAACCATCCGCCGAGATGAGCGCCCTGGCCGGCGAAGCCGAGGCGGAACTGCTTTCCGGCCATGCGGTGGTCGCCACCGAAGGTGGCAAGGCCTTGTCCGGCCTCAAGGTCCAGCGGTTCGACATGGTCGCGGGTGCGCTGAGCGGCGATGCACGCAGCGTCCATGCCGATTGCCTGCTGATGTCGGGCGGCTGGTCGCCGACCATCCATTTGGCCAGCCAGGCCGGTGCCAAAGCGGAATGGAACGAGGCGCTGCAAGCTTTCCTACCGCCGAAGCGGACGCAGAAATGGGTTGGCGCCGGCGCCTTCAACGGCCATTTCATGACCCTTGAAGCAATATTGGACGGCCGCAACGCAGGTCTCACCGCGGTCGGGGCAACAGTTGCGCCGATGGCGTACCCGCATATCGAATCCTTGCCTTGCGACCCCCGTCCTGCGCCCGTGTTCGAGATCAAGGCCAAGGGCAAGAGCTTTGTCGACTTCCAGCACGACGTGACCGCGGAGGATGTCCGCCTGGCGCATCGCGAAGGCTTCGTCTCCGTCGAGCACCTGAAACGCTACACCACGCTCGGCATGGCGACCGATCAGGGCAAGAGTTCCAACGTTCCCGGCCTCGCCATCATGGCCGAGGCACTGGGCAAACCGATCCCGGAAGTCGGCACGACCCGCTTCCGGCCACCCTTCGCGCCGGTGTCGATCGGCTCGCTGGCAGCCGAGCGTTTCGGCGACCTCAAGCCCGAACGGCTGACGCCGATGCATGACTGGCATGTCGACAATGGTGCGACCATGTACTCCGCCGGTCTGTGGTACCGGCCGATGATTTACGGGCTTTCAGGCGAGACGGTCGAACAGGCCTATGTGCGCGAAGCCAAGGCGACGCGCGAAAATGCGGGCATCGTCGATGTCTCGACGCTGGGCAAGATCGCCGTGCAAGGCCCCGACGCCGCCGCGTTCCTCGATCGTGTCTACACCAACATGTTCTCGACGCTCGCCGTCGGCAAGGCGCGCTACGGGCTGATGCTGCGCGAGGACGGCTTTGCCTTCGACGACGGCACCACCTGGCGGCTCGGCGACCAGGATTTCCTGATGACCACCACCACGGCCAATGCCGGCAAGGTGATGCAGCATCTGGAATATTTCCTCGACGTGATCTGGCCGGAACTCAAGGCCCACGTCACCTCGGTGACCGACGAATGGGCGGGCGCCGCGATCGGCGGGCCGAAAGCGAGGCAGATTCTGGCCGCCTGCGTCACCGGCACGGATGTCGACAATGCGACGCTACCCTTCATGGGCATCGTGCACGGCGAGATATCAGGCGTGCCGGTAATGATTTGCCGGCTGTCTTTCTCCGGTGAAATGGCCTTCGAGGTCTATTCCGGCGCCGGCCACGGCACCCATGTCTGGGAAGCGTTGGTCGAGGCCGGCAGGCCGTTCGGGCTGGTCACTTACGGCCTCGAGGCGTTGGGCACGATGCGCATCGAGAAGGGCCATGTCACCGGCGCCGAGATCGACGGCCGCACCACGGCGCGCGACCTGCATCTCGACTGGATGCTGTCGAAGAAGAAGCCGTTCATCGGCTCAGCGATGATGGACCGGGAAGGTCTCGTCGCGTCCGAGCGGCTGGAACTGGTCGGCCTGATCGCGCTCGACAACCGGCCGCTCAATGGCGGCGCCCACATTGTCGAGGAAGTCGACGAGGCCAATCCGCACGGCTCGATCGGGCACATCACCGCCTGCTGCTATTCGCCGGCGCTCGGCAAGCATATCGCGCTCGCGCTGGTCAAGGGCGGCAAGGCCAGGCACGGCACGCGTGCCCATGTCTCCGATCCCTTGCGCAACCGCTTCGGGCCCGTGGAGATCGTCTCGAACCACTTCTACGATCCGGAAGGGACTCGCATGCATGGCTGAGCGTCAATCGCCCCTCGAGCCGGAGTTCCATGTCGGATCGCACGGCAATTTCGAACATGGCGTCGAGATCCTGCTCACCGAAACCAGGCCGGGCTCGATCGTGCAACTTGCGGCATGGCCGGGCGAAGAGAAGACGCTGATGGCAGCCATCCGCGCTGTCACCGGGCTCGCTTTGCCCGACGGCGCCGGCGGCGGCTCGAGCGACGGCGTGAAATCCGTGTTCGGCTTCGCACCGGGAAAGTTCACCGTGACCGATGAGGCCGAAGGACTGGCCTCGGCCTTCGCCAAGGTGGTGGCGCCGGCCATGGGCACGGTGACGGACCTGTCGCATGGCCGCACCGCCATCCGCATTGCCGGGCCGAAAGCAGAATGGGTGCTGTCGAAATTCTTCGCCATCGACTTCGCCCTGCCCGCCTTTCCGGTCGGCGCCGGCCGCTCGACAACGCATCACGATGTCTTCGCCCAGATCCAGCGCACCGGCACCGACCAGTTCGACATCTATGTCTTCCGCTCCTTCGCGCGTTCGTTCTGGAAGGCGCTCTGCCATGCCAGTGAGGAAGTCGGCTACGAGGTGCAGTAGGCGGCGTGGTCATGGAGGCGCTGCCTCTGGCCTCAATGCCGGCCGGTTCTGCCGCTAGAGAATCCTGCCGCGGGCGCCCATGATGGAAAACGTGGCCGCCCAAGCGGTCCAAGGGGTATGAAAACCCCGTCTCAGAGTCGGCATATTTGGTTCGAACATCCCCATGACTGCTGAACTATCCGCCGGCGCCGCCGATCGCGCCGATGTGCCGGCCAGAGCCATGCTCCTGCTGCCGCTGACGGTCGCCTGCGGCGTGTTCATGACCAGCCTCGACCAAAATGTCGTGGTGACGGCGCTGCCAGGCATCAGCGAAAGCCTTGGCCGGCCGCCAAGCCAGCTCGGCCTGCTGATCACCGTCTACGTCGCCAGCCTGATCATCTCGATGCCGCTCGGCGGCTGGGCGGCCGACCGTTTCGGCCTGCGCAACGTCTATTGCTTTGCCTTGCTGGTGTTTGCCGCCTCATCGGCCCTGTGCGGGCTGTCTGATAACATCTGGATGCTGGTCGGCGCCCGCGCGCTGCAGGGCTTCGGCGGCGCGCTGATGGGCACGCTGGGCCAAGTCGTCATCCTGTCGACCTTCCCGCGCAGCCGGACCTTGAAGATCAACATGTATATCTCTCTGGCCGGGCAGTCCGGGCCGCTGGTCGGTCCGCTCGTCGGCGGCGCGCTGACCACCTATATCTCCTGGCGCTGGATCTTCTTCATCAACGTGCCGTTCGCGCTCGCGGCGGCAGTCCTTGCCGCCTCGCTGTTCCCGACAATGACCAAGCCCGTGCGCACGCGGTTCGATTTTCCAGGCTTTGTGCTGGTCGGCGGCGGCATGGTTCTGCTGGTCTTCGGTATGGACTCCCTTGCGGCGAAAGACGCCGCCGGCAGCATGATCGCGGCCGAGCTTGCGCTGGCGCTCACCGTCCTGACGGCCGCCTCCTTCTATTGCCTGCGCGTGCCCAATCCCCTGCTCGATCTCAAGCTCCTGCGTATCCGCACCTTCCGCATCTCTTTCCTTACCGGCGGCGGCCTCGACACGATCGGTCTCAGCTCCGTCGTCTTCCTGCTGCCGCTGATGTTTCAGCTCGGCTTCGGCATGAGCGCGGTGCAGGCGGGATCGCTGACCTTCGTGGCGGCGGTCGGGTCGGTCGGTATGCGTGTCTTCATGCCACGCATTCTCAACCGTTTCGGGTTTCGCCGCGTGCTGGTCTTCAACACGCCCGTGGTCGCCGCCATGGTCGCGGGCTTCGCCTTGACGCAAGCAACGACCCCGGTCTGGATCACGCTCACCTACATCTTCGTCTTTGGCGTCTTTCGCTCGGTGCAATGGGCTTCGACCGGCAACCTCGCCTATTCCGATATCGCGCCCGAACAGCTCGCCCGCTTCAGCGCGCTCTACTACATCCTCTGGCAGCTGGCGGTCGCGATAAGCGTCGGCCTGGCGGCGGCGATGCTGTCGTTTCTCGCCGGCGGCGGGCCGGCCGTCGCCAGCAACTTCCGGATCCTGTTCGTGATCGAAGGCGTCATCACGCTTTGCGCGCTGTTCGCCTATCTCAAGCTGACGCCGCAGGACGGCGCCCATGTCAGCGGCCACGGCGCACACATGAACACGGAATAGCGGACCTGCGCCGGACGAAACCTATTCGCTGAACGTCACCCATTCCTCGAGCGGCTCACGATCGGTGCGGAAGGCGTTCTCGGGCTTGGAAGTGTCTTCATAGCCGAGCGCCATGCCGCAAACGACGATCTCCTCGTCGGGAATGCCGAGCACCGGTCGGATCTGCCGGTGATAGGGCGCAAAGGCCGCTTGCGGACAGGTATGCAAACCCCTGCCCCGCGCCGCGACCATGATGTTTTGCAGGAACATGCCGTAGTCGATCCACGAACCCTGGTTGAGCCGGCGGTCGATGGTGAAGATCATGCCGACCGGTGCGTCGAAGAAGACGAAGTTGCGGTCATGCTGGGCACGCATCTTGTCGACTTCCCGGCGGCCTATGCCGAGTGCGCCGTAGAGGCCGAACCCGTTGGCACGGCGGCGGGTGAGATAAGGCTCGAAGAACTGGGTCGGATAATAGCGATATTCGTCCCAGTCGGCTTTCTCCGCGCGGATGCCGGAATTCATGATGGCATCCGTGATCCGTTGCTTGGTCCCGCCCTTGGTGACGTAGACCCGCCACGGCTGCATATTGGTGCCGGAGGGAGCGCGTGCCGCAACAGTCAGTATGTCACGGATCGTCTCGTCGTCGATCATGTCGGGCAGAAATGCGCGCACTGAACGGCGCGACATGATCGCGTCGTCGACGATCTCGGCATCAACCGCGATTCGAGCCTTCTTTTCCAGCATGGGCCGTCCCTTAGCCATGTTCTCGATCGGACGTCCCCACTCGCCGCTCGCGGCGGAGCCTTTGCATGAACCTTCAAAATCCTGCAAGCAAATCTTGAGCATCGGTGAAAATCTACTTGATTTTTTCATGAGCTTCATTTCTCATGAAATTCGACTGCAATTTTTCATGAAGTGAGCGCTTTGGCCTCCCCTACCGCACGAACATTACAGGGACCTGACGAACGCGTGCTGGCCGGCGATATCAGGGCCCTGCGCCGGGTGCGCGGGCTGACGTTGGCCGAGATCGCGCTGAAACTCGGCCGTTCGGTCGGCTGGGTCAGCCAGGTCGAGCGCGGCTTGTCGACGCCATCACTTAGTGATCTACGGGCCTTCGCCGAATTGTTCGGCGTGCCGATCAGCCTGTTTTTCAGCCATGAGGTGCCCGTGGAAAGCGAGCGCGGCGTGGTGGTGCGCGCCGGCAAGCGCCGCACGCTTGGCACCAGCGAATCCGGCCTCGTGGAGGAGCTTCTCTCACCGGACCTCGGTGGTAGCTTCGAGATGGTGCGGTCGGTCTTCGCGCCGGGCGCGGAGTTGAGGAACGAGGCCCGCCGGCCGACCGAGGAGGCCGGATACATCGTATCCGGGCAGTTCGACATCGAAATAGCCGGGGTCTGGCACCACCTTAGCGAAGGCGACTCCTTCCGCTTCGAAGGCAAGCCGTACCGCTGGCGCAATCCCGGCACCGAGCCGGCGGTTGTCATTTGGGTGGTTTCGCCACCGGTCTATTGAACGCATGTTGGCCAAAACCCTGCGGCGGTTTTGGGATAACGACAAAACAAAAATAGAAGCGCAACGCGCGTGAAGGTTGGGAGAAGAACATGGCGGGTTTGCCGAGCACGGCGCGCGTGGTGATCATCGGAGGTGGCGTGGTCGGCACCTCTTCGCTTTATCATCTGGCCAAGGCCGGCTGGACCGACTGCGTGCTCCTGGAAAAGAACGAGCTGACCTCGGGCTCGACCTGGCATGCGGCCGGCAATGTGCCGACCTTCTCCTCCTCCTGGTCGCTGATGAACATGCAGCGCTATTCGACCGAGCTCTATCGTGGGCTCGCCGACGCAGTCGACTATCCCATGAACTACCATGTCACCGGCTCGCTCAGGCTCGCCCACACAAAGGAGCGCATGCAGGAATTCCAGCGTGCCAAGGGCATGGGCCGCTACCAAGGCATGGACATAGACGTGGTCGGTCTCGACGAGATCAAGAGCCGTTACCCCTTCCTCGAAACGCATGAGTTGAAGGGCGCGCTCTACGATCCGAGCGACGGCGACATCGATCCTGCGCAGCTGACGCAGGCGCTGGCCAAGGGCGCGCGCGACATGGGTGCCAGGATTATCCGCTTCTGCCCCGTTACCGGCGTGCGCCGCGAGAACGACGAGTGGGTGGTCGTAACAGCGCAAGGCGAGATCCGCTGCGAGATCGTCGTCAATGCAGCCGGCTACCGTGCCGCCGAAGTCGGCAAGATGTTCGGCCGCGAAGTGCCGATGATGGTGATGAGCCACCAATACATATTGTTCGAGGAAATCCCCGAACTCGCCGCATGGTCGAAGGAACAGGGCAAGAAGCTGCCGCTGCTGCGCGACGTCGACACTTCATATTATTTGCGCCAGGAAAAGGCCGGCATGAATCTTGGCCCCTATGAGCGCAATTGCCGCGCGCATTGGGCAACCCACAACGATCCCATGCCGGACGACTTTTCCTTCCAGCTCTTCCCCGACGATCTCGACCGGTTGGAGCACTATCTGGCCGATGCGGTCGCCCGCGTCCCGATCCTCGGCACTGCCGGCCTGTCCAAGGTCATCAACGGCCCAATCCCCTATGCGCCGGACGGCAATCCGCTGATCGGGCCGATGCCCGGCGTTCCCAATGCCTTCGAGGCTTGCGTCTTCACCTTCGGCATCGCCCAGGGCGGCGGCGCCGGCAAGGTGCTGGCCGAATGGGTGACACAAGGCCAGACCGAATGGGACATGTGGTCCTGCGACCCGCGCCGCTTCACCTCCTTTGCTTCCGCGCCGGACTATTGCGTCGCCAAGGGCATGGAAATCTATGGCAATGAATACGCCATCCAGTTCCCGCGTCACGCCTGGCCGGAAGGGCGTGACAGGAAACTGTCGCCGATCCACGATCGCATCAAGGCCTTCGGCGCCCGCTTCGATGCCTATAATGGCTGGGAACGCGCCACCTGGTACGCGCAGGACGGCGACGACATCTCCGAGGAAGCCACGCTGACCTTCCGCCGCGACGGGCCCTGGCAGCAGCGCGTCCGCGAAGAGTGCCTGGCCGTGCGCGACGCCGCCGGCATCCTCGACCTGCCCGGCTTCTCGCGCTTCAACCTCGAGGGCCCTGGGGCCGCCGAATGGTTGAGCCGGCAGGTGACCGGCCTGGTGCCGAAGCCCGGCCGCATCGGCCTCGTCTATTTCTCCGACGACAAGGGCCGCATCGTCACCGAAATGTCGGTGGTGCGGCATGGCGAGGAGTCCATGACGCTGATTACCGCGGCGGTGGCGCAATGGCATGACTTCGAATGGCTGAAGTCGCACATGCCCGGGAATGCAGAGTTCAAGCTGATCGACCGGACAGAGGAATTCTCCACGCAGATCCTCGCTGGTCCCAATTCGCGAAAGATTCTTGCCGATGTCTGTGAGGCCGACCTGGCCTTGCCGTGGCTGACGCATCAGGAGACCCGGATTGCGGGCCGTTGGGCCAAGCTGGTCCGCGTGTCCTTCGCCGGCGAGCTCGGCTGGGAGATCCACACCAGGGTCGACGACACCGCCGCGATCTTCGATGCGATCTGCGCCGCCGGGCAGAATCACGGGCTGAGGCCGTTCGGCATGTACGCGCTGGATTCGCTGCGCCTGGAAAAAGGCTACCGCACCTGGAAGGGCGACCTGTCGACGGACTACTCGATCCTGCAGGGCGGGCTCGAGCGCTTCGTCAAATGGGAAAAGCCCGACTTTCGTGGCAAGACGGCGCTCCAGAACGAGAAACAGCAAGGCGTGAAGAAGCGTTTCGTCACGCTGGTGGTCGAAAATCCCGGCGACTGCGACGCACCTTACATGTCGACGCTGTGGCATGACGGCCAGATCGTCGGTGAGACGACATCGGGAGGCTGGGGCCATCGCATCGACAAATCGATCGCGCTCGGCATGCTGCGCGCCGACCTGACCGAGCCCGGCACCGCCATCGAGGTCGAGATCTTCGGCGACCGCTTCAAGGCGGTCGTGCAGCAGGACGAGCCCTTATGGGATCCCAGGAACGAAAGGCTGCGAGCATGAAGCCGGTTATCCTCACCGATGGGGGCATGGGCCAGGAGCTGGTCCGGCGCGGCAACTCCGAGCCGACGCCGCTGTGGTCGGCCAGGGTGCTGATCGACGAGCCGGACCTCGTGCGCGGCCTGCATGCCGAATTCATCCGCGCCGGCGCCCGCGTCATCACCATAAACACCTATTCGGCGACGCCGGAACGCCTGGCGCGCGAGGGCGCGGAAGATCTGTTCAAGCCGTTGCAGAAGCGCGGCATCGACCTCGCCAGGCAAGCGCGCGGTGAGGCCGGCGACGCGGCGATCGCCGGCTGCCTGTCGCCGCTTTTCGGCAGCTACGCGCCAGCGCTGACCATCTCCTACCAGGACGCGCTCGACATCTACCGCCGCATCGTCGCCGAGCAGGCCGACGGCGTCGACCTGTTCCTGTGCGAGACCATGGCGTCGGCGGAGGAAGCGCGCGCGGCGGTCACCGCCGCATCGGAAAGCGGCAAGCCCGTCTGGGTGTCATGGACGCTGGCCGATCACGGCACGCCGCGCTTGCGCAGTGGGGAGAAGATTGCGGCGGCAGCGGAGGCGCTCGGGGATATGCCGGTGGCGGCGCGGCTGCTCAACTGCTGCCGCCCGGAAGCGATCGCGGCGGCCTTGCCGGAGCTGATCGAGCTCGGTGGCCCGGTCGGCGCCTATGCCAACGGCTTCACCTCCACCCAAGCGCTCAAGCATGGCGGCACGGTGGATGTACTGCATGCCCGCCACGACCTCGGTCCAGATGCTTATGCCGAACAGGCTGTCGGCTGGGTGGAAGCGGGTGCGGACATAGTCGGCGGTTGCTGCGAGGTCGGTCCGGCCCATATCGCCGCCTTGCGCGACCGGCTGCAACAGGACGGCTACACGATCTCGGGAGTCTTGCATGCCTAAACCATCATCGCGCATCACCGGCATCGTGCCTTCGGGCAAGGATGGCTGGGAGGTTCATTTCGCCGCCTGGAACCGCAAGGAAGCCGGCGAGGACATCATCATGCTTTCGGTCGGCGACCATGATTTCGACACGCCGTCGGAAACGATCGAAGCCTGCGTCGCGGCAGTTCGCGGCAGCAACCATCATTACACGCCGCTGCCCGGCCTGCCGCGTCTGCGCAAGGCGATGGCGGCGGCCTCAAGCGCCTGCACCGGGGTCGAGACCATGCCGGAAGAGGTCATCGCCACGCCAGGCGGCCAGGCCGCGCTTTACGCGGCCGTGCAAGCTGTTCTCGACCCGGGCGACCACGCCATCGTCGTCGCCCCCTACTATGCCACCTACCCAAACACCTTCAGTGCGGCGGGTGCCAGTTTCACCGTCGTCGAGACACCAGCCGAGGATGGCTTCCAACCCCGCGCCGACATGATCCTTGCGGCACTCAAGCCCAACACTCGCGCCATCTTGATCAACACCCCGAACAACCCGACCGGTGCTGTCTATTCGCGCGAGCGGCTGGAACAGCTGGCCGAAATCTGCCGCGAGCACGATCTCTGGCTGCTTTCGGACGAGGTCTATTGGACACTGGGCGGCGGCGAGCACATCTCGCCACGTTCGCTGCCCGGCATGGCCGAGCGTACGCTGGTCATCAATTCCATGTCCAAGAGCCACGGCATGACCGGCTGGCGCATGGGTTGGCTGACCGGTCCCGAGGAGATGATCACGCTGCTGATCAACCTCAACCTGGTAACAACCTACGGCCTGCCGGCCTTCATCTCGATCGCTTGCGCCGAAGCGCTGGAGCAGCACTATGGCGTCAAGGACATCGCCGAACGCTACGCGGCGCGCCGCACCGTCCTGCTGGATGCGGTGCGCGGCATGAACGATGTCACCGTGCGCGGCTCCGAAGGCGGCATGTATGTCATGCTCGACATATCGGATATCGAACCCGACGACGAGAAATTCGCCTTCGCCTTCCTCGACAAGGAGAAGGTCGGCGTCATGCCCGGCTCCAGCTTCGGCGAGGCCGCGGCCGGCCATATCCGCATCAGCCTTTGCCAGCCCGAACCCGTGCTTAGGGAAGCAGCCGCCCGGCTGCGCCGTTTTGTTTCCAGCTATCGCCGCGAGGCCGCATGACCGCCAGGACCATTCCCACCAAAGCGCGGGCCGTCATCATCGGCGGCGGCGTCTCCGGCTGCTCGGTCGCTTATCACCTGGCCAAACTCGGCTGGACCGACAT
This sequence comes from Mesorhizobium sp. SARCC-RB16n, assembly GCF_008520305.1. Lineage (GTDB taxonomy): Bacteria > Pseudomonadota > Alphaproteobacteria > Rhizobiales > Rhizobiaceae > Mesorhizobium. Next base: position 88,970 of record NZ_ML703269.1, on the reverse strand, counting down.
CGTGCTTTTGGAGCGCAAGCAGCTGACCTCGGGCACAACATGGCATGCCGCCGGGCTGATCGGCCAGCTGCGCGGTTCGCAGAACATGACACGGCTGGCGAAATATTCGGCCGACCTGTACGTCAAGCTGGAAGCCGAGACCGAAGTCGGCACTGGCGTGCGCCAGGTCGGCTCGATCACCGTCGCGCTGACCGAAGAGCGCAAGCACGAGATCTACAGGCAGGCCTCGCTCGCCCGCGCCTTCGACGTCGATGTGCGCGAGATTTCGCCCAACGAAGTCAAAGAGATGTATCCGCATCTGAACGTTTCGGATGTGGTCGGCGCCGTGCACCTGCCGCTCGACGGCCAGTGTGATCCCGCCAACATCGCCATGGCATTGGCCAAGGGTGCGCGCCAGCGTGGTGCCACCATCGTCGAGAATGTGAAGGTCACAAAGGTCCATACGAAAAATGGCCGCGTCTCCGGCGTGTCCTGGGCGCAAGGAGAAGGCCAAGGCACGATCGAGGCCGACATCGTCATCAACTGCGCCGGCATGTGGGCGCGCGACCTCGGCGCACAGACCGGCGTGAACATCCCGCTGCACGCTTGCGAGCATTTCTATCTCGTCACCGAGCCGATCCCCGGCCTCGGCCGCCTGCCTGTGCTGCGCGTGCCGGACGAATGCGCCTACTACAAGGAAGACGCCGGCAAGATGATGCTCGGTGCCTTCGAACCGGTGGCCAAACCATGGGGCATGGACGGCATCCGCGAGGATTTCTGCTTCGACCAGTTGCCGGAGGACATGGACCATTTCGAGCCAATCCTCGAAATGGGCGTCAACCGCATGCCGATGCTGGCCACCGCCGGCATCCACACTTTCTTCAACGGACCCGAAAGTTTCACCCCCGACGACCGCTACTATCTTGGCGAGGCCCCGGAGCTGCGCGGTTATTGGATGGCGACGGGCTACAATTCGATCGGTATCGTCTCGTCCGGCGGCGCCGGCATGGCGCTGGCGCAGTGGATCAACGATGGCGAAGCGCCGTTCGACCTCTGGGAAGTCGACATCCGCCGCACCCAGCCGTTCCAGAAGAACCGCCGCTATCTCAAGGAGCGCGTTTCCGAAACGCTCGGCCTGCTCTATGCCGACCACTTCCCCTATCGCCAGATGGCAACCTCGCGGGGCGTTCGCCGCTCGCCCCTGCACGAACATCTGAAGGCGCGTGGCGCCGTGTTCGGCGAAGTCGCCGGCTGGGAGCGCGCCAACTGGTTCGCGCGCGAAGGCCAGGAGCGTGAATACCGCTATTCCTGGAAGCGGCAGAACTGGTTCGACAACCAGCGGGACGAGCATCTGGCCGTCCGCAACAAGGTCGGCCTGTTCGACATGACCTCGTTCGGCAAGATCCGTGTCGAGGGCCGCGACGCCTGCGCCTTCCTGCAAAGGCTCTGCGCCAACGATATGGACGTGGCGCCGGGCAAGATCGTCTACACGCAAATGCTCAACCAGCGCGGCGGCATCGAAAGCGACCTAACCGTCTCCCGGCTTTCGGAGACCGCCTACTTTCTCGTCGTGCCGGGCGCCACGCTGCAGCGCGACCTGGCCTGGCTGCGCCGGCATGTCGGCGAGCAGTTCGTCGTCATCACGGACGTAACCGCAGCTGAAAGCGTGCTTTGCCTGATGGGCCCGGATGCACGAAAACTGATCCAGAAGGTCAGCCCCAACGACTTCTCCAACGAGAACAATCCGTTCGGCACATTCCAGGAAATCGAGATCGGCATGGGCCTCGCCCGGGCCCACCGCGTCACCTATGTCGGCGAACTCGGCTGGGAGCTTTATGTCTCGACCGACCAGGCGGCGCACGTCTTCGAGGCCATCGCAGAGGCCGGCGCCGATGTCGGCCTGAAACTTTGCGGTCTGCACACACTGGATTCCTGCCGCATCGAAAAGGCCTTCCGCCATTTCGGCCATGACATCACAGATGAGGACAACGTGCTGGAAGCTGGCCTCGGCTTCGCAGTGAAGACGGGCAAGGGGGATTTCATCGGCCGCGATGCCGTACTGAAGAAGAAGGAAGCCGGATTGAACCGCCGTCTGGTCCAATTCCGCTTGAAGGATCCGCAGCCATTGCTCTTCCACAACGAGGCAATCCTGCGCGACGGCAAGATCGTTGGTCCGATCACTTCGGGCAACTATGGGCACCATCTCGGCGGCGCGATCGGGCTGGGCTATGTGCCTTGCCAGGGACAGAGCGAGGCAGATGTGCTGGCCTCGACCTACGAGATCGAAATCGCCGGCGAGCGGTTTGCGGCTGAGGCGTCGCTGAAGCCGATGTATGATCCGAAGGCGGAACGGACGAGGATGTAGCGCTTCTTACCCTTCTCCCCATTCTACGGGGAGAAGGGGCGATAATCGCTCAAAACCGCTCCAGCTTCGCCCGCACCTTGACCAGAAACGCCGCCCGCGACCGCGGTGTCGAAGAATCCATCAAATAATGCGCCAGGAAGAACGTCTTGCAGCGCGTGGCGCACAGCGCCCGCATGCCGCGCAGCAAGGTCTTGCGTCCGGGTTGGCCGACAACGACGCTCCACCAGGTCGGCGCACCGCAGGTGGTGATGACGCCGACCTTGGTGACATGCCGCATCAGCGACCTGATCCCTCCCTTGCCCGCAGGCAGCTTGAAAGCAATGTCGGTCGCCCATACCCGATCGAGCCAGCCCTTCAGCATCGCTGGCAGCCCGTACCACCATGTCGGATACACGAACAGGATCGCCTCGGCCCAGTTGAGCAGTTCGAAATGCGGTTTCAGCGCCGGATCCTGCGGCGCCTGATTGTTATAACTGCGCCGCTCCTCGCAGCCCATCACCGGGTTGAATTTTTCGGCGTAGAGATCGAGCAGCCGCACGTCCCAGCCTCGTCGCGTCAGCACAGCCACGGCTGTGTCGCGGACAGCGGCGCAAAAGCTCTCCGGCACCGGATGGCAGTAGACGACGAGAACACGCATCAGAACGCATCCATGCTGACCGCGACCTTCGTCATGAAGGACTTCCGCGTTTCGTCGGTCGACAGGTTCATCGCGTAATGCGCGAGGTAGCTCACCGGTGCGCCTGGCCTTACCGTGGCGCGCAGCATGCGCTTGATCAGTTTTCGCGGCGGATCGCCCATCAGAATGGCGCGGAATCGGCTGCCGCCATAGGTGGTGACCGCCGCAACCTTCCTGATGTTGTACAGTGACGGCTGCACCTTGCCGTCGACCAGCTTGAACGACACGCCCGGCAGGAAGACGCGATCGAAAAACCCTTTCAGGACCGCCGGGAAACCGTAATTCCAGACGGGATAGGAAAGCACCAGCGCATCGGCCCGCAGCAGGCGCTCGACATAGGACGCGGCAGGGTCTCCGGGGCCGCGGAGGTTGTGATAATCCAGCCTCTCCCGGCGCGTCATCCGCGGGTCGAAATCCTCGGCGTAGAGATCGCAGTCGTCCACTGTATGGCCCGCCGCCGCCAGCCGCTCGACGATCATCCGGTGCAGGCCGGCGTTGAAGCTGGTCTCGACCGGATGGGCATAGAGGACGAGGATGTTCATCAGCCTGCCTTTTGCAGCCCCTTGAACAGGAAGGTCCGGCCGGAACGATAATCGTAGTCCGGGTTTTCCCAGGCGATCATCTTGCCGGGGTTGAGCAGGCCTTGCGGATCCGTCTCGCGCTTGAAGGCGAGTTGCACTGCGTCGGTCTGCTTCATGCCGCCCTCTTCCAGCGTGTAGCGGTGCGGGTTGAAGATCGGGCAGCCGTTTTCCTCATGCAGGCGAATGATCTCGTCTAGCCGCGCCTCCGTGGTGAACTTGACCAGTGGCAGGCCGAAGCAGGTGATGTTGCCGTCCAGCCGCACGAATTCGAGATGCGAAAACACTTCGCCGGGAAACATCGCGCCCATTTTCTCGACCAGCGCCAGCTGCTTGGGAAAGGGATAGAGCGACTGCAGGTAGGTGATGGCGGGGTCGACGCGCAGCGCCCTGAGCGTGGTGTGGTTCCACGCCAATTCGTAGGCCGGCGGCAGGCCCTTTTTCTCCTCCGGCGCGGCAAGGGCGGCGTTGAAGATCACTTCGCCACCGGTGCGGCGCGTAAAGGCAAGAAAGGCGTCGAGCCCATGCTGCGCCACCATGACGACGCAGATGCTTTGCCCCTCCCTGAAAAATTTCTGATGGCGTTTGAAATAAAGCTGCGGCACGGGTGCTGCGATCGGCGTGATCAGCTTGGTCAGGATGCCATCCTGGCAGGCCAGCGCATTGCCGTAGCGGGCCGCATCCATGAAGGCGTCGAAGCCGACGATGACGTCGATCCACTCATAAGTTGCCGTCAGCGGCATCTCGACCTCTGATATGATGCCATTGGTACCATAGGCATGGGTCACCTTGTGCAGGTCTTCGCCGGTGAGTTCGAGCACCCTCGGCTCTGCCTCCATCGTCACCACGTGCAGCCGCAGCACATTGCCGAAATCCCGCAACCCGCCGAAATTGATCGAGCCGACTCCGCCAGAACCACCGGCGATGAAGCCGCCAATCGAGGCGGTGTTGTAGGTCGAGGGCGACAGTCGCAGTTCCTGCCCGGAATGTGCCCGCGTCGCCTTGTCGATATCGGCCAGCACCGCGCCGGGTCCGGTCACCACGCGTCCGGGACCGATGGACTTGATCTCATTCATTTCGGCGAGGTTCAGCACCACCCCGCCCGAAAGCGGCATCGCCTGGCCGTAATTGCCGGTGCCGCTGCCGCGCGGCGTCACTGGCACGCCATGGCGGTGACAGGCGGCTAGCACGCGGATCAGTTCAGCCTCGGTCTTCGGCGTCACGATCAGGTCGCCGGTAACATGATCGAGCTGCTTTTTCAGCACCGGACTGTACCAGTAGAAATCGCGGCTCTTCTGCTGGACGATCGCCGGATTGTCGTCGAGTTTTATCCCGTCGAGATCGCGTTTGAGCGCCGAAACATCCATCATTCCACCATCAACCCGTCGAGTTCGGCATAGTCGGGCAATTGCCGGTCTATCGCCCGCCCTGCGCGCACGACGATGCGATCCGATTCGGGCCGCGACAGCAATTCCGTCCAGCTCCGACCTTTGAACAGGACGAAGTCGGCAGCGCCGCCGGCGGCAAGCGCGCCGAAGCCGTCGAGCCGCATCACCTTGGCCGGCGTCGCGGTGACCGCCTGCGGCCAGTCCGCGACCGGATGGTCGAAATGCAGGATGCGCGTCGCCATGCGGTAGACCTCCAGCATGTCGAGATCGCCATAGGCGTAGAAGGGGTCGCGCGTGTTGTCGGAAGCGACGGCCACAGGAATGCCCCTCGCCCTCATCTCGTGCAGCAACGTCACGCCACGCCAGCGCGGCGTGGTGCTGTCGCTCCGCCGGTCCTGCAGATAGAGATTGCACATCGGCAGCGACACGATTGCCAATCCAGCCTTCGCCACCTTGTCCAGCGTGTCCAGCACCTCGAGATCGGGCTGACGCGCCAGGGAGCAACAATGGCCGACGAGGATCTTGCCTTCGAAGCCGTTCCACAGCGCCGCCTCGGCGATCTTCTTCAGCGAGATCGCCGCGACGTCGTCCGTCTCGTCGGCGTGAAAATCGAGGTCGAGCCCGTGCTTGATCGCCTGGGCGAAGACGTGGTCTAGCAACTCTTCCAGGTCCGGCACCATATAGGTGACGACACCCAGCACGCCCTTGGCGGCGGCCACCCTCTTCGCCAACCTGTCGAACCATTTTTTGTCGCGCACGCCCTCGATACCGAGCAGGCAGGCGCCCTGCAGTTCGATGCGTCCGCGCCATGCCTCGCGCATCGTCTCGAACACCGGCCAGGAGATTTCCTCCTGCGGCGCAACGCTGTCGATATGAGTTCTGAGCGCCCTGGTGCCATGCGCGTAGGCCGAGCGCAGCGAGAAATCCATGCGGCGGGCGACGTCGTCAGCGCTCCAGCGCGCGACGCGGTCGGCGCCCGTGGCATTCAACGCGCCGATGAACGTACCGTCGGGATTGGGCTTTCGCGGCCAGATATGGCCCTTGTCGATATGCGTGTGGCAATCGACGAAACACGGCAGCACGATACGGCCGCCAAGGTCGATGGCGCCGGCCGGAACCCTCGATGCGGCATGCGCGGCGATGCTGGAAATCTTGCCGTCGTCGACGGTGATGTCGGCAAGGGCGAATCCATCCCTGTTGAAGGTCGCGGCAAGACCCGGCGACAGCGACGCATGAAGCCGGACATTGATTAGGTGGTAGGAACCGGTGGTTGGTATCAAGGCACTACCGCTCCTGCTTCAGCGCGCTCTCGTGCCAGCGCCGCAGAATGAGATGCGAAATCAGCGACAGCACGAGGAAGATCAGGATGCCGGTGAGCGAAATCAAAAACAGCGCCGCGAAAAGCCTAGGCGCATTCAGCCGGTAGCCGGCCTCGATGATGCGCGAGGCGAGCCCGGACGACTGGCCGGTGGCGCCGGCGACGAACTCGGCCACCACGGCGCCGATCAGCGACAGGCCGCCGGCGATCTTCAGCCCGCCGAGGAAATACGGCATCGCCGCCGGCAGCCTGAGATAGCGCAGCTGCTGCCAGCGCGTCGCGCCGTTGAGCTTGAACAGGTCGCGCAGATTGCGGTCGACGGAGTTGAGGCCGAGCGTGGTGTTGGACAGGATCGGAAAGAAGGCGACGATCCAGGCGCAGAGCAGAAGCTTGGTCGTCTGATTGTCGACATAGATGTTGATCAGCGGAAAGATCGCCACGATCGGCGTCACCTGCAACACAATGGCGAAGGGGAAGAACGACATCTCCACCCACTTCGACTGCGCGAACAAGACCGCTAGGCCGACGCCGCCGACAACCGCGAGGAGCAGACTGAGGAAGGTGATGCGCAAGGTGACCAGCAGTGAAGAGAACAGCAGGCCGGCATCGTTATCAAGCGTCGACAGCACCACGCCGGGCCGCGGCAGGATATACTGCGGAATCTCGTTCCAGACGCAGATACGATCCCACAGCCAGATGGCCAGGATCATGATCGCCAGCGGCAGCACCCAGCGGCCGATCCGCTCGAGCCGCTCCTGGCGCACGCGGCGCGCTTCCTCGGGGTCGAGTTTCAACGTGCCGTCAATGACCGTCATGGTGCGAACCCGCCGTTGAATTGATGGCGTTGACCAGCACGTCCGAGGCTTGCCGGCAAAGGGCTGCATAATCCGGCGAGGTGCGAAACGCCTCGTCGCGCGGATAGGAGGCCTCGATCGCGAGTTCGTCGAACACCCTGCCCGGCCGCGCCGCCATGACGACGACGCGGTTGGACAGAAAGACACTTTCGAACACGCTGTGGGTGACGAAGACAACGGTGAAACGCTCCTCCTGCCACAGTTCCAGCAGGTCGTTGTTGAGCTTGAAGCGGGTGATCTCGTCGAGCGCGGCAAATGGTTCGTCCATCAACAGCACGCGCGGCTTGGTCACCATGGCGCGCGCGATCGAAACGCGCATCTTCATGCCGCCCGACAGTTCGCGCGGCACCGCGTTCTCGAAACCGGTGAGGTGAACTCGCGCCAGCATCTCCGTTATCGCCGGTGCGGCCTTGGCGCGGGAAATGCCTTTCAGCCTGAGCGGCAGCCAGACATTGTCGAAGACGCTGGCCCAGGGCAGCAGCGTCGGCTCTTGGAAAACAAAACCGATATTGGAGCGGTCGAGCGAGCCGCCGCCGCGCCAATCGAGCACGCCCGATGTCGGCGTCGACAGGCCTGCAATCAGCCGCAGCGCCGTCGATTTGCCGCAGCCCGACGGCCCAAGCAGGCTGAGGAAATCGCCTTCCCGGATCGTCAGGTCGACATCGCTGAGCGCCGTCACGCCGTTGGAGAAAACCTTGCCGACGCCACGCAGCGCCAGCAAGGCCGGCGCGGCGTTCGATATGCCTGCCGTCGCTTGCGCCACCTGTTCCCGAATCATGCCGGACCGGCCTATTTCTTCAGCTCGAGCCCGACACCCTTGTTGATGAAGGCCAGCGTGTAGGCTTTCGTGATGTCGATGCCTGCGGGCGTGACCTTGGCCTTGACCATCTTGTCGTAGAAACTCTTGATCCGCGCATCGGTCATGGCGCCGATGCCGAGCTTCTCGGTGTCGCCGGAATCGGCAAGGCCGAACTTCTTCATCTGCTCGATCGAGAAGGCGATCTGCTCGTCGCTCATGTCAGGATTGTCTTTCTTGATCATGTCGTTGGCGGCCTTGTTGTCGCCGTAGAGGTACTTGTACCAGCCCTTGGCCGAGCCATCGACGAAGCACTGGACCACCTCGGGCTTCTTGTCGATCGTGTTCTGCATTACCTCGATCGTGGTCGAATAGGTGTCCCAGCCATAGTCGGCGAGCAGGAACTGGTTCGGCACGAAGCCGCCTTCCTTCTTGACCGCGAACGGCTCCGAGGTGACGTAGCCCTGCTGGATCGACTTCTTGTTGGCGATGAAAGGAGCGGTATTGTAGGTGTAGGGCACGCGCTTTGAAGCGTCGAAACCGAGTTCGATCACCATCCACTGGAAGAAGGTCTGCGCGCCTTCGTCGCCCAGAATGTACTGGTCGGCGTTCTTCAGGTCTTCCCATTTGTCCAACCCCTCGCCGGGGTGGGACATGATGACCTGCGGATCCTTCTGGAAGTCCGCCGCCACCACGCGCATCGGAATGCCTTGCTGGACGGCATCGAAGGCCGACAGCAAATTGCCGCCCATGTAAAAATCGATCTTGCCGGCCAGGAGCATCGGCCGGCCGCTGACCTGAGGGCCGCCCTGCATGATGGTGACGTCGAGACCGCAGGCGGCATAGGTGCCATCCGCCACGGCCTGGTAATAGCCGCCATGTTCCGGCTCGGCGAGCCAGTTGGTGCCGAAAGTGACTTTTTCATTCGCTGCCGCACCCAGTGTGCTGGCCGCAAGCAGGGCCACCACCGCGACCGAAATCTTCTGTCTCACATACATTGACACCACCCTTTATTTGCACCGGCGCGCTGCGCGCCATGCTTGACACCAAAGATTCGAGAAGCAAGACACATGCCACCGGCGTCGCGCGCCGGGACCCGCCCGCCTGCACCACAGCCGTCTGCGAAAGCCGGAAAGGTCGTGCTGCACCGAGGGCATCGTGCCTATTTTTTGAACGCCTGTCCACAATCGTGCCGGCGACATGCACCGCCATCTTGATGGTGCAATGCATCCGGCCCTAGGCTGGCGATACCCAGGAGAATGCCATGTTCAAGTTCCTCACCCCGAAGTCGATCAAGCCGCCCTTTGCCCGGTACAGCCACGGCGTCGAGGTGCCGGCCGGCAAGCGGCTGGTGCTGTGTTCGGGCCAGGTCGCCATCACGGCGGAGGACGAGATACCGGAAGACGCCGGCGCGCAGGCCGAACTCTGCTTCAGGAACATCGCCGCGGTCCTGGGCGAGGCCGGGCTGGGATTGCCGGACATCGTTCGCATCAACGCTTACGTCACCGACCGCGCGCATCTGCCGCCCTATATGGAGGTCCGCGACCGCCTGTTTTCGAGCCCAGCGCCGGCCTCGACGCTGATGATCGTTTCCGGCTTTGCCCGGCCCGAATTCAAGGTCGAGGTCGAAGCAATCGCGGCCGGGTGATCGACAGGCCGGCCACACCGCGCTAGGTCTGCCCCGATCATTTGAAGAGGCATGACATGACCGTAGCAAAAAGACGCGTCTGGTGGGGCGATTACCGGACAACCGAATATGCCTCGATCGATCCCGAGTCGACGATAGCTGTGCTGCCGGTGGCTGCGATCGAGCAGCATGGGCCGCATCTGCCCGTCTCGACCGACACCTCGATCATGAACGGCATGCTCGACACGGTGATTTCGCGCCTGCCCGGGGACCTCGACATCCGCATCCTGCCGGTCCAGGCGGTGGGCAAGTCCAACGAGCATCTGCAAGCGCCGGGCACACTGACCTTGCCGGCAACGACGCTGATCGAGGCGTGGACCGAGCTTGGCCTGTCGATCGCACGAGCCGGCGTGCGCAAGCTCATCGTCGTCAATTCGCATGGCGGCAATGAAGAGATCATGGGCATCGTCACGCGCGAACTGCGCGTGCGCGAAAAGTTGCTGGCGGTGAAGACCAGCTGGCAGCGCTTTGGCCGCCCGGCCGGCATGTACACCGAGCTCGAGGACCGCCACGGCATCCATGGCGGCGATGTCGAGACGTCGCTGATGCTGCATTTCCGGCCAGATCTCGTCGACATGGGCAAGGCCGACAATTTCGTTTCCAACGTCGCCGAGGCCGAGAAGGAATTCGCGCTGCTGCGCCAGACCGGCACGCATGCCTTTGCCTGGATCGCTGGGGATCTCAACCCGAACGGCGTCGTCGGTGACGCCAGCATCGCCACAGCCGAGAAAGGCCGATTGACCGCGGAATATCAGGCCGACGGCTTCATCAGCCTGGTCCGGGATGTGCGCAAGGCAAAGCTCGCCGAGTGGCTGAAATAGCTAACCGTCGATCTTGAGGGCGAAGGGCGTGCCTTCGAAGGCGTCGGCGCCGCGCCCGATCGACTCGATCGCCTCGATCATGCGGCCATTGCGCCCGAGCAGCGTATCGGCCACCGCGATCAGCCGCGGATTGGGCGTCGCGGAAGGCGACAGCGCGCGCAACGTCTGCGCCAGTTCCAGCTCATTGCGTGTAGGCGCCAGTGCCGCGGTGATTATATAGGCCGAGGCGGTCGAGCGGCTGATGCCGGCATAGCAGTGCACCAGCATCGGCTTCGCACGGTCCCAGCGGCGCGCGAAATCGAGCAGGTTGCGCACATGCTCCTCGCCCGGCATGGTCATGCCCTCCTGCGCCACCGCGATGTCGTGCATGACCAGATGCAGGTGGTTCTCCCTACGGATCGAGGCCGGACACACCACCTCGGTGCCGGCGGCGAGCAGCGACAGCATGCGGTCGGCGCCGGTCCTGGCCACCGTTTCCTCGATCTTCGCCAGCGAACAGACATGGATCATTGTTTCGGACCTTTCGGCCGATCCTCGCGCCGCGACTCCCAATCGGCAAGAGCCGATTCGAGCCTGCGCCATTCCTCCTCGCTTCCCGGCAGGCCGGCGCGCAGGACATGCGGCCGGTTGGAGAAATGCCGGAGCAGGATGCCGCTCTCGCCAAGCGCGGAAAACAAGCCGCCGGCATCGGGCAGGCTGAGATAGCGGAACAATGTGGTGCCCCCCGCGACGGGAACGCCGAAACGGCCGAACAGCGCATCAAGCCGTGCGGCCGCATCCGCCAGCGACGCCCGCATCGCGTCCTGCCAGTCGAGATCGGCGAGCGCGCGGATGCCGTATTCCAGTGCCGGTCCGGCGACGGCCCACGGCCCGAATTGCGTCTCCAGCCGTTCAGCCGTCGGCGCGTCGGCAAGCGCGAACCCAAGCCGCAGGCCGGCCAGACCAAAGAACTTGCCGAAGGAACGCAGCACGACGATACCGCCCTGGGCGACATCGCCGGCGAGGCTGTGTTGGCGTGGGCCGACATCCATGAACGCCTCGTCGACGACCAGCAGCGCCCCCTTGGCGCGAAGTCCTGCAGCCAGCATCAGCAGCCGGTCGCGTTCGATGACGCGCCCATCCGGATTGTTCGGATTGACGATGATGGCGAGGTCAGCGTCGGCCAGCGCCGCGAAATCACGGGCCTCGACCACCTCATGCCCGGCAATCGCTGCCGCCCGGGCGTGTTCGGCATAGGTCGGCCCCAGCACCAATGCCTTGCCGGGCTTCACCAGCGACGCGACGCGCGGCAACAGAATTTGCGTACCCGGCGCCGACACGACGTTTCCTGCGGAAGGCGCCCCATAGGTGTTGGCTGCAATCGCTGTCAGTTCGCGCCCGCGCGCGGCCTCCGGCAATCGCCACAGGGAGGTGGCGGGCAGGTCGAAAAGCGGGTAGGAGTGCGGATTGATACCGGTCGAGAGGTCGACGAAAGGCAGCACGGCATTGGGGAAAAGCGCCCTGGCCCGGCCAAGACTTCCACCATGGTCCACCGCTCCTTCAAGAAGCTTCATGTCAGTCCTGATCGCTTTCCTGTCATTGGTTGTCGAATTCGCTCTGGGTTATCCCGACTGGCTGTTTCGCGCCATCGGCCATCCGGTGACGTGGTTCGGCAGGCTGATATCCTTTCTCGACCTGAGGCTCAACCGCGCTACTGATCCCGACGCGCTGCGTCGTCAACGTGGTGTCCAGGCGCTTTTGGTCATCGTGCTGGTGCCAGCGGTAACAGGTCTTTGCGTGCAGCTTGTTCTGCTCTGGTTCGTCCCCTTGGGGTGGATCATTGCCGTCCTTCTGGCAACATCGCTTCTGTCGCAGAAGAGCCTGCATGAACATGTCGAAGCCGTCGCCGACGCGCTCGACAGTGGAGGCCTCGACATGGGCCGAGCCGCCGTCTCGCGGATCGTCGGCCGTGATCCCGAAACGCTGGACCGCGCCGGCGTCTGCCGTGCCGCGATCGAAAGCCTGGCTGAGAATTTTTCCGATGGCATCGTCGCCCCCGCTTTCTGGACCGGCGTGGGCGGGCTGGCCGGTGGCGCTGCATACAAGGCGGCCAATACTGCAGATTCGATGATCGGCCACCGCACCCCGCGCCACGAGGCCTTCGGCTGGGCAGCGGCGCGCTTCGACGATTGGATCAACCTGCCGGCGTCGCGGCTGACGGCGCTGCTGATCGTGCTCGCTTCCTTCCTGGTCGAGGATGCCGACCCTCACGGCGCCTGGAAAGCGGTACGGCGCGACGCGAAAAAACACCGCTCGCCCAATGCCGGCTGGCCGGAAGCGGCCATGGCCGGCGCGCTTGGTCTGGCGCTCGCCGGGCCACGCAGCTATGGCGGCCTCGTGGTCGACGACGTCTTCATGGGCGAAGGCGGCCGCCGCGATGTCGACAGCGGCGATATAAGGCGCGCGCTGAAACTCTACCGTGTCGCCGATTTCCTGCTGATCGGCTTGTTCGGCCTAGTCGCGGTGACCGCTGTTCTGGTGTTCTAAAACTCTATCCCCTGCTGCGCTTTCACGCCGGCCGAGAAATGATGCTTGGTCACGCCCATCTCGGTGACCAGATCCGCTGCCTCAACCAGCGCTGGCTTGGCGTTGCGGCCGGTGACGACGACATGCAGGCCTTCGCGCCGGTCCTTCAGCGCGGCGACCACCTTGTTGAGATCGAGATATTCGTAGCGCAACGCGATGTTGAGCTCGTCGAGCACGACGAGGCTGATCGACGGATCGGCGATCAACTCGACAGCCTTGGCCCAGGCAGCCTCGGCAGCGGCGATGTCGCGCTTCAGGTCCTGCGTCTCCCAGGTGAAGCCCTCGCCCATCGCATGCCAGACGACGCGGTCGCCAAAGGCGGCAAAGGCATCCTTCTCGCCGGTGTGCCATTTGCCTTTGATGAACTGGACAACGCCGACGCGCTTGCCGTAACCGAGCATCCGCAGCGCCAGCCCGAAGGCGGCTGTGGTCTTGCCCTTGCCGGGACCGGTGTTGACGATCAGCAACCCCTTCTCGATCGTCTTGCCGGCAACCTCGGCGTCCTGCACCGCCTTGCGCTTGGCCATCTTGGCGCGATGGCGTTCTTCATCCTTGTCGTCGATATCAGTCATTTCACTTCACCTTGAACGGTAGCCCCGCCACCATCAGCAGCACCGCGTTGGCAACCGCTGCGACCCGCTGGTTGAGCCGGCCGGCATCGTCGCGAAACCTGCGCGCCAGTGCGTTGTCGGGCACGATGCCTTGCCCGACCTCGTTCGACACCACGAACCACGGCCCGCGCGGCCGCGACAGCACGTCGGCCAGCCGTCGGCACTCCGCCTCCACGTCGTGATCGGCCAGCATATGATTGGTCAACCATAGCGTCAGGCAGTCGATAAGCACCGGCTGATCATCCGGCAACGCCTCCAGCGCTTCGGCAAGGTCGAGAGGCGCATCGATGGTCAACCAGCCCTCGCCGCGCCGCGAGCGGTGCAGCGCGATGCGCTCACGCATCTCGTCGTCATAGGCTTGCGCCGTGGCAATATAGGCCCATGGCGAGGGCAATGCCGTCACCAGGGTTTCGGCGTGCGCGCTCTTGCCAGAGCGCGCACCACCGATAATCAAGGTCAGCTTGCCGCGATCAGGCAAAACTGTCGCGCAGACTGGTCGCCGTGCCGGTGAAGCGCCCGCGCACCACACCCACGACTGCGCCGAGCACCAGCCAGAACACCAGATTGGTCAGCGTCACCGCCACCACGAACTGATGGTGCAGTCCTTCCGGGATCGGTGTCTCGAAACTGTCGGGCTGCGGCGCGCCGACCATATGCGGGGCAACGATCAGCAAGACGGCGAGGATGGTCAGCGGCAGCGATCTGCGAAACACGATCAGGCCGAGGCCCATAGCGGTCGCCGCCGCCGTTGCCGTCCACCAGATCTGGCGCGGAAGCAGATCGGCCGCCGGCATCGCCGGAAGTTCCGGCTGCAGGCCGAGGCCTGGCGCCAGCGTGAACACGGCAAAGCCGGCCAGTCCCCAGAACACGCCCTGGCGCCAGTTGCCGACGCCGCCGGCAAACTCGGAAACCGCGACCAGGACCAGCGCGAAGCCTATGCCGGTGACGATATTGGCAACCACGCTGAAGGCGAAACGCTCGAAACCGTCGGCCGGCGCCCAGCCTTCATCCTCCGCCGGCGCCATGGCATCGGCGGGTGCTGGCGCGGCAGAACTCATCGCATTTCCGGCGGGGGGCACCGCTTTCATGGCGTCGTTGCTAGCCGCCGGTGCGGCCGCGTGGTCATGGTGATGGCCGCCGCCGGCCTTTTCGTAGACTTCCGCCTTGAGGATCAGCGGCACGGTCGCGTAGGCCTGCATGCAGGCGAGGACGACGCCGGCCACGAGCCCTGCGATCGCCGCGACGAACACGACGTTGCGAAACAGATTCATGATGTCAGGTCCTCGTCAGTGGCAGGGAAACGCCATCGAGTGGCGATAGTCGTGGGCAGCATTGTGGACCGCATCGATATGCGAGAAGCCGACAAAGCCGACGACGAAGATGCCGAGCAGCGCCGCGAGCGCGAGTTGCATGAAGCGCGACTGCGAGGAGACCGAGGCGCCGAGGGAGACGGAAGCGGTAGTCATGTCTTGTCCTTTCGCCCTCCACCCGAGGGCATCGAAGTCTGTTTCCTGTCGCCGGCAGGTCTCCTGGCTCGCGGATAAGCGCCCTTCCCCACCTTCCCGAAGGAAAACCTTCAGTGGCATATGGAGAGGACTACCGCACACAGTTGCGGGGGCAGCCACGGCATTGGGCGAAACCTCGCCCGCACCGCATTCCCTCTTGGCTCCCAAAAAAGGAACCGACGACGTTGGTGACTATAGGGAAATTCGCCGCGCCCGGCAAACCAAATTCCGACAGCCGGCAGCGCAGGAGCGTCGCATCGGCAAGGCTGCTCCCATCCCGTCCTGATTGACAAACTTCCTGGCCGGGTGTCGGCTGGCAACCCTCACAGGAAGCCAGCCATGCAGCCCAATGCCAGCGAGCGCGATCCCTATAACGGCCTGACCCGAACCGAGCCGACGCTGCCCTCATCGGCATATTGGGACCATGAGAACTATCAGCGTGATCTCGACGCCATCTGGTACAGAAGCTGGCTGCTCGTCTGCCGCGAGGCCGACCTTCCCCAGCCTCTGGCCTTCCGCCGATTCCGTATCGGCACGCAGGACATCATCGTGCTGCGCGACGAGACCGGCGCGTTGCGCGCCTTCCACAACACGTGCCGGCATCGCGGCTCGCAGCTTTGCCAGGAGAGTGAGGGCCGGCTGAAAGCACGGCTGATAACCTGCCCCTACCACGCCTGGTCCTATTCGCTGCGCGGCGACCTTGTGCGCGTGCCATCGAAGTCGCTGCCTGACGGCTTCGACAAGGCCGATCACCCGCTTTATCGCGTCGCCCTTTCGGTGTGGCGAGGCTTCGTCTTCGTCAATCTTGCCGAAGATGCTGCCGGCTCGGCGCAATCCTCCTTCGATCCCGCTTCCGGCAACCTCGGCAACTGGCCGCTCGAATCGTTAGTGTCAGGCCATGTGCTGCGCAAGGTGATGAACTGCAACTGGAAAATCTTTTGGGAAAACTTCAACGAGTGCCTGCACTGCCCGGGCGTCCACAAGGACCTGTCGCGGCTGGTGCCGATCTATGGCCGCGGCCTGATGAGCCGGCATGACGATCCCGAATGGCTCCGCCACGCCGACAATGACGCGCCGGAATTTTCCGGCGGCCTGCGCGCCGGGGCTGAGACATGGTCGCGCGACGGCCAGACGCATGGGCCGGTCTTCCCGGACCTGACGCCAGCCGAACGCATCGCCGGCCAGACCTACGCCACCAGCTTGCCTTCGATGTTCATCGTCGGCCATGTCGACTATGTCAGGACTGTCCGGCTGGTGCCGCTCGGTCCCGAACAGACGGAGCTTGTCGCGGAGTGGCTGTTCGCGCCCGAGGCGCTCGCCGAGACCGATATCGACAACATCATCGCCTTCGGCACACAGGTACTGGAGGAGGATGCAGCGATTTGCGAGGTCAACCAGAGGGGCCTGCGCTCGATGCGCCATACAGCCGGCGTGCTGATGCCCGAGGAGTATGACTTGCACCGCTTTCACAACTGGGTGCGCGAGCGCCACGCAGCGGTTTTGCCCTGATTCTAGAGGGATTTCGGCAGATATCGCCACGTCATGAAACCGCAAAACGCGGCCAGCAGGCCGAGCGTGACGAACACCGATCCCAACCCGAAGAAGGCCAGCACCACCGAATAGACCAGCGGTGGCGTCAGTTCGGAAAAGTCGAGATAGGTGCGGTAGACCGCCGCCATCTGCGCGCGCTCATAGGAGCGCACTGAGCGCATGAAGGCGGTTGAGCCCAGTGCATCGAGCGCGATGGTGAAGAAGGCGCCGCACAATAGGAAGGCGCCGGTCAGCAAGGGCGCTGCCGCTCCGACCGTGCCCGCGGCGAGCAGCGCCGCCGACATGGCGAAATAGGCAAAAGTCATGGTCCTACGGCCGCCGAAGCGTTTCCCCGCCTTGCCCCAGAAGATCGCCATGAACAGCAACGCGTTGCCGGCCGAGACCAGCAGGCCGCCGGCCAGTTCGCCCTCGCCGGTGATGACCATGAAGAGCGGTCCATAGACGAAGAACGTCGTCCAGAAGCAGGAGCGGCCAAAGGCGATCAGCCAGGCGAGCCGGAGCCTCGGCTGAGCGACGAAGCGCCCGATATTGGCGAGCGGATTGGCCGGCCGCGTCCTGCCCGGCTGGATGGAGGTGTTGTCGCTGAGCCGATAGAACCAGAACAGCGCCAGCAAGGCCATGGCGAAAACCGCCACCGCGCCATGCGCGGCATAAATGCCGAAATGCGCATAGAGGAAGATGCCGAGCGTCGGCCCGCAGGTCCACGCAACCATCGACCACGCCATGCGCAGCGACTCGGCCTGCATGAAGTCGGTCTTGCGGATGTGGTCCATGATGTAGAGGTTGAGCGTGATCGACAGCGCGCTGGCGCCCATGACGCGGCACAGCATGCCGGCCAGTTGCCCGGCGAGCGTATGGGTGACGAAGAACAGCGAGCCGATGGCGAGTAGGCAGGCGCCTGCCGTGTAGACCCAGCGCCGTGCAAAGCGGCGGATCAGCATCGGCATGAACAAGGTCACCGACAGGCCGATCATGGACACGACGGTGTAGAGGATCGAGACGATCTGCTCATTGTGGAGAATCTCGTAGGCCTGGATCGGGATGACGCTCGACACCATGGCGCGGGCGAAGGATTCGACCGCGTAGAGCGAGGCGAAGGTGCGCGCGTCCGCGGCCTTGAGGGCCGGAAGCCAGATCGGATGGCGAACATGGGTGGACATTGCTTCCCCAAAGCAGAATCGCGGCGTCAAATCTGCCGTGGACATTTCAGGCCCATTAAGAGGAAACCGACGCATATCCGGCAAAAAGCGAAGCCGGTCAAAGGCTTTCCCGCGCTGGCCCAACCCGGTGGCTGGCGCGGCCTCCGCCGCGCGGTCCGGCCCGGGCGACCGGTCTTCTTCTATCCGGTGCAACCGTGATAGTCGTCTTGCAGGGGCTGAATCAGATCGCGAGACCATGAGCATCCAAACGCCGACCGCACCCGTTCCGGAGCCATCGAAGCGCATCGTCGCCATCGATATCTTGCGCGGCTTCGCGCTGATCGCGATGGCGAGCTACCATTTCACCTGGGACCTGGAATTCTTCGGCTACACCGATCCCGGTCTCACCGCTTTCGGCTGGTGGAAGATCTACGCTCGCTGCATCGCCTCGACCTTCCTGTTCCTGGTCGGGGTCAGCCTCTATCTCGCCCATGGCCGACAAATCCGCTGGAACGGCTTCTGGAAGCGGTTCGCCATGATCGCAGGTGCCGCGGTCGCCATCTCGGTCATCACCCGCATCGCCACGCCCGACGGATTCATCTTCTTCGGCATCCTGCACGAGATCGCGCTCGCCAGCCTGCTTGGCCTCGCCTTCCTGCGCCTGCCGGCGCTGCTGACGCTTGTCGTCGCCGCGCTCGTCATCGCGGCGCCCGTCTACCTGCGCTTCGAGGCCCTCGATCACCCCTGGCTGTGGTGGATAGGCCTGTCGGCAATCAATCCGCGCTCCAACGACTACGTGCCGCTGTTTCCATGGTTCGGCGCCGTGCTTCTCGGCCTCGGGGCGGCGAAACTCGCTTCCGCTTCCGGCATACGGGCCCGCCTGGCGAGCCTCGTGCCCGGCCGCTGGGCCAATCCGCTGGTCTTCATCGGCCGCCACAGCCTGGCCTTCTACCTGATCCACCAGCCGCTGCTGATCGGTTGCGTCTGGCTGTTCTCGCAAGTGATGCCGGCCCAGATCGACCCCCCGCGGGTCAATTTCCTGAAAACCTGCCAGCGCTCATGCGAGCAGATGCGCAACGCAACCTTCTGTTCGAGCTATTGCGGCTGCATGCTCGAGACGCTCGAAGGCGAAGCTTCTCTTGATAGGCTCTACAACAACGACCAGACTGCGGACTTCAGGGCGCATCTGTCCGATCTTGCCGCAACGTGCACCGCCAAGACCGACGACAAGATGACGGAGGGAGGGACACAATGATCGAGCCGAAGCCGAAGCCTGGGGTAGTACCGTGGCCGCCAGTGATCTACGCCGCCGCAATCGCCGTCAGCATCATCCTCGGCATGCTCTATCCCCTGCCTTGGATTGGCGACCTGCTGGGCGACATCCTGTTTGCCGCAGGCTGGGTGGCACTGTTCGCCGCCGCCGCGCTCTGGTTCACCGCGGTCCGCATCATGATGCGCGCCAAGACCACGCTCAGCCCCACCGCCCTGCCGGACCACCTGGTCACCTCGGGCCCATTCGGCGTCACCCGCAATCCGATCTACCTGGCGTTGACGCTGATGCTGATCGGCGTTGCCTTCGTCTCCGGCATCGCCTGGTTCTTCCTGCTTGCCTTCGTCGCCGCCTTCATCACCCAGAAGGTCGCGATCGAGGGCGAGGAAAAGATACTGGCGGCGAAATTCGGCAAGAAATACCGGGATTATTCCAAACGGGTGCGGCGCTGGATTTGAGCAGGGTTACGTGTTGACGCCGAGCTCGACGAGCCGCTCGACGCAAGACTCTTCGGCCTGGTCGAGTTCGGCCAGCGTCTCCTCGAGGTCGCGGCGCTTTTGCCGGAGATCCTCGCGTTTTTCCTCGATGCGCTTGATCATCAGCTTGAGCTGCCCGACCTCGCCTGGCGGCTCCTTGTACATCTGGATGATCTCGCGGATCTCGTTGATCGAGAAACCGAGCCGTTTTCCGCGCATGATCTGCCGGATGAGATGGCGATCGGATGGGCGAAACAGCCGCGTGCGGCCGCGCCGCACCGGCTGCACCAGTCCCTCGTCTTCGTAGAAACGCAGCGTCCGCGTCGACACGTCGAATTCGCGGGTCAGTTCGGTGATCGAATAATATTCCCGCATTGTCACTCCACGCCGGAAGCCCGGGCATTCGCCATGCGGCGCCCTCCGTCCCGAACCAAACCCTTGCCACATCGGAATCGACGCGGCACCCAGCGCGAGCCTCGCACGGCATTTACGTAAAAGTCAATTGAGACCGCTCACCTGACGCCGAACCACCAGCTTGCCAGGCCGAGGAAAGCGAAAAAGCCGACGCAGTCGGTGACGGTGGTGACGAAAACCGCCGACGCCACGGCTGGGTCGATCTTGAACCGGTCGAGCAACAGCGGAATGAGGATGCCGGCAAGTGCTGCCGCGAACATGTTGATGATCATGGCGGCTCCTATGATCCCGCCGAGATTGGGATCGCGAAACCAGGCGGCGGCGACGATGCCGATCAAAACGGCAAAGACGATGCCGTTGATGAAGCCCACACCCACCTCGCGGCGGATGATGCGGGCGGCGTTGTAGATGTCGAGATCCCTGGTCGCCAGCGCCCGCACGGTGACGGTCATGGTCTGCGAACCGGCATTGCCGCCCATGCCGGCCACGATCGGCATCAGCACGGCGAGCGCCACGATCCGCTCGATCGTGTGGTCGAACAGGCCGATCACCGATGCCGCCAGA
Organism: Mesorhizobium sp. SARCC-RB16n; assembly: GCF_008520305.1. Classification (GTDB taxonomy): domain Bacteria; phylum Pseudomonadota; class Alphaproteobacteria; order Rhizobiales; family Rhizobiaceae; genus Mesorhizobium. The sequence goes on along the minus strand of NZ_ML703269.1, from coordinate 68,413 downwards.
AATGCCGTCAGCAGATTGACGAGCAGCCAGGGAACGCGGGAGCGCGAGGTCGACAGGATGCTGTCGGAGAGTTCTTCGTCGCCGACGCCGCCCATGCGCAGCAGGTCTTCCTCCGCTTCCTGCTGGATGACGTCGACGACGTCGTCGATGGTCAGCACGCCGACCAGCCGCTCGTTCTCGTCGACGACGGCGGCCGACAAAAGGTCGTATTGTTCGAATTCCCGCGCCGCCTCTTCCTGGTCCATGGTTGCGGGAATGGCGTGCCGCGTTTCATGCATGACTTCCTCGACCTTGACCGCGCGCTTGGTGCGCAGGATCTGGTCGAGATCGATGGCTCCCAACAACTTGAAGGTCGGATCGATGACGAAGATCTGGCTGAAGCGCTCGGGAAGGTTCTTGTCCTCGCGCATGTAGTCGATGGTCTGGCCGATGGTCCAGAAGGGCGGCACCGCGACGAACTCGGTCTGCATACGCCGCCCGGCGGTCTCTTCCGGGTAGTCGAGCGAACGGCGCAGCCTGATCCGCTCGGTGAACGGCAGCTGCGACAGGATCTCGTCCTGGTCTTCCGGTTCGAGATCTTCGAGGATGTAGACGGCATCGTCGGAATCGAGTTCCTGTACCGCCTGCGCGATCTGCGCATTGGGCAGGTGATCGACGATATCCATGCGGATCGCCTCGTCGACCTCGGTCAGCGCGGAGAAGTCGAAGTCGGCGCCCAGCAGCTCGACCAGGGCAAGCCGCTGTTCGGGGTGCAGCGCCTCGATGAGATCGCCAAGTTCCGACTGATGCAGGTCGTCGACTTCCCGCTTGAGGGTCAGCGTGTCGCGGTCGGCGATCGCGGCGCCGATCTGGGCAAGGAAGGACGAAAGGACGGCACCGTCCTCGCCATAAATGTCGGCGTGGTGCTCGTCGGCGGCCCCGGCGCCGGTCGTCCGTTCGTCCTGGCCTTCCACCAGCGCCTCCCGCCATCAGAATCCCGGAAAAGGTGCAAATCAGGTCTAGACCATGATTCCGCAAAGTGGAAACCGGTTTTCGGATCCGGCGCCCATACAAAGCGATGGCGATCCGGAACGCCTCAACTTCGCAACATCTTCTTCCAACGCACGGGAATTTCAGGTCAAACGCATGCTTGCCCGCTCACGTCGGGGCTTCGCCGATGCGTGCTATCATGGGCGCACGGACTCTCGATTTCATCGAAAGAAGGGCGCCCTTCGGCTTCCTGCGGCGCGACAGCTGATGTCGCTGGGGAAAGAGCACCCCTGCACCATTGCGGCAGAATTGTCATGATGCAGGTCCAGGCATCGGCTGGACCCGCCAGGCCGCAACAAAAAAGCCGGAAGCCCTTGAAGATCAGGTCTCGGACAGAAAACAAGGCAATCGAGGAGCGGCGCGTTCGCGTGGTCGTGGCCGAACGCAATCCGCTCGTCATATCGGCTCTGCGCGAAATGCTGGAATGCGACGGGCGCTTCGAACTTCTGGCCTCGGTACAAAGCGGCAGGCATTTCCTGGAGCTGGCAACGGTGCGGGAGTTCGATGTCGCCGTGATCGGCTGGAAGCTCTCCGACATGGACGGCGCGGACGTCCTGGCCGAGGTCCAGGACAGCAAGCTCAACGTTCGCATCGCGGTTTTTTCAAACGACCATGACATCGGCATCCTGAAACAATGCGTGCGCCTGGGGGCTCAGGGCTACTGCTTCCAGTTCGACGATCCCGCCATCATCTTCGACACGATCCTGGCAGTCGCCCATGGCCGCATCTGCATCCCCTATATCGACATCAACAAGGTCAACGACACGCCTCTGTCCCGGCTTACCGTGCGCGAGCGTGAACTGCTGGCGGTGCTGTCCGACGGCTGGACCAATTTGCAGATCGCGACCCGGACCGGCATCTCCGAGAATACGGTGAAATACCATCTCAAGAATCTCTACGACAAGCTGGACGTCCGCAACCGCGCCATGGCGGTCGCGCTCTATTCGAGCGAGAAGCGTCGAAGCCCCAAGTCGCCTATCGGGTAGGCCAACCGGGTAGGAGCACGCCACCCGCACGGGCCAAGAACTTACCCGGCAAGGTGTTGTTGGCCGGCCTTTCCGACGCGACACTTCCTCCCATAATCCAAAACGATCGGAGGAGTTCGCGCATGGCTGGGTTCACTCATCTCTTCATCCCCGGACCCACAAACATTCCCGAACAGGTGCGGCAGGCGATGAACCTGCCGATGGAGGACATGCGCGCGGCCACCTTCCCCGACCTCACCCTGCCGCTGTTCGAGGACATCAAAAAAGTCTTCAAGAACGAGACTGGCCGCGTCTTCATCTATCCGTCCTCCGGCACCGGCGCCTGGGAAGCGGCGATGACCAATGTGCTCAGCCCCGGCGACCGCGTGCTGATGTCGCGCTTCGGCCAGTTCTCGCATCTGTGGGTCGACATGGCCGAGCGGCTCGGCTTCGAGGTCGACATGATCGACTGTGAATGGGGAACCGGCGTGCCGCTGGACCTCTATGCGGAGCGGCTGAAGGCGGACAAGACACACCGCATCAAGGCGGTCTTCTGCACCCAGAACGAGACGGCGACTGGCGTCACCAGCGATGTCGCAGGCTGCCGCGCGGCGCTCGACGATGCGAACCACCCAGCGCTCCTCTTCGTCGACGGCGTCTCGTCGATCGGCTCGATCGACTTCCGCCAGGAGGAATGGGGCGTCGACTGCGCCGTCAGCGGCTCGCAGAAGGGCTTCATGCTGCCGGCCGGCCTCGGCTTCCTCTCGGTCAGCAAGAAGGCGCTCGTCGCTTCCAGAACCGCAACCCACCGGCGCTGCTTCTTCTCCTTCGAGGACATGATCCGCGCCAACGACGCCGGTTATTTCCCCTATACGCCTGCGACGCAATTGCTGCGCGGCCTGCGCGCCTCGCTCGACCTGATCGCCGAAGAAGGGCTGGACGCCATCTTCGCCCGTCACCATCGGTTGGCCGAAGGCGTGCGCAAGGCGGTCGACGCCTGGGGACTGAAGCTCTGCGCCAAGGCGCCGAAATGGCATTCGGACACGGTCAGCGCCATTCTCGTGCCGGAAGGCATCGACAGCGGCGACGTCGTCAAGCGCGCCTACGAGGCCTACCAGACGTCGCTCGGCGGCGGCCTCAACAAGGTGTTCGGCAAGGTTTTCCGCATTGGCCATCTCGGCTGGCTGAACGAGGTGATGGTGCTGGCCTCGCTGTCATCGGCTGAAATGGCGCTGCTCGATTGCGGCGTCCGACTGGCGCCGGGCTCCGGCGTCGGCGCCGCTATCCAGCATTTCCGCGCCTCGGCCGCGGTGCCGGTCGCCGAAGCCGCCTGAGGGGAGAGAAGATGAGCCACACCATCAACCACCTCAAGAAACTCAGGCTGCAGCGCAGCGAGCTGGCGGTTCCCGGCTCGAGCCCGGAGATGATCGACAAGGCGGCCAACAGCGCCGCCGACTTCGTCTTCCTCGACATAGAGGACGCCGTCGCCCCGCCCGACAAGGAACGCGCCCGCAAGAACATCATCCAGGCGCTCAACGACATCGACTGGCGCGCCAAGGGCAAGACCGTTTCGGTACGCATCAACGGCCTCGACACCCATTATATGTACCGCGACGTCGTCGACGTGATGGAACAGGCCGGCGACCGGCTGGACACCATATTGGTGCCGAAGGTCGGCGTGCCGGCCGATCTCTATATGGTCGAGGCCATGGTCAACCAGATCGAGATGGCCAAGGGCTTCAAGACCCGTGTCGGCCTGGAAGCGCTGATCGAGACCGCGCTTGGCATGGCCAATGTCGAGGCCATTGCCGCGACGCCAGGCCGGCTGGAGGCGATGCATTTCGGCGTTGCCGACTATGCCGCCAGCAACAAGGCGCGCACCGTCAACATCGGCGGCCTCAATCCCGACTATCCCGGCGACCAGTGGCATTTCGCCCTGTCGCGGATGACCGTCGCCTGCCGCGCCTATGGGTTGCGCGCCATCGACGGGCCGTTCGGTGATTTCTCCGATCCGGAAGGCTACAAGGCGGCCGCCAGGCGCGCCGCCGCGCTCGGCATCGAAGGCAAATGGGCGATCCATCCCTCGCAGATTGCCTTGGCCAACGACGTGTTCTCGCCGCCGGAGAAGGAAGTCACGCGCGCCCGCCGCATCCTCGAAGTGCTGAAGGAAGCCGAGGCGCAGGGCAAGGGTGCTGCGGCGCTCGATGGCAAGATGATCGACGCCGCATCGGAGCGCATGGCGCGCAACGTGCTGGTGGTCAACGACGCCATCGAACGCGCCGGCCAGCTCAATTAGCCAACGAGGGCCGCGCGTCGCGGCATTTTGACGATCTGGGGAGGAGAAAAAATGGACATCCACGAATATCAAGCCAAGGAACTGCTCGCCCGGCATGGGGTGCATGTGCCGCGCGGCGGCCTGGCCTACAGCCCGGAGCAGGCGACCTACCGGGCGCGCGAGATCGGCGGCGGCAAATGGGTGCTGAAGGCGCAGGTTCATTCCGGTGCGCGCGGCAAGGCCGGCGGCATCAAGGTCTGCTCCAATGACGAGGAGATTTCCAGCGCCGCCGAAGCCATGCTCGGGCGCAAGCTGGTGACCCACCAGACCGGCCCGCGCGGCAAGCTGATCTCGCGCCTCTATCTGGAGGAAGCCGTCGACATCGCGCAGGAGCTCTATCTCGGCTTCGTGCTGGACCGCAAGGAAGAGCGCGTCATGATCGTCGCCTCGGCCGCCGGCGGCATGGAGATCGAGGAGATCGCCGAAAGAGCGCCGGATTCCATCATCCGCGCCACCGTCGATCCGGGCGTCGGCATGCAGCGCTTCCAGGCGCGCGAGATCGCCTTCGGGCTCGGGCTTGAGGACAGCCTGATCGGCAAGGCGACCGAGACCATCTTCAGCTGCTATCAGGTGTTCCGCGACTACGACGCCTCGATGCTGGAGATCAATCCGCTGGTGGTGACCCGCGACGGCAGCCTGGTGGCGCTTGACGCCAAGATGTCGTTTGACGAGAACGCGCTGTTCCGGCGGCCGGAAATCTCCGAATTGCGCGACAAGAGCCAGGAAGACCCGCGCGAAACCTTCGCCAGCGACCGGGGCCTCTCCTATGTCGGCCTCGACGGCAATATCGGCTGCATCATCAATGGCGCCGGGCTCGCCATGGCGACGATGGACATGATCAAGATCGCCGGCGGCGAGCCGGCGAACTTCCTCGACATCGGCGGCGGCGCTTCGCCCGAGCGGGTGGCGAAATCCTTCCGCGCCGTGCTCGGCGACAAGAATGTCGAGACGATCCTGGTCAACATCTTTGCCGGCATCAACCGTTGCGACTGGGTTGCCGAAGGTGTCATCAAGGCGATCCGCGAGGTCGGTGTCAACGTGCCGCTGGTGGTGCGGCTTTCCGGCACCAGGGCCGAGGAAGGACGCAAGATCCTAGCCGATTCCGGCGAGGCGGTGATCGTCGCCGACACACTCGCCGAAGCCGCCGAAAAAGCCGTCGCCGCATGGCGCACGGCCACCAAGAAAAAAGCAGCCTGAGGGAGGACAGAAAAATGGCAATCCTGCTCAATCGCAGCACGCGCGTCATCGTGCAAGGTTTCACCGGCAAGATCGGCAGCTTCCATGCCGAGGACATGAAGCGCTACGGCACCAAGCTCGTCGGCGGCGTCACTCCGGGGAAAGGCGGCCAGACGCATCTCGGCCTGCCGATCTTCAACACAGTCAAGGGCGCGGTGCGCGAAACCCGTGCCGAAGCCAGCATCGTGTTCGTGCCGCCGCCCTTTGCCGCCGATTCGATCATGGAGGCGGCGGATGCGGGAATAAAGCTCTGCGTCTGCATCACCGACGGCATCCCCTCGCAGGATATGATGCAGGTCAAGCGCTACATGCGCCGCTACCGATTCGAGGACCGCATGCGGCTGGTCGGGCCGAACTGCGCCGGCATCATCACGCCGGGACAGGCGCTGATGGGCATCATGCCCGGCTCGATCTACCTTCCCGGCCGCGTCGGCATCGTCGGCCGCTCGGGAACGCTGGGCTACGAGGCCGCTTCGCAGATGAAGGCGCTCGGTATCGGCGTCTCGACCAGCGTCGGCATCGGCGGGGATCCGATCAACGGCTCCTCCTTCAAGGACGTTCTGAAGCTGTTCGAGCAGGACGACGAAACCGACGCCGTGGTGATGATCGGCGAGATCGGCGGACCGCAGGAAGCCGAAGCCGCGATCTGGGCGCGCGACAATATGAGGAAGCCGCTGATCGCCTATATCGCCGGACTTTCCGCCCCGAAAGGCCGCCGCATGGGCCATGCCGGCGCCATCATCTCGGCCTTCGGCGAGTCCGCGCAGGAAAAAGTCGAGATCCTGAAAGAGGCAGGCGTGATCATCGTGCCGACGCCGTCGTCCTTCGGCGACGTCGTGGCCGATACGCTGGCTCGGACGAAGAAGGCGGCTTAGCCGCAGGGTCGGGCGAAATCAAGACGCGGCAACGCGGTCTCGGTAATGCGCCGCCCGCCTTGGTCTCGGGCGTGCAAAGCGGTTGATCCGTTATAGCCACTCTCAGCGATTAAATCCTCGTGGCGCACTTGTTTCGCTGGAAACGATTTGCTACACGCCGCGAGCCGGTCGGTTCCGGCTCTACCACGTGCGGTCGTGGCGGAATTGGTAGACGCGCAGCGTTGAGGTCGCTGTGGGGCAACCCGTGGAAGTTCGAGTCTTCTCGACCGCACCAAATCATCCTGGCGACACAGCCTGCGGATCGAACGAGCAAGCACTCAATTGCCTTGCTGGAGCCCAAGCGCACGGCGAACTGGACGTTTCCGCCCGACATAGCCATATGGAAGGCGACGAGAGAGACGCCATGCCAGAACGCAGCCAGATCGCCACGTCGTTCCTGCCTTTGCCCGGTTCGGCGCCGGTCGAATGGCTGGTCGAACCTGGCCTTACCGCCTATCCCGATGCGCTGGCCTTCATGGAGGCGCGCGCCGAGGCGATCCGTAGCGGAGCCGCCGGCGAGATGGTCTGGCTGGTCGAGCATCCGCCGCTCTACACCGCCGGCACCAGCGCCCGCATCGAGGACCTGATCGAGCCTGACCGCTTTCCGGTCTTCGCGGCAGGACGCGGCGGCGAATACACCTATCATGGGCCTGGCCAGCGGGTTGCTTATGTCATGCTCGACCTCAAGCGCCGTCGCGAGGACGTGCGCGCCTTCGTCGCCGCGCTCGAACAGTGGATCATCGTTACGCTCGCCGCCTTCAACGTGCGGGGCGAACGCCGCGAGGACCGGGTCGGTGTCTGGGTGGTGCGGCCCGATCGCCCTGCCCTGCCGGACGGCTCACTGGGCGAGGACAAGATCGCGGCGATCGGCATCCGGCTGCGGCGCTGGGTCAGTTTTCATGGCATCGCCATCAATGTCGAGCCGGACCTCGCCCATTTCGGCGGCATTGTTCCTTGCGGCGTGCAGGACCATGGCGTCACCAGCCTCGTCGATCTCGGCCTGCCCCTGACCATGGCCGATCTCGACCTGGCGCTGAAATCCGCTTTCGAGGACGTATTCGGTCCCGCCACAGCCTTGCCCGCCGAAGCTTCGCGCAAGGCCGGCTGACACTGTCGGTCTGGGAACTGCTTAAGGTGTATTGAGATTCAGGTCAGGCCGAGCCGAAAACTGTGGGTTCCGAGAACCGGAGCGGAGCGTACTTGAAGTACGTGAGCACCGGAAGCGCAGGAAGCCACCGTTTGCAGGCCGGCATCACCTGAATATCAACACACCTTAGATCAGTTGGGCGGAAGCCCACAGCACGCCGCAGCCATGGATGGCGAACACCGCCAGCAAGGCCCCTGCGATGACGAAGCGGTCGACGGTGCCGATCGGCTCCAGTTCGTGACGTGGCTTCACCCCGCTGCCGACGGTGAGCAGGCTGAGGATCGAAAAGACCGCGCCGGCCGCGAGCAGAAAACCTGACGAAAAACCCGCCCGCCAGCCAAGCGCCAGAAAGGCCGAAAGCAGCGAGAACGACGCCAGCGCCAGGACGACCGGCCCCGGGCAGATCTGGCGCAGCACCTGGCCACCGTCGAATTTCCACACCGGCACCAGATTGGCGATGTTGAACAGGGCCACGCAGCCTGCAAGAGCGGCCAGCAGCGCGGCTGCGGCCTTGTGGCCTTCGCCACCGGCAAGCACGCTGGCGGCGATGACGATCGGCACCAGGAAGGCGGAGAACCCCGCCCCCATCAATGCCACGAAAGCCACTTCGAAACGGCTGTTATAGGGCCGGCCGCCAATGGCGATGCCGCCAAGCAGCGGGATGAAGATCATCCGCGCCCTGCGATGGCCCGTCAGCCGGAACGCCGCCATGTGGCCGAGTTCGTGCAGTGCCACCACCGACGTCAGGATCGCGGCCAGCGCCAGCCCGCCGAGGTGAAGGCCGAAGAACGGCCACAGCATCAATGCCGACAGCACGGCAAAGCCGACCTGGCTCAGCGGATGCTCGAACCACCCGCCCTTGCGATACTGCCCGGTCCTTGCCCAACGCTGCAATTTGGACAACTCGCGGCGCATGGCGAAGTAACGGAACACCAGGAAGGCGACGCCGCGATACCGGTCGGTTCGGCTGAGCGTCACGCGCGTGCCGCTGCCCTGAGAAACCAGTTCGGCGGTCTCGCCATAATCCTTCCAGAACGAGCCATCGAGCGCGGTATCCTCGATCACCCGCATCGAGAAGCGGCTGCCCTCGACGACATCTTCGAACCGCGCCCTGCGCTCTATCGGCTTGCCGTCGCGGCCCTCCCACGACAGCATGATGCGGGCCACGCCATCTTCGTCCAGCGGCTGAGCCGACAGGATCTCGCCGGACCAGCCGGCATCGCTGCCAAGTGGCCACAGGGCCTGCCACAGGCGCTGTCGGTCCATTGCCACGATGCGGCTGGACCGGACCGTGCGCAAACCAAGCGGCACGGTCATCAAGAGAAAAATCAGCCCGAGATTGCTGGCCACGAGAATGGCCGTGACGATGGGCGACACCTGGACGTTGCTCCTGCCTGGAGGCGCACCCTAACGTCGCGGCGGCAAGAAAAGCTTAACGGCGGAGCGGCTTATGGCCATCGGGAAACAGCGATGGCGGACGCCGCCAACTCACATGGCTCCGATCCAGATCGCCATGGAAACAAGAAACGCGCTCATGCAAACCAGCGAGATGACATCCTGAACCAGATCGGTCATAACTCTCTCCTGTTGTTGATATGTTCGCAATTTGTTCTAATTTTGTTTCAATGTCAATTGCTAGGGGGGTATGGAGATAGGTCGAGAAATTAGCAGGGTTAGCGAGGGGTTAACGGATTTCAAATCGCCAGATAGCTGAAGATCAGCTTGTGAATGCCGTAAGCGGTGTCTTGCTAGCACGTTGATTGTGGTTCGACAGTCGATATCCGGGATAGCAGCGGTGATCGGCGCGGCAACTATTCGCCATTTGCCGTCATTCTTGAAATCGGTAGTATTCCAAGCCATCGTCAATGAACTGGTTGAACCATGCTGAAAATAGATAGCGGGCGATTACAAGACCCGAAAATTCTTTCACCGGTTGAGATTGTCCAGGAATGCGAGACACGTGGACGATTGGTTGTTCAGTTCAGCAGGCCAGAAGCATATACGCCCGGGATTTTGGCGTCGCTGAATGAGGCCTGCGGGCTAGTCAAAGATCGCCTTCAAGTTCGATTCTACGGGCATTACAGCGGGCGTTTCGATGCAATGACTCTCCGTCATCTGCCTGAAACACGTAACCTCGCAGTCGATTGCCTGACTGCAATCGACAATGAGGAGGAGATCGGGCGGCTCCCAAATCTGAAGTTGCTAAACTTCGGGGTCTTTGAGCTGGACCGCCCAGACTTTCTGAGAACGATAGAACTTCGCCATTTGGCGCAGCTTTCGCTCGGCGAAAACCGCAAGCGGAACTTTGATCTTTCACCCTTGGCCGACTGCGAGTTGCTCGACAGCCTTTTTATCCAAGGCCACTCAAAGGGTATCGACGGGTTGGAAGGCGTGCCTCGGTTGCGGACGTTGACATTAAGTGGTTATGCCAAGAAACATGCGCTGAATTTTGTGAACGGCATATCGACGCTGAAGGAGCTGAAGTTGATCTTGGGAGGTCGTGCCGATCTTGACGACCTGTCGAGCAAGTCTATTGAGATTTTGCAGATTATCCGCGTGCAGGGGCTAACAACGATGGGTGATCTGTCTCGGTTGCCCGCACTATCGGCGCTTCGGATTGACGACCAGATTCAACTGAAGCAGGTGGACTTGAACGGAGCGAGCCTCAAGCGGCTTGCTCTGTTCAATTGCAAAAGCTTGGCGGAGTTGCCCGGGTTGGATACGCAGGATCAACTTCGGGAATTCTTAGCGTCTCGCGTAGCACTCGACCTTGACGGCCTGCGTGATCGGGAATGGCCTTCAGCTACGCGATCCGTTAGGCTTTTCTCCGGCAAAAACAAATGGAACGATGACGCCGCAGCTCGGCTGACTGCGCGAAATCTAAACGAGAGCAGCGACCTCTGGCTTTGATCTGGCGACGGTCCGATCAGACTTGATATGGCCGCGTCGGGCTGGAGCTTGTAAACAACGTAAATCGGCTAAATTCGGAAGAAGTATTCTACGATTCGGTTCAATATTATCTCATCCAATGCGCGGCCGAAGTTATGACTGGAGGTGCCACAGATGGCGCGGCGGCGTAGGCTTCCAGTCCTGGAGGATCAGGATTAGAGCGCGCTTGTGTTAAAGTTTGGCCGAGGCGACAATTCTTGGGCTGAGGCACTGCTGAGCGATGGACGTGGGGAAGTACGGAGGCGCAAATCAAGGTGACCGCTGGCGAAAGCGTATGCGACAAGGCCGCCGGCGACGCCTCTCTCGCAACCTTGTAATTTGGTTGTTCATTGTGGCGACGAGCGCGATATCGTCCACTCTGATCGCAATAAACGCTCACTGGCGATTCTAAGCCAGCTCCGCGCGGTACACCCCGAGCGAAACGATTCCTTAAAGCGGCACCACCTTGCCGTCGGCGAGCGTGACGCGCCGGTCCATGCGTGATGCCAGCTCATGGTTATGCGTGGCGATCAGCGCCGCGAGCCCCGATTGCCGAACCAGCGCTTCCAGCGCCTCGAAGACGTAGGAGGCTGTGACCGGGTCGAGGTTGCCGGTCGGCTCGTCGGCGAGCAGCACCAGCGGCGCATTGGCAACCGCACGCGCAATGGCGACACGCTGCTGCTCGCCGCCGGACAGCTCGGATGGACGGTGCGACGCCCGCTTGCCGATCTGCATGTAGTCGAGCAGCTGCGCCGCGCGCTCGCCCGCTTCCTTGCGCGGCAGCCCCTTGATGAGCTGCGGCATCATGATGTTTTCCAGCGCCGAAAACTCCGGCAGCAAATGATGGAACTGGTAGACGAAGCCGACATCGTTGCGGCGGATCGAGGTGCGCTCATCATCGGACAACCGCCCGCAGGCGCGTCCGGACAGGATCACGTCTCCGGCGTCAGGACGCTCCAGCAGGCCAGCCGTGTGCAGCAGCGTCGACTTGCCGGTGCCCGACGGCGCCACCAGCGCCACCATCTCGCCGCGCCGCAGCGAGAAATCGGCGCCGTTCAGGATGGTGAGCTTGCGCGGCCCCTGGACGTAGTGCCGCTCGACGCTCTTCAGCTCGATAATGACCTCGGCCACTACTCGTACCTCAAGGCTTCGACCGGATCGAGGCGGGCCGCCCGCCACGCTGGAAACACCGTTGCCAGGAAGGACAGCGCCAGTGCCATGATGATGACATAGGTCGTCTCGCGCGGGTCCATCTTGGCCGGCAGTTGGCTGAGAAAATAGAGCTCCGGATTGAACAGCACCTTGCCAGTCATCCAGGAGAAGAACTGGCGGATCGATTCGATGTTGGTGCAGATCAACACGCCGAGCAGCACGCCGGCGAGCGTGCCCGTCACGCCGATTGCCGCTCCCGTCATCAGGAAGATGCGCAGGATGGCGCTGCGCGAGGCGCCCATGGTGCGCAGGATGGCGATGTCGTGCCCCTTGTCCTTCACCAGCATGATCAGTCCGGAAATGATGTTCAGCGCCGCCACCAGCACGATCAGCGTCAGGATCATGAACATGACATTGCGCTCGACCTGCAGGGCCGAAAAGAAGGTCTCGTTGCGCTGGCGCCAGTCGACAAGGTCGATCGGGCGTTGCGCCGCCTCTTCCACCTTCGGCTTCAGCGCGTCGACATCATCGGGATTGTCGACATAGATCTCGATCGTCTGCGCCCGGCCGTCCATGTTGAAATAGAGCTGCGCTTCGGAGAACGGCATGTAGACGATGGAGCTGTCATACTCCGACATGCCGACTTCGAAGATCGCCGCGATCTTGTAGCCCTTCATGCGCGGCGTCGTTCCGAGCGGCGTCACGTCACCGTCCGGCGAGATCAAGGTGATGGTATCGCCGAGCGTCAGGCCGAGATTCTCGGCCATCCGCTTGCCGATGGCGACGCCCTCGCCCGTATCGAAATCGGCAAGCGAGCCTTGCTTGATGTTTTTGGCAACGATGGCGATCTTGCCGAGATCCTCACCCCGGATGCCGCGCACCAGCGCGCCGGTGCCGCCGCCGACATTACCTTGCGCCAGCACCTGGCCGTCGATTAGTGGAATGGCGTACTTGACCCCGGACACACCGTTGATGCGGCTGGCGACTTGGGCATAGTCCTCGAGCGGCGAATCGAGCGGCTGCACGATCAGGTGTCCATTGACGCCAAGGATGCGCGTCAAAAGCTCGGCGCGGAACCCGTTCATCACAGCCATGACCACGATCAGCGTGGCGACGCCCAGCATGATGCCGAGAAAGGAGATCGAGGCGATCACCGAGATCACCGTCTCCTTGCGCCGCGAGCGCAAATAGCGCCACGCAACCATGCGTTCGAAGATTGAGAACGGTCCGGCGCCCGCCGATCTCGCTGCCGCCGCCTCGCTCATGCGGCGGCACCGAAGCGTTTTTTCGCGTCGGCGATCGGCAGCGTCACCCGCTCGCCGCTCTTGCGATTCTTGATCTCGATCTCGCCGGCGGCTACGCCGCGCGGTCCGACGATCACTTGCCAGGGCAGGCCGATCAGGTCGGCAGTGGCGAATTTGCCGCCCGGTCGCTGGTCGGTATCGTCGTAGAGCACATCCTTGCCGGCGGCGGTGAAGGCAGCGTTGAGTTCGTCGCAGACGCGGTCGCAGTCGGCATCGCCCGCCTTCATGTTGATCAGCCCGATATCGAACGGCGCCACCGCTTCCGGCCAGATGATGCCGTTCTCATCGTGACTTGCCTCGATGATCGCCGCGACCAGCCGCGACGGGCCGATGCCGTAGGAGCCGCCCGAGGCGAAATGATCCTTGCCGTCGGGCCCGGTCACCTTGGCACCCATCGGCTTGGAGTATTTCTCGCCGAAGTGGAAGATATGGCCGACCTCGATGCCGCGAGCCGAAACCTTGTCGCTTTCAGGGACCTTCTGCCAGGCCGCCTCGTCATGCATCTCGTCGGTGGCGGCGTAAGGTGTCGTCCACGTCTTGACGATATCCGATATCTCGCCGTCATTGGCGAAGTCGGTGTTCGCACCGGGCACGGCAAGCGACAGATACTCGCGATGGCAGAAGACCTGGCTTTCGCCGGTATCGGCCAGGATGATGAATTCGTGGCTGAGGTCGCCGCCGATCGGCCCGGTGTCGGCCCGCATCGGGATCGCCTGCAGGCCCATGCGGGTGAAAGTCCTGAGATAGGACACGAACATCCTGTTATAGGCGGCTCTCGCGCCCTCGAAGTCGAGATCGAAGGAATAGGCGTCCTTCATCAGGAATTCGCGCGAACGCATCACGCCGAAGCGCGGCCGCACCTCGTCACGGAACTTCCACTGGATATGGTAGAGGTTGAGCGGCAGGTCCTTGTAGGACTTGACGTAGGCGCGAAAAATCTCGGTGACCATTTCCTCGTTGGTCGGTCCGTAGAGCATGTCGCGGTCCTGACGGTCCTTGATGCGCAGCATCTCCTTGCCGTAGTCGTTGTAGCGGCCGCTCTCGCGCCACAGATCGGCCGACTGGATGGTCGGCATCAGGATCTCCAGCGCACCGGCGCGGTTCTGCTCCTCGCGGATGATCTTGCAAACCTTGTCCAGCACCCTCTTGCCCAGCGGCAGCCAGGAAAAACTGCCCTGCCCCTGCTGGCGGATCATGCCGGCGCGCAACATCAGCCGATGCGAGACGATTTCGGCCTCGCGCGGATTTTCTTTGAGGATAGGCAGGAAATAGCGCGACAAACGCATGGACTGGTCCGTGAATGAGAATGTCCACGCCAGAATCGGCGCGGCGCAGGCTTGCTTGCCCCGGCTTCATAGCGATTTCATGACGGAATGGAAACCCGGCCATCCCACCACATCAGCTCCTTCCGCCCCGGAATCCCTCGCTTCCGGATCAGTCCACGCCGACAATGGAACGCACCGAACCTCTTCGGGGTTGACCGCCAATTCTTTGCGCGCGTCAATTGCGAACATGCCGCAAAGGCTCTGTCGACCCTGCCTGTCCGTTTCAAAAGCAAAGCCTGCCGCACTATTGTGCAGTGCAGCACGAGAATGCCCGTTTCAAGGCAAAATTCTTCGTGACATTTTCATTTCCGTTAGGCTAATGTGCCCCGATAACCGAGAGGGCAGAAACAAATCTGCCTTCCTACGCGGTCAAAGTCTTGGGAGGATGCGATCTAGGCGCGGTTACTCGCTGCCGCCGGACACCGGAAACAGATCGGACGCGTTTAATTGCAAGGCCTTGTGCCTTGCATTTTTTTTGTGCAATCATCTGGTTAGCGCCGCGAATTACCAGGCTACATGACCTTGCGTCAGCCTCCCATGGCCGCCGGGCGGGGCTGCATCTCAAGTCCATCCGCAGCGCTCCGATCTCGTCGGAACACCGTTGCCGGGGCTCTCTACTTCGCTGGGCTCTGGCCGAAGTCCGGCACGATGTGCGGGATGTCGTTGAGGCTGTATCCCAGCCCGTGCGTCAAACCATAGAAAATGCCCATCAGGATCGCCGTCGCGATGGTGGTGCGGATCACGGCACGCAACATATGCGGCCCGCGCGGCGCGCTCGGAACCGTGCCCAGCGTCACGTCGTGATCGTCCTCCTGCGTCTTGACGCTGAACGGCAGAACGGCAAACAGCACCACCCACCAGGTCGCGAAAAACAGGGCGGTGAACGAAACCCAGCTCATGATTGCTCCAGTTCGATCAGCGTACCGAAGAAATCCTTCGGATGCAGGAACAGCACCGGTTTGCCATGGGCGCCGATCTTGGGATCGCCGTCGCCAAGCACGCGGGCGCCGGCGCCCTTGAGCTGGTCGCGCGCGGCCAGGATGTCGTCGACCTCGTAGCAGAGATGGTGCATGCCGCCCGACGGATTCTTCGCCAGGAATGCCGCGATCGGCGAGCCCTCGCCAAGCGGCTCCAGCAATTCGATCTTGGCGTTGCCGACATTGACGAACACCACGGTGACACCATGCTCCGGCAAGGCCTGCGGCTCGGTCACTTCGGCGCCGAGCGTGTTGCGGTAAGCTGCAACGGCGGCAGCCAAATCCGGCACCGCAAGCGCGACATGGTTCAGCCGTCCGAGCATGTCCGAGCTCTTCTCCCAGGTCCAATGACTGGCGTCATACGTCAAATCGACCGAGACCAACAGCCATTCGGGAGGCGCGCACTGTCGCACCTGTTCCAACTGATATCAGCAAAGTACAAAGGGAAATGTCCGGAATCAGCCCTGCCCGTGCCCGCGTTTTCACCTTCGATCTTGGGTCGTTCAAAGTAGCCGCCCTGCTCGACGCCGTCGATATCAGAGACGAGCTTGCATCGGCCTTCGCGGCCGGACAGCCGCCGGCCGCCGTGCTCGAACTCGCGGTCTCGAACTTCATCGACCCAGATCGCTACGAGCATTGCTTCATCCCGACGCTGATCGACATCGGTTCCGAAAAGATCCTGTTCGACACTGGATGCGGGGATGAGGACAGTTCACTCCTGGAGTGTCTGCAAGCCCTTGGGTTCGGCCCCGATGACATCGATGTGGTGGTCATCACGCACGGGCACCCGGACCACATTGGTGGGCTTGTCAGGAATGACCAACCCGTCTTCAGCCGAGCGCGATACGTATTTGGCAGGGCGGAATTCGCCTTCTGGACCGAGGGAAATGCAGTGCGTGCGCCCAGGTTGGCCAATCGTGATCTCTTCAGGCGAATCTGCACCGGGCTCGCCGATCGCGCGACATTCATTGCGCCTGGATACGAAGTGGTGCCGGGCATCACTGCCATCGACGCGGCGGGCCACTCACCCGGGCTTTTGGCATTCCTTGTCGAAAGCGGCGGCCAGCAATTGCTGATCTGGTCGGACGCTTTCCTGCACTATGTCGTGTCCATCCAGCGTCCGGAGTGGCATGCCGATTTCGACGACGACAAGGAAAAGGCAACCGAGACCCGCAAGCGGTTGCTGAGGATGGCTGCGGAACGACGCCTGCTCGTCGCCGGCCATCACATGCCGTTTCCGGGCCTGGGCTATGTCGGGCAGACAGGTGGGTCCTTTCGCTGGATTCCGGTCAGCTACCAGCTGAACGTCTGAGCACCCGCCCCTTTTCAACGGGTGACGAACACCGTAACCAGCGGTTTCTTGCCCCATGCTTCGTTGGCCGCACCGCGCACCGCGCGCCGCACCGCCTCCTGCACGAGGTCGAGGTCCTTGCGGCGCTGACGGGGGATCGATTCGACCGCGCCAACGGCCGCATCGATCATCAGGTCCTCGAGCGCCTCGCCACGAGCATCGGCCTCGGCGACGCCGATGGCGACCAGATCGGGATCGCCCGCCAGTTCATACTTCTCGTCGAGAACGACATTAACCGCGACATGACCGGCAAAGGACAATTTGCGCCGGTCGCGAATACCCATCGCCTGATCGGTACCGATCAGGTTGCCGTCCTTGTAGACGCGGCCGAACGGCACCTGGTCGATGATGGTGGCGGGACCTGGCGCGAGCCGCAGTATGTCGCCGTCGCGCACCTGCGCCACCTGGCCGATGCCGGAGGTCGACATCAGCGAGCCCTGCGCCACCAGATGCGCGGCCTCGCCATGCACGGGAACGCCGATCTGCGGACGCACCCATTCATACATCTTGCGCAGCTCACTGCGGCGGGGATGGCCGGAAACGTGCACCAGCGCGTCGCCATCCTCGATGATCTTGATGCCGAGATCGATCAGGCGGTTCTTGATTTCGAGAATCGCCTTCTCGTTGCCGGGAATGGTGCGCGAGGAAAACACCACCGTGTCGCCCGCTGTCAGAGACACCGATTTCATCTCGTCGCGTGACAGTTTCGCCAGCGCCGCCAGCGGCTCGCCCTGGCTGCCGGTGCAGATGATGACCAGGTTCTCGCGCGGGATGAAACCGAAATCCTCCTCGGCGATGAACTCCGGCAGCCCGTCCATGTAGCCAAGCTCGTCAGCCACATCGATGACGCGCTTCAGCGAGCGGCCGAGCACCAGGCACTGGCGGCCGGCATCGCGCGCCGCCCTGGCGATCGAGACGATGCGTCCGACATTGGAAGAAAATGTGGTGACGGCGACGCGGCCCTTGGCGGCCTGGATGACGCCTTTCAGGCCCTCGCCCACGGCCACTTCCGAAGGCGACTCGCCTTCGCGCAGCGCATTGGTCGAATCGCAGATCAGCGCCAGCACGCCCTTGTCGCCATAAGCGCGGAAGCGCGCCTCGTCGGTCTTGGGTCCGATCGTCGGTTCCGGATCGATCTTCCAGTCGCCGGTATGGATGACGGTGCCGGCAGGCGACGTGATCGCCAGCGACATGGGTTCGGGAATGGAGTGCGCCACCGAAATGGCTTCGATCTCGAAGGGACCGACGGTGAACTTTTCGCCGGCCCGGTAGATCGTCAGCGGGATCTTGGGCGCGCCCTGCTCGCCCTGCCGCTTGGCTTCCAGCAGCCCGGCGCTGAACGGTGTCATCCAGACCGGCGCCTTCAGCTTCGGCCAGATGTCGAGCAGCGCGCCGTAATGGTCCTCATGCGCATGGGTGATGATGATGCCGCGCAGATTGGCGAGGTTCTCCTCGATGAAGCGCGTGTCGGGCAGGATCAGGTCGACGCCCGGATGCGCCGCGTCGGGAAAGGTGACGCCGACATCGATGACGATCCACTCGCGCGCGCTCGGCGGGCCGTAGCCGTAGAGGGCGAAGTTCATGCCGATCTCGCCGACGCCGCCGAGCGGCACGAAGACGAGTTCGGCGTTGTCCGCTTTCGCCATGATTTTTCCCTTCCTGGCCCTCAGGCCAAGCCGTTAAAGCAATTCAAGCAAAAGTGTCTAACGGTTTTCAGTCCGGAATTGCTCAAAAACAAAACTAAATCCGCGCGGACCCGACCGCGCCGAAATGCACATCGCCGGCGGCGACTGTCAGAACAGACCCGTCATCGTCGCGGATCACGAAACGGCAGTCCTCGTCAATGGTCTCGAACACGCCACGCACCACATTGCCGTCAATTCTGACAGCAACCTCGCCGCCAAGGCCCGCGGCGCGGGCCAGCCAACGCTTCCTGATGGCGGCAAGGCCACGCCCTTCGTCCCAAAGGCGGGCATTCTCGCTCCAGGCATCCGACAGCGCCAGAAACAGGGTTTCGGCATCGCAAGCCGCGCCCAACGCATGAAGTGACGTCGCGGGATACGGCAAATCCTGCGGGTACGCCACCACGTTGACGCCGATGCCCACCGCCACCGCGAAGCGACCACC
This sequence comes from Mesorhizobium sp. SARCC-RB16n, assembly GCF_008520305.1. GTDB lineage: Bacteria > Pseudomonadota > Alphaproteobacteria > Rhizobiales > Rhizobiaceae > Mesorhizobium. Next base: position 49,623 of record NZ_ML703269.1, on the reverse strand, counting down.
GTCAAGCATCGCCGATTCCAGCAGGATGCCGGCGAGCTTGGCCCCAGAGGCGAGCACGTCGTTCGGCCATTTGAGCTCGAAGCGGTTCTGGCCCTGGCTCGCGCCATCGAGGCCTATCGCGATGCGGCCCTTCGGCACCACCGCGTCGAGCGCGTCGGCCAGCGCCAGCCCGGCGACAAAGCCGAGCGTCGCGGCAAGGCGAAGTTCGCCGCCGGTGATGACGAGCAACGTCGCCGCCAGATTGCCTTCCGGCGTTGCCCAGGCACGGCCACGCCGGCCACGCCCGCTTTCCTGCTTCTTGGAAACGACCCAGAGCTTGCCCGGATCGCCCGCCCGGGCATGGTCCAGTGCCAGAGCGTTGGTGGAGCCGACACTGTCATGCGCCTCGAGCCGGAACCCTTCCGACGCCGAGGTTGGAGCCAGCCGAAATGCCATCCCGTCAGAAAAAGGTCTTGGCGGCGGCTTCGGCGTAGGTGCCGATCGGACCGCCGATCAGCACATAGAACAGCACGAAGGCGCCGGAGACCCCGAGCACGAGGCGCAGTTCACTGGCCATCGGCACGAAGCCACCGACAGGCTCATCGAACCACATGATCTTGATGATACGCAGATAGTAATAAGCGCCCACTACCGAGGCCAGCACGCCGATGATCGCCAGCGCATAGAGATTGGCGTTGATGGCGGCGAGGAAGACGTACCACTTCCCCCAGAAGCCGGCGAGCGGCGGGATGCCGGCCAGCGAGAACATCAGGACGGTCAGGATCGTCGCCATGATCGGGTTGGTCGAGGAAAGCCCGGCCAAATCGCTGATCTGCTCGACATTGCCTTCCTTGCGCCGCATGGCGAGGATGAAGGCGAAGGTGCCGAGCGTCATCACGAGGTAGATCAGCATGTAGATGGCGACGCCGCGCACTCCGGCCTGGCTGTTGGCGGCAAGGCCGACGAGCGCGTAGCCCATGTGGCCGATCGAGGAATAGGCCATCAGGCGCTTGATGTTGGTCTGGCCGATCGCGGCGAAGGAGCCGAGCGCCATCGAGGCGATCGAGATGAAGACGACGATCTGCTGCCAGTCTGCGGCGATCGGCTTGAACGCGCCCATGGTGACACGCACGATCAGCGCCATCGCCGCCATCTTGGGTGCGGCCGCCAGGAAGGCGGTCACCGGCGTCGGCGCGCCTTCATACACATCGGGCGTCCACATATGGAACGGCACCGCGGAAATCTTGAAGGCAAGACCGGCCAGCACGAAAACCAAGCCGACGACGAGGCCGAGCTGGCGCTCGCCGCTGCCCAGCGCCGTGGCGATCTCGTGGAAGCCCACATTGCCGGTGTAACCATAGACTAGGCTGATGCCATAGAGCAGCATGCCCGAGGACAGCGCGCCAAGGACGAAATATTTGAGGCCCGCCTCGGTCGAACGCAGATTGTCGCGATTGATCGCCGCCAGCACGTAGATCGCCAGCGACTGCAGTTCGAGGCCGAGATAGAGCCCGACCATGCCGTTGGCCGAGATCATCAGCATCATGCCGAGCGTGCAAAGCAGGATCAGCACCGGATATTCGAACTTGTCGAAACGCTCCGTCTTGGCAAAGCGCATCGACATGACCAGCGTCACCGCCGAGCCGACCAGCGCCAGCACCTTCATGAAGCGGGCGAAGGAATCCTGGACGAAGGCGTTGCCATAGGCGCTGCCCTGCCCTGCGTGGAAGATCAGCCAGGCGCCCGCGATTACCAGCACGGCGACAGCAAGGCCGGTCACCGTATTGGCGGTGTTGGAACGCGAATAGGCCCCGACCATCAGCAGCGCGAGCGCGCCGATGGCAAGGATCAGCTCGGGCGTCGAGAGCGACAGGCTGGAAAGAAGGTCCGGCGTCATGGTTCGCAAACCCCCTGGGTCAGTTCGCCGCCGCGGTCTGCGCGGTGCCGATGGATGCGGTGACATTGGTGACGAGCGACTTGACCGACTGGGCCGTCGCGTTGAAGACGGGTGCGGGATAGACGCCGAAGAAGATGACCAGCACGACCAGCGGATAGATGATCGCCTTCTCGCGAGTTGACAGATCGAGCAGCCCTTTCAGGCTGTCCTTGGTCAGCGCGCCGAAAATCACCCGGCGATAGAGCCAAAGCGCGTAGGCGGCTGACAGGATGACACCGGTCGCGGCGAAGAACGCCACCCAGGTGTTGACCCGGAAAACACCCAGCATGGTCAAGAACTCGCCGACGAAGCCCGACGTGCCAGGCAGGCCGACATTGGCCATGGTGAAGATCATGAACACGGTGGCGTATTTCGGCATGTTGTTGACAAGGCCGCCATAGGCCGCAATCTCGCGCGTGTGCATGCGGTCATAGATGACGCCGACGCACAGGAACAGCGCGCCCGAGACCAGGCCGTGGCTGAGCATCTGGAAGATCGCGCCCTGCACGCCTTCCTGGTTCATGGCGAAGATACCCATGGTGACGAAGCCCATATGGGCGACCGACGAATAGGCGATCAGCTTCTTCATGTCCTCCTGCATCAGCGCCACCAGCGAGGTGTAGATGATGGCGACGACCGACAGCGTGAACACCAGCGGCGCGAACATTTCGGACGCCATCGGGAACATCGGCAGCGAGAAGCGCAGGAAGCCGTACCCGCCCATTTTCAGCAGGATGCCGGCCAGAATGACGGAACCTGCCGTCGGCGCCTCGACGTGCGCGTCCGGCAGCCAGGTATGCACCGGCCACATCGGCATCTTCACCGCGAAGGAGGCGAAGAAGGCTAGCCACAGCCAGGTCTGCATGTTGGCTGGGAAGCTGTGCGTCAAAAGCGTCGGGATGTCGGTGGTGCCGGACTGGTAGAACATCGCCATGATGGCGAGCAGCATCAGCACCGAGCCGGCGAGCGTATAGAGGAAGAACTTGAACGAGGCGTAGACGCGCCGCTTGCCGCCCCAGACGCCGATGATGATGAACATCGGGATCAGGCCGGCTTCGAAGAAGACGTAGAACAGCACGATGTCGAGCGCGCAGAACACGCCGATCATCAGCGTTTCCAGAAGCAGGAAGGCGATCATGTAGGCCTTGACGCGCTTCTCGATCGCTTCCCACGACGCCAGGATGCAAAGCGGCATCAGGAAGGTTGTCAGGATGACGAACAGCATGGAAATGCCGTCGACGCCCATATGGTAGGAAATGCCGGAGTCGAGCCAGGCGACCTTTTCGACGAACTGGAAGCCGGCCTGCGAATTGTCGAAGCCTGCCCAGATCAACAGCGACACCAGGAAGGTGAATGCCGTGGTTATGAACGCAATGGCGCGGATGTTGCGGCGCGCATTTTCGCTGTCATCGTTGATGAACAGGATCAGCAGCACACCAACCAGCGGCAGGAAGGTGACCAGCGAGAGAATTGGCCAGGCGGTCATCAGAGCATCATCCAGGTGACGAGTGCGGCAACGCCGATCAGCATGGCGAAGGCATAGTGGTAGAGGTAGCCGGTCTGCAGCTTGACGACGCGGTTGGTGACATCGACGACGCGCGCCGAAATGCCGTCAGGCCCGAGCCCATCGATGATGGTCCCGTCGCCGGTCTTCCACAGGAAGGAACCGAGACGCTTGGCCGGCCGCACGAACAGGAAGTCGTAGAGTTCGTCGAAATACCACTTGTTGAGCAGGAAGTCGTAGAGCCCGCGATGGTGGGCAGCGAGGTTCCTCGGCATGTCCGGCGAGCGGATGTAGAACTGCCAGGCCAGCGCGAGCCCGATCAGCATGGCGATGAAGGGCGACAGTTCGACCCACAGCGGCAATTCATGGATCTCGTGCAGGATATGATTGTCCGGCAGCGTGAACAGCGACGCCTTCCAGAACTCGGCATAGCCTTCGCCGATGAAGGAATTGTGGAAGATGATGCCGGCAAACAGCGCGCCGGCCGCCAGGATGAACAGCGGCACCAGCATTACCGGCGGCGATTCGTGGACGTGATGCATCACCTCATGGCTCGCTCGCGGCTCGCCGTGGAAGGTCATGAAGATCAGCCGCCAAGAATAGAAGGAAGTGAAGCACGCGGCGATGACCAGCAGCACGAAGGCCAGGCCCGCGACCGAATTGTGGCCGGCGAAGGATGCTTCGATGATGGCGTCCTTGGAGAAGAAGCCGGCGGTGCCGATGACGGTCACCGGAATGCCGACGCCGGTCAGCGCCAGAGTGCCGATCACCATCATCCAGTAGGTGGTCGGGATCAGTTTCCTCAAACCGCCCATCTTGCGCATGTCCTGCTCGTCGGAGACGGCATGGATGACCGAGCCGGAGCCGAGGAACAGCAGCGCCTTGAAGAAGGCATGCGTGAACAAATGGAAGATCGCCGCGCCATAGGCGCCGACGCCGAGCGCCACGAACATGTAGCCGAGCTGCGAGCAGGTCGAATAGGCGATGACGCGCTTGATGTCGTTCTGGACGAGACCGACTGTCGCGGCGAAGAAGGCGGTGAAGGCGCCGATGAAGGTCACCACCGTCAGCGCCGAATGCGACAGCTCGAACAGCGGCGACAGCCGTGCCAGCATGAACACGCCGGCCGTCACCATGGTGGCGGCATGGATGAGCGCCGACACCGGGGTCGGGCCTTCCATGGCGTCCGGCAGCCAGGTGTGCAGCGGCACCTGCGCCGACTTGCCCATGGCACCCATGAACAGCAGCAGGCAGACGACGGTCATCGCGGCCTGCTTGTCCAGCGCATGGCCGAGGAATGTGAGCACGGCCGCTCCCTGCGGCGCGCCTTCAGCAGGAATGAACGTCGCCGCATTGGCGAAGATGGTGCCGAGATTGACCGAGCCGAACAGCACGAAGAGGCCGAAAATGCCGAGCGCGAAGCCGAAATCGCCGACGCGGTTGACGACGAAGGCCTTGATGGCGGCGGCATTGGCCGAGGGCTTCTTGTACCAGAAGCCGATCAGCAGGTAGGACGCGAGGCCCACCCCTTCCCAGCCGAAGAACATCTGCACGAGGTTGTCGGCCGTCACCAGCATCAGCATGGCGAAGGTGAACAGCGACAGATAGGCGAAGAAGCGCGGCCGGTTCGGATCGTGGTGCATGTAGCCGATCGAATAGACGTGAACCAGCGCCGACACGGTGTTGACCACCACCAGCATCACCACCGTCAGCGTATCGATCCTGAGTGCCCAGGAGACATCCAGGCCGCCGGACTGGATCCAGTGCAGCACCGGCACGGTGAACACCTCGCCATGGCCGAAGCCGACGCTGAAGAAGGCGATCCATGACAGCACGGCCGCGATCACCAGGAAGCCCGAGGTGATGTATTCGGATGCCTTGGCACCGAGCGACGTGCCGAACAGGCCGACGATCAGAAAGCCGAGCAGTGGAAGGAAGACGATCGCTTGATACATAGTCGCCCCGTCAACCCTTCATGGTGTTCACGTCTTCGACCGCGATCGAGCCACGGTTGCGGAAGAAGACGACGAGAATGGCAAGTCCGATGGCGGCTTCAGCCGCTGCGACCGTCAGCACGAACAGCGCGAACACCTGGCCGACCAGATCGCCGAGCGCCGCCGAAAAGGCGACGAAGTTGATGTTGACCGCGAGCAGGATCAATTCGATCGACATCAGGATGACGATGATGTTGCGGCGGTTGAGGAAGATGCCGAACACGCCGAGCGTGAACAGGATCGCCGATACGGTCAGATAATGTGCGATGCCGACGACCATCTCAGACTCCTTCGCCCGACTTGACCTTGCGGATTTCCATGCCGGTCGCCGCGGTGCGGCCGACCTGGGCTGCGATCGACTGCCGCTTGACCCCTTCCTTGTGGCGTAGCGTCAGGACGATGGCGCCGATCATGGCGACCAGCAGGATGAGGCCCGAAATCTGGAAGTAGTAGAGGTAGTCGGTGTAGAGGATGTCGCCGAGCGCTGCCGTGTTCGAGCGCGCGGCGAGATCCGGGATGGGCTTTGCGATCGTCGAGGCGAGCTTCGGCGCGAAGGTGTAGCCGCCCAGCACGACGATCAGCTCCGCCGCCAGGATCAGCCCGACCAGCGCGCCGATCGGCGCGTATTGCAGGGCTCCCTCCTTCATCTCCGCGAAGTCGACGTCGAGCATCATGACGACGAACAGGAACAGCACCATGACAGCGCCGACATAGACGACGAGCAGGATCATCGCCAGGAACTCGGCGCCCGTCAGCATGAACAGGCCGGCGGCGTTGAAGAAGGTCAGGATCAGGAACAGCACCGAATGCACGGGGTTGCGCGACGAAATGACCATGAACGCCGACGCCACGGCGACAAAGGCGAAGAGGTAGAAAAAGGCCGCCTCTAGTCCACTCAGCATTGGGGATCCCCCGGTTCCTGTCCAAACAGGACAATCGTCCTGTTCGTTATCTCTGGCTTCGTCCTATTTCCGATACCGAAGCCGCGTTGTCCTATCGCATGTTCCGATCGCGTTGAAATACCCGATCGAAAAAAACATGCGACACTTTTGTCTTCCGGAGGATGATCTTGTCCGAAACGTCTGCAACTTTTCGGGATCATTCTCTGGACGAGGACCCTCGCCCCGTCCATGCGTCAAATGTCAACGATAGGGCGAGTCCAGCGAGATGTTGCGCGCCAGTTCGCGCTCCCACCGGTCGCCATTCGCCAGCAGCCTGTCCTTGTCGTAGTAGAGTTCCTCGCGCGTCTCCGTCGCGAACTCGAAATTCGGCCCCTCGACGATGGCGTCGACCGGGCAGGCCTCCTGGCAGAAGCCGCAATAAATGCATTTCACCATGTCGATGTCGTAACGCACCGTGCGGCGCGTGCCGTCATTGCGGCGCGGGCCGGCCTCGATGGTGATCGCCTGCGCCGGGCAGATCGCCTCGCACAGCTTGCAGGCGATGCAGCGTTCCTCGCCATTGGGATAGCGGCGCAATGCATGCTCGCCCCGGAAGCGCGGGCTGGTCGGGCCCTTCTCGTGCGGATAGTTGATCGTCTCCTTCGGTGCGAAGAACTGGCGCATCGACAGGAAAAAGGCGCTGACGAAATCCTGCAGCAGCAGCGATTTTGCGGCTTGGGACAGAGCGGACATCACGCAAACCCCGTGATCTTGAGGAAGGCCGCGGTGGCGACGACCATGAACAGCGAGATCGGCAGGAACACCTTCCAGCCCAGCCGCATCAGCTGGTCGTAGCGGTAGCGCGGCACGAAGGCCTTCACCATCGAGATGCCGAAGAACACGAAGCAGACCTTCAGCACGAACCAGATCACGCCGGGCACCCAGGTGAAAGGCGCGAAGTCGAAGGGCGGCAGCCAGCCGCCGAGGAACAGGATGGTGGCCAAGGCGCACATCAACACGATGGCGACATACTCGCCGAGGAAGAACAGCAGGAACGGTGTCGACGAATACTCGACCATGTGGCCGGCGACCAGCTCCGATTCGGCTTCGACCAGATCGAAGGGCGGACGGTTCGTCTCGGCCAGGGCCGAGATGAAGAAGATGATGAACATCGGGAACAGGGCCAGCCAGTTCCAGTCGAGGAACGTGTTGGGCAGGCCGAGCCGCGTACCAAGCCCACCCTGCTGCGACAGCACGATATCGCTGAGGTTGAGCGAGCCGGCGGTGAGCAACACGGTGACGATGACGAAGCCGATCGAGACTTCGTAGGACACCATCTGCGCCGCCGAGCGCAGCGCGCCGAGGAACGGATATTTCGAGTTGGACGCCCAGCCGCCCATGATCACGCCATAGACCTCGAGCGAGGAGATGGCGAAGACATAGAGGATACCGACATTGACGTTGGCGATCGCCCAGCCCTGGCTGACCGGAATGACCGCCCAGGCCGAGATCGCCAGCACGGCGGAGACCAACGGCGCCAGCAGGAAAACGCCCTTGTTGGCGCCGGACGGAATGACCGGCTCCTTGAAGACGAACTTCAACAAATCGGCGAAGGCCTGCAGCGTACCCCAGGGGCCGACGACATTCGGGCCACGGCGCAACTGCACCGCCGCCCAGATCTTGCGGTCGGCGTAGAGGATGTAGGCGACGAAGATCAGCAGCACCACGATCAGCACGACTGACTTCAGAAGGATCAGCAACGCCGGCAGCACGTAGAAGGAGAAGAAGGTGTCCATGCTTATTCCGCCGCCTGCTTGAAGCCGCTCTTGGCCAGTGCCGAGCATTCCGCCATGACAGCCGATGCCCGCGCGATCGGGTTGGTCAGGTAGAAATCCTTGACCGGCGAGGTGAAGGTGCCCTTGTTCAGCCGCCCACCGAGCTTCGCGACATTGGCGATATCCCCGGCACTGCCGGCCGCGACCTGATCGATGCGGGCGAGATGCGGAAATTCACCATAAAGCTTGGCGCGCAGCTGCGGCAGAGAATCGAATGGCAGTTTCTTGCCCAGCACATCGGACAGTGCCCTGAGAATCGCCCAATCCTCGCGTGCATCGCCCGGCGCGAAGCCGGCGCGATTGGTCTGCTGCACGCGCCCCTCGGTGTTGACGTAGGTGCCGGACTTTTCGGTATAGGCAGCCGCCGGCAGGATGACATTGGCGCGGTGCGCGCCAGCGTCGCCGTGTGTACCGACATAGACGACAAAGGCGCCACCGGTCTTGCTCATGTCGATCTCGTCGGCGCCGAGCAGGAACAGCACATCCGTCTCGCCCAGCATGCCGGCAACGTTCTTGCCACCCTCGCTCGGAACGAAGCCGAGATCGAGGCCGCCAACGCGCGCCGCTGCATTGTGCAGCACGGCAAAGCCGTTCCAGTCGGTGCGGGCAGCATTCACGGCTGCCGCAAGCTTGGCCGCCTGGCCGAGCACGGCCGCACCATCGGAGCGCGCCAGAGCGCCCTGGCCGACGATGATCAGGGGATGCGTCGCCTTCTTCAGCGTCTGGAAGAACTTGCCGTTGCCGTCAGCCAGATCCTTCAGCGAGTCCGGCCCGGCGCCCAACTGTTCGTAGTCATAGCGCGTGTCGCCGACATCGCCGATGATGCCGACCGGCAGATTGCCGAGGCGCCAGCGCTTGCGGATGCGGGCGTTGAGCACCGAAGCCTCGAAGCGCGGATTGGCGCCGATGATCAGCACCGCGTCGGCCTGCTCGATGCCTTCGATGGTCGGGTTGAAGATGTAGCTGGCGCGTCCGAGCGCCGGGTCGAGTGCGGCTCCATCCTGGCGGCAATCGACGTTCTTCGAACCGAGCGAAGCCATGAGGAGCTTCAGCGCATAGATTTCCTCGACCGCGGCGAGATCGCCCGCGATCGCGCCGATCTTCTCGGGCGTCGTCTTCGACACCGCGTCCTTGATCGAAGCGAACGCTTCGGCCCAGCTCGCCGGAACCAGCTTGCCGTCCTTGCGCACATAGGGGCGGTCGAGGCGCTGCGTGCGCAGGCCGTCCCAGATGAAGCGGGTCTTGTCGGAAATCCATTCCTCGTTCACCGCTTCGTTGACACGCGGCAGGATGCGCATCACTTCGCGACCCCGGCTATCGACGCGGATCGCCGAGCCGACGGCATCCATCACGTCGATCGATTCGGTCTTGGTCAGTTCCCATGGCCGCGCCTGGAAGGCGAAGGGCTTGGAGGTCAGCGCGCCGACCGGGCAGAGATCAATGACGTTGCCCTGCAGCTCCGAGGTCATCGCCTGTTCCAGATAGGTGGTGATCTCGGCATCCTCGCCGCGGCCGATCAGGCCGAGTTCGGAAATGCCGGCAACCTCGGTGGTGAAGCGGACGCAGCGCGTGCAGTGGATGCAGCGGTTCATCACCGTCTTGACCAGCGGGCCGATATACTTGTCTTCCACCGCGCGCTTGTTCTCGTGGTAGCGCGAGGAATCGACGCCGAAGGCCATCGCCTGGTCCTGCAGGTCGCATTCGCCGCCCTGGTCGCAGATCGGGCAGTCCAGCGGATGGTTGATCAGCAGGAATTCCATCACGCCTTCCCGGGCCTTCTTGACCATCGGCGTGTTGGTGAAGATTTCCGGCGGCTCACCGTTCGGACCGGGGCGCAGGTCGCGCACGCCCATCGCGCAGGACGCTTGCGGCTTGGGCGGACCGCCCTTCACCTCGATCAGGCACATGCGGCAATTGCCGGCGATCGACAGCCGCTCGTGGAAGCAGAAGCGCGGCACTTCCGCGCCCGCGTCCTCAGCCGCCTGGAGCAGCGTGTAGTGGTCGGGTACAGTGATTTCTTTCCCGTCGACCTTGAGCTTTGCCATTCGCCTCAAACCCCTGCGGATTTCCCGCAATCTCATTTTCCGGGCGCGACAGACGCAGCGCCCGACATTTCTTTCACTTCTTCGCGGCCAGCGCCGCCGCCTGGGCAGTCCAGTCGTCACGGCCGATGCGGCCCTTGAACGACAGATAGTCGTCGACCCAGGCGATCTCTTGCGGCGACCAAGCGGCGACTTGGGCGAACGTCCAGATACCGAGGCCGTTAAGCACCTTCTCCAGCTTCGGACCGATGCCCGATATCGCCTTCAGATCCGACGGCTCCGCCGGCCTGTCCATGGCCTTGGGCTGACGGAAATCCTCGGGCATCAGCACACCGGGAGCATCGTCCGTTGCCGGAGCTGCATCGGCCACGGGCGCCGTGATGGCGGCTTCCTTGGCGGCAATGTCCGTAACTTCCTGCGCAAAGGACTGCGCCTCGGCAATCATGGTCTTCGCGGTCGCCCGCGCCTTGGTGGACGACGCGTCTTCGAATTGCTCGACGCGGGCCTCGAAATCCTCGATCAGCGGCTGCATGAGGCGCTGTGATGCCTCCGCGGCTCCCGAAAGTGCGCCCATCCAGACGCCGAACGCATGATTGGCGAGCCCCATGCCAAGCGCCGACATCGTCACCGCACCCGCGACAGGGTGCGCGAAAAGGTTGACGGCGCTTGCCATCTCCTTCGGCATCATCCTGGTCAGGTCCTGGTTCATTTTCTCGATCTGGTCCAAACTGGGCATCAATGGGTAGGGTGTCGAATACGGTGCCATAGAGTTCTCCTGGTCGTTTCTTCGTTCGCCCCGCCCCGTTTTCTTCCCGCGTTCAAAAGTTTTCTTATTATTCCGCCGCCACCATCACCGGTTCTGCCCGGTGCGCGTTCCGCGAAAACTCGTCGATGCGCCGCTCCACCTCGCCTCGGAAATGCCGCATCAGGCCCTGGATCGGCCATGCCGCCGCATCGCCCAGCGCACAGATCGTGTGGCCCTCGACCTGCTTGGTGACGTCCAGCAGCATGTCGATCTCGCGCTTTTGCGCCTCGCCGCGCACCAGCCGCTCCATCACCCGCCACATCCAGCCGGTGCCTTCGCGGCACGGCGTGCACTGGCCGCAGCTTTCATGCTTGTAGAAGTAGGACAGCCGCGCGATCGCCTTCACGACATCGGTCGACTTGTCCATGACGATGACGGCCGCCGTGCCGAGGCCCGACTTGAGGTCGCGCAAAGCGTCGAAATCCATCGGCGTGTCGATGATCTGTTCGGCCGGCACCAGCGGCACCGAGGCGCCGCCCGGAATGACCGCGAGCAGATTGTCCCAGCCGCCGCGAATGCCGCCGCAATGCGTCTCGATCAGCTCGCGGAACGGGATCGACATCGCCTCTTCGACGGTGCACGGATTATTGACGTGGCCGGAGACGCAGAACAGCTTGGTGCCGACATTGTTGGGCCGGCCGAAGGACGAGAACCAGGCCGCTCCCCGGCGCAGGATGGTCGGCGCCACCGCGATCGATTCGACATTGTTGACGGTGGTCGGGCAGCCATAGAGGCCGACATTGGCCGGGAATGGCGGCTTCAGCCTGGGCTGGCCCTTCTTGCCTTCGAGGCTTTCCAGCAGCGCCGTTTCCTCGCCGCAGATATAGGCGCCGGCGCCATGATGCATGTAGATTTCGAAATCGTAGCCCGACGTATTGTTCTTGCCGATCAGCTTGGCCTCGTAGGCCTCCTCGATCGCCCGCTGCAGCGCCTCGCGCTCGCGGATGAACTCGCCGCGCACATAGACGTAGGCGGCAATCGCGCCCATGGCGAAGCCGGCCAGGAACGCACCTTCGACCAGCGTGTGCGGATCGTTGCGCAGGATATCGCGGTCCTTGCAGGTGCCGGGCTCGGATTCGTCGGCGTTGATGACGAGATAGCTCGGCCGGCCGTCGCTCTGCTTGGGCATGAACGACCATTTGAGGCCGGTCGGGAAGCCGGCGCCGCCGCGTCCGCGCAGGCCCGACGCCTTCATCTCGTTGACGATCCAGTCACGCCCCTTGGCGACGATGCCGGGCGTGTTGTCCCAGGCGCCGCGCGCCATGGCGCCGGCCAGAGACTTGTCGAAGAGGCCGTAGATGTTGGTGAAGATGCGGTCTTTGTCCTGAAGCATTTTTCGTCCCTCAGACCGGCTTCTTGGTCGGTTTGGCGGTAGGCTGCTTGGTCTCCGGCGCCTTGAAGGCGCTGCTCGGTTCGGCCCGCTTCTTCGGCCCACTGCGCTGCTTGGAGACCTTCTCGACTTCCGGCGCCGCCTTGTTGGCGTTGGCGGCCGAATGCGGCGGGGCCGAAACGCTCGCCGCCTTCTCCGCCGCTGGCGCCACCTTGGCCTTTGAAGGCGTCTTCAAAGCCGGGCTGGTCTCAGCCGCATCGGTCTTCGGCTTGCTGGCGTTGGACGGCGCGACAGGGGGCGCCGCCGGTGCCGGCACCGGCGCCGCGATGATCGCGTCGGGCGCTGCCTTGGCAGCCTTGGCCGCTTCCCGGGCTTCACGGTCGCGGGTCGACTTGAGGATTGCCTTTTCGCTCTTCAGCGTCGTCAAACCGGAGGCCGGCTCCGAGCCGGTACGGCCGTTCTGCGGTCCCGGCGTCACCGAAGCGCCCTTGCCGGCGTCGTAGAGATCGATGATTTCGGCCAGCCGTTCCGGCGTGAGGTCCTCGAACGTGTCCTTGAACACCATGACCATCGGCGCGTTGACGCAGGCGCCGAGGCACTCGACCTCTTCCCACGACAAGGTGCCCTTGTCATTGGTGTGGAACTGGTCGTGATGGATTTTCGAACGGCAAACATCCATCAGCGCTTCCGAGCCGCGCAGCATGCAGGGCGTGGTGCCGCAAACCTGGATGTGCGCGCGTGTGCCGACCGGATTCAACTGGTACTGCGTGTAGAAGGTCGCGACTTCGAGACCGCGAATACGTGGCATGCCGAGCATGTCGGAGATGGTCTCGATCGCCGCTTTGGTGACCCAGCCTTCCTGCTCCTGCGCAATCATCAAAAGCGGAATGATCGCCGACTGCTCGCGGCCCTTCGGATATTTCTTGATCCATTGCTTGGCAGCCGCCGTATTCGCCTTGTTGAAGGCGAAGGACGCTGGCTGGACGCTGGCTTCTGCGAGACGGCGGACTGACATTTAGCGATCGACCTCACCAAACACGATGTCGAGGGAGCCAAGAACGGCGGTGACGTCGGCCAGCATGTGGCCGCGGCACAGGAAATCCATGGCTTGCAGATGCGCGAAGCCGGGGGCGCGCAGCTTGCAGCGGTAGGGCTTGTTGGTGCCATCGGAGACCAGATAGACGCCGAACTCGCCCTTCGGTGCCTCGACCGCCGCATAGACCTCGCCGGCCGGCACGCGATAGCCTTCGGTGTAGAGCTTGAAGTGATGGATGAGCGCTTCCATCGAACGCTTCATCGCCTGGCGCTTGGGCGGCACCACCTTGCCGTCGAGGTTCGACACCGGGCCGGTGCTTTCCTTGCCGAGCAGCAGGTCGACGCACTGGCGCATGATCCGTGCCGACTGGCGCATTTCTTCCATGCGCACGAGATAACGGTCGAAGCAGTCGCCGTTCTTGCCGATCGGAATGTCGAAATCCATTTCCGAATAGCATTCATAGGGCTGCGACTTGCGCAGGTCCCAAGGCGAACCCGAGCCGCGCACCATGACGCCCGAAAAGCCCCAGGCCCAGGCATCGGCCAGCGAAACGATGCCGATATCGACATTGCGCTGCTTGAAGATGCGGTTGCCGGTGAGCAGCTTGTCGAGATCGTCGATCGACTTCAGGAACGGATCGATCCACTTGCCGATGTCCTCGACCAACTGCCGCGGCAGGTCCTGGTGGACGCCGCCGGGCCGGAAATAGGCCGCATGCATGCGCGAACCGGAGGCGCGCTCATAGAACACCATCAGCTTTTCGCGCTCGACGAAGCCCCACAGCGGCGGCGTCAGCGCGCCGACATCCATCGCCTGCGTCGTCACGTTGAGGATGTGCGACATGATGCGGCCGATTTCGCAATAGAGCACGCGGATCAATTGGCCGCGCCTCGGCACCTCGATGCCGAGCAGGCGCTCGGCGGCGAGCGCGAAGGCGTGCTCCTGATTCATCGGCGCGCAATAGTCGAGCCGGTCGAGATAAGGCACCGCCTGCAGATAGGTTTTTGCCTCGATCAGCTTTTCGGTGCCGCGATGCAGCAGCCCGATATGCGGATCGACGCGGTCGACGACTTCGCCGTCGAGTTCCAGCACGAGGCGCAAAACGCCGTGCGCCGCAGGATGTTGCGGGCCGAAATTGATATTGAAATTGCGGACGGAGGTTTCAGCCATTTACTGCTTTGCCTTCTCATCCCCGGGCAGCACATAGTCGGTGCCTTCCCAAGGGGAAAGAAAATCGAAATTGCGGAATTCCTGCTTCAATTCCACAGGCTCGTAGATGACGCGCTTGGCCTCGTCGTCGTAGCGCACTTCGACGAAACCGGTCAGCGGGAAATCCTTGCGCAACGGATGGCCTTCGAACCCGTAGTCGGTTAGCAGGCGGCGCAGGTCCGGGTGGCCCGAAAACAGCACGCCATAGAGATCGTAGGTCTCGCGCTCGAACCAGTCGGCGCCGGGATAGACGCCGGTGATCGACGGCACCATCGTCTCCTCGTCGGCCTGCACCTTGACGCGGATGCGCACATTCTGCTTCGGCGAAAGCAGGTGATAGACGACGTCGAAGCGCTTGGCCCGCGACGGATAGTCGGCGCCGCAGACATCGATGATCGATATGAACTGGCAGCGCGCATCGTCGCGCAGGAAAGTCATCACTTCGACCAGATTGCCCGGCTCGACCTGAACGGTGAGCTCGCCATAGGCGAGCACCGCATCGCCGAAGCGGCCAGGCAGCTTCTCGCCGAGATAGGTCGACAGTTCGCTTAAGGAGGCGGCCATGGATTTACCGTTCGATCGTGCCGGTGCGGCGGATTTTCTTCTGCAGGAGAAGAATGCCGTAGAGCAGGGCTTCGGCGCTCGGCGGGCAGCCGGGCACATAGATGTCTACCGGCACGACGCGGTCGCAGCCGCGCACCACCGAATAGGAATAGTGATAATAGCCGCCGCCATTGGCGCAGGAGCCCATCGAGATGACGTAGCGCGGCTCCGGCATCTGGTCGTAGACCTTGCGTAGCGCCGGTGCCATCTTGTTGGTCAGCGTGCCGGCCACGATCATGATGTCGGACTGGCGCGGAGACGCACGCGGCGCGACACCGAACCGCTCCGAGTCATAGCGCGGCATCGAGGTGTGGATCATCTCGACGGCGCAGCACGCCAGGCCGAAGGTCATGAACATCAGCGAGCCGCTTCGCGCCCAGGTGATCAGCGCCTCGGTCGAGGTGACCAGAAAACCCTTGTCGGCAAGCTCATTGTTGATTTCGAGGAAGAAGGGATCGTCCTCCCCCACCGGCCTGCCGGTGTTGGGATCGATGATTCCCTTGGGCTTTGGCGCGACGAGGGTGCCTGAACTGTCGTTCAATCCCATTCCAGCGCTCCTTTTTTCCATTCATAGGCAAAGCCGATTGTCAGCACTGCCAAAAATACCATCATCGACCAGAAGCCGAGCATGCCGATCTTCGAGAAGGACACCGCCCAGGGAAACAGGAAGGCCACTTCGAGGTCGAAGATGATGAACAGGATCGACACCAGGTAGAAACGGATGTCGAACTTCATGCGGGCGTCGTCGAACGAGTTGAACCCGCACTCATAGGCGGACAGCTTTTCGGGATCGGGGTTGCGATACGCCACCAGGAACGGTGCGGCCAGCAGCGCCAGGCCGACGACCAGCGCCACGCCGATGAACAGGACGATGGGCAGGTACGAACTGAGGAGTGCGTTCATGCAGCGGCTTTCCGTTGGCGCCAATCCACGTTGATTACAGCACCGGTCCTTAATGCGGAAGCGTGACAGTTTAACCGCTGAACCGTTTTAAGGAGCTTATGCTGCAACGCGGCGAGGGTTAGCGCAGCACTTCCAGCGAAGCAAGTCAAACCTTGTTCAAAACGCCGAGCTGGACGGCATTCCGGGAGAAACTGGTCCCATACGCTCTTGTTTGATTTCCTTCGTTTTTTACTCCACTTTTCTCTCCTGACAGGGTTGCCGCCAAAACCCTGCTAGCATGGACAGGAATCACGCCTCGCAATGACGCCAGACAGGTCCATCAGAGACGCATCCGCATGAAGGAAAAGATCTCGCTTGCCGCCGCCCGGCGCATCGCGCTCGCCGCTCAGGGGTTTCTCGATCCCCGCCCCGCCGGCACGCCCGACCGCCGCCACTTCGCCCGCGTTCTGTCCCGCACCGGCCTACTGCAGATCGATTCCGTCAGTGCGGTGGTTCGCGCCCATTACATGCCGCTCTATTCGCGTCTTGGCCCCTATCCCATCGCTTTGCTCGACAACGCCGCCGTGACGCGCAAGCGCACCGTGTTCGAATACTGGGCGCATGAGGCCTCGTTCCTGCCGGTCGAGACCTACCCGCTGATGCGCTGGCGCATGCAGCGCGCCGAGCAAGGCGATGAAATGTATCTGGGCCTGGCCAAATGGGGCCGCGAGCACGCCACCTATATAGAAGAGATCTACCGCGAGGTCGTCGCGCGCGGCCCGGTCGCCGCCTCCGCGCTGGAAGGCCAGAAGGGCTCCGGCGGCTGGTGGGGCTGGAGCCACGCCAAGCATGCCTTCGAATGGCTGTTCTGGGCCGGGCGCATCACCACGGCGCATCGGCGCGGTTTCGAGCGCTTCTATGACCTGCCCGAACGCGTGCTGCCGCAGGCGATCCTCGACCTGCCGGTACCGGCCGTCGAGGATGCGCATCGCGAATTGCTGCGCATTTCCGCTCGCGCCCATGGCGTCGCGACATCAGGCGATTTACGCGACTATTTCCGCCTGTCTCCGGCGGACATGAAAGGCCGGCTGGAGGAACTGGTCGAGACCGGCGAATTGCTGCCGGTGCGGGTCGAAGGCTGGGACAAGCCGGCTTATCTTTACAACGATGCTCGTTTGCCACGCAAGATCGACGCCCGCGCTCTGCTGGCGCCGTTCGATCCGGTCGTCTTCGAGCGCTCGCGCTCGGAGCGGCTATTCGATTTCCACTACCGCATCGAGATCTACACCCCGGCCGACAAGCGCCAATACGGCTACTACGTCCTACCTTTCCTGCTCGGCGACAGGATCGTCGCGCGCGTCGACCTCAAGGCCGACCGGCCGGCCAGTGTCTTGCGTGTCCATGCTGCTTACGCCGAACCCCGCGCGCCTGCCGAAACTGCCGCCCAGCTTTTCGAGGAATTGAAGCAGATGCAGGGCTGGCTTGGCCTCGAACGCATCGAAGTGACGCCTGCCGGCGATCTGGGCCCGGCGCTGTCCGACATCGCGGTGTCGTAAGCTCGCGTTGACACCGCTGCCCGCAAGAGCCTAAATCCAGTCCAGACGGTCTCCTCTCGGCAAAGGGAGGAGCCAAGAGGGAATGCGGTGCGGGATTGAAAAATCCCAAATCCGCGGCTGTCCCCGCAACTGTAAGCGAAGAGCCAAGGCCGAAAGCCACTGGGATTGTCCCGGGAAGGCGGCTACCCAAGGCGATGACCCGCAAGCCAGGAGACCTGCCGTCTGGAATGCAAGAATCCGATCGCCCGGCGGGTTTTCCGGGCAAGGAGCCTGATTTGGACCGCGACAGCAGTTTTTCGGCTGAAACAACGGACATTTTGTCCGGCGAGGATGATTCCCTGGTCGGGATCACTGTCATCGTCTGCGCCTCCTGTCGCGACGAGACCGGCTCCGACGCCCATCCCCGGGCCGGCGAACTTTTGGCTGAAGATACGCGCCAAGCAGCCTCGAGCGAGAAAATTCGCATTCGCACCGTCGAATGCCTCGGCAATTGCAAGCGCCGGCTGAGCGCCGCGATCCTGCGCGATGGCTCTTGGAGCTATGTCTTCGGCGATCTGACCACGACCAGCGGCGCCGATCTCGTCACCGGCGCGAAACTCTTCGCTACCTCTCGCGACGGCCTCATTCCCTGGCGGGGCCGCCCCGATAGCCTCAAGCGCGGCCTCGTTGCCCGCATCCCTCCCCTCGACATGCTGAAAGACTGATCATGACCACGTCCGTTTCCCGCGTTCCCTGCACCGTCGTCACCGGCTTCCTCGGCGCCGGCAAGACGACGCTGATCCGCCATCTCCTGGAAAACGCCGGCGGCAAGCGTATCGCGATCATTGTCAACGAGTTCGGCGACATCGGCATCGACGGCGAAATCCTCAAGGGGTGCGGCATCGATACCTGCCCCGAGGAAAACATCGTCGAATTGGCCAATGGCTGCATCTGTTGCACAGTCGCCGACGATTTCGTGCCGGCGCTCGACCAGATCCTGTCGCTGACGCCCAAGGTCGACCATATCCTGATCGAAACCTCGGGCCTCGCCCTGCCCAAGCCGCTGGTCCAGGCTTTCCAGTGGCCGACAGTGAAGAGCCGGGTGACCGTCGATGGCGTCATCGCGGTGGTCGACGGTCCCGCACTTGCCGAAGGCCGCGTCGCCAACGACATGGACGCCCTGCAGGCGCAGCGTGCGCAGGACGAGACACTGGACCATGACGATCCGGTCGAGGAAGTCTTCGAGGATCAGATCGCCTGCGCCGATCTGATCATCCTGTCGAAGAGCGATCTGATGGACGCCGAGGGCTCAGCCCGCGCCAACGCCATCATCGGCGAACACTCCGCCCGCGCCGTGAAGATTGTGCCGACGTCTCACGGCAAGGTCGATCCCTCGGTGCTGCTCGGTCTTGGGCTCGCCGTCGAGGACGACATCGAGAACCGCAAGTCCCATCATGACGGCGCGTTCGACCATGAGCATGACGACTTCGACACGTTCATCGTCGACATTCCCTCGATCGCCAATCCGGACGAGTTGGCAAAGCGCGTCGCCGCGGCCGCCGAACAGGAAAACGTGTTGCGGGTGAAAGGCTTCGTCGAGGTCGGCGGCAAGCCGATGCGGCTCCTGCTGCAGGCTGTCGGCCCGCGCGTCAATCATTACTATGACCGCGCCTGGACCGCCGAGGACGACCGTCGTTCGCGCCTCGTCGTCATCGGTCTCAAGGGGCTGAACCGCCCCGCGATCGAACGTATCCTCGCCGGCTGATCTCAGGCACGAGCCGCGATGCACATCCTCACCACGACCTCCGCCTCGCTCGACGACCTCGCCGAGCCGGTCGACCTGCGGCAGGCGCCGGCGGATATCGTGGCGCTGTCCTTCACCGACAGCGATCTCGCCGGACTGGCGGCTGCATGGAAGGCCGACGCCGATCGCTTGCCCTCGATGCGGCTCGCGGCACTGCGCGACCTGCGCCATCCCATGTCCGTCGATCTCTGGATCGACAGCGTCGCCCGCCATGCCAAGGTCATCCTGGTGCGCATCCTCGGCGGCTACGACTGGTGGCGCTATGGCTGCGACCAGCTCTCGGCAATTGCCCGCGAGCACGGCATAAGACTGGCGTTGCTTCCCGGTGAAAGCCATGACGAGGATCTCCGGCTGATCGAAGCCTCGACGCTGCCGCGCGCCGAACTCGACGGCCTGCTCGGCTATTTCCGCGAGGGCGGCCCGGCCAATATGAGTGCGCTGGTGCACAGGCTGGCAGGACTGATTGGACAGGACAGGCCCGTCGCCAACCCGGTCAGCGTGCCAAAGGCCGGCTACTATCAGCCTGGATTGGGTGTCGCGGAGGAGCCGGACCTTTCAAATGTCGGCGCTCCCGTCATCCCGATTCTCTTTTACCGATCGATGCTGCTTGCAGCCGATGTCGCCCCGATCGATGCCTTGGCCGAGGCTTTGCACTCTCAGGGACTGGCACCGGTCCCGATCTTCGTTTCCAGTCTCAAGGACCTGGTGTCCCTGGCGTTCGTCGAAACTGCCATAGCATCGCTGAAACCGGCCGCCATCATCACCGCGACCGCTTTCGCGTCCGGCGCCGAGCCCGGCGTGGAAACCCTGTTCGACCGCGCTGGCGTGCCTGTCTTCCAGATCATCGTCGCCACCACCCGCCGCGATATCTGGGAAAACAACCAGCGCGGGCTCGCCCCCGCCGACCTTGCCATGCATGTCGTGCTGCCAGAGCTCGACGGCCGCATCCTTGCCGGCGCCATTTCCTTCAAGGGCGAGAGCGATGTCGACCCGGCGCTTGGCCACCGTGCCTTGGCCAACCGGCCGGAAGCGGATCGTGTAGAGCAAGTAGCCAAGCGCGTGGCGGCCTTCATCCGTTTGCGGGGGACCGCGCGCGCCGAACGCAAGCTCGCGATCCTGATCCCCGATTATCCCAGCGCACCTGGCCGAACCGGCTACGCGGTCGGGCTGGATGTTCCGTCCAGCGTGCTGGGCATGCTGCATGACTTGAGCGAACAGGGCTATGTCGTTGAAGGGATTCCGCAAACGCCGCGTGAATTGCTGGATTTGCTGGAACGCGGCAATCATGGGCTGAGGCTGGACGACTATTACTCCTTTTCGACTGAGTTGCCGTCAGCGGCAATTGCTGCGGTAGACGCTGCCTGGGGCAGAGCGGAAGATGAGACAGGTCTTCGCGAGCGCAAACCTTCGCAATCAAGCAAGAAACACTTCCCCTTCCACGCCGCGAATTTCGGCAACATCACCGTGGCCCTCGCCCCCGATCGCGGACGCTCCGCCGATCGCCGCGCCGACTATCACGACCCGACGCTCCCGCCGCGCCATGCGCTCCTCGCCTTCGGCCTCTGGCTGCGCAAATCGCTCAGCGTCCACGCACTCATCCATGTCGGCGCCCACGGCACGCTGGAATGGCTACCCGGCAAGACCGTTGCGCTCTCGCAAAACTGCTTCCCCGAGATCGTCACCGGCTCCCTGCCCGTCATCTATCCCTTCATCGTCTCCAACCCCGGCGAAGCAGCGCAGGCCAAGCGGCGCATTGCCGCCGTCACGCTTGGCCATCTGCCGCCGCGGCTGACAGGCGCCGGACTGGACGAGGGCCAGCATAAGCTCGAACGGCTGGTCGACGAATATGCCCAGGCCGACGGGCTCGACCGCCGCCGCCGCGACCGTCTCGCCAGGCTGATCGTCGACACCGCGCAAAAGACCGGCCTCGCCTCCGAAGCCGGCATCGCCGAGACCGACGCGCCCGACGAGGCACTGCGCCGCATCGACGCCTGGCTCTGCGACCTCAAGGATTTCGCCATCAAGGACGGGCTGCATGTCTACGGCCGCGTCGCTGACGACGAGCTTGACACTATGCGCCGGCAAAGCGCGGAAGCCGAGAAGGCGGCGCTATTCGCCGCGCTCGATGGCCGTCACGTCAAGGCAGGCCCGGCCGGCGCGCCCGCGCGCGGCCGCTCCGATGTCTTGCCCACCGGCCGCAACCTGTTCACCTCGGATCCGCGCACCATGCCGACGCCGACCGCCTATGACCTTGGCAAGGCGGCTGCCGAGGAAGTCATACGCGGCTACATGCAATCGCGCGGCGACTGGCCGCGCTCGCTGGTGACAGACCTCTGGGGCTCGGCCTCGCTGCGCACCGGTGGCGAGGAGATTGCGCAGGGCCTGGCGCTGATGGGCTGTCGGCCGCAATGGGACACTGCCACCGGCCGCATCACCGGCATCGAAGTGCTCCCACCGGCTACGCTCGGCCGCCCGCGCGTCGACGTGACCTGGCGCATATCGGGGCTGTTCCGCGACATGTTTCCGACCCAGATCGCCCTGATCGACGCCGCCGCCAAAGCCGTTGCTGCACGCGACGAGGACGATTCGGAAAACCCGCTCGCCGCCAGGACCCGAGCCGACGGCAAGGTCAGCCCGCGCATCTTCGGCACCTCGCCCGGCACTTACGGCGCCGGCGTCGAGGAACTTTTGTCGAGCGGCGACTGGACAGCGCGGGAAGAAATCGGCCGCGCCTATCTCGACTCCACCTCGCACGCCTATGGCGGTGCCGGCGGCGAAGGCATCTCGGCGCCCGGCGCTTTCGAGGGCCGCATCGCCGAAGCCGATCTTCTTGTCCACACCGGCGACGACCCCGGCCGCGACATCCTCGAAGGCTCCGCTGACGTCGCCTTCATCGGCGGCTTTTCGGCCGCCTTGGCCACGCTCGGCAGGAACGCCGACGTCATCGTGCTCGACACCACGGATCCGCAGAAGCCGAAGCCGCGCTCGGTCGGCGAGGCGGTGTCGCGCGTGGTGCGTGCCCGTGCCGTCAACGCCCGGTTCATATCAGGGCAAATGCGCCACGGCCCGCGCGGCGCCTCCGAATTCGCCGAAACCGTCGACCGGCTGGTCGGCTTCGCCGAGACCACCCATGCCATTTCAGGCGCGCTGATCGAGGCCGTGCACGATGCCTATCTCGGCGATCCGAACGTTCGCGCCTTCATCCTGCGCGAAAATCCCGCAGCCGCCAAAGTCATCGCCGAGCGCTTCCTGTCGGCGCGCCGGCGCGGCCTCTGGCATCCCTTGCGCAATTCCATCGACGACGATCTCGCCGCGCTGATTGCCGAGGCGGAAGCGCTCGGGGTAGCGGCATGAACGCCGTCTCGCGCCGTGGCGCCTGCCCCGCTTTGTCGGCACCGATGCAGACGGGCGACGGCCTGCTGGTGCGGCTCAATCCGGTCGCCGGAGGCCTATCGCCGAAGCTCTTGATCGGTTTGGCCGAATCCGCCTTGCGCCACGGCAACGGCATCATGGAGGTGACGGCCCGCGGCAGCCTGCAGATCCGCGGGCTCACAACGGAAAGCGCTGTGTTGCTGGCGGCGGAGGTCGATGCATTGGGCATCGCGGTGCGCACCGGCGTGCCGGTGGAGACCGGCCCGCTGGCTGGCGTCGACCCGCGGGAGATTGCCGATCCGCGGCCGATGGCTGAGCGCATTCGGATGGCAGTCGAAGAAGCCGGGCTGACGCAGCGGCTCGGACCAAAGGTTTCGGTGATCGTCGACGGCGGCGGGCAACTGACGCTGGACGCGGTGACGGCCGATGTGCGGCTTGTTGCGGTGCGAGCCGACAACAACATCGTTTGGAGCGTATCGGTTGCCGGCGACGGCCGAAACGCGAAGGTGTTGGCAACAGTCGATGCGGATGCCGCAAGAGACATAGCCGTCGCTGCACTCAGGATGGTCGCCGAAAAGGGCCTCGAGGCGCACTCACGAGATTTGTCGGAGCGGCAACTCAATTCTCTCGCAGGCTGGCATTCTGTGGCGCCCCCCTCTGTCCTGCCGGATATCTCCCCCACGAGGGGGGAGATCGGCAGCTTTGCCGCCAGCACTTCCCTTTCAACGTCGAAAATTGGCGAAGACAGCGATAACAGCGCAATCTCCCCCCTCGTGGGGGAGATATCCGGCAGGACAGAGGGGGGCGCCGTAGAGCGCAGTCGCCTATCAATCAGCCTCTTCAATCTAAATGACGGCCATGCCCTCGGCATCGGGCTGCCGTATGGTAGCATGCCAGCAGGCAAGATCATTGTCCTCGCGCAAACCGGCCTCACTCTCGGTGCGACCGAAATCCGCCTAGCACCTGGCCGCGCGCTGCTTTTCCTCGGCCTGACTGCCGGCGCTTGCCATTCGCTTCAACAGGTGGCCACCACCTTCGGCTTCGTCACCTCCCCCGCCGACCCACGCACGCGCATCGCCGCTTGTCCCGGCACACCTGCCTGCGCCTCCGGCCGCATCGCGACCCGCGACATCGCCGAGGCAATCGCCGCCGAAAACGCCGATAGTCTCGACTTCACGCTACATGTCTCCGGCTGCGCAAAAGGCTGCGCGCATCCGGGTCCGGCGGCGCTGACTTTGGTCGGCGGCGAAAACGGAGCCGGACTTGTCGTGAACGCGACGGCAAAGACTCTTCCTGCCGGCTACAGGCCGGGCTATGACGCCGCGCGCGGCATCAGCCGCGTCGCGGCGGTGATCCACAGCGCACGACTTCCCGGCGAAACCGCCGCCGCCTGCCTGACAAGGCTTGGCACGGCGGGCATCGCCGAGGCTTACCAACAGGAATGAGCATGGCCGCCTACGACTACATCCACGACGGCACGGCGATCTACGAGCGCTCCTTCGCCATCATCCGCGCCGAGGCTGACCTGTCGCGCTTCTCGGAAGCCGAGGCCGATGTCGCCATCCGCATGATCCATGCCTGCGGCCAGGTCGAGGCAGCAAGTCATTTTGTTTTCTCCCCCGATTTCGTCACCGCCGCGCGCAAAGCACTTGCCGCCGGCGCGCCGATCTTCTGCGATGCTGAAATGGTCTCGCATGGCGTGACGCGTGCCCGGCTGCCGGCCGGCAATGAGGTGATCTGCACCTTGCGCGACCAGCGCACGCACGACATCGCCAGGGAGATCGGCAACACCCGATCGGCTGCCGCGATCGACCTGTGGGGCGAGCGCATGGCCAGTTCGGTTATCGCTATCGGCAATGCGCCGACCGCGCTCTTCTACCTGCTGGAAAAACTACGCGATGGCGCGCCTAAGCCGGCCGCCATTATCGGCATGCCGGTCGGTTTTGTCGGTGCCGCCGAATCCAAGGATGCGCTGGCCGAAAATTCCTATGGCGTTCCCTACGCCATCGTCCGCGGCAGGCTTGGCGGTAGCGCCATGACCGCCGCCGCGCTCAATTCACTGGCGAGGCCGGGCCTGTGAACGCAATTTCCAAAGGCAGGCTTGTCGGTGTCGGCACCGGTCCGGGCGACCCCGAATTGTTGACGCTGAAGGCCGCGCGAGCCTTGGCCGAGGCCGATGTCGTGGCCTATTTCGCCAAGCGCGGCAACAACAGCAACGCGCGCGCCATCGTCGAAGCGCGCTTCCGGCCCGACATGCTGGAACTGCCGCTGCTCTATCCCGTCACCACCGAGATTGACAAGGATCACGACGATTACCGGTCGCAAATCGCCGGTTTCTACGAAGAGTCGGCCGACAGGGTCGCCGAGCACCTCGACGCAGGCAAGATCGTTGCCGTGCTGTCCGAAGGCGATCCGCTGTTCTATGGCTCCTACATGCACCTGCATGTCCGCCTCGCCCATCGTTTCCCGACCGAGGTCATTCCCGGCGTCACCGCCATGTCCGGCTGCTGGTCGCAGACCGGTGTACCGATCGTCCAGGGCGACGACGTGCTGACGGTCCTGCCCGGCACGATGAGCGAGTTTGAATTGACGCGCCGGCTGGCCGACACCGATGCCGCCGTCATCATGAAGGTCGGCCGCAACCTGCCCAAGATCAGGCGCGCGCTGGAGGCGACCGGCAAACTGACGCGCGCTGTCTATGTCGAGCGCGGCACCATGGCCGGCAGCGTCTCGATGAAGCTTGCCGACAAGCTGGACGACAAGGCGCCCTATTTTGCCATCGTGCTGGTCGCCGGCTGGTCCGGCAGGCCTGGCGTGGCTGGAGCCCAGGCATGAGCGGGCGTCTCACTGTCATCGGCCTCGGCCCCGGCAATGCCGACCAGGTCACCCCGCAAGCCAGCCGCGCTATCGCCGAGGCAAAATTCTTTTACGGATACAAACCCTATGTCGACCGGCTCGAGCTGCGCCCTGACCAGACACGGGTCGCGTCCGACAACCGTGAGGAACTCGCCCGCTCCAAGGACGCCTTGACCAAGGCCGCCGAGGGCCACGATGTCGCCGTGGTGTCCGGTGGCGATCCCGGCGTGTTTGCCATGGCCGCGGCCGTCTGCGAGGCGATCGAGGCCGGTCCGGCCGAATGGCGTGCGGTCGATGTCGCCGTCGTGCCAGGCGTCACCGCCATGCTCGCGGTCGCCGCCCGCATCGGCGCGCCGCTTGGCCACGACTTTTGTGCCATCTCGCTGTCCGACAACCTGAAGCCTTGGGACCTGATCGAGCTGCGTCTGCTGGCAGCGGCCGGGGCCGGCTTCGTCATCGCGCTCTACAACCCGATCAGCAAGGCGCGCCCCTGGCAGCTTGGCCGCGCCTTCGAATGCCTGACCGCCATCCTGCCCGGCACGACGCCGGTGATCTTCGGCCGCGCCGCCGGCCGCCCGGACGAGCGCATCGAGGTCTATCTGCTGGCCGAGGTCGACGCAGAAAAAGCCGACATGGCGACCTGCATCATCATCGGTTCGCCGGAAACCCGGATCATCAAGCGCGGCGACAAGCCGGCGCTGGTCTATACGCCGCGCTCGGCATCGGGCTCGACAAAATGATCGACCATCGCGGCCAGCGCTTCGACGGTTTCAGCCGAAGGCACTTGCGGCAGATCAGGCCTGCGCACCATGACAACCTCGATGCCGCGCGTTCGCGCCGCGGCAATCTTCCCGTATGTCGCCGCGCCGCCGCTGTTCTTCGACACGACGGCGTCAATGCCATGCTTTTCGAGCAGGGCGCGCTCGTCCGACTCACGGAACGGACCGCGCGCCAGAAGATAGTCAGCATCGGGCACGGCCAGCTCCGGCTCAACCGGATCGACGCTGCGGATGAGATAGTGGTGTTGGGGGGCCGCTTCGAAGGCGGCGACCTCCTGGCGGCCAAGCGCGAGAAACACACGGCGCGGCGTATCCCCAAGCGCCCGCGCTGCGCTGGCAACACTGTCGACCTCAAGCCAGCGGTCACCTTGGACGGCCTCCCATCCCGGGCGCCGCAAGGCAAGGATCGGCACGCCGGTCTTGCGCGCGGCCATTGCCGCATTGGCCGAGATTCGCGCCGCGTAGGGATGCGTGGCATCGATCAGCAGACCAGTGCCTGTCTCGCTGAGATACGCAGCCAGACCATCGGCGCCGCCGAATCCCCCGCTTCGCACGGGCACGCCCTGCGCGACAGGGCTTTCCGTGCGGCCGGCCAGCGAAAGCGTGACCGAGCAATCGGCGCGCGCCACCAGTTTTCCGGCCAGTTGCCGGGCTTCGGTGGTGCCGCCAAGGATCAGAATGCGGTGGGTCATCATGCCTGCTGAGGGTCCGCGCGGCGCCAAGCTCAACGCAAAATGGCTCACCATCGTCGGCATCGGCGAGGACGGTTTAGCGGGTCTCGGCGACGAGGCCAAGCGGCGGATCGCCGAGGCCGAGTTCATCTTCGGCGGCAAGCGGCACCTGGCGCTCGTCGCTTCCTTCGCCAAGGGCAAGCCGCGTCCCTGGCCGGTTCCGTTCGATGCCGGGATGGCCGACGTCCTGGCGCTTGCCGGCAGAAACGTTTGTGTGCTCGCCTCTGGCGATCCGTTCTTTCACGGTGTCGGCGCCACCCTCGCCCGCAAGGTCAAGCCGCACGAGATGCATGTCATATCAGCGCCCTCGGCGATTTCGCTGGCCGCGGCCCGCCTTGGCTGGGCGCTGCAGGACATCGAGATCACCTCGTTGCACGGCCACCCGATCGACCTGATCCGCCCGCTGCTGCAGCCCAATGCGCGCATCCTGGCGCTGACGTCGGATGGCGATGCACCCACTGCAATTGCCCGCCTGCTCACCGAGCTCGACTTCGGCGCTTCACGGTTGACGGTGCTGGAGGCGTTGGGCGGACCGAAGGAGACATTGCGCTCAGCGCGTGCCGATGCCTTCAATCTGGAAAACATCAATCCACTCAACATCCTGGCAATCGAAATCGATTCGGCTCCGCAAGCCCGCGTGCTGCCGCTCACATCAGGCCTTGCCGATCATCTGTTCGAGCATGATGGCCAGATCACCAAGCGCGAAATCCGCGCCGTCACCCTGTCGGCACTGGCGCCGAGGCGCGGCGAATTGCTGTGGGATATCGGCGCCGGCTCAGGCTCGATCGGCATCGAATGGATGCTCGCCCATCCCTCGATGCACGCCATCGCCATCGAGGCCGACCCGGCCCGCGCCACCCGCATCGGCCACAACGCCATTGCCTGCGGCGTTCCCGGCCTCGTCATTGTGGAAGGCAGCGCGCCCAAGGCACTGGCCAAACTAGCGACGCCCGATGCCATCTTCATCGGCGGTGGTGGCAGCGAAGCTGGCGTCTTGAACGCCGCCATCAAGGCCTTGCGCGCCGGCGGCCGTCTCGTCGCCAACGCGGTGACGCTGGAGATGGAAGCCCTGCTCCTCGCCCAGCACACGAAACTGGGCGGCGATCTCACCCGGATTGCCATCTCCCGCGCTTCGCCGGTCGGCTCCATGCAGGCATGGAGGCCGGCCATGCCTGTCACGCAATGGAGCTGGGTAAAGCCATGATGGTCGCGGGCATCGGCAGCCGCAAAGGCGTGCAGGTTGAAGACGTGCTCGCCGCGATAGAAACCGCGCTCGAAGCGCACGGCCTGGCGATGTCGGCTCTTTCGGCACTGGCCACCGCAGCGCTCAAGAAGGATGAAGACGCGATCGCTGCCGCTGGTCGCAAGCTGAACCTTCCCGTCATCATCGTCGATGACGCAGCCCTTCAGGCCGCCTCGCCGCACACACTCAGCAGGTCCAGCCTCTCGCGGGAGCTGGCCGGCACCCCCTCGGTTTCAGAAGCCTCCGCCCTCGCCGTCGCCGGCAAAGGCGCCAGCCTGCTCGGGCCTCGCACTGTGCTCGGCGCGGTCACCTGCGCCATCGCCATCAGCGGAGACGCGCCATGACCGTCCATTTCATCGGCGCCGGCCCAGGCGCCGCCGACCTCATCACATTGCGTGGCGCTATGCTTTTGGCGAGTTGCCCGGTCTGCCTCCATGCCGGCTCCATCGTCGCGCCGGAATTGCTACAGCATTGCGCGCCGGGAACAAAACTGATCGACACCGCGCCGATGTCGCTCGACGAGATCGAGGCTGAATATGTGGCCGCCCACAAGGCCGGCCATGACGTTGCCCGTCTGCACTCCGGCGACCTGTCGGTGTGGAGCGCCGTCGCCGAGCAGATCCGCCGGCTGGAAAAGCATGGCATCCCCTACACGCTGACCCCGGGCGTGCCTTCCTTCGCCGCCGCCGCCGCAGCGCTTCGCCGCGAGCTGACCATCCCCGAAGTCGCGCAAAGCCTGGTGCTGACCCGCGTTTCCGGACGTGCGTCGAAAATGCCACCTGGCGAAACGCTGGCCGGCTTCGGCCGCACCGGCGCCACGCTGGCCATTCATCTTGCCATCCACGCCATCGATCGCGTCGTCGCCGAACTGACGCCGCACTATGGCGGCGATTGCCCGGTGGCGATCGTCTTCCGCGCCTCCTGGCCAGACGAGCGCGTACTGACCGGCACGTTGGAGACCATAGAGGCGCTCCTGGCCGCCGATCCGATGGAGCGTACGGCGCTCATCTTCGTCGGCCGCTCGCTGGCGGCGGAAGGCTTTGGCGAGAGTTCATTGTATGACGCCCATTATCAGCGGCGTTTTCGCGGACGGGACGGATTGTGAGCGGCTGCACTGGAAATAAAGGCGAAAACGCTACGCTCGAACAGGCGCTCGCGCGGCTGAACTTCAAGCCTCGTCCGCTCGAGCCGGGCCACGTCTGGCTGGCCGGCGCCGGTCCCGGCGATCCGGGCTGCCTGACCCTGGAAGTGCTGGCGGCGCTGGCCGAAGCGGACGCACTTGTCTACGACGCTCTGGTTTCGCCGGATGTCGTCGCCGTTGCCGGAAATGCCGAGCTGTTCTTTGCCGGCAAGCGCGGCGGCCAACCCTCGATGAAGCAGGACGACATCACCGCTTTGCTGGTGCGACTGGCGCGTGAAGGCCGCCGCGTCGTCAGGCTGAAGGGCGGCGACCCCTATATTTTCGGCCGTGGCGGCGAAGAGGCGCTGGCCCTGGCGCGCGAAAACATCCCGTTCCGTGTGCTGCCGGGCCTGACATCGGGCCTCAGTGCATTGGCCGCCACCGGCATCCCGGCCACTATGCGCGGCATCAACAAGGCTATCATTCTGGCGACCGGCCACGCCGCCGGCACCGATGACGACATCGACTGGGCGGCAATCGCCCGCACCGGCCAGCCTGTCGTCGTCTATATGGGCATGGCCAATCTGCCTGTTATAGCGGGAGCCCTGCTCGACGGGGGACTGGCGCCGTCGACGCCGGCGGCCGTGATCGTCGCCGCGACGACACCGCAGGAGCGAACCGTCGTCGCCACACTCGCCACCATTGCCGAGGCAGCGGCGGCCGCCGGGCTCGCCTCACCGGCGTTGATCGTCGTCGGCGCCATCGTCGCCATGCGTGCCGCGCTGGCGGGGCAAGCATGACGGCGCGCGCGATCATCATCGGCGCACCGCGCTCCGGCTCGGGCAAGACCAGCGTCACCATCGGCATCCTGCGCGCGCTCACCCGGCGTGGCCTGAAGGTGCGCGGCGCCAAATCCGGCCCTGATTATATCGATCCCGGCTTCCACACCGCGGCCACCGGCCTTTCCGGCGTCAACCTCGACAGCTGGGCGATGCCGCCGTCACTGCTCAATGCGCTGGCAGCGCAAGCCGCCGATGACACCGATTTCGTCATCCTCGAAAGCGCCATGGGCCTGTTCGACGGCATTCCGGCCGCGCCAGGCCGCACCGGCTCGGCGGCCGATCTTGCGCGGCTTTACGGCCTACCGGTGCTGTTGGTGCTCGACGTGTCGGGCCAGTCGACCACGGCGGCGGCCGTCGCCAAGGGTTTTGCCACCTACGATCCGGACGTCCGCATGGCAGGCGTCGTTCTCAACCGGCTGGGTAGCGAGCGCCATCGGCGGCTGTCGGGCGATGCCATCGAGGCGATCGGCCTGCCCGTCGTCGGCGCCATCCTGCGCGATCCCACGCTCAATTTGCCCGAGCGCCATCTCGGCCTCGTCCAGGCCGGCGAGTATGATGACCTGATGGCGCATCTCGATCGGCTCGCCGACATGGCGGAGAAGTCGCTCGACCTCGACGCGGTCATGGCGCTGGCAACACCCCTCACCCCGGCGATTGGCGACTTCGCCGACGCGCTGCAGCCGCCTGGCCAGCGCATCGCGCTGGCCGAGGACGCCGCATTCAGCTTCCTCTACCCGCATGTCGCCGCCTGTTGGCGCAAGGCTGGTGCGGAGATCGTCCCGTTCTCGCCGCTCGCAGATGAAGCGCCCGACGAGGATTGTGATGTCTGCTGGCTGCCGGGCGGCTATCCCGAGCTTCACGCCGGCAAACTCGCAGCTGCCACGAATTTCCATGCGGGAATGGCGCGTTTCGCCACGACAAAGCCGATCCATGGCGAGTGCGGCGGCTTCATGGTGCTTGGTGAAGCGCTGGAGGATGCCTCCGGCGAAACGCATCGCATGCTCGGCCTGCTCGGCCATTCCACCAGCTTCGCCAAGCGCAAGATGAATCTCGGCTATCGCGAGGCACGGCTGCGCGCCGACTGTCCGCTGGGGCCGCAAGATGCACTGATCCGGGGGCACGAATTCCACTATGCGCAGATGACGGCCACCGGCAATGACGAGCCGCTGGCCGACCTCGCCGACGGCCAGGGCAATCCGCTCGGCGCTTCCGGCTACAGGCGCGGCCATGTCAGCGGCACCTTCTTCCACGCCATTGCGCGGGCCTAGACCATGAAGCTCCCAAGAATCACCCTGTCGCCTCGGCAAGCCCTCGATGACATCGCGCTCTGCCTGGTCTTCTTCACGCGCCTGCCGCTGCCCGTGTTCGATTTTCGTGGCCGCAGCCTCGCCGCGGCGATCTGGGCCGCTCCCATTGCCGGCCTCGTCGTCGGCTTGATCGGCGCCATCGTCTTTGCCACGGCGGAACGGTTTGGCCTTGCCATAGGACCGTCGGCCGCTCTCGCCCTTGTTACAACCGTGCTCACCACAGGCTGCCTGCACGAGGATGGTCTCTCCGACGTCGCCGATGGCTTCGGTGGCGGCAAATCGCGCGGACGCAAGCTCGAGATCATGCGCGACAGCCGCATCGGCGCCTATGGTGCCATGGCGCTGGCGCTATCGCTGCTGACCCGCTGGAGCACGCTTTCGGAACTTCCCGATCCCACGCAAGCCCTCGTCGCTCTGGCGGCCGCCCACGCCGCTTCGCGTGGCGTGCTGGGCGCCTTCATGCATCTTTTGCCACCGGCTCGGTCCGACGGCCTCTCGGCCGGCGCCGGCACCGTCTCGCTCGAAACGGCAATAGCCGGCGCCGTGCTCGGCGCTATTCCGCTGCTCCTGCTTGGCCCCGGCGGCGCCATCGCCGCGTTGATCCTGCTTGGCCTGCTGTTTGCCGCCTTCCACGCCCTTTGCCTCAACCAGATTGATGGCCAGACCGGCGACACCGTTGGCGCCTTGCAGCAGTTGAGCGAAATCGCAGTGCTTCTCGTCGCTTCCGTCGCCCTTTCCTGATCCCTCTTGACCTGATTCCCTTCTGGAGACCTTGCCCCCATGCCCTTCATATCCCTCGATGAATTGCGCGCCGCCTGCCTCGACCTGCCAGTCGGCAGCGATGCCGCGGCCAATGCCGTTGCCCGCCGCCAGGACACGCTGACCAAGCCGCAAGGCAGCCTCGGCAGGCTCGAATCGATCGCCGCCTGGCTGGCGCGCTGGCAAGGCCGCGACATGCCCCGACTAGACCGCGTGAAAGTCTTCGTCTTCGCCGGCAACCACGGCGTCACCGCGCAAGGCGTGTCGGCCTACCCTTCGGAAGTCACCGTGCAGATGGTGGCGAATTTTGCCGGTGGCGGTGCCGCCATCAACCAGCTCGCCCGCATCGCCGGCGCAGAACTCGACGTCATCCCGCTCGACCTCGACCATCCCACGGGCGACTTCACGCAGACATCCGCGATGGACGAGAAAGCCTTTCTCGCCGCCGTCTCGGCCGGTTATGACGCGGTGACGAAAGATCTGGACCTCGTCTGCTTTGGCGAAATGGGCATCGGCAACACCACGCCGGCCGCCGCCATTTCGGCTGCCTTGTTCGGCGGCGGTGCCGAAAAATGGACCGGACGCGGCACCGGCGTCGATGATGCCGGCTTGAAGCGAAAGGTGGTCGCCATCGAAGCCGGCTTGAAGCGTCACGCCGCAGTCCTAGCCGATCCACTTGGGGTCGCGGCCAATCTTGGCGGGCGCGAGCTCGCCGCCATATTCGGCGCCACGCTCGCTGCGCGGCATCTAGGCATACCCGTGCTGCTCGATGGCTTCGTCTGCGCCGCCGCCGCGGCACCGCTGGCGAAGCTGCACCCAACCGGACTTGCTCATACGATCGCCGCACACGTCTCCGCCGAATCGGGCCATCGCGGCCTGCTCGAAGCGCTCGCCCTGCCGCCGCTGCTCGATCTCGGCATGCGGCTCGGCGAAGGCTCCGGCGCCTGTCTTGCTGTCAACATCGTGCGCTCGGCGCTGGAGTGCCACGTGAGGATGGCGAGCTTTGCCGAGGCGGGAGTGTCGGAGAAGTAATCCGTCAAATTTTCAACGTGATTGAGCCAAAATGATAACGCCGTTTTGATTGTTCCATGAAACCAGTAAATCTCATGTGGAGATCAGGCGATGTATTTGAAGGCGATAACTGTCATTGCGCTGCTTTGCGGCACTGTTGCGCCGGCTTTTTCGCAGATGTCGATGAGAATGGCCGCTTCCGGCGCGCCGGCGACGACGGGCTGGCCAAGATCCAATCCAGCCTGACCATGACCCTTCCCGTTAAGGACGACGAGGATGTCGCGGCGCAGCAGCAAACCGCGCTGCGTTCATTCTACAAGGTCGCGGCCGGCAGTTGTGCCATGGTGCTCGATACCGTTGCCGACACATGCGAGGTCACCAGTGTGACCACGAACGTCAACGCCAGAGATCGCAGCATGGGGGGTGCTGCGGGATCGCAGATGACGGTGACCGGGCAGATCGCCATGAAGGTCAAGTTCAAGGCCAGTATCGGCAAACCGGCGCAGTAAGGCACCTGCAGCCCCGCCACCCCACCTGGTTCATCACTGAGGCCTGTTCAAGCGCTCAACGCCGACCAACGTACATATTTCGTCGAGACAACGATCCAAATTCTCGTGAATTTCGGTACCCGTGAACCGAAGGACGGTCCAGCCTTGTCCACATAGCCAGCGATCTGGTTTTGCGTCATGGGTCCGCTGGTATTTGGTCTTGTGGTATTCATGTCGCCGCTCGGCCCTTCTGCAGGCTCCCGCGAGGGACGCATATTAGCAAGAAAGAATATATTAACGGCTGTGGTGCAGCCTTCTATACGGGGACGGGTAATGCCTCCTCATCGGACGTTCCAAACGCGCGCCCTGAAGCGCCGGGACGCTCGACCAATGCGGAGCAAACGCATGAGTGTCGGAGCAGCTCTCGAACTATTGCTGCGGTTGATTTATAACCGAGCCATGAAGTTGGCGGCGTTGCCGGAGGATGAAAGGGATATACACTACGATCTCATCCGCCGCTCATGTTGCGAAGCCGCCGAGCACATCGGGCAAAACCCCGACAAGGCAGCCATCACGGCAAACGATATGGTTGAGTTTATTCGCGCACTAGTGGGAATCATCGAAGTGGGCCGTGGATCAAACCAAGGGCCAAGCACCGATCGGCCGCCGCCAGCGCGACATTTTGGCAGCCGGGAGAACGGCTTGACGCGCATCTAGATCCAGTATGCAATTTCGGTGCTGGCCCAAAATATCTGGACATAGCGCGGACACGGACTTCCGCCTGCATCCGTCAGGGTCCCTCACCTCGTCCAACAAATTGATTTTGTTAGAATTTGGTGGGTGCGCACAGGATTGAACTGTGGACCCGCTGATTAAGAGTCAGCTGCTCTACCAACTGAGCTACGCACCCACTCGGCCGGCAAAAACCGGCGTTGGCGGCCATATAGCCGCCGATGCCGATCCTGTCCAGCCCTGCTGGAATCATTTCCCGACAAATCGACCGAGGCCCCTCCCGATCAGACGAAAAGCTTGCCTTCCGCCACTTTGATCGCATTGCCGCCAATGCGCGCGGACGCCAGTTTTCCGCCTTGTACGGTCAGTTCGAGGCGGATGCGCGATGGCCGGCCCATCTCCAGCCCCTGCTCGATCCATAGCTGCGAAACCCCGTCGGTCGGGGCATCGAAATGCATGATGGCCCCGGCGAAGGCGGCCGCCGCCGAACCGGTCGCCGGATCCTCGTAGGACGGCGTGCCTGGCACGATCATGCGGACATGGAACGCGCTTTCGTGATTCACCGTTTCGCGGCAATAGACGTACGGGCTGGCGAAGGCCCACTCGCTCTTGCGCGGCGCCAGTTCCGACCATGCCTGATTGTCCAGCCGGATCCGGCCCGCCGCCTCGAGATCGGCAACCGGAATGGTCACATAGGGCACACCCGCCGACCAGAACGCGACGCGGTGATTCTCGAAGCCGATCTCGTGCGGTGCCAGGCCAAGTGCGGCGCCGATCGCCACCGGATCGGCTTCGAGCTTCAGCGGCTCCGGCAGCTTCGCCAGGTCGAATTCGGCGAAGGTGGCGCCGTCATGCTTACTCACGGCGCAACGCACGAGACCGATGTTTTCTTCGAGCACGAAGATGCCGGCGCCGCCCTCGCCGGCCAGTTCCGCCAGCGCGATGGCCGAGCCCACTGTCGGGTGGCCCGCGAACGGCATTTCATAGTCGGGCGTGAAGATACGGATGCGATTTCGGTGCTTGGGATTGTCCGGCGGCAGCACGAAGACCGATTCGGACATGTTGAACTCGCGCGCGATGGCTTGCATCGCGGCGGTGCTCAGACCTTTGCAATCCAACACCACGGCCAGCGGGTTGCCGGCCAGTCGCTCGGTCGTAAACACATCGTAAAGCAAGTAATTCCGGGTTTGCATTCCTGCCTCAATCCCAACATGGGCGAAATTTAATTTGGTATTTGAACCTGTAAGCCTGATCTGTGCACAGATAGGGACATTACGCATCATAGGGGTCCGACGTGGACCAGATTGTCAATCTGCCAAAGACGGAATCGGATTCCGCCATCGAGACGGCGCTTGGGCTCGACCACACCGGCCGGCGCAGGACGCGCCGCCGCGGTTGGCTCTATGCGTTGCTGACCCTCATCGTGCTTGCCGCCGGTCTTGGTCTCTATCAGTGGTATGCGGGTAGTCCGGCCAAGATCGACTACACCACCGTCCCGGCCGCCAAAGCCGACCTCACCGTCCAGGTGTCGGCGACCGGCACGCTGCAGCCCCTCACCCAGGTCGACATATCAAGCCAGCTCTCCGGCATCATACGCTCGGTCGCGGTCAACGAGAACCAGCAGGTGAAGAAGGGCGACGTGCTGGCGGCGCTCGACACCGCCAAGCTGCAGGTCCAGATCGAACGGGCTGAAGCGTCCGCAAAAGCCGCGGCTGCCAATGTCGAGGATGCCAAGGTGACGCTCGCCGAGAACGAGAGCGCGCTTGTCCGCGCGGCGGCCCTGACCAAGCGCGGCATGGCGACCGACCAGTCGCTCGAGGCGGCGACGGCGACGCGCGACCGCTCCAAGGCGGCACTCGACAGCGCCGAGGCCAATCTCGCCATCGCCAATGCAGACTTGAAATCGCAGCAGACCGATCTCGGCAACAGCACCATCTACGCGCCGATCGACGGCATCGTACTAACGCGTTCGGTCGACCCCGGCCAGACGGTCGCCTCTTCGCTGCAGGCGCCGGTGCTGTTCATCATCGCCGCGGATCTGAGGAACATGGAGCTGGTGGCGGCGGTCGACGAGGCCGACATCGGCGCCGTCAAGACCGGCCAGCACGCCCGTTTCACGGTCGATGCTTTCCCGGACCGGCCATTCGATGCCGAGATCCGCGACATCTCCTATGCCTCGGTCACGACAGACGGCGTCGTCACCTACAATGCGCGGCTTGAGGTCGACAACAACGAGCTTCTGCTGCGCCCGGGCATGACCGCTACCGTTTCGGTCGTTACCAGGCAGGCCAAGGATGTGCTCACCGTGCCCGCCAGCGCCTTCCGCTACCGACCGGCGCAGCAGGCCGCGCGTGGCTGGAGCCTCAGCGACCTGTTCACCGGCCGCATGGGCCGCCCTGGCGGCAATCGCCAGCGTCAGGCCGCAACCGCACCCACCGACGGCTCGCGCACGCTCTACATGCTGGAGAACGGTCGGCCTCATCCAGTCAGCGTCAGGATCGGCTCCACCGACGGCGAACTGACCGAGATCACCTCCGGCCTGGAGGAAGGCGCCCAGGTGATCACCGCCTCGCAGTCGCGGAGCTGAGGCCGTGGCCGCCGGTGCTGCCCTCATCACCTTCGACAAGGTCTGGAAAAGCTACGGCCAAGGCGAAGCCAAGGTGCATGCGCTGGCGGGCGTCGACCTTGCCATCCGGCGCGGCGAATTCGTCGCCATCATGGGGCCCTCCGGCTCCGGCAAATCGACTGCGATGAACATCATCGGCTGCCTCGACACGCCGACGGCCGGAACCTATTCCTTCATGGGCGTCGATGCTGGCCGGCTCGACCGCAACCGCCGCGCCATTCTGCGCAACCTCTATGTCGGTTTCGTCTTCCAGGGCTACAATCTGCTGGCGCGCACCACAGCGGCCGAAAATGTCGAGCTGCCGCTGATCTATCGCGGCGTCGCCGCCCGCGACCGCCGCGACCTTGCCATGCAGGCGCTGGCCGAGGTCGGCCTTGTCGGCCGCGAGCATCACACGCCGGCCGAACTTTCCGGCGGCCAGCAGCAGCGCGTCGCGATCGCACGCGCCATCGTCACCAAGCCGACGCTGCTCGTCGCCGACGAGCCGACCGGCAATCTCGACACCGCACGCACGCACGAGATCATGGAACTGCTGACGCGGCTGAACAGGGAGCTTGGCCTGACCATCGCCATGGTCACGCACGAGGCCGACGTCGCCGAATATGCCGAGCGCACCATTGGCTTCCTCGACGGCCATGTCGCCTCCGACACAATGAACATGGAGACGGCATGATCTGGGAAACCGTCCGTCTCTCGCTGCGCTCGATCCGCCGCAACGTGCTGCGCTCGTTCCTGACGCTGCTCGGCATCGTCATTGGCGTTGCCGCCGTCATTGCCATGCTGACCATCGGCTCCGGCACCACCCAAAAGGTCAAGGCCGACATTTCCAAGCTCGGCAGCAATCTGCTGGTCGTCCGGGCTGGGCGCCCGGCCGGCCCCGGCGGCCCGGGCGGGCTCGACCAGGCGGTGCGGCCGCTCGCCGAAAAGGACCTGGCGGCGCTGGTCGCGCATCTCTCCGGCGCGCGCGCCATTTCGCCGGCATCGCAGAAACAGGTCCGCGTCATCTTCGGCACAGAGAGCCTGACTTCAGGCGTCACCGGCACCGACAGCGCCTATCTCGACGCGCGTGACTGGAAGCTGGTGTCAGGGCGGCCGTTCAGCGATTCCGAAACCCGCTCGGGCACCGGCGTCTGCCTGATCGGCGAGACGGTGCGCCAGCAGTTCTTCGGTGCCGGCGATCCCGAGGGCGAGATCATCCGCGTCAACCGCACCTCCTGCAAGATCATCGGCCTGCTCGAGCCGAAGGGCTATACCGGCTTCGGCCAGGACCAGGACAATGTCGTGCTGATGCCGCTGCATGCCTACCAGCGCCGCATCGCCGGCAACCGCGATATCGACAACATCTACATCGCCGCCGATGACAGGACGCCGACCAGCGAGTTGCAGCCGCGCGTCGAGGACATTTTGCGCGATGCGCGCCGTATTACTCCCGACCGCGAAAGCGATTTCGGCATCCGCGACATGACCCAGATCGCCGACGCCATGGCCAGCGCCACCACCACCATGACCGGCATGCTGGGCGCGGTCGCCGGCGTCAGCCTGCTGGTCGGCGGCATCGGCATCATGAACATCATGCTGGTCTCGGTCACCGAGCGAACGCGAGAGATCGGCATCAGGCTCGCCATCGGCGCGCATGAAAAGCACATCCTTATCCAGTTCCTGGTCGAGGCGACGGTGCTGTCGCTGCTCGGCGGCATCATCGGCATCCTGATCGGGCTGGCGCTGGCAGGCCTCGCCTCCGCGACGCTGACCATTCCCTTCACGCCCAGCCCCGCAGTCATCCTGCTCGCCGTCGGTTTTTCAGCCCTGATCGGCATGGTGTTCGGTTTCTTCCCGGCGCTGCGTGGCGCTAGGCTCGATCCGATCGACGCGCTGCGGCACGAATAGGCAGCAAGCTGAGTTGCATCCTGCACTTGTTCGATTGTGCAGCCTTTGATGTTTTCGCCTCACGCCAGATGGTATCTCGCCCGTTACCTGCCCACTATCCTGCTTTCCCACGGATTGACGGTTTTCAACCCGGCGGCCGCGAATGGGCTGGTGTCGCGGGTGGCGACCGTGAGACCGTGTGCTGCGGCAGTGGCCGCGATATAGCCGTCGGCGTTGCCGATCGCCTTGCCTGCGGCTCTCGCCTGTACCATGAGGATGGCATAGGCGTTCGACGCATCGAGATCGAAGGGCAGAATACGGCCTGCAAACAGCGGCAGTGCTTGCTGCTCAAGATGATCATGCAAGATCGTGCGGCGCTTTCCGGCAGGCATCGCCGCGATACCGAAACGCAACTCGGCCACGGTGACGGCCGAGAGATATAGGGTTTCGACCGCCTGCGCATCGATCCACGCGATGACGCGTGGATCGGGCACAGGTCTCCACGGTTCGGAAATTACATTGGTGTCGACAAGGATCATTCGAACCGCACCGGCTCGCCCGGTGTTTTGTCGCGAAGCTGCTGCAAGGTATCGACATCCTCTTGCGACAATCCGGCCTCGCGACCGATGGCGGCGAGCAGCGAGCCGAGTTTGACCCGATTGGCCGGCCGCACGGCCGTTTCAAGGATCTCTCGCATCTCGGCCTCGGTGCTGCGGCCGTGGTGCGCAGCCCGCACCTTCAAGGCGCGGAGCGTTTCCTCTGGCAAATTGCGTATAGTAACGGCGCTCATCGATAGCAACCTACTTGTAGTGATGTCGTTGATAGCATTTTAGCGAATTTGATCGCACAACACAATCTCTGGGCTTCTCCGCAAGGCGCACGCAAGATACCAACGATTTAGCCTTCGTTCGAAAAATGCCACTCGATCAGCGGCTTCATGTGCGCCGACAGCCCGTCCGGCAGGTCGCCGGCATGGCGGATGATCACCGGTCCCTCGATTTCCGGATCGACTTCGGTGGCGACGAAGGCCGAGATTCGGCGCGCGATCTCATCGGCAGGCTCATCGACATGATAACGGCGGAAGATGACGGTTCCGCTTGCCGTAGACAGGGCGTGCCAGCGCACGCCGCGCCTGGCGTCCAACAGGTCGAGGCCGGTCTCCTCGCGCACCTCGCGGATCATGTTGAAATCGACATCCACGAGACCATCACGGAAATCGATCGGCTCGAACGAACCGGCGGCGAAATAGACCCGACCGGCATTGACCGTTCGCGGCCCCATGCGGATCGCCACCAGCGCATTGTCGCCGGCCACCAGCATGGCATGGGCATAGGCGTGTTCGGCGCCGGAATTCTCGCGCCGCTTCCGCCACAGCATGAAGGTCGAGTAGTTGACCGGATGGCAGCGGCCAATGAGGCTGCGGTCGCGATAGGCAAGCTCTGAAAGCAGAACCACAGTGCCGTCGAACAGCGCCGGATTGGCCGCTATCTCCTGCCGCCAGTTCTCGGCAATCGCCTCCACATTATCCACCGCGAAGGGATGCGGGCCGGCATCGAGGCGCACATCGATGGCGTCGACCGGGAGGATGACGTTGCGCGGAAGATCAAAACTCATGCCGGCGCTCAGGCCCCATTCTGCCCATCAGACCATGTCCAGCGTGATCGCCACCGGGCAGTGGTCCGAAGCCTTGGGCCGATCCCAGCCGGCACGCGGGAAGCGCTCGACTTCCTGGCCCGCGGGAAAGATCGTGCGCCAGGGTTGGCCGTTGCGGATGATGTCGGGGACGGCGGTGGCATTCTTCGCCGCCAGTCCCCTGGAAAGCAGGACATAATCGAGCTGGCACAGATGCCGCTCTTCGGGTCCGCGTGTGTGATAGAAGGTCCAGCGGTTCATTTCCGGCCGCCGCTCGACCACATTTTCGCAGAAGCCGCCCGCGGTCAGCACGTTGATGCAGGACAGGTTCTCGTCCACCACCTGGAAACGATAGCCGTCGATCTCATCGCCGGCGATCTTCACGCGCTGGCGGTAATCGTTCATGTCGCCGCAGATCGCCCAGCGCTTGTCGGCGGCATGTTCCCGACCGAAACGCTCCTCGATGATGTGCCGCACGGCCCGCGCCTCGGCGATGCGCACCGGCATCGTCGCCTCGCGTCCGTCGAGCCCGTTGCGGGGCGACCCCATCGACTTGAAGTGCACGAGATAGAGCGTCATCGGCGCGCCGCCGACCTTGATGTCGACTTCCAGGCAGTCGCGCCGGAAGATGCGCTCGTTGGCCTGGTTGCCGAGGGCCGCAAGCTCTGGCGTGTGCAGCCCGAACTGCTCGTAGGTGACATAGGCGTGGCTGGTCATGCGCACGAATTCGATCGGCTGTCCCTGCGCGGTTTCATTGCGCATCATCAAGGCGACGTCGATGCCGCGCGAATCGTTGCCCGACGTGGTGTATTTCTGGCGGTAACCCTGCCCCACCATCTTGAACAGATAGCCATATTCGAAGGCTTTCAAGGCCTCGATATTGTCGACCTCCTGCATGCAGATGATGTCGGCGCGGGTGGCGGCGATGGCCAGCGCCGTCAGCTGCCGCGTATCGTCGGATTGCGCGATGGCTCGCGCCTGTTCCAACATCCTGTATTCGGCCTCGCTCTGGATATCGAACAGCGCCAGCGTGCGATCCTCGTTGAGCTGGTTGCGATAGCCGGAAAAATCGAACCTGTTCATCAGGTTCTCGACATTGAAGGTGGCAAGGCGCAGCGACATGTCCTGACCTTTGCCCGCAAGCGACAGCCAACACAAGAGCCGAGGCGCATGCCCGTCATGGTTGACGGAACCTTTCTGTTCATCTTCCGTTCATAGGAAAAGTCCCATCAATAGGCCTCTTCCCGGTGTGTCGGCGTGGGGCCTTTACTCCTTGGAGAGTGAAATGAAACCGCTCTTTTCTTCCTTCCGGTCCGGGCTGATAAGCCTCGGCCTTGTTGCGGGACTGACGGTGCCGTCGCTCGCCGGCCCGATCCTGCAACCGGATCTCTCGACCGCAACCACGGCG
This sequence comes from Mesorhizobium sp. SARCC-RB16n, assembly GCF_008520305.1. Taxonomy (GTDB): domain Bacteria; phylum Pseudomonadota; class Alphaproteobacteria; order Rhizobiales; family Rhizobiaceae; genus Mesorhizobium. Next base: position 7,476 of record NZ_ML703269.1, on the reverse strand, counting down.
CCCGCGCCGCAGATCATCCCCGTCCGCGACAGCTGGGCCGGCGGCAACAATCGCCCGATCTGGCGCTGGCACAACGGTGGCGGCGACTTCAGATTCCGCTCCGGCAACTTCAGCGGTCAACGTAATTTTTCCCGTAACTGGAACGGCGGCAACTGGAATGGCAATAACAACTGGCGTTGGCGGCATCATCGTCGAAACTTCGATGATGGTGACGCGGCCATTTTGGGTCTAGGCCTCGGCCTCGGATTGGGCAGCCTGGCCTACAACAACTATTATGATCCCTATTACTATGACTCCTATCCGCGGTACTATCACCCGCATCGCTACTACCGTGCGGGTCGGCTTTCCAGCGCCCATGTCCAGTGGTGCTATAACAGGTACCGGTCGTATCGCGCCTGGGACAACACGTTCCAGCCCTACAACGGCCCGCGCCAGCAGTGCTGGTCGCCTTATAGTTGAGCTGTAACCGAACCTGGCAATCTGAAATAAAAACGGCGCCTCGCGGCGCCGTTTTATTGGTCGAGCCTGGATCGCTCAGTTCTTGGCCTTGTCGACCAGCTTGTTCTTGGAAATCCACGGCATCATCGCGCGCAGCTTGGCGCCGACTTCCTCGATCTGGTGGCTATCGTTGTTGCGGCGGATGCCCTTGAAGCGCGACATGCCGGCGCGGTATTCCTGCATCCATTCCGAGGTGAATTTTCCCGTCTGGATATCCTTCAGCACGCGCTTCATCTCGGCCTTGGTCTCGGCGGTGATGATGCGCGGACCCGAGACATATTCGCCCCACTCGGCGGTGTTGGAGATCGAGTAGTTCATGTTGGCGATGCCGCCTTCATAGATCAGGTCGACGATCAGCTTGACCTCGTGCAGGCACTCGAAATAGGCCATCTCCGGTGCGTAGCCGGCTTCCACCAGCGTCTCGAAGCCGGCGCGGATCAGTTCGACCAGGCCGCCGCACAGCACGACCTGCTCGCCGAACAGGTCGGTCTCGCATTCCTCGCGGAAATTGGTCTCGATGATGCCCGAACGGCCGCCACCGACGCCGCATGCATAGGAGAGAGCCAGGTCGAGCGCGTTGCCCGAGGCGTCCTGGTTGACGGCGACCAGGCACGGCACGCCGCCACCCTTCTGGTATTCGCCGCGCACCGTGTGGCCCGGGCCCTTCGGCGCGATCATGACGACGTCGACGGTCGACTTCGGCTCGATGAGGCCGAAATGCACGTTGAGGCCGTGCGCGAAGGCGATCGCGGCACCATCGCGGATATTCGGCGCGATTTCGTTCTTGTAGATGTCGGCCTGCAATTCGTCGGGCGTTGCCATCATCATCAGGTCGGCCCATTTGGCGGCGTCGGCGACGCTCATCACCTTGAGCCCGTCGGCCTCGACTTTCTTGGCGGTCGCCGAGCCGGCCTTGAGGCCGATCGCGATTTCCTTGGCGCCGGAATCCTTGAGGTTGAGCGCATGCGCCCTGCCCTGGCTGCCATAGCCGATGATGGCGACTTTCTTGCCCTTGATCAGGTTGAGATCGGCATCACGATCGTAATAGACACGCATTTTACTTCCTTCCCGTTTTCTAAGATCAAAGGCCTCGCGGCCCGGTTTTTGCTCCGAAAAGAGCGAGAAACTGCTGCGTCGCGCGGATGGCATCGCCGCCGATCGCCGCCTCAGTCAATTCCAGCCGGTCACCGAGCAGCAGACGGATCTGCACATCCCGGCCAACCAGCCCGAAAAAGGTACGGAACGCCATCTCGGCATCCGTAAATTCAAGGAGCCCGGCATGCCGGCCGGCTTCAAGCACCGGCTTCAGCCACTTGGCCAGTGCAAAGCGTCCGTTCTCCAGCACGACGGCGCCGAGATTGTCCTTGCCCGAACCCGCATGGCCGACCGCCACCCGGTTGAGCGCGATCGAGGTATCGCTGGAAATCACTTTCAGCCAGTCGCAGGCAAAGCGCTCGAGGCTCGCCGTCAGCGAGGCAAGGTCGAGCCCCTTGCCGTCGACCGAAGCCACGCGCACCTTGGACGCCTGCCACTGCACGGTCGCCGTCAGCAGCCCATCGCGGTCGCCGAACCATTTGTAGAGCGTTTCCTTGGAACAACTCGCGCGGCGCGCCACGGCGGTCATGGTCAGGTGATCGCCGTCCTCGACCAGCAACCGCAAAGCCGCATCCAGAACGGCCTGCTGCCGCTCCGTCAGCGTCTCGCTGTTGTTGGTGTCGGCGTGAGCCTGCAACACGTCCCGTTCCTGTTAATGGTGGTCCTTGCTCGCCTCCGCGAGCGCCGTACCGTACGTTACGGTTCGGCATATTGCGCAATCCGAGGATCGGCGCAAGGGCAAAGAAGAAAAATATCTGCCGATGCCGGCGCGGCCGCGCCATGCGCAGGCTCAGTCCGTGGCAGGCGGATGACGCAGCCGGCCGAGCAGTGCCGAGACCATGCCCAGCTCATCCGGCGAGAGCTTGGCACCCACCAGTTCGGCGATCGAGCGTCCGTAGACCGCCCACATCCGGCGGCGCGTCTCACGTCCCTTGGCCGTGACGCGGATGATTTGCCCGCGGCCGTCATCGGCCACCGGCAGTTTCTCGACCAGTCCGTCGGCCTCGAGCCGAGCCAACAGCCGCGAGATGTTGTATTGCGCAAACAGGGTGCGCTCGATCAATTGAAACGGCCGCAAGCCGCCCTCGCCGGCCTCCGCAAGCTCGTGCAGCACGTCGTACCATGCAAGCGGCGGCAGACTGCCCTCCTTCAGCGCGTCCTCGGCACGCTCCATCAGTTGGCGTGACACCCGCATCAGGCGGGCCCAGACCTTGATGGCATCCGGCGAAGGCATCTCTGTCATGGCCGCACCATAAGAGATAGATGCAACTGCATCAAGCTTGACGATCAATGCAGATGCATCTACATAGATGCAAATGCATCGATATCGAGAGACACATCCCATGAAACGTGCCGACACCCTCATTCTCGTCAGCCATCCCCTCTGCCCCTATGTCCAGCGTGCAGCGATCTCGCTGGCGGAGAAAGGCGTCCCGTTCGAGCGCATCGACATCGACCTCGCCGACAAACCGGACTGGTTCAAGGCAATCTCGCCGCTCGGCAAGGTGCCGCTGCTGCGCGTACAGCAAACTGGCGACGAGACGATAATCTTCGAATCCGCGGTCATCCTCGAATTCCTCGAGGAGACGCAGGCCAATCCCCTCCACCCTGCTGATCCCTATGCACGCGCCCGGCACCGTGCCTGGATCGAGTATGGCTCAGCCATTCTCAACGCCATCGGCCGGCTCTATTCAGCATCGAGCGAGGCCGGCCTCCTCGCCGAGTCCAGCGCGCTGTCGGCGATGTTCGACCGTGTTGAGGTTGAACTGCCGGGCGATGCCCCGCGGAGCGGACCATGGTTCGCTGGCAACCGCCTTTCCCTGGTCGATGCCGTTTACGGCCCGGTCTTCCGGTACCTCGACGCTTTCGACCGGATCGGCGATTTCGGCATCCTGGACGGCAAGCCGCTTGTCCAGGCCTGGCGCAAGGCGTTAAGCGACCGTCCGTCGATCAGGCAAGCCGTGGCGCCGGACTATCCGCAGCGCCTGCAGGCTTTCCTGCGGGCGAAGGGATCTTTTCTATCAAGCCTCATTCGGCAAGGCGATCCGGCCACCGCGCCTCGGCAAGTCCAGCCCGCCTGAACGGATCGACCACCGTTCCGGCCACCATCGAGGCCAGAAACCGCGGCGCCGGCGGAATCCTGGCGATCGTCGCCACCAGCCTGTCGCGAATGAAGGGCAGCGCCACGGAATCCGACTGGTAGAAGGGCGTGAATGCAAGCGACAGTGCCTGGAAGGCCCGCACATGCCAGCGCCGCGCATTGGCGTAGGCTTCGAGTGCCGCCTCCACGCCGTCCGCGCGCGCCAGCGCATGGCTGAGCGCCGCAGCGTCGAGCAGCGCCATATTGGCGCCCTGGCCAAGCTGCGGGCTGGTCGAATGCGCGGCATCGCCGATCACGGCCAACCGCCGGCCAACAGGAAACTTCATCGTGTGGTGGCCGTAGCGGGCCAGCGAGAGCTGGTCGAAACTGTCGATCTGGCTGGTGAACGCCTCGGCCTGCGGCCACAGTCGCACCACCCGCTCCTTCCAGGCATCGATGCCGAGGCTGCGCAGAGCATCGGCATCCGCCGGTTTCAGGCTCCAGAAGAATGCCGCCATCTTTTCGGCATCCGGTTCCGGCCGGCCGATCGGCAGCACGCCGATCATCACGTTGGCCTTGTCGTAGCGCTGCAAAAGCGCGTGCTCGTCAAAGCCCTCGCCTTGCCAGTCCAGCGATGCCCAGAACGCGCCATAGGTGAGTGGTCGTGGTGCTCCGGCATTATCGGCGCACTGCCGCAGTTTCGAGCGTGCGCCGCTGGCGTCGACAACCAGATCGAACGGTCCTGCCCTTCGTCCGTTGCCACAGATCAGCGTCGCCCGTTCGCCGGTCTCCATAGTCTCGATCTCGACGCAGGTCTCGATGGCGATCGCCTCGCGCCGGGCAGCGCGAAACAGCACGCCGAACAAGGCCGCCCGGTGCACCGCCAAGCCGAAGCGGCCGCCGTGCTGAGCGTCGTAGCGGACGTCGAGCACGGTGCGGCCGGTCGAGGCGTCGGCGCCATGCAGCCGATCGATGCGGGCCCCAAGCGCCAGTATGTCGTCCAGCAGACCGAGATCGGCCAGAACCGTCAGCCCGGTCGGCTGCAGGATCAGACCTGAGCCTACAGGTTTGGGTTCCTCGAAACGCTCGAAGATGGTGATGCGGTGTCCGGCCCGCTTGAGATAGAGCGCCATGGCCAGTCCCGCCGGACCGGCGCCTGCAATTGCGATATCGTAGGAAATGCCGTTGCCCCCAAGCCGAACTGGCCGGGACAATCCTTCAGCCGCCGGATGAAATCAAGTCGCGACGCAGAGCGCTACGCGGCTGGTCAAGCCTGTGTCGAGTCAAAGGCAGTGCGCGCGTCGCGCACCGCGTCGTGGTTGTTTTCAGCCCACTGCAACAGATACTGCAAAGCGTCGAACATTGATCGTCCGAGGTCTGTCAGGCTGTATTCGACGCTGGGCGGTTTGGTCGGGAACACTTCGCGATGCACATAGCCATCGCGCTGCAAGTCATAGAGCGTCTGGGTCAGCATGCGCTGCGAGATGTCGGGAACCAGCCGACGCAATTCGCCGAAGCGATAAGGCTGCTCGGCCAGGGCCGCCGTCAACAGCGAGCTCCATTTGCCATTCAGCCCCTGGATGACGTCGCGGACCGGGCAATCGGCAATGTTTCCGCCGTCGGTCATCGCTTTATAGACTTCGAGTTTGGATTTCAGATTGACGGTCCGGCTGTCCATGGCTGGTTCCCTGCGTGTGCCTACCTCCCGAAAAACTGCCTTCTTTACGGCATCGGGTCAATTCCTATTTTAGTGCTGGGCTCTTTTTGAGACTGCCACCCGAACCGCCTTCCGGCGCAATGTCAGGATCCCCCATGACCGCAACTCTTCTCGTTACCGGCGCGTCCGGCCAGCTCGGCCGCAGCGTTATCAATCATCTGCTGAATACATTCGAGGTGCCGGCGGCCCGGATCATCGCCACCACCCGCACGCCGGCCAATCTTGCCGACTTGTCGGCGCGCGGCGTCACCGTTCGCGAGGCCGATTTCGACGATCAGGCCTCGCTTGCCAAGGCCTTCGCCGGCGCCGACCGGGCGCTCATCATTTCGACCAACGAGCTGGCGATCCAGGGAAAGCGGCGCGAACAGCAGCTGGCGGCGGTCGCGGCGGCCAGCAAGGCTGGCGTCGGCCACTTGCTTTACACCTCGCTGCCCAACACCGAGCCGGGTTGCGCCGTGCTCTTTGCCCCCGATCATTACGACACCGAACAGGCGATCAAGGCCAGTGGCATTCCCTACACGATCTTCCGCAATGGCTGGTATGACGAGAACCTGTTCATGGCGATGCCGCAAATCCTCGCATCGGGCCAATGGTATACGTCCGCGGCCGGCGGCGCCATTTCCTATGGCGCGCGCGACGATCTCGCCGCGGCCATTGCCGCGGGGCTGGCTTCGGACAACAGCGAAAGCACGACTTACACGCTGACTGGCCCAAAGGCCTATACATCAGCCGAAGTCGCGGCACTCGTCACCGAAGTCACCGGCAAGCCGATCCAGGTCGTCCAGCTCTCCGACGAAGCGCTCACCGAGGGGATGAAGGCAGCCGGGCTTCCCGAGCCGATCGCCAAACTGCTGGTGTCCTTCGACGCCGCCACGCGCGCCGGCGATCTTGGCATGGTGACGGACTCGGTGGAGACACTTTCCGGCCGGAAGTCGATACCGCTGAAGCAGTTCCTCGAGGCCAACAAGGCAGCCCTGGCTGGCTGAAACCAGCGCGGCGGGAAGTCTTTCTCCCGCCGCGCTATTTCGGGGTCTTGACCAGCCCGAGCCTGATCAGGCTTTCTCCGGTAGCGGCCAGCGCGTCCTCGCGCGAGCGAGGCGCCCAGCCGAGCATGCGCACCGCCTTGGCGTTGGTGGCGTTCTTGACCTTGCCGAGTTCCGTCACGAGCTGAGCGGCTTCAGCGTTGAACAGCCCCACCACCCGCACCAGCCAATCGGGAAGCTCCCGCGTCGAGACCCGCGAGGCGGCCACGCCGAGCCGCGTCTTCACTGTCTGCGCAATCGCCCGCACGGTCATGAAATCGCCGGCGACGGCCAGAAACCGCTCGCCCTTGGCGGCGGGATTGGTCATGGCGCGCACATGTAGGTCGGCCACGTCGCGCGCGTCGACCACGCCGAAGGACAGGCGCGGCAATCCGGGCATGGCACCGTTCATCATGCGCTGGACAAATTCGGTGGAGGTCGAATGATCGGACCCCAGCACAGGTCCGAAAATGCCGACCGGGTTGACGACCGCCAACTCCAGGCTGCCCCCCTCGGCGGCGATGAAATCCCAGGCCGCGCGTTCGGCGAGCGTCTTCGATTTCACATAGGCGCTGACCTTGGCCGTTGGATCGGTCCAGCTCTCCTCGGTGAAGGGCCGGCCGTCGGGCGGCATCTTGCCATAGCCGATAGCAGCGAAGGATGAGGTGAGCACCACGCGCCTGACACCGGCGTCTCGTGCAGCCCTGAGCACCCGCAAGGCGCCCTCGCGGGCTGGAACGATCAGCTCGTCCTCGTGTTTGGGCACGCCGGGCGGGAACGGTGACGCGACATGCAGAACATAGTCGCAGCCGGCGATAGCATCGGGCCAGCCGGCGTCGCTCATGAGGTCGGCTATGGCAAAGGAGAGCCTGTCGCCCGGCTCGGCGCCGCCGGCCTTCAACATGGCGATAACGTCGGCCTCGCGTTTGCTGGACCGCACGGTCGTCCGCACGCGGTAGCCTGCCTTCAACAGGGCCAGAATACAGTGAGCGCCGAGGAACCCCGATCCGCCGGTGACAAGCACCAATTCGCCGCTCATCAGGCAACCTCACGATTGCGTTGAA